>JBPOJB010000052.1:0-44603 GCA_052034005.1 Planctomycetota bacterium | reverse complement strand
TGCGTGCGGTCGGCACCTCGCAACGGGAGGTTCTGGACTTGATGCAGGGCGTGTCGAGTGCGTTGCGCGGAGTCTGGCCGCTCGTGCGCCAGCAAGGCCTGGAGAAACTGTTGGGAACGCTACGCTCAGAGCAAGAGCAAGTGTTTCAGCAGCTGACGGCCGAGATCACGGCTTCCAGCGATACGGTCGAAGTGGAACTGGGCGCGCATGGCTTTGATCCACCGCGTGATCTGGAAGGATGGGAAGAACTGGCGCGGATCGTGGAACGGGAGCCCGGTGCGCAGACGATTGCAGGAATCTACCGCTGGGCCATCGCGTGGGCCAAACGCGAGATCCTCCGCCGCCGCATCGCGCGCGGCGACATACCCGTCCAGGGTGGGAGCGATGTACTGCAAGACGATCCCAAGCTGCCGGAGGACGCGGGCATCCGGCGCGATAAACACGATCCGAAGATCGCCTGGTGCCTTGGCAAACGCATCTACCTCGGGCACGATACACAGGTCAGCCGGCTATTCTGGCTGTTGGCAAAACCGGTCGGGCGCGCGAGGTCACTGGCCGAGGTGCAGCGTGCGGTCGATGGCATGGAAACCACGCGTGATATGGATGCGACCGGAGATGAGTTTCAGCGTGCCAGCCAGCGTGTGCGAAAGGCGATCGCCAAGTTGCGGCAGGCGCTCCGGGAAAACCGTGCTGACACGCATCTGGTAATCGTGCGGGGCGGCGACGCACGCACTCCGGAATATACGATGGTGCTGCGGTTTGGCGAGCAGCACTGAACCGCATCCCCATGCACTTGGTCAATTCGCGTAGTTATCCCAAACCCCGCCTCTGGTGCGCCGTTCCTCATCGTTAGTCTCCATTGCCCCGGTCCTTCGGGCCGCTGGTGGTCGGGGCGGGCTCGCGACAGATTCGAACATGAAGGAGGCGCTCGAGATGACTGCTGTTGAATCGGGTCGGCACAGGCGGCGTGGACCGCCGATCGTTTCCTGGATCCCGGCCCTGCTGATCGCAGCGCTGCCGATCGCGCTCTGGCCAAGCGCCCCGCGGCCGGAAGGCGGGCAGGCAACCGGCGTGGCAGCCGCCGGGCCGGGTGTGGCGGCCGACGCTGCCCAGCCTCGTGAATCGACGCCGAAGCGTCCGGCCGACCGGCGCGCAGCCATGCGTGCGTTGGCCGATCGTCTGGGCCTGGGCGACGGCGCGACCGCGGCGGACATCGGCGCGGGCAGGGGGGACGACACCTGGTCGTTGGCGGAGATCGTCGGGCCTTCGGGCACCGTGTATTCTGAAGAGATCGCCGAAGAGATGGTCGCGTCGCTCAAGAAAGCGGCCGAGGAGCGGAAGCTTTCGCAAGTGCGCGTGGTGCTGGGGACGGACGTGGATCCCAGGATCCCACCGGCGAGTGTCGACCTGGTTCACATGCGCCTGGTCTACCACCACATGACCAAACCGCGTGAGATGCTGCGGGAGATCTGGCGGGCGCTCAAGCCCGGCGGCCACCTGGTGGTGGTGGACCGCCTGCGGGGTACGCTCCGCGACTGGGTGCCTCGCGAGCAGCGCGAGCGGAAGCACTTCTGGATCGCGGAGACCACGGTTGTGCGCGAAGCGTGCGAAGAGGGGTTCCGCTTCATCGCCTGCGCCGACGAACTCTCCGAATCGAAGGACAACCCGTTCGTGTTGATCTTCCAGCGTCCGGAGAACCTGACCGCGCCCGGCCAACCGGCCGACCCTTGCCTGCCGCTGGATGTCGACTCGGTCGCCGCGCTGCTCCTGCCGCCGGGCCGGCCGCTGCACTGCCCGGCGATCATCGCCCTGGGACAAGCGCGTGAGCTGATCCCGTCGATTCTCGATCGGTCGTCCGGCGGCGGACTGGAGATCGTGCTCGAGGAGTGGGCCACGCAAAAGGAGGAGCGCCCGCCGCTGCCCGCCGGCGTTACGCTGCCCGCCAGGCTCACCGATCAAGGCGATCCCCACTTGGGCCCCGAACCGATCGACGCGGTGTTCTTCCTGGATACTTACCACCTGCTGTTTCACGGCCCGACCCTGCTGGCCAAGCTGCACGAGCGGCTCGTGCCGGACGGCCGGGTGTATGTCCTGGATCGGACGGCCACGGCCGAGTTGTCTCGGCGGTACGCCAGTCACCGGCGGCAGATTGACCCTCACGTGGTGATCCAAGAGATGACCGACGCGGGGTTCATCCTGGTGTCCGAGCAACCGCGTCCGGCACCCGACCGGTTCCTGCTCCTGTTCGAAAAGGCTAAGTGAGGAACCCCCGATGATCAGTCTCTGGTTGGCGTTGCCGCGTTGGATCCGGGTGAGCCTGTGGGGGATCGGTGTGCTGCTGACCCTCATGCTGGCTCTGGCGCTTACCGCCTGGTGGTATTTCCACCCCGACGTGCAGCGCACGGACGCCGTGGTCTATGGGCGGCGTGGCGGGAAGCCATTGTGTTGCGACGTAATCCGGCCGGCGCATGCCAACGGGCTGGGCGTCATCTTCGTGGTCAGCGGGGGCTGGAAGTCGGCCGATGCGGGGTCCACTCCGGTCTGGCTGATGGCGCCCTTGTTGCGACGCGGCTACACGATCTTCGCGACCTATCACGTGTCACAGCCCGAGGCGACGGTCATGGAGATCATCGAGGACCTGCACCGCGGCGTACGGTACGTGCGGCACCACGCACGGGAATACGGAGTGGACCCCGCGCGGATCGGGGTCTGCGGCGGCAGTGCAGGGGGGCACCTCAGCCTGATGCTGGCCACGCGGGGCGGGCCCGGGCCGGCCGACGCGCCGGATCCCGTGGATCGCGAGAGCAGCGCGGTGCAGGCCGTGGCGATCTTCTATCCGGTGACCGACCTGTTGAACCTGGGCCAGTCGACGGAGAATCCGGGCGATGGCGGGCCACCCAAGTCGTTCGTGAAGGCCTTCGGGCCCCGCGCCACCGACATGGCCGCCTGGAAGGCGATCGGCCGCGAATGCTCGCCCATCTACTTCATCACGAAGGACCTCCCCCCGACGCTCATCTATCACGGCGACGCCGACACGCTGGTGCCGCTGGAGCAATCCGAGTGGTTTCGCGACCGCGCCGCGGCAGCCGGCGGCCGCGTAGAACTGGTCGTCCATCCGCGAGGGCAACACGGCTGGCCGACTATGTTCTGGGACCTGTGCAAGTTCGCCGACTGGTTCGACCTGCATCTGCGGCCCGGATCATGAGAGCAGCCTGGTAACGCCCGGCACGGCGATCGGGTAGAAGCCGTCGGGGCCGGGGGTGACCACCGGCTCCATGTCCATTCGCACGGCGCCTTCCGGCGGATAGGCGAACCCCGAATTCCACCCGTCGGCCCACTTGATCTCCTGCCCGGTGTATACGGCCGCCTGGCCGAGCACGGCGACGAGCGTGGAGACCGCCATTTGCTTGCCGCGCTGGAACGGCTGGCCTGCCCGGATCGACTGCAGGAACTCAAGGTGTTCCAGTTCGTACGGGGACAGCCTCGAGAGATCCGCATCGGCTTTCCAAGTCACCGTGCCGGTCAGATCGGTGAACACCGGCGGATCGAACCCTCTGAAGACGCAGCGGCCCTTCGTCCCGTGGAACACATCGACGTTGTTGTTGAAACAATCATAGGCGGTCCGTACCGAACCGTAGATCCGGCGTCCGTTGGGATATTCGCAGACGATCGAGTGATGATCGAACGAGGTGCCAATGGCCGCCCGGTTGTCCCCTTCGAACTGGGACGACCGGCCGCCGAACCCGTAGATCCGCGCCGGCGGCTCGTCGTGGAGCACCCACAGGTTCGAGTCGAGATTGTGGATCAGTGACTGGGGCACGTCATCACCCGAGAGCCATGTGAAGTGGTACCAGTTGCGGAACTGGTACTCGAGTTCACTCCACTCCGCTTTGCGCGCCACCATGCCATAGGGCCCCCGCAGGTAGTCGCACTGAATGGCGACGATTTCGCCCAGCTCGCCGTCGTGGATGCGTTGGACCGCCTCGCGCCGGCCCAGGTGGTAGCGGTAGGTCAGTCCGGCCAGCACGCCCGTGCCGTTCTGCCTGGCCAGCTCGTCCGCCTCCAGGAGCTGATGCACGCCGGCCGGATCCACGGCCGCCGGTTTCTCGACGAACACATGCCGCTTGGCCTTCACGGCGGCCAGCGCATAGGGGGCATGAAAGCGTGACGCGCAGGCGATCAGCACCAGGTCGCTGTTCTCGATGACCCCCTGGTAGCCGTCCAGGCCGGCAAACCGTCGCGCGGGATCGACCTGGACCTGGTCGGGAAACGCCCCCTGCAGGTTGTTGAGACTCTGCTCGATCTTGTCGGCAAAGACGTCGGCCATTGCCCACAATCGCGTGTTGCTGTCGGCCTTCATGGCGTCCACCGCCGCGCCGGAGCCGCGCCCCCCGCAACCGATCAGCCCGAGCCGGATCGTATCACTGCCCGCGGCATGGACGCTGCGGCTCAGCGCCAGCTGGGCACCCGTTGCGGCGGACGCCACCAGGACGGACTTGGCGAGGAATTGGCGACGCGTGGTGCGCCGCGTGACGGTTGGGGCAGCGTGGTCAGCCATAAGGGTTCCCTCAAGACACTCTGGGTGATCTGCTTTGCCGGGATCGGAACGGGGCCCGAACGCCCTTAAGTGTAGCCGGGAACGGCCCTGCCTGTCATCAACGGCTCACAAACGGTGATTGGCAACGCCGGCCGTCTGTAGAACAATACGGGTTCGTGTCCCCGGGACGCGCCGCCGATCCCCGGCTGCGGCCGCGGGGCTGGACACGGGGTGCACGGGCGCGACGGGCTGAACAGGGCGGTGGCATGCACCATCCAACCGACTTGCTGCACATCGACGGCTCCCAAGGGGAAGGAGGCGGGCAGATTGTCCGCTCGTCCTTGGCGCTGAGCCTGGTCACGCGACGGCCGGTCATGGTGACCGACATCCGGGCCGGCCGTGACAAGCCGGGGCTCCAGCCGCAGCACGTGGCCGCCGCCCGCGCGGCGGCGGAGGTCTGCGGCGGGTCGGTGACGGGCGCGAAGGTCGGCTCGCGCACACTGCGTTTCGAGCCCCGGGCGGTCCAGGCGGGGCGGTACGAATTCGGCATCGGCACGGCGGGCAGCGCGACGCTCGTGCTGCAGACGGTCCTGCCCGCGCTGCTGGTGGCCGACGGCATGTCGCACTTGACGCTCGAAGGCGGCACGCACAACCAATGGGCGCCGCCGTTCGATTTCCTGCAGCGGGCTTATCTGCCGCTGATCGGTCGCATGGGGCCGCGCGTCACTGCCAGGCTCGAGCGGCATGGGTTCTATCCGGCGGGCGGCGGCCGGTTCACGGTCACTGTCGAGCCCTGCCCGGCACTGGCCGGATTCCACCTCCTGCAGCCCGGCGCGTGCGTGCTGCGCCGCGTCCGCGCGCTGGTGGCCGGGCTGCCGATGCACATCGCTCAGCGGGAGGTGAACACCGCCCTGCGGGAGCTCGGTTGGGACGATCAGTGGGGAGTCCTGGAGCAGGTCGAGGCGCGCGGGCCCGGCAACGTGGTGATGGTCGAGGCGCAGAGCGAACAGGTCACCGAGCTGTTCACCGCCTTCGGCCGGCTCGGCAAACGGGCCGAGCAGGTGGCGCGCGAAGTCGTCACGGACGCGCTGGCTTACCTGCAGTCGGGCGCTCCGGTAGGACCGCACCTGGCGGACCAGCTCATGCTGCCGTTGGGCATCAGCGCGTGGCAAGCGGGCGACCCCGGCCGCCAGCGCGGCGGCTCGTTCACCACCGTCCCGCTGACCAACCACTCCCGGACCCACATCGCAATCCTGCGGCAGTTCCTCAACATCGATGTCCGCGTCGAACCCGCCCCGGACGGCAAGACTTGTGACGTCCGGCTCGGCCCGCACACAACGCCTTGAACGTAAGGGAGTTTATTCCAGATGCACCATACACCCAACGCACGACACGCCATGCTCCTGAAGGCCGCCATCGCATGCGGCGCGCTGCTCAACACCTGGCCGGCGATCGCCGCCCCGCCCGACGAGCCGGGCATGGCCCTAGCGTGCCACACGTCGCTCCAGGTGCAGGCGGACGGCACGGACGAGGACGGTGGCCAGCCGACCGCCGCGCTGGACGAGTCCGTGATCGGCGCGATGTTGAAGCATACGATCATCGGGCCGGACCTGTCGATGACGGAGGTGCAGTGGTACTGCGACGAGCGCGTGCCGGCGGTGCCGGCGGTCGAGACGGCCACCCAATGGGATCAGGAAGCCCAACGGATCCGCACCGCCGTGCTCGACCGGATCGTCTTTCGCGGCGAGGCCGCCCGCTGGCGCGACGCGGCGACCCGTGTGGAGTGGCTGGAGACGATCGAGGGCGGACCGGGCTACAGCATCCGCAAACTGCGTTACGAGGCGTTGCCGGGCCTGTGGGTCCCAGGCCTGCTGTACGAGCCCGAGCATCTGACGGGCAAAGTGCCGGCCATCCTGAACGTCAACGGCCACACGCGGCTGGGCAAGCAGTTCCCGCCCAAGCAGATCCGCTGCATCAACCAGGCCAAGCGCGGCATGTTGGCACTGAACATCGAATGGGTCGGCATGGGCCAACTGGTCGGGACCGGCTTCGAGCACGACCGCATGAACCAGCTGGACCTGTGCGGGACCAGCGGCCTGGCCCCCTTCTACCTGAACATGCAGCGCGGCCTGGATGTGCTGTTGAACCATGAGCACACCGACCCGGCGCGGGTGGCCATGACCGGCCTTTCCGGGGGCGGCTGGCAGACGATCCTCCTCAGCGCCCTCGACACGCGCATCGCGCTCGCCAACCCGGTGGCCGGGCACTCGAGTCTCAAGACGCGGGCATTCCACTTGAAGGACCTGGGCGATTCCGAGCAGATGCCCAACGACCTGGCGACGATCTGTGACTACACCCATCTGACTGCCATGATGGCGCCGCGGCCGACGCTGCTGACATTCAACCTGCACGACGGCTGTTGTTTCGAGGCCGTTTATGCCCTCGAGCCGCTCCTCAGCGCGGCCCAGCCGATCTTCCGACTGTACGGCAAAGAGCAGGCGCTGCGATCGCACGTGAACAACGATCCGCCCAACTCGCACAACTATGATGTCGACAATCGCCAGCAGAACTACCGCATGCTGGGTGATTACTTCCACCCGGGTGACGACACGTACGATCCTCAGGAGATCCCCTCGGACAGCGAGGTCAAGACGCTTGAGCCGCTGCTGGTCCCGCTGCCCGACGACAACCTGGACTTCAACAAACTGGCCCTCGCCCTCTGCCAGGATCTGCCTCGCGACGGGGCGCTTCCCGCCGACGCCGCCGCGGCGGAAGCGTGGCAGCAGGCCGGTGTCGCGCGCTTGCGCGGACTCGTGCGCGCAGCCGACTTCGCGGTGACCGCCACGCAGATCGGCCACGAAGCGCAAGGGGGCGTCACCGCCTCATACTGGCAACTGAAGATGAACAACCTGTGGACCGTGCCCGCCGTTGAGTTCGTGCAGGGCCAGCCGCAGCGCACGGCGCTCGTGGTGACCGACAACGGGCGGCAGAGCTCGGCGTCGGACGTCGCGGCGCTGCTGGGAGCCGGGTATCGCGTGTTGGCGGTCGACCCGTTCTATCTGGGCGAGTCCAAGATCGCGAAATCCGACTACTTGTTCGCACTGCTCCTGGCGTCCGTCGGCGATCGCCCGCTCGGGCTGCAGGCCAGCCAGGTGGCGGCGGTGGCCCGCTGGTCGGCCGTCGAGCGGGGCACGGGGCCCGTGACGCTCGTGGCGACAGGCCCCCGCACCGGCGTCATGGCCCTGGTTGCCGCCGGCCTGGAACGGCAGGCGATCGGCCAGGTGCAATTGCACGACGCGCTGAGCAGCCTGAAGGAGGTGATCGAACAGAACTGGAGCGTCAACGAGAAGCCCGAGCTGTTCTGTTTCGGTCTGCTCGAATCGTTCGATGTCAAGCAGCTGACCGCGCTGAGCGCTCCGCGCCGGGTGACGTTCGCGGCTCCGAGCGATCGTGCGCAGCGCGAGTTGGGCGACCTGGCCGCATGGTATCGCCTGTGGCAGGTGGACTTCGATCCGCTGGCGCCCCAGGCCGATTGATGCCCCGACCGGACACCACCGAGCGGACGCCGTGAAGGGCTGACGGGTCACCGGGTGTACGGCATAATGGATGGCGGCGAACAGGCGGCAGGGCGAATGCGAGGTAACCTGGCATGACAGAAGTGTCGGTGGTGATCCCGGCGTACGACGAGCAGGCGTCCATCCGTGACGTCGTGAGCCGGTTGAGCGGTGTGCTGCAGGCGGCCGACGTCGTCTACGAGATCCTGGTGGTGGACGACGGCTCCAGCGACGCGACGGCCGGCGAGGCGGCCGCCGCCGGGGCGACGGTCATCCAGCATCCGCAGAATCGGGGTTACGGCCGCAGCCTCAAGACCGGGATCGAACACGCGCGGTACGACCTGATCGCGATCATCGACGCCGACGGGACCTATCCGGCCGATCGGCTGCCGGAACTGCTGGCCTTGGCCGATCGGTTCCACATGGTCGTCGGCGCGCGGACCGGGCGGCATCATCGCGGCACGTGGATCAAGCGCGTCGGGCGGTTCTTCTTCCGGTTGTTGAGCGAGTTTGCTGCGGGCCAGAAGATCCCCGACATCAATTCCGGGCTGCGTGTGTTTCGCCGCCGCGACATGCTGCCCTTCTTCCCGCTGATCTGCGCGGGCTTCTCCTTCACGACGACTGCGACGCTCGTGTACCTGCTGAACGACCTGTGCGTGCATCACGTGCCGATCGACTACCAGAGCCGCCAGGGTCATTCCAAGGTGGACCATTTCCGAGACACGTTGCGGGCCCTGCAGATCATCGTCGAGGCGATTCTGTGGTACAACCCGATCAAGATCTTCTTGCTGCTCGCCCTGCCGCCGCTGCTGTTGAGCGTGCTGTTCGGCTGCTGGGCCATCGTGGCTTTCAGCGGCTGGGCGTTGCTGTGTGCGTGCGTGTGGTTGGCGTTGGCGGTCATCGTCTTGGGCCAAGGCTGCGTGGCGGTGGCCATGTTGCCGCCGCGTCGCGTGGGCAGCACGGCGCTCGACGCGGATGCCGGCAGCGCAGCGGACGACGGAACCTGGCGCGAGTGACCTCGCTGGCGGACACGACGGGAAACACGGGATCATGTGTGGCATCGCCGGCATCTTCCATTACGGGGCATTGCCGAACTCCCGGCCCAACGAGTCGGTCGGCCTGGCCATGACCGAGTCGTTGCGGTATCGAGGGCCGGACGGGGGCGGGCTGCTGGTCGGTCCGCGTCTCGTGTTGGGCCACCGGCGGCTGGCCATCCTGGATGTCAGCCGGCTCGGGCGGCAGCCGATGACCGACGAGCAGGGCCGGGTATGGCTTGCGCATAACGGCGAGGTCTATAATTTCCGCCAGTTGCGGCGGGAACTCGGAGAGCGCGGCCATCACTTCCGTTCCCAGACGGACGCCGAGGTCGTGCTGCGCGGGTATCTCGAGTGGGGGCGCGACCTCGTGGGGCGCCTCAACGGCATGTTCGCCTTCGCGCTCTATGACACCGAGTCCGACGCGCTGTGGCTGGTGCGCGATGCGGTCGGCATCAAGCCGTTGTTCTATCGCGATGACGGCGCGCGCTTGTGGTTCGGCTCCGAGATCCGGGCGATCCTGAGCGATCCGGAGGTGCCGCGCAGCCCGGATTGGGCGGCCCTCGACGCCCTGTTCACGTTCGCGTACGTGCCGGCGCCGGCGACCGGGTTCGCGGCGGTTCGCCAGCTGTTGCCCGGCCACTGGCTCTTGGCGCAGGGCGGGCGGGTCACGGTGCAGCGCTGGTTCCACTTGCCGTACCCTGCGCGGCCGCCCGAGTGGAGTGCCGCGGAAAGCATGGATCGCCTGGACACCGCCGTGCGCGCGGCGGTGGCGCAGCAGCTGGTCAGCGACGTGCCGCTGGGCGCGCTGTTGAGCGGCGGCCTGGACTCGGCCGCCGTGTTGCGCGCGATGAGCGCCGTCGCGCCGCCGCCCGTGCGCGCCTTCACGATCGGGTTCGCGGAGCCGACGTTTGACGAGTCGCCGCTGGCCACTCAGGTGGCCCAGCGCTACGGCGCAGAGCACCACGTGTCGCACGTCCCGGCGGCGGCTGCCGACCTGCTCCCGACGCTGGCGGCACACGCCGAAGAACCGTTGGCGGACAACTCCCTGATCCCGGTGTACGTGTTGGCCCAGTTCGCGCGGAGGCACGTGACCGTCGCGCTCTCGGGCGACGGCGCGGATGAGCTGCTGGCGGGCTACGCGACGTACCGGGCCAGCCAGTGGGCGCCGTGGTACCGATACCTGCCGCCGGCGCTCCGCAGCTGGTTGATCGAGCCGCTCGTGCGGCGATTGCCCCCCTCGTCGCGCAAGTACGGCTGGCCCCAGTTGGCGCGGCGGTTCGTGGAGGGCGCGCGGCAGAGCCCGCCGCGGGACCATGCCAGTTGGCGGCAGATCCTCTCGCCGGCCGTGAAACAACGCCTGTACGGCCCGGTCTGGCAGTCTGCCGGCGAGCTGGATGCGATCCACCAATACACCGCGGCCCTGGTCGACGCGCCGGATTGGCTCACACCGCTGGAACGCCATCTGCATATGGATCTGACGTTCCACCTGCCCAACGATATGCTGGTCAAGGTGGATCGCATGAGCATGGCACACGGCCTGGAGGTGCGCGTGCCGCTGCTGGATCGCGACGTGCTGGCTACCTGCCTGGCCATCCCCGCGCGGTGGAAGCTCCGCGGACGCGGCAAGTGGATCTTGCGGCAACTCCTGGCGCGCGATCTGCCGCCCGGGATCGTGGAGCGGAGAAAGGCGGGATTCCTGGTCCCCTTGGAGTCCTGGCTGGCCGACGCCTGGCAGCCGCTGCTGCGCGCGCACTTGACGCCGCAGCTGGCCGACGAGACTGGCGCGCTGCGCTGGAGCGAGCTGCGTGCCATGCTCGATGCGCACCGGGCCGGCCGGCGCGATTACGCCTACCCGCTGTTCACGCTCCTGATGTTCGCCCTCTGGTGGCGCATGTGGATCACTCGGGAACTACCGGTCCCAACCACCGCTGCGAGCCAGGCGGCGCCGTGTGAAATCGAGTACTGGTCGCCCGGCCAGCTGCCAACATGAAACGAATTCTCCGCCAGCCGCCGCTGTGGTTGATCGTGCAAGCCGTGACGCTCGTCATCGCCATGTGGGCCGCCGGGCGGCTGAGCCCGGTGCGTCAGCCGGATACGGCCACCTACGAGCAGTTCGACTGGTCGAGCGTGTCGGCCGTGTGGTCGAACATTCGGACACCTGGGTATCCCCTGTTCCTGGCCGCGGCCGACCGGCTGGCGCCGGACCACGCGGCCGTGCCGCTGCTCCAGCTGCTGATCCTGATCCTGGCCGTCTGGGCGCTGTATGCCGGCCTGCGCGGGTGCGGTTATCGCCAGGGCGTCGCGCTGGCATGTGCCAGTACGTTCTACTACCGCGATGACCTGCTGCGCTGGACGTCCGACCTGTTGGCCGACTCGCTGGCCGCATCCCTGGCGCTGGTGGCCGTGAGTTGCTTCCTGGCGGCCGGCGCGCGCGACCGGGCCTGGCGCTGGTGGATGGCGCTCGGCCTGCTCACCCTGGTCACCTGCCTCGTGCGGCCCGCCTACCTGTTCCTCGTGCCGTTGTGGCCGCTCCTGGCGTGGTTCTTCGATCGGCTGGTGTGGCGGCGCGATCAGCCGCGCGCGCGGGCGCTGCGCAAGGCGGCGGCGCTGCTGGTGGGCATGGCCGCGCCGTTGCTGGCCGTCTGCGCCCTGCGCTGGACGCTGGTCGGGCACTTCGGCTTCGTGTCGTTTGGCGGCTATAACGTGATCGGGATCGCCGGACAATTGCTGGATGAATCCCTGGCACGCCAACTGCCGACGGATCAACAACCGTTGGCCGAGGAGATCCTGCGGGCACGCGCGCAACACGCCGGATACGAACCGCCTGCCAGCTTCCTGGCCATGGAACGTATGTACAACGTGACCGTTTGGGAACTGGCCGTACCGGCCGCCCGGCAACTGTGCGCGGACGACACGGTGGCCGTCAATCGGGCCCTGAACGAGCTCTCATGGGAAGTGCTCCGGCGCCGCCCGGCTGGCTACCTGCGCTGGTTGTGTCTCAATGCGGCGCACGCGGTGAGCGAGAGCGCCCGACTGCTGGCCACCAACGTCGCCGTCCTGGCGACCCTCGCCCTGTTCTGCGGCCTCCACGCCTGGCGGCTGTACCGCCGCCACGCGAGCATCCTGCAGGACCCGCGACCTGAGGTCGCACGGGCGCGCTTCCATGAAGCACATCTGCTGTTCTGGACCGCGCTGCTGTACTGGCTGGCCAACTGTGGGCTCGTGGTGCCCGTCGAGCCCACTATCTTTCGCTACATGGTCGCCGGGAACCTGCTCCTACCCGCTGCCCTGGCGTGCTTCGTCGCCCACGCGGCCGAATCGACAATAGAGCCCACGACCTGATGGCGCGGCCGAGCGACTGGTCCGGCCATACGATCCGGGCCGCAGGGCCGGTGCAATCCCGACTTCCGGGTGGGTGGCGGACTTGCTTTCGCCCCCTCTTGAAGCAGAATTGAGGAGCCTCCTCACGTGACAGGCTTGGCAGGGGGCGTCAGGAACAGACTCATCCGCCCAAGAGGGTGGAGCCGTTCAGTTTTCCAGTCTTCGCGAGACGCATTATGGCCGACAAAGCCCCCTGGATTACGTATCGTCCCGAGTTGAAGGTGTTGGATTGTACCGTGCGTGACGGTGGGTTGGTCAACTGTCACCAGTTATCGGACGAGTTTGTGATCGCGGTCTACAACACGTGCGTGTCGGCCGGCATCGACTACATGGAGGTCGGGTACAAGAATTCATCGCGGCTGTTTCCGAAATCGGAGTTCGGTCCTTGGAAGCACTGTGATGAAGCCGATTTGAATCGCGTTTTCGGTCATCACGATTCGAAGAAGACGGGGTTGAAGTTGGCCGCCATGGCCGATGCAGGCAAGAGCGACTGGAAGGAGTCGCTGGTTCCGTGCCAGGAGAGCGTGCTCGACTTGATTCGCGTGGCCTTCTACGCCCATCAGGTATCCGAGGCTGTGGAGATGATCGAGCATGCTGCGGACCTGGGCTACGAGACCTCTGCGAACCTGATGGCGGTATCCAACATCAGCGAGGTGGAGATCGAGACGGTGCTGGACGCGATCCGTCCGACGCGTGCGGGCGTGATGGTGATCGTCGACAGCTTCGGTCATCTGTATCGCGAGCAGGTGGACACGCTGTACAAGACTTACACGACTGCGTTGGCGGACACGGGGAAGCAGATCGGCATTCATGCTCACAACAACCTCCAGCTGGGCTTTGCGAACACGATCGAGGCGATCATCCTGGGCGCGAATCGCGCGGACGCGACGATGGGCGGGTTCGGGCGTGGGGCGGGGAACTGCCCCATGGAACTGCTGCTGGGTTTCCTTCGGAATCCGAAGTTCAAATTACGGCCGATTGTGGAGTTGTTGCAGAACCACATTGAGCCGTTGCGTGAGACGGTGAGCTGGGGCCCCTACTTGCCGTACAACATCACGGGCCAGCTGAATCGGCACCCGAATACCGCGATCAAGTTTCTCGAGGGTGCGGACCGGAAGAACTACCTGCGGTTCTTCGACGAGACGGTGCGGGATTGCTGACCCTGGGCGCACAATTAGCGCCCGAGTTGTGCCGGTCTGACACGTCCCTCATCGAGCCGCGCGCAGGGCGGGCATTCAACGGTGCCAGGCGGGGGCCAGGAACCCGATCGCCTCCTCGAACGTCGCTTTGCGCCGGAAGTCGGCGGGGTCGTAAGCCGGGTGGTTGGGGTCCGGGTGCATCCATTGCGGGTGCTGTCGGCCGAAGTACGAGCCGTAGAACTGGTAATTCGAGTCCACCCAGCGGCTGAGGATCATCAGTTCGTTTTCGGTGAGCATCCGGGAGTGATCGTCCCGGGCATTTTTCGGATGCGCCGGGTCGGTCAGTATCCGGATCAGCGGGCTTACGGGGCAACCCAGGCTCTTCGGGGGCAGGTACGCGCCGTTGTAGTTGCCCTGATCTCCGCTGCGAAACGAGAGGAATTCGGCGATGATCGGGCCGGCCAACTCGCGCGTGGCGAGCTCCTCGTACGACGTGTTGTAGAACTCGGTCACTTCCCCGGTCAATCGGAGTCCGCCGGCCGGGTCTTGAGTGCCGTGGCAACTCGCGCACTTGGCATCGAGCAGTGGCTGGATATCCGTGGGGTAGTGGATGACCTGGCCCGGCTGGCCGGTGCCGCCGTTCTCAACCAGATCGCATGGTTGCGGCTGCGGTACGCTCGGCGCGCGCCTCAGCGCGTGCAGTGCCGCGCCGTCGCACGGCGGCACGGCGTGTTGAGCCTGTCCGTGGCAGCCGTTACACGCACGGATCTCGCCCGGCGCGTAATTCACGTACGTCCGCTCGCGTTGGATTTCGCGGAAGTCCGCGTCGAGCGCTTCGTAGAAGATGCTGCGATGGGCCGGGACCACGAAGTGGGCCGACCCGTCCTCCTCCACGGGCACCACGCCCCATTGAACGCGCGGCCACAAGGCGGCCTTCCAGCTGGAACTGCTCAGCGACGGATCCCAGCGCCGGCCGGTGGACCAGTAGCGCGGCAGCGCCTCGTTGATGCGCAGCCATTTCACTTCCCCGCGCTGCACGCCCTCCATGCCCTGATAGACATCATGGAGGATGCACACGGCCTGGTTCCGAGCGGCGTAGTGCGCGCTGCGTTCCACCCGCACGGCCGGCGGCACGGGCCGCGCGATGATCGGCGTGGGGTGCCAGCACGACAGCTGCGCATCGCGATGCACCAGCCGGTGGCGGCCCTGCGTGTCAATCAGGTACAACGCATAGGCGTTGGGGACCTCCTGGTAGTGATCCCCGGGGTTGACCTTGTACGACACCAGGAACGCGTGGTCGCTCACCGGATACGGGTGCGTGTACAGATGCCCCTGCTGCCCGGTGGGGTCGTGCACATAGTGGCCCGTCATGGTCAGGAAATGCCACCCCGGCTCGGTACGCCGCTGGACAAACACGTGTGGCGTGATGTTGGTCACGCAGTACCGGCCGTCCTGGACGCGGTAATCCGCGTCGTCCGGATCCGGGCCGCGGACGCGCACCCCTTTGCGGTAGTCGATCAGCATGATGGCGCCGACGCAGCCGCCCTGCGGGAAGTGGCACGTCCCGACACACACGATGCGCTGCTCGCCGCCCGGCACGGGTTGCGGGTACATGTATACCGTCGTCGTGTCATCGGCCAGGCCGTAGATCTCTTTCGGTCTGCTCCCGTCCGGATTCATCGTCCAGATCGTCTTGCTCACCCGCGCGCCCTTGTCGATGTATTCCCAGCGGTGATACATCAGGCGGCCGTCATCCAACATGACCGGACAGAATTCGCTCACCGGGCTGTTGGTCAGCGGCTCCACGTGCGACCCGTCGGCTTCCATGCGATGCAGCCCCGGCGCCACCAGGTGGCTCGAGCCGCCGCACAACACCGTGTGTTCGCAGCGCGTCGACGAGAATACGATCCGGCCATCGGGCAGGTAGCAGGGATGGATATCGTCGGTGTGCCAGCCCGCGGACCAGCGCGCCACCTTCTCGGCCTCGTCTTCCGGCGCAAACGAGATCTGTCGCAAACCGGTGCCGTCCGTGTTCACCTCCCAGATCCGGAACCCGGACCCGGGATGCGGTCGGCAGTCGAAAAGGATCTTCGTCGCGTCGAACGACAAGCCGAGCTTGCCGATGAAGGCCTTCCCGCCCGGCAGATCCGCGCCCGTGACCACCGGCCGCTCCACGCCCGTCCGCACGTTGTAGATGTAGATCCCGTTTTCCGGCAGGAACCGGTCAGGACTCGTCCCGTTGTTGATGTCCGTATAGTAGTGGTCCGAGGAGTACGGCTTGCGCTTGACAAACGCAATCTCCTCGCAGCCCAGTTCCGCCGCATCGACCGGGGTCAGGTCCGTGGCGGGCAGCGCAATCAGTCCGCCTCCCGTCGCGGCCGCGGGGGGCTCTCGGCCCGTAACCGCGCCCGTGATCGCCAACCAGATACCGATCGCCGCCCCGAAGACCGTGCATCGGACTCGTGGTCGAAGAGCCATGTCACGCCCTTTCCAATCGGTGGTGCAGGCAATGGCGCGTGCGTTACACCCGGCCTCGCTCCCAGCGCCTGCTGCCCGATCAGGCCAGTCCGGCGCGGCGGGCGCGGCTGCGCCTCCACGAGATATACCACACCACACTGCCGACACTCAAGAGCAGCGCGGAGGCGGGCTCGGGAACCGTGCGGGTCTGAATGTCATCGAGGGCAAAGAACGCGGGCGTGTTGAGACCGAACACGGGATCCATATCCGAGCCGGACAATGTGAACTGCAAAGACCGGGCCTCCGCAAAATCCGACAGGTCGATCTCCGTCCACTCGGCAACGATGTAATGGTCCGCCGGTTTGCTGGAGCGGTAGTCCGCCAGATAGAAGTCCACTCGGCCGCTCGCATTCCCCTGGCTATCCTTGCCGGTGATCGTCAGCAGGAACCAATCGCCCGTTTTGAACGCATCTGTGAAGCCGTACGGGTCCCCTTCCAACATCGTGTAATAGGCATAGTTCGTGTTGGTGACCTTGAGAGAGACGACGGCCAGATCGTCGGGCAGGTCGATCGTGGGCACCCGCCCGTACGCTCCCGCGTAGCCGATCCCATAGGTTGCCGAGTCGTCGGCCCCGCGGCCGGGAACCGCCTGGTACTGGCCTTTCAAATCCTTAAGAAGTGGGTCGTTCGTCCGGTTGGAATACGCGAACCCGTCCCAGTAAGGATAAGAATAATCGCCGAAGACGTTGATTTCGTAATGGTTGTGGAACGTCAAGCTGCCGCTGGAAAACGTCCCATCTTCCTGGCCGGACTCACTGAATCGCGCTTCGCCATTCCAATAACTTTCCGGTCCCAGGGCGGCTCCGACATCTTCAAACCCGACGATGCCCGCCCGCGCCGCCGGCCCGCCTGCCACGCACCCCAAACCCAAGATCCCACACAGAAGGATTCCGCGAATTGCCATCATCGTGCGTCTCATCATTGAACCTCGTTTCTCCCAGATAGCGCAAGGCTCCATTCCACATCGCCAGGATGTGCCTGGAGCGCCTCACAAGGTGATTCACAAGTCGGTCACGATCTCCCCTCGCGCGCGCGTACAGATCGCCGCCAGGGTCTTCAGGTCCATGGTTTCGGACAGATACCTGACGGCTCCGTCGACGAACAAGCCGTATGCGCCGCCCGGATGATCACTGCGGATCTCGTTCTCGATCAGGTAGGCCTGCGGCGGTTTCCAATTGATCGCGTACGCCTGGTCGAACACGTTGCGGCCATTGATCCACTGGCCGTCCTTCCATCCTCCGTCTTCGGAGATGATCAAGGTTGTCGAGGTGCCGTCCTTGATATCCGCGATACGGAAGGCGCGGTCGTAGATCATGACGCCCTTCGGCGGATTGTTGGGGCTGGTGATCCGTTCCCCGTAGATGCCTCCGTAGTCACAAGCGCCGCGGCCGTCGACCAGGTTGGACTCGCGCGACACGGTCGGGCAGAGGTAGAAGGGGATGACATGCGCCGCGGCCGCCCGGTTCTCCGGGCTGTCAAACGCCCGCCCGAAATCGAGCTCGTCATACACCGGCCGCTGCTCGACATAAGGCAGAATGAACGCGGACCAGGCCAATTGGCGGCCTCGGGGCCAGGCCGGTCGCGGCTCAACCCCCCCGGGCGGGAAGCGGTGCAGGCAGTCGTGGTAGTTGTGCAGCCCGATGCCGATCTGGCGCAGGTTGTTCACACAGCCCGTGCGCCGCGCCGCCTCGCGCGCCGCCTGGACGGCCGGCAGCAGCAGCCCCAGCAGGACGCCGATCACGCCCAGCACCACCAGCAATTCGACCAGCGTGAAAGCTCGCCACCGCACCGGATCGCGACGCGTGCGCAAAGCCATTCCATTCCGCGCGACGCCTCGATGGATCGCTCGACGGCCGCGCCCACAGCGCGATCGCCAGGGCATCACCTTCCGAGGGCCGCACGCCTCCCACAAGCCACGTTCGCAAGTCCCCTTCCCACGAGGAGTACTGTCGCTCTGTGCTGGTAGGTCTTCTGACTTCCGAGCCGCCTGAACCCTAGCCTTCTCGACGCTGATACGGCAATGGCAGAAAGAGTCGGGTTCGCGTTTGTACTCGGTTACAGCGGCGGGGACCGTCCCGGAATCGCACCGGAGTTCCCTGTTCGTCGGCCGCTTCAGACCCAGCGGCCGACCACCAGCACACGTTGTCAACCGCGTACTCTAGCAGGCGCCGGTTATCGATTCAAGTGGGCCGCGCCGGCGGCCGGCCGCCAACGGGCCTCAGCCGACCAACTCGCGTTCGATCTCTTCGAGCGTTCTGCCCTTGGTCTCCGGCAGGAAGACCCTGACGAACAGGTACCCGGCCAGGCAGATGATGGCGAACATCCAGAAGGTCCGGGCGTTGCCCAGATGATCCTGCAGCGGCTTGAAGGCGAACGTGAGCACGAAGTTGCCGGCCCACAGCGCGAACACGGCGATGGACATGGCGGCGCCGCGGATGCGGTTGGGAAAGATCTCGGACAGGACGACCCATGTCACGGGCGCCAGCGTGCAGGCATAGCAGGCGATCAGCGCCACGACCAGCACGACGACCGGCAGCCCTTTGAACGCCAGCGCGTACGCGCCGCCCATCAGCACATACATGGCCGCCAGGCCGATCCAGCCCGCGAGCATCAACGCCCTGCGGCCCCAGCGGTCGACCGTGGCGATCGCCACGAAGGTGAAGGCGAGGTTGGTCAGTCCGATCACGACGATGCTCGCCAGGATATCGGAGATCGGGATGCCGGCGTCCCGGAACACGTCCTTCGTGTAGTAGAAGAAGATGTTGCTGCCGCACCATTGTTGGAGCACGGCCAGGATGATCCCCAAGCCCAGGATCTTCCGCATGCGCGGCTCCACCAGGTCCCGGAAGTTCACGCGGCCCACCTCGTTCACCAGCGTGGCTTGAATGTCCGCCAGAGCCGCCGCCGCGTAGGCCGGCCCGCCCACACGGCCCAAGACGCGCGCCGCCCTGTCCGCCTCGCCCCGCTTCACGAGCCACCGCGGGCTCTCGGGCACGAACAGCATCCCGAACAGGAACAGCAACGAAGGCGCGGCCGTCACGCCGAACATCCACCGCCAGCCGACCTGCCCGTTCCACGACGCCAGGATCATCTCCGACGTGGCATCCGCCGACATCGGCTCGGCAATCGACCAGTTGGCCACCTGCGCCAGCAGGATGCCGATGACGATCGTCAGTTGATTGACCGCCACAAGGCGCCCGCGAATCGAGGCCGGCGCAAGCTCGGCTATGTACATCGGCGACAAATTCGACGCCAAGCCAATGGCCATGCCGCCCACGATGCGCCACAACACGAACACCCCGAAGTGGTCCGCCAGCGCGGTGCCGACCGACGAGACTGTGAACAACAGCGCCGCGCACAACAACAGCCGCTTGCGCCCGAATCGGTCGCTCAGACCGCCCGATACGACCGCCCCGAGCAGGCATCCCAGCAGCGCACAGCTCTTGGCCCAGCCGATCTCTGCGCTCGATGTTAGCTGGAAGTACACCTCCCAGAAGATGTCCGTTCCGCTGATCACGATCCAGTCGTACCCGAACAACAAACCACCGAGCGCCGCGACAAGACACACGGACCAGACGAAACCACGGTGGTAGTCGGCGGACCAGTCCCCGGCCTTGAGATCGTCAGAGGTGTTCGCCTGCTTCATCATCCGTTGGACTCCTGCAATGGCAGACCCATGCACGTTCCCTCGAGGCGACCGACAGCCCGGCGAAACCCGCCCGGCGAGCATGGCCGGCCCGACACGCTGTCCTCCTGCGCCGCTCCGGCACCGCCCTGCAGGGCGAACTCCAGCGCGGCGACCGCATCGTCGTAGCTGGTCTCGTGTCCTGCCTCCGGGCGATGGATCAGCAGGACCGGCCGATCCAGCGCCCGCAACACCGCGGCCAGTCGCAGCACACTCTCAGGCGGCACGACCGTGTCTCTGCCGGAGGCCGTCATCGCCACCGGCATGGTCAGCCGCTCGGGCCAGTATTCCGCACTGCGATTCTTGTATTCCAGCGGTATCTCCGCCTTCGTGCCCCCGAACGAGGCGCGGATTGCGTCCTGGAAATTGTCGTACTCGAGATGATTCGCCGTCCCGTTCAACGACGCCACGCCGTCGATCAGGTCGGGGTGCAAGACCGCAAACGTCAGACTGGCGGAACCGCCCATCGACCCGCCGCAGATGAACACGCGACCGACCTGGTACCTCGCCTTCAACTCCGCGATGATCTGCACGACGTCCTCCTCCGCCGCGGGGCCCATCCAGGAGGTGGTCGCCCGGTAGTCCGGGGATACCAAGAGCATCGCGTGCCGGGCCGCCACGTCGCGCGCGGCACGGCATTCGCCGCGCTCGGCCGTCACGAATTGCCAGCGGTCCGAGCCGTGGCCGTGCAGCGCGATCAGCATGTCGTGGCGCCGCACCGCATCAAACGACGCCGGCAGCACCAGTACGTATCTCTGCAGCGTGCCGTCCACGGTCGATGTGAACTGCTCGTCGCGGATCGCCGGGTCCGCACTTCGGGCGATCGTGCGCCCGTTGAACACGCCGACCCCCGCGATTACCAGCAGCAGCCACAGCCAGCGTCGCCTGCACCTGGATGCCATGCTTGCCCGGCAGGCTGGAAGCCCGTCCCACTGCCGACTCACTTCACCTTCTCCACCTTTCCGCTCTTGACCGAGCGGACTTCCGCCTGCACGATCCGCATCGTGATTTCGGTCGAGGCGATCGGATTGAGCGTCGGCTTCTCGCCGTTCACGATGCAACCGATCAGGTACTTGATCTCCTCGAACCAGCCGTCGGTCGCGGCCACCTTGACTTCCTGGGCCGCGTCGTCCGTGTAGAGCATGACCGGCTGAGGGCGCTGGATGTCGAAGTCCAGCGTCCCGCGCTGAAACACCGCGGTGTAGCCCATGTAGAACGGCCAGGTCTTGTGCTGATGCCACGCGCCGATGGCCGTGACGGCTTCGACTTTCCGGGCGGGATAGTAATAGTGGGTGGCCACATGATCGATGCCGTGATCGGTCGTACCTCCAATCGATCCAACCGAGCTGACAGCCGTCGGCCGGCCGAACAGGAAGTTGACATAATCGGTATCGTGAACGTGCAGGTCGTAGATCCCTCCGCCGGAGATGGCCGCCTGGTAATACCAGGGGCTCCACAGCCCCTTGCCGCCCTGTCGCCGCAGGATGAGGCTTTTGCATTTCCCCAGCTGCTTGGAGGTCACATATTCCTTGAGCAGCACGTAGGCGGGCCAGAAGCGGATGCATTGGGCGATCATGACCGCACGTTTCGCCTTCTTCCCCACGTCCACCATCGCCTTCACGTCGCTGGGCTTGGCCGCCATCGGCTTCTCGGACAACACATGCTTCTTCGCCTTCACCGCGGCCACGAACAGACGCCGGTGGTCGCAGGTCGGCACGCAGATGTCCACCAGGTCGATCTCCGGGTCTTCGATCAGCTGGAAGCCGTCATCGTAGACCCGCTTGAAGGCCTTGACATCGAATTGGAACCCGGTATCGCCCAGGTTACCGGCCCCGTCGCCGCGGCCTTCCCGCTTGGCCTTGTCAAGATCCGCGAACGCCACGACTTCCGCGTCCGGCAGCTGCTGGTAGGCCGCCAGGTGCATCCGCCCCATGAATCCCATGCCGATAATGCCCACTTTCACGCTCATCGCCGTCACCTCCTTCGTGCAAGAGTCGATCCGGTCATTGTCGGTCCGGGCCCCGGGGCGTGTCAATCATCGTCCGGCCGCTGTTCGCAGGCGCACGAGTCGCTCGCCGCAAACCGGCGGCCGCCCGCCAGGACCTACTATGGACCGGTCTGGCACATTGGTATACTCGGGGTGTCCGAGGCGGTTTATCGCGCGACGCCAATTGAAGAGGGAGACCGGGCGTATGAAGAACCTCCTGCAGATCACCTACTGGACCATCGGTGGTTTCGAGTGCCAGACGCCGATCCGCCAGGTGCTGGAGACGGCCAAGGCGTTCGGCTATGACGGGCTGGAGCTGCCGTTCGGTGCCGGGCTGCTCAACACCGACACGCCGCGCGCAGCGTGCGAACAGATCCGCCGCGACGCCGATGACCTGGGGATGACGCTGGGTACGATGATCAGCGGCAACTACTGGAACTGTTCCTTGTCGTCGGCCGATTCGGCGCAGCGCAAGGCGGCCGTGGCTTTCACGCGCAAGTACATCGACGTCGCCCACTGGCTGGGCGTGCCCACGATCCTGGTCATCCCGGGCGTGGTGAGCGTGGGTTGGGACCCGTCGGTGCCCGTGACGCCGTACCAGCGGGTCTGGGACAACGCGACGAAATCCCTGCACAAGCTGCTGCCCTACGCCGAGGACCGCGAAGTGACCCTCGCGCTGGAGAACGTCTGGAACCGATTCCTCCTGGGGCCCATCGAGTTCAAGGCGTTCCTCGACCAGTTTTCCAGCCCATTCATCCGGTCGTACTTCGATGTCGGCAACGTGGTCATCACCGGGTACCCGGAACACTGGATCGAGATCCTCGGGTCGCGGATCGCGGCGGTGCATGTCAAGAATTTCACGCGGCAGGACGCCGGCGGGCTGCTGCACGGGTTCGGCGACGACCTGTTGCAGGGCGACGTGGACTTCGAGGCGGTCAAGGCCGCCTTGAAGGCCGTCAAGTTCAAGGGGCCGATCACGGCCGAGATGCTGCCGTTCTGCCGGCTGCCCGACCTGGCCTTGCCAGACCTGGACCTGGGGCGTGACACGGCCGCCAAGATGAAGCAGATCTTTGCCACCAAGAGGAGTCGAGAACGATGAGCACGATCCGGTGGGGCATCATCGGGCTGGGTTGGTTTGGCGAAGTGCATGCGGAAGTGCTCTCGACGCTGCCGGGCGTCGAGCTGGCGGCCCTCTGCACCCGCCGGCCGGCACGGCTGGCGGAAGTAGCCGACCGGTTCCAGGTCGCGCGCCGTTACACCAACTATCACGACCTGCTGGCCGATCCCGAGATCGACGTGGTGGGGATCACAACGCACATCCAGGACCACCGCGATATCGCGATCGATGCGCTGCGGAGCGGCAAGCATGTGTTTCTCGAGAAGCCGATGGCGCCGACGCCGGCCGACTGCGATCAGATCCTGGCCGCCGCCCGGGCGGCGCCCGGCAACTTCATGGTCGGGCACATCTGCCGGTTCGATCCACGAGTGGCGTTGGCCAAGCAGGCGATCGACGACGGCCAGATCGGGCAGATCGTGTCGATGCACGCGCGGCGCAACCTGTCCGTGAAGATCGGGCGGATGGTGCTGGACAGCATCTCCGCGCTGATGGGCGACGGCATCCATGACGGGGACCTGATGCTCTGGTTCAGCCAGGCGCGGCCGGTCAGCGTGTACGCCCAGGAGATCCACCCGGGCACGAACAAGCATCCCGACGGCGGCTGGGCCATGGCGCGGCTGGACAGCGGCGCCATCCTGGTGATCGAATCGATCTGGCACTTGCCGGAGAGCACGCCCTACCAGATCGACGCCCGCATGGAAGTGATCGGCACGGAGGGCGCGATCTACATCAACTGCGGCGAGGCGGGGCTGGAGATCCACGACCGCGCGGGCAATCGCCGGCCCGACACGCTCTACTGGCCGCACGTGTTCGGCCGGCGGTTCGGCATCTTGCGCGCCGAGCTGCGCTACTTCGCCGATTGCGTGGCGGCCGGACAGCGCCCGGACCGGATCACGCCCGAGGAATCCCGGGCGGCAGTCGCCTTGTTGGCCGCGGCAGAGGAATCAGCGCGGTCTGGTCAGGTCGTTACCTTCTGAGAGGCGGAGGCATGTCATGCAGTTCGACCATGTCGGGATCATCACCACCGAGAAGCACGACGACGAGATCTACGTGCCGGCCACCAAGGTCTGGGTCACGGACTTCCGCAAGCACCCGTATCACATCGAGTGGCTGCGGTATGAGCCGGACACGCCGGTCACCGGCCCGGTGCGGCACCTGCCGCACGTCGCCTTCCGCGTCGACAGCATCCAGGAAGCCGCCAAGGGCCTCCAGGTGCTGCTCGAACCGTTCGATGCGGGGCTGGCCGTTGTGGGTTTCTATCAGACTGCAGACGGCGCGGTCGTGGAGTTCATGGAATACCCGCCGGGGGAATGAATAGGGCAGTGCGCCATCGCGTCGCGCTGGGGCGTCTCGAGCTTCGTCACGACCACGGGAGGCTTGTGCCATGGCAGACCGGATCCAACGTGTCCTGGTCACGGGTGCTAGCGGAAAGCTGGGCGCGCCGCTGTGCGAGGCGCTGATCCAGGCCGACTACCAGGTCTGTGCCTTGTGCCACCGGTACGCCGTGGGCGTCGCCGGTGTCGAGGAGGTCCGCGGTGACGTAGCCGACGCGGCCCTGATCGAGGACCTGGTCGCTCGCGCGCAGGCCGTCATCCACCTGGCCACCTGCAAAGAAGACCGGGAAGCGCTGATCAAGGTCAGCGTCCAGGGCACGTTCAATCTGCTGGACGCGGCGATGCGCACGAAAGCGCCGCGGCGCGTGATCCTGGCCAGCGGGGACGCGGTCAACGGGATCTATTTCAATGCCCAACCGGTGCCCATCCGGGAAGATATGCCGCTGGTCGCCTACCCGGGCTATTACGCGCTCTCCAAGGTGCTCGAAGAGGCCATGTTCCAGCAGTATTTCCACCAGGCCGGCGTGCCGACCGTCTGCCTGCGCATCTCGTGGATCCATGCGGAAGACGACATCCTCAGCCACCTGACGGTCGCCGGCGACGGCTTTGGGATCCCCGTGTGGCGGGACCTGATGGACGACCAGCAGCGCACCACGTACGCGGCGGGCCGCGATGCGGCGGTCGCCCTGCGGCACCCGGACGGCCGGCCGATGCGCCGGCACATCGTGGCGGTGGAAGACTGCGTGCAGGCGTTCCTGCTGGCCCTGGAGCGCGACGGAATCGAAGGCCAGACTTTCATGATCGCCATGAACGACCCGTTCGATTACGTGGACGCCGCCCAGTACACGGCACGCCAATTGGGGATCGACGTGATAGAATTGGTGGATCCGGTCGGGCACGATTTCTGCGTGGATACGACCAAGGCGCGGTATGTGCTCGGATATCAGCCTCGATACGACATCCGCCGGCTGATCGATCGGGCGATCGAGTTTCGCAGATCCGGCGCGCCGCGCAGGCAGCGTTCCGGCTACGTGGGGTAGTTCGTGTGGTCGCGGGTTGCCGGTCAGCGGGAGGTTTTCGATTGCTTTCTTCTCCGTCCCGGATCCCGCCGGCCGATGCGTATCGCGTCGCGTGTGATGCAAGGAGATGATCGATGCACCTGAAGGACAAAGTCATTCTGATCACCGGCGGGACGTCGGGGATCGGCGAGGCCTGTACGGAGCTGTTCGCTCAGTACGGCGCGAAGGTCGTCACGATGTCGACCCAGCCGGAGGCCGGCGCCGCGCTGGCCAGGCAGCTCACCGAGGCCGGGCTAAGCTGCGTCTTCCAGCATGGGGACGCGAGCCGGGAAGCGGATGTGAAGGCGGCGGTCGACCTGGCGGTGGCACAGTTCGGCCGGCTCGACTGCGTGCATGCCAACGCCGGCATCTTGCGGAACCAGAAGATCACCGACATAACGCTGGACGACTTCTATGCGCTGGTGAATGTCAACCTGCTCGGCCCTGTCCTGGCCGCCAAGCACGCGATCCCGGTCATGGCGCGCCAGGGGCGCGGCGTGATCTGTTTCACCACGTCGGTGGCGGCGGAGATCGGATTCCCCGCGCACGGCGTCTACTGCGCGTCCAAGGCGGCGGTGGTCGCGCTGATGCGGTCGCTGGCCACCGACCACAGCCCGCAGGGCATCCGGTTCGTGGCCGTCAGCCCCGGCACGATCGACACGCCGATGCTGGCCGCTTCCTGCGCAGGCTGGGATACGCCCCAGGAGGTCCTCTACGCGCAAGTGGCCAAGAAGATCCCGGTCCAGCGCCTGGGCCAGCCGATCGATGTGGCGCGGGCGGTGGGGTTCCTGCTGAGCGATGACGCGGGGTTCATCAACGGGAGTGTGATCCACTTGGAGGGCGGCACGTTGTGTCTGCCGCCATGGTAGGTTCCGGAGGGCTCGGTCATGTCCGCATTGTCTCGCCTCTGCCTGTTAATCGTGTCGGGGCTCGTCATCACGTCGGCGTTGCGCGCGCAGGATACGGCGGCGCCCCGCTCGATCCGCGTCGGGATCATCGGGCTCGATGCGCACGCCGTCCCGTGGACTCAGATCATCACGGACCCGCAGTCGCCGGCGCCGATCCACGACATGCGCGTGGTCGCCGCAGTGCCCGCGTTCAGCCCGGACATCCCCTTCAGCGCCGACAACATCGACAAGAACACGCAAGCCATGCGCGACATGGGCGTGGAGATCGTCGACTCGGTGGACGCTCTGTTGCCGAAGGTCGATGCCGTAATGTTGTTGAGCATCGACGGCCGGCCGCATCCGGCGCAGGCCCAGCCGGTGTTCGCGGCAAAGAAGCCGATCTACATCGACAAGCCGGTGGCGGCGTCGCTGGTGGACGTCGTGCGGATCTACGAATCGGCGCGGGCCACCGGCACACCCTGCTTCTCCAGCTCCTCGCTGCGTTACAGCCCCGGGATCGCCGGCATGTGCAACGACCCGCGTGTGGGGAAGGTGCTCGGCTGCGATGCCTACAGCTCCAACGCGCCGCTGGAGCCCAGCCATCCGGACCTGTTCTACTACGGCATCCACGGCACCGAGGTGCTGTTCACGATCATGGGGCCGGGTTGCAAGACAGTCAGCCGTGCGAAGTCGCCCACGGCCGATCTGGTGACCGGGGTGTGGGCCGACGGCCGGCTGGGCACCTATCGGGGCATCCTGCAGGGCACGGTCGGCTTCGGGGCGACCGTGTTCGGCGACCAGGGCATCGCGCCCTCCGGACCGTTCGGAGGTTACGAGCACCTGCTGGTCGAGATCGCCAGGTTCTTCCGGACCGGCCAGCCGCCGGTGACCGCTGACCAGACGCTGGAGATCTACGCGTTCATGGAGGCGGCGGACGAGAGCAAGCGGCGGGGCGGAGTGCCCGTCTCGCTGGACAGCGTCCTGGAGACGGCGCGCAAAGCGGCTGCGGAGAAGCAATGAGCATCGACACGGACGCATTTGGCGTGACCGCGGGCGGCCAGCCCGTCCAGCGCTATACGCTGCGGACGGCATCCGGGGCCACGGCGCGGATCATCACGTACGGCGCCACGCTCACCGAACTGCCGGTGCCCGACGCGCATGGCGCGCTGGCCGACGTCGTGCTCGGCTTCGACAACCTGCGCCAATACGAGACGGAGAGTCCGTATTTCGGCTGCATTGTGGGCCGCGTCGCGTTCCGCACGACGAACGCCGAGTTCGCACTCGACGGGCATACCTATCACTTGACGCGCAATGCCGGGCAGCACCATTTGCACGGCGGCACGCGCTCTCTGAGCCACGTCGTGTGGCAGGTCGCGGAGATCGCGCGCGGAGACCCGCCGTCTGTCACCCTCCACCACCGCAGCCCGGACGGTGATCAAGGCTACCCCGGCAACCTCGATCTGTACGTAACCTACCGGTTGATCGGGACGCGGGCCCGGGAACACGCGCTGCACATCGACTACGCGGCCACGACGGACCAGCCCACGCCGGTCAACTTGACGCACCACAGCTACTTCAACCTGGCGGGCGCGGCGTCGGGCAACATCTTGGACCACCTGCTGCAGCTCTCGGCCAGCCGCTACACGCCGACCGACAGCACGCTGATCCCTACCGGCGAGATAGCGCCGGTCGAGGGCACGCCGTTCGACTTCCGACAGAAGACGGCCATCGGCGCCCGCATCGAAGCCGCCGGCGGATATGACCTGAGCTACCTTTGCGATGGTGACAATGGCATGCCGGGCAGACGCGTCGCGACGCTCGAGGACCCCGCATCCGGCCGGCGCATGACGGTCGACACCACCTCACCCGCCCTCGTGCTCTACACGGGCAACTACCTGGACGGGCGCCTGCGCGGAAAAGGAAATGTCCTCTATCGCCAGCACGCGGGTGTCTGCCTGGAAACCGGCTATCTCCCCGACTCCGTCCACCAGCCGGCGTTTCCGTCGATTATCTTGCGGCCCGGCGAGGCCTACCGGGAACGATGCGTGTATCGGTTCTGAGCGCGCAACGGCACGCGGGCCACCCGCGACTGCTCTACGGCTCGATCCAGTCGCCGAGATTCGCATCGAACACACGCTCCTCGGCGTCGGCCGCGCACATGGTGATCGAGTAGACGGCCACGCCGAGCGTGCGACTGTCGTTGGAGCCCGGCATCTGCTGCTGCGGGACCCAGCCGCGGCAGCGCAGCTGGAGAATCAGTTCGTCCTTGTCGGAGGCGGGCAATTCAGCCGTCAAGGTGGAAGTGTGGCGGTCCAGCCTGGCGAGGCAGTGATCCCCGGCATAAAGCCCGGCGTCGGGTGCTTCGGCGTGAGGCGGCACACTGAGTAGCACCGTGATGCGGTAGGGCTTGCCGCGGACGACCGGCAGTTTCAGGAGCGAATGGGCTGTCGACCAGCGCATCGGGTGCGGTTTGCCGTCGAGCGCGCCCCGGTCACGCCCGGTCCACTGCTGCAGGAAACGGCCGTCGCCCAATGCGCCGACTTGGATCCGGTAATGCGCGCGGGCGGCCGGCGTCGCTTCAACCGGGTCCTCTTCATTGGCGACCAGCTGGGTCCGGCTGCCAGCCTGGTTATCGACCTGGAAACCCGATTCGGCCTGATTGCCGATCAGGATGGCGGAACGTACACCGCGGGCCGCACGCACGTGCGTACCCTCCTGCGCGAACGTGCAGCCCTGCACGACCGCCTTCCCCGCATCCAGCTGGATCGCGGGCGCCCCGGTGGCGTGGTTGTCCCAGTGGACGAAGTGGCACGCGTTGGCCGCGAACTGCCCGAACGGGCTCTGCATCCAGACGCACCGGTCAATGGGACCCCAGAACGAGCAGTTCGTCAGGCTCACCTTGCCTTCCACCTTCGGGCCGATCTCGACGCACACCGAGTCGGTGCTGCTCCACCGCCCCACGAACTCGCCGTTGGTGATCAACAACCCCGGCGGCTGGGCTTGTTCGACCAGCACGGCGCGCCGGCAGGAGTCGGCCCCCAGCCCCAAGAAATTGCCGTTGGTGGCGCCGGATGGGGACTCGGAGAACTTGTACCCCACGCCGTAGCCGAAGCAGAACGTGTTGGACACATAGTGCCAGTCGGTGCGCGCGAGTTCAAACGCGATGCCTTCCGTGTTGATCCATTTACAGTACGGGTCCTCCGGCTCGTACGCCACGCCGAACGGCCAGAAGTGGATGTTCTCGATGTGCCCGATATCGTAGCACTCGTCGACGAAAATGCCGCGCTTGCTCGGGTAGCCGGTCACGTTGCGCACCAGGTGCCGGTGCGCACGCACGAACCGGATGCCTTCGTATGGGTTGAGCAGGCAGCAATCGAGAACGCCGACGTTTTCCGTGTCCTCCGAGCCGATGCAGGGCGGATAGGGGATGGGCGGCACATCCGCCGCCTTCCACTCCGGATAGATTACCGCCAGGCCGGCCACCACCGCATTCCTGCCGGCCAGCCGGATGAACGGCGGCCCGTCCACGCTGCCGCGCCCGGCGAACGCCAACAGCACGGTGCCGGTGGGCGGTTCGGTCGAGCTGCCGATTGTCGGCGCCACGCGGTAGGTGCCCTGGAGCGTCACGCCGGCGGGAACGGCGAGCGTGCCGTCGATCCGGAACCGGCCCGCAGGCACGTCGACGATCCCGCCATGGGCCGCACCCGCGGCGTCGAGCGTCTGCTGGAAGGCGGCCGTGCAGTCCGTTTCGCCGTCCGCCACGGCGCCCGCCGCCATGACGTCCCAGTGCCCGGGCGTCTGCGCCAGTCCTCGTCCTGTCACCGGAACACAAAGCAGCGTGATCCAGCACGCCGCACAGAGATGTCTCAACAGCATGTTACTCACTTCTTTCTTGCCTGCCGTCCTGCACCGGCACGGCGAAACCTTCGATCCGGTTGTCCGTCAGTTCGACCTGGCCCACGCCAGCCGCCATGCGCACGCCGATGCGGTTGGCCGGCCCGCGCGTTTCGCGCAGCTCATTGCCCGTGATCCGCAAGTCCCGCGTGCGGCCTTGAATGTCGATCGCCACACCGTCCTCCGCCCCCGAGTTCACGATGCGGTTCCGCTCGAGAATGTTGCGGTGGCCCCAGAAGTCCTTGCCCCCACTCTCGTCGCGGAACAAGACCCCCACTTGGCCGCTGTTGGTGATGTCGTTGTCCACCATCAGATTGTCCGTGTCGTTGTGGCCCACCGAGATCCCGCAGTTGCGATTGGCATCGATTCGGTTCCGCTCAGCCAGGCCGAACTTCACGCCCCAGCACCAGAACAGCCCGATCTCGTTGCGTTCCAGACGGTTGCCGATCAACCGCGGGCGTTGCGAGCCGGAGCCGGGATGCACCCCCAGCCCGGCATGGCCATGGCTGTAACACTCCTCCATCACGACGTCGTGGCAGATCTGGAAGCTGATGCCGTCCCCGTTGTAGTTCCGCGCTTCGACGCGGCGCATCGTGTACCGATTGCAGTCCTGCAGGAAGATGCAGCCGGCATAGTTGCCGTCGAGGTTCTCGTTCTGTTCGCGATTCCCGTCGAGCGTCAGTTCCTCGATCACGACGTCCGAAGTGCGCTCGCTCGTCAACAGCGGGAACAGTGAGGCGCAGGTCGGTTGGCCCGACACCCAGAGGTTTTCGCGCAGGCCGTCGTCGAGCTTGAAGCGGTTCCCGGACCGGGCCACCAGCGTGCGTTTGATCACGGTCGGTCCCTTGTGGTGCGGATTGATCGCCCGCAGCACGACGCCGTCCCCGACGCGGAAATCGCCCGGCGCGGCGAGCGTGATTTCCTGGTCGTACCAGTCCGAATCGTCGGCCAGCGCCACCGTCTCGGACCGGATCTTGGTGATGATCGTGTCCGCGCCGCTGCCGCGCAAACGCAGGCGGGAGGGCAGAAACACGGCGTTGCGCAACGTGAACGTGCCGGGCAGCAGCTGGACCGTGCCGCCCCCGAGCCGCGCCACATAGTCGACCGCCGCTTGAATCACTTTGTCGTCCCGCCCGACCAGATCCGCCTTGTCCGGGCCGACGGTGATGGTCAAGCGCTGGACCCAATCGGGCTCCACGGCCTCATCGCCGTCGGTGGCCCGCACTGGAGATCGGGCCACGTCCTGACCCCACAGCCGGCGGCACGCGGAAGCTGCGCCAACCGCCGCAGCGCCACCCAGCGAACCCAGAAACCACCGACGACTGCCACGGATCGAGCGTGGCCCACTCCGGCTTCGATACGCGTCATTCGTCATCCGTCCGGTCCTTCATGTAGCGCTCGCCGGATGCTCCCACCGGAGCCCCGGAAAGCGGGCGAAATCCGTGTTACACGAAACAAGCACCGCACCGTGGGCGATGGCCAACGCAGCCAGGTGCGGGTTCGTCGCCAGCCGCAAGAAGCCCAACAGAACGGGCCAGGACAGCGCCAGGGATTTGTCCAGAGGCACGCGAGGAACACCCATGGAGATCGTCTGTTCGCGGTAGGGGCGCCGCGCTTTCGCGCAGCGGCGACCCCTCCAAACCGCGCCGAATCACCCGATTGACCAGCATCGTCAGCGAGGTATCCTCACGGTGTGCCAGTTCCCGCAATTGACGCAGCAGATCGTCATCGATACGCAGGGTCGTTCTCATGTTGGCATGATCGTCATCACATAAGGTGATGTCAAGTCATCAACGTGCGGACCGATGCCCGGTTTCGCCGGCAGGGGCGCCGCGGCACAATGGGAATACGTAGTGAATGGCGTGTGACGACACAGGAGATAGACTCATGACACTGTACCGCATCCTGGTAGCGGGGATCATGTTGCTTGCGTACTGTGCGCCGGCGCAGACGGCGACGATCTACGTCGCGCCCGACGGGAATGACACGTGGAGCGGTCGACTGGCACGGCCCAATGCGGACCGGACGGACGGACCGCTGGCGTCGCTGCCGGGCGCGCGCGACGCGATCCGGAAACTCAAGGCCGCCGGCCCGCTGCGCGAACCGCTCGACGTGCTGATCGCCGACGGCGCGTATCCGCTCACACAGGCGGTGGAGTTCACACCCGCAGACAGTGGCACGCGAGAGTGCCCGATCCGCTATGCGGCCGCCGAGGGCGCGCGACCCGTCTTCTGCGGCGGACGCGCGATCACAGGCTTTCAACGGCAGCCGGACGGCAACTGGCGCGCAACGGTGCCGGAGGTCGCAGCTGGGCAGTGGTACTTTGAACAACTCTGGGTCAACGGACGCCGCGCTACGCGCGCCCGGTCACCGAACAAGTTCTATTACTATGTGGCTCGGAGCACCAAGTACGCCGCGGACCCGTCGACCGGACAGCTGATCGACATGAGTCACCGTGCGTTCCAAGCGCGGCCTGAAGACCTGGCGCCCTTGCAGGGCCTCGCGCCCGAGCAACTCCGAGACGTCCACGTGATTGTCTATCACTCTTGGGAAGCCAGCCGCCTGCGCGTCGCGAGCGTGGACGCGAAAACCGCCACGATCACGTTCACCGGCTCGACACCTTGGGCGTTCAACCAGTGGGCGCCCAATCAGCGCTACCACATCGAGAATTTTCCAGAGGCGCTTGACGCGCCCGGCGAATGGTATCTTGATCGCGACGGCACGCTGCTGTATCGGCCGCTGCCGGGCGAGGACCCGGCCACAGCCACGGTCGTCGCGCCGGTGCTCGACCAGTTCGTGACGATCGCGGGCGATCCGGCCGCCGGTCAGTACGTCCAGCACTTGACGCTGCAGAGGCTCACGTTCCAGCACGGCCAGTACCTGCTGCCCGCGGAGGGGCATTCCGACTCTCAGGCGGCCGCCAAGGTGCCGGCCGTCATCATGGCCGACGGTGCGCAGCATGTGTCGATCGAAGACTGTGAAGTGGGTCATGTGGGCATCTATGGCATCTGGTTCCGACGCGGTTGCCAGCATTGCCGGGTGGTGCACAGCCACCTGCACGACCTGGGTGCAGGCGGTGTGCGGATCGGAGAAACGACGATCCGGCCCGCGGAGGCCGAGCGGACTCATCACATCGTCGTAGACAACAATATCATTCATTCCGGCGCCCGCATCTTCCTGGGGGCGATCGGCGTATGGATCGGCCAGAGCGGCTACAACCAGGTGACGCACAACGACATCTCCGACTTCTTCTACACGGGCGTGTCCGTCGGCTGGACGTGGGGTTATGGCGAAAGCCTGGCGAACCACAACACGATCGACTTCAACCACCTACATCACCTGGGCTGGGGCGTGCTGAGCGACATGGGCGCCGTGTATACGCTCGGACGGTCGCCCGGCACCACCGTCAGCAACAACGTCGTGCACGACGTGTACTCGTACGATCGATACGGTCGGGGCGGCTGGGGCCTGTACAACGACGAAGGCAGCTCGGATATCGTGCTGGAAAACAACCTGGTCTACAACGTCAAGACGGGCACCTACCACCAGCACTACGGTCGCGAGAACATCGTGCGCAACAACATCCTGGCCTTCAGCATGGACGGCCAGATCCAGCGCTCACGCCCGGAGGACCACGTGTCGTTCATCTTCGAGAACAACATCGTGATCTGGAAAGACGGCCCGTTGGTGGCCGCCGGTTCGCTCAACGACGAGCGTGTCACGATGCGCAACAACGTGTATTGGAACACGGCCGGCCAGCCGGTGGAGTTCCAGGGCCAGACGCTGGCCCAGCGGCAGGAGCGGGGCCTGGACAAGGGTTCCATCGTCGCTGATCCGCAATTCGTCGACGCGGCGGGATTGGACTTCCGCCTGGCGCCCGAGTCACCCGCCGTGAAGCTGGGATTCAAGCCGTTCGATTTCACCAAGGCCGGCCTGTACGGCGATGGGGCTTGGACAGCGCTGCCCAAGACGTTCGAGTACCCGCCCATTGAATTTGCGCCTGAGCCGCCGCCGCCACCTCCGTTGGTGATCGACGACGGCTTCGAGGACACACCGCTGGAGGCCGGCCCGGCAGATGCCGAGGTCAACGTCGAGCGGCGGGGCGACGCGATCGCCGTGACCGACAGCGTCGCGGCCACAGGCCGCCAGAGCCTGCGGGTGCTGGATGCGCCCGGCCTGCAGCATCTGTTCAATCCCCACCTGGCCTATCGCCCGGACTACCGCGACGGCACGGCCCGCTGCGCGTTTGACCTGCGTGTGGAAGAGGGTGTCGTCATGTTTCACGAGTGGCGGGACTGGTCCGTCCCCGCGTATCTCGTGGGCCCGAGCCTGTGGATCCAACAGGGGAAACTGCAGGTCGCGAACCGTTCGCTGATGGAGATCCCGGCCGGGAAGTTCGTGCACTTCGAGGTCACCGCGAACCTGGGCCGCGACGCGGCCGGCACCTGGACGCTCACCGTGACGATTCCCGGCCGACCGCCGCGGACGTTCCACGACTTGTCGTGCGGCAGCCCCGCGTTCCAGCACTTGACCTGGGTCGGCTTCGTCAGCAATGCGAACGCCCAGACGGTGTTCTATCTGGACAATCTGCAGCTTGACCGTGAGGAGAAATAGCTTCACAGGCCAACGGAAGGTTCGGGACGATATCAGGCACAGGGCACGCCCAGGTGCCGGTCCAGTGCGGCCTGCAGCGTCTGGGCGGTGAAGGGCTTGCCGAGCACTTCGTTGATCCCCGCGCGTTGGACCGCATCGTCGCTCCGAGCGTCGCTTTGCGTCGTGACCAGGAGAATCGGGAGCTCATCGGCCGAATAGAACTCGCGGATCTTGCCGGCCAGTTCCAGGCCGGACATCTTGGGCATGTTCAGGTCGGTGAGCACGGCCGCCGGCTTCTCCTCCCGGAGCCACTCCAGCGCGCTGGCCGGGAATTCGAACAGCACCGGTTCGAAACCCAACTCGTGCAGCGTCGCCCGATAGATGCTCAGCACGACGCGCGAGTCGTCGACCGCACAGATGCGGAGCCGGGACGCGTCCGTAGGACTCGCGTCGCCGCTGGCCACGTAATCGGCCAGCTCCTCGTAGCCGTGCGTCCTGAGCAACTCGACGTGATAGGCGCGGATCTCCTGGTGGGTGTGCGGCAGGTAGGCCAGCGCCAAGCGACGGAAGTAATCGCCGTCGATAAGGCTCAAGAACAACGACTTCACCTGGGCATTGACAATGACCTTGACGATGTGCCGTGACTCGTCGTTATCCGCGCTCACCAGGTTCCGCACACCGGTGACCAGCACGTCGTTCAGGTTGCGGTCAATCGCCCGCGCGGCGGCGATGCATACATGCTCTTCCGGATCGGTCAATCCGGCGGCCAGCGCGAAGGCGCCCTTGGAGATGGGGAACTGGGCCAACGCCTCGTAGGCAGCGAACCGGACGTTCGCTTCCGGCGGTTCGTCGGCGAGCAGGCGGCGGATCGGGCCGATCGCGTGGGGGCTGCCGATCTCGCCCAACACGTTGAGCGTGTGGATCAGGAAATCGGGGTCCGACTCCCGCAGGTTGGCCAGCAACACCGGCATCGCCGCCTCGCCGATCCGCGCCAGCTGCTCCTTGGCAAACGCCCGCGTCTTCACCTGGCGCGAACGCATCGCGCCGCTCAGATGCTCCAGCGAGACGGCGTCCTGTACCTCGGCAAACACGCCCAGGATCAGCAGGTCCAGTTCATGGTCCGTTCCCATCCGCTCAGCCAACCAGGTCATGGCGGTCGGAGTGCCCACTTCGCGCAAGGCGCGAATGGATTCGATCGTCAGCTCCCGGTCGGACGAATAGAGATACTCCGTCAACACGTTGAGCACGCCGGGCCCGCCGATGATTCCCAACGCTTCGATCACCGACTTGAGGATCTCTCGATCGTCCGTTTCACGCAGGACGCCCACGAGCGCCTCGACCGCCTCCTCCACCTTGAACTCGCCCGCTATCTGAATGAAGACGCGCTTGTTCGAGATCGCCGGGTCCCGCAGGTTCTTCATGACCAGCTCCGGGTAGGCGACCAGGTGCGAGATCAGTGTCTCGCGAATCACCGGCAGCGACCGACAGACCTCCGGATAGTGCGTGACCAGCCGGTTCAACTGCGGCACCGTGAACTCGGCGTCCGCCCGCAACAGCTCGTAGACCAACCGATGCTGGATGCAGCGGTCGACGGCCCCCAGGTGGTCCAGCACGAGCCGGACCTTGACGGCATCGCGAGCCTGAACGCTCGACCGGACTTCCTGAATCATGTGTTCAGGGTTCAGCTGTGCAGCTTTCCCTTTGTGAGGCATACCCCAGTGCTCCCGGTAACAGCGACTATTCACGCCCTGGCGAACGCGCCGGCGACAACCGGGCCATGGCAAACGCAACTCCGCACTCCAGCCGTGACGGTGTCCCCCCACTCCTACCGGGAAACCGGCAACGACGTGCCATACGTGTCCCAAGTCTATGCCACATTTAGAGCTTGCGGCGCGCGGGGCCGCTGCAATTGCCGCACTTGCGGCCAGCCGCAGGAAAGCGCGATGCGACCATGATTGCGACGCACGCGAGGAATGGATAGTCTGGTCAGAGGACGGCATATCATTCCCTGTCTCTGGAGATTGAGCGATGGCAAATTGCATGCATGACCGGCATACGGCTGTAGATCGCCGCACATTCGTGACCAGCGTAGGCGCTGCAGGTTTGGCCGTCGTGAGCCCTGCGCTGGCGAAGACCTATCAGGCGAGCAGCAAGCTGGCGGTCGGCCTGATCGGCTGTGGGGGGCGTGGGAACTGGATCGCCAAATTATTCCAGGACACGGGGAAATACGAATGGGTGGCCTGTGCGGATTACTATCAGGACCGTGTGGATGCGACGGGCGACCAATTCAAGATCGACTCGACGCGCCGATTCAGCGGCCTGTCGGGCTACAAACGACTGCTGGACGAGAAGCTGGACGCGGTGGTCATTGAGACCCCGCCCTATTTCCATCCTCAGCAGGCGGCCGCCGCCGTGGCCGCCGGCAAGCATGTGTTTCTGGCCAAGCCGATCGCCGTGGACGTGCCCGGCTGTCTGTCGATCGACGAATCGGGGAAGCAGGCTACCGAGAAGAAGCTGGTGTTCCTGGTGGATTTCCAGACGCGGGCCAACGAGCTGTACCGCGAAGCGCTCCGGCGCGTACGTGCCGGCGACATCGGGAAGCTCGTGCTGGGCGAAGCACACTACCCCTGGCAGGGCGGCAACCGGGACCCGGCGCCGACCGTGCTGGAAGATCAACTCCGCAACTGGTACAACGTGCTGGCCTTGTCGGGCGATTTCGTGGTTGAGCAGGCAATCCATGCGCTGGACGTGGCCTCCTGGATCGCGGATGCCGATCCGATCCGCGCCTACGGGGCCGGCGGCCAGTCCTTGCGCGCCGAAGGGACGATCTGGGACCATTTCGCGGTTGACTTCGAATACCCGAATGATTTCGTCATCTCGTTCACCGCGATCCAGACGATCCCGGGTGTCAAGGACGAGATCCGGTGCCGCGTGTTCGGCGCCGATGGCGTGATCGATACGGACTACTTCGGCAGCGTGTGGATCAAGGGCAAGAAGCCTTACGAAGGGGGCAGCACCGGCTCGCTGTACACCACCGGCGCCGTCACGAACATCGTCGAGTTCTATCAGGCGGTTACCGGCGGACAGCACGCCAACGGGACCGTGCCCGCTTCCGTACGCTCCAACCTGATGGCCGTCATGGCGCGGATGGCCGGCTACCGCCACGGCGAAGTGACCTGGCAAGAACTGATCAGCTCGACCGAACAGCTGGAACCGAACCTGAAGGGACTGAAGGCTTGAGAGCCGCCCTGTGAGCCGCCCGCTTGTCCTGTTCCGCATTGCGAGCGAGGCGGCTCAGCTCATTCACAACGAACCGATCTCGCGGTCGCTCAGCAGCCGGTGGTAGATCTTGACGTCCTGGATCCGGCCGATGACCTGGTAGGCGGGCGCGGGGCCGCCGCTGTACTGCCCGATGTGCAGGTCGCCCGGCCAGGCGGACAGCTGGAACGAACCGGTCCGTTCGGCCACCAGCTCGCCGTCTTGGTACAGCCGCAGCTGCCGCCCGTCGAAGGTGCCGACCAGGTGGATCCAGCGGCCGGTCTCCGGCGTTCCACCATCGCAATCGACTCCTCCCACATGCCAGCGCCAGGTGTTGCCCAGCCACTGGAGGAACCAGCCCGCCTGATTCCAGGCCCCGCAGCTGACGATGACCGGCATGGTCCCCTGCTGCTCGAACTTCACGCGGCACGCGACGGTCAGCGGCTGGGCCAGTTCGAAACACGGGTCATGCGCAATGGTCAGGTGCCCGGCGCCCGGCAGGTTCAGCGTGTTCTCAGCGACCGTGGCATCCCCGTGCAGCGCGGCCGGCAGCGACCCGTCCTCGAGCAATTCGCCGCGCGGTGTGCCCTCGAGTACGACCGTACAGACGGGCGGCATCACGACCCGCGCGACGGCTTCCACCTCGGTGGACAGCGCGCCCACCGCACGGCGCCGGCTGACCGCTCGCACGGCGTACCCGTAGCGCTGCCCGGGCCTGACCTGCAGATCGAGGTACTCGCTGCGCGGCACAGGCTCGGCCGTCAACTGCTCGAAGGCCTGCGCATCCGCGCTGCGGCGATACACGAGGTAGCCGGCCACCGGATCAGGCGACGGAGCCCAGTCCAGGTGCACGGCGCCCGAGGTCGGTATGACCCGCACATCGATGGGCGCCGCCGGGGCCGCCTCCGCCGGCACCTCGACCGACGCGTAGCCCGGTTGACCGCGCCGATCTCCTGAGACGGCCACGACCGCATAGTGCTGGGTGCCGGGCGGCGCGTCCGAATCGGTGGCTGTGAACAGCCGCGTGTGCGCGACGAGCGTCGCCGCCGTGGGCTCGAAGCCCGGCTCGGACGCGCGGTGCACTTCAAACTGCAGACCGATGGCGCGCGCCGACTGCGGCCAGGACAACCGTACCTCGCCGCCCGGCTCCACGGCCGCCTGGAGCGCCAGGGCGGTGTCGTCGAACGGCAGCGGGCAGAACTGGCGGCAGTCGCCGGGGAGCAATTGCGCGCCGGGCATGTCGACGCGTGCCACGGCGAGTGCCTCTTCCCGCGCGTCGCGGATGATCCGCAACATCGCCTGATAGTGCGGATCGTCCACCGAAGCGTAGCTCACCACCGGCTCTCCCTCCCGGTTCGGTTTCACCCGCTCATGGCGCTCAAAGGCCTCCGGCGGCAGCACCGCGTGGGCGTATCCGTTCCACAGGAGGTGGATGCGTTGCCGGTCCGCCGAGACCTGCCGTTGCCGGCACCAGGCCAAGCCGTACCCGGGCCCGTGGTCCGCCAGCGGCGCCCGCAGCAGACGACTGTACTCGGGATGCTCCAGGTTCACCCAATCGTTTTCGAAATAGGTCAACTGCCCGTTCTGTCCATGGCAGGCGAGGCATCCCGCCGCGTGCATCTCACGGGTCAGCGCGTTCTGCATGGCCCCCCAGTTCCGGATCGCGCAGCCGCTTGCGGTCCGGTTCCAGGTCCCGTGATACAGCCCGTTCGTGTCGATCCACGCGAACAGCAGGTCGCGTTCCGAGCGCGTCATGTCCGCCCCCGGGCCGTGCATGAGATGGGGCGCCAACGGCGCGACGCCCGACCCGTGCGCGCGGGGCGGGAAGATCTGTGACGACCAGAGGGCCGTGCCGTTCATGCAATCGATGCCGGCGATCCAATAGGCCGTCAATTGCGTCTCACAGCGGTTCGTGAGCGTCTCGTAGCTGATGTTGAAGTGCTCGGTCCAACCGCCTGACAGGTCAAGGCCGCCGGCGATCCCTTCCGCGCCGCCGTGGCATCGCACGCAGTGCCGGTCGAGCACCGGCTGCACCATGCTGGGGTAATCCAGGAAGCCGCCGCCCCACGATTCCGGCTCGAGTGTGCGGGGCGTGCGCCGCAGGACCGCCGGGACCTCGGCGACGTTCCGGGCCGCGGTCTGCTTCTGTTCGTGGCAACCGATGCAGGAGCGGGTCGTGCCGGGTGCGGCCTGCACGAACGTGCGCATGCTCTGCACCAGCCGTCCGTCCTCATCCAGCGCCTGCAGGTAGATGGCCCGGCCGGCCGGCACTTCGAAATAGGCCGAGCCGTCCTCTTCGACCGGGGCGACGCCCAGGAAGTTCTTGACACTGAACGCCAAGGCGCTGCTGAGCAGGAACGTCTGGTTGTACGGGTTCGGGCCGTCTGTGCCGGCGCTGGTGCGCGACGTCTCCTCCAGGACCCGCAACCACTTGACCGTCCCGCGCGGCACGCCGGGCAACCCGTCGTAGAGGTCCTGCACGTAGAACCGCCCCGTCCGCGCCGTACGGTCGGTTGTGTCGGCGAGCACGGGCGGGCGCGGCCGCGGCTTGACCAGCATCGGCGAGTGCAGGCAGATGGTCGGGTCGTCATGCAGCACGAACCGGTGGCCCGCGCGATCCAGCATCTCGATCACGTTCCGCTCCCGGCCGGCCGGCCGCCCGCTCAACAGGAACAGGTCCTCGGATAGCGGCCACGGCTCGCACGAGTCCCCCAGGTCGTAGGTCGGTTGATCGGGATGTTCCAGATTGACGATCGCCTCCTCGCTGTTCTTGCCCCGGCGCACATCCACCAGCGCGATCGAGCCGCGCGGCGTGCTGTTGTGCTTGGCGAACGTGCCGACGACCCAGGCCGAGCCCGGCACGGGCCGAGCATCCAGGATGGCCTCCGGAAACACCATGTTGTTCGCGTAGTAAGCCGTCTCCTGCGTGCCGTCCGGGTTCACGGTCCAGAGTGACTGGATCGTCAGCGCGTTCTTGTCGATGTACTCCCACCGCCCGAACAGGATGCGGCCGTCCGGCATCAGGCAGGGATCGAACTCGTTGACGTTGTTGACCGAGATCGGGTGGATGTCAGAGCCATCCGCGTTCATTACGTGCAGGATGGCCACGCCCGTGTTGTTGCAGGGGACCAGGCCGCTGGGGCGGGTCGAGAGGAACACGATCCGGCCGTCCGGCAGGTAGGCCGGCGCCACGTCATGCTGTCCGTGCATGCTGCCGTGGTAGTCCGTGCAGGTCGGCGTAGGGTCGGTCAGCCGCCGCAGGTTCGTGCCATCCACGCCGATCTCGTAAATGCTCGTGCTGCCGTCCGGCTCGCCCTTGAAGCAGAACAGCAGCCGCGTGGCGTCCCACGACAGCTCGGGATGCGTGTACACGCCTTCGCCGAGCGTCTCGGGCGTGGTCGGGTCGATGATCGGTCGGATGCGCCAAGCCGCGCGCGGCGCCGACGGATTTTCGATCACATAGATGCCGCCTCCGCCCGGCGGCCACTTGTAGTACGTATCGTAGATGTGAATCCCACTGTACGAATGGCGCTTGACGAACAGGAGCGGCGCATCGAGCTGCCGGCGCATCGCCGCTTCGGCCGCCGCGGCGGGATCCGGAGCCTCTTGAGCGCCCGCCGGCACCACGGCTAACAGACCGGCCGCCCACAGGAGCGACCACATGTAGTTTGTACAGCGCTGGAGTCTCACCGCTCGCTTCCTCCTGCTTCCAACTGCGCGTCGCCGCATGAACATCCTGCCTGCCTGCCGGGAGCCTGCGAGGTCGGACGCGCTGATCGGGGTGCGCGGGTATGATCTTCGGGCAGCGGGTTCCAGTATAACCCAAACCGTCGCACGTGCACCACAGCACCACACGCCAGGTCGCCATGGCTCTTGGAAATCGCCGCGCGACCGGGTTAGAATGGATGACCCTGAGCCCGGAGGCACTTTTTTTCGGACGGATTCGGGGCCGGTTCGGTCACCACGGCCGGCAATGACGAAGCATGGAATATCCCAGCAAGAAGGAGTCGCATCAGTGCATCGGCTTGATCGTTTCCAGGTTGCGGCGCTCCTGTTGATCCTGCTCGGCGGCTTTCCCAGCGCACAGGCCCAAATGCCGGCCGAACTGCAAAGCCAATACGCGGATTTGGAACGGTCGCTCAACGACCGGGCGCATTTCCAGCAGGTGGCAGCCACAACCTATCGGCGCGACGCGTTGATTCTGGACGAGGACCGGGACCCGGCGGACGTGGTGCTGCGTCGCACCGCCGCGCTGTTGGCGCATCTGCGACAGTGGCCGACGATCGACCAGTTGGAGTCGGCGGCGCGGGAACTGAGCCAGTTGCAGGCGCAGAACCGCGTCACGGATCCGGCCGACCTCGAGGCGCGGCGCGCGTTGTTCGCCGCGGCGTGCCGGGTGCGGCGCGCGGTCGCCTTGGCCAATCCGCTGCTCGACTTCAGCGAGATCCTGTTCATCAAGCGGCAACGGGCGCTGTACGACCACATGTGCGACCAGTACTACGGGATGGCGGCGACCCCCGGCGGCGGCCTGTACGTGCTGTCCGGCGCGTTCGGGCCCGACCCGCAGGCGCGCGACCTGCTGGAAAACTCGGTCGTGAGCGCCCCTGCGCGGCTGGCCGGCCGGTCGCTCCGCGCCGCCCCGGCCGGGCCCGTCACCGTCTCGTTCGACGGCATGGGCAACCGCGGCGGGACGGAAGGGCAGGGGGGCACCTTCCTGTCGCCGGACCTGTCCTTTGATGGCCGACAGATCCTGTTCGCCTACGTCGAGAACACGGGGGACATGCGGCACCGGCACCATGTCGATCCGCGGGAAGGCCACTGGGCCGAGGGGCGTTGTTATCACATCTTCAGCGTGAACGCGGACGGCACGGAGCTGCGCCAGTTGACCGACGGGACGTGGAACGACTTCGATCCCTGCTGGCTGCCCAACGGTCGGATCGCCTTCATCAGCGAGCGGCGCGGTGGCTACCTGCGTTGCGGCCGCGTGTGCCCGAACTACACGCTCTTCGACATGGCCGAGGATGGGAGCGACATTCAGTGCTTGAGCTTCCACGAGACGAACGAATGGCACCCGAGCGTCTCGAACGACGGGCTGTTGCTCTGGACGCGGTGGGACTACGTGGACCGCCACGGCTGCACCGCGCACATGCCGTGGCTCACCACGCTCGACGGCCGCGACCCGCGCGCCGTGCATGGGAACTTCGCCACGCGTGCCGCCCGCCCGGACATGGAGGTCGACTGCCGTGCGATCCCAGACTCCTCGCGCTGGGTCGCCACGGCCGCGCCGCACCACGGGCAAGCCTACGGGTCCCTGGTGCTGATCGATCCGAACCAGTGGGATGACGATGCCATGAACCCCGTGCGACGGATCACGCCGGAGGTAGGTTTCCCGGAGACGCAAGGGGGCGGCCAGGTGTACGGCACGCCGTGGCCCTTGAGCGAGGATTTCTATCTCTGCGTGTATGCGGCGGGCATGCAGCCGGGCGCCGCACCCCAGCCGGACGGGCTGTCGCCTGCGAACTACGGCATCTACCTGGTGGACGCGTTCGGCAACCGCGAACTGATCTACCGCGACCCGGAAATCGCGTGTTTAAGCCCCATCCCGTTACGGCCGCGTCGCATGCCGCCGGTGGCGCCCGAGCTGGCCACGCGCAGCACCAACACGAACCCGGCCACGCGCGCAAGCCAATCGCCGGACGCCGGTGTACCGACCGGCACGGTCGCCGTCATGAACGTCTACGACAGCCTGAAGCCCTGGCCGAGCGGCACCCGGATCACGGCCCTGCGCGTGCTGCAAGTGCTGCCCATGAGCGTGCCGTCCGGCGAGCCGCCTCACGAGACCGGTGTCCGGGTCGTGACCGCCGAGGACTCCGTCGTGCCGGTGCGCCAGGTGCTGGGCACGGTGCCCGTGGAGGCGGACGGCAGTGCGCTGTTCGAGGTGCCCGCCAACAAGGAGTTGTTCTTCCAGGCGCTGAACGAGCAGGGGCTGGCCGTGCAGTCGATGCGTTCGGCGACGCACGTGCGACAGGGTGAACGGTTGGTCTGCGGGGGCTGCCACAACCCGCGCCACCGGGTCTCGGCGGCAAGCCAGCCTGTGCCGCTTGCGCTGCTCCGAGCGCCCTCCACGCTCACGCCCGATGTGGACGGGTCGTATCCGTTCAGTTTCCCGCGCCTGGTGCAGCCGGTCCTGGACCGGCACTGCGTGAAGTGCCACGCCGAACACTCGGACAAGGCGCCCAACCTGGCGCGCGAGCCGATTGTGAATCACTGGTACGCATCGTATGAGAACCTGGCGCGCGAGTACGGCTTCTATGATTACCGGGACCCCTACCGCACAACGCCGGGCCAGTTCGGCGCCCTGGCCGCGCCCCTCTACCGGCTGCTCCAGGCGGGTCACTACGACGTGCAGCTCCCGCCGGAGGACCTGCACCGCCTGACCCTCTGGCTCGACTGCGCCTCGATGTTCTACGGCGTGTACGAGCGCGAGACGGGCCTTGCGCAGCTCAAGGGGGAGATCGCCTATCCGACGCTGGAGTAGCGGAAGTCCCGGCGGTGCGGCCGGGGTGGGGGGGCCGGCTCGGGGGCGGCCGAGCGCGGGGGCGGGCGTGGCGGCGCAGGCGGGGGG
>JBPOJB010000017.1:0-77995 GCA_052034005.1 Planctomycetota bacterium | reverse complement strand
TAAGCCTGTTGAAGAACAATCAGACGAAGAAGGTCGGCATCAAGAACAAACGGCTGGCCGCCGCGTTGAACGACGAGTATCTTACGGAAGTCCTTGTGGGGAAATGATTTTTGGTGCAATCGCCCTGTGATAGAGTCCGACTATAGTCCAGGGCAAGTGCCGCCGCAGGTTGTTTGCATGAAGGACTTCGGCGTGAGAGGGACTGTAATCCGTGAGACTGTATTCGTCATCGATTCCTTTGCGGCGGAGGATGTCCCCGCGGAACATTCCTCCAGAACGGGACCAGTAGCTCACCAACACTTGACACCACGGTTCGGCTCGCGTTCCGGTTGGTCGTTGTTAGGCTGCCGTGCGGCGTCCACGCGCGGCGGGGGCCTGGTCCCCGGCGGCCAGCCCGTCAGGCCCCGAGCCCGATCGGCGTTCCTGCACTGGGGCCCGATCACGCCCGCCGCCCCGTGGGCTCCCCGGATCGCGACCTGTCGTGCGAGCCGGTACAAGTGCCAGAACCCTACTGTTTGCCCCGGTTCGCTGACCGGTTTTTCCGGCGCAATGGAAATCATTTGCCAAGTCCGCCCCGATATGTCGACATTCCACGGGATACCCGGCCCAGATCGGAGCATGCAACGGTGAACATCCTGTTGGCCAGTAGTGAAGTCGTTCCGTTCGCGAAAACCGGCGGACTCGCGGACGTGGTCGAGGCGCTGCCGCGCGAACTCGAGAAGCTCGGGCACCACCCGATCGTGTTCACCCCCGCCTATCGGCATGCGCGCCAGTGCGGGCAGCCGATCGAGCCCACGAATATCACGGTGATGGTGCGGGTCGGTTCGAAGGATGTGCGGGGCCGGCTCCTGAAGAGCCGCTTGCCGGACTCCAACGTGCCGGTGTACCTGGTCGAGCAGGACAGTTATTTCGATCGCCCACAGTTGTATCGCGACGACGGCGACGACTACAAGGACAACTGCGAGCGGTTCACGTTCTTCTGCCGGGCGGTCATGCAGTCGATGGGCGTGCTGCACGTGCCGATCGACGTGCTGCACTGCCACGACTGGCAGACCGGACTGATTCCCGCCTACTTGAAGATCGAGCATGCGCACGTGCCCGGCTACGACCACGTGGCCTGCCTGTTCACGATCCACAACCTGGCGTACCAGGGCAACTTCTGGCACTGGGACATGCTGCTGACCGGCCTGGACTGGAAGTACTTCAACTGGCATCAGATGGAGTTCCACAGCCACTTGAACCTGCTCAAGACCGGGATCGTGTTTGCGGACGCGATCAACACGGTGAGCCCGCAGTATGCTCAGGAGATCCAGAGCGAGCCCATGGGCTGCGGCCTGGCCGGCGTCCTGCGCGACCGGAAGGAGACGCTCAGCGGCATCCTCAACGGCGTGAATTACGATGCCTGGGACCCCAGCCGCGACGGGCTGATCGATGCCACCTACGACGTCACGTCCTGGCAGAGCGGGAAAGCCCGATGCAAGGAGTCGCTGCAGCGCGAACTGGGCTTGCCCGTCTCGGCACGTCATCCGCTGATCGGTCTGATCGGCCGCCTGGCCGAGCAGAAGGGCTGGCGACTGGTGGCGGAAGTCATGCAGCGGTGGGCCGGGCATCGCGACGTGCAGTGGGCCATTCTGGGCACGGGCGAGGAGGAGTACCACCGACTGCTCCAGCGCTTGTCGACCCAGCACCCGACCCAGGTCGCGGCCCGGCTGGGGTTCTCCGACACGCTGGCGCACCGCATCGAAGCCGGCTGTGACATGTTCGTCATGGCCAGCCGATACGAACCGTGCGGCTTGAACCAGCTCTACAGCCTGAAATACGGAACCGTACCGATCGTACACCGCACGGGCGGACTGGCCGACACGATCATCAATGCCACACCCCAGACACTGGCCGACGGCACGGCCAACGGGTTCTCCTTCTCCGCCTACGGCCCAGACCACCTCCACGACGCACTGCACCGCGCCTGCCACATGTACGAGCACGAGCCACAGCAGTGGCAGCGGTTGGTTGAAACCGGCATGCGCCAGGACTGGTCCTGGCACCGCAGCGCCCAACGCTACGTGGAACTCTATTCCAGGATCGTGGCCCAGAAACGCGGGTGACCAACCGACCGCGATCTCCACGGTCCGCATTTGCAGCTGCGCCGCCGCCACGTCAGGGCGTGTCGCGTCACGCACCGAACAGCACGCGGGAGAAGAACTCCACACCCACGTGAACGAGCAAGAAGACGCCGCCAATGAGGAACGATCGCTTGATCTCCACACTGTATACGGCCGAGACGGCTACACCCAAAGCCGCCACGGCAACCAGTGCGGCCAAGATCAGGACGATTCCCCCTGATTTACGGGGAAGGAGCGTCGGCTTGCGTCGCGACCAACTCGACCCGTCTGGGGGTGTGGCGGCTTGTCAGCCGGACGCGCTCCGCGCACAATCGCGGCGCGTGAGGGAGTCTCCATGGTACGGGCATCGTCCATGCCGCAACTGCGAAAAGACCCGCTGTCCGACCGTTGGGTCATCTGTGCTCAGGGGCGTGAAGAGCGTCCCAACGAGTTTGAACGGGTCGAGCGGCGGCGCGCGGACGCGCGGTGCCCGTTTTGCGCGGGCCACGAACAGGACACGCCGCCGCATATCGCCGCCTATGGGCCCTGTGGCCTGACGAACTCGGATAACGGCGACGATTGGCTCGTGCGTGTGGTACCCAACAAGTACCCGGCGCTGTTGGCCGCCGGGCACACCGACCCGATCGAGCGCGGGATCTACGTCGGCTGCGACGCCGTGGGCGCACACGAGGTCATTGTCGAAACGCCCCGGCACGTCGCCAGCCTCACCGAACTGACCCCGGAGGAAGCTCGGCTGTTGATGCACGCCTATCGCGACCGGGTGCGCGCGACCCAGGATCTGCCGGGCACCAAGTACGCGTTGGTGTTCAAGAACGTCGGCCCGGAGGCCGGCGCGTCACTCGAACACACCCACAGCCAGGTCGTCGCGACCTCGATGGTGCCCAGCGAGGTGCGGCGGGAGCTGGCCGCCTGCCGGCGGCTGCACCGGGCCCACCAGCAGTGCTTCTTCTGCCGCGTGATCCAGGACGAGCTGGCCCACGGATTGCGACTGGCGGCCGAGTCGGACCGATTCCTGGCCGTCTGCCCCTATGCCAGCCGTATGCCGTACGAGATGTGGGTGCTGCCGCGCGCGCATCAGAGCCACTTCGAACGCCAGACGCCTGAAGAGCTGGCCGATCTGGCCGATTTCCTGCAACGCGTCATCGGCAAACTCGAAGCGCGGCACGCGCGCTTGGCCTACAACTACTTCCTGCACACCGCTCCACTCGGCTCAGCCCCCCTACGCCACTACCATTGGCACATTGAGCTGTTCCCGCGCCTGACGACCACCGCCGGCTTCGAATGGGGGGCCGGCTATTACATCAATCCGGTTCCGCCTGAACAGGCTGCGGCGGTTCTGCGGTCGTGTGAGCCGGAACCGGGCCCGGTACCATGACCTTTCCGGTTAGAAAGACTAGCTAAGCCAGGAAAACCGTGCCGATTACTGTAAGTACGGGCGTTGATGCCCGTACGCTCGTGTCTGTTACGTACCGTCCCTCCCCGGCATCGCGGCAGCCATGATGAACCCACTACGTCTGTGCCTGGTGCTCCACAACCACCAGCCGATCGGCAATTTTGACAGCGTATTTGAACAAGCGTACCAGGACAGTTACCGGCCGTTCTTGGATGTCTTCGAACCTTTTGACGACCTCCGGATCTCGCTGCACACGAGCGGGCCACTGCTCGAATGGCTCGACGAACACCATCCGGACTACGTCGACCGGCTTGCCCGTCTGGTGGCTGTGGGCCGGATCGAGATCGTGGGCGGCGCGTACTACGAGCCGATTCTGACGATGATTCCATCGCGCGACCGGGTGGGGCAGATCGAGCGTTTCACGCAGTGGCTCGAGTCCCGGCTGGGCGCGCGCGTGCAGGGGATGTGGACCCCGGAACGCGTGTGGGAACAGTCCCTGGTGAGCGACCTGGTCCAGGCGGGGATCAAGTACACGGTGCTGGACGACTACCATTTCCGCAACGCGGGTCTGGGTGAGGACCAGCTGCACGGGTTCTATCTGACCGAGGATAACGGCCGGCTGATGACCGTGTTCCCGGGCAGCGAGCGGATGCGGTACTTGATACCGTTCGCGGCGCCGCACGAGACGATCGCCTACTTGCGCGGGATTGCCCAGCGTGTGACCAACGCGGTGGTCGTGTTCGGTGACGACGGCGAGAAATTCGGCACCTGGCCGGAGACAAAGAAGCACGTCTATCACGACGGCTGGCTGCAGTCGTTTTTCCAGGTGCTGATGGCCAACCAAGACTGGCTCCACACGACGACGCTGGCCGAGTCGGCGGCCGGTGTGTCTCCTTGCGGCAAAGTGTATCTGCCGGACGCCAGCTATCGCGAGATGACCGAATGGGCCCTGCCGACCGAGCGCCAGGCGGACTACGACCAGGTCGTCCATGACATGCAGGCGGACGAGCGCTGGCCGCGGGTCCAGCAGTACGTGCGCGGGGGGTATTGGCGGAACTTCAAGGTGAAGTATCCGGAAGCGAACGAGATGTACGCGCGGATGATGATGGTCAGCCGCCGCCTGTCGGAAATCGAGCAGCACGCGGTGGAAGGGGCGGATGTCGACGCTGCCCGCCGCGCGCTGTACCGCGCGCAATGCAACTGTCCTTACTGGCACGGCGCGTTCGGTGGGATCTACCTGCCGCACCTGCGCAACGCGGTCTACCACCAGATGATCGCCGCGGACAACCTGCTGGATCAGGCCACCGGCAAGACCGGCCCGTGGATCGAAGCGACGGCGAGCGACTACAACTTCGATGCGCGCCAGGAAGTGCGGCTGGCCAACGACCGGCTCATCTGCCTGCTGGCGCCCGCAGCGGGCGGGCAGATGTACGAACTGGACGTGCGAAACATCTGCCACAACCTGCTCGCGACGCTCGCCCGACGCCCGGAAGCCTACCATCGCAAGGTCCTGGCCGGCCGGCAGCACCAGGAAGGCCAGGATGTGGCGAGCATTCACGAGCGGGTGGTCTTCAAGCAGGAAGGACTGGACCAGCGCCTGCAGTACGACAAGCACCCGCGCAAGAGCATGCTCGATCACTTCTACGCCTTGGACGCGTCTCTGCAGGCGGTCCGCGACGGGCAGGCCGAGGAGCAGGGCGATTTCCTGGACAGCGCCTACGAGACCCGCATCCGACGCAACCCGGACCGGATTCAAGTCCTGCTGACCCGCGACGGACGCGCCGGCGGCATCCCGCTGCGAATCACCAAGGGGGTCACTGCCCAAGCCGGCAGCTCGACGCTCGTGATCGCCTACCTGCTCGAAGGACTGCCGCCCGATCAGCCGCTGCACTTCGGCGTCGAATTCAACTTCGCCGGACTCCCCTCCCACGCCGACGACCGGTACTTCCATCAAGGCCGTGATACCCGACTCGGACCGCTGCACACGCAACTGGATCTGGCAGAGACTCTCGAACTGAGCATGGTCGACCACTGGCTGGGCATCGACGTCCGGCTGATCGCCGACCAGCCGACATCGTGGTGGACTTTCCCGATCGAGACGGTGAGCAATTCCGAGGGCGGGTTCGAACTGGTGCACCAGTCGGTGGTCGTGCACCCGCATTGGCTCGTGCGCGGCGATGAAACGGGGCGCTGGAGCGTGACGTTCCAGTTGCAACTGGACACGGAGCTGGCGGAGCGTCGAGGGGTGCCGGCGGTCACCGCACCCGCAGTCGCGGAACACACGCCCGCTCTGTAGCACGGTCCGCAGTCGACAGCCGCTCCGCGCATGCCTGCCGTCGCGCCCGGCGCGGTGTCGGGCGGTGCGCTTCGCACGCGCCCTGGCCAAAGCCCGCGCGCGATGCCGTCGGCCTTTCGCGCCCGTTCATCCGGTTCGTCCGGCCCATCCCGCTCGTCCCGTTCATCCCGTTCGATCTGCTTCGATGCGGTGCCTGCGGGCCTGCGGCCGAGCCGCCCCCCCAAGTGCCTCACACGCCACGGATTGGCAAGCTAGGCTTCTTGAGAAACCCACACAACGAGGGTAATGTCTGATGATCCGGAAGGCAGTGACGGGATCCCGCGCGGAAGTCGGCCGCCGTTTGCTCAATCGGCTGCCGTGGCTGAGTCGGTACGTTCGCATTTTCTGCTTGCTGATCTTCGCGCAAACGGCCTGCCTGGCGGTCGGCCTGTGGCTTGAGTCACGGTTCGTCGGCTCGTTGGTCGGCACGATGAGCGCGGGGGTGCCGAGCGCCGCGGGGGCAGATGCGCAGAGGGCGTCTGCCGACGGTCCGGCGAACCCGTCCGACGGCGCACGGGGAATGGCGACTTCCACCACGGCCATGCGGGCCATGGTGTTCTTCTGGATCGCGGCGCTGCAGGCCGCGATCGCATATCTCATTCTCTCCCGATTGCACACCGAGGCGTCGCGCAAACAAGTCGTGGAGGCCGGCCAGGCACTGCGGCGCCAGAACGATCTGATCCGAACGCGCGACGCCATCATTTTCGGCCTGGCCAAGCTGGCGGAGTCGCGGGATCCGGAGACCGGAAACCATCTCGAACGCATTGCACTCTACTCGACGCGTCTGGCCGTCGCATTGCGCCGTCATCCGCGATATAGCGGCCAGATCAACTCCGCGTTCGTCAAGCTCATCGGGATCAGTTCCGCGCTGCACGACATCGGCAAAGTCGGCGTGAAGGACTCGGTGTTGTTGAAGTCCGGCCAGTTGGACAGTGCGGAACGCGAGGCCATCGAGCGGCACGCGGAGATCGGCGCGAAGTGCCTGATGGATATCGAACTGCGATTAGGGAGTTCGAACTTCCTCCAATTGGCCCGCGAGATCGCGTTTGCGCATCATGAGCGGTGGGACGGCACGGGCTATCCGCGCGGGCTGGCGGGAGAGAACATCCCGCTCGCGGCCCGCATCGTCGCCATCTGCGACATGTACGACGCGCTGGCGAGCCGGCGTGTCTACAAAGACGGTCTTCCGCACGAAGAGTGTGTCGCGATCATCCGGGCCGGCGCCGGCACCCAATTCGATCCGGCGCTGGTGGAAGTGTTCCTGGAGATCCAATCCGAACTGGAGGACATCACGCGCCGCTGCCGCGACCCCGCCGTCCTGCGCGAGGCGGGCGATGCCGCCTCGGCGGGCATGCCGCAGCCTTTCGTGCCCCCGGTCGGCTTCGACCCGGTGCCCACGCACCCGGGAGATGCCTTGGCGGGCCCGTCGCTCGACTTAGACGTCCTTACCTGACATCCGTCTGGGCCGTGATCCCAGCGAATCGAGGAGTACCTATGTCTCACAAGGCTACTGTCCACGAGCGGTTCTTTGAAATCACCTTGATCCTGGTGTGCCTGGGCTTGTGTGCCCTGCTCTACCGGGTCGGCAGTTTCCGCATGGTGGCGCTCAACCTGTTCTTCCTCCCGGTCGTGTTGGCCGCGTTCTTCCTCGGACGGTATCGGGCGGGCATCCTGGCGGTGTTCTGTGTCGTCTGTGCGGCGGTGGTCACGGCCCTGGATCTGAGCAATTTCGCCGCCTACACGTCACCCCTGATCATCGGGCTGGCCCTCACGGTCTGGGCGGCCGCCCTGTCCCTCACCGCCATCCTGGCCGGGACGCTCAGCGACGAGCGGTCGGAGAAGATCGTGGAACTCCACGACGCCTACGTCGGCGTGGTCGAGGTGCTGACCCGGTACTTGAACAGCGCCGATCCCAAGCTGAACGAGCGGTCGGCTTTGAGCTCCCAGCTGGCCCAGCGCGTGGGCGCTCAGATGAAGCTCTCGGCGCGCGAAATCGACGACATCCGAGTCGCCACGCTGCTCCAGGATATGAAGAGCTTCGAGGTGACCGCCAAGGTCATCCAGAAGGCGATCGGCAGCATTGCCCAGTCGCGCACGAGCCAGCACACCTTTCATGGGAGCGATCTGGCACAATCCCTGGGCCACGTGCTCCGCGGCGCACTGCCGCTGCTGGTCGAACATGATCGGCTCTTCGACGTGGAGAACCTGGATGAAGCCGTGGCGACCCGCCCCGAAGCGCCGATCGGCGCGCACGTCGTCCGGTCGGTCCGTCGCTATGTGACCCTGGTCTATGAACAGCCGGGCACCGTCCCTCCTGCCGAAGCAATCGACATCTTGAAACGAGACGTCGAGGACGAGCATCACCCGGCGGTCCTTCACGCGCTGGAGCAGGTGGTGCTGTACGCTTCCGGTGAGAACAGTCGTGCCAGGCGGTTGGAGCCGGAGTTGGCGGGGCACAACGCCTGACGAACGTGCGGACCAGACCGACCCGGCCGCGCCGGGCAGCGTCCGGGCAGCGCCCGGGCTGACCGACCCTCGCAGCCGCTCAGATCTCCAGATACTCCTCGACAGCTTCGCGCATGGCGGGCTTGTCCGGCTCGCGCCCGGTCCAGCGCCGGAAATGGTCAGCCGCCTGGTTGACGAGCATCCCCAGGCCGTTGAGCGTGGTGCAGCCGCGCCGCGCGGATTCCCTGAGCAACCAGCTCTGGGGCGGATTGAAGACGACGTCCGCGACAACCAGCGAACTGTGCAGCGATTGCGGCTCGATCGCCACGCGCGCGTCGCCGTCCAGCAGGCCCACCGATGTGGCATGGATCAGCATGCTCACGTCGTCCGGCACGGCCAGCAGCCCGTCCCACGGCAGGAACTCCGCCGCCGCCGACAGCCGCCGTCGAAGCAGTTCGACCAGCGCTTCGCCGTGCGCCGCCGTGCGGTTGGCCACCAGGATCTCGGAGGCGCCTTCGCGCGCCAATTCCACGCCAATCGCCCGGCCGACTCCACCGGCCCCGAGCAGCAGGACGCGCTTCCCGGCGACCGGGCAGATCTCGCCAAGCGAATCCACAAACGCGCGCCCGTCCGTGTTGTCGCCCACCAGGCGCCCATCCTCCCGGTACACGCAACTGACCGCCCCCACCAGCTCCGCGCGTTCGCTCAATGCATCCAGCAGCGGCGCGGCCGCGATCTTGTGCGGGAGCGACACGCTCACGCCGTGAAACCCCAGCGCCCGGATCCCGCGGATCGCGTCCGGCAGGTCTTCCGGTGAGACCTCCAACGTCAGGAACCGCCAGTCCAGCCCGACGTTGGCCAGCACACGCTGCATCATGAACTGCGTCGGGTTCCCTGCCACCGGCTGACCAATACAGCAGACGATTTCTTGCAGTGCGGAATCAGGCACGAGCACCTCGCGGACGGCGCCGCATACGCCCCAGGAACCGAAATCATCGCTACAACTCCCATATTCTGTCCGACTTGTCCGGGCAATGCAACGCCGCCGCCCGGCGCGGGCAGCCAACGCTGGCCAGGAGGCGACGAGCCGATCACAATGGAACGGCATGAAACCCACGCACCTGCTGGCCGGCCTGCTAACGATCGCTGCCGCGTCGTGCGACGCGGCGGTGGCCAGCCGGCTGCGCGACGCGCCCCACACGGCGCTCATGCTGCTGTGCGGGCTCGCCGCCGGCCAACTGGCCCTGTTGTCGGCCTGGTGGGTCTGGGGCGCCGCCCCGCGGCTGTGGCGCCTGCTGGCCGTGCTCGCCGCGGCCGCGCTCCTGAGCGGACCGCTCTCCGCCGTGACGCCCGGCCGCAGGTCGGAGTGGTTCCTGGTGTTGTGTCTCTACACCGCCTGGGTGGCCGTGCCGCTCGCCGTGACGCGCTGGGCAGGGCTCCGCACGCGCGCGGCACGCGACCGACCGCACCGCCTGGCGGCTCGGCAGTTCTCGCTGGCCGACCTCATGTCCTGGACGACGGCCGTCGCGCTCGGCTGCGGCTTGTGCCACCATGTCGCGTTCCCCTGGTCGCATGGGCTGGCGCTGGCCGGCTACGGGTCCTCGCTCGCGTGCGTCGCCGGCGGCTCGTTCTGGGCCATGGTATCCCCAAGGCCGGTCGGCCTGCGGATCGCCGTATTGACTCTGCTGTGCTTCGCCGCGGGGTTCGTGATGACCGGCCTGGAATCGGCGCGCACCGGGCCGTTCTTCACCATGATGGCGCTCGTCGAAGCCGTCATGATCTGCCTGGGCGTCAACGTGTGGCTGCTCGGCGGCGTGCGCATGCAGTGGTCGCGCGCTGAGCCGTAGGCCGGACAACGGCAGGACCGCCGGCCGGCCGCCTCGCCGTCCGACGCCGGCGCGTCACCCGCCGCTGCCCGTGCCGCACCGTCCAGGATCGTGCCGATCAGAAGTCCTGGCGTTCGATGTAGATGCAGGCCAGCGTCAGCAGGACGACAACGAATATCAGGCTGCTGCGCACCGGGGCCCACGGGTGAAGCGGCACGCGCTTGGTCTGCAGATCCCCGCCCAGCATGGCCAGGTCGAAGGTGTCCTCGTTGGTCAGCACATACTGGATGGTGTTGGCCAGCTCGCCGGGCTGCGGGAACACCGTATAGATCGGGAGAATGGCGTAGTAGTAGACGATCTCCAATGGCGTCAGGGCAGGCGCGCAGGTGCGGGTCGGCGCGCCCGACACGGGGTCGTAGACGGTCACGCGGTTGACGCGGTCGGCGACCAGCAGGGAATTGTCCGCACCGAAGGCGGCCGCCGAGATATCACCCTGTCCACGCACATCGGCCACCCGCGACACGGCGTGTGCGCCCGGCGCCGCGTCGAATACATGGAGTCGGCCGTTGTGAAACAGGATCGCGCACATCTTCCCGTCGGGAGACGTGCAGGCGAGGCGCGGCTGGCTGCCCGGCTCGGGCTCGCAGGTGCCGCGCCAGGTCAGCGAGGGGGCCTCGAAGCTCATGACCCGGCCATCGGCCAGGGCGAGCAGGATGAGCGAGCCCGCGTAGGCGACCAGCGCATCATGGTCCTCGTCCGTGTCCACCGATGCGGTCTGCGCGACCAGGTAATCCTCATCCTGCCGCGCCAGCAGCGTCAACTCGCCGCGGCTGTACGTGACGACGTTGCCGGATTGCGGATCCACGGCGGCCGCCATCGGCGCGGCAAGCTTCAGGGGCTTGGACGGTCCGGCCGGCCGGAACGGCCTGGTCAGCAACTGGGGAAACTCGACGAAGAACAACTGCAGCCGCTTCGGCTCCGCCTCCAGGGTGCCCACCAACTGCTCAACGCCCGTGTGGGTCACCGCCAGCAGTCGGCCGTGCGGATCCGGCAACAACTCCCAGGTCCCGACCGGCAGCGATGGGCCCTCGACCTGCTTCCAGCCGTCCGCCTCCCGGCCCACCAACAGCCGGGAGTTGGCGCGGAACAGGCCGCGGTCGCCGGCATGCGCCGCCAGCAGCAGGTGCTGGTCGGGGACGTAGATCGGCCCGAGCACGCGATCCAGGATCCCGCCTCCGCCCTCGAAGAACACCGGTTGCCATTCACCCGACTCGGCGTCCCAGCGGTAAGTGGCCTTGTTCTCGTCCAGCGTGATGAGCGTGTCGCCGGCCGACACGAGGCGCACCAGCCGCTTGTTCTCCACCGCCAGCTCTTGAAGGATGTGCTTGGTCATCCCCGTGGCTTTGCAGGCCATGTAGAACAGGACCGTGATCACGACGCACACGATCGCATTGCGCCAGATGACCCCGGCGACCGCCGAGACGGAATAATAGATGGCGAACAGGAACAGGAAGATGGGGATGCACAGCAGCAAGCCCTGGCTCCAGATGCCCAGCCGCAGCCCGACGATGAGCCATAGTCCGAGGATGAAGTAGGTGGCATTGATCAGGATGAATGCGCACCCGCCCAGGAACTTGGCCAGGAACATCAGGGATCGGGACACCGGCTTGCTCAACAGCAGGCTCAGCGAGCCCGGGTCGAACATCTGCGGGATGATCGACGCGGTCACCAGGATGGCGGCAAACACGCCGAAGAAGCCGACGATGACGGCCATGACGTTCGGCAACACCGCCTGCTCGGTAACCTGCTTGATGACCTTCTCGCTCGTGCGGATCGGCGGCGAGATGTTCCAGCCGAGGTATGTGACGCGGATCTGCTTGGGCGGCTGGGCCCGGAAGTACTTGTCGTACGGCGTGATGATCAGCAACCGATTCAAGCGCGCCAGGTCTTCAGCCGGCAGCGCATCCAAGCCGCGCTCGATCAGCTCCCGCGCATCGCTCCCCAGCACCACATCCTGCCAGGCGGTCGCGTCATAGAACCGGCGATCCTGGAGCGTGTCATTGAGCGCTTTGAGCAGTTTGGGGAAGTCGGCGTAGTATTGCTGGATGTCGTTCTCGTCGGCTTTCTGGAAACTGCCGAGCGTCTGCCGCAAGGGCCCGTCGAATGTCGACCACAGGCGGTGTCCGGGCGAGGGCGCGCCCCGATCGAAGTCCTCATGCACGGCCGCCACGAAACCCCGGGCGTCCAGGAAATCACCCTGCCGGAACTCCGTCGTCTGCTCGGCACGGAACCCCAGCGGGCTCAGCGCCGCCAGGAACAGCGTGATGAGCACCAGCAGGATCCACAGGATGCGCGACGCCAGGGCTTCCCGAAACGAATCCGCGATGATGGCGAGGTACGGCTTCATGGCTAGTCCGCATTCAACCCCAACACTCTCAGGAACGCCTCTTCCAGACTGATCCGCCGGCGGCCCAACGACGCGATGCTCAGCATCTGCCTCCGCAGCGCGTCCACGCACTGATCAATCTCCGCCTGGTCGCGCACGTACAGATGAATCAGATGCTGTTGCCCGTCGCGCGACCAGACCCGCGGCTCCCGCAGGCTCGCCACGGCCGCCTGCACGGCCTCCGCCGGACCGACCACGTTCACCTGCAACTCCACATCCTCCCGGCGCTGGGGGACCAGGTCTTCGACACGCCCCAAACCCTTCAGAACACCCCGGTCCAGAATCGCCACACGGTCGCAGACCAGCTCGACCTCCTGCAGCAGGTGGCTGTTGAGGAAGATCGTCTTTCCCTCGGCCTTGAGCCGCACCAGCGTCTGCCGCACGTGCGCACGGCCCGCCGGATCCAACCCGTCCGTGGGCTCGTCCAGAAACACCAGATCCGGGTCGTGCAGCAACGCGATGGCCAGGCCGAGGCGTTGCAGCATGCCCTTGGAGTACTTCCGGACCGGGTCGCGCGCCCGGTCGGCCAGATCCACCGAGGCCAGCAGCGGCCTGCTGCGCCGCCTGATCTCCCCGCGCGCCATGCCGCTCATCTGACCGTATAACTCCAACGCGCTCAGCGCCGTGTGGTGACGCGGGATCCGCAGGTTCTCCGGCAAGTAGCCCACCCGCCGCCGCCCCGCACGATCGCCCGCCGGGCGGCCCAGCATGCACGCCCGCCCACGTGTCGCACGCACAATCCCCAACAGCAACTTCACCAGCGTCGTCTTACCGGCCCCGTTGGGGCCGAGTAGCCCGAAGATCTCCCCGTAGCGCACCTGCAGGGTGATCCCCGTCAACGCCGGGAACGGGCGACGGAAGATCAGGCCGTCGCGATAGACCTTGTCGAGATTCTCGACCTCGATGGCATATGCATTCGTCATGATCGTCCCGCACCACACGGCCGCCAGAAGATCGGGATCGGCACTGCTGACCCAGCCGGCGAGCCTAGACGTGCCCCCTGCACGCGTCAAGCCAGTCAGTCGGCAGGCAGGCAGGCGTGCCGGGCCGGCACAAAGGGGCCGTGGTTGTTCGCTCACCACCGCCATTTCTTGGACCGCCGGGCAGGAGACGGAAGACCGGCTGCCGCGCAGCTCATTTCGCGATCCCAAACAGCGTATGGGCCGTCACGCCGGTGATGTGGACCGGAAGAAACTGGCCGACTTGATCCGGCGCGCCGTCGAAGACCACGATCCGATCGCAGTGCGTGCGCCCGGTGAGCTGCATGACAGGCCCCTGCACAGCCTGCTTGCGCGTCGTCTTGCTCGGGCCTTCCACGAGCACCTCGACGCGCCTGCCGATCCACTGCCGGTTGTCCTCTTCGCTGATCGCATTCTGGATCGCCAGCAGCTCGTGATTGCGCGACTGCTTCACCTCCCACGGGACATCGTCCGGCAATCGCTCCGCGGCCTTCGTGCCCGGCCGCGGACTGTACTTGAAGATGAAACTGTTCTTGAACCGGAACTCCCGCACCGCCGCAACCGTCTGGGCGAAATCCTCCGCGGTCTCCCCGCAGAACCCCACAATGAAATCGCTCGAGACCGTCGCCCCGGGGACGGTCTCCCGGATCCGATGCATCATCTCGCGGTACTGCTCGATCGTGTAACCGCGTTTCATGCGGCTCAGCACGGCGTTCGAGCCGCTTTGCAGCGGCACATGCAGGTAGGGCGAGCACTTGGGCAGATCGCGCACCACCTCCAGCAGGCGCTGCGTCATATCGCTGGGATGGTTCGTGACGAACTTCAACCGGCGGAGCCCGGGGAGGTCGTGAAGCTGGATGAGCAGGTCGGCCAGCCGAGTCGTCCGGCCCAGGACGTCGTACCGGTAACTGTTGACCGTCTGGCCGAGCAACGTGATCTCCACGCACCCCTGCTCGACCAGCGCCTGCGCCTCGCGCCGAATGTCTTCCGGCGGGCGGCCTTGTTCCGGCCCGCGCGTCCCCGGGACCACGCAGTAGGAGCAGAATCGGTCGCAGCCGATCTGGATCCGCAGGTAGGCCTGAAAGGGAGTGGGCCGGGTCGCCGGATCGCGCAGCGGATCGAACGTCTCATGACTGCGGCGGATCTCCTCCCGCGCGCCGGCCGTGCGATCGAGGCTCACGGCCACTTGCCGGCGCTCGCCGGACGCCGCGTGTTCGAGCAACTCGGGAATGCGATGCAACTGGCCGGGTCCGACGACGATGTCGAGATAGGGCACCCGGTCAAACAGCTGCCGCTGCTCCTTCTGGGCCATGCATCCCACCACGCCGACGATTCGCTCCGGATGCGCCTGCTTCCACGCGCGAAGCTGGCCCAACGCGCTGTAGATCTTGTCCTCCGCATGCTGCCGCACGCTGCAGGTGTTGAACAGCACGAGATCGGCCGCGCGCACATCGCCTGTCACCACGTAATCGTACTTGCGCAACAAGGCGACGATCATCTCGCTGTCCAGCACGTTCATCTGGCAGCCGACCGTTTCGATGTATACGAGCTTCGACATCGCTATCCACAGATCACTGTGAACGGGTCACGAACCGGGGTCGCGGTCGGCGCGGATGGATGGCCGACCGATCCGCCCGGCCGCAGGACAGCCGAGCGCGCGACAGCGGGCTATTGGCCCGTGTCGGGCGAGGTGCTCGAGGGCTGCCTGGTTCGCGCGGCCCGGTTCCTCTCGCGCCGCTGTTCGGCCCGCTTGCGTTCCAGTTGCTCAGCGACCTCGGCTTGGAATTCCGCCATGACGGCGTCCCGCCGCCGGCGCATCAGCCGGACCAGCGCCAGGGTGCCGATATAAGCGGCCACCGCCAGGATCGCCGCGTCCCAAACGTCCATCTCGGCCATCACACAATACCCCCGGCCATCCGTTGCAAGGTTGAGTGCCCGATTCTACACACCCGCGCCCGCCGAGGCGAGAGGAAATCTCCTGCCCGCCCTGCCGGTTCACCCCGCACCGTGGAGCTGCCGAAAGAGAGCGGTCACGGGCACGCGGCAGACGCGCTTGCTGGACACTCTTGCCGAACATGGCCGGTCTTTCCCATCCCGGTACCCGCGTGAGACCCGGCGCCGGTCACGCAGACGGATGATTGCTTTCGGAACCCGGAAAGCGTACGTTGGTGCGTGATCGATGGGGAGGGACCGGCCGGACAGGCTGTCCGCCTTCGGCCGTGTGCCCGGAGCCGGTCCCACGCAAGGCACATGATTTCGATGGACGGATGGTTCTCATGAGCACTGCTGGCAAATTGTCCGGCAAGCGGGCACTGGTAACAGGCTCGGGGACAGGTATCGGGCGCGAAATCGCGTTGGAGTTCGCCAGGCAGGGCGCGGATGTCGTGCTGCACTACGCCCACAGCGGACTCGGCGCCACCTCGGCCGTCGAGGAGATCCGAGGCTGGGGCCGTCGCGCCGAAGTGTTCCGGGCGGACTTCGATTCGGTCGAGCAGGTGGAGCAGTTGGCCAGCCGCGCGATCGAGTTCCTGGGCGGCATTGACTGCCTGGTCAACAATTCCGGGATCACGTTCAACAAGCCGTTTCTGCAGGTGACGCCGCAGCAGTTCGACGTGTTGTATCATGTCAACGTGCGCGCCCAGTTCTTCCTGATGCAGAGCGTCGTGCGGGACATGCTCACGCACGGCGGCGGGACGATCTGCAACCTCACGTCGGTCCACGGACTGCAAGGCGCGCCGGAACACTCGGTGTACGCCGGCACCAAGGGTGCGATCATTGCCCAGACCCGCCAATTGGGGATCGAACTGGCACACCAGGGCATCCGCGTCAACGCGATCGCGCCGGGCTGGATCACCGTGGAAAATTACTACCAGGCGATCCCCGGTTTCAGCGAGGAGTCTGCTCGCGAGTCGGCGAGCAATTCGGTGCCGCTCGGGCGAGCCGGCGCACCGCTGGACATCGCCCGCCTGGCCGTGTTTCTCTGCTCGGAGGACGCCGAGTTCATCATCGGCCAGACGATCGTGGCCGATGGCGGCACGACTGCCCTGATGTCGCTGTTCTCCGACTTCCGCAGCGAGTCGCCCAATCGGTTCGGCAAGGGCTACGTGCCGGGCGCGTGATCGGGTTTCGGGTCATGGCCGGGAGGACGGGAAAAAGGGCAGCAGGGCGAACTCCGGAGGCCGTGACGATGAATCAGCACTTGATCGACACACTCCGACAGGTGGGCAAGCCGCCGCACATGTATCGCAGCCCGGACGGCAGCGAGGTGCTCGTGCTGCCCTACGGCGGCCGCGTGCTGGGATTGTTCACGCCGGGCAGCGCGGAGAACCTCTTCTGGACGCACCCGGCGTTGGGGTCCGCCGCGACGGCCGCGGAGTTTTACGCGAGCGACCAGTGGCCCAACTCCGGCGGCGACCGCACCTGGCTGGCGCCCGAAGTCGATTTCTTCCTGCCGGCGTTCCCGAAGCTGGACCTGTACCAGCAGCCGCGCCGGCTGGACCCCGGCGACTGGCGCATCACGGTCGAAGCCGACGCCGTGCGGCTGGTCAACCGGCTCACGCATCGCCTGTCGCGGTCCGGCGCCGAAGTGGATCTCGAGATCACCAAGTCGGTTTCCGCCGCGCTCAACCCGCTGCGCCATGAACCGGTCTGGCGGGACATGTCGGATGTCCAGTACGCGGGCTATACGCTGCGATCGACGCTCCGGCTGATCGGCCAGCCGACGGCCGGTCCGGTGGGGCTGTGGAATCTGATCCAGATGCCGCACGGCGGCGACCTGCTGGTGGCGACCTGCTGCGCATGCCCGCCGCGGGTCTTTTTCGGCGAGGTCAGTCCGCACGACATCGCCGTGACCAACCACCTGATCCGTTACACGATGCGCGCCCAGGGCGAGCACAAGCTGGGGATCCGGGCGGTGGCCGCGACGGGCCGGATCGGCTACCGCTACGCCACCGCGGACGGCCGCCGGGCCCTGATCGTGCGGAACCTGTTCATCAATCCGTCGGGGGCGTACGTTGATGTGCCGTGGCACGACCCGGAGGACCTGGGCTACGCACTGCAGGCCTGCAACGTCTGCAGCGGGCTGGGCCGGTTCAGCGAACTGGAATACCACGTGCCGGGCATCGGCGGGGAGACCGGCCGCGTGTTCTGCGAGGACGCGTCCCAGACCTGGGCATATCGCGGCTCTCAGACAGCGATCGACCGCATCGTCAGCCACCTGCTGACTCCCGAGACGGAAGGACAGTGACGGTTCCATGCAGATTGATTTGGCAAATCGTGTGGCCCTCGTCACCGGCGCGGCGCGCGGGATCGGGCAGGCCGTCGCGGACATGCTGGCGGGCAACGGCGCGCTCGTGTACTACTCGGACATCGATGTCGCGGAAGCACAGCGAGCCGCCGCGCGCGCGCCGGGTTGCGTGCCGGTCGAGATGGATGTCAGCGACGAGCGGCAGGTACAGGGCGTGGTGGACCAGATCGTCGGTCGGCACGGGCGCGTGGACATCCTGGTCAACAACGCGGGCGTCAATACGATGCGTCACCGCGTGACGATCGACCAGTTCCCGCTCGACGAGTGGGAGCGCATCGTGCGGATCGACCTGACCGGTTTGTACCTGGTGAGCCGGGCGGTCGCCGGCGTGATGCGGCAGCGGAAGTGGGGCCGCATCGTCAACATCTCCTCGGTGGCGGGCATCATCCCGTTGCGGCTGCAATGTGCCTTCGTCGCCGCCAAGGCGGGCGTCATCAACCTGAGCAAGGCGATGGCGATCGAGTTGGGCGGCGAGGGGATCACGGTCAACGTCGTGGCGCCCGGTTCCATACTCACCGACGGCACGCGACAACTGTTCTATGGCGAGAACGGCATGTTTCGGCAATCGGTCCAGCAACTGCTGGACCACGTGCCGTCCGGACGCCCCGGGACGGTGACGGAAATCGCCCACGCCGTGTTGTTCCTCGCCGCGCCGGAGTCGAGTTACGTCAACGGCGCCGTGCTGACCGTCGACGGCGGATGGACCGCCGGATATGCACGGGAGTTCTGAGTGCTGGATGTGCGATACGCGGCAGGAGGCGGACCAGTCGTGCGGATTCCTCATGACGCCCCCTCGTACCTTGGCAGTGAGGCTTTTCGAGTGTCCCGTGACACGGCCCAGGGTGCAGCCCCCGGCGCCGGCAGGGATTGACAGGCGGCGGGCGGCGGTGACACTGCAGGGGTGATCGGCGCGCAGCTCGCCGCATGCTTCCCAGATTGGACCCGTCGCATGACCGAGACCTCATCGTCCGCGGCCGACCAACGGCCGATATCCACTCAATGGCGATCCGGCCGCGCGCTGGGGACCGTCGTGTTGAAGCGCAACAAGACGCGTCCGTTTCTGGCACGTCACCCGTGGGTGCTCGATTCGGCCGTCGCGTCGATCGCGCCCGAGGTGGCCGACGGTGACGTCGTGGACCTGGTGTCCGCGGACGGGGCGTTCGTCGCCCGTGGGATTGTCAACCGCCGCAGCCGTGTGCGCGTCCGGTTGTATTCGTGGGACCCGCAGGAACTGCTGGACGAGGCGTTCTGGCAACGCCGACTCCAGTGCGCCCTCGACTGGCGGCAGCGCTTGGGCCTGCACGCGCCGGATGGCGCCGCGCGGCTGGTGTTCAGCGAGGCGGACGCTCTGAGCGGCATGATCCTGGACCGCTTCGGCACGCATCTGGTGCTGCAAGTCAATGCGCTGGCGATCGCCGTGCGGCTCCCGATGCTGGTTCCGCTCATCGCCCGGCTGGCGGCTCCCGCGAGCGTGCTGGTGCGCAGCGAGAGTGCGTTGGCGAAAGTGGAGGGCATCGACCTGCCGGCCGGCTGCGCCTGGGGCCAATCGCCCCACGGCCCGGTGTTCATCAAGGAACATGGCATCTGCTACGGCGTGGACCTGGCGGCCGGCCAGAAGACGGGGTTCTATCTGGATCAGCGGGAGAACCGGCGGGCCGCGGCCCGGTACATGCGGGATCGCGAAGTGCTGGACCTGTTCTGTTACAGCGGCGGGTTCGCCTTGGCCGCGTCCCTGCTGGGTGGCGCCGCAAGCGTGCTCGGCGCCGACTCGAGTGAGCCCGCGATTGGCCGGGCGCGCGCCAACGCCGAGCTCAACGACGCCCGGAACGTGCAGTTCGAGCAGCGCGAGTGCTTCGAGCTGCTCGACGAACTGCGCGCCGCTGGCAGGAGGTTCGGCGCCGTGATCCTCGACCCGCCCAAGTTCGCCAGGAACCGGTTCCATGTGGTCGAGGCGTTGCGCGCCTATCACCGCATCAACCGGCTGGCCGTCGACCTGTTGGAACCCGACGGGATCCTGGTCACCTGCAGTTGTTCCGGGAGCGTGACGCGCCAGGACTTCCTGGACATGTTGACCGGCGTGGCGGCCAAGTCGCGGCGGACGATCCAGATCCTGGAACAACGCGGCCATGCGGAGGATCATCCGGTGAGTCTGGCGTGTCCCGAGAACGCCTATCTCAAGTGCCTGATATGTCGAGTCGTTTGAGCGCCCCTGGCTGGTTGAGGTGGGGTGGCCGAGCGGGTATGTTGGCAGGATCGAAGTGGCGGAGTGGCGTAATCGCACGTCCCTGGGAACATTCCAGACCCGAAGCATGTCGTTCATGGTCGCAAAACCGGCTGATCCTCCCGCCTCCCGCCTCCTGGTGCTGGTGCTCGCGCTGTGGGTCGCGACGGCCGCCGCGCAGTCGACGCCTGGCGACGGCGTGTCGTGCCGGATCGGGTCGCCCGATGGTGCTCGGCGATACCGGCCCGGCACCTGGGGGCTGGTCGGAGTCTCGGCGATCAATCGGACGGACCGGCCGGCCGAAGCCGCTGCCGTGTTGCGTTTCACGGATGACTTGACGCTTCAATACGGGCGTCGGGTGGTGGTGCCCGCCAACGCGACGCTCCGCACGACATGCCCGGTTCTGATTCCCGCGTCGGTCCCGCACCAGGTGTGGCATGTCGACTGCCTGGTGGACCAGGTTCTGCCCCCGCGCGCTCCAGGGGCGAAGCAGCCGACGCCGCAAGACGCCATGCTGGCCTCGCAGCCGCTGGTGATCGATCGCGAGCTGCCCGCGGTGGGTTTGATCGGGGATCTGGATTCCGCGCCCCTCTACGACAACGGCCTGCCGTATCACACGCAGGTCTTCGGACCGCCGCCGGCGCCGGACGATCCGGTCTACGAGCTGGTCATTACCGCCAAGCGGGCCCAGAATCTGACTCGCCGGCTGAGCGTGTTTGAGGCGGACGATCTGCCGGGCGATCCGGCCGGCCTGGCGGCGGTGGATGTCTTGGTATTGAGCAGCGACCGCCTGAGCTCCGACCCGAACGGCATCCTGCTGGTCCGCGACTGGGTGCTGGGAGGCGGCCACCTCTGGATCATGCTCGATGAAGTGCAGCCGGACACGGTCGCCGCGATCCTGGGCGACGCGTGTGCGGTGACGGTGGTGGATCGTGTGCGTGTGATGCGTTTGCGGATCGTCAACGCGCGTTATGACGCGGGTGAGCAGCAGCCGTTTGAGGATATCGAGCTGGAGGAGCCGGTGGAGTGTGTGCGAGTGATTCCGGAAGGCGTCACGGTCACGGCCACGGTCGACGGCTGGCCGGCCGCTTTCTGGCAGTCGTTCGGCGCGGGCCGCGTGTTCTTCACCACCTTGAGCAGCTCGGCGTGGATGCGGCCAACCACGCCATGGGATCCGGCGCCGGAGATGATGGAGGAGGAGACGGCGTTTTATCCGCGTGAATCCTTGACGGACATGGCTGGGGAATGCCTCGCCCCGCAGCCTGCTCCGGCGCTGAGCGCGGCGGCGGTCGAGCCGGTCCTCACGCAGCAGATTGGCTATCGGATCCTCAATCGATCGGCGGTGGCGGCGATCCTCGGCGCGTTCTGCCTGGTGCTGTTCGCGGCGGGATGCCGGTTCGCGCGGCGGGGCCGCCTGGAACATCTGCTCTGGTTCGCCCCGACGGTGGCGGCCGTGACGGGCCTGGTATTCCTCGTCGTGGCGATCCGGACGAAGCGCGCGGTCCCGCCCACGGTGGCGACGATCGCCCACGTGGTGCTGGAGCCGGGCCTCGCTGCGGGCCATTGCTCGGGCCTGACGGCCATGTACAACCAGGACGCGTGCCGGGGCGAGCTGGGCGCTACGCGCGGCGGGATCTTCTTCCCCGACATGACGGCATTGTCAGGCCGCCACCGCCGCCTCGTCTGGACGGACGAAACGGCCTGGCACTGGGAGGAACTCGAGCTGCCATCCGGCGTCCGCACAGCCCCGTTCTCCTGCCCGTTGCCCCTGGAGCACACGGTCGATTGTCGCGCCCGGTTCGGCCCCGACGGGTTGGTCGGCGCGGTCGCGTTCCCGCCGTTCCCGCACCTGGACGATGCGATCATCATGCTGCCGCACCAGAACGCGATGGCCGTCACGTTCCACGCGGACGGCACGTTCACCTCGCGGGTCGATGATGTGCTCGCGCCCGGCCAGTTCCTGGCCGAATCGCTGCTGGACGACCAGCGGCGGCGGCGGATCGCAGTGTACGAGCAGCTTTTCGCGACTCAGCCGGAGATCGACGCGGCGGCCGACCCGGTGCTCTACGGCTGGGCCGGCGCCGCGGACCTGGGGTTCGTATTCCCGCAGACCACGCAGAAGGGCTCCACGCTGTTGTCGCTAGGCCTACGGCTGGACAGATCGCCCGCGGGAACGCAGGTGGCGATCGCCGCCCCGTTCATCCCCTACCGCGCGGTCGCCGACCCGAGCGGCCGGCCGGCGGTCGCCTTCTCCAACGTGACGCGCAAGTGGGTGGACAGCAAGCTCGCGCTGACCGAATGGCTGCAGTTCTCACTGCCCCCCGCAGTGCTGCCGATCCAGCTCAGCCGCGCCCGGCTGTCCTTGAATGTGCGCGCGCCGTCGCGTTCGGTGGAGGTGCTGGCAGGTCCGGGTCCCGAACCGGTCGTGGTGCTGTCCCTGTCTCACCCGATCGGCACCTACTCCTGCGTACTGGATCGCCCGGAGTTGCTGGAACTGGACGACGTCGGCCGCCTGCCCCTGGCGATCCGGGTTGGCGACGACCAGTCGGCGGCGCCCGGCGACGAGGTGAACCGGGAGCCTTGGACCATCATCGCACTCCAGCTCAGCGCCACCGGAACGGTGCAAGGAGACTGATGCCATGTCGAGCGACGCGGCCGTCCTGGTCGTCCGAGACCTGACCAAGCGGTACGGGAACCTGACCGCGCTGGATCACCTGTCGCTCTCGCTCGAGCGGGGCCATATTCTCGGGCTGATCGGCCCCAACGGCGCGGGCAAGACGACGGCCATCAAGATCCTGGTCGGGCTGACGCGTCCGACGAGCGGTTCGGCCAGCATCGCCGGCTGCAATTGCGTCCACCAGCCGAAGGTGATCAAACGCCTGGTGGGCTACATGCCCGACCTGTTCGGGTCCTACGACAACATGCGTGTCTGGGAGTACCTGGACTTCTTCGGGGCGGCGTTCGGCATCGGCCGGGCGAAGCGCGCCAAGCGGATCGAGGAAGTCCTGGAGACGACCGGTTCGACATACATGCGGGACCGGTATGTCGAGAGCCTGAGCCATGGCATGAAGCAGCGGATTGGGATCGCCCGCACGCTGTTGCACGACCCGAGCGTGTTGGTGCTGGACGAACCGGCCAACGGCTTGGACCCCGAGGCCCGGATCGAGATGCGGCAGATCCTGCTGCGGCTGGCCCAGGCGGGCAAGACCCTGCTGGTCACCAGCCACATTCTGCCGGAGCTGGCGCGGATCTGCGACCGCGTGGCAATCCTCAATCGCGGACGGTTGGAAGCCTACGGCACGCTTGCCGAGATCATGCGCAGCGTGAGCGAACGGCGCACGGTTGAAGTCCAGTTGGCCGGGAGCGAGCGGTTGGACCGCGCGGTGGAGATCATTCGCGAATCGATCGAAGCGGGCGCGGAGATCACGCCGTCGCCCTCCGAGGCAGCCGTGCGATTCCGCACCGCCAAGCCCGAGAAAGAGCTGGGCGAACTCCTGGCCCGACTGGTCACCGCCCAGATCGATGTGACCCAGTTCCGCGAGATCCCATCAGACCTGGAAGACGCATTCCTGTCCGTCACGCGGAAGCCCGTCGACCGCCAATCCCCGTGAGGCATCCTCAGCATGACCCATCCGATCATCCAGCGCGAGCTCATCGGCACCATGCGGACCAGGCGCGCGCTGGCGCTGCTCCTGGCGGCGACGGCGGCGTTCGCGGTGCTGGTCCTCAGCCGGTGGCCGGGCGACGCGACCGTCGAACTCTCGGGCGTCCAGGCCCAGGAGGTGTTCCGGCTGTTTGCCTACGGCCTGGTCACGGTCGTGCTGTTGCTGGTGCCCGCATTTCCCGCCACCTCGATCGTGCGTGAGAAGCGGCAAGGGACGTTGACCTTGTTGCTCTGCTCGCCCATGTCCGCCTGGTCGGTTTACTACGGGAAGGCGCTGGGGATGCTCGCCTTCGTATCGCTGGTTCTGGCGATGAGCATCCCGGCCGCGGCGGCCGCGTATGCGATGGGCGGGATCTCCGTGACCTCCCAGCTCCTGCCCCTGTACGCCGTCCTGCTGCTGGTGCTCCTGCAGTACACGACGTTGGCCTTGTTGATCAGCAGCCTGGCCCATTCGACCGAAGCGTCCCTGCGGATCACCTATGCGCTTGTGTTGTGCCTGGCGGTGGGCACTCTGGGTCCCCATGCTTTCCTGCGCGACCTGCCCGGGCTCTCTGCCCAAGCGGCGGAGACGCTGCGGTGCATTTCGCCGATCCCCGTGGTGATGGATTTAGCAGGCCATGGGGATGTCGGTTCGTTCTCCTGGACGGCCGCCTCACCCGCGGCCCGACGGTTCGTCGCGTTCGCCATCGGGTCCGCCCTGGTCTTCGCAGCCCTGACCATCCGGCAGCTCAACTCGTTCCTGCTGGACCGGCCGCGGCCCCAAGGGATCATCACCGACGAGCGGTCGTTTGCCCAGCGACTGCTGCGCCGGATGGTGTTCCTGGTCGATCCGCACCGCCGCAAGATGGGCATCCGTTTCTTCATGAATCCGGTGATGGTGAAGGAGTTCCGCACGCGTCGGTTCGGCCGCACACACTGGTTGTTGCGGCTGGTCTCCGCGGCGGCGTTGATCTCGCTCCTGCTGGCCTATGCGGCGACCGCGGGCACGATCGACCTGGGCGTGCAGCGGATTGGCGGCCTCATGGTCGTGCTCCAAGTGGTGCTCATCGCGGTGATCACACCGGCCCTGGCGGCCAACTTGATCAGCGCCGAACGGGAAAGCGGCGGGTGGAACCTGCTGATGATGACGCCGTTGTCGGCCGCCTCGATCCTGATCGGCAAGCTCGGCAGCGTGCTCTTGACGCTGGCGCTGGTCCTGATCGCGACGTTGCCCGGGTACCTGGTGATGATCGTGATCTATCCGCCGATGCGCTGGCAGGTCTCGCAGGTCCTGATCTGTCTGGGCTGGATGGCCCTGTTTGCCACGCTGTTGTCGGCCGCCGTCAGCAGCCTGTGTCGGCGTGCCGCGACGGCGACGACGATCGCGTACGCCCTGCTGGGCGCCGTGTGTTTCGGCACCCTGCTGTTCTGGCTGGGCCGCGGCACGACCTTCGGGCATGCCACGGTCGAGCGCGCGTTGAAGATCAATCCCATGGCGGCCGCTCTGACCATCATCGGGACTCCCGGATTCACCACGTACAGCCTCATCCCGGCCAACTGGTGGTGGATGGGCGGGCTGTGCATCGCGTGCACCGTGGTCCTGCTGGTGCGGACATGGCGGTTGACGCGTCCCTTATGACAGATTCCTGAACTCATGCCCCGACCTGCCTGACCATGTACTGCTTGACACGTTCTTTCCGCTGTTCGCACGCGGCCCTGGTCGGCGGGTGGGCCGTCGTGGCCGCCACGTGCGTTGTGGCCGCGTCGCTCTCCGCGCCGCATGCCGGCGCGGCGGAGGCCGAGTGGGTGATGTACCGGGACCCGGAGCTGCCGAAGCCGGCGTTGGAGACGCGGTTCTCTTCGCAGCTGGTCCCGCTCTGGATCCAGGCGTTGGAGCGGCCCGAGCGCGACTTATGCCGTCGGGCGGCCGCGGCGTTGGTCCGCGCCCAGCAGAAGGGGCTGCCCGGGCTGGACGCCGCCGCCGAGCCGTTGATGCGCATGCTGCGGGAACGCCGCGGCGACCGCGTCGTCCGCCTGACCGTTGTGCAGGCGCTCGTGGCGATCGATGCGCACCAGGCGGCGTCGTTGCTGCGCGAGGCGCTCGAACCGGGCGACCTGGATCTGGCCGAGCTGATCGAGCCGGCGCTGGCGCGTTGGGAAGACCGGCCAATGGCTGAGGTCTGGCTGGAGCGCCTGGCGGGCCCGGTGATGCTGCGGCGCATGCACGTGCTGGCCATCCGCGGATTGACAGCCCTCGGCGAACCCCGTGCGCTGCCGCGACTGGCCGAGCTGGCTCAAGACCGCACCGTACCGACCGACGTGCGGCTGGAGGCCGCAGCCGCGCTGGGCATGATGCAGCCAACCGGGCTGGAAGCGGCGGCCAGGCAGTTGATTCCGGACAACAAGCCGGGATCGACCATGGTCGATCGGCTCGTCGCCGCCAGGCTGCTCAAGTCGCACCGCAGCCAGGAAGCCGCCTCCCTGTTGACCGAGCTGGCCGGCGATCCGCAACCTGCCGTGCAGGCTGTGGCGTTGGAGCACCTGTATCAGATCGACCCGGCGCTGATCATGCCGTTGATGGACCAGACGATCGTCTCTCCCGACGTGAAGGTCCGGCGGTGGGCGGCCGACGCGCTGGCCGCCGGTTCGTCGCCCGAGAAAACTGTCCGCCTGGCGACCCTGCTCGATGACATTGACCCCGACCTGCGGCGGCACGTGTGTGACTGCTTGCTGTCACTGGCTCGGGAGGCGGCGCTGCATGACGTGGTCATCGCGGAGGGTCGCCGGGCGTTGAGTGTCGCGGGTTGGCGAGGCCAGGAGCAAGCGATTATCCTGCTGGTCTTGCTGGACGATCGGGCGATTGCGGAGCAACTGCTGGGTCTGCTGGAGGACGATCGCGTGGAGGTGCACACGACAGCCGCCTGGGGCCTGTCCCGCCTGGAAGTACCGGCCACGGCCGAGCCGATCTGCGCGGTGTTCCAGCAGAAGACGGCGGCCTGCCTGGCAGGCGGCCAGCCGAAGGCCGGCACCTATCTGCAACTGAGCCACCTGGCGCAGGCGCTCGGGCGACTTCGGCACCAACCGGCGGATCCGACCCTGCGCGAGTACATCCGCAAGATGTCCGTGCTCCATCCGAACACGCGCGCCGCTGCCCTCTGGGCGCTTGGCTACCTGCATGCCGATCAGCCGGACGAGACCGTGAGCCGGCAGCTGCTGGAACGGGCCATGGATGATGACGTGCAGATACCCGAAGACCTGGAGGTGCGGCGCATGGCCGCCATTTCGCTGGGCCGCATGAAGGTCGCAACGGCGCTGGACGGGATGCGCAGCATCTATCATCGCAACGGCATGCAGTCGGCGCTCGGCTGCGCCGCCGCCTGGACGATCCGGGAACTGACCGGCGAGGAGATCCCGGCCGTCGCGCCGTACGTCGTGTGGGAAGATGATTGGTTCTTGGTACCGAACGAGAGGCATGATCGGCCGTGACCGCGCACAGTCCATCTCAGGAGAGATCCATGATCAACGCGAACCAGGTGTGTGTTGTAACCGGAGCCGGCAAGGGTATCGGGCGGGCCGTCGCCACCGTGCTGGCGCGCGAGGGTGCGGCGGTCATCGCCGCGTCGCGCAACGAAGCCAACTTGCGGATCACACAGCAGACGATCGAGGCGGCCGGCGGCCGGGCGGTCGCCATGCCGCTGGACATCACCGAACGATCCGGGGTCAAGCAGTTCGTGGAGCGGGTGCTGGCCGATTTCGGCCGCATCGACGTGCTGGTCAATAACGCCGGCCTGATGCCCTTGCCCGCGTATTTCGTGGAGGCGGACGACCAGCTCTGGGACGACCTGTTCCGCGTCAACACGACCGGGACCTACAACATGACGAAGGCTGTGCTGCCCTCGATGATGCGGCAGAAGTTCGGGCGCGTGATCAACTTCTCGTCGGTGGCCGCCAAGCTCACGTTCCCGGCATTCGTGGCCTACGCGGCCGCCAAGGGGGCGCTGCACGCGTTCACGACCGCGCTGGCCAAGGAGGTGGCCACGGACAACATCACCGTCAACTGCATCCTGCCGGGCTTCACGCGCACCGAGGAGATGGAGCGGATCTGGGGCACCGTCGCGACGGCTTCCGGGCAGACGCTCGACGAGCTGATCAATCCCATCCTCGACGCCAAGGTCCCGATCAAACGCTGGCTGCAGCCGGAGGAGATCGGGCACATGGTGTCCTTCCTGGCCAGCCGCAAGGCGGACGGCATCACGGGCCAGATGCTGGTGGTCGACGGCGGGCTGGACGCCCACGATTGAGGGCCCGGCGACGGGCCAGGTGCACGGGGCTGACGCCGGCGCGTGCGAGGCGCGGCAGTCCGGGCCGGGCGATCCGCGGCGGGGCATGCGAATCGTTCAAGCGGCGGGGCCAGCCGGGCCGATGATGGGAGATGTGTCGCGGAGTCGGCGGAGGTCGCCGCGCCGGCTGCCGAGTTGCGGGATGGAGCCATGCGTATCTGCCTGTACACGGAGAGTGCGTTGCCGACGCGCGGCGTGCAAGAGCTGGCCGTCGATTCGCTGGCCAGGCAGTTCCAGGCCTGCGGCCATGACGTCGTGGTCCTGACGCTGTCCGCGCCGCGCGGTGCGCGTGTCGATGACGGTGCGTTGGGCTACCCCGTGGTGCGCCACCGGCGGTTTCTCTCCAAGCGGTTCCTGCTGGGCTGGCATTGCCGACACATTGAGGCCGTGTACCGCGCCTACCCGTTCAATGTCCTGCACTGCCACAACGTCTATCCGGCGGGACATGTGGCGATGCAGTGGTCCGCGGAGCGTGGTATTCCGGTCGTCTTGACCAGTTACGGCTCGGATATCGCGCCACAGAACCCGCTGTTGCGCAAGCCGCGAGTACCCCTCCGAATCGCGCATGTGCTCCACCAGGCAGCTGCGGTCGTGGCCATCAACAAGTCGCTGCAGCATCGCTGCCATGTGCTGGGCGCCGACCCGGCGCGGACCGTGCGGATTCCCATAGGGGTCGACTACCGGCGCCACGCGACCGCCGCGCCGCGTCCCGGCTGGCTCCACGCCCTGATCCAGCCGCGCCGGTACTTCCTGTTCCTCGGGCCGCTGACCCATCACGCGGGTGCGGACCTGCTGTGGGCCGCATATCGCGCACTGGCGGAGTCCTGCCCGGCGCACCTGGTGGTGATCGGCCAAGGGGGCGAGTCGCCGCCGTCGTTCATGCCGGACCTCCGAGTCCACCCGCGGGAGGACCGCGTGCACCTGCTGGGCGCCGTGGCGGGCCCGGAGCGGATTTACTTGCTGCAGAACGCGCTGTGCACGGTGATCCCCGCCCGAGTCGCCGCCGGCGCGCCGCTGCTGGTGCTCGAAAGCTATGCGGCCGGCGTGCCGGTGGTTGCCACGCAGATACCGGTCCTGGAGGAATCGGTTCGTCCGCGTGTGACCGGCCTGGGTGTGCCGACGGAGTCTCCCGCCGCGTTGGCCGAGGCGCTGGCTTTCATGGCGGCCGACCGCGCCCGCGCGCATGCGTGGGGCCTGGCGGCCCAGCGTCTGGCGCGGAAGTTCGACTGGCGGCTGGTGGCGCGGCGGCATCTCGAGCTGTACGCCTCCTTGTCGGGCGACCGCGTACAGCGCCGCGTGGCAGCCTAGCGTTTGGCGCGCTGGGTGACGCGTCGAGGCATGGCCCGGCCGCAGCGCTTGCGGGGGCCGGCGCGCCCCCCGGTCTCGGAAATGCGGGCAGGCGGGCTTGCAGATGGAGTGCACAGCGGTTATCGAAGGGCAAGGCAGTTGTCCCGTTCCGAGGTCGAGATTGGGGAGAACCATGGTTGAACGTGATCGCTGGGCCAGCCGCATGGGATTAGTGTTGGCGATGGCCGGCAATGCCATCGGACTGGGCAACTTCCTGCGATTCCCGCGGCTTGCCACGGAGTACGGCGGCGGCGCGTTCCTGATCCCGTACCTGGTGGCGCTGCTGTTTCTCGGCATTCCGCTGATGTGGGCCGAATGGACGATCGGCCGCTATGGGGGCCAGTTTGGGAACACGTCTGCGCCCGGCATCTTCGCCCACTTGTGGCGCTCGCCGCTCGCCAAGTACCTGGGGGCGCTGGGCATTGCCCTGCCGCTGCTGTTCACCGTGTTCTACACGTACATCGAATCGTGGACGTTGGCCTACGCCTGCTTTTCCTGCACCGGCAGCTACATGGAGAAGGACCTGGAGAAGGCGCGCCGGGAAATCCCGGCGTCGATCGAGGGCGTGACGCCGGACGAGCTCAAGAGGATGTGTGCCGTCCAGCTGCTGCTCGACCAGCACGACGCGGACCGGAACGGCCGCTTATCGGAGGCCGAGTGGGCGGGGCCCACGCCGTTCGAGACACTCGATGCCAATCGCGACGGGCAGCTCGACGCGCGGGAAATCCAGGCGGACCGGACGCTCAAGCGGCACGACGTGACCGATGACATGCGGCTCTTGCGGGTCGCCTGGACGGGCCCCGAAGAGGCGTTCGATCAGCTCGATGTCGACGTCGACGGGCGGCTCGACGCGACGGAGTTGCTGCAGATCGTGAAGCCGCTGGAACGCGCGCACACGAACCAGTTCTTGAAGGATTTCCAGGGCAAGAGCGCCCCGGCGTCTCGGACCTACTTCCACTCGTTGTCCTGGGCCATCGGCTTTTGGCTGGTGACCATCGCGATCAACACCTGGGTCATTTCGCGGGGCATTTCGGGCGGCATCGAGAAGCTGGCCCTGGTGGCGATGCCCCTGCTGTTCCTGTTCGCGATCATCCTGGTCATTCGCGTCCTGACGCTCGGCACCCCCGATCCGGCGAAACCGGACCATTCGGTATGGGTCGGCCTGAACTTCGTCTGGGAACCCAATTTCGGGCGGCTGACCGATTTCAGCGTCTGGTTGGCGGCGGCCGGCCAGATCTTCTTCACGCTCTCGATCGGCACGGGGGCCATCCTCTGTTACGCGAGCTACCTGCGCACGCAGGATGACTGCGTGCTGACCGGCTTGACCACGTCCGCCACGAATGAATTCGCCGAGATCGTCTTGGGCGGGACCATTGCGATTCCGATCGCCGTCGCGACCTTCGGCTTGACCAACACGCAGGTGATCGCCGGCCAGGGCGCGTTCGATTTGGGGTTCGTGGCGATGCCGATCATCTTCGAGCAGATGCCGGCCGGCCGGCTGTTCGGCACGTTATGGTTCGGGCTCCTGTTCATCGCCGGCGTGACCTCGTCCGTGGCGCTGTGCCAGCCACTGGTGGCATTCCTGCAGGAATCGTACGAGATCAGTCGGCGTAAAGCGGCGCTAGTCTGTGGCGGAGCGATGATCGCGCTGGGACTGCCGATCGTGTTGTGGTTGAAGGCCGGCTACCTGGACCAGTATGATTTCTGGGTGGGCACGGTCGGCCTGGTCGTCTTCTCGCTGGTGGAGGTCATCCTGTTCGCCTGGATGTTCGGCGGCGGGAACATGTGGAGCGAGATACAGCGGGACGCCGACCTGCGCGTGCCGCGCGTGTTCTACTACATTATCCGCTATGTCGTTCCGCTGATGCTTGCCGGACTACTGGTCGGCTGGTGCTACCAGAACTTCTACGATGTGGTCCTGCTGCGCGAGGTGCCCCGCGAGAACGTGCCTTATGTCTGGCTGTCGCGCGCCACGATCCTGGCGGTGATTCTGGCGACGGTCATCCTGGTAGCCGCCGGCCGACGTTGGAAGAGGAGCCTGCCCGCATGACGGTGTCCGCAATCTTGTTCATGTCGATCACCTGGTCGTTGGTGATCGGTTTGAGCCTGTTCTGCCTGTGGCGCATGATGAAGGGACCGGGCCAGTAGCCTGCTCGATGCCTCCAGTGTCTCCAACCGACTTGATCGAATTGTCCGACGTCAGTTACGAGCTCGGCGGGAAGCGGATCCTCGACCGGGTGAGCTGGCGCGTCCGGGCGGGCGAGCATTGGGCCCTGCTGGGGCGCAACGGGGCCGGCAAGACGACCCTGTTGCGGATCGCGTGCGGGTACCTGTGGCCCAACGCCGGAGGACGCGTCCTTCGCGGCGGGCAGGCCCTGACCGATTTGCGCGAACTGCGACGCAGTATCGGCTGGGTCACCTCCACGCTCGAGGCGCAGATTCCGCATGATGAGCCGGCCGTCGATACGGTCGTCTCTGGCCGGTTCGCGGGGATCGGCCTCAAACGGCTCACCGGCCAGCAGCCGACCGACGCCGACTACCGCGATGCGCTCTCGCAGATGCGGCGGCTGGGGATCGACCACCTGGCCCGAGCTGCGTTCCAGGTGCTCTCGCAGGGCGAGCGCCAGAAGGTGCTCCTGGCCCGCGCCAACATGGCCCGCCCCATGCTGATGATCCTGGACGAGCCCTGCGCGGGGCTGGACCCCGCATCCCGCGAGTCGTTCCTCGCCACTCTCCAACAACTGGCCGAATCCAGCGCCCGCCTGGCCATGGTGCTCGTGACACACCACGTCGAGGAGATCATGCCCGCTTTTGCGCGCGTGCTGGTGCTCGACCAGGGCCGCATCGCCGGGATGGGGCCGACCCGCACGCTGCTCGACGGCTCCCTCCTGGAACGGCTCTATGACGGCGCCATCTCGCAGCTCATCTGGCGCCGCGACCGACCCTGGCCCGTGGGGTGATGACGAATCGCGCCGGGCGGCCTATCATGGCGTGGATCACGCCTCGCCTCGCCCTGCATTCCGGACGGTCCTGCGCATGGGCTCTGCACGACGACATCCGCGGCGGGCGCCGACCGGTGGTGCCGCGCGCCCTCCCGACCCGCCCGGGTCGCGGCTGGCGCCGCGCCCCCTGGTTCCCGATCCGGCCGCGCCGATCGCGGCGGTGTTCCTGCGCGCACCGACGCGCCATCCGCTGGTGCATCGCAAGCGGGTGTGGCGCGTGGACGACCGGGCGCGGCCGGGTGACCTGGTCGCGGTCTACAGCGAGCCGGAGGGGGCGCCGGCCGAGCTGGTCGGATATGGGCTCTACAATCCGCGGTCGCAGATCGCGGTGCGGCTGGTGCGCACGGGCGATGCGCTTCCGGACAGCGCGTTCTGGGACTCGCAGCTCGCGCAGGCCGTGCGGTTGCGGCGAGTCGTTCTGCGCCTGGACGACGTCACGAACGCCTATCGCGTGCTGCACGCCGAGGCGGACGGTTTCCCGGGCCTGGTCATCGACCGGCTGGATGATACACTCCGCGCCGAGGTGTTCAGCCTGGGGATGTACCAGCGTTGTGGCGAGATCCTGGCGCGCCTGCAGCCGTTGTGCGGCACCCAGCACACCCTGATCCAGCTCGGCCCGCACGTGCTGTCCCAGGAAGGGTTCACGGCCGAGCCGCGGGGGTCGGCCAACCTGCCGCCCAGCGCGGTGGTGCAGGAGTACGGGACGCGGTTCCGCGTCCATTTCGCGCAGGGCCACTCGACGGGCTACTGCGGCGACCAGCGCGACAACCGCCGGCGGCTGGCCGGGTACTGCGAGGGCCGTGCGGTGCTGGATCTGTGCTGCTACACGGGCGGTTTCGCGATCCAGGCCAAGCGGCTGGGCAAGGCCGCCGACGTGATCGGCGTGGAGTTGGAGGAGCGGCCCGTGCAGCTGGCGCGCGACAACGCCGCGCTGAACCAGGTCCGGGTCAAGTTCGTGCAAGCGGACGTGTTCCCGTTCATGCGCGACATGCTGCGCAGTCGCCGCCAGTTCGACGTCGTGGTCCTGGACCCGCCGAACCTGATCCGGTCGCGCCAGGAGTTCGACGAGGGGTCGCGCAAGTACTTCGACTTGAACCGCCTGGCCATGCAGTTGGTGCGGCCTGGCGGCGTGCTGCTCTCCTGCACTTGCTCGGGACGCCTGTCCTCCGAAGAATTCCTCCGGCTGATCTATGCCGCATCCCGGCAGGCGGCGCCGCGCGCCGTGGGGGGAGGCGGCGAACTGGGGCGCGGCGCGCCGCGGACGCTGCAGGTGCTGGCCCGGACCGGCGCCGCCGCCGATCACCCGGTCGCGGCCCACTGCCCGGAAACCGAATACCTGAACGCCGTGTGGGCATGCTTGTGGTAGAGCCGCCGATGTCCGAACCCGTGTTGCCGCTGCCCATGACGGTCCAGGAGTGCCGCGCCCGCGGCTGGGACGAAGTGGATGTGTTGTTCGTCACGGGCGACGCGTACGTCGATCACCCCAGCTTCGCCATGGCCGTGCTGGGCCGCGTCCTGGAGTCCGCCGGCCTCCGCGTGGCGATCCTCAGCCAGCCCGACTGGCGCTCCTGCAACGACTGGCGGCGGTTCGGCCGCCCGCGGCTGTTCTTCGCGATCAGTGCGGGGAACATGGACTCGATGGTCAACCACTACACGGCCAACAAGAAGGTCCGCAACGACGACGCGTATTCGCCGGGCGGGCGGATCGGGCGGCGCCCCGACCGCGCCACGCTGGCCTACTGCCAGCGGGCGCGCGAGGCCTACCCGGGTGTCCCGGTGATCGCCGGCGGCGTGGAAGCCTCGCTGCGCCGCCTGGCCCACTACGACTATTGGAGCGACAAGGTCCGCCGCTCCATCCTGTTGGACTGCAAGGCGGACCTGCTGGTGTACGGCATGGGGGAGCAGGCGATCGAGGAGATCGCCCGGCGATTGGCGGCGGGCCAGACGGTGCGCGATCTGCGCGATATGCGCGGCGTGGCGTTCGCGCTGGGCGCCTCCGAGTCGCCGCCGGCCGACGCCCTGCAACTCCCCGCGTTCGAGGCGGTGCGCGACGACCGGCGGGCGTTTGCCGAAGCGACGCGGCTGATCCACCTGGAGACCAACCCCTACCACGCGCGGCGATTGGTCCAGTACCACGACCGGCAGGCGGTGGTCGTCAATCCGCCGCAACTGCCGATCGACCAGTCGGCGATGGACCGCATCTACGACCTGCCTTACACGCGGCGGCCGCATCCCAGCTATCGGGAGGTGATCCCCGCGTTCGAGATGATCCGCGATTCGGTGACCATCCTGCGCGGCTGTTTCGGCGGCTGTACGTTCTGCTCGATCACCGCGCATCAAGGACGGATCGTCCAGTCGCGGAGCGCGGGGTCGGTTCGGGCCGAGTTGCAACGCATGGCGGCCGACCCGGCCTTCAAGGGCGTGGTCAGCGACATCGGCGGTCCGACCGCGAACATGTATGCGATGCGCTGTACGCGGCCCGATGCCGAGACGGCCTGCCGGCGCCCATCCTGCCTGCACCCGACCATCTGCCACCTGCTGGGCACCGACCACGGCCCGCTCATCCAGCTCATGCGCGAAGCGCGGCAGGTGGCCGGCGTCCGGAAGGTGCTCGTGGCCAGCGGCGTGCGGATGGATCTGGCGCGGCGCGCGCCCGCCTACCTGCGCGAGCTGGTGCGGCACCACGTCGGCGGCCGGTTGAGCGTGGCTCCGGAGCATGCGGATCCGGGCGTGCTGGGACTGATGCGCAAGCCCGGCCCCGATGATTTCGAGCGGTTCGCCGAGGCCTTCGCCGCCGAGTCGCGCCGGGCCGGCAAGAAACAGTATCTGGTGCCCTACTACATCGCCGGCCATCCCGGCTGCGGCCTGGACGAGATGATCGAACTGGCCGTGTTCCTCAAGCAGCGCGGCTACCAGCCCGACCAGGTGCAGGACTTCATCCCAGCGCCCATGGATGTGGCGACCGCCATGTATCACACGGGCATCGACCCGTTCACCAGGAAGCCCGTGTACGTGGCCCGGCACCCGCGCGACCGCAAGCTGCAGCGTGCGCTGCTGCAGTTCTTCAAGCCGGAGAACTACTTCCTGGTACGCGGGGCATTGCTCAAGGCGGGGCGCGCGGATCTGATCGGCCACGGCCCCGACTGCCTGATCCCGGCACGGCCGCCGCGTGAGGCGCGCAACCGGCGCACACGCAACGCGAACGCGACAGGCCGCAACCAGCGCACACGGCATTCGTCCGCCGCAGCGGAACGCCCACGGACGGGCACACGCAAACAAGGCCGCCATGCGCCGACCAAAGGCTACCGGCCGGGCCGGAAAGGACGCCAATGACGCCGGACAACACGACGCACACCACACGATGCGGCAGCGTCGACCGTGTCGGTCACTGCATCGCGTTGAGCATCTCCACGGCCGCGGTGACGAGCCGTTCGCCGGTGCCCGCTTCCACATAGCTGTGGAGGCCGGTCCACACCTGGTAGCCGCCGGCCTGGTACGCCTCGCGGTTGGGAACGTAGCCGATCCAATCGTTGGAGAGCTCGGCGATGAACGTGTGTGGGAAGGGCGAACGGCGTTTGATCTCCATGCCCAGGACCGTGAAAAGCTCGGCCGGCACTCCGACGATCGCCACATCGCCGATCCGGATCGTCTGGAGCCAGGTCGTGCGCTCCTGACCCTGCTGCGACGCCAGTTCTTTCCGCATCTTGCGGAACACGTCGGCGACCTCCTCGGCGTATGGGGGGATCCGCCTGGTGCAGTACGCCAGGACGGCCTGGTCTTCCGCCTGCTCGTCGAACTGCCGCACGTGGAACGTGAACGGCCGCTTGTGGGCCGCGAGCTGCGGATGCTTCTGCACCGTGGCTTCGGCAAGCGCCGTGCGCACCACATCCTCGATCCGCTGAGACGCCTCCGCGGCGTCACCTTCCAGCCGGTGCGTGGATCCGGAGGCCCCTTCCAGGAAGCAGAATGTCCCGCCCAGGTCCTGTTCCATCCGCTGCGCCGCCATGCCGTAGAACGCAGGCGACCGCACGCCGGGCTTCAGGCTGCCGATCGTGTGCGTGGAATGCCCGAAGATCACGGCCAGGTTCCGGCCCGCGGGACTGCGGAACGCCAACACCGGCAGGTCGGGATCGAACGGGGCGGTGGGGCCGACCGCGTCGTCGCGCGGGCCTACCCAGTAGATCGTGCCGTCGCCCAGCAACAGGCGGCTGTTCTGCCCGACCGTCTCTTCCCGCGCGTGCTGGAAACTGAACGTCGCGTCGCTCAACCGCCGCTGGGCCTCGCGGACGGCTGCCAGGATGCCTTGCTGGACTTCGCGGCAGAACTTCTCATCGGGTTCGTAGGCGTGGACCTTGATCGTGCTCGGCGCGTGGTGCGTGTGGGTCGAGTGGATGAGGACGTTGGAGGCCGGGATGCCGCAGGCGCTCTCGATCTCGGCAACGACCGGGTCGATGAGATCGCGCGTGAGAATCAGCACGTCGCAGCTGACGATGGCCACCTGCGTTGCCCCTTGCGAGAGCACGACGGCCGTCGCGCGCAATTCCCCTTCCTGGCCCACGGATTTGCCGGGCCCGATCCCGCCGGCAATGACCATCTCATCATCCGCCTTCAGATTCACGGCGCACGCGCCGACTTGCAGGCCAGCCGGTTCCGTCGCCGAGAGCGCTATGCAGCCCGCCCACCACCACCACGCGAGCCCAATCGACAGAATGGACCATATTCGTTTCATGACAGATCTCCACGCGTCACTCGAAGGTACATGGAAACGGAGCGTCCGCAGGCCTGTTCCCCTCGCGTCCACACCGCGGTAGATGCCGCCGCGCGGCCCAGGCCGTCGCACAACGCCGGCAGCCGGCACGGCGGCCGCCGGACGACGACAAACCCGCGGAGTCTGCCTCGACCGCCCCAGGCTGCATCGTCGTCCAACCGGGTCGTCGATGCAATCACCGGTCGCGGAGATTTCCCGGCGCCCGCGCGGCCCCCCCCGGGTCGTGCAGGGTCGTGTGAAACCGGGTAGACTGGACGTCGGCATGTGCTGCGCGACAGCTCGGCCCTTCGCGCAGCGGGGCGGCGTTGTGGTTGCCGCGGGCGGACCGGGAATCGACGAGTGTGGAGAACCATCATGAACTCATGGGCACGATATCTCTGGTGCGGGCTGTTGACTCTGGGTCTCTCGAGCGCTTCGGCCGTCGAGCCGCCGAGCCTGCGCATCGGTCTGGCCGAGACGGACATCACGCCCCCCGAGGGCTTTCCGATGGCGGGGTACTACTTCGAGCGCCTGGCGACCGGCACGATCAACCCGCTCAAGGCCAAGGCGATCGTGCTGTGTGAAGGGGACCTGCAGGTGGCGTTCGTGGGTTGCGATCTGATCGGGATCGCCGCCGACCTGTCGAGCGAAGTCCGCCGGCTCGCCTCCGCCCGCACCGGCATCCCCGCCGCGAACATCGTGTTGGCCGGTACGCACTCGCACACCGCGCCGGACTATACGTTCGACCTGTACCAGTATCTCGGCGCGCCGGCCGCCGAGGGCCGGCAGCGGTACGCCGCGAGACTGATCGACGGCATCGTCGAGGCCATCGTTCGTGCGCAGGCCGGTGTCCAACCGGCGACCGTCTCGGCCGGCACGTTCCGGCAGGAGACGCCGATCTCGTTCAACCGGCGGTTCGTGATGCGCGACGGCAGCGTTCGGACCTGGATGCGGCTGGACAATCCGGAGGTCGTGCGCGCGGCGGGGCCGATCGACCCGGATGTGAGTGTAGTGCTGGTGCGGGCGGCCGACGGCGACAAGCCGCTGGGCGCGATGACGAACTTCGCGTTGCACTTGGACACGGTGGGCGGGACGCAATGGGCGGCCGACTATCCGTACTACGTCGAGCAGATGTTGCGTCAGACGCTGGGCGAGGACGTGATCTCCATCTTCGGCAACGGCTGCTGCGGCGACATCAATCACGTCGACCCCGTGGCGACAACGACGAACAAGACCGACTTCATCGGGGGGGCGTTGAGCGAAACCGTGCGGGCCGGGCTGCCGCAGCTGGCGCGCATTGAGCAGCCCACGCTGCGCTATCGCACGGCGCAGGTGCGGGTACCGCTCCAGAAGGTCACGGCCGAGGATGTCGCGCGCGCACTGCCGCTGGTGGCCGACGCCAAGGCGGGCAAGGATGTTGAGTTCTACGCGCTGGTCACCGCCTACAAGACGCTGGTTCTGGACCAGTTGCAGCATCACCCGCCGCTGGCCGCGCCCGGCGAGACGATCACCTGGGGGCTGTCGCGCGTCTGGGCCGGCGTCGGCGACTACCTGCCGATCGACGTGCAGGTGATCGCGTTGGGCCAGGACCTGGCGATCGTCTGCCTGCCGGGCGAGGCGTTTGTGAACCTGGGGCTGTCCATCAAGCAGGCTTCGCCGTTCCGGACCACGCTGGTGGTGGAGCTGTGCAACTGCGTCGAGACGATCTACATCCCGACGCGCGTGGCCTATGCGGTCGGCAGCTACGAAGTGACCAACGCGGCGCTTCAGCCCGGCTCCGGTGAAATCCTGGCGGAGACGGCCGTGCAGCTGTTGCGGGAGGCGGCGGAGGAGGCTGCTGCACCGGCGTCTTAACGGCCCTGCGGCGAACCGGCTTGATGGAGGGGACGTCGTCCGCCGACCCGGCGATGATTCGGGACACCAGGACCTGCAATGCCACAGCCTATCGACTATGCCGGAATCGGCCTGATCTGCGGGCTGGAAGTCCACCAACAACTGCTCACCCAGCGCAAGCTCTTCTGCCGCTGCCCGGCCGGCCTGTACACGCGCGAACATGACGGGACGGTCCTGCGCCACATGCGGCCGACGCTCTCCGAGCTGGGCGAGTACGACGGCACGGCACTGATGGAGTTCAAGACGAAGAAGAACATCGTCTACCTGCTGCATCGCAGCAACGTGTGCACCTACGAGATGGACGATACACCGCCGTTCCTCATGAACACCCACGCGCTGGACATCGCCATCGAACAATGCCTGATGCTCGGCTGCGACATCGTGGACGAAGTGCACATCGCGCGCAAACAGTACCTGGACGGCTCGATCCCCACCGGGTTCCAGCGCACGGCCATCGTCGGCGTGAACGGGCAACTGCCGTTTCGCGGGCGACAGATCCGCATCACGCAGGTGAGTGTCGAGGAGGACAGTTGCCGGGAAGTGTCCGACCGCGGGCACCTGATTGTCTGGCGCACCGATCGGCTGGGCATGCCGCTGATCGAGACGGTGACCGAGCCGGACCTGCGCACGCCGGAAGAGGTCGCGGAGGCGATTCTGCTGATCGGGCGGGTCTGCCGCAGCACCGGGCACGTGCGCGTGGGGATCGGCGCCAGCCGGCAGGACGTGAACGTGTCGGTGCGTGGCGGGAGCCGGGTGGAGATCAAGGGGGTGCCCCAGGCCAGCTGGGCGCCGGGACTGGTCCATGGCGAGGCGGTGCGGCAGGTGAACCTGTTGCGGCTGCGGGACGAGTTGCATCGGCGCGGGTTCACGACTCCCGCCTCGATCCAGTGCCAGCACACGGACGTGACCGACCTGTTCGCCGCATCGCCGCTGGCGTACTTGCGTCGCGAGGCGTTCGCCGCGTACAAGCAGGAGCACGGCTATCGCGTGGGGTTCGAGATGTTGGACGGGCCGTTCTGCGTGCGCGCCGTGCGACTCCCCGGGCTGGCCGGCACCTTGTCGTGGCCGACCCAGCCGGATCTGAGCTTCGCTCACGAACTGGTCGGACGCGTCCAAGTCATTGCGTGCCTGGACCAGCAGCCGATCCTGCTGCACAGCGAGAAGTGGCCGGACTACGCGGGCGCCACGCAGGAGCTGCGGCGATTGAAGGAGAAGACCGGCTGCCTGGTCGACGACATCGTCCTGGTGGTATGGGGCGTCGAGCGCGACACCATCTGTGCGGCCGAGGAGATCCGGCAGCGCTATGCGGATGCGACGGTCGGCGTCCCGCCCGAAACGCGTCAGCCGTTTGCCGACGGCACGACGTTCTTCGAACGGATCCTGCCCGGGCCCGATCGCATGTATCCGGACACGGACAGTCCGCCGCAGCGGATCGAGCGGTCCCATGTGGCGCGGCTGGCCGCCGGGCTGCCCGAACCGCCGTGGTCGCGCGAGGCGCGTTACCGGCAGGCCGGCGTGCCGGTCCCGATCATCCATTACCTGATCCGACGCGGCGGCGCGCGGCTGGTGGATCTGGTGGTGCGGGACGCCGGGGCGGACATCCGGCATGCCTGTTTCTTCTTCGGCCAGCAGCTCAAGGGGCTCCGCCGCCGGCGCGCGGCGGTCGAGCGGATCAGCGACGCGCGGTGGTGCGAGCTGTTCCGGGCGATCGGCGCACGCCCGGTGCTGGGGGACGTGATCCTGCCGCTGGTGGCGGACATGGCCCGCCACCGCGCGCGCCCCGTGGCGGAGCTCGTGGAGCAGCAGGGGTTCGGGCGCGCCCCCGAGCTGTGGCGGGACGACCTGCGGCAGTTGGTCGCCGCCCGGCTGCCGGACCACCCTGACGGGACGTGGCGGCAGCGGCACCGGTTCCTGATGGGCGTGGCGATGAAGACGCTGCGGGGGCGCGTCCCGGCGCGGGATGTGGCCCGGGCACTGCAGGACCTCTTGGAGCAGCAGGTATGAACGATCAGCCGGATGCGCTGAAGGGCTATCGCGGCCTGGCGCGCGAGCGGCTCGTGGCGTGGGGAGTGCGCGTGTGGAGCGACGTGCGGGTGGTCAACGACGCGGGGAGCGTGTTCGAGGGGGTGATCCTGCCTCGCAGCGAGCATGCGGACGACCTGCACATCGTGCTCAAACAGAAGACCGGGTACAACGTCGGCATCCACGTCGATCGCATCGCGGCCGTCCAACAGCTGGGTCATAAGGAAGCCGTCTATCGGATCCCGGAGAAGGTGTTCCCGAAAACGAACGAGCTGCCCAGCGTCACATTGCTGGGCACGGGAGGCACGATCGCCTCGCGGTTGGACTATCGCACCGGCGCCGTGATCCCGGCCTTCACCCCCGGCGAGCTCTACGGGGCCGTGCCCGAGCTGGCGCAGATCGCCAACATGACCACTCGGAAGATCTTCGGCGTCTTCTCCGAGAACATGGCCTGGCCGCACTACGCCGCGCTGGCCGAGGCCGTGGGCGAGGAGATCCGCCGAGGCGCCGACGGCATCGTGATCGGTCACGGCACCGATACGATGGGCCACACGGCGGCCATCCTCAGCTTCATGGTGCAGGACAGCCCGGTGCCCATCGTGCTGGTCGGCAGCCAGCGCAGCAGCGACCGGCCGTCGAGCGATGCGGCATTGAACCTGATCCACGCCGTCAAGACGGCCGGACACAGCCCCATCGCGGAGGTCCAGATCTGCATGTTCGGGCCGACCTCCGACCAGTACGGGCTGCTGCACCGCGGCACGCGCTGCCGCAAAATGCACTCGTCCTATCGCAGCACGTTCCGCACCATCGGCGATATCCCGCTGTGCCGCGTGTCCATCGAGGCGCTCGACCTGCTGACCGATGACTACCTGCCGCGCGACCGCACGCGGCAAGTCCGGATTGACGCCGCATACGACGACCGCGTCACGATCCTGTACTACTATCCCGGCATGAAGCCCGACCTGATCGATGCGCTGGTCGGAGCCGGATACCGGGGGATCGTCATTGCCGGCACGGGGTTGGGGCATGTGAACCGGCCGATCTTCCCGGCGCTCGAGCGCGCCATCGGGCAGGGCGTGCATGTCGTGATGACCGTGCAGACGCTGTGGGGATTCGCCCAGATGTACGTGTACGACACGGGCCGCGACCTGCTGGACATCGGCGTCGTGCCGCTGGATAACATGCTGCCCGAGACGGCGCTGATGAAGCTCGGCTGGGTGCTCGGCCATACGCACGACCATGCGGAAGTGACACGCCTGATGCGGAAGGTGATCAACCACGAGATCACGCCCCGCGAGCCGCACAACGGCTACCTGGTCCTGCAGGGCGGCCTGCCGGAAACCGAGGACTTCGTCCGGACGCACTGGAAGTGACATCCGCGCAGGCTCAATTGCCGTCGCCGGTCCGCCCGCGCGCCGACCGCGGACAGGCGATGGTCCTGCGCGGCCGTCAAGATCCGGCCGGCGCTCAGCCTCCCGCCTCGCCCGTCGTCCGTTCGGCGGCCGCGGTCGGCCCGATGAGCCGGTCGATGGCGGCGTAGAGCTGGTCGCGTTCGATCGGCTTGGCGACGTAGCCGTCCATGCCGGCTGCGAGGCACCGCTCCCGGTCCCCTTTCATGGCGCTGGCCGTCATGGCGACGATCGGGATGTGCCGGCCGGAGCGTTTCTCCTTCTCGCGGATCGCGGCGGTCGCCTCGAACCCGTCCATTTCGGGCATCTGCAGGTCCATCAGGATCAGATCGAACGCGCCGCTCTCCCAGGCTGCCACGGCCTGCCGGCCGTCCTCCGCGACAGTCACTTCGTGGCCGCGCATGCGCAAGAGCCCCACCGCCACCCGCTGATTGACGAGCCCATCCTCGGCCAACAGGATCTTGAGTTGCCGAGCGGGCGGGCGGGCCGCGTCGGCCGGCGCCGGGGTGACGGCGGCGACCCGCGCGGGTTCCGCGGACGTCAGGCTCAGCAACGAATTGAGCAACTCCGACTGGAGCACCGGCTTGGTGAGATACCGGGCGATGCCCAGCTGACGGCAGCGCTCGACGTGGCCCAGCTGCGTCGCGGACGAGACCATGATGATCTCCGTGGCGCGCAGCCGCGCATCGGCCCGCACGCGCTCGGCGAACTCGAAGCCGTCGAGCCCGGGCATCATGTAGTCGAGGAGCACCACGTCGAAGGGTGCGCCGTCGGCCGTTGCTTCGGAGAGCGCCGCCAGGCCGCCCAACGGCGTGTCCGCGCAGACGGTCTGCATCTGCCAGTACCTCAGGATCTCGTCGAAGATGCGGCGGTTCGTCTGGTTGTCGTCCACGATCAACGCCCGCATCCCGCTGAGCGATGACAGCTCGGCGGACTCCCGGGCGGCCGCTCCCTCCGCCACCTGGAACTCGGCGGTGAAATGGAACGTCGTTCCCCGACCGACTTCGCTTTCGAGCCAGATCTCGCCGTGCATCAACTGGACCAGCTGCGACGAGATCGTGAGTCCCAGCCCGGTGCCGCCGAACTGGCGCGTGGTCGACGCGTCGGCCTGCCCGAAGGCCTCGAAGACCCTGGCCTGCTTGTCGGCCGGGATGCCGATCCCCGTGTCTCGGAGCGAGAAGTGCAGCCGCAGGCGATCTCCCACGCGCGACACCTGGCTCACGTCTAACACGATCTCGCCCTGCTCCGTGAATTTGATCGCGTTCCCGACCAGGTTCACGATGATCTGCCGCAGCCGGCCAGGGTCGCCCAGCAGAATCTCGGGCACCTCCGGCGCGATCCGGCAGGCCATCTCCAGGTTCTTCTCCGCCGCGCGGATGGATAAGGCCTGGCCGGTCTGGCCGACACAGTCGCGCAGGTTGAACGCGATCTGCTCCAGCTCCAGCTTGCCGGCTTCGATCTTGGAGAAGTCGAGGATGTCGTTCAGCAGGTGCAGGAGCGCGTCCGCGGACTGCTGGATCAGGTTCAGGTAGTCCCGTTGCTCGGCCGTCAACGGGGAAAGCGCCAGCAGTTCGCTCATGCCGATAATGCCGTTCATCGGCGTGCGGATCTCGTGGCTCATGTTCGCCAGGAACGAGCTCTTCGCCCGGTTCGCCTTGTCGGCCTCGTCCCGCGCCTCGATCAGGTCCTGGTTGACGCGCTTCAGCTCCGCGCTCATGCGGTTGAAGCGGTCCGCCAAGCGCGCGATCTCGTCGCGGCCGCGGACCTTCACGGTCGTGTCGAATTCTCCGCGGCCGATCGCGTCCGTCGCGTCCGCCAGCCGCCCCACCCGCTGCGACAGCGACAAGGCGATCAGCCCCCCGATCGATACGGCCAGGATCGTCGCCAGGAACGACAGCCAGATGATCCGATGCCGCAACTGGTCCACCGGCGCGAACACCTGCGATGCCTGCCGCTCGTCGAGCACGATCCAGCCGAGCCCGTCGAAGTTCCCGTAACCTTGCGAAAGCGCGAAGGCCCCGATCCGCTGTTCGCCCGTCTGCGGGTCGACGCGATACGCGACCCGCTGCGGGAAGTCCGCGTCGAGCGGCGGCACGCCGACGAAGTAGAACAACCCGTCTGCCAGCGACGCTTCCGTCGCCTGATTGCCCTCCCGGATGATGTGGCCGTCCCGCGTGAACAACACGAGGCGGTCTTCGCCGTGGTACGCCAGCGACCGATCATCGATCACGCGGATGACCTCCTGGATGTTCATCACGGCCTTCAGGACCCCCAACGTGTCACCATCCTCCTCTTCCACGCGAAGGCAGATGTCGACCGAGTGCAGGTCGGAGCTGTCGTCGAAGCTGACGTCGCTCACATACACGCCGTCCTGCTCGGCGCGTTGCCACCACTCCTCGTCATCCTGGCGATAATCCGACGTCCGGCCCGTCTGGGCCGCATTGGCGCCGTACCGGTTCGTCAAGAACACCTCGCCAAACACGGGGTAGCCGGCCCGCTCGCCCAGCTTATCCACCCAGGCGCGCAGGTCGTGGGCCAACGGGTTCTCCGTCAGCGACCGCATCAACTCCGTCGGCGCGTCGAGCGGCGCCGCCTGCCACTGCGCGTCCCGCTCGTCCATCATCGAGATCGGATCGGGGCTCGCGGCAAACGCCTGATTGGACGCGGCCAGCGTCGTTTGGACCAGGTCACAGCGTGCGTAGGCCTCCCATTCCCCCATCCGGATCTGCACGATCCGATCGATCTCGTCGATCACGGCTCGGGCACGAGCCAGGGCTGTGGCTTCGATCGACTCCCGCAAGCTGCGCTGGCTCACACGCGTCGCATAGATCCCCACAGTCCAGATCAACAGCGCGGGAAGCACGGTCGCCAGCAACAGCTTGTGGATGATGCGCATCGGTCGGCCACTCCTCCGTGGACCAGCGAAGAACTCGCGCCAATCCCGGATACAGCCCATTGTAGCGGAACCACGGCATCCAGAGGTGCGGCCCAGCGTGCCGCATCCAGGATGCGCCTCCGGGCGCCAAGCGGGAGGCGACCTGAGCGGAGCCGACCCTGCGAAGCCCCGGCGAGGGTCTGGCGGGAAACGGCTCCCGGGCCTAGACTGGGCGTCTTCCAGCCGGAATACCTGCACGGGTCCGTGGTTCTCTTTCGAGGGAGATTTCATGTACACGCCAGGCAATTGCACGCTGTTGCGATGGCTCGCCCTCACGATGCTGGGCGCAGCGCTGACCGGCTGCGGCCGGCCGCCGCTGGCGGCCACGGCGCCGGCGCCGCCGAAAGTGGACGTCGCCCGCCCCAGCCAGCGCGAGCTGGTCGATGAGGACGAGTACAACGGATGGTTGGAGTCCTCCGCGGTCGTGGAGGTGCGGTCGCGCGTCCGCGGGCATATCCAGAAGATCCACTTCCAGGACGGTGACCTGGTGGAAAAGGACCAGCCCCTGTTCGACCTGGATCCGCGGCCGTTCCAGGTGCAGGTCGATCAGGCGACCGCCCAGGTCCGGGCCTTGGAAGCCCAACAGGTGGCGGCCGAGCGGGATGTCGCGCGGTACCTGGAGCTGATCAAGTCGGGCGCGGTGAGCAAGCAGGAGCTGGAGAAGGCCCAGGCGGATGCGGAGTCGTACGAGGCCCAGGTCGCCGCCAAGAGAGAGGAAGTCAGGCAGTGCCAGCTGGAGCTGGAGTACGCCCAAATCAAAGCGCCCATTGCCGGCCAGATCAGCCGCGCGCAACTCACCGAGGGGAACCTGGTCAACGCGGGCGGGAGCGATCCGCTGTTGACGACCATCGTGGCCACCAATCCGATGTACGTGTATTTCTCGGTCGACGAGCGGTCCTTGCAGCGCTATATCAAGGGGCGCCAACGGGCGGCGGGGGACCAGCCGCCTCCGCGGCTGCGCGACCAGCGGCAGCCCTTCCGCTTCGCGCTGGACTCGGACGAGGGGTTTCCCCAGGAAGGGCTCATCGATTTCGCGGACAACCGAGTCGATCCGGATACGGGCACCATCCAGGTGCGCGGCGTGGCGGAGAACAGGAACGGCCTGTTCGTTTCGGGATCGCGTGTGCGCGTGCGCCTGCCCGTGACCGCACCCTACCTGGCCGTGGTGGTGCCGGACACGGCGGTCCTGAGCGACCAGAAGCGGCGGTATGTGCTCGTCGTGGACGACCAGAACGTCGTCTCGCGGCGCGACGTGTCGCTGGGCAAGCTGCTGGATGACGGCATGCGCGTCATCACGAAGGCGCCGAACGCGCCGGCTCTGACACCCGACGATTGGATCATCGTGCAGGGATTGCAGCGCGCCCGGGTCAACTACCCGGTGGATCCCGTGAGGCCGTCCGCCGTGACGGAGTCGCCGGTCGTCGGAGCCCAGGCGGATCGACCGGCCGAGACTGGCGCGCCGCACCCCTGAGAAGAGGATCCAGCATGATATCCCGCTTCTTCATCGACCGTCCCATTGCCGCCTCCGTGCTGTCGATCATCATCGTCGTGTTCGGCGCGGTGGCCGTGCTGAAGCTGCCGATCGCCCAGTATCCGGAAGTGACGCCGCCAACCGTCTCGGTAACCGCCGCATACCCTGGGGCGAACGCCGTGACGGTGGCCGAGACGGTGGCCACGCCGATCGAGGCGGAGGTCAACGGCGTGGAGGGGATGTTGTACATGTCGTCCAAGTGCACGAACGACGGCCAGATGAGCCTGGACGTCACGTTCGAGCTGGGGACGGACATCGACATGGCCCAGGTGATGGTGAAGAACCGGGTGTCGGTGGCGGAAGCGAAGCTGCCCGAGGAAGTCAAGCGGATCGGCGTCATCACGAAGAAGAAATCGCCCAGCATCCTGGTGTGCGTCAATCTGATCGCCACCGACCCGAGCGTCACGCAGCTGGAGCTGAGCAACTACGCGTTCCTCAACGTCAAGGACGAACTCGCGCGACTCCGGGGCGTCGGCGACGTGGCGTTCCTCGGCCCCCGCGACTACAGCATGCGGGTCTGGCTCGATCCGAACAAACTGGCTTCCCTGGGGATGACCGTCACCGACGTGATCCGGGCGATCCGGGAACAGAATGTCCAGGTCGCCGCCGGGCGCATCGGCCAGCCGCCGCTGTGGCCGGAGGCCCAGGTGCCCTTCCAGCTGCCGATCACCGTGCAGGGCCGTTTGACCAGCGAGGAGCAGTTCGAGGAGATCATCGTCAAGCGCGGCAAGCGGGGCCAGATCGTCCGCCTGCGCGACGTCGCGCGCCGGGCTCAGTACGACGCGGAAGGGCATGCGACGGACAAGGGGGTCGAGCTGGGGGCCAGGAGCTACGATGTGAACAGCTACCTGGACGGCCAGCCGGCTGTCACGCTGGCCGTGTTCCAGTTGCCGGCGTCCAACGCACTCGATACGGCCCGGCTCGTCCGCCAGAAAATGACGGAACTCCAGGCGAAGTTCCCGACCGGGATCGAATACCGGATCGAATATGACACGACGATGTTCGTCGCCGAGTCGATCACGAGCGTTTACCACACGCTGATCGAGGCGTTCGTCCTCGTGTTCCTCGTCGTGCTCCTGTTCCTGCAGAACTGGCGGGCCACGATCATCCCGATGGTCGCCGTGCCCGTCTCGCTCATCGGCACGCTGGCCTGCATGTGGCTGTTCGGCTTCTCGCTCAACAACCTCTCGCTGTTCGGGCTGGTGCTGGCGATCGGCATCGTGGTGGACGACGCGATCGTGGTGGTGGAGAACGTCGAGCGGTTGATGGCGACCGGGCTGTCGCCGCGCGAGGCGAGCCGCCGGGCCATGGATGAAGTGACCGGGCCGGTGATCGCCATCGCCCTTGTGCTCTGCGCCGTGTTCGTCCCGACGGCGGCGATGGCGGGCATCAGCGGCCAGTTCTACCGGCAGTTCGCGTTGACGATCGCGGCATCCACCGTCATCTCCGCGTTCAATTCGCTCACCCTCAGCCCGGCGCTCGCCGCGCTGTTGCTCAAGCCGCACGCGCAGGGGGCGCGGGACCAGGCCTCTCGCGAGGCGCTGCCGCGGCTGGGCATCGCCGTGATCGGCGGGCTGATCGCGTACCTCTTCCTGGCGGGCGTCGCCGCGCAGTGGCTGGGGATGGCGCACCATGCGGCGGTGGAGGGCGGCGCTGGCGCCGCGCCGCTCTGGCTGCGCGTCACGCTGTTCGCGGCCGGGCTTGGGGTCGGCTGGTTCGCCGGCCGGCCCGTCAACTTCCTGTTCGGCGCGTTCTTCGCCGGCTTCAATCGGGCATTTGACGCCGCCACGCGGGGCTATTGCGCGGCCGTCGGCGTGCTGCTGCGGACCTGCGTGATCGGGCTGATCGTCTACGGCGGGCTCATGTTCCTGACCTTCGCCGGGTTCCGCCGAGCCCCGACCGGGTTCATACCCGAGCAGGACAAGGGCTACCTGGTCGTCAATGCACAGCTGCCCGAAGGGTCCAGCCTGGCGCGCACCGACCAGTTGATCAGGGACCTCAGCGCGGCGGTCCGGAAAGTGGACGGCGTCGCGCACACGATCGACCTGGCCGGGTACTCGCCCGTCCTCGGCTCGAGCATCTCGAACGTGGGCGGCCTGTTCGTGATCCTGGACCCGTTCGAGGCGCGTGGAGGGCAGCCCCAGCAGAGCGCGCGGGCAATCATGGCCCGGCTGCGCGCGTTGTTCGAGGATTATCGGCAAGCGCAGCTCGCCGTGTTCGGCGCGCCGCCGGTCGAAGGGCTGGGGAGCACGGGCGGGTTCAAACTGCAGGTGCGCGACGTGCGCGGCGCCGGCCTGCGGGCGCTGCAGGGCGCCGTGCAGCATTTCGCCGAGCAGACGCGGACCGCGCCGGGGCTCGTCGGCGCGTTCTCCACATTCAGCGTGGCCCAGCCCCAGCTGTATGTGGAGATCGACCGCGAGAAGGCCAAGTCGCAGAACGTCTCGCTCGACGAAATCCATGCCGCCCTGCAGGCCTACCTCGGCTCGGCCTACGTCAACGACTTCTCCTTCCAGAATCGCAGCTGGCAGGTGAACATCCAGGCCGATCCGAAGTACCGGGCCCGGGTCGAGGATATCGGCAACCTGGAGGTCCGTAACGGGGCGGGCCACATCGTGCCGTTGCAAACGCTCGTCAAGGTCGTCCACACGAGCGGCCCGTCGATCGTCAACCGCTACCTGCAGTTCCCGTCCGCGGAACTCAACGGCATAGCGGCGCCGGGCGTGAGTTCGGGCGACGCGATCGCCATGATGGAGGCCATCGGCCACGCCGAACTCCCCGATACGATGGACTTCGTGTGGACGGAGCTGGCGCTCCAGCAGCTGACCGCGTCCCAGGACCCTATCACCAAGCTGGCGTTCCCGTTGGGCGTGCTGCTGGTGTTCCTCGTGCTCTCGTTCCAGTACGAGAGCTGGTCGCTGCCCCTGTCCATCATCCTGATCGTGCCGATGTGCCTGCTGGCCGCGCTGATCGGCGTCTTCCTGGCCCGGCTCGACGTGAACATCTTCGTCCAGATCGGCCTGCTCGTGCTGATCGGCCTGGCGGCCAAGAACGCGATCCTGATCGTCGAGTTCGCCAAGCAGCTGGAGGACGCCGGCAGGCCGCGTTTCGAGGCGGTCGTGGAAGCCTGCCGGCTGCGGCTGCGGCCGATCCTGATGACCTCCCTGGCCTTCATCCTGGGCGTGGTGCCGCTCGTGCTGGCCACGGGCGCAGGGGCCGAAATGCGTTACACGCTCGGCGTCGCCGTGTTCAGCGGCATGGTCGGCGTGACGGTCTTCGGCATCTTCTTCACGCCCATCTTCTACTACGTGATCCGCTGGTTCACCACCCGCATCCGAAAGAAGCGGACGAGCTGACGGGGATGCACGGCGCGCGCGCCCGGCCCGGTCCTTCCCATCCGCGCAATCAGCCGTCCACGACATGGACGATCTCTTCGTAACCCACCGGTTCGCGCGGGCCGACGATGCCGATGAGCATGTACTCCTGGAAGATCGGGTGGTAGCTGAACCGGCGCACGAGTCGGAAATTCTGGATCTCGCCGGTGCGCCGTACGTGAATCCGCTGGCCGGTACAGGGCAGCGTGTGGTCGCCCATGGCGATGCCGTTGTTGCCGGCCACCGTGATGGGCAGGTCCTGCCGGATGATGTCGTGCACTTTGGCTTCGAGTTCCGCGAGGTCGATGTCCGGCTTGACGGGGAAATTGATGACGAACCCGTGCTTGACGTCCGAGTGGTGGACGGGCATGCGGACGTTGTAATCGCGTTGCAGCACGAAACCGGTGATATCCTCGGCCGAGTGCGCCATGCGGCGGTACTGGATGGTCTTCTGGGCCACCGCCTTGATCGCGGCCGGGAACGGCCCGAACACGCTGGGCCGGGCCACCATGATCTCCTCGCCGATGCCGAAGATGATCTGGGCATTGTAGCCCAGCGCGTCGTAGATCAAGTCGAAGTGCTCAATCACCACCCGCCGGCCGTTCGACACGGCGTTCGTGATGGCCTCCACGATCGTGTACCGCTGCCGGAAGGCCAGTTCATAGCGGATGTCGATGTGGAAGGTGTGCGGCGCGAAGAAGTCGCCCGGCACGAAGTTGAACAGCGGCGCGGGCTGCAGGTTGACCCCGTCGTCGTCGTTGGTCAACTCCAGGCCGGGGAACAGGCCCTTGATCAAGGTCGACTTCCCGGAGCCTTCCGCGCCGATGATGCCGACGATCAGATCGGTCGGGTAGAGGTAGCGCTGGGCCAGTTCGCTGGCGACCATGTACAGCCGCTGCCGCCCGCGCGGCGCATAATAGGCGGCGAAGATCAGCGTCTCGTAGTAGTGCACGACCTTGTTCGAGCGGGATACCGGGTCGAGCTGGGGGGCCTGATCGTCCATCGGTGCATGCCTCGGCCAACGTTCAGTCGGGGAATTCGATGTCCAACAACGGCGCGTGCTGTTGAGCGCCATAGATGTCACTGTCGCCCGGCGCGCCGGAGACGACGCGGCGGCGCAGCGTGATCTTCAGGGCATAAGACGGCTCGAAGTAGACCACGTTCGAGACGTCGTCGACCGGCACGTTGTACAGGCGCGCGATCAGCGGGCGGTCGATGGTCCCACAGCGGCGCGCAAGATCGAAACAGCGCCGGTCCCGGAACAGGATGTCCAGGGTCAATTCGAACGGCCCGGAGTTCTTCGAGCGGATGACCCGCGCGGCGTCCGTGAGGCGGACACTCATGACACGACTCTCCCATCGCTGAAGACCTGGATCTGGCATGGATAGTCGTCCGGCGATTCCTGCTGCATGAGATGGTAGACGGAGAACTCGTAGACATCTCCCGCCGCCAGATCCGACGGCGAGAAGGGAAACGCCAGATTCCCGGCGGTGGAGACCCGGCCCGGGTACCCGTAGTGGAGCAGCGTGGACCGGGTGAGGCTGACCAGACTGTCCGCCTCCGGTTGCGTGGCGGCCACGGCTTCGATCACGATGCCCAGCTCGTGCGAAGCCGTCCGCCGCACGGGCTCGGCCGGGCCCATCACGCCATCGCGTCCGTAGACGTGGAAGTACAGCGCGCCGGGACGCTGTCCCGCCGTCATCTCGGCCACCTGGCCCCGCACCGCCCGCAGGATCTCCTCGCAGTGGGCGATGAAGGTCGGGTCGCGCACGCCCGCAATGCTGATCGCGCGGCAGCCGGTCCGCCGCGCACCCTCCACCTTGACCCAGTACGGCGCCGTCCGCTCGTGCCGGCTCCCGCGCACCTCCACCCGGCCGCCGTCCAGCTCCGTGAAGCGGCAGCGGTCCAGGTGGATCACGCCGCCCGGCCCCGGCAGGTGGTAGGGGTCCGACTTCTCGTACAGCGAGTGCGCGGCCGTCGACTCGCGGGTGAATCGGCGTTGTGGATTGAGCGCCTCCAGGACGAAGGCGTCGGCCATCAGCGTGCCCAGCACGCAATCCGCGCCGCTGCCGGGCGTGGCGGCGATCGCGCCGCACTCCAGGATCTTGCCCATGTGCAGCGCCAACGCCTCGTCGTATCCGCGCAGGATCGGCAGCGCCGCGAAGTTGGCAGGGTCGTAGCAGCGGCCGACCAGCACGACCTGACAGCCCGCCTCGATCGCGCGCACGATCGGTTCGTGGCCGATCTGGGCCACCAGGTGCGTGGAGGCGTCGATCGCCTCCTCGGTCAACTCCGGCACGAAGGCCAAGGGCCGTGTCCGTCCCGCCCGCCAGGCCTGCTTGAGCCGCTGCTTGTCCACGTCCGAGTGGATGACTCCCAGACGGAACGACAGCGACTCCTCACGCGCGATCTCCTCGACAATCGCCCGGCACCATGCCAGGTGCGGCGCCGCGCCGGCGCCGCCGGCCGAGCCGACGACGATCTGCGCGCCGATCCGCAAACCCTCCACCAGGATGAACTGCAAGTCGCGTTTCACCAGCGCACGGTCCGTGAACGACCGGCCGCTGCCCAGATAATACGGGCCCGGGTCGGTCGAGCCGGCGTCGCACGCAATCAGGTGCGGACGCCGCGCCACGCCCCGGCGGAACGAATCGGCCGGGAAGCCGTAGCCCAGGATCCCGGTCGGTGACAGCACGCGCAGCTCAGGCAGCGCCATGGGGTCCTCCCGCGCGGTACGCCAGGACGGCGCCGATCCGCTGCATCTCGTTCCTGACAATCATGAAACCCTCGTCGAACCCCATGCCCGGCTTGGCCAGCATCCGGGCCGGGCGCGTCGCCATCGCCAGGTGCACACAGCACCGGGCCGACAGGTCGGTCTCGTTACACGTGCCGCCCTGGTAGGCCTCCATACCGTGCGCCCGGCAGTACAGCACGCTCTGGACGATCTCTTGAACGCCGCCCAGGTCGGGCGTCTTGATCTGCACCATGTGGCAGGCCGCCGCGTCGGTGAACGCCACCACGTCCTCGTACGTGTTGCACCATTCGTCCGCCACAGTGCGCACGGCGGACCCCGACCGCTCGAGACACTCCCGGATCTCGCGGAGCGTCTCGATCTGCGCAGACCGGCCGCCCATGTCCACCGGGCCTTCCACATACAAGGCGTGCGGCCCGGCGTCCGCTTCCAGACGGGCCAGGTAGTCCGCCACGCGCCGCGGCTGGTTGTCGAAGATCTGCCCCACGGTGCCATAGACGTCCAGATGCAGCACCGGGCAGTAGTCGTCGCGCGGCTTGAGCCGCGCAATGCGCGCGACCAGCCAGCGGAGATACTCCCGGAGCTTCCCGCCGTCCCGGCCCAGCTTCTCCTCCACGTTGTTGATCAGCCCGTGCGGCAGGACGTCCACTTGCTTGAGGATCATCTTGTCGACCTGCTCGTACCGGTTGTCGCCGGACTGCCCGAAGATCGGGATCGGGTCCGCCCGGACCGGCAAGCCGTACTCCTGGCAGATCACCTCGCTGCGGAGCAGGTGGCAGGCCTTGGCCCGCGCGTCGAGCAGCGCCTGGGTGACGCCCGAACGGATCGCCGTGTGCAGCAGGCGCCCGTCCACCCGCAGCCCGCAGATCTCGTCCGCCAGCGGCCGCAGCGGGCCCAGCTCGCGCCCGGCGAGCCGCGGGCGGATCTGTTGCTCCAGCACCGGCAGGTAGGCCTGCGCCAGGAACACGCCGTCGCGCCCGCCGGCGCCCGAATACTGGACCGCCACGCAATCCCCGACAGCCACCTGGCCGTCTTCGAGCACCAGCAGCACGGAGATCGATTCGCCGGCCATCCGCACGCCCGTGAAACCGGGGGTCACCGGCGACGCGGCATAGACGAACCCGTCGTGACGCGCGCCCCGCGTGATGGCCGACTGGTCGTCGTAGAAAAACGCCGACGAGCCGGGTGCGAACAGGACCTGTTGGATTCTCATCGGGGCCTCCCCACCAGCTGCCCTTTGCTGATGGCATAGATGTCGTCGGTGACCATCTGGAAGGACACGGGACGCCGCTCGGCGCGCGCCCGTTCCTGCAGCCGCTCGCGGTGCCATGCGAGCAGGTCGGCGTCGAGCGGGACCATGCCCGGATTGAAGATGCGGATACAGCCCTCGTTGTCGCGCATCGGGAGCAACTTGCCGCGGCATTGCACCGAGGGCGCGAAGGGGACGTCGAGCACGCCGGCTTCGAACGCAGCCGCCGCGCCTTCGCCGATTTCGCCGCGGCCCAGCTCCCGGACCTTGCCCAGGATGCAGTCCACTTCCCGCTCGATGATCGCCGCCTCCCGCGCCACCGCCTCGGTCGCCAGGCCGCCCTGGTCCGCCATCATGTTGGTGATCTGCCGCGTGGCGCGCAGGCCCTGGGCGTTGGCCTCCTTGCTCGGGATGCCCATCGCCTCGTGCGGCGTCTTGACGATGATCTTGTCGGCGCCGCCCAGACAGGCCACCATGGTCCCCCAGGTGATGACCGCAAAAGCACGCGACTCGTCCTCCGGAAACCCGCCCATCCACTGGTGGAACACGGTCGTCAGCTCGTAATCGCCGTCCGCGAAGCCGGCCGCGCGGAAGTGCCGCGCGCCGAGACTGCGCAAGGTCAACAGGGCCGCCACGTCCTGCGGCACGCTGCCCCCCTGCCCGTAACCCAGCGTCAGCGATCGGACACCCTGTTCCAACGCCAGGATCCCCTCGAGGATGCCGATCGCATGGCTGATGCACGGCGGCACCAGCGTGCCGGTGAGTGGGCCGAACGGCTCGCGGTTGACCGACACGCCCTGCTCGCCGTACCAGCCGCACAGCCGGTCCACGTACTGCCAGTCGGCCAGCGACTTGCGGAGCGGCACATTCTTGGCGTAGGGGATATTGTAGGAGATGCCGCCCCCCTCGAAGCTCGTGAACCCGCCCGCCAACGTGATCTCGGCCAGCAAGCGGGCGTCGGGCGTCCCGTGCCGGACCTGGACCGGCTTGTGGACGCTCTCGGTGACGCGCCGGCAACCGTCGACGCCGTGATTGACGGCGGGGAAGCCGTTGAGCAGCGAGGTGCCGGCCGCGATCGACTTCTCGATCCCCTTGTCCGCTTCGGCGTACCGGTTCTGCCGCGTGTACGCGTCGATGGTCGTCGGCAGGAGGTCCGCCTCGCCCTCCGTCTCCAGGTACTTCAAGAGCCGCACATGCTCGTCGATCAAGGCGACTCCCGCGCGCGGCTGGATCAGCATCGCGCGCTTCCCCATCGCGTCGCGCATCACCGCGGCAAACCGCTTCGCCGGTGGGATCGCCAGCTGGTACTGGATCGCTTCCTCAAGGCACACGCCGGCGCCGGTCGGCCAGGCCCGCAGCACGCCCTCGCGCTGGCGGAGGAACTCGTCCGGTGGGATCTGCCGGCCCGCCGGCCGGTCCGGCGCGGTCGGATCGTGGCGATCAGACAGTGCAGTCATGGAGTAGCAGCCTCCGGTTCAAGCAAACGTTGCAGCTCGTGACCGGCCAGCTGGACGGCCGCGTCGGGAAAGGCGCGGGCCAGATTGCCAACCAGCGGCAACAGGTGGCGGGCGTCGGTGTAGAGGGTTCCCAGCCGCGGCAACAGGCTCGTGCCGCCCGTGTCGCGGCGGGCCGCTTCCAGCACGCGCCGGTAGAATGCGGCCGAACGCATTGCGGACAGGTAGCCGCCCGTGGCGATCCAGGTCGTCACGCGGCGCAGGTCCTTGCCGCGCTGGATGTAGATCCTGCCGTCCACCCCGTAGCTCTCATCGACGCGGCCCGCATGGCGCAGCAGGCCGTGATACACGCACGCGCCGGCCAACACCTCGTCGCAACGCCGCTCCACCGCGTCGACCGGCAGATGGTCCGGCACTTGCCGCACAGCGTCCACGTACGCCTCGAACCGGTCCCGCGACACCCCGCACGCCGCCAGCTCGCCGGCGATGTACGACTCGGCCGTGTCCAGCACAGCGCGCGCGTTGACGCGCATCCCCAGATCGCCCTCCACCGTCCGCTTGAGCCGCGGTTCGCACAGGCCCTTGAGCACGAACCCGGGCTCGCCCCAGAACGCGTCGGTCGCGGAGTAGACATCCGTCGTGGCGCCACCCAGGTCGATCACCAGCGCGTCATTCCAGCACGCCGACCGCGCGTCCATCGCCGACAGAAGGTCGAAGACGGCCAAGGGGGTGGGGCGCGGCTCGCCCACACACCGCTGGGCAACCGTGCCGAGCCCCTTGCCCGCGACAATCTGCTGCAGGAAAACCTCCTGGATGCGCTGCCGGGCCGGTTCGACCCGCAGTCGGCCGACCTCCGGCATCAAGTTGTCCGTCACCAGCACCCGCTTGCCCGCCAGCGCAGCGCGGATACGGTCCGCCACCAGCGCGTTGCCCGCATACAGGATGACCGACTCCAAGCGCGACGCGGCCAGCGCCCGGGCGTTGTGCAGGTTCACGCGCTCGTTCCCGCCGTCCGTGCCGCCCGACAGGAGCACGATGTCCGGCCGGGCGCGCTCCAGCGCCGCAATCTGCTCGGCGCCCAGCTCGTACGCATGGCACGACACGATCCGCGCGCCGGCCGACGCGGCGGCCAGCCGGGCGGCCTGCACGGTCAGGTCCGGCACGATCCCCACCGCGGCGATCGCCAGGCCGCCCTTGGCGGAGGACGAGAAATAGCAGGGCAGGTCCGCCGGGAGCGACCCGCGCGGCGTCGCGTCGGGCCGCTCCAGCAGCTGAGCCAACAGCCGCGTGAAACCATCGGCCAGGTCGCGCGTCGTCGTGGGCACCACACCCCGCCGCAGCACGCGGGGCGATCGCGGATCGAGATCGAACAGGGCGCCCTTGGTCCAGGTCGAACCGATGTCGACGCTGATCACCTTCGTCATGCAATCCGCCTCCGCCGCGACCGCCGGGCCAGGTCCGACCGCAGACACGCGGCGGCGGCCTCCAGGTCGTCGCCCGGCATGAAGACCCGATCGAACCCCGCGGCCTTGAACTTCGCCTCGATCGCCTCGCGCGGCATCTTGCCGACCACGAGGTTCCCGCCGATGTACAACAGGATGTCGTCCAAGCCGCGCTCCACGCACCGCTCGCGAAACCCCGCGCAGTCGATTTCCGCGTGACCGTAGAGCGACGAGACCAGGATCGCCCCCGCCGCGCTCTCGATCGCCGCGTCGATGAACTCGTCCTGGCTCACCATCACGCCCAGATTGACCACGCGGAACCCGCGACTGCTGAAAAACGCGTCCAGGATCTTGTTGCCCACACAGTGGCAGTCGCTGCCGATCACCCCCAAGACGATCGCCGGTGTCTTCATCGCTCCAACAACCCCCGGATCCGCTCTTCCAGATGGACCAGCGACCCGCGCTCGATCTGATAGTCGAACGGAATGATCTTGCCGCCGTTCTCCGTGAACTCCGCGATCACCGGCGCCGTGCTGCTGTCGAGCATGGTCGCGAAGTCGGGCGGAACGATCAGGACGTCCTGGTCCGCCACGAACGCCGCCAACCGGTCGGATTGCCCGGGATACTCCAGGTCCGCCGTGCGGTTGGTGATCAGCATCGACGCCAGCTTCTGCTGGATGATCGCGCGGAATTGCGGGCTCTGACACAACACCCCGATCGACTGCTGAGGCTTGATCCCCGCCAGACTGATGATCGTCTCCTGGCTGGGTGAGACCACCAACTGCACCACCCGGCCCTTCAACTCCGGCGCTAACGTCACCACCTCGCCGTAGTGCGTCGCCGTCGTCAGCACCAGATCAAAGCCGACCAGCCGCTCCTGCGGCTGCGGGTCCCGTGAGACCTCGTCCAGCAACAGCGTCCGAATGCCCGTCCGCGATACAAAACCCAACTGACGACTAAACAGCCGCAACGCCTCCGGACTGCAGTCCACCACCACCATGTTCAGGTTCTCGAACCGCTCCTCCACGTCCAGAAGGATCAGCTCCACCAGCGTGCGGATCTCCTGGTAAGTGAACCGCAACTCGCTCAGCTCACGGACCAGGCCGCGGATCAGCTCCACCGCCCGCTCGCGCCGCCCGGTCGGAATGACGTCCTGACGCGCCGACACGAAACTGCCCCGACCCTGCGTCACCTCCAGGATCCCACTGCGCGCCAGCTCCTCGTACGCCTTGGTGATCGTCCCCCGCGCAATGCCCAACTGAGATGACAGCTCCCGCTCCGGCGGCACCTGGTCGCCCGGCTTGAGCTGGCCCGACCGCACCAAAGTGGCGATCTTCTCAATGATCTGGCGATATGCCGGAACGTCACTGTCACGCTGGATCTCAAAGAGCGGGAACATACGGTCTCCCCACACCACAGTGCGAAATGGCATAGTCCAATTCGACATTTCGCACCAAAATGCCGCTTGCCGCCTGAATTGGACCAGTCCAATCCTATCGCTCGGACGGCGGCATGTCAATCCCCGGCCGGGGCCCGGCGTCGGCGGCCGGGTTCGAGACCGGCCCCGCGCTACGCGTGGATACTCCCGTCCACGGCACACATCTATCACCACGCCCCGGTGCATGGACCGCTTTGCGACGCGAACACGCAGGCACAGGCCGATCCGGCCGTGCGCGCGGTGCGAGGCCTGCGGTCGCGAGGCTGTACAGGGCGTGTCAGACCCGCCAGGGGTCGATGGCCGGGCCGCGGGTGCCGGGGTTCTCGCCGCACTCGCAGCTTCATTGACGCGTGGTTGTGGATCCGTTAGGTTCGTGGGCAACCGGCCGCACACCGGCTCCGCGCTGGCTGACTCAACTGCACACCTTCACGCGGATACTTGCATCATGCTTGCTCGCCTGGCACCGGTCTCGACGTTGTGCTTGTGCGTTGCGCTTTCAGCGCACGCCGCCTGGTCGGCGGATTCAAACGACAATCCGGCTTTGGACGCCTCATTTGAAGCGCTGGGCAGGCTGGAATTGGGGCAGGACCTGCAGCAGTTCCAGCCGATCGAGTCGGCCGTCATCCAGGCGCGCGGCGACGCCGCGGTCCGTTCGGACCTCGAGGCCCGGCTGATCGCCATCCTGGAGGGCGCCACCACGGACCTGGCGAAGGATTATGCCTGTCGACAGCTGGCGATCGTGGGGTCAGATGCCTGTCTCCCCGCGCTCGGATCGTTGCTGTCTCACGCCCGGTGCGCGCACATGGCGCGGTACGCGCTGGAGGGCCTGGGCAGCCCCGCGGCAGCCGCCCAGTTGCGTGCCATGTTGGGGAAGACGGACGGGCCTCAGCAGCTCGGCGTGGTGATCTCGCTGGGCCGGATGGCGGACCGGGACGCGGTCGCGCCGATCGCCGCGCTGCTGGCCACGGGATCTGTCGACTTGTGTGAAGTAGCGGTCGTCGCGTTGGGGCGGATCGGCACGGCGCCGGCCGCGGAGGCGTTGCTGGAGTTCGCGCCGCGCGCACCCGAGGCGCTGCGTTCGGCCGTGATCGACGCCGAGCTGGACGCGGCGGAGTCGCTGTGCCGACAGCAGCAGTATGCGCTGGCGATCAGGATCTGCCAGCCGTTGCTGGCGTCCGACTCCGAACCGGTGCGTGCGGCGGCGCTGCGCGGGCTGATCGCGGCTCAACCGGGCGAGTCCCTGGCCTTGATTGCCGAGGGGCTGGCAGCCGACCAGCCGTGGCGGCGCGCGGTGGCCGCCGACTGTCTGATGCAGCTGCACGCGCCGGAACAGCTCGACGCGATCGCCGCCTCGGTCGCCGGCCTGCCCGCGGCGGGCAAGGTCGCTTTCTTCTTGAGCCTGAAAGACCGCGGCGACCCGGCGGTGCGGCGGGCGGCGCTGGACGCCCTGGGCGACCCGGAGGCGGCGGTGCAAACGGCCGCGTTGACTGCGCTGATCAGCTCGGCGGCGGCCGAGGACATCCCGGCGCTGGTGAAGCTGGCCGCCGCGGCCGACGATCCGTCGGTCCGCGACGCCGCGTTCGAGGCGGTCCGGCTCATGTCGGCGGCCGGGACGAACGAGGCCCTCTCGGCGCTGCTGGATCAGGAATCGGACCTGCGCCCGGTCGCCGTGCGCTGTGCGCTGGCGCGCAGGTCGGCGTTGTTCGTGCCGGGCTTCCTCCGAGCCGCGACATCCCCGCGCTCCGATGTGCGGCGGGAGGCGTTTGTCGCGCTGGAGACGATGGCCACGGCGTCCGAGGCCGATGCGTTGCTGGACCTGCTGGTCAAGACGCCGCCTGGCGAAGAGCGCGAGGCCGCGAGTCGCGCGTTGTGGATGAGCTGCCAGCAGATGCCGGATGCGGCCGCGCGATCGGCGCTGTTCCAAGCCGCGTTGGAGAAAGCCGACACAGCGGCCCAGTGTGCGCTCCTGCCGACGCTGGCGCGTCTGGGCGGCGCGGACGCGCTGCAGGCCGTCCATGCGGCCATGCACAGTGCAGACCAGGCCCTGCGCGACGCAGGGTATCGGGCCCTGGCCAACTGGCCGGACGCCGACGTGGCGGACGAACTGCTGGACATCGCCCAGCACAGCCCGGTGGAGGCGTATCGGCTCTGGGCGCTGCGAGCCTATGCGCGGGTCGTCGCGCTGCCCAGCGACCGCCCGCCGCAGCAGACGTTCGAGATGCTCGCGGGCGCAATGGATCTGGCCACCCGGCTCGAAGACCGGCAGCTGATCGTCTCGCGGATGGCGGCAGCCCGTGTGCCCGAAGCATTGGCGCGGCTGCTGACCTACCTGGACCAACCGGAGTTGCAGGCGGCGGCGGTCCCCGCGGTCTTGGCGCTGGCCAAGGCGCTCAGCCAGTCCCATCCGGACGAAGCGCATGCCGCGCTCCAGAGGATCAGTCCGCTCGCGGACGATGCGGTGTTGCGGCAGCAGGTCCGCCGGGCGCTGCAGGACCTCGAATCGCGCCAACCTCAGTAGCAGAAGACGCTGGAGGGCACAGAGAACATGACACGCATTGCCGACCGCCGTTACACGCGGCGCCAGTGGCTCAGGCGGACGGCCGCCGTCACCGGGTCCCTGGTCGCGCCGCTGGTGGTACCCGGTTCCGTGCTGGGCCGGAATGGGCGCCCGGCGCCGAGCGAGCGCATCACCGTCGGTTCGATCGGCGTGGGGATGATGGGCAGGGGCCACTTCGGCGCGTTTGCCGAGTATCCCGGCGTGGAACTGCTGGCGTTATGCGATGTGGATCCGTGGCGCCGCGACGACTCCACACGCGTACTCCAGAAAGCCTACGGCGCGCGGCAGGCGAGCGGCGTGTATCGCGGGTTCCAGGCGTACCGCGATTTCCGCGAGTTGCTGGGCCGGCCGGACATCGATGCGGTGATCATCGCCACCGGCGAACGCTGGCATCCGGCCATGAGCGTGCTCGCGGCTCAGGCCGGCAAGGACATCTACTGCGAGAAGCCCATCTCGCTCACGATCCGGCAGGCGCGCACCATGGTGGAGTCCGTGCGGCGGCACCAGCGCGTCTTCCAGACGGGCTTGCAGCAGCGCAACTCGCTCGAGTACCGCAAGGCCATGCAGATGGTACATGCGGGCCGGATCGGCGAAGTGAAGCTGGCCTACGTCTCGGCCAGCGATGTGAGCCCCTACCGGAACCTCCCGGCCCAGCCGCTGCCGGACGGGCTGGATTGGGAGATGTGGCTGGGTCCCTGCCCGTGGCACCCCTACAACGATGCGTACCATCACGCCGGCCGGCCGCGGCATGTGGTCCCCTGGTCCTGCAACCGCGCCTTCGGGGCCGGCGGCATGACATCCGGCCTGGTCCACAACCTGGACTCGGCGCACGAGGGGTTACGCAAGGACGGGCAGGGTCCGGTCCGGATCGTGCCGCCGGGTGTGGACGGCGCATCGGCACTCACATTCACCTACGCCGACGGCACGCGCATTGTCTGTGCGACCGTCCTGCAACCGGGGGTTCACGAGATCCCGCCCGGCTGGGACCCGCAGACGCCGATCGTGGACTTCGGCGTCCTGTTCGTAGGCGACGCCGGCTGGGTGCATGTGGCGCGCTTCGGCGTGCTCAACTGCTACCCGCCGCACTTGCGGGACGGCCCGTTGTCCAAAATCCACTCGGTCGCCGAGAACCATCGCGACTGGCTCGACTGCATCCACACGCGCCGCCGCCCGCGCGCCGACGTGGAGATCGGCGCGTGTTCCACGATCCTGTCCCACCTGGGCTGCATTGCCCTGTGGACCGGCCGCGCACTGGACTGGGATCCCGTGCGGGAGGAGTTCCCCGGCGATGCCGAGGCGAACATGCTGCGATCCCGGGCCAGTCGGGAGCCGTGGAGCGTCTGACGTCGCAATGGCGCAGTCCGAGATGCCCGAGCACACAGGCAGCTCGCGTGGCGGCGAGCCGACCGATGTCGGAAGGAGGTGATGTATGAGAGCCGGTTCACTACTCGTCGTGGCCGCCGTCTGCATGTCGACTGCGGCGTCCCCCGCATCGGCCCAGAAGCCGTACCGCGTCATCACGGACGAAGGGAGGCAGCGCGTGGAGGCGGCGCTGCCGGACCAGGCGCCGGCCGCGCCCCGGACGGCGCGCCGACTGCTCATCTACGACGGGAACGTGGGATACCCGGGTCACGGATCGATCGGATACGCGAACCATGCGTTCACCCGGATGGGCGAGAAGACCGGCGCGTTCACGGCGGAGGTCTCCGACGACCCGTCGGTCTTCCAGCGGGAGCACCTCCGTCAGTTCGATGCGGTGTGTTTGAACAACACGGTCGGCAACTTGTTCACCGACCCGGCTCTGCGACAGAACCTGCTGGAGTTCGTGCTCTCCGGCGGCGGGCTGCTGGGGATCCACGGGGCGACGGTCGCCTTCACGGATTTCGAGCACGGCGCGCAGGAGACCTGGCCCGAGTTCGGACACATGCTGGGCGGGCGCGGGGCTGCGCATCTGGCGCCGAACGAGCATGTTTTCATCAAGCTGGACGATCCCGACCATCCGCTCAACCGCCCCTTCGGCGGGCGGGGCTTCGAGCATGTCAGTGAGTTCTTCCGCGTCAGCGCCCCTTACTCGCGCGACCGGGTGCGCGTGCTGTTGAGTATCGATACGGACCAGACCGATCTGCCCGAGGCGGCGCACCGGATGCGGCCGGACGGCGACCATGCGCTGGCCTGGACACGCAACTTCGGCCGCGGGCGCGTCGTCTACTGTACGATCGGCCACAGCCCGGCCGACTTCATGGACCCGAAGATGCTCGAGTTCTACCTCGGCGCCGTCCAGTTCGTGATGGGCGATCTCGACGGGCCGACCACGCCGAGCAACCGGTTGACGCCCGCCGTGCGCGCGCGCGAGCGCGTGGGCTGGCAGTTGGGCGTGGCCATGTGGGGCCTGCACAGGTACACGCTGTTCGAGGGCCTTGAGAAGACGCGCCAGCTGGGCTTGTCCGCGGTGTGCGGGTTGAGCTTCCAGAAAGTGAGCGCGGACATCCCGCAGGATTTCGACTGCGCGTTGACCGACGCACAGCGCGAGCGGATCCGGCTCCAGATGGACGCGGCCGGCGTGCGGATGCCGGTCTGCTACTACGCCACAATTCCGGCCGACGAGGCCGGCTGCCGCGCAGTGTTCGAGTTCGGCCGCCAGATGGGGATCGAGACCTTCATTTCCGAGCCGCCGCCGGAAGCGCTCGATGTGATTGAGCGCTTCTGCGACGAATACGACATCAAGCTCGCCATCCACAATCACGGCCCGGACCAATCGCCCGTCTATTGGCGGCCGGAGGGGGTGCTCGAAGCCTGCCGGGGCCGGAGCGCGCGGATCGGCGCCTGCCCGGACACCGGATACTGGATCCGGTCCGGGATCGATCCGATCGAAGGGATCCGGAAGCTCGGCGACCGGCTGATCACGATCCAGGCCCACGACCTGAACGAACTGTCGCCGGACGGGCACGACGTCCCCTGGGGCACCGGCAAGGCCGAGTTCGCCGAGCTGATCCGGGAGCTGCATCGGCTGAAGATCACGCCGACGCTATTCGATCTGGAATACTCCGACAAGTTTGAAGACAACATGGCCGAGATGGCCGAATGCGTGAAGTTCTTTGATCAGGTCATCAGCGGCTTAGCCCGCTGATGCCCGGCCACTGCCTGGCAAGGACACGCGAGGCGAATGAGAGGTGTGCGGGACGGACGATAGCCCGCGCCCGACGCCACCGGCCGGCCCGGTGCAGGTGGGCCGACGGCGGGGTGAGCCACTACGACTTCCGCGAGGAGCGTTCGATGACGACTCGATATTTCCTGATGGCCCGCATGGTGGTCCTGTCGGCGGTGGTCGCCGCCGTCGCGGTATGGCCTGGACCGTTGCGGGCGCGGGCGGACGAACGCCCGAACGTGGTAGTTCTGCTGGCCGACGACGCGGGTTGGGGCGACTACAGCTCCAGCGGCAACGCGCAGGTGGCCACACCCAACATCGACTCGCTGGCCGCCGCCGGCGTGACGCTGGACCGGTTCTTCGTCTGTCCCTTGTGTGCGCCCACGCGGGCGGAGCTGCTCACGGGACGCTACTATCCGCGCACGGGCGTATATGGGGTGTCGGCCGGCCAGGAGCGGATGAACCTGGACGAGAAGACGATCGCCGATGCGTTCCACGCAGCCGGATATGCGACCGGGCTGTTCGGCAAATGGCACAACGGCAGCCAGTGGCCCTACCATCCGATGGCCCGCGGGTTCGACGAATTCTACGGCTACACGTCGGGGCACTGGGGCGAGTACTTCAATCCGCCGTTGGAACACAACGGCCGAAGCATCCGCGGCGAGGGTTACATCGTGGACCTCTGCACGGATCAAGCGCTGGACTTCATCCAGCGGAATCGGAACCGCCCGTTCTTCTGCTACATCCCGTTCACCACGCCTCACACTCCGTGGTCGGTGCCCGACGAGGACTGGCGGCGTTTCAAGGACAAGCCGATCACTCAGCGCGCCACGCTCCCCGAGCGCGAGAATGTGGCGGAAACGCGGTGCGTCTTGGCCATGCTCGAGAACCAGGACCGCAACGTGGGGCGCGTGCTGCGCGCACTCGATGAGCTGGGTCTCACGGAGAACACGATCGTCTACTACTCCTCGGACAACGGGCCCAACACCTGGCGCTGGAACGGGGGTCTGCGCGGCATCAAGGGGACGGTGGACGAAGGGGGAGTCCGCTCGATCTGCTTCCTGCGCTGGCCTGGAAAGCTCCCGGCCGGCCGCACCGTCCACGAAATCGCCGGCACCATCGACCTGCTGCCCACGCTCACCGCATTGGCCGGCATCCCACCGGTCGGAGACAAGCCGCTGGACGGCCGGGATCTGTCACCCCTGCTGCGGGGCGCGGATGCGCCGGTTGAAGCGCGGATGATCTTCTCCACGTGGGGCGGCAGGGTCAGCGTGCGTACGCAGACGCACCGCCTGGACGGGCAGGGCCGGCTGTACGACATGGTGGCGGACCCCGGCCAGACGACGCCGATCACCGCGCTGCAGCCGGAACTGGCCGATCGCTTGTCAGCCGCCGGACGCGCTTGGTTGGCCGAGGTGTTTGCCGCCGGCGACGCGGCGTCGGCCGCGGACGGAGTCGACCGGAGATTGCCCGGCGACGCGTTGGATCCGCGTCCCTGTCCGGTCGGCTATCGCGAGTTCCCGCGCACCTGGCTCCCCGCGCGCGACGGCCAGCCGCGTGGCGGCGTGACGCGCAGCGCACCCGCCCCCAACTGCTCGTATTTCGTCCATTGGACGCAACTGGACGACGCGCTGGTCTGGGACATCGACGTGCACACGGCCGGGCAGTACGCGGTCGAGATCCTCTATACCTGCCTGCCGGCCGACGCGGGGTCCACCGTCGAGCTGAGTTTCGGCCCGAGCCGCCTGAGCGGGAAAGTCAGGCCCGGGTGGGATCCGCCCCTGTTCACGAACCAGGACGTGGTGCCACGCCCCCACCTGCTGTCCATCATGAAGGACTTCCGGCCGCTGGAGCTGGGGACGATCAGTCTCCCGGCGGGTCGCGGACCGCTGGTGCTGCGCGCGCTGGACATCCCGGGTCGGGAAGTGATGGACGTGCGGGCGATAACATTGACGCTTCTGCCGTGAGAGGGTGCCATGAACGAGTATCCGGGACGTGGTTGCGTACGGTTGGGCCTGCTGTTGTCCGGCCTGTTGGCGATCCACGCGTCGCTGGCCGCCGGAGAGCAGCCGCCGAACATCATCATCATCCTGGCTGACGACCTGGGGTACGGCGACCTGAGCTGTTACGGTTCGCCGACCATTCGCACGCCGCACCTGGACCAAATGGCGGCCGAAGGGCTGCGCTTCACGGACTTTTATGCGGCGGCGGAAGTGTGCACGCCGAGCCGCGCGGCGCTGCTCACGGGCCGCTATCCGATCCGCAGCGGGATGTGCGGCGCGCGGCGCGTGCTGTTCCCCGACTCGCCGGGCGGATTGCCGCCCGACGAGGTCACGCTGGCCGAGGTCTTGCGAGAACGGGGCTATACGACCCGGCATATCGGCAAATGGCATCTGGGCATCCACGAGGGCTCGCGGCCGCTGGATCAAGGCTTCGACCACAGCTTCGGGCTGCCCTACTCGAACGACATGGATGGACGCCCCGGCCTGCCACCCGGCGCTTCCGGGTCGCCCGATCCGCCTGCGGACGGCTGGAACGTCGCGCTGCTGCGCGACGGCGAGGTCTTCGAGCGGCCGGCGGACCAGACCACGTTGACGCGGCGTTACACGGAGGACGCCGTGGAGTTCATCCGCCAACAGGCCCAGTCGCCCTTTTTCCTCTACTTCGCACATACATTTCCGCACGTGCCGCTGTTCGCCTCGCCGTCGTTCCAGGGCAAGAGCCGGGCCGGGCGTTACGGCGACGTCGTCGAGGAACTGGACTGGAGCGTGGGCCAGCTGCTCAGCACACTGCGTGAGGAAGGCATTGCGGAACGGACGCTGGTCTTCTTCACCAGCGACAACGGCCCGTGGCTGATCATGGGCACCCAGGGCGGCAGCGCAGGGCCTCTGCGCGACGGCAAGGGAAGCACTTGGGAAGGCGGCATGCGCGTGCCGGGCATCGCCTGGTGGCCGGGTCGCATCAAGCCGCGCATCACGCACGCGATGGCCAGCACGCTCGACTTGTTCGCGACGGCGGCCGCGCTGGCGGGCGCACCGTTGCCGCCCGATACGATCATCGACGGGCGCGACCTGTCCCCGCTGTTGTTCGATGACCGGCCGCTGCCCGCAACGCCCCTGTTCTACTACCGCGGCGCGAACCTCGCGGCATGCCGCCTGGGGCCGTTCAAGGCCCATTTCTTCACCCAGGCGGGCTACGGCCAGCGCGACCCGGAGGTGCACGACCCGCCGCTGCTGTTCCATCTGGGCCGTGACCCGTCCGAGAGAATCAACGTGGCCGCGGAGTACCCGGCCGTGCTCGCGGAGATCCAGGCGGCCGTCGAGCGGCATCGCGCGACCCTGGTCCCCGTGGAATCGCAACTCAAGTGACACCCAGCAGGAGCTACTGCCCGATGAAGACGATGATCCGAGCCACAGGCAGACACGCCGTGCTGTTGGTCGCGCTGTGGGTCGCGCTCTGCACGGCGCTGGCCGCACCGCGGGCGGCACTGGCCGGCCCGCCCGGCGAATTGTGGGCGAGCGACAGCCTGGAAAAAGTGCTGCGCACCGCCGCGCCGCCGGCCCATGCCGGCCAGGAAGTGCGCCTGTCCGGCAGTCGCGGCGAGGTGGTCAGCGGCCAGGCCGTGTTCCGCGCGGCGGAGGATGTAGTCGCAGCCTCCGCGCGGATCGGCGATCTCAAGCACCGCGATTCGGCAGCGCTGATCCCCGGCGGCCGGGTGCAGCTGCAGTGGGTGCGATACATCGACGTGAGCCGCAACTCGGCGGGCCTGCCCGAGGAGGAACAGGTCGCCAAGGCGCCGACCAGCCTGCCCGACCCGTACTGGGAAGGCTCGACGATCTCGGTGGCCGCCGCGCAAGCGCAGCCGATCTGGCTGGAAGTGGCCGTGCCGCAGGACGCGCAGCCGGGCGACTACGAGGGACGCCTGACCGTGACGGCGGACGACATGGAATTGTCGCTGGCAGTCGTCCTGCACGTCTGGGATTTCGACCTGCCGCAGGAACGCCATCTGTCGGTCATCAACTGGGGCGTCTTCCCCGGCCAACTGTTCCCGAACCGCGCGCCGAAAGACGACGCGGACTACCTCCGCCTGTTCCACGAATACTGCGCGTTCCTGGTAGCGCATCGGCAGACCGATCTCGTCGGCAGTCTCGATTGGATCGAGCCGCAGGGCCAGGGAGAGACCGGCGTGACGTTTGACACGAGCCGGCTGGAACAGCGTGCCGAAGTCGCGTTCGACGCCGGCATCCGCCGGATCCACCTGCACGCGGCCGGCAACCTGTCCGCGCCAATCCTTGACCCGGCCAGCCGGGTCAAGGTGCCCGAGCAGCGGCTGGCTCAACTGAAAACACTCGAACAAACCATCCAGCGGCGCGGCTGGCAGGATCGCTTCCTGGTCGATATCACGGACGAACCGTTCATCCACCACGAGGAGACCTATGCGGCAGCCGTCGACCTTGTGCACGAAGCCGCGCCGAGCGTGCGCATTATCGAAGCGGTGGAAACGGAGTACCTGGGCAGGCTCGACATCTACGTGCCCAAGCTGAGCCACCTGAACCTGTGGTACCCGCACTTCGAACGGCAGCGACGAGAGCAGGGCGGAGAACTGTGGTTCTATACCTGCTGCCACCCGGCCGGCCGCTACCCCAACCGGTTCCTCGACCAGTCGCTGCTCAAGGTGCGCGTGCTCCACTGGATCAACTACCTGTACGACCTGGACGGCTACCTGCATTGGGGACTGAACCACTACGGCAGCGACGACCCGTATTCCGAGGCAGGGATCAGCAAGGACCTGCCGCTGGGCGACCGGGCGATCATCTACCCGGGTGAACAACGCATCATCGGTTCGTTGCGGTTCAGCGCTCAGCGCGACGGCCTGCAAGACTACGAATACTTGCGGCTGCTGGAACACAGGCTGCAAGCCATCCGAGAGCGGGTGGGCGCCGATGCGTTCTGGCTCGATCCCCGACAACGCCCCTTGGAACTCTGCCGCCGCGTCATCTGGTCGTTCCACGACTACACGCGCGATCCACAACAGCTGTGGCAGACGCGCCAGGCGATTGCCCAGGAGATCGAGTCGCTCGGGGAAGCGCCCTTGCTGGTAGTCCAGACATCGCCACCCGAGGGAACACCCATCCCCGCCGGTCCCCGCATGGTCAACGTGCGCGGTCTCGTGCCGCCGGGCGCCACGGTCGAACTCAACGGCAAACCGGTGGCGAACGTCCGTCCCAGCGGGTATTTCTCGCATTACTGGTTCCCGTCCGAGCGCGGCGAGTTGACCGTGACGGTAGATCATGAGGGCCGTCGCCGCAGCGCCTCCCGAATGTTCCCGCTGGTCGACTGACCGCGCATGCTCCCGCGGAGGGGGGCTTCCTCAAGAGGCTTCCCGGTCGCTAAACTGATGGTCCTTCCCGGGTTAATCTCCCCCCGCGCGTGGCGGGGCAACGACAATTACAGCGAGGAGCGAAGCAATGGCGTTGAAAGTCGGCATCAATGGGTTTGGTCGAATCGGTCGTCTGGTTCTCCGTGCGTCGATGTTGGACCAGGACATCGAATTTGTCGGAATTAACGATCTTGTGCCGGCCGAGAACCTGGCGTACCTGCTGAAGTACGATTCGACACACGGCCGTGCCCAAGCGGACATTTCCTTCACCGCCGACGCGATCGTCATCAACGGCCGCTCGATTCCCTGTTTTTCCGTCAAGGATCCGGCGGAACTGCCGTGGGCCAAGTTGGGGGCTCAGTACGTCGTCGAATCGACCGGTCTGTTCACGAATCGGGAGGGCGCTCAGAAGCACATTGCGGCCGGCGCCAAGCGGGTGATCATCAGTGCCCCGGCCAAGGACAAGGACATCCCGACGTTCGTGATGGGCGTCAATGAGAAGAAGTACGACCGCGCGAAGGACACGATCGTCTCCAACGCCAGTTGCACGACCAACTGCCTGGCGCCGATCGTGAAGGTGGTCATGGACAACTTCGGCATCGAAGAGGGCCTGATGACGACGATCCACGCGATGACCGCCACGCAGCCCACGGTAGACGGACCGAGCAAGAAGGACTTCCGCGGCGGCCGGGGCGCCTCCCAGAACGCGATCCCGGCGTCCACGGGCGCGGCGAAGGCGGTCGGCCTCTGCATCCCGGAAGTGCAGGGCAAGCTGACCGGCATGGCGTTCCGGATCCCGACTGCCGACGTCTCGGCGGTCGACCTGACGGTCCGCACGGTCAAGGAGACTTCCATGACCGAGATCAACGCCGCCATGAAGAAGGCGTCCGAGACCACGATGAAGGACATCCTCGGCTACACGGAAGACCAGGTCGTCAGCAGCGACTTCATCGGCTGCCCGCTCTCGAGCATCTACGACGCGACGGCCGGCATCCAACTGAACAGCCGGTTCTTCAAGCTCATCAGCTGGTACGACAACGAGATGGGCTACTCCTACCGCGTCGTCGATCTGATGAAGTACATGGCACGGCAGGAAGGGCTGCTGTAGCAGACCGCGGGGACCGAGCGGCGGAGGGAAGTGGGGATTTCCGATTTGCGAATCGGCCAGTGCGGATTGATGGAGTGAAGACCGGCCGGGAGCGCTTTCGGACTTCCCGACGCGGAAACAACATCAGGAGCGAGCTGACCGTGAAGCCAACCGGATACACCCAGGTCGTGATATGCGCGCTCGTCGGCGTCCTGGCCCTCGTGACAGCCGGCGGCGCGCGATTGCCGGCGGCCGACACAGGTTCCCAGGCCGGTCCGACGCCGGACCCGGCCGTGGTTCCACTGCGCTTCGACGTGCGCGCCTACGGGGCGGTGGGCGATGGCCAAACCGACGAGACCGGCGCCATCCAGCTCGCGATCGACACTTGCGCGCAACAGGGCGGCGGCGTGGTCGTCCTGGACCGCGGCACGTTTCTCACCGGCACTCTGGAGCTGCGGAGCCATGTCGAGCTGCATCTGACCTCCACGGCCGTGCTGCTCGGCGCGACGGATCTCGCGCACTACCGCGCGGACCCGCAGGTGGTCTATAAGCAGCTGCGCCATGCCCTCCTGTTCGCCGCGGGTTGCCAGCACGTGGCCATCACCGGCCAGGGCACGATCGATGGCCAGGGCAAGGCGTTTCCCAACGGCGCGACCGACCCGCGCCCCGTGCTGGTGCGCTTGCGAGACTGTCAGAACGTGCGGTTGGAGGGCGTCTTGATCAAGGACGGCGCGTCGTTCGCGGTGCATCCGATCCACTGCCGGCAGGTGCGGATCGAGGGGCTGCGGATCGACAGCCGCGTCCAGCCCAACAGCGATGGGCTGGACATCGACGGCTGCCAGGATGTGTACATCGCGAACTGCAACATCCACAGCGGCGACGACTGCATCGCACTCAAGACGATCGAGCCGGGGGCGCCCTGCCGAGACGTGGTGATCACCAATTGCATTCTCAGCTCCGACTGCGCCGCGATCCGGGTCGGACCCGATGCGGTGGAGAACATCGAGCGGGTCTGTGCGTCGAACTGCATCATCCGGGACACCAGGTTGAACGGCATCAAGATCCAGGCGGCCTTCGGCGTGGCGATGCGTGACATGGTGTTTTCCAATATGGTCATGGACAACGTCACGGGACCGATCTCCCTGCGGCTGGCCGGCTGGCAGCTCGGGGCCGGCAACGTCTGGGCGGTCTTCGACGACAGCAAGTGGGAACAGGGCGAGCTGTGCAACATCCTGTTCGAGAACATCCGAGCCCGCGTCCCGGCCGACTCAATCAAGTCGTGCATCTCGATCACCGGCACGCCGCGGACCAAGCCGCGCGAGATCGCGTTCAGCAGCGTCGACATCACGTTCCCGGGCGGCGGGACGGCCCAGGAGGGGGCGCGCCGTGACGTGCCGGACCTGGAACGCGACTATCCCGAGTGTTACATCTTCGGCGTGCTGCCCGCCTACGGGCTCTATGTCCATCACGCCCAGGGGATCACGCTCAACCAGGTCCGGTTCCAGCTGGAATCGGCCGATCTGCGCCCGGCCATCGTCTGCGATGACGTGCAGCGTCTGATGATCACCGGCCTGCAGGCCGACGGCCACCCGGACGCCGAATCGCTCATCCGCCTGGAGGACGCGCAGGCCGTCCTGGTGACCGCCGCACGCGTGCTCGATCCGCTCGGCGCGTTCCTCCGCGTCGAAGGAGCCGGCTGCAGCCGCATTCTCCTGCGGAACAACGACCTGGACCTTGCGCGCCAGCCCGTGACGCGCACCGATGATACGCCCGCCGAGGCGGTCAGCAGTCGGTAGGCGATAAGCGGTAAGCGATAAGCAATAAGTAATGTACTCCCTACAGAGGCACCGCCATGGCACCATCCCCGTTCGGGCGCAATCGCGCCCGCCCCGCGCCGGCAGCATGGATGTTGACTGCGGCTGTGATCTTGATGACCTTCCCGGTTCAAGCCGGTGACGTGCCCTGGCTGGCTGAAGTCACGACCGCTCCAGCCAATCCGCCGCAGGATGTCGCGGGCAGGCTGGACCCGTTGTTGGTCGACGCGGCGGGCCGGCCGATCACGACGCTCGACGGCTGGCAGCGCCGGCGGCAGGCTATTGGCGATGCATGGCGGGAGTTCCTGGGCCCGATGCCGGATCCGCGGCCGCCGGTGAAGCTGGAAGTGCTCAGCACCGAATTGGTGGACGGCGTGACGCGCCGGTTGGTGCGGTATGAAGGCGAGCCGGGGCTGCCGGTCGAGGGCTATCTGCTCCTGCCGGCCGGTGTCGAGCCCGGCGCGGCGGGACCGAAGCGGCCGGGCCTGGTGGCGCTGCACCCGACCACCAACGCCTCCATCGACGAGATCGCCGGCGTGAGTGGTGCCCCGTCGCAGCATCTCGGGCTGAAGTTGGCTGCCCGGGGGTGGGTGGTCTTCTGTCCGCGCTGTTTCTTGTGGCAGGACGTGCCGAGCCTGGACGAGGCCGTGCGCCGGCACCGCCAGCGGCATCCTGACACACTGGGCATGGCGAAGATGCTGTACGACGCCATGCGCGCCGTGGACGTGCTGCAATCGCTCCCGGAAGTCGACGCCGATCGGATCGGCGCGTTCGGGCATTCGCTGGGCGCCAAGGAGACGCTGTACCTGGCCGCGTTCGACGAGCGGGTGAAGGCGGCCGTCGCCAGCGAAGGCGGCACGGGACTGCGCTCCACGAACTGGGACGCGCCGTGGTATCTGGGGGAGGCGATTGGGCATGAGGATTTCCCGCTCAATCACCACCAGTTGCTGGGGCTCATCGCGCCGCGCCCGTTCCTGATCCTCGGCGGTGAAACGGGCGCCGCGGCGGATGGCGAGCGGACCTGGCCGCTCGTCGAAGCGGCCTGGCCGGTCTGGCAGCTCTACGGCGGACCGATTCGACTGGGGCTCTTCAACCACCGGCAGGGACACACGATCTCCCCGGAGTCGTTCGAACGCATCGTCCAGTGGCTCAGAGCGTATCTGCCGCCGCCCAGCGCGAAGCGGCCGGAGCTGCAGATCATCAACGGCAGCGCCCAGGCGGTGGATGTGTTCTGGCTGGAAACGGACTCGGCGCGCGTGCCCAACGGTTCGATCGCCCCCGGCGAGGATCTCGTCATCGCAACAACGATCGGACATCGCTTCGTCGTGGTCGGCCAACAGGACCACGCTGAAGCATATGTGTCCTGCCAGGTGCCGGTGCAGGCATTTCGCTTCGACCCTGTTCCGGAAAACGTGCGGGCCGGTCGAGGCGGACCGGGCACGCCCGTTCCCGCGGGTCACGTGATTGCGCCGCCGGACGGATGGGGGATCCCCGCGTATTACAGCAAGTTCATCAGCGCGGACGGATACCCGATCGTCGCGTCCGAGCGGGTCAACGATTACGCGCTCAAGGAGGCCGCCTGGCTGGTGAACCAGTTGCTGGCCCAACGCCCGGACGTGCGCGATGCGATGATCCGGAGCGGTTCACGGTTGTGCATCCTGGCGCATGATGAGTTCACGACCGATCTGCCGGAATTCGCGCACCCGGCCGCACCCGGCGAGCGCGTCTCCGTGTCCGCGAAAGACTACTGGGATGCGCGCGCCCGCGGCACGGGCGGCAGCGACCGGGATCCCTACTGCTCGTGCGGCGAAGAGAACCTGCTGGCCTATCCCGGCGATCCGTATGCCGCGGAGAACATCCTGATCCACGAGTTCGCGCACAACATCCACCTGCGCGGGCTGGCGAACGTGGATTCGACGTTCGACGCGCGCGTGAAAGAGGCCTATGGCCGGGCGATGGCGCGCGGCCTGTGGAAAGGCACGTACGCGAGCGTGAATCACCACGAGTATTTCGCGGAGGGGGTCCAGTCCTGGTTCGACAACAACCGGGAGAACGATCACGACCATAACCATGTGAACACGCGGGCGGAGCTGTGCGAATACGACCCGGACCTGGCGGCGCTGTGCCGTGAAGTACTGGGAGATACCGTGCTGAAATACACGAAGCCGACGACACGCCTCACCGGCCACCTGGCCGGCTACGACCCGACAACCGCGCCGACCTTCGCCTGGCCCGAACGGTTGCGCCAAGCGCACGACGAGATCCTCCGCAACGCCGTCGAGCGTTCTCGGTCGGCCAAGGGCGGCAAGAAGTAGATGCGGCTGGACTGAACCGAACTGAACCGAACTGAACTGAACGGAACTGAACGGAACTGAACGGAAGGAGATATCATGGCAGGTCTGTTTGACCAGTTCCAATTGAAGGATATCGTGTTGCGCAACCGGGTCGCCGTTTCGCCGATGTGTCAATACTCGTCGGAAAACGGTTTTCCGAATGATTGGCATCTGGTGCACCTCGGTTCTCGTGCCGTGGGTGGTGCCGGATTGGTGGTGGTCGAGGCGACCGCCGTCTCACCCGAAGGGCGCATCACGCCGGGCGACACCGGCATCTGGCTGGACGATCACGTGGAGCCGTTCGCCCGCATCAACCGTTTCCTGAAGCAGTACGGGGCCGTTCCCGGCATCCAGCTGGCGCACGCCGGTCGCAAGGCCAGCGCCAACAGGCCCTGGGAAGGGGACGACCACCTCGAACCGCACGAGGGTGCCTGGGAGATCATTGCCCCCTCGCCGGTCGCGTTTGGAGCCAACCTGCCGGTACCGCCAAGGGAAATGACCGCGGAGGACATCTTACGGATCCAGTCTGCGTTCGTGGCGGCTGCCCAGCGGTCCCTGGCGGCCGGTTTCGAGTGGCTGGAACTGCATTTCGCGCACGGGTACCTCGCGCACCAGTTCTACTCGCCGCTGGCCAACCACCGCACGGACGCCTACGGGGGCGGCTACGACAATCGGATTCGGTTCCTGCTGGAGACGTTTGCGGCCGTGCGCAAGGTCTGGCCGGAACGACTGCCCCTGACTGTCCGCCTGTCCGTTACCGACTGGGTGGCAGGTGGCGTGACGGTCGAGGAGTCCATCGAGCTGGTGCGCAGCTTGCAGGCTGCGGGACTGGACCTCCTCGATGTGAGCCAGGGCTTCGTCACCCCGGACATCTCCCAGATCCCGTGGGGGCCGGGATTCATGGTCCCCGTGGCAAGTCGCATCCGGCGAGAAACGGGCGTGCCCACGGCCGTGGGCTGGCTGATCACCGATCCCCATCAGGCGGACGAGGCCGTGCGAAAGGAGCACACGGATGTCGTGCTGTTGGGGCGAGAACTGCTGCGTGACCCGTATTGGCCGTATCACGCGGCGGGCGCTCTCGGGCTGGGCCAGGCCGAGGCGATCTTGCCCGTTCAATACGCGCGTGCCGCGGAGCGCTAGCGCAAAAAGGGGTCAGGACTCTTTATTACGAAAAGGGGTCAGGACTCTTTTATTTGAGGGGAGCGGACACGGGAAGCAGAACGTGCAGAACATGCAGGGTAGCCCACTTCGATACGCGCTCGATGACTGGCCGCCTCTGAGCAGGACCCTTCTGCTCGGCCTTCAATGGGCGGCGATTGCCATTCCGTCGATCATCATCCTCGAGCACGTCATTGGCTCACTTGAATTTGCCGTGCCGGTGAGCCAGACGCGCTACCTGCAGAAGCTGTTCATCGCGACCGCCGTGACGCTTGCGATCCAGGTGCTGTGGGGCCACCGGCTGCCGCTGATCGCCGGGCCGGCGACCGTGCTGCTCATCGGAGTGATCGCCAGTCAAGGCTTTTCCACCAGTGACATCGATACATCGATCCTGGTCGGCGGCACGCTGCTGGCAATCCTGGCTCTTACCGGCCTGTTCAATCGGGTGCGCAAGGTCTTCACGGACAGAGTGATTTCCGCCGTGCTTCTCCTGATCGCGTTCACTCTGGCCCCGACCATTCTCAAGCTGTTGGTCGCCCAGGGCAGCGGCGTGGGACCACTGCCGAACCTGGTGTTCGGCCTGCTGCTGCTGGCAGGGATGTTCGCCTTGCACCGCTGGCTGCCGGGCATCTGGAAAGCGACGCTCGTCGTCTGGACGATGCTGTTGGGCAGCTGCATCTACTTGCTGGTCTTCCGGGATGCCGGCCGCCTGAGCGTCCAGGCTCAGCCGTGGCTGGCGTGTGAATTCCTGGTGAAGCTCGATTTCCGGCCGACATGGAACCTGGGCGTGCTGGTTTCCTTCCTCGTCTGCTACCTGGCGCTGGCCATCAACGATCTGGGCTCCATCCAGTCCATGAATCGGCTGCTCGAGGTGCCGGACATGGATCGCAGGGTCTCTCGCGGGATTACGGTGACGGGTCTCTGCAACGTCCTGTCGGGGTGCCTGGGCGTTGTCGGTCCGGTCGATTTCTCGCTGAGCCCCGGGGTCGTGATGTCCACCGGGTGCGCGTCGCGATTCACGTTGATTCCAGCCGCCGTCGCCATCGGGATCGTGGGCTTCTCCCCGGCTGCCATTGCGTTTCTCAGCGGGGTGCCCTCGGTGATCGTCGGTTGCGTGATGCTCTATATTCTGGCATCTCAGATCGCGGCAGGGCTGGTGGTGGCGAACCAGAATCGAGTATTCCAGTATGAGGATGGGCTGGTGATCGGCTTGCCGGTACTTCTCGGGACCGTTGTCGCCTTCCTTCCTGCCGACGTGCTGGCGGCATTTCCTGTCGTACTCAGGCCGGTACTTGGGAACGGCTTCGTGGTGGGTACGGTCGGAGCCTTTCTCATGGACCGGGCACTGCGTCGTGCATGAATCCTGCCTGTCTTCCTGACCGAGCCGAATCGGGCCTCGGGTTTGATGGACTGCTGGAGATACTTGCCCAACGCGGGCAGTTCGGGCGTCGCATCCTCGAACTCGACTATGACATCTACTGCGCAGTGACACGCCGCCGGCCCTGTCACTGGCATCGCATGCGCAGACGCGGCACGCGGACGTGATTGTCAATGCGCGGGTCGCCCTGGATCCTGCGGCCCTGCAGAGCCAGACGGAGGCAGCCGTGCGCGCGGCGTGCGATGCGCTGGGCGCGTCGCCTGAATTCCTGCAGACACAGAGCTTCCGTCCAGGGCGTCCGAATCCCACGTATCGGTTTCCCGATGCGATCTGACGAGGCGTGACACGGCTTCCCCAGCGAATCTGCCGATGCCCCGGTTCACTCACTAGTTTCTGTTGAAACAACTGATCTTCGCGCACGGTCGCGCGCGACGATGGGACGTCTCGAAGTTGATAACCGGTCGTTTTACAGTCGACGAGGCTCAAAATGGTGCTGGAAGCGAGCAACACGTCA
>JBPOJB010000050.1:0-23463 GCA_052034005.1 Planctomycetota bacterium | reverse complement strand
ACAGAGGCGGGCTTCTAGAAAAGATGCCAGACGGCGGGCTTGGGGCGGGCTTGGGGCGGGCTTTTCTTGGTCAAATACTTCGAGACAAATGCCGCTCATTCCGGTCAGTTAAAATGAGCCGCCGCATAAGGATTGTTTGTTGGTTGACAGTATTCAACGTCGCAGTATCGACACGAATCCATTCTTTCAAGAGCCCTCGCCTCACGTCGTGCGATGAAGCGAGGGCTGTTTCTTTTCCTCTTTGATGGTTTTCGAGGCGCCCGGCTCAGGGCATGGGCGCGGCAGGAACGGGTTGGGGCGTGCGACTGTGTCGATTATCCGGGTTGTACGTGCGGCGCGCCTGCGTTTTCGGAGAATCGTGACGATCTACGGCCGGAAAAAGTGAATCTTCCCGTGGCTCTGTGCGACAATGCGGTGCCCCCGCGCTCTGGTGGACGCTATGGTTCATCGAGAGTGCATCGACATTCTGTGCGGAGAGATCCCATGCTGCGCAACACGAGTTTTTCGCTGTCATTGTCATTGGCACTGTCATCGGCATTGGCGCTGGTGATGGCCGGGCCGGTCGCGGCTCAGGTTGTGTCCAATCCGGTCGTCACGTCGTGGCCGCCGTATGCCGCAACGGTGGCCTACGCGCCGCCGGCGCCCGCGCCGGTAGCCGCAGACGCCTGTGTGCCGCCGGTTGTGACCTACCATCCACCCGTGATGGTCGCGCGCCCGATCGTGTCGGTGCCGATCGCGGGCCGCTACCTGCCCCGGGCGGCCTACTACGCGCCGGTCGGGAGTCCTATGGTGCCTGTCGTCCGCTATCGGGTCCCGACGGTGGCGTACCATGCACCGGTTGTGGCTTACCGGGTGCAGCCCAGCGCGGCGAGTTGTGCACCGGCAGCGCCGGTTTCCACCCTGCCGATCGCAACCGGCTACAGTCCTATCACAACCTATCGGATGCCTTTGCCGCCGACGAGTGTCACGTACGCGTCGCCTGTGGCGGCCGTGCCGAGCGTCACCTATTCAGCATCTCCTGCGGCCCCGGCGCCCGTGGTGTCGTCGCCCTCCAGTGCGGGCAGCAGTTGCGGGTGTGGCCGCTAGTGGCGGACTGCCGTCATGACCTGGTACCTGGCCTACAGCATCAGCGAGTGGCTGATTCGGATCGTCATGCTGCCCGTGGTGACGGTCCGCCGCCGGCCGAGTGCGGCCATGTCGTGGTTGCTGTTGATCTTCTTCCTGCCGTGGGTCGGGCTGGCGTTGTACCTGATGTTCGGCACTCTGCGGCTGTCCTATCTGCGTCGTCGGCGGATCGCGGAGATGTCGAGCAAGATCGAGGCGGAGGCCCGGCGGTTCCACGGGGACCCGAACATTGTGCGTCCCGATCTGGGCCCGCGGCTGGAGTCGACCGTGCGGATTGCCGAGCAATTGGGGAACTTCCCGATTCTCGGCGGGAACGAGGCGGTCTTCCTGGCGGACACCGATCTGGTGATCGATCGGTTGATCCAGGACATGGACGGCGCCGCGCATCACATCCACATGCTGTTTTACATCTTTCGGGACGACGAGACGGGCGATCGGGTGATTGACGCGTTGGGTCGGGCGGTCCGGCGGGGCGTGGCCTGCCGCGTGCTGGTCGACGACGTCGGTTCGCGCAAGCCGTATCGCCGCCTGGCGGCCAAGATGAAGGCGCGGGGTGTCCAGTTCTACACGGCGTTGCCGGTGGGCGTCTTCCGCCGCCGGATGGCGCGCATCGACTTGCGGAACCACCGCAAGCTGGCCGTGATCGACGGCCGCGTGGCGTACACCGGTTCGCAGAACATCGTTCACGCGACCTATGGCCGCAAGGACATGGCCTGGCACGACATGATGGTGCGCCTGACAGGCCCCATCACGCTGGAGTTGCAGGCGATCTTCGTGATGGACTGGCACCAGGAAGCCCCGGAAGTGCTGACCGGTCCGGACATCTTCGTACAGCCCGAGCGGACGGGCGACGTGCCGGCTCAGACGCTGCCGAGCGGCCCGACATTCCCGGTCGAGAACTACCAGCGGCTGGTGGTCGGCGCGATTTACGACGCTCAGCATCGGGTGATCATCACGACGCCCTATTTCGTGCCGGACGAACCGCTGTTGCAGGCGATCCAACTGGCCGCGTGGCGCGGCGTGCAAGTGGACCTGATCGTCCCGCAGCGGTGCGACCAGATCACGGTCGGTGCCGCGGCCCGCGCTTACTACGACGATGTCCTTGAGGCCGGGGCGAACGTCTACCTGCACACGCAGGGCCTGTTGCACTCCAAGACGATGACGGTCGACGAGTCGCTGGCGTTGATCGGTTCGAGCAACTTCGACATCCGATCATTTGCCATCAACTTCGAATTGAACATGCTGCTCTACGGGCCGGACGTGACCTGCCGCCTGCGCGACCAGCAGCTGCGGTACTTGCGCGACTGCATCAAGCTGGACGCGGAGCAGTGGCGGCAGCGGCCGGCCGCCAGGCGGCTGCTGGATAACATCGCGCGGCTGATGAGCCCGTTGCTCTGACCGCGCAGGAAGGGGGACGGCCATGCCTTCGCTCGGTAGGATCTGCGACTATCTCGCGGCCTGCGCGCCGCCCGGGCTGGCCGAATCGTGGGACAATGTCGGGCTGCTGGCCGGCGATCCGGCGTCCCCGGTGTCGCGCGTGATGACCTGCCTGACGATCACGCCGGCCAGCGCGGGGGAGGCGGTGGCGCGGCGTGCGGACCTGGTTGTCAGCCACCATCCGCTGCCCTTCCAGCCGGTGCGGCGCGTGGTCACGGACACGACGGCGGGGCGCCTGCTGTGGCAGCTGATCACGCACAGCGTGGCGATCTACAGCCCCCACACCGCCTTCGACTCCGCGCGGCAGGGGATCAACCAGCGGCTGGCCGAGGGGCTGGGGCTGGTGGACATCGTCCCGCTGCAGGCGGTCGCCGACGCGCCGGAAGGGACCGGGGGCGGCCGCGTCGGCAAGCTGCCCCGGTCCGGCACGCTGGCCGAAGTCGCCGCGCGCCTCAAACAGTTCCTGGCGATCGAGCGTCTGCAGTTCGTGGGGCGGCTCGACGCGCCGATCACGACGGTGGCCGTCGCCTGCGGCGCCGGCGGTTCGTTCCTCCCGCAGGCCCGGGCCGCGGGCTGCGACCTGCTGGTGCTCGGAGAGACGAACTTGCACACCTGCCTGGAGGCGGAAGCGGTCCAGGTCGCGCTCCTGTTGCCCGGCCATTTTGCGAGCGAGCGGTTCGCGGTGGAATGCCTGGCGGAGCAGTTGGCGGCCGAGTTTCCGGATGTCGAAGCCTGGTCGAGCGTCGCCGAGCAGGACCCCATCGGCTGGGCTTGACGCCGCGCCGTCAAGCGACGTTCGGGGGTGTCGGGTGGCGTTTGACCATGATCACTTCGTTGCCGCGACCGTTGTACTGGACCGAGTCCATGAACGTGCGCATCAGGAGCAAGCCGCGCCCGCTGGCCTTCTCCAGGTTCGCGGGCTCGGTCGGATCGGGCAGTGACGCCGGATCGAACCCGGGCCCCTGGTCGCGCACGAGGAACGTCGCTTCCCGGCAGGTGAACCGGGCCTGCACGTCGATCCAGCGGTCGCGGAAGGGGGCGGTCGCCAGGCGCTCGGCGACCAGTTGCCGATACATCTCGGCGTCTCCGGCGCGGACGGTGGAGTCGATCTCCAGGTTCCCATGGTACAGGGCGTTGTTGATGGCCTCTTCCAGGGCCACGCACACGCGGATGCCGCTCGCGTGATCACAGGTCCCGATGGTGCGGAGCGTACGATGGAGGTGCTTGATCAGCGGGCCGATCAGGGACGCGTCGTTGTCGATGCGGAAGCAGGTCTCGCTGTGGGTCAGGCAGCCCATCAGCCGGATCGCGTGGCGTTCCTCTTGAGCCGCTTCGAGGACGCTTTCGACGGTCTCCACGAGCATCGGCGCGAGCAGGCTCTTGGGTACGTAACTGGCGGCGCCGGCCTTGAGCGCGCGGACCGCCGTCTCCTCACTGCCCCGCCCTGTCATCAGGATGACCGGGATCAGCGGGTGTCGGCTGACGATCTGCCCGACCAGCTCCAGGCCGTCCATGCCCGGCATGATCAGGTCGGTCAAGACGAGGTCGGGCGCGTGGTGCGCAAGGCGCTCCAGCGCCTCGGCGCCGTCGGTCGCGAATTCGACGGTGAGCCCCGGGAATTGCTGGAGCAGCCCCGCCGCCCGGGCGCGGTCCACCGCTGAGTCGTCCACTACGAGCACTCTCGGCATGGCTCACCTACTGGACCAGGCCGCAGTCCGAACCCCCCCACGGCCTACTCGCGTGGCCGCTTGATTAACGTCACCTCGTTGCCGAGGTCGTTGTACGTCACCTCGTCCATAAAGGCGCGCATCAGGACGATCCCGCGGCCCCCGTCGGCGTCCAGGGAGCCCAGGTCGCCCTTGCCGGGCAGCAGCGCGGTGTCGAACCCCCGGCCGTCGTCCCGGATCACGAACTCCGCCTGCCGGTTGTCGATGCGGACGCGGATGTGGATGCGGCGCGCGGCGAACTCGGGCCGGGCGAGTCGTTCGCTCACCGCGGCCACGTCCTCTCCAGCCATCAACGCGTCGGCACTGGCCCGCGTCTGTTCAAAACTCATTTCCAGATTGCCGTGATACAGCGCGTTGGCGAGCGCCTCCTTGAGCGCCATGCCGACCCGGAACCGGTCGGTATCGTCACACAAGCCCATGCCGTGCACAACCTGCTGGAACAGTTCCACGAACGGATCGATCAGCGCCGGGTCGTTCTCCAACGTGAACTCGAACTCGGTCCGGTCGATGCTGCCGATCAGCCGTTCATAACTGCGCTTCGCGCTGGCCAGCGCCAGGACGTCATCGATGGTGTTGATGAGCGTCTCGTGGAGGATCTCCTTGGGAACGTAGCTGGCGGCGCCGTGCTCCAACGCCTGCACCGCCAGCTCCTCGCTGCCCTGCCCCGTGATCAGGATGACCGGCACCCCCGCGAAATGGATGCGCATGGCCCGCACCAGCTCCAGGCCGTTCTTGCCGGGCATGTTGATGTCCGTCACCACGATGTCGGGACGCGCGGATTCCATGTTCCGCAACGCGTCGGTGCCGTCCTCCGCATAGGTGACGCGAAAGTCCGACCGCTGCGCGAGCAACCCACCGACGATGCGCCGATCGACCGCCGAATCGTCCACTATCAGTATGTTGGTCATGCTGCTCACCGGATCTTCAGGAGGTGCCCAGGGACGTGACCTGGCGGCCACGGGTGGAACGTCGCACGCCTACGCCAATAATCTACCAAAAGCGCTCCGGCGTGTCCCTCGTTTGGCCGCGCGACCCTCTTGAGTCTACCGGTTGCGGGGTCCTTCTTCAATTTGTTCGTTCTGAGGCTCGGTGTCGGCCGCGGGACGGCCGGTTCCACCCGCACTGGTGGTGTGCGAAGTTGACGTGCCGACTATCACATTTAGAATTGGTCGCCGTCGGGCAGGTGTTCCCGTGCGCGGCTTGCCGACGGCGCCCGGCCGGCGGTGGTCGGCAGGGGGCCGGGTGGGTCTTTGTCCGGGTCTGGTGCGATGGTCGATTTGCCGGTCCGAGTCCTGACCGCGTTGCCGGTGTTCAACGAAGCGCGTCATGTGGACGGCGTGTTGGACGAAGTGTGCCGCTACAGCCCGGCCGTGCTGGTGGTCGACGACGGATCGACCGATGAGACGGCTGCTCGATTGGCCGCGCGTGGGGACGTGACAGTCGAGACGCACGCGCGGAACCTGGGGTACGGCGCGGCGTTGATGACGGCGTTCCAATGCGCGGCTCGCGAGGGTTATGACGTGTTGGTGACGATCGATTGTGATGGGCAGCACGAGCCGCAGCGGATCCCGCAGTTTGCGGCCGCCTGCCGCGACGTGGATATCGTTTCGGGCAGTCGGTACTTGCAGCGATACGCCGGCGATTCGGCGCCGCCGGTCCAGCGGCAGCGGATCAACCGGCAGGTCACCGCGGAGTTGAACCAGCGGCTGGGGCTCCGGTTGACGGACGCCTTCTGCGGCTTCAAGGCGTATCGCGTGTCGGCGCTGAGCCGCCTGCGCCTGCGGGAGACGGGCTACGCGATGCCGCTGGAGTTGTGGGTCCAGGCCGTGGCGTTGGGGCTGCGGATCATGGAGTTGCCGGTCCCGTTGGTGTACCTGGAGGAAGAGCGGTCGTTTGGCGGCATGCTGGATGATGCGGACACGCGGTTGCGGTACTACTACGCGGTGTTGGAACGGAGCATGCGGGAGGCGGGGTTGGACTGGCCTGTAGTGGCCGGCAGGACCATCGGCGGGAGTGGCGGATGAACGAGATTGCCGACTCGATTGCTTACCGGCGCCTGCGTGCACCGCGCGCGGACGGAGAGACGCTCTTCGACCCGCCGTTGTCGGACGAAGGGGCGTTTCTGGAACAGAATACCGCGTCGCGGCAGCAGATGGATGTGGACCTGGCCGGATACCGCCTGAGCGAACTGCAGGCGGAGGCTCGCCAGCGGCTGCTCGAGAAGGCCCGCGCGTACACGGCCGCCTACCGCACGCTCCAAGATGATGAGCTCGGCGCCGAGGCCCCGTTGATCATGGCGGGGCACCAGCCGGAACTCGTCCACCCGGGCGTGTGGTTCAAGAACTTCGTGCTCTCGTCGCTCGCCCGGCGGACCGGCTCGCACGCGGTCAATCTGCTGGTGGACAACGATGCGGTCAAGAGCGCGGCGATCCGCGTGCCGACCGGATCGGCCCAGGATCCGGTTGTCGTTTCGGTGGCCCTGGATGCCGAATCGGCACCGATCCCCTACGAGGAGCGGCGCGTGCTGGACCCCGACCGGTTCGCAGCGTTCGGCTCGCGCGTGGCGGAGGCGGTGCGGCCGCTGGTCCGCGAACCGTTGATCCGGGAACTCTGGCCGCTGGCCACCCGGGCGCTGGCGGCGGACGGCAACCTGGGACGTGCGCTGGCCCGAGCCCGCCACACGCTGGAAGGTCAATGGGGATTGTCCACATTAGAGCTGCCCCTGAGCCAGGTCTGTGACGACTGGCCGTTCCGCCTGTTCGCGCTGTGCTTGTTGCGCGAGGTCGAGCGCCTGCAGGAGACGCACAACAGCGTGCTGACCGCGTATCGACGGGTCAACCGCGTGCGCAGCCACACGCACCCCGTGCCGGACCTGCTGCGACAGGATGAGTGGTGGGAGGTTCCCTTCTGGTTCTGGACCGACCAGGAGCCGGCGCGGCGGCCGGTGTTCGTGCGCCGGGAGGGATCGGCCGTCGTGTTGACCGACCGCCGCGCGCTGCGGATCCGACTGAACGTCGCCACGCCGGAGGATATCGGGCGTTCGGTCGAGCAGTTGGGTGCCTGGCACGCGCAAGGGGTTCGGCTGCGCCCCCGCGCGCTGGTCACAACCATGTTCGCCCGGCTGGTGTTGAGCGACATTTTCATCCACGGGATCGGCGGGGCCAAGTATGACCAGCTGACCGACGCGATCGTGCGGCGCTTCTTCGGGGTCGAGCCCCTGGAGTACCTGGTGGCCACGGCCACGCTGAAACTGCCTCTGCCGCCCTGCCGGGTCGAGCAGGCGGACATCGCCCGCATCGACCAGTTGATGCGTGAGCTGCGGTACCATCCCGAGTTGTACGTGGATGGCGACCGGGCGGCGCAGCAGTTGGTGGCCGAGAAGCGGCGGTGGATCGCACGACCGGCGCTGCCGCACGAGCGCCGTGCGCGTCATGAGGCGATGGAGCGTATCAACCGCGCGCTGTACGCGTTGTTGGAGGATCGACGCGCGCAGTTGGTTCGAGAGCGGAGCGAGTTGCGCGCGTTGTGGCGGAAGCGGGCCATCCTCGACTCGCGGGAGTACGCCTTCTGTCTGTTCCCCGCCGAGAGTCTGCGGACACGCCTACTGGATCTTTCGCGACAAGAACCGTAACCTATGGGGCAAGCGGTTCATTTGGGGGCATGGACTCCAGCAGTCCAGCGGCGTGAACGACAGGCCGCCGGAGTGTCCCGGTGAGGGTTCTCTCGATCAGCACGGGAGCGAGAGGACTGCGCGTGGTGAGTCCGCATGCGGAAGGGATTCTGAGAAATGAATTCTTCGGTTCCGTCGGTACGGCGGGTGGGGCAGGGTGACGGTCGGAATGATACGGCCGGGCGGACGCGAGAGAGAGGCAACTGCCAGATTGTGCAGTCGGATTCGACCGCGGCGCGGCGATCCGGCGCGTCACGCCAGGCGTCCTGGCGCGTGGTGGCGGCGACCCCGGCAGACCAGCCGGCCATCTATCAGTTTCTTGTGAGCGTGCTCCAGCAGCCGTCGCCTGCCGAGTATCAGGCACAGTTGGAGGACCCGACCTACGAGCCGGCCGATCGGCTCCTGGTCAAGAGCGGTTCCCGGATCATTGCGCACTTGCGCATCCTGCATCGCGAACTGTATTTCGGGGACATCGTGTTGCCGGTCGGGCTGGTGGCGGACGTCGCCACCTTGCCGGAGTACCGCGAGCAAGGCTGCGCAACCGCGCTGTTGGCGGCCGCGCGCAAGACGCTTGTCCAACAGGGTGCCGTGCTGGGGCTGTTGCGCACCGACCGGCCCGGTTTCTACACGAAGCGTGGCTGGGTGGTCTGCGGGCGACACAGCTATTCGACCGCCGGGTCGCGGGAAATCCTGTCTTGTCTGCATGTGCGCGAGGCGGATCGGTTGCGGAGCAGCCCGGTGATCAACCTGCGACCCGGCCGTAAGACCTACAACATCCGGCTCTGGCGGCAAATGGAGCAGGCGGCGTTGACGCGGTTGTACGCCGAGAATACCCAGAACGTCTATGGGGCCTTGGCGCGCACCGAGGCGTACTGGCACTGGCTCGTGCGACGCGGCGGCAACGAGAGCATTTACGTCGCCATCGACGGCCCCGACCGGTTGGAACTGGACGAGTCGCTTGCGCCGATCGTGGGCTACGCGGCGACCCGCGAAGGGCGGATCTTGGAGATGATGTGCGGGCGCCAACACCCGGAGGTCGCGATCCAGTTGCTTGCCCGCGTGTGCGGGGATGCGATCGAGCGTGATTTCCATCGCGTGCGGGTCGATGCGCCGCCCGACGACCCGTTGCACGCACTGCTGCTGGCCGCCGGCGGCCAGCACTCCTGCCACGAGGCCGACAAAGGCATGGTGTTCATGGCCAACCTGTTCAAGCCGGGCCGGTTCCTCAAGTCGGTCGGTCGCCACCTGTTCGCGCGCGTCGTCGCCGCCGGCTTGCCGCGTCCCTGCCAGCTGGGCCTGCTGGTCAACGACGAGAAGTACCGGCTGGTGATCAGTCGACGCAATCTGCAGCTGGTGCAGGGCACGCTTGGCCGCAGCTACCTGCGTTGTTCCCGCTATGATCTGACCCAGCTGCTGCTGGGCCACCTCGATGTCCGAAACGCCATCGCCTCCGGGAGACTCGCCGTCTCCACGCGCTTGGCCCACGACACGGTGGTCGCCCTGCTGCCGCGCCTCCCGCTCTGGCGGCCGCCCTGGGATGATCTGCCGGCGAGTTAGCGTCGTTCGAAACGCAGGCGTCCTGGTTGCCGGGACGCGAACCATGCTCAGTGGTTCCCGACGCGCCACCGCAGGTACGCGTCCAGGAACCCCTGGATGCCGCCGTCGAGCACCTTCTGGAAACTGCCTTCGGTGTAGCCGGTACGGGCGTCTTTAACACGCTGATCGGGGTGCAGGAAGTAGTTGCGGATCTGTGACCCGAAGCCGACGCGCGACTTGTCCCGGTACCGCTGCGCCTGCTCCGCCTCCCGTTTCTCTTCTTCCAAGCGTGCCAGGCGTGCCCGCAGCATCTTCCAGGCGGCCGCGCGGTTCTTGTGCTGGCTCCGCTCGTTCTGGCACTGGACGACGATCCCTGTCGGGATGTGCGTCAGCCGGATGGCGCTGGATGTCTTGTTCACGTGCTGCCCGCCCGCCCCGCTGGCTCGGAACGTGTCGACCCGCACGTCCTCCTCGTCAATCTCGACCTGGACGTCGTCCGACACGTCGGGAGACACATCCACGGCCGCGAAACTGGTCTGGCGCTTCCCTTCCGCGTTGAACGGGCTGATGCGCACCAGCCGGTGAATGCCCGTCTCGCCCTTCAGGTAACCGTAGGCCATCGGGCCGCGAATGGTGATCGTCGCGTTGTTAATCCCCGCCTCGTCGTTGTCGCTGCGGTCCAGAAGGGTGACCGAGTAGTCGTTCTTCTGCGCCCACAGCATATACATCCGCAGGAGCATCTCGGCCCAGTCCGCGGCGTCCGTGCCCCCATCCCGGGCATTGATCGTGAGGATCGCCGCTTCCGCGTCGTTCGGGCCGTTGAGGAGCGAGCGGAGTTCGAGATCGTCCACCAGCTGCTCGAGCCGGCGGACTTCCCGGGTGACTTCCTCCGCGAGCGACTCATCCTCCTCGGCCAACTCGATCATCGCGTCGAGGTCTTCACTCACATGCAGGACTTCCTCCAAGGGAGCCAGGACGCTCCGGAGTGTCTTGAGTTGAGCCACCGTCTGTTCGGCCGACTCCTGGTTATTCCAGAACGTTGGGACGGACATCTTCTGTTCAATGTCCGCGACCGCCGCCTTCTTCCGGGCGTAGTCAAAGACTGTCTCGCAGGTTGATGATCCGCTCCTGGAGGTTCTCGGCCAGATTCACCACTTCAGGTTCCATGACGGGGCGTCCTTCGTCCACGGGGCAACGCAACAACCGACCACCGGAAAATATAGCGGTCAGATACCATACAGGGGAAGGGGTTTCCCGCGGGCTCGCAGCGCCGGCGGCGGAACGCGCGGCAACCGCAGAACGTGGCCCATCCGGTCGTCTCTCGCCTTTCCCCTATCGCCCCTCTAGACTGAAGTCGTGTACGGGACGCCCTGCCGAGCGATGAGGGGGTTCGATGTCGCGAGTTGTGCTGGCCATGTCCGGCGGAGTAGACAGCAGTGTGGCGGCCCACCTGTTGCTGGAAGCGGGGCACGAGGTGATCGGCGTCTTCATGCGGCACGGCGCGCAGGCGCCGGACCTGCCGGGCTCCGGCACCCCGCCTCCGGCCTCTACGGCGGATCGCAGGCAGGGTTGCTGCAGTGCGGCCGACGCGCACGACGCGCGGCGCGTGGCCGACCAGCTCGACATCCCGTTCTACGCGTTGAACCTGCAGGCCGAGTTCGGCCGGATCATTGACTATTTTGTCGGCGAATACCGGCGCGGACGCACGCCCAACCCGTGCGCCGTCTGCAACCACTGGCTGAAATTCGGCAAGCTGTTCGAGTACGCCGACAGCGTCGATGCGCGGTACGTCGCAACAGGACATTATGCGCGGTGCGTGCGGGCGCGGGACGGCACGACCGGCATCCATCGGGGCGTCGACCTGGAGAAGGACCAGTCGTATGTGTTGTTCGGCATCTGCCCTGCGCGGATCGAGCGGGTGTTGTTGCCGGTGGGCAGCTACCACAAGCGGGAGATCCGCCGCCTGGCTGCCCGCCTGGGGCTGCGCGTGGCCGACAAACGCGACAGCCAGGAAATCTGTTTCGTCGCGCGGGGGAAACACGGCGAGTTCGTGCGTGCCCGTGGCGGGGAGCAGGACACGGCCGGCCGCATCGTCACGACGGAGGGCCGCGTCGTCGGGCAGCACCCGGGCATCGAGCGGTTCACGATCGGCCAGCGCAAGGGCCTGGGGGTGGCGCTGGGCGAGCCGTATTTCGTCGTGCGGATCGACGCGCAGACCCGCGACGTCGTGATCGGGCGCCACGCGGACTTGGCGCGGGAGAGCCTGACGGCCAGCGACACGAATTGGCTGGCGGCGCCCCGCGAGGGGCCGTTTCGCTGCCAGGCGAAAATCCGGTACAATACGCCTCCGGCCGCGGCGACCGCCCGGCTGTTGGCCGGCCGCCGCCTGGAGGTCGTATTCGACGCGCCCTGCTACGGGGTGGCACCCGGTCAGGCCGTCGTCTGTTACGACGGGGATCGCCTGCTGGGCGGCGGCTGGATCGAGTAATCCGGCCCTGCCTGTCTCCGCGGCGCGGAATGGGATATGTTGGTGGTGTTCGTTGTCCACCGTGTCGGAGATCGAAGCCGGTTCCATCATCCAACGGGATCACGCCCATGATCGGTCATCTTGCGTTGTTGCTGGGTCAGGGGGGGCGGGCGGCACATCAGCTGCCTCTGAACGTGGAGTTTCCGTGGTGGATGTTCGCCGTCTACGCGGTGATCGCGGTCGCGGTCATGATGGGGCTGCTGTTGCTGGTCTTCGTGCCGATCTACGGCAAGCTGTGGTTCCAGGCGTTCATGTCGGAGGCGGACGTATCGTTCATGAGCCTGGTGGGGATGGGGTTCCGGCAGGTGAACCCGCGGATCATCGTGCAGGCGAAGATCATGGCGGCGCAAGCCGGCCTGGACATCAATCGGCGTACGGGGATCAGCACGGCGCGGCTGGAGGCGCATTACCTGGCGGGCGGCAACGTGATGAACGTGATCCACGCCATCATCGCGGCGCACCGGGCGGACATCGACTTGGATTTCGACCGGGCGGCGGCCATCGATCTGGCCGGGCGCGACGTGATGGACGCGGTGCGGACGAGCGTGCATCCCAAGGTGATCGACTGTCCCGATCCGCGCCGGAGCGGGAAGACGACGCTCAGCGCGATCGCCAAGAACGGGGTGGAGCTGCGCATCCGGGCCCGGGTCACGGTCCGCACGAACCTGGAGCAGCTGATCGGCGGGGCTACCGAGGAGACGGTGATCGCGCGGGTTGGCGAGGGGATCATCACGGCGATCGGCTCCTCGGACACGCACCTGGAGGTGCTGGAGACGCCCGATCGGATCACCCGCGCGGTGTTGGCGCGCGGGCTCGATGCCCATACGGCGTTTGCCATCGTATCGATCGATATCGCCGACATCGACGTCGGCGAGAACATCGGCGCGCGGCTCCAGGCGGATCAGGCCGAGGCGGACACGCGGGTGGCACGCGCCAAGGCCGAGCGTCGGCGTGCCGAGGCGGTGGCGGCCGAACAGGTGATGAAGGCCAAGGTGGCCGAGAACCGAGCGGGGCTGGTCATGGCCGAGGCGGACGTGCCGCGGGCGATGGCCGAAGCGATCCGCAAAGGCAACATCTACACGTCGCACAGCGACCGCTAGTGCCGGACAATCCCCAGGGCGATGTCCACCACGAAGTCCGGCGACGTCAGCTGTTTCTGTCCGCCGTCATGGTCGAACGTCTCGGTGTGGTCCACGGCGCCGGTCTTGGTGTTCACCCACCGGGCCTGGTAGCGGCCGCGGGGAAGCTGCAGGGTCAGCGGCGCCTGGCGTGACTGCTGCAGGACCTCCCGCGGGAAGTCCTTCGGCAACGGCACGTGGATATAGATCGCATAGCACTTCTCGGGCTCGGCCAGCGCCCGCGCCTGCAGATCCGGTGCCGTGCCGACGATGACCGTCGGGTCCGGCTTCATGGCGATGAAGGGGAACTCGTACAGGAAATCGCGCAGCACGCACAGCTGCCGGCGCAGTTCGGGGCTGCCACCGCCCGGCGACTGGTAGTCCAGGAACGATCCGTCCGGGGACTGAGCCGTGAACGAGTAGTCCAGGTTGTTGTAGAGCGCGCCGCCGGCGATCAGGAAATCCCAGCCTTCGGTGCGGTACAGCGCGTCGTCCTTGCCGCGGAACCCCGTCTCGTTGTCGCCGATCACCGCGTTCAGGCCGTAGTTCAGGGCCACGGTGTCGGGCGGGACGCAATAGTGGAAGTTGAAGATGGAGACGGCCGGATGGGGGTTCTCGACCTGCTGGCGCCCGTTGGCCACATTGAGTGAAATCAGGTGGCGTTGCGGGAAATCCTTCTCCACGGCGACGATCTCATCGACGATGCGGTGTTGCCATTCCATGGTGACGCCGCCGAAGTACGGCTCGTTGCAGACTTCGTAATAGAGGTTGTCGAAATCGCGCAGCTGCTGGACGATCTGGCGCGTCAGGGCCAGCTGGATGTCGGTCAGCGCCTGGTGCTTGAGCGCGAACACCTCCTCGCGCGGGCAGGCGGGCGTGCCGTTGACGTTATTGGCCGGGTGCAACGGGCAGACGTTCCACAGCGCGTCGTCGTACATGGGACAGAACAGGTTCATTTCCACGACGATGCCACGCCGCTGTGCCTGGGTCAGCAAGTCGCGCAGGCGGTCGAAATACGCCTGATCCCACTGGCTCAGGTCGAACTTGTTGCCCCCATCCGCATACCCCGGCGTGTCGCTCCGCGCCCATGGGCAGATGTACCGTTCGGGCAGCGGGGCGAGCGTGTTCTGAGTGATCCCGAAGGCGGACGCCGTCTCGCGATACATGCCGCTGAACGTGCGCGTCAGGTTCAGCTTGTTCTTCTGCAGCTCGTCGAAGTACCGCCCGTAGTCGAAGTCCAGGTTCAGCAATGCGCCGTAATGTTCACCGGAGGTGATGAGCAACGTCGGCGCGCCGCGCCAGAGGAAGTAGTGGGGATTGTCGGGGTGCAGCGCGATCGGCTGCGCAAGTGCGGAAGCTGTGACGGCCAGCCCGATCAGGCCTGCACAGCAGATACCCGTGATGCGCGGACCGGCCAGCCTACGGATCAGTCTCATGTGCGATGCCTCCTGATGCGGCGGTGACCCAGCGCGGCCGCACGCGGGGTGGTGGGGATCATCGATGCAGTCTCCGCATGAAAATCGGGTGCTCGCGCGGCGCCACGTTGATCACGACGGTCGGCTCCGACTGCAACGCCTCGGCAATTATGCCATGGCCGGCCGTCCGGTCGCCAGATGGCGTCCAGGCGAAATCGAACTGGAATTCCATCGCTCCGTGGCTGTCCGCCACGAAATTGGTGAACCAGATGTTGTTGAAGAGCATGGCCAGCACGCGGCCTGTCCGCTCCGGCGCCTCCGCCCGGCGCGCCAGCACCTGGTGACCACCCAGCGTCACCAGCGGCGCGTCACGCGTCGCCCACAGCCAGTGGCCGGCCGGGGTCGCATAGTGGAGCCACCGGTCGATGGTGAAGTAGTCGCGGCAGGTCCCGGGCAACTGGTCCTGGTAGGGCACGAAGGGCAGGCCGCCGTCGGAAGCGGTCGGGAGCGCCCCGTCGCACGGCAATGAGAAGCCCGCAAAGAACAGCTCCGGCAGCTCGCTGGACGTTCGATGGAACCGGATCGTCAAGCGCGCGCGCGGCGCGTCGTGCCACAACTCCAGCTCCCGGGTCAGCCACAGCACGCGGGAGTGCGTGAGTTCCTGGGTGTAGACGCTCGTGTGCGGGTTGCGCCGGACCTCGACCGGCCCGCGCGGCACCGCGCGCTCGACCTGCAGTCGCTCGCCACACTGCCGGGCCCGCTCCGCCGCGTCCGGGATCCCGAAGATCCGCAGATAGGCCCACCGGCCGGCAAACCCGGTCACGGACACCGACTGGAAATCGCCCGTTCCGGCGACGAACAACGGCGTGTCCATCCCGGACCAGGTGGCCGAGACCGGCCAGCCGTCGTGGTCCGTCTCCACGATCGGCAGGACGTCCGGCGGCGCTGCTTCGACCGCGTCGGTGCTCAAGATGTAGCGGCGGATCGATTCGCCCGGGAGTCGGTCGACCCAGAACCGCACTTGCGCGTCGGGTGCCAGGTCCGGGAAAGTCTCCGACCGGTTCATGACCGACATGACTTCCGGACCGGACGGTTCGACGTGCGGTTGGAAGCCGGGTGCGAAGACAAGCGGCGTGTGAGCTCCTGTCTCCGGGTCGCGCAGCGAGTGGAAGTCGCCGCGCAGGCAGGAGGCGGGCATGGCGAGCCAGCCGGACCAGGGGGCGGACGCCGTGTTGGCCACGTAGAGGCCTTCTTCGCGTGGATAGATCGCGGTGCGCGCCCGCCGCGCCAGGAGGAGCTTCGCCAGGGCCATGGAACGATAGGCGTAACGCGACTTCTCGTTGTACTGGGCCCAGGTCTCGAGACTGTGAGGCTGACCCACGCTGTCGCTCGCCCCCCACGTGTGTTCGTCAAACAGGCACAGGTCGCGCAAGATCCCGTCGGACGCCTGCCAGGCCGGCGCGTCCACCGGTCCCCAGACAGGCGAGAGCGCCGCGTCCGTCAACTGCTTCGCACGTCGGCTGGCGGATACTTCACGCGGCCCGGAGGCCACGCCGTTGGCCCACCAATCAGGCCATTCGCCCGAGAACTCGGGAATCCGATCTCCGATCGCTTCCTGCATCCGGTCCAACGCGTCGCCCACGGTCGTCATGCGGAGCTGAGGCTGCAGGCCCAGCCGTTGCCAGGCGGCCACGAAGTCTGCGATCGGCGGGTAGGGGGGATCGTTGTCCATCCGCCACTCGTTGGTGACCGGGGCGATCACGCGGGGATAGGTGTAGCCACGCGCTTCCAGTGCCTGCAGTTCGCTCAGCAAGCGCCGGTGGGCGGCCCGCACGGACTCCTCGTCGGCGGCGAACAATTCGCCCGGTCGCGCCGGCCGATAGCGCGTGTCGGTCGACTCGGGCACCGGTCCCCGGCGCCACGTGTCCGCGTAGAAATAGTAGAAGCCGCGCGTGTAATGGTCGCCCAGCCAGACGAACAGGCGGCGTCCATCCGGCATTTTCCACCAGAACGCGGTCGGCTGCGGTAGCGGCGGCGCGCCGTTGGTCGGATTGATGCCCATCAGGAGCGACCGCACGCCGCGGTCCAGCAGCGCGACGGCCCCGGCGCGTGGGAACCCGTTCACGTCGTTCTGCACGGCCGTGCGCGGTTTGACCTGTTGCCACAGGTCCTCGGGGAGCCAGTGCATCATCGTCTGCCATTGCGCCGCGCTGAGCGTGGGCGTCTGGTTCATCGGCAAGGCCGCGATCTCGATCTGCCCGTTTGCGACCGCCTGCAGCAGCTCCTGCCGCCGCGCCGGCGCCGCGGCCTGCCACCAGTCGTCGACCGCCAGGATCGTCTCGGCGGTCCAGTAGAAACGCTGTTCCGGCGGCTTGTCGCGGGTCGCCAGCGCCGCGTCGAGCGCAATGTCCAGGTAGCGCACCTGCTGCTCGCGAGTCACCAGCGGGTGATCCGTATAGCCGATGTCCGTATGCGTCATGTGCACGATGTCCACCTGTTGCACGTGTTGTACCGGCGGTGCATCGTTCGCAGCCTGCAGCGCGGCGCAACTGCCGATCGTCCAAGCAGCAGCCACCCAAATCAGTCGGCAGGGGAAGCTCGCGTTCATCGTGTGCTCCAATGTCCGGCGGCGGCAGCAGCCGATGGTGGGTTAGTCACAGGCCCGACGCGCCCCATGGGCCCGATCGGTCAATGCGTGTACGAGTCCTGCCGACAAGCCGGTCCGGCGGGTGCGTGGACGGCGTGGACAACGGCCATCATGCCCGAAAGCGTTTTCACCGTCAATTGCGCGGCCCGCCCGATTCCCCCGCCGACCCGTTCGCTCGATTCCCTGGTTCCGGTTTGACAAGGGCGCTCGGGCGACGCATGCTGGCGGAAGCGGGTTCCCCGGCCGCCGGGCGGTCGGCAGTAATTGGTCATTGTGGAGCGAACGATGCTGCGACGACGAGGCGTAATCCTCTGGCTGGTGCTGTTGTCCGGGAGTGGGTGGGGCGGACCGGCGCGCGGCCAGGAGATCGATACGGGCCAGGCGGAGCTGACGCTGGAGCGGATCTTTGATGGCCGGGAGTTCCGGGCAGCGGACGTGCGCGCGCGCTGGCTGGACGCCGGGTCGGCCTATGGCGTGCTGGAGAACTCTCCCGACGGCGGCACCGATCTGGTCCGGTACGACGTCGCCTCGGGGCAGCGCTCGGTGCTGGTGCCTGCCCGGCTCCTCGTGCCGCCCGGCGCGGATCGCCCGCTGGCGATCGACGATTACGCGTGGTCTGCGGACGGCGCGCTCCTCCTGGTCTACACCAATGCGCAACGCGTGTGGCGTCAGAACACGCGCGGCGATTACTGGGTGCTGGACCGCACGAGCCGCGAGCTGCGCCAAATCGGCGGCGACGCGCCGCCCGCATCACTGATGTTCGCGGCGATCGCTCCGACGGGCCGGCACGTAGCCTATGTCCGTGACCGCAACATCTGGGTCGAGGACCTGGTCGATCACACCCGCCGTCCGCTCACCGCCACCGCGTCGGCTGACATCATCAACGGCACGTTCGATTGGGCGTACGAGGAGGAGCTGTCGTTGCGGAACGGGTTCCGCTGGAGTCCGGACGGGCGCGCGATCGCCTACTGGCAACTCGATACCAGCGGCGTACCCCGGTTTCCGCTCGTGAACAACACGGACAGCCTGTATCCGCGCGTGACGCAGTACGCGTATCCGAAAGTCGGTCAGACGAATTCGGCGTGCCGCGTCGGCGTGGTGCGATTGGACACGGGCGAAACCTGCTGGATGAACCTGCCGGGCGACCCGCGCGAGCATTACATTGCGCGGATGGAATGGATCAGCCCGACCGAGATCGTGCTGCAGCAGCTGAATCGGCGCCAGAACGTCAACCGCGTGATGGTGGCCCAGGCGTCGACGGGAGAGACCCGGACGCTGCTGGAGGAACAGGACGACGCCTGGGTCGACGTCCACGACGCGATGCGGTGGTTGGCCGGCGGCCAGTCGTGCACCTGGATCAGCGAGCGGGACGGCTGGCGGCATGTATACCGGGTCTCCCGCCAGGACGGGCAGGCCAGCCTGGTGACGCCCGGCGCGTTTGACGTAATCGAGCTGCTGGCCGTCGATGAGCGGGAGCAGTGCGTGTATTTCTCCGCCTCGCCCGACAACCCATGCCAGCGCTATCTGTACCGTGTGGGGCTCGACGGCACTGGGCTGACGCGCATCACCCCGGCCGGGCTGACGGGCACCTACACGTACGACATCGCGCCGGGCGGGCGGGCGGCGATCGTCAGGTCCTCCGCCCTGGACCGGCCCCCGACCGTGGAACTCGTGTCGCTCCCCGCGCACGAGACGATTCGCGTATTGGAGGCGAATGCCGCCCTGCAGGCCAATGTACAGCGATTGCGGAAGCCCGGCCTGGAGTTCCTGCGCGTGGACATCGGCGACTCGGTTGTGCTCGACGGCTGGTGCCTCAAACCACCCGACCTGGACGACGCGAAGAAGTACCCGGTGCTCGTCTATGTCTATGGCGAGCCGGCCGGCCAGACGGTGCTGGACCGGTGGGGAGGCGACAACCAGCTGTGGCACTGGATGATGGCCCAGCGCGGGTATGTGGTGATGAGTTTCGACAACCGGGGCACGCCGGCGCCGCGGGGGCGCGCGTGGCGCAAGTGCGTGTATCGGCAAGTGGGGATCCTTGCGCCCCAGGACCAGGCCGCGGCGCTGACCGCCGTGCTCAAGGACCGTCCTTACCTGGACCCCACCCGCGTCGGCATCTGGGGTTGGAGCGGCGGCGGGTCGATGACGCTGCACGCGATCTTCAAGTACCCCGAACTCTACCGGGCGGCCGTCTCTATCGCGCCCGTCCCCAACCAGCGCCACTACGATTCGATCTACCAGGAACGTTACATGGGCTTGCCCGGCGACAATCCCGAAGGATACATCCAGGGCTCGCCCATCACCTTCGCGCACCAACTCCAAGGCGACCTGCTGCTGATCCACGGCACGGGCGATGACAACTGCCACTACCAGACGACCGAGATGCTGATCAACGAACTGATCCGGCTCGACAAGCCGTTCTCCATGATGGCCTACCCGAACCGCACGCACTCCATCCGGGAAGGTCGCAACACGACCCTTCACCTGCGGCGGCTGATGACGGAGTACTTGGAGCAGCATCTGCCAGCGGGCGGGAGATAGGGCGGGGCGCCTAAAAGGGGTCAGGACTCATTAATGCGGTTTGCGGTGGAAAGAGTGCAGGATTCCGGATGTTCGGTGCATCGGGCTGCCCGAGTGCAGGCGACTGGTCAGCGTCATTTGGCGGCCGAGGGACTGCGTGGCATGATCGCTCAGGAGCTCGCAGCGCAGGCAGCCACGTGCGGGCGGCCGACGGTCCGTCGACCTCTTGCGGATTCGTGTGTGCAGTGACGGAGGTGTTTTATATGGAGATGAGTTGATGGCCTGCATTCCTGCGGCGATGTCGCAGGAATGCGGTGAGTGTAGCCTTCGGCCAAGCCATCATGGTGGGCTCGAGCCGAGCCCGAGAAAGGCGAGTCAGAGTGTCTGATGACCGTCTGATGACCGCACGAGAGTTCTGGTAGACTACAGCCTGCTGAACCGTCCGGCCCGCCGGGGCCCAGCCACCCTGAAGTCGACTTAGACCGTCGTGGAGGAACAACCATGCATGTTGCGAACCAGAAGTCTGTATCCTCGAGGCGCGAGTTCTTGAAGGTCAGCGGCGCGGCGGCGGCCGGCGCTACGTTGCTGAGTCTGGCACCGCGAGTCCATGCGGCGGAGGACAACACGATCCGCTTGGCGCTGCTGGGCTGTGGCGGTCGTGGCGCCGGCGCCGTGGCGGACGCCTTCAAAGTTCCCGCAGGCGGGCCGATCGAGTTGTATGCGGCGGCCGATTTGTACGATCAAGCGATCGATAACGCCTTGAATGGACTGAAGCAGCAGGGCTTCGAGGCGAAACTGAACGTCGCGCCGGAACGCAGGTTTATCGGCTTTGACGGATACAAGAGAGCGATTGAAACGCTCAAGCCGGGTGATATCGCCATGTGCACCACGCGCGCATATATCCGGACAGTACACGTGGAGCACGCGGTGCGCAAGGGCATCAACGTGTTCATGGAGAAACCGTTTGCATCGGATCCTGGCACGCTGCACCGGCTGCTCCAGGCGGGTGAAGAGGCTGAGCAGAAGAACGTCAAGATCATGGCCGGCCTGCAGTGTCGGCATTCGCCGGCGCGCAAGGCGTTGATCGACAAGATCCGCGACGGCGAGATGGGCGAGATCACGTTGATCCGCGCCAATCGCCTCGGCGGCGCAGGCTGGATGGGCCATCCGGGTGACCACGCGAACAGGCTCGAGAACCAGCTCCAGTTTGGCCGCATCCATCTGTACTGGGTCGGCTCGGGCCATATGGTCGACTACCTCATCCATCAGATCGATGAGTGCTGCTGGATCAAGGACGCCTGGCCCGTGTCCTGCCTCGGCATGGCGGGCCGCGTGTACGGCAGCACGGACTTCGGCCAGAACATCGACGTCTATTCGATGGAGTACACGTTCGCCGACGGCACGAAGGCCTTCTGTGGTTTCCGGCGGATGGACGCGGCACGCACGGATTTTGCCACGTACATCCACGGCACCAAGTGCGCGGCGCAGTTCTCCGGGGACGTGCATGCGGCCACCGTGCACATGTTCCGCGACCAGCACATCAACCAGGACAACATCGCGTGGACGCCAACGGCTGACGTGTACAGCCCCTGGCAGTATGAGTGGAACGATTTCATAGAGAGCATCCGCCAGGACCGGCCGCACAACGAGTGCCGGCGAGCGGTCTACTCGGATCTGACGGCACTCATGGGGCGAGCCGCCTGCCACATGGGCAAGGAGGTTACCTGGGACGACATGATGAAGTCCCGGTTCCAGTTCTGCAACTACCTGGACGACCTGTCGTTTGACAGCCCAGTGCCCGTGAAGGCCGACGAGAATGGTCAGTTCCCCGTGCCGGTCCCGGGCGCGTGGAACGAGCTGTGATCCATCCGCTAGTCGTTCCACGGAACGAACCGATGGCCCAAGCTGACGATGCTTGCGCGCGGGGGGCCGCTTGTGCGCCCTGGGGGTTATCCCCCGTGTCTCGCTGCGGCGGCGTGACGCTGTCCGTATTTGGAGCTGCGCACGGCGTGGTGGATGCCATTTCCGCCGCGGCCGTTGTCGGTCTCCTGGCGACGTTGCCGGCAAGTCCCCAGGTGATCGTCGGATGGATTCTGTTGTACCACGTTCTGGCGTTCGCTCTGCAGCCGGTCTTCGGTCTGGCCGTGGACACGATGGGGAGACCCCGTGCGCTGGCTGTGTGTGGATGCCTCGTTGCCGCGTGCGCCCTGTTGGTCCCGTCGGCTCCCCTGCTGGTGACGATGCTGGCGGGAGCCGGCAACGCCGCCTTTCACGTCGGTGGCGGAGTCATTTGTCTGCGTCTGACGCCAGATCGCGCCACGGCCCCGGGGTTGTTCGTGGCGCCTGGTTCGCTCGGTCTGCTGCTCGGCGTGATTCTCGGCGCGACGCTCGCCACGGCGGCGATCGTGCTCCTGCCGATCGCGGCGGCAGTGAGCCTGGTCATGGTGTGCGTGCCGATCCCTGGGGCATCGCCGGCCCAGCGGTCAAGCCCAGCGGTGGGACGCAGCGACCTGATCCTTGGCCTCGTGCTGGTGGCCATCGCCATGCGGGCAGTGCTGAGCTTCATCGTGGAATCGCCCTGGGAGGCGCATCCCATGCTGCTCGTACTGCTGACCCTGGCTACGTTCTTCGGGAAGGCACTGGGAGGGATCGTGGCAGACCGCTGGGGGTGGCTGCGCGTGGGCGTCGGGGCTACGCTGGCCGGGTTGCCATTCCTGGCGTGGAGCACCGCGTATCCGCCGGCTGCGATTCCGGGATTGCTGTTGTTGAACGTAGCCATGCCGGTCACCCTGGCCGCCGTGATCAAGGCGGTGCCCGAGTTCCCCGGCTTCGCCTTTGGCCTGGCGTCTTTCGCGCTGCTCGTAGGAGCGATCCCCGCGCTGTTGGGCGTGCGCGCGACCGATCCTCTCTTCGTGTGCGCGGTTGTCTGCCTGTCGGCGGTCATGCTGTATCGGGCTTTGAGCTGGTTGCCTATCTGCAAACCTTTCAGACAAGTCGTACAGGTGTAGTCATGAAAAGGATACTGGCGATCGTGATGATGCTCGCATTGGTGCTACCAATCAATGCACGTGTTGCGCAGGCGGACGTGGTACCTGAGGGGCCGTCAGCCCTGCAGTGGGGTCAGGAAGTGCCGATCGTAGAACGGGGGAGTGCGACCTATGTGGCCGCGGGCAGCATCGTCGCTGGAGTCGCGGGCCTCTCGTTCGGCGCTCTGTACTTCATTCGGAAGCGGAATGGCAGGTGACGTTCGCAGCTATGCGGTCGCGTTCCTCTTGACCCTCGTACTGGAGGTCAGCGCCGCGCTGGCGCTGGGCTTCCGCAAGCGGTCTGAGTTGGCCAGCGTGATTTGGGTGAATGTCTTCTCTCACCCGCTGCTGGTGTACGTCATCTGGCTCGTCGCTTCGCTGCGCTCGGCTCCGCTCGGTCTGGCAGGAGTCTCCGTACTGGAGGCGCTGGTCGCACTGTTAGAGTGGCGGCTCTTGTGTTTTGCGCTGCCCCGGCAGCCTGCCTCCCGATTACTTGTGCTGTCCTTGATTATGAACAGCCTTTCGTTCCTCACCGGACTGTTCCTTGCAGTTGGCTCATACTTTGCAGGGCGCGAGGCCTCATTGTATCTAAATGACCGTGCGCGATTTTTGTAATTGCGATAACTGACGGCAGAAATTGATCTTGCATCAAGAAAGAAAAAGAGATTCCCTTCCGGTATCGTAATGTGTGAACCCAGTGGTTCTTTCCAGGAGG
>JBPOJB010000008.1:0-123891 GCA_052034005.1 Planctomycetota bacterium | reverse complement strand
CGGGAGTATCGCCCAGGTGAGCGACAGCATCACGTGGTTCCTGTGGGTCAACCTGAACGGTTACGCCGACGGCTACGAATCGGTCATTGACCAATGAGTGCCGTGGACCGGGTAGGTTGGCCCAACGTGGCCTGACGTTTCACGCGCGCCTGGGGGTGGAAGAGCGGCTTCCATCCCCAGGTCTGCGCAGGATAGGGGGCACGCGTCAGGTCTTGCGCCGCCGCACGATATAGTTGCCGCGGCTGTCGTCGTACTCCAGCTCGACCAGATCCTGCGATTTCAGGTCTTCCAGCAGGTCGGAGAAACTGCCGTAGCCGTAGTAACCCTCGTTGAACCCGGGGTGCACGCGGCGAATGGCCTGCTTGAGCGTCGAGCCCCAGAGGGGGTCATAGTCCTGTTCCGCGGAGGTGAGCACGGCCAGCACCCGGTCGATCGCCTCCTGCTTCTTGTCCTCCCCTTTCTTGCCTTTCCGCACCGCCGCTTTGCTCTTGGTCGCCACGCGGATCAGGTCGTCGTAATAGATGAACTCGTCGCAGTTGCCGATCAACAGGTCCGACGTGGAGCTCTTGACGCCGCAGCCGATCACGCGCTTGTTGTTTTCCTTGAGTTTGGACACCAGCGGAGAGAAATCGCTGTCGCCCGAGATCAGCGCGAACACGTCGATGTGTCCCTTGGCGTGGCATAGGTCTAGCGCGTCGACGACCATGTGAATGTCCGCGCTGTTCTTGCCGCTCATTCGACTCTGCGGGATATCGATCAGTTCGACACCCTGGCTGTGGAACTCCCGGATCGCGTCCGTATAGCTGCTCCAGTCGCAATACGCCCGCTTGAACACGATTCGGCCCTTCTCCAGCAGGCGCTTCAACACCAACTGGATCTGGAACTGGCCGGCCTTCATCTGGCGTACGCCAATGGCCAGATTCTCGAAATCGATGAACACGGCAATGAGCGGTTCTTCAGACACGGGACGACTCCTTCCGGCAGGTCACAAGCTCAACGCGGCTGGCAGCATAACATGGAAAGACGACCGGCGATAGACGCTCAGTGGAGGCCACATCCCGCCGGCCTGGCGTCTACTCGCGCCGGCGGCGCCGCTGCGGCGGCGGGTCGTCTGCCTGCCGGTACACGTCCTGGGTCACGTCGCGGCGGGCGGACTCGTCAAACGTCAGGCGTGCCGGCCGGTTGGCCAACTCGAGGACGACGCCTTGGAGCAACTGGGCGGCGCGGCGCATGCCGTCCGGGTTGAGCAGCTCGACGTCGTCCGTCACCTGGTGCAGTTCCGGAAACATGCCGGTACAGGCCAGCACGGTCGGGATGCCTCGTGAGAAGAAGGGTACATGGTCCGACAACAGCATGGTGAACGGCCGCAGGTCCAGCGTCAGTTGCGGCTGGGCGTTGCCGGCATGGAAGATCTCGGGCCAGCCCTGGGCCGTGCCGGTCCCCCAGATGATCAGCCGGTCATCGACCGCGCGGCCGATCATGTCGACGATCACAACGCCGGTTACCTGCTCCAACGGGACGGTCGGGTGTTTGACGAAGTAGGTCGAGCCGACGAAACCGTATTCCTCGCCGTCCCACAGGGCGAACAGCAGGCTGCGGCGCGGGGGCTGCGGAAGCTGGGCCATGGCCTCGGCGATTTCCAGGACGCCCGCCACGCCGCTGGCGTTGTCGTTCGCCCCGTTGTAAACCTCGACCTTCTCGCCGTCCGGACCGCGCCGCCGCCGCACCCCCACGTGATCGTAGTGGGCGCCCAGGATGACGTACTCCTGCGCCACCGCCGGGTCGCCGCCCGGGAGCAGGCCCAGGATGTTGCGGCACCCGTTGCCGCCGTCCTGGATGTACTGGCCGTCCGGCCCGCCCGGGAGCAGTCCCAGGTCTTTCAGCTCTTGGGCCAGATAGTCGCCCGCCGCCGTGCCGCCGCGGCTCCCCATCCGGCGGCCTTCCATCGCGTCGCTGGCCAGATGCCGGCTGTAGTCCATCAACTCCGGCTCAGTGATCGACTGCAGCGAGTCGGCCAGCCCCGGATGCGTGAGCACTCGCCGATACGTGAAAATGGCCGCGCCCGGCCGTTCGGGCAGCGACACGGACAGGCCCTCGTCCATCAGCGCCCGCCCGGGGTGCGTGCCCGTCCCCTCCACGTCGAACTGCGCCACTTCATACTGGGCGTCCGGATCGAGGCCGCGCAGTCGGAGCGTCGTGGTGGGCGCCGGGCACTCGGCGCGTCGGAACGCCTGCACGGTGCCCTGGTTGGTCTCCGGATCGTGGAACTGCCAGGCGATCCAGGTTGTGTTGTCGCGCGTGTAGGGCGTCAACGGGTAGTAGTCGCCGTAATAGAAGCGGTTGACCGACTGCCACTGCCCGACCAGTCGCCGCAGCGCGTCGTAATCCAACTCGCGCACGCGGATGTCGATCCCGGACCCCAGGCTGGGCGAGACGTTGCTCCAGAATGCGTAAGGCTCGACCGGCGTGACGCCCCCGCCGTAGTACTTGGCGTCCGCGCACGCCACCGTGCCGGTGCCGTGGTAGGGAATCCACAACGAGATCCCGTAGGTCATGCACTGGTGCCCGACCGGCTCGAACGCGTAATCGCTTCGCCACAAGGGCACCGCGCGGCGCAGGGTCTCCAGGTCGTTGCGCCGCCCGCCCGAGGCGCACGTGTCGATCAGCATCTCGGGATGGCGGCGGCGCAGTTCGTCCCAGTACGCCAGGTAGCCGGTCACATGCTGGATCTCGGTGATCCCCTGGCGGTCCGGCGCGTCGTTGGCCCGCCAGTAGGCCAGCGGATCCATGTTGAAATCCTGCCGATACAGGTCGATGCCCTGCTCGGTGAGCAGCCGGTCCACGTGGTCGGTCAACCACGCGCGGGCGGCCGGATCGCCCAGGTTCAGCAGCCGCGTGCCCTCCTGACCCGGCTGCCCTAGGTGGTCCAGCGGGCGGAACGTGGCCACGTCGGGCCTGGCGGCGCTTGCCAGGTAGCCGTAGCGCCACGGGCCGCCGGCCGCCGGGTCCGTGCGGAACTCCCGGGCCGCATCGTACGTGTGGCCTTGGGCGTCGGTCAGGCGGAACTCCAGGCCGGTCGAGTCGCAGATGTGCGTGCCGTTGCCCCACCCCACGACGCAATCGACCGTGTCGCCGACCGCGACCTCAAGCTCTCGTTCGTAGCTCGCCTGCGGACCGCGCCCGTCGAGGCGGATCTTGTCGTCCCAGAGCGGCTGGCCGTTGTGCAGCACGTGCACGTCGGTGGTCGTCTCCCGGTCGATGGCCAGGAACGTGGCCTGGACGTCGTAGGCGCCGGCCTGCGGAGCGATCCAGCGCACCACGGCGTACTCCCCATGACCGCCCGGGTGAAAACTCATCCGGCCTGGTGTCCAGCGGATGTTGGCCATGGTGCGGACCTGGTCGGTCGGGTTGTGCGAGACGCACGGTTCCGTGCCCAGTTCGTGCGAGGTCCAGCCGTGCATGCCCGCCAGCGGGTGGTCTTGGGGTTGGCCCGCCAGCAGCCACTGCGGATGCTGTTCGTACAGCCACGTCCCGGGCGTCACCCGCTCCGGCTCGAACCAGACCAGCGTCTTCACGCCGTGCTGGTGCGCGTGCCGGCTGATGGGGCGGAACCCGTGCGGGAACCGCTTCGGGTCGACCTCCCAGGTGCCGACCTGCGGCCAGCCGTGCTGCTGGATGTACCAACCGGCGTCCATCCACCAGTACTTGAGCGGCAGCCGTTCTTCCAGGTAGCGGTCGATATGCATGATCTGGTTCGCCTCGTTGGCGCCGATCATCTCCTCATAGGCGCGCGAGCTGGACGCGACGAATTGGGGCGGCGGCAATTTGCCGCCCGGCCGCGGCATGCTGTGGGCCATCATCCAGCGCCGCCACAGGTTCTGGCCGTGCAGGCGATCGCCCTGCCAGAACAGCAGCGCCATGAGCGGCGAGCGCACTTCCTCGTCCGGCCGCAGCCTGAAATGGGTCAGCTCCTGTCCGGCCGTCACCCGCACGCTGGACGCCTGGTCCCGCGTGAATTCGGCCGCCCATTGGCCCGGCCAGCCGACAGCCAGGATCACGCCCTGCGCGCCCCACTGCAGGTTGAAATAGCAGAGGTCCGTGTTGGTCGGCCGCCCGCCGGCCGCGCTGATGCGCCGCGTCGCCGCCGGACCCAACGGCGTTTGCAGCGGCCCGTAGTCCGAGCCGTCGGCCGGCGAACCCACGCCGTGATGCAACAGGAACTCCTCGTCCTCGCCGTTGCGCTGCCAACGGTCGTCCAGGGCCAGGATCTGCTCGATGATCGGCGTGTCGGCCGAGCCGCGGTTGCGGAAATACAACGTCCACTCGACGACCGGGAAGTCGCCATAGGCGATGCCCACGCAGCGCACCTGCAACTGGGAGGCAGGATCGGTCCAGACGAGCGTGCACTGCGTACGCTGCCCGTCGAGCTGGTCGTAGGTCCGCCTACAGTCCCACTGGGCCAGCAGTTCGGACGACGGCGTGCCGCCGTAGCGGAACGAGAAGGGCGCGGTCACGGCCGCGTCACCCGCGGCGGGCACAAGGTGCGCGGACGCCCAGGCGTGGGCGGCCTGCATCTCCTGCTCGGTGGCGGTGGCGGCCTCCGCGCGATCGAACGCCTGGACGATCCAGCAGGCGAGGAGGGTCATGAGGCACAGCAGCAAGGGGGCCGGACGGCGGCGAGTCATCGGAGATCCTCCCGGGAAAGGCGCGTGCGCGACGCGCGGTCTAGGCACGGCACGCCCACGTGCAGGCGCGATTTACCCATCAGAACCGATCCCGACGGGGCGGACAAGCATGCGGCGCCCACGCCGTCTGTGACGTGTCCCGCCGTCCCGTCTGAATCAACTTGTTCGGGGCCGCGGCGCGGGGCCGCGGACGGCCCGGTGGCCACCTACGTTCGGGCGGCCTGGACATCCAGCGCGGCGTCGATCGTGGCGGCCACCTGTCGGAGGTGGGCTTGGATCACCGGGTCCAAGTCCGGGATTACCGCTTTGGTCGCGAGCTCTCTACGGAGCGATACGAGTACCAGTCGCGCGAGGCCGGGCAGGTCGGAGTTCGCCGTGCGGACAGTCACCTGCGAGGCGAGCAGGTCCGTGTAGGCGCGCTGCAGGTTGCGGCGATACAGATCGATCTGCGGTCTCTCGGCGTCCAGTTCGGTCCAGATACCTTGGGTCAGGTCGGCCAGCAATTGAGCGGGTGTGTAGACGGCTGCTGGGTCGCCGCCGGTGCGCTGGGCGTATTCGGCCATGCGTCGCAACCGGCTCTCGTTGATCAGCGAACGAAGGATGGCTTGCTGGCTGCTGAGAACGCGTTCTGCCACGCCGCTGGCCTCGAGACGCAGCGTGATCTGCGGGTCGACCAGCTTGGCGGGGGTCTGGAACGCCTGCTGGACCAGGAACGCGACCGCCTCGCGTTGCCGGTCGACCGGGATCGGATGATAGACCTGGTCCGCGTCGCCGTAGTACAGGTTGATCTGCTCGAAACCGCCGACCATGGCGGTCACGTGGCCCAGCTCGCGGTTGCGCTGGGCCAGCAGTTGGTCGTACATGTTGCGCAACAGGCTGTAGTCCCGGTTGGGTTGGCAGGTGGCCGCGACAAGGTACTCGGCGACGCGGTCGATGTTGGCCAGGCCCAGGCGGGTGGCCTCGATGGAATCGCGTCCCAAGTCCTCGGTCTGGCGCGTGGGGTCTTCGCTCGGATCGGCGTCGCCGAACCGCAGGACCGGGTTGGTCTTCTGTTGGGCCACCAGTTCGGCCAGCCCTTTGTCCTCCTCTTCCTTGCTGTTGTACTGCCGGTATCCCCATTCGACGGCGAAGTAGTCATAGGGGCCTACGATCGGGATCAGCGCCGCGCCGTCGCCCGGCTGGGCCACGTAGTTGTAGCGTCCGTAGTCCATGATGGACGCCTCCACGCCGTTCGCCTTCGTGAACTCCGCGTTCCGCAAGTTCTCGACCGTGTACGCCGAGGACGCCTTCATGTTGTGGGGGAACCCCAGCGAATGGCCGATCTCGTGGGCCACGATGTAGGTGAGCAGTTCGCCCATGAGTTCGTCGGGCAGGGGCAGTTTCTGGGCGCGCGGGTCGTTGGGCGAGGCCTGCACGAAGTACCAATCGCGCGCCAGTTTCATGACGTTGTGGTAGATCCGCACGTCCGCCTCCAGGATCTCGCCGCTCCGCGGGTCGTGCACGTGCGGTCCGAAGGCGTTTTCGATGGTGGAGGGAAGCCAGCGGACCGACGAGATCCGGGCGTCTTCGGCGTCCCAGTTGGGGTCCTCGTGGATGCTCGGGGCCAGCTTGCCGATGATGGCGTTCTTGAAGCCCGCCTTTTCGAACGCCGGTTGCCAGGATTCGATCCCTTTCCGCACGTACTCCTTCCACTTGTCGGGCACTTCGCGGCCCACGTAGAACACGATCGGCTGCTTCGGCTCCGACAGGTCGGCCGCCGGATCCTGCTTCTCGAGCCGCCAGCGGGTGATGAACCGCACATTCTCCACCTGATGGTTCTCGATGTCGCCGTAGTCCTCGAACCCGACCGTGAAGAAGCCGACACGCGCGTCATGCACGCGCGGCGCCATGGGCACCTCGGGCAGGATCATCATGCTGTGATGGAGCAGCACCGTGACGGCCGATTGTGTCGGGTCGCGACGCGGACCCCGCGAGGACGGGGACGCGCCGTCGCCCGATCCGCCGCCCCCCAAGCGATACGTCGCCAGCACCTTGGTCTCAAGGTTGTTGGGGAAGGCCTTGATCTCCTCGAGGAACGACCGGCTCGCGTCCAGCCCGGAAGCGTTGAGCACGCGTTGCGCGCTGAACTCCGTCACATCTCCGGTGAACAGGCTCTGGACTTCGATCACCGCCGCTTTGTCCTTGCCCCAGGCTTTGACCGGAAATGTCTTGATGATCGGCGCAACGCTCGTGGCTTCCACCGCCATCTTCACGGAATCCTGCACGTCCGCCCGGATCTCGTACTTCACGTCCCGCAGCAGAACCTGCTCGTTACGCAACTCCCACCGCACCACCCGGTCGCCGACCGGCATGCCCGCATAACTGAACCCCGCCGCCGTCTGTTCAATCTGCGTGACCCACAGCATGTCCTTGCCGAACCGGGTCGGCTCGATTTCGTAATACAGCTTGTCGCCGACCTGGTGCGTCAAGAACAGGCCCGGTTTCGACACGGCTTGCTTCGTGATGACCTCGTCGTATGGTTTGACGCCCGATTTCGATTCGTCGCCGGTCGCCGAACGCTCGCCGCCACCCGAGCGAGACCCGGGCCCCGCGGGCTGAGCCAGCACCGGGGTGGCCGCCCAACTCGTCAAGAGTCCGCATGTCAACAGCAACACAGAGCACTTTGTTTTGTTCATGATGATGGCACCACCAGACCAGACAGAGGAACGCGATAAAATAGGCTCCTACTAGCTTATCCAGGCGCCCCGGCTGTTGTACACCCGGCGGGTTCGAAATGGGGCGGAATTCGCGTGCCGGCGAGTCGGGCACCACAGCCGGCTGGGACGGGTTACAATAGGGCACGGAACGTTCCTTACGCCACGCGAACCCCCAGGAGATCACGCCATGGTCCATCCCGCCCGATCCGCGCGTCCCCAGGCCGCCCGCCGATACACGCGTCGCGCATTCACGGTTTCGTTAGCCGCCGCCGCGGGGAGCGTGCTGGCAGTGCCGGCCATCGTGCGCGGCCGGAACCTCAACAGCAAGCTGAATATTGCGGTGATCGGTGCGGGGGGCCGCGGCGCGGACAACGCCGGGTCCGTTGCGTCGGAGCAGATCGTCGCGCTGTGCGACGTCTATGAGCAGAACCTGGACCACGCGGCGCAGCGGTTTCCGTCGGCCCGCAAGGAAGTGGACTTCCGCAAGCTGTTCGACCGGCCGCAGGATTTCGACGCGGTGACGGTGAGCACGTGTGAGCACACGCACGCGTTGGCCACCATGCTTGCGCTGAAACACAAGAAACATGTCTACTGTGAGAAGCCGCTGACCCACGACGTCTGGGAAGCGCGGCAGATCCGGCTCGCCGCGAAGGAGGCGCGGGTTGCGACACAGATGGGGATCCAGATCCACGCCAACGACAACTATCGGCGCGTGGTGGAGATCATTCGCAGCGGGGCGATCGGCCCGGTCCACGAGGTCCATGTGTGGGTCTCCCGCGCGTGGGGCTGGCAGAGCGAAGAAGCCGCCAAGCGCCACGGGGACATCGTGTTCGTCCAGGATCGCCCGGCCGGTTCCAGCCCCATTCCCAGCGGGCTCCACTGGGATCTCTGGCTGGGCCCGGCGCCGTACAGACCGTTCCACGAGGTCTATTTCCCCGGCCCCAAATGGTACCGCTGGTGGGACTTCGGCAACGGCACGATGAGCGACCTGGGCAGCCACTTCAACGACCTGCCGTTCTGGGCCCTCGAACTGCAAGCGCCCCTGACGATCGAAGCCAGCGGGCCGCCGCCTCACCCGGAACTTGCGCCCGCGTCGATGCAGGCGACCTATGAGTTCGCCGCTCGCGGCCAACTGCCCCCCGTGCGGATGACCTGGTACCAGGGCGAGAACAAGCCGGAAGTCTGGACTCGCAACCAGATCCCGCAGTGGGACAGCGGACACCTGTTCATCGGCGAACAGGGGATGCTGCTGTCCGATTACGGCAAGTACACGCTGCTGCCCGAAGCGGACTTCGCCGGGTATCAGCCCCCGGAACCGACCTTGCCACGCGTCGCGTCCCACCATGCCGAATGGCTCGATGCGTGCCACAACGGTACCGCCTGCAGCGCGGACTTCGAATACTCGGGCTGGCTGACCGAGTCCAACCACCTGGGCAACGTCGCCTATCGCGTCGGCAAGAAACTCGAGTGGGACCCGGACCAGTTGAAAGCCACCAACGCGCCCGAGGCCGATCCGCTGATTCGCGTCCCCTACCGGGAAGGCTGGGAACTGTAGTTGCCCACGGCGGCTTTCAGGCGGTCCGCAACCCCATGCATTAAGTCCGTCCCCTGCCCTGCCCCGTGACTGTCCGATCGTTAACGAAACCCCAAAGACGCCCCCCCAGGAGTCTCCCATGTGCTCACTGCACGCGGCACTGTTCTGGGCCGCCATCGCCTGTAGCAATGCGGCCGCATCACCGAGTATGGAGGAGTCCTTCGCTTCGCCGCCGGACGCCGCCCGACCGTGGGTGTACTTGATGATCATGGACGGCAACTTGACGCGCGAAGGTCTGACGGCTGACTTCGAGGCGATGCAGGCGGCGGGGATCGGCGGGATGATCATCATGGAGGTCGACGTGGGCATTCCGCGCGGGCCGGTCGCCTTCATGAGCGATCCGTGGTGCGGGTTGTTGCGCCATGCGGTGGAGGAGGCGGAACGCCTGGGGCTGGCGATCACGCTCAACGCCGGACCCGGCTGGACGGGCAGCGGTGGACCGTGGGTTCCGCCCGAGCAATCGATGCAGCACCTGGTGGCGTCCGAGACCGAGGTGACCGGCCCGGTGCGATTCGACGCCGTGCTGCCCCGGCCCGATCCGCGGCCGCCCTATTTCGGGATGGCGGGACTGCCCGACGAGATGCTCCAATCGCGGCTGGCGTTCTACGCGGACGAGGCGGTGCTGGCGGTGCGCCGAACCGACCCGACCGTGCGGATTGAAGAGGTGGACCAGAAGGCGCTCTACGTGCGCGATCCCTACACCTCGATGCCCGGCGTCCGACCGTTCATCATGCCGCCGTCGCCCGGCGCGGTCGACCCTCCCGAGGCGGTCATTCCGGCGCAGGACGTGGTGATCTTGACCGACCGGCTGCAGTCGGACGGGCGCGTCGTCTGGGACGTGCCGCCCGGCTCCTGGACGATCCTGCGGTTCGGCCGGCGGATCACCGGCGCGAACACGCGCCCCGCGCCCCGGCCGGGTCTGGGTTGGGAGTGCGACAAGTTCGACACGGCGGCGTTGGATGCGCATTTCGACGCGTTCGTGGGCCGGCTTCTGCGAACGATCGGGCCGCGCCCGCTGGACCGCACGGTCGGCTGGACCATGCTGCACATCGACAGCTGGGAGATGGGTTCCCAGAACTGGAGTGCGGACTTCGCCGTGGAGTTCGAGCGGCGGCGCGGGTACAGCCCGATCCGTTACCTGCCGGCCATGACGGGGCGCATCGTCGAGAGCCGCGAGGTCTCCGAGCGTTTCCTGTGGGACCTGCGTCGCACCGCGCAGGAGCTGGTCATCGAGCGGCACGCCGAGCATCTGCGCGCGCTGGGGCGCCGGCACGGCTTTGGCCTGTCGATCGAGCCGTACGACATGAACCCCGCGGGGGACATGACCTTGGGCGGCGTCGCCGATGTGCCGATGGGCGAGTTCTGGTCGCGCGGGCGCGGCTTCGAGTCCGCGTTCAGCTGCATCGAAGCGGCCTCCGTCGCGCACACGACCGGCCGGCCGATCGTCGGGGCCGAGGCGTTCACAGCCGACGCGTCGGAGGCCTGGCAGCAGTTCCCGGCGGCAATGAAGGATCAGGGCGACTGGGCCCTCTGCGCGGGCGTCAACCGACTGGTGTTCCATCGCTATGCGCATCAGCCTTGGCTCGATCGGCGCCCCGGCATGACGATGGGTCCCTACGGCGTGCACTGGGAACGGACGCAAACCTGGTGGCCGCTGGCGCGGGCCTACCACGAGTACCTTGCCCGCTGCCAATACCTGCTGCGGCAGGGCCGCCCCGTGGCGGACATCTGCTACCTGGTCCCGGAGGGTGCGCCGCACGTGTTCCGCGCGCCGCCTTCGGCGCTCGACGGCCTGTTGGGTGATCGGCGCGGCTATAACTTCACGGCCTGCACGCCCGAAGTGCTGCTGGCATCGGCCACGGTGGAGGACGGCTGCGTGGTGTTTCCGGGCGGACTGGCGTGCCGGCTGCTGGTGCTGCCGGGCTTCGACACGATGACACCCGCCCTGCTCCGCCGCGTGGTGGACCTGGCCGCGGCCGGCGCCACCGTCGTCGGCAGCCCGCCGGAGCGGTCGCCCAGCCTGACCGATTACCCGCAGTGTGACCAGCAGGTCCGGGCCATCGTTCGGCGCGTGTGGGGCGAGACGCCGCGGCCAGACCGCCTCACGCAGCGCCAGTGCGGTCGGGGTCGGGTGATCTTCGGCGGCGACCTGCGCAGTGAACCGGCGGCCGCGCCGCGTGTGCATCCGATCACGCGCGCGCAGTGGATCTGGTTTCCCGAAGGCAACCCGGCGGCGGGCGCACCGCCCGGGCGATGCGGTTTCCAGCGCCATTTCGAACTGGACGATGCGACACAGATCGCCGCAGCCGAGCTGGAAATGACCGCCGACAACGGGTTCCAGGCCTGGATCAACGGCCAGTTGGCGCTGCAGGGGGACAACTTCCACGTGGCCTACCGCGCCGACGTGTCAGCCTTGCTGCGCGCGGGACGCAACACGATCCGCGTGGACGCCGTCAACGGCGGGGCGGAAGACAACCCGGCCGGACTGATCGGTGCCCTGGAGATCCGCGGGGCCGACAACCGGCTGCACGAAGTCGTAACGGATCAGTCCTGGTGGGCCCGCCGGATGCCGGACGGCGCGGAGGCTGCGGCAGATGCGCCCGGGGAAGCGCAGTGGGTCGCCGCCCGGGAGTTGGGCGCGTACGATATGGCGCCCTGGACGCTCCAACCGGAGCGCGGGCAGGTGCCTGAGCTCTACCCGTCCTACGAGGCCGTCGCCCAGCAGTTGGCACACGGCGGCGTGCCGCCCGATTTCACGGCCGACGGTTCGATCCGCTACGCGCACCGTGTGCTGCCGGACCGGGACATCTACTTCGTCGCCAACCGCACCAGTGAGCATGTGGCGACCTGCTGTACCTTCCGCGTGTCGGGGCGCATTCCAGAGCTGTGGGATCCGCTCTGCGGCACGCGCCGGCCGTTGCCCGAGTACAGCCAGGTCGACGGATGCCTGCAGGTCCCGCTGGAGTTCGAGCCGTATCAGAGCTACTTCGTCCTGTTCCGGACGCCCGACGGCACGGCCACGCCAAGTCCCGCGGGCGCGCGCAACTTCCCCAGCGCCGAGACCGTCGGCGTCGTCGAGGGCGGCTGGGAGGTCGAGTTCCCCGCGTCGCAGGGCGGGCCGGGGCGGCTGCAGTTCGCCAGGCTGGAAGACTGGAGCCAGCAGGCGGCGGAGCCGGTGCGTCACTTCTCGGGGATCGCCACCTACCGGCGTTCGTTCGATCTGCCCGCGGGCGCGCGCGCCGCCGGGACCGCGCTCCGGCTGGACCTCGGCCAGGTGCACAACCTGGCGCGCGTCCGGCTCAACGGCCGCGACTTGGGGGTCGTGTGGTGCGCGCCCTGGAGCGTGGACATCACGTCGGCCGTCCGCGACCGTGACAATCAACTGGAGATCGAGGTGGCGAACCTGTGGCCGAACCGGCTCATCGGCGACGCCGCGCTGGCGCCGGAAGCGCGGCACACGCACACGACCTGGAGTCCCTACCGTGCGACCGATGCGCTGCTGCCTTCCGGACTGCTCGGTCCGGTCACGCTGCGGCGGCAGCGCGAGCCGTGACTGGCGGCCTGCGGGCCCGCGCCGCGCCCGAGGCTCAGCGGCGGAACAAGCTGGGCAGGACGATGATCTCGCCCAGGTCGTTGTCGCCCGCCTGCAGGTCGAATTCCGGTGTGCCCCGCTGCCACTGCTGGGCCTTGCCCTGGTAGGTCACCTCGCGCAGGTATCCGGATTCCTCCTGCCAGAACATGAGCTTCCGCTTGCCCGCAGGCAGGTGCTTGATCTCGAAATAGCCGTCGTCGTCCGTCACCGCCATGTACGGATGGTCCTTCACCACCAGCCAGCCCGACTCCCAGGTATGGATCGAGCAACTCACATGCGCGGGCATCGCTTCAACCTTGGGAAAACGCTGCTCGTGCGTATAGCCGACGGGCAACGTGACGTTGATCGGCAGGTTTTTGATCACGTCGATTTTGATGTTGTCGCCTTTCGGGTCCGAGTTGCGGACCAGGAGCGTCTGAGAGGTGCGCAGCAAGATCACGTGCGGTTCGAATCGGCAGTGCAAGCACTCGAGCAACACGTCGCCCTTCTCCGCGGCCTGGTAACTCTCGTGGATCGGCGGCACCTCGTCGCGACCCAACGACAACATGATGATCACGTTCTTAAGACCGTGATTGTCAGGGTTGACCAGCAGACGCTCGTCGACCAGGTCGTACTTGCCGCACACTTCCTGGTCCTTGTTGACTTGGATCTTGGGCGGCACCGGCGGCGGCCCGTCGTAGATGATGCGGCCCCGCAGATGAGCCCAATCATCGGCGGCGGCCGGTCCGGCGGGAGGCCCGGCCAGGGCGGCCGGTCGCTCCGTGCGCGTCAGGCAACCTGCCACCACCGCCGCCGACGTGGTGCGCAGAAAGCTGCGGCGATTCACCATTGGTTCAATCCCCTGTGTTTCAAAGTGCGTGGCTGCACCTGGTTGGACATCGTTCCCCGCTCTTGAACATATACGGGATGTCCCCGGTCTGGTCAACGGGTCGCGCGCGGTCGGCGGCAACCCCCGGGCCATTCATAAGCAACATAGTACGAATGGGTTAGAGCCTGACACCGTGAGCGGCTGGCCGTCTTCATGCGGTCAATATGCACGGCTGTGTGGGTGGCATTTTGCACGATTGGAGGTTACACTCGAGTGTGATCTCGCGTTGGGGCTGGCCGGTGCGGCCGGGTGCATGGGATCGTGATGGTGCGGGCTGACGGGAGGGGTCATGAACGAGGCGGAGGATTCGAGGCGGCGCGAGGCGGCCATCTTGGATTCGATCAACGAGGGCGTATTCACGGTCGACTTGGACTGGCGGATCACGGCGTTCAACCGGGCGGCGGAGGCGATTACGGGTGTGTCGCGCGACCTGGCGGTGGGCTCTCCCTGCTGCGATGTGTTCCGCGCGGACATTTGCGAGACGAACTGTGCGTTGCGGCGCACGTTGACCACGGGTCGACCGATCGTCAACGCGACGGCGCACGTAATCAGCCGCCAAGGGGGTCGCGTGCCGATCCGGATCTCGACAGCGCTGCTGCGCGACGAGCACGGCGCGGTGGTGGGCGGGGTGGAGACGTTTCAGGACTTGACGCAGCTTGAGCAGTTGCAGAAGGAGCTGCAGGCCCGGTACACGTGTGAAGACATCATCGGGCGCAGCCCGGCCATGCGGCGGCTGTTCGAGATTTTGCCGCAGGTGGCGGCCAGCAGCAGCACCGTGTTGATTGAAGGGCCCAGCGGGACCGGTAAGGAACTCTTTGCCCGCGCGATCCACCATCTGTCGCCGCGCAAGCGCAAGCGGTTCGTGGCGATCAACTGCGCGGCGCTTCCCGATACGCTGCTGGAGAGCGAGCTCTTCGGGCACAAGGCGGGGGCCTTTACCGACGCCAAGCGCGACAAGCCGGGCCGCTTTGCCTTGGCCGATGGCGGCACCATCTTCCTGGATGAGGTGGGCGACATCTCGCCGGCCATGCAGGCGCGCCTGCTGCGCGTCCTGCAGGAACGCGTGGTTGAGCCGCTCGGCGGGGTCCAAGCCGTGCCGGTCGACGTCCGGGTGCTGGCCGCCACGAACAAGGACCTGGCCGAGCTGGTCCGGGCGGGGACGTTCCGCGACGACTTGTACTACCGCATCCGTGTGGTCCACCTGAAACTGCCGGGCTTGCAGCAGCGGCGCGAGGACATTCCGCTGCTGATGAACCATCTGATCGCAAAGTTCAATCACCTGCAAGGCAGAGATATCGTCGGCGTGTCCAACGATGTCATGGCCCGCCTGATGGAACACGACTACCCGGGCAACGTGCGCGAACTGGAGAACATCATTGAGCAGGCCTTCGTGCTCTGCCGCGGCGAAATGATTCAAGCCAATCACCTGCCCCCCGAGCTGCGCCCCGGCGCGACGGTCGGACGCGACGAGACCGAGCCCATGAGCCTGGCGGCCATGGAGAGGTTCCTGATTGCCGAAACCCTCCGACGCCGCCAGGGCAATCGCAAAGGAGCGGCCCAGGACTTGGGGATCAACGTCAGCACGCTCTATCGGAAGATCCGGGATCTCAAGATCGACGTCCCGCACCTCGACGGTCGAGGCCGACGCCTCTGACCCGGACGCGCGTGCGCAGCTGCCGACAAGCCTGAGAGCCCGCGCCGCGCAGGACCGGGAACGTCGCGCGGCCGCGATACGGGCGCGCACAAGTCGTGCAAAATGAACTGATGTCCCGTTCGACGTGTTGCAAAACGCACGAAATAGTCCGGTGGTTCAAAACGTCTCGGTTGACGCAAGCCTTTGATAAAAAAGGCTTACCGACGGAATCAGGCACGCTCGTGCGGCTTGGCACAGCAAATGCTTCTTGATGCCCGCATGAGACTTGCCGTTCCAATCTGGCAGGGCCGCGTGTCGCCCGTTTTTGACGTGGCCGAGCAGCTGGTGCTGGTCGACTTGGTCGATGGCCAGGAGCAGAGTCGAGGGTCCGAGACGCTCGGGAAGCTGGCGATGCATGATCGCGCGCGCCGCCTGATCGAGAAGCAGGTGGACGTGCTGGTCTGCGGCGCGATCTCGCGGTCGCTCGAACTGCTGCTTGTGGCCGGTGGCGTTCGCGTGCTTGCGTTGCGGTGCGGCGACGTGGACGAAGTGGTCCAGGCGTATCGGGACGGGACGCTCCAAGAGGGGCGATTCATCATGCCCGGCTGCTGTCGTGGGCGTCAGCGGGGTGGTGGTGGTGGCGGTGGCGGTGGTGGTGGTCGGCGTCGTCGTCGGCGTGGGTATCCCGGGTCTGGGTTGGAGGAACTCGAATGAAAATCGTTGCCACGGCTCAAGGCGCGAGCCTGGACAGTCCGGTTGATCCCCGGTTTGGGCGCGCGCAGTACTTTTTGCTGATCGACAGTGACACGGGCCAGTTCACGGCTCACGACAACCAGCAGAATCTCAATGCGCCCCAGGGCGCCGGCATCCAGGCGGCCCAGACGGTTGTGCAGCTTGGGGCCCAGGCCGTCCTGACGGGCCATGTGGGCCCGAAGGCGTTTGCCACGCTGCAGGCGGGCCAAGTGGCGGTCTACGCGGGCGCGGCCGGCACGGTCCGGCAGGCCCTGGACGACTGGCGCGCCGGCCGCCTCCAGGCGGCCGGCCGGGCCAACGTGGAGGGCCACTGGAGCTGACCGGTGCGAGGTGCCCGGCGGTGTGGGAATCATCATCGCGGAAACAATCGACCTGTTTGTATCGTAACCAAGGGAGTAAGGAGTATTGATCATGCCAGGAGGAGACAGAACGGGACCGATGGGAGCGGGGCCGATGACGGGCCGCGGGGCCGGGTATTGTGCCGGCTTCGACGCTCCCGGGTTTGTGCGCCGCGGCATGGGCGGCGGCGGCTTCGGTTATTTCGGATTCGGGCGCGGCGGTCGCGCCCGGGGTGCCGGTCGCGGCTGGCGCCACATGTTTTACGCCACCGGTCTGCCCGGCTGGGCGCGGGCGACACCGGTTGCTCCGGCGCCCGACGCGCCGCCCGACCTGACGCGCGACCAGCAGATTGACGCGCTGCGCGCCCAGGTGAATCAGGCGACCGGCTTGTTGGAGCAGTTGCTCCAGCGGATGAACGACCTGGAGCGCAAGGCGGACTCATGAGGTTGGCGATCGCGAGTGGCAAGGGCGGTACCGGCAAGACGACGCTCGCCACGAGCCTGGCCTATGCGGCTGCGGCGCGTGGCGAGTCGGTTGCCTACCTGGACTGTGACGTGGAGGAGCCCAATGGGCATTTGTTCCTGCGGCCGGTGATCACGCGGGAGGAGCCCATGACGCGCCTTTTCCCGGTTGTGGATCCCGCCGCGTGCACGCATTGCGCGGCCTGTGCCCGAGCCTGCCGTTACGGGGCGATCGCCTGTGTCGGCCAGCAGACGCTGGTCTTCACGGAGCTCTGCCACAGCTGTGGCGGGTGCCTGCTGGCGTGCCCGACCGGGGCGATCCAGGAAGTGCCGCGGCCGATCGGCACGCTGCGGATCGGCGCCAGCGGTGCGGTGCAGTTCGTCGACGGCGTGCTCAACGTCGGGGAGGCGATGAGTCCGCCGGCGATCCGCATGGTCAAGGAGCAGGCGCCGGACGTCGGATTGGCGATCCTCGACTGCCCGCCCGGCACTTCCTGCCCGGCGATCGAGAGCGTGCGGGGCTGTGACCTGCTGATGCTGGTGACCGAGCCGACGCCGTTTGGTTTGCACGATCTGAAGCTGGCGGTCGACATGGCGCGCGTCATGGGCTTGTCCTTCGCGGTGGTGATCAACCGGGCGGGTGCGGGAGACCGAGAAGTCTGGGACTATTGTCGTCAGCAGCGGATCAGGATTCTGGCCGAGATCCCCGACGACCGGGCCGTGGCGGAGGCCTATGCGCGCGGTCAATTGGCGGCCGCGTGCGTGCCGCAGCTCTCCGCACGGGTCGACCAGCTATTGGAGGCGCTCGAGACAGGAGTCCTCCGATGAAAGAACTGGTGGTCATCAGCGGCAAAGGAGGCACCGGCAAGACCTCGCTGGTCGCATCGTTTGCCACGCTCCTTGGTCAGGCTGTGATCGTCGATTGCGACGTCGACGCGGCCGATCTGCATCTGGTCCTGACGCCGCGGAACCTCCGGCGCGAGGAGTTCACGGGCGGCGGCAAGGCGCGGATCAAGGCCGGCCATTGCACGGCCTGCGGCAAGTGCGAGGAGCTGTGCCGCTTCGACGCCATCTACTTCGACGGGCCGGGCAACGGCCGGGTGTCGCGGACCTATCGCGTGGATCATCTGGCCTGCGAGGGGTGTGGCGTCTGCTTCGACTACTGCGCGGAACGCGCGATCGAATTCGAACCGGCGGTCTGCGGACAGTGGTTCATATCGGAGACGCGCTGTGGACCGCTGATCCACGCGCGGCTGGGCATCGCCGCCGAGAACTCCGGCAAGCTGGTGACCCAGCTGCGCCGCGCGGCCCAGGAGGTGGCGGCCCAACAGCGGCGGGAGCTGATCCTGTGCGACGGGTCTCCGGGGATCGGCTGCCCGGTGATCGCGTCGCTCACGGGGGCCAGCTTGGCGCTGTTCGTGGTCGAGCCGACCGTCTCGGGCGAACACGATTTTCTGCGGGTGGCTCGGCTGGCGGAGCAGTTGGGCGTGGGCGGCATGTTGGCCGTGAACAAGGCGGATTTGAACGGCGCGATGACGGACCGATTGGAGGAGCTGGCGCGGCAGCGCGGCATCGCGGTGGTCGGCCGGATCCCATACGACCCGCATGTGACCCGCGCGCAGATTGCCCGCCGGAGCGTGGTCGAGGCCTCGTCCGGCGCGGCGGCCCAGGCGATCCGCGGCGTGTGGGACGCCGTGATGGCGCGCCTGCAAGACGCTCCCGCAGCGGGCGGCGCGGGCCGCGTGTTGGTGGAGCTGGCACCCGGCCCATAGGTGGGTGGCGGCCGGTTCCGCCGCCCGCCGGTGTTCTTACGAGTCCCTACAGACAGGAGTGAGCTAGTGAAGATTGCGATTCCCCTTGCCAACGGCCGACTGGCCACGCATTTTGGACACTGTGAGCAGTTTGCCCTGGTGGAGGTCGACGAGGCCGCGCGCCAGCCGCGCAGCACGCAGGTGCTGACGCCGCCGCCCCACGAGCCGGGCGTACTGCCGCGCTGGCTGCACGAGCAGGGTGCGAATGTCATTCTGGCCGGCGGCATGGGGCAGCGGGCGCAACAGCTGTTTGCCGAGAAAGGGATCCGCGTGGTCTATGGTGTGCCGTCCGACACGACGGAAAACCTGGTCCGCGCGTTCCTGGACGGCACGATCGCGTCCGGTGAGAACCTCTGTGATCATTGATCCGTGGCGTCCGGCGTCGACTGCCTGACGCCCTCGCGAGGAGAGAGCGGTGACGAACGCACCCGACACGCACAAGACAGACCGGACGGCGGGCAGCCAGGCGGCCCAGCCGTCGGCGGCGCCTGTCGGCTGGACGCTCCTGACCGTCGAGATGCGCCGGCACGTGCCGTTCACGATGCTCGGCACGTTGACCGGCATCCTGATCATGGTGGCTTTCGTCTTCCTGGACGTGCCCCGCGCGGTCTCGGTGACCTTGTTCTGGAGCCTGCATCCGTTGCACGTGCTGCTGAGCGCCCTGGTGACGACCGCCATGTTCACGCTCCACAGCCACAGCCGCCTGTGGCGGATCGTCGTCATCGGGTACGTGGGTTCGGTCGGCATTGCGACGGTCAGCGACAGTATCATTCCGTACCTGGGGGAATGCCTGCTGAACCTGCCCAACCGCGGCGTGCACCTGGGGTTCCTCGAGAAGTGGTGGCTCGTGAACCCGCTGGCCGGGCTCGGCATCCTGATCGGCTACTACTGGCCGCGCACGCGGCTGACGCACGCCGGGCACGTGCTGTTGAGCACCTGGGCTTCGTTGTTCCACATGACCATGGCCTTGGGCGGGAGCTACACGGCCGCCACCTACCTGGTGTGTGCCGTCTTCCTGTTCCTGGCGGTCTGGGTCCCCTGTTGCACCAGTGACATCGTGTTCCCGTTACTCTTTGTCCGGAAGCACCCGCATGCCTCATCCTGATCGACCGCAGCCTGTTGAGCCGTCGGCATCCTCGCGCGAGCCGCTGCCGCATCGTCATCGCGGTCTGCTCGTGACGTCCGGGATCCTGGTGGCGGCGGGGATGCTGGTGACGGCGGCTTACGGGACGGCCCAGGACCTGTTCGTGTTGCGGGCACTGGCCTGGGACCTGGCCATGGTTGCGCTGACGGTCGGGGTGTGTCTGCACGCCGGTCGCCTGCGTGAGCGGTTCGCGCGGGCCGACGGCCCGAGAGCGGATGACGCGGCCGACCGCTCCGCGGGCCCGCGCAGCAGTGGTTGGGGATCCGAGCTGGAGGAGCCGGAGGAAGAGGACCTGGCGGCCGAGCACTGGGACGCCGAGCACGTCCGGAAGCTGCATTATCTGTTCCTGGCGCTGATCCCGACCGTGCTGATCACGCTGCTGTGCGCGCGCGGGCTGTGGTACTCGACGCGGGCTGCGGCGGCCGAGGCGCCGCCGGCCGGCGCGGCCACGGCGCTGGCGCTGGTCTGCCTGGCCGCGTCCTGTGTCTGGCTCATGTTCGCGCGCGCGTTCCAGGCGGTCTCGCAGGACGAATTGCCGGACGGTCCGGGCTTGGCGCTGGTGTTCCGCGAGGCGCAGTGGGCCAGCCTGACGGCGGCGGCTGCGCTGTTCTTCGGCTGGCTCTGGCCCGATGCGCCGCTCTGGGCGGGCCGCGTGCTGCTAGGCTGGTTGCTGGTCGTCGGCGTGGAGCAGTTGGGGCGCGTCACGCTCCTGTGGCTGCGCACGCCGACCGGTCCGGCCGGCCCCGTGCCCGGCTGGCGGGTGGTGGTGCGCGAGGCTCTGTTCACGCACGGCAATCCGGTGCGCAGCCTGTTCGACGGGCTGGAAGCGCGATGGGGCGTGAGTTTCCGGTCGTCTTGGGCACTCCGGTTCGTGCGCCGCTCGGTCCTGCCGACCGCGCTGCTGGTCGCGTTGCTGCTCTGGGCCCTCAGCAGCCTGGCGGTCGTGCAGCTTGACGAGTTGGGTGTGCGGGAGAGTTGCGGGCGGATCCAGGCAGCCGCGCTGCCACCCGGGCTGCACTGGAAGCTGCCGTGGCCGTTCGGGCGCGTGTTGACCTATCCGGTCAAGCGGGTCTCGCTCAAGCCGATCGGGTTCGTCACCGGCGAAGAGCGCCAGCGCGATTTCCTCTGGAGCAAGAGACACGCGGAGGAGGAGTTCGCGCTGGTGCTGGGCAACGGTTCGGAGTTGGTCGCCATCGGCTGCGTGGTCTACTACAAGGTTCACGAGGACCCGCCGCGGTTCCTGGACTATGTGTATCAGTGCCAGAACCCGGACGAGGCGTTGGAGGCGTTCGCCTACCGGACGCTCACGGAGCACACGCGCAGCATCACTTTGCGCGAGGTGCTGACCACCAACCGGGAGCAGTTCGCGGGCCGGCTCAAGGAGGCGTTGCGGGACTACGCGGAGTCGAATCGGCTGGGCATCGAAGTGGTGGACGTGGCCTTGATCGGGCTGCACCCGCCCGTGGAGGTCGCGGCCGATTTCCTGGATGTGATCAGCGCCCGGATCGATGCGGAGCGGGTCCGGGTGGAGGCTGAAGGCCAGGCGGTGGTGCAGACGGCCAACGTGCAGCAGGAGAGTGCCAGCGCCGTGGCCCGGGCGCGTGTGGACGCGGCCCGGCGGACCGGTGAGGCTCTGCGCGAGTCATCCGAGTTCCTGGCGATGGGGCAGGCCTACGCGGTCGCGCCCGAGCCGTTCCAACTGCGGCTGTGGTTCGAGGCGTTGGAGGAGATTCTGGAAGAGAAACGATTTGTGCTGATCGACGCGGCGGTCGCCGAAGGTTCCGGCGGGATCCTGCTGGACCACCGCGGCCGGGCGGCGGCCGGGCAGGAAGACCCCGTGCCGCTGACCCGCGATGCCGGTTTCACCAGCCCGGACGCTTTGGGAAAAGAAGGTAAGCAGAAATGATCCATCACCACCATCACGGGTCGGCGGATGCGGCGGACCGCACGGCATCGATCGGCGTCATCCTGATCCGCGTGGCTCTGGCGGCCGCGGTGGTTTCGTTGATTGTCGCGTACAGCATGTACTTCCAGGTCTCCGAGGGGACCAAGGCGGTGGTGACGCGTTTCGGCGATCCGGTGCGGGCGCTGCACCAGGCCGGCCTGGCCTGGAAGTGGCCCTGGCCGATCGAGCGTGTGCACACGATCGACATCCGGCGGCGGCTGTACAATTCGCCTTACACGGCCACGCTCACGCGCGATCAGAAGAACGTCATTATGTTGACGTACGCCATTTGGCGCGTGGAGGACCCGCAGCTGTTCCTGCAGTCGCTGGGCACGCCGGAGGCGGCCGAACAGAAGCTCGACGGCATGGTGGCGGCGAGCAAGAACTTCCACCTGGGCCGCTACGACCTCTCGGCCCTGGTGTCGACGACCCCCGGGGCCATCCAGACCGAGCAGATCGAGGAGTCGATCCTGGAGGATGTGGCGCCGGCCGCCCGGGCCAAGTTCGGCATCGTCGTGGAGCAGGTGGGCATCAAGCGGATCGCGTACCCGGAGGAGAACGTCACGACGGTGCTGCAGCAGATGCGGGCGGAGCGGCGCGCCGAGGCGGGCAAGCTCCGCGCGGAAGGCGAGCGCGAGGCGCAGCAGATCCGAGATGACGTCATGGTCAGGTGCGAGGAGATCCGCCGCCAGGGGCGTGAAGAGTCGGGCAAGATCATCGGCCAGTCGGAGAAGGAGGCCGCCGAGATCTACGCCCAGGCGCACCGGCTGGACCCGGAGTTCTACCGCTTCTGGCGCTCGCTCCAGGCGATCCGCAAGACGCTCGGCGCCAAAGCCACCGTGATCCTGCGCACCGATCAGGGGTTCTTCGATGTCCTGTCGACGCCGCCGACCGCGCCCAACGCGCTGCGCCCGCCACCGCGCTTGGCGCCGACCACCTCGGACCTGCCGCCGCAGCAGCCGGCGATGGAGGACAACCCGTGATGAACCCGCCACGGAATCCGCCGATTGTCTTCGAGGGCTTGCGGGCCGGGCTCCGCCTGTTCCGCTGGATCATGCTCCTGTTGTTCGTGCTCTTCTGGTTCTCCGGGATCCAGGAAGTCGCGCCGGACCAGGTCGGGTTGCTGCTGCGGTTCGGCCGACTGCAGGGCCGCACGCCGGCCGCTCAGGTCCACGAACCGGGGCTGCTCCTGGCGCTGCCCTACCCGATCGACCAGGTGATGCAGGTGCCGGCCAAGCAGGAGGGGGAGGTCACCATTCAGGACGTGTGGAAGGATACCGAGGGCGCGCCGACCGCCGACCGCATCGATCCGTTGCTGGAAGGCTACTGCCTGACGGGCGACCAGAACATCGTGCAGGCGCAGCTCGTGGTGAAGTACCGCATCAGCGATCCGGTGGCGTTCCGGTTGCAGACGGCCGATCCGCCGGCCATCTTGCGCGACCTTGTCCTGGCCTCCCTGACGCAGGTGGTTTCCGGCTGGGCGGTCGACGATGTGCTGCGGCTGCAGCGGACCACGCCCTCCGGAGGCGAGGCGTCGGAGGGGCTGGCGGCGGCCGTGCGGAGCCGCGCCCAGCAGCGGCTGGACCGGCTCGATTGCGGCATGACCATCTCGGCGCTGGAGGTCAAGCAGTTGCAGCCGCCGCGGCATGTCATCGCGGCGTTCCGAGATGTGCAGAGCGCGCAGATCGACGTGGAGACCAAGAAGCGGGAGGCGGAGGGGTTCGCCGCGCGGGAGGAGCCCAAGGCGCGGGCGGAGAGCAACAGCCTCATCCAGGCGGCCGCGGCGTATCGCAATACGCTCCAGGCCCGCGCCGCGGAGGAGCTGTCTGTTTTCGAACAACTCTACAGTGAATACCGGAAGAACCCGGACCTGGTGCGCAACCGCATCTATCTCGAGACGCTCGAGCAGGTGCTGGCCAGCGTGGGCAAGGTGGACCTCGTGTCGCCCGACGACCGAGTCATCCTGGACGAGTAGGAGCCTGATTGTGGGTCATTTTTCGCATCCTGCCTCGGCCCATCTTGGGCGTTCGCTGGACGTCCCGCTGACCGTATGGGAACGGGGCAAGATCAGCATCCAGTTGGGCTCCGCGATGCTGGCCGGCGGGCTGCTGGCCGTCGGGATCGCGCAGCAGCGATTCGGGCCTCCCGAGCTGAGCGAAGTGGCGGATCTGGTCGTGGCGCTGGCCGCCTGCATCGTGGCCGCCCCGATCTTCGTGGCCGCCGTGCGGGGCGTCCTGGTCATGGACCCGAACTCGTTCGGCGACCAGCTGGTCGCACTGGCCACGCTGGCCGCCATGGCCACCGGCAGTTTCGTGACGGCGACTTTGATCCCGGTGATCATGAGCTTGGGGCACTTCCTGGAAGAGCGCAGCGTCCTGGGCGCCCAGGCGGCGATCGAGGGTTTGAGCACGCTGCACGCCCGCCGGGCAACGCTGCTCACGCCGGACGGCGAGCAGGAGGTCGATCCGCAGACCCTGCGCGCCGGCGACCTGCTGCTGCTGCGCCCCGGCGAGCTGATCGCAGCGGACGGCGAAATCGTGCAGGGCCACTCGTCGGTGGACCAGTCGTCGATCACGGGCGAATCCGTGCCGGTCGATGTCGGACCGGGCGCGGTGGCCTACGCCGGCTCCCTGAACCTCTCGGGCGTGCTGCGGATCCGCGTCACGCGCACCGGGTCGCACACGACACTCGGCCGGGTCGTCGAGTTGTTGCGGGGTGCCGAGCAGTCGAAGACGCCGGTGCTCAAGTTGATCGAGCAGTACGCCGGCTACTACCTGCCCTTGATCCTGACCGTGGCCGGCGTGGTGCTGTTCGTGACCCGCGACATGTCGCGGGCCGTGGCGGTGCTGGTCGTGGGTTGCCCCGGGGCGCTCGTGCTGTCCGGGCCGACGGCCATGGTGGCGGCCCTGGCCGCGGCGTCGCGCTTGGGCATCCTGATCAAGAACACCCGGTTCCTGGAGTCGCTCTCGGATGCCGACACGGTGGTGCTGGACAAGACCGGGACGGTGACCTTCGGGCGTCTGGAGGTCGCGGCCATCGAGACGTTCAACGGCCACACGGCGTCCGAGGTGCTGCGCCACGCGCTGGTCTGCGCCCAGGCCTCGCGGCACCCGGCGTCGCGCGCGATTGTGCAGGCGGCGGGTGGGCCGGCGCACGAGCAGGATGGCCACGCCTGGCAGGTGGAAGAGACGGCCGGCGAGGGGATCGTCGCGGCGTCCGACACCCGGCGGTGGCTGCTCGGCCGCCGCAGCTGGCTGGTCGCGCAAGGGATTCCGGTGCCGGAGGGACCGGCCCACAACGGGCCGGTTGTCTACCTGGGCCGGATCGACGGCGCGGCCGGCGTCGATGGGTCGGTCGCCTTGGGCTGTTTCCTGCTGGCCGACCGCGTGCGTCCGGAGGCCAAGGCCGCGATCGGGCAGTTGCGTGAGCTGGGCATCACGCGCAGCGTGTTGCTGACCGGCGATCGCCGCGGCGTGGCCGAGCAGATCGGCCGGGAATTGGCGGTCGATCGGATCGTGGCGGAGGTGTTGCCGGAGGAGAAGCTCGAGCTGGTGCATGCGGAGCGCGCGGCGGGCCACGTGGTCATGGTGGTGGGCGATGGCGTGAACGACGCGCTGGCGTTGGCGCGGAGCGACGTGGGGATGGCATTGGGCGCTGCCGCATCGGATGTCGCGCTGCGCAGCGCGGATGTGGCGATCATGGCCGACGACCTGGGTCGGATCCCGACCGCCGTCCGTCTGGCGCGGCGGACTCGCACGACCATCCACCAGAATGTGCTGCTCGGTGCGGGCACCTCTCTCCTGTTCGTCTGGTTGGCGTCGGTGGGGATCGTGGCGCCGTTGCTCGGCGCGGTGCTGCACAATGTGGGCGCCGCGCTCGTGTTGCTCAACAGCGCGCGCCTGCTGGGCTACGCGGGTTCGCCCGCTGGGCGAAAGGGGGCCGGGCCATGACACGCGTGCTGCGCTGCCCGGGATCGCTGCTCCTGCTGGCGCTGCTCTGCGCGCCCGGCGGATGTGAGCGGGCCGAGCGGCAGCCGGGCTCCGGCTCAGCGGCCGACCAGTCGAGCCTCAGCCGGGAGCGGCTCCGGTTCGATCAGGTGTACGGCCATTGGCGGGCGATCGTGGGCGAGCTGGCGCGGCTGGACCTGCGCTACCAAACGGTGTCGCCCGCGCGGCGCGAGGCGCTCCGGCCTCGCTACGACGCGTTGGTCGCCGAGGGCACGGCGCTGCAGGACGACGTGTTTCAATCCGCCATGGTTGCCTACGCCAAAGCGCCCGGGGACAATCTCGACCTGGCGGAGTTCCTGACGGGCAGCGTGTTCATGCTGGTGTCGCACGAAGAGTACGAGGAAGGGCTCCGGGTGGCTCAGACGCTGTTGGACGGCGGCGTGTCCTTCACCCAGCTGAGCACGCTGGCCGCGTCGGCTGCGTTCGCGCTCGGCGAGTTCGATCTGGCGGAGAAGCTCTGGCGTCCCGCCAAGGAAGCGCGCCAGCTGGTCGGGGCGGATCAGCAGCACCTGAAAGACATCGATTACTACCGTCAGGCGTGGGAGCGGGAGCAGCAGATCCGGGCGGCGGAATCGGTCGCCGACGACCTGCCGCGCGTGCTGCTCGCGACCACCCAAGGGGAAATCGAACTGGAGCTATTCGAGAACGAAGCGCCCCGGACGGTAGCGAATTTCATTTTCCTGGTGGAACAGGGCTTTTACGACGGCCTGTCGTTCTACCGCGTTGTCGCCCAGGTGCTGGCGGAAGCCGGCTGCCCGAACGAGGACGGTACGGGTGGACCGGGCTATATGTTCCCGGGCGAGAATCGCGTGGAGAATGCCCGCCAACATTTCCGGGGGAGCCTGGCGATGGTCCATGCCGACAACGATCTGGTCGGGTCCCGTTTCTACCTGACCTTCGTCCCGGCGCGGCACCTGGATGGCCAGCACACCGTGTTCGGCCGCGTCGTGCGCGGGATGGAGGTCCTGGCGCGGCTCCAGCGGCGCAAGCCGCCGGACTCCTTCACGCGGCAGATCAACCCCCACTCGAATATCGTCGAAATCCCGGCTGACAAGATTATTACCGCCCGGGTGCTCCGCAAACGCGACCACCCCTATCGGCCGCCCGCCATGCGGTTCCGCATGCCGGTGGTGGACCAGAGGCGTGCTGAACCATCATGAAGACCCGCTACTGGCTCGTTTGCCCGTGCGGCCAGCGGATGGCCGTGGATACCGCCCAGGCCGGTCAGACCATCTTGTGTCCGTGCGGGACGGAGTTGACCGTGCCCACCCTGCGCGATCTGGCCCGATTGGAGCCGGTGGCGCAGGCCAAGAGGTCATCGGTCCGGCGCGGGAGACGGTTCTGGGGTAAACGGCAGTCCCGTATCCTGTTGGGCAGCTTCATCCTCACAGGCGCCGTCCTCGGACTGCTGCTGCTCGAAACGCTCAAACCGCGCTTGATAGATGTGACCAAGATGCCGCCGGTCCAGGTCTGGACGCTCTGGCAGGATCTGCGGCGCGGCCCCGACCGGAACCTGGCGCCGGCTGAAAAGGCGATCATTGACAGCCAGGGGATGTTCCACGCGGGAGAGGCCCTCTTCGCGGTCGTGGGGGCCGCCGGTATGCTGCTGATGATCTTCGGCTACGCCATGCCCGGACCACGCACCGCGTCGACCGGCTCGTCCGAGAGGCCCACCGAGATTACATAGACACGAGGATGCACGACGTTTTTCCGCTACAACAAGTGCGACACGATCGTACGACAGCACCGCCGCGGCGTGCAGGCGGTTCACCACGAAGAGGACTGAGGTAGATATGCCCGACGACTTCCTGCCCATTTCCGGCCAGGTTTCCGCGTTAGTTGTGGAGCACGGCCGGCACCCGCGCAATTTCGGACCGCTGCCCGAGTACGATGGGCACGCCCGCATCACCGGCCCGTGCGGCGACACGATGGAGTTCTGGATCCAGGTCAACACCACGCGCGTGGTCCGCGTCGGATTCACGACGACCGGGTGTGAGTCGTCGCGTGCCGCCGGCAGTATGGCGACGGAGTTGGCGACCGGCGCGCCCTTATCGGCGGTCGCGCAGATCCGGCAGACGGACATCCTGGCCGCGCTGGGCGGACTGCCGCCGGACTCCGAGCATTGCGCGCTGCTGGCTGCCAACACGATTCAGGCGGCCGTCGAGGACTATGTGCATCGTGAGGCGGCTCAGAGTGCGCCAACGGCGGAAACCGATCAGCCGACGACCGCCGCCGCTAGCCGCCGCCAGCCATCCGTCGGCCGTTCGGGAACCTCACTGTCACGCGAGTCGGATACAGCGCCATGACTCACCCGGTCCGCATTACGACGCTGGTTGAGAACTCCGTGTTCCGTCCCGGCCTGTTGGCCGAGCATGGGCTGGCGTTCTGGATCGAGTACCACGGCCTGCGCATCCTCTTCGACGCGGGGCAGGGACACGTGCTCGCGCACAACGCGCGCGAGCTGGGCATCCCGCTGACCGACGCGGACATGATCGTGGTCAGCCACGGGCATTACGACCACATCGGCGGGCTGCCGGTGGCGCTCCAGCGCGATCGGCCGGTGGACCTCTTCCTGCACCCTCAGGCGTCGGCGCCGAAATATGTTCAGATGAAGAACGGGTCGGCGCGCGAGATCGGCATGTCGGCCGCCGCGCGGGACGCGATCGCTGCCTCCCCCGCGCGCCTCCACCCGGTGGAACGTCCGCTGGAGATCGCCCCCGGGGCCATGTTGACCGGCCCGATTCCACGCGTCGCGAACATCGAGGACGCCGGGGGCCCGTTCTACCTGGATCCGGCGTGCACCCAGCCGGACCCGCTGGCCGACGATCAAGCGCTGGCGTTGGAGACCCGGCGGGGTACGGTCGTCGTCCTCGGCTGCGGGCATGCCGGGATCATCAACACGTTGAGCTATGTCCGAGAACTCACCGGAGAGCGCACGATCCTCGCTGTGCTGGGCGGGATGCATCTGATCAACGCGTCGGCGCGACGCATCGAGACGACGATCCGCGAACTGCGGCGATTGAAAGTCCAGCGCCTGACGTTCGCCCATTGTACCGGCATGGCAGCCTCCGTCGCGGTGTGGAACGCCTTCCCCCGGCGCTGCGACGGTTGCCATGTCGGGAGCACGTTCGTGTTCGAAGCCGCCCCGAGCCCCGTGCCGGCAGACCCGCCGGACGACATCCGCTTGCTCGATGGCTGACCGCCTGCCCCAGCCCAGCAGGTGCGGGGTGCGCGCCCGGTCCGGTTAACGTGGGGTAGGCCTCCAGCTGGTCGACCGCCTGGGCGGGCCGACCTGAGCGCTCCGATCGGGGTGGCGCACGAACAGCACGCTGGTTTGGTCGCGATAGACGCGTTGCCAATCGGGCGAGGACTCGAGCAGCGCCGGCAGGCCGCGCGACAGTCGAGGGTCCCACAACACCAGGTTCACGCCGTAGCGCTCGAGCAGGTCCAGCGCGCGGTCGGGCCGCGTCCCGATCGCGACGTAGTCCGCCCACACCCGGTCCGGGAAGAAGTCGATGCGCGAATCCACGAACACTTTGACGCGCGGATCGAGCTGGCAGGACACGTAGGAACCCCATTCCATGGGCTGATACATGCGGCCCTGGTGGTCGCCGGACGCGAGGAACTCCACCGCGCCCAGCGGTTCATCCCGGGGGATTGCCACGCGCTTGCCGGCGGGCAACAGCGGATTGTACATGCGCGTCCAGGGGGTCGAGCACAGCAGCAGGGCACACAGGCAGCTTGCGGCCACCCCGTTGAGCAGCCTCGACTGCTCGCCGCGCGGTCCCTCCAAGCGAACCATGCACGCTGCCCGCCGCGCCAGACGGCTCGCGTATCCCCGCGGGTCACGCGCCAGCCGGCGCGCCAGTGCGTCGCGCGCGACTGACCAGACGCGCGGCGCGACCCATCGCCAACGCGCGCACCATGCGCCCACGTGGGGCGCCAGGATGACGGGCCAGACCAGCGCCCACCAGATCACCATCCGCTGGGAGGTGACGCCTGCCAGGAAGAACGCGGCCAGCAGCAGCGTGTCGGTCGGAGAGGTCCGTCGACGACTTGCACAGAGCAGCGCCAGCGTGCCGGCGACCGACAGCATGAACGCGGTTCCCACCGCGCTGTCCATGCTTGTGGGCAACCATTCCTCGACGTGCCGTTGCGTGGCTTTGGACGCCACGCCCGACACATACCGCATGGTCGCTGCGCCTTGCGGATTGATGAACATCGCGGTGCCGGCCAGCACGCAGCAGAGGAGGCTCGTTCGCACGGCGCCCACGCCCGCGGCCGGCACGCGCTGAGCCACGCGTTGCACCAGGCCGCCGACCAGGAAGACGCCGGGCAGGACGACTCCCAGCGGAAATGCGCCGTGGAGGTTCGTCCACAGCAGTTCGATCAGGGCCACCACCCAGGGCGTGAAGTGTCGCGACGGCCATGTGTACAACACGTACAGCTCAGCGGCGAACAGCAGCACGGAAAAGGCCTGGGGTCGGATCGCCATGTTCGTGCCAGCCACGGCTACGGCGACGACCAGCGCCGCGGCCGTCACGCGGCTGTCCCGGCAGCGGCGGTAGGTCAGCAGCCCGACCAGGCCCACCGCCGCACCGTAAATCGCGCCGAGGACGCCTTGCGCCAGCGCATAGCCGCCGGCCCGGTATAACTGGAACATGAGCAGCTGAGCCAACCACGGCTGGTTGCGCACCGGCTGGCCGGCAATCGTGTGGGTGAACGTGTCCACGGTCACCAGTTGCTGGTGCTCCCACATCCACTTCCCGCTCTGGACATGGAGCCAGAAATCCAGCGGGAACTGGGTGTTGGTCCAGACGAGCAGCAAGGTCAGCACAACCGGCAAGGCCAGCCAGATCGCTGCAAGCGTCGGCTTCGGACGGTTCATGGCTCGGCGGCTCCCCCTTCCCGGATCACGTGCGAACGCGGCGTGCATCTGGGAAACCATAGCACGGTCAGGTCGGCGCGACGTAGGGTTGAGGGACCACGGTTTCCCAACGAGGTGCTCGCATGACCACGCACGTCCAGGCCGTCCCGCAGTTCCGTCCCGACACGGCCACGCCGCTCATATCGGTCGTGGTACCCACCTACCACGAGGTGGACAACATCCGCGAGCTGGTGTTGCGCGTGGCCGCCAGCCTGCGCGCTGCCGCGCTGGCTTACGAAATCATCGTCGTCGACGACGACAGCCAGGACGGGACGGACGAAGTCATCCAGATCCTCGAATTGGAGGGGTTCCCTGTGCGGCTGGTAACGCGCACGCACGAACGCGGGCTGAGCACGGCGGTCTTGCGCGGGTTCGATCTGGCACAAGGCAGCCTGTTGGTGTGCATGGACGCGGACCTGAGCCATCCGCCCGAGAGCCTGCCGGCGATGATCCAGTGCTGTCTGGACGAGGGTGCGGACTTCGTGATCGGGAGCCGTTACGTGGCAGGTGGTCGGACGGACGAGCACTGGGGCTGGTTCCGCTGGCTCAACAGCCGCGTGGCGACGCTTCTGGCGCGCCCCTTCTCCCACGCGCGCGACCCGCTGGCCGGGTTCTTCGTGATCCCCCGCGACGTGTACCGCCGCGCGGCGGCGCTCGACCCGGTGGGCTACAAGATCGGCCTGGAGCTACTCGTCAAGGCCCGCTGCACGCGGGTTCGCGAAGTGCCGATCCGATTCGCGGACCGGCAGCGCGGGACGAGCAAGCTGACGTGGGCCGAGCAGGTGCGCTACCTGCACCATCTCAAGAAGCTGGCCGACTACAAGTTCGAGCGTCTCTCGCAGCTGCTGCAGTTCTGCCTGGTGGGGGCCAGTGGCATGTTCATCGACCTGCTCGGCTACCTCCTCCTGCTCGCGTGCGGCGTGCTGGTGCCGATCGCCCGGGGCCTGGCGATCCTGGGGGCGATGAACTGGAACTTCGCGCTCAACAACCGCTTCACCTTCGCCCGGACGGCCGCCGGGCACGTGGGACTGCGGTATGTCAAGTTCCTGTGGACCTGTTCGTTCGGCGGCGCGTTGAGTTGGGCTGTGGCGATCCTCCTCCCGGCCCTGATCCCCTGGTTCCAGTCCCATCTGATCCTGGCCGCGCTGCCCGGCATTGCCGTCGGTACGCTCGTCAACTTCCAGCTCTCACGCGACTGGGTGTTCCCCGGCCAGGCGCCGAAGACACCCGGCCAGCCCGGCCGCTGACATGCCGCACCGCGGCCGTGCGGCCCGGGTCGCCCGCACCGGTCGCCGGGACCACGCGTGGCAGGAACGGAGCGCGTGGAGTACGATAGGGCTGTGTTGTTCGAGTCGAAGCCCCGGACCAGATACAGATGGGTGTCACGATGTCGCGTCGTCGATGTTTTTCGATCTCCTCGATCGCCTGCCGTGTCGGCGTTCTCGGATTGTGCTGCATCGCGGCTGCCGCGCGTGCTCAGCAGCCTGCGGCGGACCCGTTGGCGGACGGCCTGCGCCCGTTCTGCGAAGCGCTCTCCGGTACCGCGCCGTATGCGCTGACCGGTACGTTCGAGTTCCCGGTGGCAGGTGCCCGGCAGACGGTCACGCTGCAATGGGTGCGGTACAGCCACGAGTCGTTCGATCTGGCTGTGACGCACTCCGAGTACGCGGTCAGCCTGCGGCGGCGCGGAGAGGCCACGGCCCTGGCGTTGCCGAAGCATGGAGTGGTCTATCTCGGGTCGGGCGCGGTCGATGCCGCCGATCAGCTGGCGCCCGCGGGGGCCGTCGCGCGCCTGATCGGGCCGCGGACGAGCCTCGCGGCGTATACGCCGCTGCTGGCACAGGCCAACCCGCAGGCCCTGTCGTTGGGTTTGCGGGGCCTTCTGGGCGCCGTGGAGGATCCCCGGACGGGCCGGTGGGAGGCGGTCGGCGCGGTGTCGTTTGAATTCCCGCAGCCGGGCATGTTGGTGCTGGCGGTCGGCCAGGCACATGCGCAGCTCCAACTCGCCGACGCGCCTGCGAACGTTCCGGCCGTGGACGCGTGGCCGGAGATGCGAGTGGTTCCGTTGGAGCGTCGGGAGCTGGAGCGGCAGTTGGCGCGCGGCGTGCGGCGCGCGCTCGAGATCCTGGCCCCCTCGCCGCTTTTGACGCAGCCGGCTCCGAAGCCGCGCCAGGTGCCCCACGGCGAGCTCCGCTGGATCGAAGGTCAGCGCGTGGCTCTGCTCCACGGAACGCCCGAGCAGATCGGGCGTGCGCACGGCGAGTTGTTGCGTGAGGAGGCGCTGGCCTGCATCGATTCCGTGCTCTACACGTTCGGCACCGTGCAGACGATCCAGAGCGGCCGGTGGTTCCGGCACGACTTGGACAGCGCGTACGCGCGTCTCAAGCCGCATATCCCGGCTCGACACCTGGCGGAGACGCGCGCCCTGGCGCAGGCGCTCGGTGTGGACGAGGCGACGGCGGAGGCCGTCAATGTGTTCCCCGAGATGTTCCATTGCTCCGGGTTCGCGCTGTTCGGCAAAGCGACCCGCGACGGCAAGCTCTATCACGGGCGCGTGCTGGACTACATGACGGAAATCGGCCTGCAGGACGCGGCCACGACGTTCGTCATCCGCGGGGACGGCCAGATCCCGTTCGCCAATGTGGGCTATGCGGGCTTCATCGGCAGTGTGAGCGGCATGAACGTCGAATCGATCTCGCTGGGCGAAATGGGCGGCAAGGGGGAAGGCCACTGGGACGGCGTGCCGATGGCGACCCTCATGCGCCGGGCGCTCGAGGAATGCCGCACGCTCGATGAGGTCATGCAGTTGTGGCGGACCAGCCCGCGCACCTGCGAGTACTACTTCGTGTTCGCCGACGGCAAATCCAACCGCGCCGTCGGCGTGGCCGCCGTCCCGGAATCGATCGAGTTCATCCTGCCGGGCCAGTCGCACGCGCGTTTGGGCGAAGGCATCCCGGACACCGTCGTGTTGTCCGCCGGCGATCGACTGCAGACGCTCCGCGAGCGCGTCCAGTCGCACCACGGCCAGTTCGACGCCGAACTCGGCATGTGGCTGATGAGCCGGCCGGTGGCCATGAAATCGAACCTGCACAACGTGCTGTTCGTGCCTCAGGACGGCGTCCTCTACGTGGCCAACGCGGACCATACGCACTGTGCGGCCGAACGCCCGTACGTGCGACTCGACCTGCGGGAACTGGTCGCGGCAATACCCGGACCGTGACGCGGCGGGCCGGGCCGGGAGTCCGCGGCCGCTACGCCCGGACGCCGGCAACCCGGCGCCTACAGCCGGTCGACTGCGCTGGTCAGCACCCAGCCGGAGCGGCCGTCGGGCAGGCGGATCTCCGACCATTGTGCGCGCTGGCCCATCAGCGACAGTTCGGTGCCGCTCGGGAGCGGCCGGGCGAGGCGCGGGGCCGAGTTCTCCGAGTCCGCCGCGTACACGGTGGCCTCGGTCACCACGACGATGTCGCAGCCTCCGTTGCGGTCGTTGCCGACCAGGAGCGACATGTTGAGGACCAGCCAGGCCAGGAGCGGGATCACCGCGGAATTGCGCACGAGCGGCCGGCGACGCGCATAGCCGGCGGCTGCCAGCGCGGCCGCCACGAGGAAGCAGCCGGCGCCGAACACCAACAGCCGCCCGGGCGGAACCAACGTCCGCCAGAAGAACAGCGAGTCGATCAGATGGGATGCTTCCGCATGCCGCGCCCATTCGGGGAGCAACGTGCGGGCATAGTCCAGGTTCTGTCGCGCCTGCCCGTGCTGGGGATCCAATGCCAGCGCGCGCCGATAGGCGGCAATGGCCGGTCCAAGATGCTCGGCCTGCAGCGCCGCATTGCCCAGGTTCACGTACAGTGCGGCGTTGTGCACGCCCGAACGGCCTGCGCCGCCCTCGATCGTCTGGCGGAACAACTGCTCCGCGCGTGCGAACCGCTCCCGACGCGCGTAGCGGTCCTGCGTCTCCATTGCCGCCGCATACTCATCGATCGCTCGCTGCACGGACGCCGCCGGCTCGACGAGCCCCGCGGCCGCGGGAACAGGAGCGACCCCCGTGCCGCCGAGCACGATTGCCAGGCATGCAGCTAACCATCCGTTTCGTCTCATGACTCCTCCGTGGCATCCTCGATCAGCGTGCGCGCCTGCTGTGCCAGCTCGGCGATGCGCGACACGTCTGCCTGGTCGGTTGCGTAGATGATCGTCTCACACACAGCAATGACCCGTTCGGCGTCGGCGCGTCGCCGCAGGTGATGCTGTGCGACCAGTTCGCGCAAGGTCCGCGCGATCAACTCCGCGCTGTCGCGCGGCGTGTGATGCGGGACGGACCCGAGTTGCCTGCGCAGAGCCTTGAGCCGTTTCTTCTTCCGCAGGCTCTCCGTGTCCGCCTGCGCGCGGCGACGCAGAACGACCCCGCCGACGAGGACCAGGGCGGACAACAGGTAGACGACGACCGCGGCGGCGCGTGGCGAGATACGGGAGGCCGTGTCGGTCAAGAGCCGCCCGACGTCCCGCTCAATGGCCAGGTTGGCACCCACGAATGCCAGGGCGGCGGACGAGTCCGAAGCACTCTCGGCGGAGTTGGCGGCGGTGCTGCCGGGCGGCACGCCGGGCGACCCTGCCGGAGCGGCGGAGACGACGTTGGCTGCGGATACGACGTGCGCTTCGGCCACCTGCAACGCGATCGGCTTGGACTGCGTCGTCTGAAACCGCCCTTGGGTTGGGTCGAACCAGGAGAAGGCGAGAGGCGGGATCTGGGTGACCCGCGAATCCTTGACTCGCACGTTCACCTTGAACTGCTTGGCCTGGCCGTCATACGTGCCTGCCACCTCCTCCGCCGGCACCTGGAACAGATCGGTCGGCAGGCCGACCTGCTCGCCCAGCGCCGGGAGGGAGATGCGTTCCAGGTTGCCATCGCCGCGGAGGGTGAGTGTCAGCGCGATCGGGTCCCCGACGCGGACCATGGAGCGGTTGGCGGACACGTCGAGCGAGAAACCGCGGCCCACGGCGCCGGCGAACGAGGCGGGCCGGCCTTCGAGCGGGATCGGCTTCACACTGAAACTCAGCGGCGTCCCGGTCGCAAACGACGGGGCGTCGCTCCGCGCCGTCAGATCGCCAAACAGACTCCGACTCCAGCGGGTGACCTTCTTGGTCCGGCACGTGACCGGGATGGCGTCGTACTCCCCCACCGCGTCCAGCACGAGCGTCAGCGAGCCGGTCACGACGACCTCTTGACGCCCTGTGCGATCCCGCCGCGTCGCTTCGGCCGGCACGCTGACATCGCCTTTCGCCGTCGAGATCACCAACGCCGTGTCGGACCGCCGCGATGGCTGCTTGAACGTGAACTGGTCGAACAACGGCGACCGGATCTCCAGCTTCGAGAACGCGTACTGGATGACAGGCCAGTCGTCCGCCTCGAACGACCATCGGATCGTCAACGGCACTTCCTCACCGATGTAGAAGTCGCTCCGGGGCAGGGAGAGCTCGACCTGCATGTCCGGATCATCCTGCAGCGCGGCAAACTGGAACGACGCGCCTTCCACCTCCCGGGACGTGCCGCCGTAGGTCACTTCGAAGGGCCCGACCGTATACTGCCCGGCCCGATCGGCAGTCACAACGAAGCTGAACCGGTAGTCGACGGACTCCTTGACCGTCACGCGGCCGTTGATGTTCGAATAGAAACTCTGTGACGATTGGCCGACTTGCTGGCCTTGGAGTGTGATGCCGGCGGGCGGGTCGCCCTGCAGGCGGCAGGTCGGCTGGTCATCCCGCTCGAGCCCGCGCGCGACAATCTGGATCACGACCGGCTCGCCGACATAGTAGGGGCCGGGCTGCACGCCCAGCTGGATGTCCTGCCCCAGGAGCGCTGCGGCGTCCACGCCGGGCAACATCAGGGCCGCGCACACCAGCGCGGCCCGGTACACCCATGCTGGGGAACGGATCTGGCTGCGAATTGGCTTCATAAGCGGCTCCTGCCGATGTCAACGGGCGGCCCGCATCGCGGGCGGCCCGGGTCGAGGTCACCAGTCCTTCTCCACGCGGCCCGACGGAACCTGCGCGCGCTGCTGTTTCTTCTCGCGCCGCTGCGCCTCGCGATCCCGGATCAACTGCAGCAGCTGATTGACGCTCATGTTCTGTTGCTGTTGCTGATCCTGGGACTGTTGGTCGTGGGAATCCTGTTGCTGTTGCTGTTGTTGATTCTGGTCCTGCTGCTGCTGCTGCTGTGGCGGCGGTTGCTGTGACTGGTCCAGTAGGGCCAGCGCCTCGACGAGCTTCTGCAGAGCGGTCTGCTGTTGTTGGGTGATTTCCTGGAAAGGCTCCGCCGCGGCGTCGAACTGGGCGGCCTGGCGGTCGAGCTGTCTGGCGGCCGTCGACATGGCGGCGTGGGCCGCGGTGACCAGGTCCGCGGCCTGGTCGAGCGTTTTCGCGGCGGGGCTCGGCGACGTCGTTGCGGGCGCCACGGTCCCGGCCGGGTCCTGGGCGGCGTCCGGCACGGCTCGGGCTTGCTGGCTCTGCTCGCGCAGCGCCTCGCCGATCGCCTGCGTGATCGGCTGCAACTGAGCCTGCCGACTGGCCAGGGGGCCGAGTTTTTCCGAGGTTTGGCTGTCGGCCGGTTCCGCGCTCTGCCTGGCCGTGTCGTCGTTCAAATCGGCCTGGCGCTGGGCCGTGTCGCGGAGGTGTTCGACCAGGGAGAAGAACAACCGCCGCAACTGGGCGAGCGACTCGGCGGCGCTGTCCGCGGCCGCCTCCGCTTCGGACCAGCGCGGATCGCGCGGCGGCAGCTCGGCGTCCGGCTCTGCCGCAGGCTCCCCGGGCTCTGCGGGAGGTGCTTCGGCGGCCAGCGCTTGGAGCGGCGGTATGGCGCGGTCCAACGCGGATGAGACGCTGCCAAGCAGTACCTTGGCCTGTTCGAATCGTTGGAGTTGAGCTTGCTGCTGCTGCTGCTGCTCCTGCTGCTCGCTCGGCCCGGCCGGCGCGGCGGCGGGCGTATCGGGTGAGGGCGGCGCGGATTTCTGGAGCTGGGCGATTTCGGAGTCGAGCATCTGATCCAGGCGCGGCACGCGGTCGCGGTTCTTCTCCTGGAGGGGGGCGACGGCCGTCGCGATGCGATGCAGAAGGCGCGGGATGTCCTGCGGGCCGAGCTCCGGCCCCGCGGCCGGCCCAAAGGCGTCTCGCAGCCGGTCCAGGTCGGGCTGTGCGGCGTCGATCATCTGCGCGGCCGACTGCTGGTCGGCATACATCGCCTCGATCATCCGCCGGATGTCGAAGAACCATTCGGCCGCATCGGCAAGCGCTGCCATGGCTTCCGCCTGCTTGACTTGGGCTGCCTGGAGCGTGCCGGTTGCCAGTTCGCGTGCGGATGCCTCGTAGGCTGCGACCGCCTGGTTGATCAGCGGCAGCGCATGCGGGATGTTGTCGATCAATTGCTGCGTGCGCGGGTCCATGTCCGGCGTTGGCGGCCCCGAGTCCGGGCTGGGTGTGAGTTCCGGGCCGAACGTCTTCTTCCGGGGCGCGGCGGCGGTGAGCACTTGTTCGAGTTCCCGGGTCCGATCCAACGTCGACGCCTGGACTTCCTGGATGTACTCGCGTGTCAGCCACGCGGGCGCCGGCTGCGACGGCTGGTCGGGCGACGGCGTCGAGCCGTGCTCCGCCAGCTGGCCGGTCAGGTTGAGCAGTTCGTATGCATCGCTGAGGATCTGGCTCAGCAGTTCGACGGGATCGCGCAACTGGTCGCGCGCCCGCTTGGCATCCGCCAGTCCGGCGGACCAGCGTCGGAAGGCGCGATCGCCCTGCAGCCGCCGGGTGAGGCTGCGGCTTTGACCGAGCCGTTGGAGCGCGTCATCCAGGAATTGCAGCATGTTGCCGTATTGGCCCGCTTTCAGGCCGTCTTGCGGCGACTTCTGATCGTCCGGCTTCTGGTTCAGGGCGTCCAGTTCGCGCCGCACCTGCTCGCTGAAGCGCTGGATCTCCGCGATCACCTCCCGTTGGTTGACGCCCAGCTTCCGGAACTCGGGGCGAAACGTCTCGGCCGACGCCTCGGCCACTTCCGGGCCCGCTTGTTGGACCACAGTCTGCAGTTCCGCCTGATGGGCACGCAGCTCCTGGATCAGTTCGTCCAGCCGGCCGGCCACGTCGCGCGCGCCCTTCTGGGCGAGCGCGTCCGCCAGTTCCAGGATGCGGCGGGAGACGATTTCCAAGTTGTGGCGCGGCTCGGCACCGTTGGGGCGCACGCGGAGGGCTTCGCGGAAGCGGTTGGCCGCCTGTTGGAGGTGCTGGAGCGCCTGCGCCGGCTGGTCTTTCAGCAGCGCATCGGCACGCACGACTTCCACCCAGCCGAGATTGTAGAGCGCGCGGTAGCGCAGTTCGCCGTCCGTGCCCGCATCGCGCCGCGCGCGGTTGAGATATCGCTCGGCTTCCGCTGGATTGCTGGTCAGGAGGGCCAAGGCCCGGTTGTACGCCGCGCGGGGCGCGAGGTCTTCCTCGGCGGCCGCCGCGGTGCGGCCGTCCTCTTTTTCACCCGCCGCCTGCGCGTCGCCTATCTGCTCGGCAGTCGCCTCGGCCGCGTCGACCGGCGGCGGCACGTCCGCGGGTCGGGCGCCGGTCGCGGCGGGCGGACTCGACGCGCCCGTCGGCAGGTTCGGCGCCGGAGCCTGGGCCTGCCCGGACGACGCGGCCGAGGCGACGGCCCATCCCGCAAGCAAGGCTGCGGCCCGCGACGCGTTGGCCACCACCGACGCTGCGGTCCCCAGTGCGCCCGACCGCAGGTTCCAGGGTGTGGCCAAGGCGAGCCCGATGAGCCACACCACGAGCGCCCCGAGGACCAGCCACTGATAGGCCTCCTGCCGCAGCACCTGCGTCTGGCTCTCCGTGGATCCCTGCAGCATGGCGGCGATGTGCGTCTGGTAGATCGATTCCAGGTCCAGCGCGCCCGTCCCGGCCGGAATATACGCGCCGTCGGTCTGCAGCGCGATCTCACGCAGCGTCTCGCCGTCCAGGTGGCTGATCACGTCCCGCCCCTCCCGGTCCTTGACGAACGACCGGGCGCCGGTCCGCGGATCGACCACTTCGATCTTGCTCCCCGCTTCATCGCCGAACCCGACCGTGACGATCTTCACCCCCTTCTCCTTGGCCGCCTTGGCCGCCTCGAGCGGATAGGAGTCGTGATCCTCGCCGTCGGTCACCAGCATGATCAGGCGGTGGATGTCACCCGACTCGCGGAACCCATCCACGGCTTTCCGGATCGCGTCGCCGATCAGCGTGCCGCCCAGGCCGACGCTGGAAGGTTCGACTTCGTTAAGAACCAGCCGCAGGAACCCGAAGTCGGTCGTCATGGGACACACGACCGTCGCTTTGCCGGCGAACGCGATCAGTCCCACCTGCTGGCCCTCGTTCATCAGGCCCAGCAGCGAATCGAGTTCGATCTTGGCGCGCTCCAGGCGGTTGGGCGCCACATCTTCGGCCAGCATCGACTTGCTCACGTCGAGGCAGATCATGATCTGGGAGTCGACGCGCACCACACGCTGTGCGCGGAGGCCCCACTGCGGGCGCATCAACGCGAAGACCAGGGCGACCATCGCCAGGATGACGCAACCCAGCGCAGACAGGCGCCGTGGCAGCGAAGTCCGCCGCACGAGCCGCGGCTGCATGAGTCGCGAGACGAACCGTTCCAGGACCGAGCGCCCCCGCAGTTCCAGCAGCACGAGCACGCCGGCGACCAGGGCCACCGCCCAGAGCCCATGAATCCACGATGGATTGGCAAAGCGGAACTCGTTCATGGCAGCCTCCGGAACAGGGAACCGCCCAGCAGCATGGCCAACCCCAACAGGCCCAGCCCGGCGCCGACGAAGTGCGGGAAATGCTCGGTGTACTGCAGGAACCGCACTTCCGTCACCTCCGTGCGCTCCAGGGTGTCGATCTCGCGATAGATGGTGGCCAGCGCGTCCTTGTCGACGGCACGGAAATACCGCCCGTCGGTCTTCTCCGCGATCTGCTTGAGCGTCGCCTCGTCGATCTCCACGGGGGTCGCCACCAGCGTCGTCGTCCCGAAGAAATCGACCGGCATCGGCGCCACGCCGCGCGTGCCCGCCCCGATGCAGTAGACCTTGATGTCGCACTGGTTGGCCAACTCCGCCGCCTTGAGCGGATCGATCACGCCCGCGTTCGACACGCCGTCCGTCAACAGGATGGCCACGCGCGACTTCGCCTTGCTGCGCCGCAACCGCTCCACCGCCAACCCCAGGCCGTCTCCCAACGCCGTGCCGTCCTCCTGCGTCCGCCGCGGCACGATCTCCAGGTCCTTGACCATGTTCAACAGGTTGCCGTGGTCGAGTGTGAGTGGACAGAGGCTGTCGGCGTAGCCGGCAAACGTCACCACTCCGATCAAGTCGTTGGCGCGCCCCCGCCCGGCCGTCCGGTCCGTGCCCGTCACGAAATCGCGGAAGACCTCCTTGACGGCATCCAACCGGTTGATCGACTGGTCGTCGGCGACCATGTCCCGGGCATCCATCGAGGACGACAGGTCCACGACCATCATGATCGCGATGCCCTCGCCCGTGACCCGCGTTTCGCGCTGGGGCGTGCGCGGCCGCGCCAGCGCCACGACCAGCGCGAGGAGCGCCAGCGCGAGCAGGAGGGCGGGGAGGTGCGACAACCGCTGCCGCCAGGAACGCCGGGTGTGCGCCAGGAGCGTCAACGAGGAATAGCCCAGCAGAGACGCCGACCGCGTGGCCAGCCAGTACACGAGCGGGGCGAGCGTCGCCAGCGCCAGGAACCAGGGGTTCGCCAACTCCCAGTCAAACATGGGCCGCCTCCTTCTGAGAGCCCGGCGGCGGCACGCGGGAAGGGGCGTCGGGGTCGTCGATCAGCGGCGCGTTCTCACGCGTCTCGTCCAGGAAGCGGGCGGCCAGGTCGCTCGACCGCCGGACCTCCTCCTCCGACGCCTGCACGCCGGCGAACTTCACCAGGTCCGCCTGACGCAGGAAATCGCGCAACAGCAGCTGATGGTCGCGCGACAGGCTGTCGCCCGACCCGGCCAGCGCCAGGAACTCCTCGGTCGTCAGCTCCGGTGCCCGCAGGTCAAACCGGTCCTCCAAGTACCGTCGCACGATGCTCGAGATCGTAACGAAGAACGCTTCGATCGCCGCCGCCTCGTGCGGCCAAGGACGCGCCAGCAGCCGGTTGAGTCGTGTCCGCGCGACCTCGTACGCGTTGCGCCGGCGGACGCGCCGCCGCCGACGCCGCCAGAAGACCCAGACACCGGCGCACACGCCCAGCACGCCGGCCGCGCCCAGGATGCCCCAGCGGGCCAGCGCGCGCGAGCGGTCGGGCACCAGCGCCAGTTCGCCCAGCGGCGGCTCCAGCGCCCGCGCCGCCCCGTCGGGCAGGACCGACTTGACGACGAAGTCGATCCGGTCGGTCAACAGCTCGTAGGCGTCGAAGTCGTCAGGGGCCGGCTTCTGGCCCGGCCGGTGATCGATGAACTCGACCAGGATCGGAGGGATGAACTGGTCGCCCGACAGGTAGGGCTGCAGCGTGTAACGCTGGACCAGCACCGACCGGCCCTGGTCGTCAATGCGCTGGGAGGGCACGTAGTTGACAATCGAGTATCGGCTGAGCGCTTCGCCGAACTCGGGCATCAGCACTTCGACGCCCGGCTCCGCCTCGACGCGGATCTCCAGCACGATCTCGTCTCCGATCGTGGGCTCGGTCGGCGTCAGCGTCGTCGTGACCTTCACGGGGCCCAACTCCTTCGTCCGCGGCGCATCGGTCGCGGCCGCACCGAGCAGGGCCACCAGCAGCCAGGCCGTCATCGCCTCCTCCTCTTCTCGCGCATCCGGAAGAAGCGGGCTAACGGATCGACCACGGACCCGGCCGAATTGACCTGGATGAAGTCGATCTGCGCGCCGCGGAAACCGTACTCCAACTGCTCGATCCGCGCGCGCGCCCCGGCGCGGAACGAGTCGCGGACCGCGCGCGAGCCGGTGTCGCAGCGGATCGTCTGGCCGGTTTCCGGGTCCAGCAGGTTGACCAGTCCGACATCGGGGAGTTCAAGCTCATGCGGGTCGCTGATCAACACCGCGATCACATCGTGCTTGCGGCTGGCCATCTTCATGGCCCGCAGGTAACCGTGATCGAAGAAATCGCTGACCACGAAACAGACGGCGCGGCGTTTGGACACCGACATCAGGAACTCCATGGCGCCGGCGATGTTCGTGCTGTGGCGTCCGTCCGGCCCGCGCGTCCGGCGGCGCCGCCTCAGCGGGAACCAACTGCCGCGGCGGCCCACCGTGCCGCCGGGCGTCGCCCCGGCGGCCTGCAGGCGCGCGTCGTGCGTCAACACCTCGCGCACCACGCGCAAGGCGTGTTTCTGGCCCTTCCGCGCCGGTATGTACTGCTCGATCCCGCCATGGAAAAGCGTCAAGCCGACCTTGTCGTCATTGAACGTGGCGGAAAAGGCCAACAGCGCGCAGAGTTCGGCCGCCACCTCCCGCTTGGACCGCGTGGCCGACCCGAAATCCTGCGATGCGGAAATGTCGGCCATCAGCATCAAGGTCAACTGCCGCTCCTCCACAAACCGCTTGACATACGGGTGGCCGAGCCGCGCCGTCACCTTCCAGTCGATCGTGCGGATCTCGTCACCCGGCACGTAGGGACGCACTTCGTCGAACTCGATCCCCCGGCCTTTGAACACCGAGACGTACTGGCCCGCCAGCACGTCGGCGACCTGCCGGCCCGTCCGCACCTGGATCTCTCGCACACGCTGGATGACTTCTTTGGCAAGCATGGCGGCGCCGTGCTCACGGCACGGGGACGTTGTCCAAGACCTTCTGAATGATGTCGTCGTTCGACTTGCCCTCCGCCTCCGCCTCGTAGGTCAAAATGACGCGATGACGGAGCACCTCCAGGGCAACACTCTTCACGTCGTGCGGCGTCACGTACCCGCGGCCGTGCAGAAACGCGTGCGCCTTGGCCGCCTTCATCAGATTGATCGACGCCCGCGGGCTGGCACCCACCTCGATCATCCCCTCCAGACCCGAGACGCCGTGCCCGGCCGGATCGCGCGTCGCCCGGACCACGTCGACCAGGTAGTCGCGCACCTTGTCGTCAATCCACACCTTGTCGACCGTCGCACGCGCCGCCAGGATGTCCTCCGGCTTCGCGACCTTCCGGATGGCCGGCACCGCCTGGCCGCTGCCCATGCGGTCCACAATCCGACGCTCCTCGTCCCGCGTCGGATAGCCCACCACCACCTTCAACATGAAGCGGTCAACCTGCGCCTCCGGCAACGGATAGGTACCCTCCTGCTCGATCGGGTTCTGAGTCGCCAGCACCAGGAACGGCTCGGTCAGCGGAAAAGTCTCCAGGCCGATCGTTCCCTGACGCTCCTGCATCGCCTCCAACAACGCCGCCTGCACCTTGGCCGGCGCCCGATTGATCTCGTCGGCCAACACCAGATTCGAGAAGATCGGCCCCTTCCGCACGTGGTACGTCGACTCGCGCGGATTGAATACCTCCGTCCCAATCACGTCCGATGGCAACATGTCCGGTGTGAACTGGATCCGCGAAAAGCCCGTGTCGATCGCCGTCGCCAGGCTCCGCACCGTCAGCGTCTTGGCCAGACCGGGTACGCCCTCGAGCAAGATGTGACCACCGCTCAGAAGCCCGATCAGTAAACGCGAGAGCATGTGATCCTGCCCCACCAGGAGTCGCCCGACCTCCTCTTTCAGGTGGTTGCAGATCTGGGAGTGTTTCGCGATTTGCTCGTCCAACTGCTGTACGACCATCGATCCGTTGCCTCCAGGTTCACCTCAGGCGCCGAGTAGTCAGAATGGGCGAATTTTATCGTAGAGCGCCGGGGGCGGCGAGCCGTCTGCCGGTTGAGCGGCCCCCGGTGGGCTTGCGCCTCAGGCCCGCGTCGATACCCATCCTAGACTGCGTTGTTGCCAAGGACGCGGGAATCTTGCAGGGCCCGCCCCGGCCCGGCCGGCGTGCTGGATTGCCGATTGGACCGAACTCGGGGGACGGCGGACCATGGCCGGCGCGGTCGGTCACCGGCCGGGGACGCGCAGTAGGACGAGTGTGAGTCCGCTGTACAAGCCCCGTTTGTACGAGCCCCGTTCGTGCCGCGCTGGAAGGTATGGGGTTCAGCGGTTCGAGACGCTGCTGTTGCGGCGGCAGTCGGCCGTGAGTGCCGCCAGCGCTTCGGCCAATTCCGGTGTGCAGTCGTCGGGCTTCATGCGCCAGCGCCAGTTGCCGGACGTCGTGGCGGGTGTGTTCATGCGCGCTTCGCTCCCGAGCCGCAACACATCCTGCATCGGGATCACGGCCGCCCGCGCTCGAGACTCCATGCAGATCCGCATCATCTCCCAGGCCGGGTCGTGCAGTGCAGCGCCCAGGTAGTCGGTGATGGCTTGTTTCTTGGCGCGGCTCAAGGCGGAGTACCAGCCGGCAGCCGTGTTGTTGTCATGCGTGCCCGGGTAGACCACGCAGTTGTGCGGGTGGTTCTCCGGCAAGTGCGAGTTGGTCGGCTGGATGTCCTCGAACCCGACCTGTAACAGCTTCATGCCGGGAAAGCCGAGTTCGTCGCGCAGGGCCTCTACGTCGGGCGTGATCACGCCCAGGTCCTCGGCCACAAACGGCAGGTGGCCGAAATGGCGGGCCAGCGTCTGGAATAATTCCTTGCCCGGCACGGGCACCCATTGTCCATGGACCGCCGTCTGTTCGTGCGCCGGGATTGCCCAGCAGGCGACGAAACCGCGGAAATGGTCGATTCGCACCACATCGACCAGCTCGAGCAGCGCACGGAACCGGCGGACCCACCAGGCGAACCCGTCCGCCCGCATCGCATCCCAGTTGTAGAGCGGGTTGCCCCAGCGCTGTCCGGTCGGGCTGAAGTAGTCCGGCGGCACGCCTGCCACAGTCGCCTCTTGACCCTGCTCGTCCAGCAGGAACGCCTGTGGATTGACCCACACGTCCGAGCTGTCCGGCGCCACGAAGATCGGCATGTCGCCCACAACCAACACGCCCCGCTCACGCGCGTATTGGCGCACTGCCCGCCACTGCTCAAAGAAATAGTACTGCCACACGCAGTGCAAGAGCGGCCGGTCGCCGACCCGGTGCGTCCAGTGCCGGAGCGCGGCCGGCTCACGCTGCGCGATCTCCTTGTCCCAGTACCGGTTCCAGCTCGCGTCCCAGTGCTGTTCGGCCGCCGCGCGCCGGTCGTATTCCTCCTTGATCGCCATGAACAACACGTAGTCATCCAACCAACAAGCCTGGCCATGGCGGAATTCCTCGAACCGACGTCGGCGGTCTCCGGTGGCCGTTTGCAGGAATCGGCGCGCCGCCTGCTCCAGCCGCTGCGCCTTCCACGGCCCGAGCGTCGCGAAATCGACCTGGCTCTCATCCGTGCCCGGCACCCCCTGCAGATCGGCCGGGCTCAGGTCGCCGGCCTGGACCAGTTGGTTGAGGCTGATCAGCTGGGGATTGCCGGCCATCGAGCAGAATGCCGAGTACGGGGAATCGCCGAACCCGGGCGGTGACAGGGGGAGGATCTGCCAGAGCGACTGCTGAGCGGCGACCAGGAAGTCCACGAACCGATAGCTGCTTGGGCCCAGCGAGCCGATGCCGTGCGGGCCGGGAAGCGAGGTGGGGTGGAGCAGGATTCCGCTCGTCCGTTCGGGGATTTCCAGCTTCTGCATGCCCGACTGTTCCTGGCCGAAAGCTCGCCGGCGGTTCATCGCTTGAGTTCCACGCGGGCGAGCACCACAGTCACGTTGTCCGGTGCGCCCCGCTCGAGCGCCAGGGCCACCAACGCATCGCATGCCTCTTGCGGCTCGGTGCGGTCCTCCACGATGCGTCCGATCTCGTCGTCGGTCACCATGTTGCTCAGCCCATCGCTGCACAAGAGCACGCCGTCGCCCTCGCGCAACCGGCATTGGTGGACGTCGGGCGCGACCTCCTCCGATTCGCCCCCGAACGCCTTCGTCAGCACGCTACGCAGCTTGTCCGGGCGGCCGAACTGCATGCCGCTTCGGCGCAGGTCTTCCGCCAGGGTGTGATCGTGCGTGATCTGGACTGCGCGGCCCTGCTGGCAGTGATAAGCGCGCGAATCACCGACGTGGGCGATTACCGCATCCCAACCGACCAGGTAGGCGCAGGTCCAGGTGGTCGCCATGCCGGCGAAATGCGGGCTCTCGCGACAGCGCGCCAGAAACGCCTGCTGGATCGACCTGGCCACCGCGTGGAACTGCTGCTGGATTTCCTGTGGATCCACGCCGTCCAATCGCATGAGCCAGCTGGCCGCCCGGCTCGTGCACTCCCACCCGGCCAGCACCGCCAGCTCGCTCGCCTGATCGCCATACACCTCCCCACCCACTCCGTCCGCAACGACCAGCACGTAAGCCTCGTCGTCCTGGGATTGCAAGTCCTGGGTCCGCACGTTCGTGGCCAGGACCTCGCACGACCGCGTCCGGCGCGTGATCGCGTAGCGGTCCTCGTTACGCGACCGCACATTGCCGACGTGGGTCGCGGCACCGTATTTCAGCTGCGTCGCGCCCAACCAGGGCGGGTGGAATTGGGGCATGTGCGGCGTGGTCAAACGCTCTGCCGTCTCCTCCGTTCGTTCGTCCGGGTTGCCCATGGCGCTCCCACCCTTTCCAGAAGAAAAACCGCCCTGTTGCAAAGGGTGGAGCGGGCATTGTCCCGCCAGCGGCCGATCCCTCCCTTGCGCTCACTCATGTTATACGCCCGCCCCCGGTGAGGGCAACGATGCCCCCCGCGAATCCGGCCGTGACCTTCACCTGGCGGCGAGGCGGGGATGTCGGGCAGCCGGTTGGCAGCGAGCCCCGGGGCGGAGCATACGGTGCGGCGCGGCCGGGCCTTCGACTTGATTCGCTGCGCCGGTTGCCACAGAATCGTGTCTAGGACCTGTCCTGGGTGCCGGTCCTGTCGGGCGTGCAGGGGTGCCTTCGGGCGGGGCGGGCGCACGTGCAGCGGCACGGTTTCGTCGCCGGGTTCTGCGAGTTCTGTTCATCAGGGATATGTTGTGATGATCTGCCACAGGAAAGTGGGTCGGGAGCCTATTCGATCGGCGGGCCGGGGCGTGCGGATGGGTCCGGCGGTCCTCCTGGTGCTCTGGCTGCTGGCCGTCGCAAGCGGACCGCGCGTGTCGACAGGCGGCGTCCGACCGCGCGCGGCGGACCCGGCGGTTGTTGCGGCGGTCGAGCGTGATTGGGCGGCTCAGGAGCGCCGTGTGGGTCGAGAGCCGGGGAGCATCGAATCGCTGCAGGCGGCGTTGGAGCGTAGCGAGCGGTTGTTCGCGAGTCTCCGGCCGCTGGCGGGCGATGCGGCGTTGGCGGCATCCCGGCGCGCGTTGGACGCGCTGACGTGGGATACCGCGCAGGCCGGCACACTGGATGCCGACGCGCGTCTGGCGCTGTATTGCCGCCTGCGCTGGGCGGGCCGCGAACTGGCCCTGCAGAACCCGCTGTGGGCCGACCACCCGATCGTATTCGTGCAGCGCCGGCGGTTCATCTGCCAGATGCTCCACGAATACATCGGGTACTACTACAACTACGCGGGCCTGGCGGGCGGGGGCGTGTTCGTGCTGGAGCAGCCCGGCTATTCGTTTGCCACGCGCGACCTGGTCGCCGGCCGTCTGCCGCGCGGCGCATTTGCCACGCCGGCCCTGTCGTACGACGGCCGGACGGTGTATTTCGCGTACGCGCAGGTGCGCGACGTGGACCGGCCGCACCAGTTGGGGATTGACTGGACCATCCTTCCACCGGCCGACCGGGTGCCGGAGGAGTTCAACTATTTCTCGCCCCGCCGCGTTTCCTTCCATCTGTTTGCGGTCGACGTGGACGGAGGTGACTTGCGTCAATTGACGCACGGCGTCGAGGACGATTTCGATCCCTGCCCGTTGCCGGACGGCGGGTTAGGTTTCATGTCGTCGCGTCGCGGCGGTTTCTGCCGGTGTGACAACGCGTTTGAGCCGATCCCGACCCACACGCTCCACCGGTTGGACCTGCACACGGGCGCGGTGAAGACCCTGTCGTGGCACGAGACCAACGAGTGGCATCCGGCGGTCCTGAATGACGGCCGCGTCGTGTACTGCCGCTGGGACTATGTCGACCGTTCGGCCGCGCACTTTCACGGGCTGTGGGTCAGCAACCCGGACGGCACGAACCCGGCCATTCTGTTCGGGAACTACACGCAGGACATCAGCACCTGTTTTCAGCCGCGGGCCGTCCCGGACTCGAACAAGATCCTGTTTGTGGCCGGCGCGCACCATGCGAATGTGGGCGGCTCGCTCGTGTTGTTCGACCCGTCGCGCCAGCGGCTCGACCCGGAGACCGGCGAGGACCGCTTCGAGTCGCTCGAGCGACTTACGCCGGAGGTCTGCTTTCCGGAGACATCGGAGGGCTGGCCGAGCAGTTACTTCGAAGGCCCGTGGCCCTTGTCGGAGGATCACTACCTGGTGGGATTCAGCTTCGATCCGTTGCCCGGCATGGGCTCGGATGTCCGGCAGGATTCGGAGACGGGCATTTACTACTGCGATCGGTTCGGGAACCTTGAGCTGCTGTTCCGCCAGGAGGGCATCTGCAGTGTCGGGCCGATCCCGCTGCGGCCCCGGCCCACACCGCCGGTGATCTCGTCCCAGAACGCATCGGCAGGCGAGTCGGACGGCGAGTTCATTCTGGCGGATGTGCGGTGGAGCCTGCTGCCGATGCCGGCGGATCGGCCGATCCGTTCGTTGCGCGTGTATCAAGTGCTGCCCAAGGAAACGACGCACACCGCGAACCTGCCGCGCATCGGCATGGCCAACGCCGAGTCGGCGCGCATGTTGCTCGGCACGGTGCCGGTCGAATCGGACGGCTCGGCCTACTTCCGTGCGCCCGCGCACAGGCCGTTGTATTTCCAGGCGGTGGATGCCGAGGGCCGGGCGGTGCAGAGCATGCGGAGCGTCACCTATCTGCAACCGGGCGAACGGCGCAGCTGCGTCGGGTGCCACGAAGCGCCCGGTACGGCGCCGCCCACCCATGGGCTGCTGGCGCTCCAACGGCCCCCATCGCGCATCCAACCCGGACCGGACGGCACGCGGCCGCTGAGCTATCCCCGCCTCGTCCAAGGCGTGCTCGACCGCCACTGCGTTCGCTGCCACGGCGAAGGGGGCGCCCACGGTTCGGTCGTCGGCGAGCCGGCGCTGGAGTCGACACCTGCTGCGCCACGGCTGACCGGTGAGGTGGCGGGCGAGTTTACACGCTCCTACGCCGGCCTCCGCCCGTTCGTGCGGTGGTACGAATGGGGCGGCGAGAGCATCTCGCAGATCGTGACGCGCCCGGGCCAGGCAGGCACGGATGAAAGCCCGTTACTGGCGATTCTGCGCGACGACCGCCACCGCGGCCAGGTGGCGCTTCCGGCCGAGGATCTGGCGCGGCTGCAGATCTGGCTGGATGCCAACGTCCCGTTCTACGGGGCCTACCGCGACGACGCCCGCGCCCGGCAACTGGCCGGCGACGCGGTCGAACCGCCGGATCTGCAGTGATCGTCCCGCGCGGAGTCGACCGCGCGGTGCGAACCGAAGACCGGGTGTGCGTCCCAAGTGTCCAGTCCCCACGAAACCTGCCGCACTCGGCGGGGTTCATGTGGGGGCCGACCCCAAAGTTGTCTGATTTGGCGTGCATGGAGTATTCTTAGGCAACAGAGACGAGCTGGTCAGGGTGGAGCGGATGATCCTGATCGAAGGTCCGGCGCTTGGAGTTCATTAGACCATGACGCGTTGTTCTACCACCGGTCGACGGTGTGCCGTCGACCGTCGTCCATTCAGGTTCCTGTGGCTGGTGCTGGCTGCTGTGGCCCTGGTCGGGTCCCGTGTCGGCATCTCCGCGCCGAACATTTACGGGCAGGAGATGTCGAGTGCCGGGTCGCTGCCCGCGCTGGAAGTGTCGGCGGTCGATCTGCGGGCGATTGAGAAGCAGGCGCAGGAGACGTATCGCCGAGTCATGTCGGCGGTCGTGTCCGTCTCCGGGGGCGGCAGCGGTGTGGTGGTGAGCGAGGACGGTTACGTGCTGACGGTGGCCCACGTGGGCCAGTCGGCGGGTCGGCGCGTGCAGATCATCTTCCCGGACGGACGTCGGGAGCGCGGCAGGACGTTGGGCAACGACGAAGGAGTGGACGCCGGGCTGATCAAGATCAACGGCAACGGTCCGTTCCCGTTTGTGCCGATGGGGAAATCGGCGGCCTTGCAGCCGGGCATGTGGTGTCTGGCGCTGGGCTATCCGTTGCGGTTCGAACCGGGCAAGCCGCCGGCGCTGCGGATCGGCCGCCTGTTGGCCAACCAGGAGATCGTGATGATCACGGATTGCACGATCATGGGCGGTGACTCCGGCGGTGCGTTGTTTGATCTGGAGGGGAACCTGATCGGGGTGAGCAGTCGCTGTGATTATCAACTGACCACCAACATCCACGTGCCGGTGGACCGGTATCACAAGGTATGGGATCGGCTGAAGAAGGGTGAGGATTTCGACAGTCTGGCGGTGGCCTACTTGGGTGTTGGCCCGGAGGAGGGCAGCGACGAGCCGCGGATCGGCCGGGTTTACGAGCGGAGCGGTGCGCAGGCGGCGGGCCTGCAGGTGAGCGACGTGTTGCTGACGTTCGACGGCCAGAAGATCTCGCGTTACAGTGATCTCCCGCCGCTGATCGAGGCGCGCAGCCCGGGTGACGAGGTGGAAATCGAAGTCCTGCGGGGCGAGCAGACGCTCAAGCTGAAGGCCCGCTTGACGGAGCGTTAAGCAGACAGCGCATGCGGAGTGGTTCTGTATGAATCGACGGCTCGGGTGGTTCGTGTTGTGGGCCGCGGCGTTGCTTGCCGATTGCGGCCTGGCTGGGGAGCGGGCGGAGTCGGCGTTCGCGCCGCGCGGGTCGATCGCGGCCCAGCGGTCCGGGTGGCAGGGCTGGGGGCGCCGCTTGCGGGACTTGTGGCGGCGGGAAAGCCCCTATCTGAAGAACGACGCGAGCGTCAAGGCGGCCTACCGCGAGGCGACGGAGGAGGCTGCGAAAGCGACGGTCGAGGTGTTGGCAGGTGACAAAGTTGTGGCACTCGGTGCCGTCGTGGATTCGCAGGGGTACATCGTGACCAAGGCGAGTCTCTTGGAGGGGCAGATCACCTGCCGCATCGCGGGGCATCCCGCCTGGGAGGCGAGCCTGGTGGGTGTGAGCCTGGAGCACGACCTGGCGCTGCTCAAGGTGGACGCCCACGACCTGCCGGTGGTCGTGTGGCGCACGGAGTCGGCGCCGCCCGGGACCCTGGTGGCGGCTGTGGCGCCGGACGGCGATGCGATCGGGCTCGGCGTGGTCAGCGCCGAGGCACGTCGCGTGCCGGGCCCGCGGCGGCAGGGTCGGCAGCCGGGGTGGCTGGGCGTGAGCCTGGGCGGTGGAGATGCGGGGACGCGCATTACGGAAGTGGTGGAGGGCGCGCCGGCCGCCGAGGCGGGGCTGCAGGCGGGCGACGTGGTGGCGAGCATTGACGGCCGTCCCATGCGGTCCATGGACGAGGTGATCGAGACGGTGGGGAGCCACGAGCCGGGCCACAAGCTGGTGGTGGTGGTAGAGCGCCGGGAGGAATCGCTCACGCGGGAAGTGGTGCTCGGTCGGCGGCCGCCCGGCGCGACGCCGGAGGACGAGTGGGGCGGCGGGCCGTTCAGCGTCCGGCGCGAGGGGTTCCCGAATGTGTTGCCGCACGATGTGGCGCTGTTGCCCAGCCAATGCGGTGGGCCCTTGATCGATATGGACGGCAAGGCGATCGGGATCAATATCGCCCGAGCGCTGCGCGTCACGACGTACGCGATACCGGCTGAGACCGTGCAGCAGGTGGTGGCTTCCTTGCGAGGATAGCGCTCCCCCCGCGCAGGCAACGCGGCGCGATGATATACTGGAACACTCAGTCCGCCGCCCGCGTGCCTGTCCGTCGGGCTGTCGAAGCACAATGAGGAACCCCACCATGAAGACCAAAATGACGCGTCGTGATGCCGTGTTGGGATTGGCCGGCGGCATGGCCACCCTGTCTGTCCTGTCCGGGCCCGGGGGGCTGCGTGCGGATCAGGCCGCCGAGCCGCTCAAGGGGAACATCAACCACTCCGTGTCACGCTGGTGCTACGGTCGCATCTCGCTCGACGATCTCTGCCGAGCCTGCCAGCGGATCGGGATCAAGTCCGTGGAGCTGTTGCACGAAGAGGATTGGCCCACGATCCAGAAGTATGGACTCACCTGCGCCATGACGAGCTGTCGCGCGGGTGGGATCGCCGACGGCTTCAATCGGCTGGAGAACCATGACCGGCTGATCGCCGAACTGGAGACGCTGGCCCCGAAGGCGGCAGAGGCCGGCATGCCCAACATCATCTGCATGTCGGGCAATCGTCGGGGCATGGATGACGACGAAGGCATGAAGAACTGTGAGATCGGCCTGAAGCGCGTGATCGGCCTGTTCGAGAAGCACAAGGTCAACCTGGTGATGGAGCTGCTCAACAGCAAAGTCGATCATGCGGACTACATGTGCGACCACACGGCGTGGGGCGTCGCCCTGTGCAAGCGGGTCGGCTCCGAGCGGTTCAAGCTGCTCTACGACATCTACCACATGCAGATCATGGAAGGCGATCTGATCCGGACGATCCGCGAGAATGCGGAGTATATCGGGCACTACCATACCGGCGGCAATCCAGGCCGTCATGAGATCGACGAGACGCAGGAGATCTACTATCCGGCCGTGATGCGGGCGATCGTCGAGACCGGCTACAAGGGGTTCGTGGGGCAGGAATTCGTGCCGGCAGGGCCGGATCCGCTCGCGTCGCTCGAGAAGTGCGTGCGGATCTGTGACGTCTAGGCGACGGCGCGGCCTGGTTCCATCCGCGCGGAAATGAGCGGGAGCCCTTCAGGATGCACGCGAAAATTGCGGTGGCGTCGGACGACGGCGTGTCGATTTCCGAGCATTGCGGACGTGCCCACCAGTTTGTCGTGTTTGAGATCCAGAACGGCCAGATCCGGACGGAGGAGCTCCGCGCCGCTGCGTGCCCGCAGCGGCCGGTGTGCTACTGCGACGACCCGGACGACATCGACGAGTTTGCCCAGAGCCAGTGTCACCTGATCAGCGTGCTTGCCGATTGCCGCGCCGTATTGTGTCGCGGCATGGGGTGGCGCGTGGCCGAGGGACTTGTCCGCTCGGGCGTTAACCCGCTGGTGATCGTGGGCGACCTGTCGCCGCGAGCGGCCGTCGAGCATTACCTGGCCGGCACGCTCAAGCCGGCCCCCGGATTCTGCCGGCGATGAAGCACCATCCGCGCCTGGGCGCCACCGCCGCCGTCGTCGGGCTGCACGGCGCGGCAGCCGGCGTGGAACCGGGAAGGGGCGAGCCCGTCATGCGAAGAGTCCTTGCTGCGTTGGCTTGTGCGATAACGTTCGCAGTGGCCGGCACGCTCCATGGCGACGGCATTGTGCGAAATGACGGCTCGAGCTGGCCGACGCTGCATGGGGACCTGACACGGGCCGGCTTCTATCCCCGCTTCCCGGCCGGCCAGCTGGCCCTGGCATGGCGCCGCGAGCTCTATCGTGAGCTGATCGGGGCCCGTTGCGAGGCGATCGTGGCGGAGGGCCTGGTGTATGTCGGCACCTACGCGGGGAACCTGTACGCCTACCGCGCGGACACGGGCGAGCAGGCGTGGGTCTACCGCACGGGCGGCCCGATTGGGCACAGCCCGATGTATGCCGACGGCTGCGTGTACTTCGGGTCGATGGACCGGAATCTGTACGCGCTCGAAGCGCGCACGGGCCGCCTGCGCTGGAAGTTCACGGCGGACGAAGGGTTCTGGGCTTCGCCGGTCGTGCATGCCGGGCGCGTGCTGATCGGCGACCGGTTCGGCGCGTTTCACGCACTGGATACGCTGTCCGGACAGCCCGTCTGGCAGATCGGGACTGCCGGGCCGATCCTGACGACGGCATCGATCTCGCCGGACGGATGCGATGTGCTGTTCGCCGCGGAAGACATGCGTGTGAGGTGTGTCGAGGTGGCGAACGGGCGGCTCCGATGGCAGTCGGAGCCGCTGCACGGGCTGAGCCTGCGGGATTACTTCCCGCTCGTCGTGGGCAACTTGGTGCTGGTGACGACCAACCCTGTCGAGGGCTTTCACGAGACGCTCAGTCGGCAGCAGGAGTTCCTGCTGCGCCGCGTCGGCCTCAAGACAGGTGAGGCCGGGTATCGTTTCGTGGCCGGGTCGCGAGCGGATGTGGAACGGGAGCAGTCTGCGATTGTCGAGTACTTGCGGCGGCACTCGGCTGAGCAGACCTTCTATGCGTTCGACATCCGGACCGGCGCGCAGCCGTGGATCGCGCCGATTTTCTACACGGCCGGACTGCACGATCCACCCTCGATGCCCTGCCACAATCCCCAGACGGGCGAGGTCTTCACCCTGGTGCGCAGCGCCTACACGGTCTGGGATGGCGGCAGCGAGGTGCGGCCGCTGACCGGCGTCGGGACGCTCGACCTGCACAGCGGGCGCGTGACGCTGCTGGAACACGCGTATCGGCCGCGGGACGCGGACCGGCCGGCGGGCAGCCTGGATATGCCGTACGCCAGTTTCAACACGATCGGTGACGAGACACAGGCACTGAGCTGCGCGCCCGGGTTGCTGTTCTCCAATCACCAGGGGTTCCTCGGGATGTTGGATCTGCAGAGCGGTCAGTGCCGGCGGTTGTTCGGGCTGCGCGACACCTACGCCGGGTTCTACGGGCCCGGCCTATTCGGTTGGGAAGATCAAGATGGGGAAGCCAAGGCCCGCGCGGCCGGAGCGCCTTACGCGCTGGTGAACGAATGGCATGGGCCGGCGCGCGGGGTCGCGGCCGTGGCCGGCCCCTGCGTGTTCTACCTGTCCGGGTCCCAGGTCTTGTGCTTTCGAGGAGAGTGAAAAGGTGAGGCGAGCAGCCGTGTTTGGCGTCCTGCTGGCAGTCGGCGGAGCCCTGCCCTGCGCCACGGCGGTCCCGGCGCGCGCCCAGAACGTGGTGCGTGGCGACGACACAGCCCAGACGGCCGCGCCGATCGAGTTGTCGCGGGACGATGTGGAGCGAATCCTCGCGTGGGTGCCGCACTGGGGCGCGCGGCCGGATGCGCCGGAGAGCAAACGGGTCGCAGCGCGGTTGCATGGCCAGGTCCGCCAGGTGTTGGAGGGCTGGCCGCTGCGCCCCTTCCACCACACGCTGGGCATCTCCGGCTTCGAGGTCGAGTTCGCGCACCCGGATCAGCTCTTCCTGGCATTGGCGATCAGCTGCCCGGCGCTCGAACCGGCCGACCGCCAGGCCGTGCAGGCGTTCCTGGACGAGCGGCTGGGCGAACTGCCGCCCTACGCCCTCGACGGGTTCGATCCGTCCGCCGGCCGGTTGCGCGAACGGTATCAAGTGCCCGAGTATTTGCGCAGCCGCAGGCCGACCACGGCACAGAGTACCCTGGGAGTCTATGCGTTCTGGGCCTGTTGCCAGTATGCCGACTGCGCGGAGCGGTTACCCGCCCATTGGCCGCACATCGTCACGCGCATGGAACCACTGCTCGAAAGCGGGTTCGGGTTCGACGTGTCGTGCACCGACTACCGCCAGGATGAAGCGCAGCGGCTCAATGGGAACGTGGCGGGCTTGATCGGCTGCGTGCGGCTGGCCCGCCGCATGCAGGATGCGCGGGTCGCGCGGCAGGCGGCCGAACGGCTGCGGCAGGGGCTTCAACTCCGCGTGAACCTGGAACGGGTCAACCCGCGTTTCGTCGAACCGACTCAATCGGCCAGCAACGCGCTGCACAACTTCAAGTTGGCACGTTATTGCGACCTGGTGCCCGAACTGGCCGAGCTGCTGAGGGTGCACACCGAGGGCTTGGCCGAGGGGCGGCTCGCTGCCTTCCGGGAAACGCATGGTGGCTGGTACCTCGCGTTTGGCGACCGGCTGCTGGGGGGGGAGAATTACACGAACGCACTGAACTTCTCCAGGGCCCTGTTTGCCGGCGCCGCGCTCGTCGAACGGCGGCCGGCGGCGGAACTCGCCCAGTACCTGGACGTGCCCTGGTGTCGCGGCGACTTGTACTTCATCGAGAAGTGCGTCTACACGCTCTGGGCCGGCGACCGATGGCCCGTCATGGCGTCACCCGGTGTGCACGGTCCGAGGGCGCATTAGTCGGTCACGCCGCCTGCCGCAGCGCATCGGGCGACTTGGCACGACACTAGAATGTCAGCGGGCGAAACGGACACGTGTGTGGTATAATTTCGCCGGCGCCCCGTGCGGCCACCGCGCATCTTCGGCATAGTCGGCAGGACCGGTCTGGGCTCTCGCCGCCGTTGACCTGCCGGCGCAATGGCCGGGCTGCCAGTTCTTCCGGATGCGCAAGGAAGCTGGGTAAACTGGCGTGACATTGCGGGCGAGACGATAGATTGGATTGAGGGAGAGACTGATCGGACGGTTGGCCGCGTTTGCCGGCGAATCGACTACTCTGCGAAGAAAAGGTGCCATGGGACCTGAGACGTTAGAACAGAAAGCGGCCGTGTTGGAGCAGCTCAACCCGGAGGCGCGCGCGTTGGACGCGGCGGAGACGCGGGACTGGTTGGAGTCGTTGGAAGATCTGCTGCACAGTCGCGGCCATCAGCGGGTGCGGGAGATCCTGCACGAACTGCAGATCCACGCGCAGAAGCGGGGCGTGGCGCTGCCGATGACCAGCCGGACGCCGTATGTGAACACGATCCTGGCGGATCGCGAGCCGCCCTATCCGGGCAACCGGGAATTAGAGCGCCGGATCAAGAGCATCATTCGTTGGAACGCCATGGCGATGGTCGTCAAGGCGAACCGGGAGCACAAAGGGATTGGCGGCCACATTTCGTCCTATGCGTCGTGTGCGACTCTGTACGAAGTCGGCTTCAATCACTTCTTCCGTGGTCCGGATCATCCGTGCGGCGGCGACCTGGTGTTTTTCCAGGGGCATTCCTCGCCGGGGATCTACTCGCGCGCATTCCTCGAAGGGCGGCTCAGCGAGGAGCAGTTGCACCACTTCCGCCAGGACCTGGCGCCGGCGGGCGGCATCACGTCCTATCCGCACCCATGGTTGATGCCCGACTTCTGGCAGTTCTCGACGGTGTCGATGGGGCTCGGCCCGATCATGGCGATCTATCAGGCCCGCTTCATCCGCTACCTGGACGATCGCGGCCTGCGCCCCTATCACGGCCAGAAGGTGTGGGCGTTCCTGGGCGACGGCGAGACGGACGAGCCGGAGTCGCTCGGCGCGATTACGTTGGCCAGCCGCGAACGGCTGGACAACCTGATCTTCGTCGTCGACTGCAACCTGCAGCGGCTCGACGGCCCGGTACGTGGCAACGGGAGCATTGTGCAGGAGCTGGAAGCCGTGTTTCGCGGCGCGGGCTGGAACGTGATCAAGGTCCTCTGGGGCAGCGATTGGGACGAGCTGTTGGCGCGGGACGACGACGGGCGGTTGGCGCGCCGCATGGGCGAGGTGGTCGACGGCGAGTACCAGAAATACGCCGTGGAAGGCGGCGCGTACATCCGCCGCCACTTCTGGGAGGCCGATCCCAAGCTGGCGCTGATGGTCCGCCACCTGTCGGACGACCAGCTGTGGCGGATGAACCTGGGCGGCCACGACCCGGTCAAGGTGTACGCGGCCTACAAAGCGGCTTTCGAGTGTATCGGCCGGCCCACCGTGATCCTGGCACGCACCATCAAGGGTTACGGGTTGGGTGAAGCTGGCGAAGGGAAGAACATCACGCACCAGCAGAAGAAGCTGAACGAAGACGAGATGTTACACTTCCGGGCGCGGTTCCGCATCCCTTTGAGCGACGACGAGGTGCGGCAGGCGCCCTTCTATCGGCCCGCGGCCGACACCCCGGAGATGGCCTACCTGCACGAACGGCGCCGGTTGCTGGGCGGCTATCTCCCGCAACGCCGCGATCGCGCACCCGATCCGCCGGCGCCCGAGGACGAGCTGTGGGACGAGTTCCGTTCCGGGAGCGGCGAGCGCGCGGTTTCCACGGCCATGGCCTTCGTGCGCGTGTTGACCAAACTGCTCAAAGACAAACGGATCGGCCGGTACATCGTGCCGATCGTGCCGGACGAGGCCCGCACGTTCGGCATGGAAGCGCTGTTCCGACAGTGCGGCATCTACTCGCACGTCGGCCAGTTGTACGAACCGGTGGATGCCGACCAGCTCATGTACTACAAGGAAGCGCGGGACGGCCAGATCCTGGAGGAGGGCATCACGGAAGCGGGCTCGATGTGCTCCTACATCGCGGCGGGCAGCGCGCATGTCAACCAGAACGTCCACACGATCCCGTTCTACATCTACTATTCGATGTTCGGATTCCAGCGCATTGGAGACCTCATCTGGGCGGCGGCCGACATGCGCTGCCGCGGGTTCCTCGTCGGGGGCACGGCCGGCCGCACGACGCTCAACGGCGAGGGGCTGCAACACCAGGACGGCCATTCGCACCTGCTGGCGCTGCCCATCTCGAACCTGCTGGCATATGATCCGGCATTCGCCTATGAGATCGCGGTGATCGTCCGGGAAGGGCTCAGGCGGATGTATGTCGAGAAGGAAGATGTCTTCTACTACCTGACGGTGGGCAACGAGAACTACGTCCAGGCCGCCATGCCCGACGGCGTAGAAGACGGGATCCTCAAGGGGCTGTACCTGTTCCGACCGGGCCCGCGCGAGGGTCAGACGCTGGCAAGCGATACGCCGCCACGCCTCTTGGGCAGCGGCTCGATCCTGAACGAGGTGCTTGCCGCCCAGCGGATGCTCAGTGACCTCTACAGCATCCCGTCCGACGTCTATTCGGTCACCAGCTACAAGCTGCTGCACCGGGATGCGGTCGACAGCGAACGGCACAACATGCTGCACCCGCAGGAGCCGCCCCGCGTGCCCTACGTCAACCAATGCCTGCCGCGCGACGGACGCGTGGTCGTGGCCGCCTCCGACTTCATGAAAGCGCTGCCCGCCCTGCTGGGGCGATGGTTCGGCGAGGATCTGGTCGCCCTGGGAACCGACGGGCTGGGACGCAGCGATACGCGGGAACGCCTGCGTGATTTCTTCGAGGTGGATGCCAAGCACATTGTGCTGGCCACGCTGGTCGCCATGGCGCGGCGCAACCAGGTGCCGGCCGACCTGCCCGGCAAGGCAATCGAACAGCTCCAAATCAACCCTGACAAGATCAATCCGTGGTGCGTGTGAGAGAGCGAGGGAAGTGAACAATGGCGGTAGTCTTCAAGCTGCCTGACCTGGGCGAGAACGTCGAGTCGGCTCAAGTCGTATCAATCGCCGTGTCCGTCGGAGACTACGTCCAGGCGGAACAGACCCTCCTGGAAGTGGAGACCGACAAGGCCGTTACCGATGTCCCGGCGCCGATCGGCGGCCGGATCCTCGAGATCGCCGTCTCCGTGGGCGACCAGCTGTCGGTCGGGGACATCATCGCCAAGATCGAGGAAGCCGCACCTGCCCCGGACGCGACCCCTGCGCCCACCGATGCGGCGCCCGCCGATGCGGCGTCTGCCGATGCGGCGCCCGCGCCCGCGGCGCCGCCGCCGGCTCAGGAACCAGCTGCGGCCGCGCCGCCCGTGACGCCCGCGCCGGCGCCCGCCGCCGCCCAGGCCGCCGCCGCCCAGGCCGTCGTCGCCCCGGCGGCGAGCGACCGGGCCGTGCCGGCGGCCCCGTCGGTGCGGAAGTTCGCGCGCGAGATCGGGGTGGACATCAGCCAGGTGCCCGGCTCGGGGCCGGCAGGCCGGATCTCGATCGACGACGTGAAGTCGTTCAGCCGTCGCACGCCGGCCGGTGCCGGGCGGCCGGCGGCCCGCAAGGCGCTGCCCGACTTCGGCAAGTGGGGCGCGGTCGAGCGGCAGCCCATGTCCAACGTCCGCCGAAAGACGGCGCTGCAGATGGAGAGCGGCTGGCAGGCACCGCACGTCACGCTCCACGACCGGGCCGACGTGACCGGGCTCGAGCAGTTCCGCCAGCAGTACAAGGGGGTTGTGGAGAAGGCGGGCGGCAAACTGACGGTGACCGCCATGCTGCTCCGGATCGTCGCAGCCGCGCTGCGCAAGTTCCCGGAGCTCAATTGCAGCCTGGACCTGTCGCAGAACGAGATCATCTACAAGAAGTATGTCAACATCGGCGTCGCCGCGGACACGTCCCGCGGGCTGGTGGTGCCCGTGATCCTCCAGGCCGATCAGAAGACGGTCACGCAGTTGTCCGTGGAACTGACGGAAATCACCGAGCGAGCCCGGGCCGGCAAACTCTCGCTGGAAGAAATGACCGGCGGCACGTTCACGATCACCAACCTGGGCGGCATCGGGATCGGCCATTTCACACCCATCATCAACGACCCGGAAGTTGCTATACTGGGCATCGGTCGCAGTAACCTGGAACCCGTGTACATCGATGGCCAGTTACAGCCGCGTTTGATGATGCCGCTGAGCCTCTCGTTCGATCATCGGATCGTCGACGGCGCGGGCGGCGCGCGCTTCCTTCGCTGGATCGTGGAGGCCACTGAGCAGCCGCTGTTACTCGCCATGGAGGGTTAGTGTCCATGACTGACAAGCACTCGAAGACGCAACTGCTCGTGCTCGGCGGCGGGCCGGGCGGCTACCCGGCCGCGTTCCTGGCGGCCGACCTGGGCATGGCGGTGACGCTGGTCGACGCCAAGCCCAACCCGGGCGGGATCTGCCTGTTCGAAGGCTGTATTCCCTCCAAGACCTTGCTGCACGTGGCCAAGCTGATCCACGAGGCGGCGGATGCCCAGAAGATGGGCCTGACTTTCGCCCCGCCCCAGCTGGATCTGGACCAGTTGCGGAACTTCAAGAACGGCGTCGTCGGCAAGTTGACGGGCGGGCTGGGCGTGCTCAAGAGCAAACGCCAGGTGAACTTCGTGCGCGGGCGCGGCACCATCGCGTCCCCGCACTCGCTGGTAGTCGAGCTGCAGGACGGCGGGCGCGAGACGATCGAGTTCGAGAACCTGATCATCGCCACCGGCTCGTCGCCCACGCGCCTGCCGTTTATCGACCATGCCAGCCCCCACGTCTGGGACTCGACCGCCGCGCTGGAACTGCGGGAAGTCCCGCCGCGGCTCCTGGTGATCGGCGGCGGGTATATCGGGATGGAGATGGGCACGGTCTATGCGGCGCTCGGCTCGCAAGTGACGGTGGTCGAGGCGCTCGGGTCGATCATCGCCGCGGCGGACCCCGACCTGATCGCGCCGGTCTGGAACGCGGCCAAGAAACGGTTCCATGACCTGCTGGTCGATACGAAAGTCACGCGGGTCGAGCAGCAGGCGGACGGCATGCATGTCCATCTGCTGGGCCTGGACCTGGCGGCGCCCGAGCGCGTCTTCGACAAGATCCTGGTCTCGGTCGGCCGGCGGCCGAACTCGCGCGAGATCGGGCTGGAGAACACGGCCATCGAAGTGGATGAGAAGGGGTTCATCAAGACGGACCACCAGCGCCGGACGGCCGAGCCGCACATTTTCGCGATCGGGGACGTGGCCGGTGAACCGATGCTGGCCCACAAGGCCAGTTACGAAGGGCGGGTGGCCGCGGAAGTGCTCGCGGGCAAGCCGTCCGCGTATGATCCGAAAGGCATTCCGGCCGTCGTGTTCACCGATCCGGAACTGGCCTGGGTCGGCCTGACGGAGACCGAGGCCCGCAACCGCAACATCCCGTTCAAGATCGCCGCGTTCCCCTGGGCGGCGGCGGGGCGCGCCACGTCCCTGGACCGCAACGACGGCCTGACCAAGATGATCGTCGATCCGAACAACGAGCTGATACTCGGCATCGGGATCGTCGGGGTGGGGGCCGGGGAGCTGATCGCGGAAGGCGCTTTGGCCATCGAAATGGGATGTACGATCACCGACCTGAAGATGACTGTGCACGCGCACCCCACGCTGTCCGAGACGGTCATGGAATCGGCCGAGGTCTATCACGGTCACAGCGCGCATTACATGCCGCGGAAGTGACGCGGTGGAGGCAGGCTGACCCGATGCCCATCCCTGTTTACGTGATCACCGGCCATTTAGGGGCCGGAAAGACGACGCTCGTCCGGCACCTCCTGGCCAATTCGCCGCTCGCCTCGCAGCGGGTGGCGCTGATCGTCAACGAGTTCGGCACGCACGGCGTGGACGGGCAGATCCTGGATCGGGCCGCCGAGCGCGTGTTCGAACTGAGCCGCGGCAGCCTGTTCTGCGCCTGCCTTGCCGAGGACCTGGCGAGCACCCTGGAGAAGATCGCGCACGAGGTCCGGCCGGACGTGGTGCTTGTCGAGGCCACCGGGGTCGCACAACCGAGCGACTTCCATACGGTGTTCACAGCGTCGCAGACGGCAGATCAGTTCCAAGTGCGCGCCAACCTGTGCGTCGTGGACATGCACTTCACGAGAGTGCTCCCCTATTTCAAAGCGCCGCGCGCCCAGGTGATGGCCGCCGACGGCCTGGTACTGAACAAGACGGACCTCCTGGGCCCGCCGGGCACGCAGCGGCTGGCCGAGCTGCTGTCCGACCTGAACCCGCGGGCCGCCCAGACATGTGTCAGCCAGGGCCGGGTGAGCTGGGAGTACGTGCAATCGTTGCAGCACGTGCCCTGCCGGGAGCCGCCGACGACCGCGCCGCCCGAAGAGCTGGCCGCCTGCTCCATTCTGGGACGGGCCGCCGACCGGGACGCCTTCCGCAGGGCGTTCGAGAGGGTCCAGGCCCGGCTCCTGCGGTTGAAAGGCATCCTCGATTTCGGCGACGGGCCGGTCCTGGTGGAGAGCGTGTTCGATGCGCTGACCGAATGCCCGTTCGTGGGACAGCGCCCCCGGTTCGGGATCACGGTCATCGGCTGGAAGGTCACCGTGGATGAGCTGACACGCGTCTTCGCGCCGGTGCTGGGCTCGGACCAGCTTCCGTTGGTGAAACTCATGTGAGGGCCGCCCGCGCGGCCTTTCATGGTACACTGTGTGCTTTCGGAGCGGTTGTCTGTATGTCGAATCCCAGAGGGTGATGCCATGACCGGGTTGACTGCGATCTCGCGGTGGATAGGGGGACTAGTGCTGGGCTTCGTGCTGGCCACGCTCGCGACGTCGGCGGAGCCTCCGGACGACGGCAAGCTGCGGATCATCTGTTTCGGCGCGCATCCGGATGACGCGGAGTTCAAGGCGGGCGGGACGGGCATTCTCTGGGCCCGCCAGGGGCATCATGTGAAACTCGTCTCGGTCACCAACGGCGACATCGGCCACTGGCAGATGGCCGGCGGTGCGCTGGCCCAGCGCCGCACGGCCGAGGTTCACGAAGCAGCCAAGGTGTTGGGGACGACGGCTGAAGTGCTCGATCTCCACGACGGAGAACTGCTCCCGACGCTGGAGAACCGCAAGACGATCGTGCGGCTGATCCGCCAATGGAAGGCCGACATTGTCATCTCGCACCGCCCCTGGGATTATCACCCGGATCATCGGTACGTCGGCGTGCTGGTCCAGGATGCGGCCTACATGGTGACCGTTCCCTTCTTCTGTCCCGACACCCCGCCGCTGGAGAAGAACCCGGTCTTCCTGTACTCGAGCGACCGGTTCCAGAAACCGTACCCATTCGTGGCGGATATCGCGGTGGCGCTGGACGACGTGCTGGAGCAGAAGGTGCTGGCGGTCAGCAAGCTCGAATCCCAGGTATTCGAGGGAGGCGCGGATGGGAGCCAAGCGCTGGTCGACAGCCTGCCTCCGGCCTCCGATCCGGACGCGCGTCTGGCCTGGATCCGCGGCCGCTGGAGTCAGCGGCAGGCCGGCGAGGCGGACACGCACCGCCAGGCGCTCATCCGATGGTATGGCGAAGAGCGGGGCGAGGCAGTGAAGTATGCCGAGGCGTTTGAGATCTGCGAGTATGGCCGTCGTCCCAGCCCGGAGGAGATCCGGAAGCTGTTCCCGTTCTTCGGCGATGCCCGGTAATCCGGGCGTGTCGGCCGGGCGGGTGCGCGCCGTGTCGCGCGCGGCGGGCGGCGCGCTGCGCGCCGGCTGCCTGTGGGTCGGCTTGGCGGCCGCGGCGGCATGCGCTGGTGTCGGGGCCGGGGAGGATCCGGACCCGGTCGCGGCGGAAGTCTCCGCGCTGATCGGGCAGTTGGACGCGGCCGATTTCCGCGTCCGCAACGACGCCACGCGTCGATTGAGCGCCAAGGGTCCGGAAATCGTGCCCGCGCTGGTCGGCGCGCTGGGAAGCGATTCGCGCGAGGTGCGGTTCCGTGCACGTAGCCTGTTGGCTCAGCAGTTCACGTTCGACGATGTCGTTGCGCCCTTGATCCAGGCCCTGCCGCAACCGTACGGGCCCGAGGCGCGCTCGATCCTGCGCGATCGGGCGCTGGCCCAGATCGAGGAAGCGGGGAGCATGCAGTTCGCCAAGCAGCTGTTCGAGTTCTGGGGCACGGACATCGAGGAGTTCCGTCGGCGCGTGACGTTCAACTTCGTTGACGCGCGGGGTCAGCGGGAGGTGGCTGCGATCGTCGAGCCGCTGGTGGGGCTGAGACGCAAAGCCGCGCAGTTCCAGGATCTGCTTTCGCGGCTCCAAGCCCTGTCGCTGTCGTACGACCATCGTCACAGCCCCGGCCACGTGGTGGCTGAAACGCTGGCAGCCGGGCTGCGGACGGATGATCGCGCGCGGACGGAGTATGCCCAGCGCTATGTCCAGGCGTTCGAGTCTCTGGCGGATGCGCTGCGGGCGCAGGACCTGTCTCGTGCCGCGATCAGAAAGGAGATGACGGACCGCGCGAACATGAGTGACGGCGCCTGCGCCTACCTGGTCCAGCTGCTGGATCCCGCCTCCGCCCCGTCCCGGATCCTGGCGGAACGGACCGGGATCACGGCCGGTTATCTATCGGACGAGTTCTTCCGCGGGCTGTCGGCTGCGGATCCGAAGGTGTGCTATGAATGCGTCGGCAAGGCCCACATTGCTGACATGCTCACGGCGATCCTGAGCAGCTGGCCGGACGCGCCGCGTGACGGCCTGGTGCCGGCGCTGTGCGCGAGCATCGAGGCGACGGTTGGGCCGGGGGACAAGCAGAAGGCGCTGGTCCTGCTCGATGCTCTGGAGGCCTGCCGCGACCTGAGGAAGCAGGGGCTCGACGGCAGCCACGGCGTCGGGCAGCAGCTGGCGCATCGGCTGCACATGGCGGCCGTGATCTCGGCCAACATGCGCGATTATCACCCGGTGCGATCGGTGCACGACCGGTTCCTGCAATTGTTCGCCGCCGGCATTGCGCCGGACCACACGGCGTTTCCTCAGGCGTATTGGCAGCGCTATTTGCGCGGCGACACGGCGGTGATTGCGGAGGAACACCGCACGGCGCTGAGCCAATATGTGAGTGCCGTCGAGCAGCTGGTACGGGCGCAGGTCGCGTTCGACCACCCGGGCAGCCGGCAGTTCCTGCTGCGGATGCAGGACGGCTTGCTGGGCGACCGCGCGGCGGTGGTCGATGCGGCGCGGGAGGTCGGCCGGCTGGTTGAAGCGCGGCGGGCGCCGGGGTCGGCCGGCGCAGCGCGCCCGCCGCTCGAAGAAGCGCTGGGCGAGTGGGTTCAACAACGAAAGGGCAGCATGCAATGACGCCGGACGAATTCCGCGCGCACGGGTACCAGGTGATCGACTGGGTTGCTGACTACCTGCGCGATGTCGCACAGTACCCGGTGTTGTCCCAGGTGGAGCCGGGCGAGATCCGTCGGCGGCTGCCGGCCGCGCCGCCCGAGCGCGGCGAGCCGTTCGACGCGATGCTGCGCGACGTGCAGGAGATCCTGATGCCGGGCATCACGCACTGGCAGTCGCCGAATTTCTTCGCGTTCTTTCCGGCCAACAACTCGGGCCCCTCGATCCTGGGCGAACTGCTGGCCGCCGGTTTGGGCGTCCAGGGGATGCTGTGGGCGACCAGCCCCGCCTGTACGGAGCTGGAGACCCATGTGCTCGACTGGCTGGTGCAGATGATGGGGCTCCCCGCGCGGTTCCACTCCGCGTCGCCGGGCGGCGGTGTGATCCAGCAGACGGCGTCGGACGCGTCGCTGTGCGCGCTGCTGGCCGCGCGCGAGCGCAGCAGCCGGTACGCGACCAACGTCCATGGTGTGCGCGGCCGGATGACCGCCTATGCGTCGACGCAGGTGCATTCGTCGATCGAGAAAGCCATGATGATCGCCGGGCTGGGACGCGAGAACTTGCGCGCCGTCGACGTCGACGCGTCGTTCGCGATGCGGCCGGACCTGCTGGAGGCCGCCATCGCCGCCGACCTGCGCGCCGGCGCGCAACCCTGCCTGGTCGTGGCCACGGTCGGGACGACGTCGTCCGGAGCCGTTGATCCGCTGCGCGCCGTGGGCGAGATCTGCCGCCGACATCGGCTGTGGCTGCACGCGGACGCGGCCAGCTACGGCACGGCCGCGCTGTGCCCCGAATTCCGCGGCCTGTTCGACGGCTTGGAGCTGGCCGACAGCTACTGCTTCAACCCGCACAAGTGGATGTTCGTCAACTTCGACTGCGACTGCTTCTTCGTCGCGGACCGCGCCGCGCTGATCCACACCCTGAGCGTGCTGCCGGAATACCTGAAAAACCAGGCGACCGAGTCGGGCGCGGTCATCGACTACCGGGACTGGCACGTCCCGTTGGGCCGGCGTTTCCGAGCGCTCAAACTGTGGTTCGTGATCCGGCACTACGGCCTGGAAGGGCTGCGGGCGAAGGTCCGCGAGCATGTGTCGATCGCCCAGCAATTCGCGCGCTGGGTCGACGACCATCCGTCATTTGAGCGTGTGGCGCCCACGCCGCTGAACCTGGTGGCGTTCCGGCACGTCCAGGGTGATGCCGCCAGCCAGGCGATTCTCGAGCAGATCAATCGTTCCGGGCGCGCGTACCTGACCCATACGAGGCTCAACGATCAGTTCGTCATTCGCATGTCCATCGGGCAGACCAACACGAAGCTCGAGCATGTCCGGCGCGCCTGGGAGCTGATCTGTGAAGCCGCGCAAGGCGCCGGTGGACGACATCTCTGAAGGCCCGTTCGACATGACTGGCGAGACACCGACCGGTGGGTAGCACATCGGCAACTGGCGCGTGATGTATCTCCGCGTCGCCAAGCAGAGTGTCTGGTGTCCGGTTCTGGTGTCTGGTTGTCTGTACGCCATGACGCAGCTGATGCCGTTCTCCGTGCTGCACACGGTACGGCCGAGTGTGCAATTGCTCACCACACGGCGCGAAGATCCACACGGACGTCCGACACGACTTGGACCGTGACCATGTCAGCATGGTGGCCGAGCGATACGTAGGTATCGTTGCGCAGAACGTACTGTTCGACCACCTGTTGGTCGGGATCAACGACCCAGTATTCGGGGATGCCAGACCTGCAATAGAGTCCCAGCTTGCAGACGCGGTCGTGGTGCACGGATGAGGCCGACAGGATCTCCACGACGAGATCCGGTGATCCGATGATCCGCGTGGCGGTCATGATCGCCTGCTTCCGGTTAAGCACCACGATCAGATCGGGTTGCACGATGTCCCATTCGGACAGCTGGACATCCGTCGGCGCGTAGAACACAACGCCCAGACCGTGCAGCTCGATCTGCGAGTAGAGCTGGAAGTGGATGCGGCGCGACAGCGTCTGATGATACAGATTGGGGGCCGGGTTCACGATGTGCTCTCCGTCGACAATTTCGTGCCTCCGCCCGTCATCCGGAATGCGCACGTACTCGGAATAGCCCAGCTTCCGGTTGGAGTTCGCTTCCACTGACATGGCAGTACTCTTCCGTTGATGCACGAATGAACCAGCCCGCGCGGTCACGCCATCATGATGCCAGTATACGCGGGCACATGCCCCTGGGCCAACAGGAAGTCACCGGACGGGAAGAGGTCCTGAGGAGATGCCCAGAGGCAGACGCACTGGTTTTGCTCTTTCTCGCTGGAAGGCAGAGACGGGAAGCCAGGCACGCTGGTTCTTCGGGTGGCTCCGGAAGAACGCCGGAAGGCAGGCCTCCGGTTCCGGAGGGGCCTCAGGAAGCAGACTGTCCGGGATTTGCCGTTCGTCACTCGACGCGCAGCGGCCGCGCGTGCCAGATCTCGTCGCAGTACTCGCGGATAGTGCGGTCGGACGAGAAGAACCCGCAGCGGGCGGTGTTGAGGATGGACATCTTGGTCCAGCGGTCGCGGTCCTGGAACACGTAGGCGGCCGTCTCGGATGCGGCCACGTAGGAGCGGAAATCGGCCAGCAACAGGTACTCGTCGCGTGTCAACAGGGCGTCGACGAGCGGGCGGAACAGCTCCCTGTCCCCCTGCGAGAACTGGCCCATGGCGATGGCATCGATCGCCGCCTTCAACTCGCCGTCGTGCTCGTAGAAGCTCAGCGGGTTGTAACCTTGCTCCTTGGCCCGCAGGACCTGATCGGCGTCCAACCCGAAAAGGAAGAAGTTCTCGGCCCCCACGCGGTCGCGGATCTCCACATTGGCGCCGTCCAGCGTCCCGATCGTCACGGCCCCATTGAGCGCGAACTTCATGTTGCCGGTCCCGGACGCCTCCTTGCCGGCCAGGGAGATCTGTTCGGACAGGTCCGCCGCCGGGTAGATACGCTCGGCCAGCGTCACATTGAAGTTGGCCAGGAACACGATCCGGAGCCGCCCGTTGACGTCGGGATCGTCGTTGACCAGGTCGGCCAGACCGTGGATCAGCTTGATGATCCGCTTGGCCATCAGGTAGCCGGGCGCGGCTTTGGCGCCGAAGATGAAGGTCCGGGCGGGCAACGGCATCTGCGGGTTGGCCTTGACCCGGTGGTAGAGCCAGATGATATGCAGCGCTTTGAGCAGCTGGCGTTTGTACTCGTGGAGCCGCTTGACCATGACGTCGAACATGGAATCGGCGTTGACGACGATGCCGCACGACTCGTGGAGCAGCGTGGTCAGCCGCTGCTTGTTTTCCTGCTTCACGTCGCGCCAGGCGGCCTGGAACTGCGGGTCGTCGGCGAACGGCTCAAGTTGCGCGAGCTGGCCCAGATCCTTCAGCCACGCGTCGCCGATCTTCGAGGTGATCAGCTCCGACAAGGTCGGGTTGGCCAGCCGGAGAAAGCGGCGCGGCGTGACGCCGTTGGTCTTGTTCTGGAACTTCTCCGGCCACAGATCCGCGAAGTCCTTGAGCACCAGCTCGCGCAGCAGCCGCGACTGGAGCTCCGCCACGCCGTTGACCGCGTGGCAGCCGATCGTCGCCAAGTGGGCCATGCGGATCTGCCGCACCGGGCGTTCCTCGATGATCGACATGCGCACGACCCGCGATTCGTCGTTCGGGAACCGGGCACGCACTTCATCGAGGAACCGGCGGTTGATTTCGTAGATGATCTCGAGGTGGCGCGGCAAGAGGCCGGCGAACAGGTCGACGGGCCATTTCTCCAGCGCTTCGGGCAGCAGCGTGTGGCAGGTGTAACTCATCGTGGCGCACGTGATCCGCCAGGCGAAGTCCCAGTCGAGCCGGTAGACGTCGACCAGCAGCCGCATCAGTTCGGGGATCGCCACGACCGGGTGCGTGTCATTCAGCTGGATCGCCACCTTCTCGGGCAGCAGCGCCCAGTCCTCGTTCCGCAGCTGGAAGCGCCGCAGGATGTCGTGCAGCGAACAGGCCACGAAGAAGTACTGCTGCTTGAGCCGCAACTGCCGCCCGTTCGGATTGGCATCGTTCGGGTACAACACCTTGGTGATCGTCTCGGACTGGACTTTCTCGTCCACCGCACGCGCATAGTCGCCGATGTCGAACAGCTGGAAGTCGAACTCCTCGGTGGCGCGCGCACGCCAAAGCCGCAGGATGTTGACGGTCTGGGTCTGGTAGCCGGGCACGAGCGTCGTGCAGGGCTCGCCGTACACCTCGCGGCTCGGCACCCACCGGGTGCGCGTCGCTCCGTTTTCCGCGATGTAGTCCTCCGTGCGGCCCCAGAAGCCGACCTTCACCATGTCGTCCGACTGGAGGAATTCCCAGGGGTTGCCCAGCAACAGCCAGTTGTCGGGCTTTTCGACCTGCCAGCCGTTCTCGAACGTCTGGCGGAAGATGCCGAACTCGTAGCGGATGCCGTAGCCGACGGCCGGGATGTCCAGCGTCGCCAGCGAGTCGACAAAACAGGCGGCCAGCCGCCCAAGTCCGCCGTTGCCCAGGCCGGGCTCGACGTCGAGGTCCAGGTAACGGTCCAGGTCCAGGTCATGGGAGGCCAGCGACTGACGCGCCAGCTGCTCCGTGTTGGTGTACAAGAGGTTCTGTGCGAGCTGCTTGCCAGGCAGGTACTCGGCCGACAGGTAGTACACGAACTTGGGGTTCGCCGCGAACTGGGCTTCGGTCGTCTTGCGCCAGCGATCGATCAAGTAGTCGCGGATCGTGTAGGACAGCGCCATGTACACGTCCTGGTGGCTCGCGGATTGCACGGCCTGCCCGCGCGTGTGGTACAAGTTGTACACGGCACGCTGTCGGAACCCCTCGACGGTCTCCGGCAACTGGCACGGCTCGCCAGCCGAGGTTGCGGGCTGGGAGCGCGCAGCGCGCTTCGTCGGATGCGACCGCTTCGTCGCACGCGGCCGCTTCGCCGGGCGCGCACGGCTCGCGGCGCTCGGCTGCTTCGCCTGGCGCGTACGTTTCGTCGGGCTCGGTGGTTTCTTCCGACTCATGGGCACGGTGCCTCCTACGGAATCGTAGCGGTGTGGGAAGGGCCGGGCGGACGGGGGACCAGGCATCACAAGTGTACGTCGGTATTGACGCGGAAAACGGCCGGCAAGTCAAGAACACCCCCGGTGGAGCCCGGCTGCCCGCGGCACGATCGTGCCCGAATCAACGGCCATGCCTGACCGGGCATTTTCGTCCGCCCCGCGCCCGCCAGGCCGGCCAAGAGAGCCGCCGGGCGTCCGCCCAACAGGCCTAGCGCTGACCCGCGTCGGCCGGTAGCTGACCGGACATCATCAGGTACGCGACCACCGTCAACATCGAGGCCAGCGGTGCGGCCACGACCGCGCCCACGCAGCACGCCAGGAACCCCAGCCCGAGAATGCCGCCGGACACCAGATACACCAGCGCTGACGTGCCGAGGTTGTTCGTCGTGATCTCCCGCGCCACTCCGAACGACTCGAGGACCCTTGCGCGCCGGTCGACGACCAGCGTGTAGCATGGCCACCAGATGAGTGCGATGATGATGCCGGGTGCAATCAGGCAGATCAGCCCGGCGCCCACGGCCAGTACGAACAGGAGCGAAACACCGATGGCCGGCAACAACACCGGGCCGGCGCCGAACAGGTCCGTGAACTCCACCGGCTGCCGGCGCGCCATGCGCAGCATCATCTGCCAGTAGCCGGCATACAGGAACGTGTTCAAGACGAACCGGCCGCTTAAGGCCCCGAGGAAGATGAAGATGAAGGCGGGTGTCTCGTCCAGACCCGCGTGCTCGGACACGGAGACCACGGCCTCGGTGAAATAGCTGAAGGCTGTGGTGATCACGGTCAACACCACGAACGCGCCGATCAGCATGGCCAGGTTGTCCTTCCAGACTTGGAAGGCGTAGCTCAGGATGTCGCCGATGTCGACCGGCACGTTGACGATCTTGCCGTCGCCCCCCAGCGCGTCCGGCATGCCCGATCGGGGCGGATACTGAGGCGCGGCGGGTGCCAGGTACGGGTTGGCCGTGTCGGGGTCCCGCCATGGTTCGTCCGGGGTCCCCGAGTCGCCAGGCTGGAAAGGCGTCGTCGCGTTCCACGATGCAGCGATTGGAACCGCCATCACGTGACTGCACTTCGGACATCGCGCCGGCTTGCCCGCCGACTCGTCACCGACGCGCAGCACCTGTCCACACTTGCCGCAGGTAAACTGGATCGTCATCCGCGAGGATCCTTTCTTAACGTACTGGAATCGGCCGACATGTCGTGGCGGGCTGGCGGACGGTTGACCGCTGCGCACGCCGGGCGGCCATGATACCACGCGGGCCGATCGCCCCACAACCGCCGGGCCGGAGCCGGGAGCCGGGCTGCCAGACCGGGCCGTCCAGCCGGGCTGTCCGGCCGGACGAAGTCCACTAGAATACCGGGGATCGAACACCAACTCATATTGCTTAAGAAGGAATCCCGACATGAACAAGAACATCGAAAAGGCGTTTAATGCGCATCTCAACGCGGAGTTCTATTCGTCCTACCTGTATCTTTCCATGGCGAGCTACTTCGTTGCCCAGAACCTGGAAGGGATGGCCGCGTGGATGCGGGTCCAGGCCGACGAGGAACGCATGCACGGCATGAAGTTCCTCGACTTCATCTTCGACCGGAACAGTCGCGTGGTCCTCGAACAGATCGACAAGCCGAAGACAGACTGGTCCAGCCCCCTCGAGGCGTTCAAGGACGCGCTGGCCCATGAGCAACAGGTCTCGCAGAAAATCAACGAACTGGTCGACCTGGCAGTCCGCGAGAACGACCATGCCGCCAATACGTTCCTGCAATGGTTTGTGACCGAGCAGGTGGAAGAGGAGGCGACCGTGCAGGCGATCGTCGGAAAGCTCGAGCTGATTCAGGACAACGGCCTGGGCCTGCTGATGATCGATCAGCAGCTCGGCCAGCGCGGGCCCGCGGACGGCGCATCGGTCGCGGCCACGTAGCCGCGCGCGGGACGGGCGCTCGGCTGCCGTGCCCCGCCCGGCTGAGCCTGCCGTATTACTCCAACGCGCAGCGGAGTTCGCGCCAGCGGGCGATCGAGCGCGCCAAGTGCAGCTCGGCGTCTCCCCCGATACCGTAGCACATCAGGCCGATCGGGCCGCGATAGCCGGACTGCTTGAGTTCCCCCAGCAGGCCCGATAGGTCGAACGAGCCGCAATCCAAGGGCTGGATCAGACGCTGCCAATCCGGGTCGGTCTTGCCCGCCAGGTCGGCGCCGTTGAGCGTCACGGCCATCAGCCGCCCGCGCGCAGCGCGCAGGACCGCCGCCATGGTCGCCGGATCTTCGTTGCGCAGGAAGTGGCAGAGATTGAAGATCACGCCGCAGTTCGAACGGTCGACCTTGCCAGCCACGTCCGCCGCATGGGCAAGCTCGGCGACCCAGTCGGACGTGTGCGGATAGATGGCGATCCGCACGCCGCTCGGCGCCGCGCGATCGGCCAGCGCGCGGAGCAGCGCGATGCCCGGCTCGTCGCCCCGCGGATCCCGGGGCGGATAGCCGGTCAGAGTGATGTAAACGAGCACGTCGCGGCCTGCCAACAGCGGCAGGGCGCGGTCCAGTAGCTGGAGCGGTTCCTCCGCCCCCTGGCGGAGGTCCACCGGCATGCCGGCCAGGAACAGCTTCAGCCCCGCCCGGTCAAGACTCTCGATCCGCTGAGCCAGCAGCGGCGCATCCAGGCCCACGTGGCCGGCACCGTCGAAGCCGAGCCGCTTGAGCATGGCCGCCTGCTGTTCCAGGTCGCGTTCCCGCGCGTCGTGCGTATCGAAACAGAAGGCGAAGAACCGGTGCGCGTCCTCGGCCGACGGCGGGCTGGGGCCGGCCGGCTCTTGGCCGAGGCAGATGCTGCACCGCGCCGCCAACGCGGTGGCTGCGCAGAAGATCACGAACGCCGCGATTGCTGAGCGATGGAACATGGATCACCTCCGCACCTGGCTCACATCTCAAATATCTTCCGGGACGAACAGGGACATCGGACCGCCGTGCGGGTGAGACATCAGTTCCAACGCGTCCTCACCCGCGCGGACGACGTAGGCCCCGTGATGGGGATGATCGGCGCAGAACTCACGGATGCAGTCGCCGGTCATCACGACCAGGGCCGTGGACAGCGCGTCCGCTTCGGCGCCGGTAGCCGCGGTCGCAAAGGCCAGGCGATGGTGCCAGGCCGGACGCCCGGTGCGCGGATCGATGATGTGCGGTCCCTTGACATCGCTCCCCGACCCGCTCAGCGCGCACGACGCGAGAATCGCAGACCGCGTGCGGCCGGGCGGGCCGAAACGGACCTGCCAGCCTGGCCGACCGGGAGGCGCCTGGCAGGCCAGGAACGTGCTCCGGCTCGCACGCAACAGCGCACAGGGCAGGTCCCAATCGGCCAGCACACCGGCCATGCGATCCAGGGCGAAACCTTTCCCGAGGCCGCCCAGGTCGAGTGCCGGGCGGGGGCCGAGCGCCGTGACGACGGGCCGGCGGTCCGCCAGGCGAAGCCACTGCGAGGCCGCCCGACGCGGCCGGGCGCGGTATGCCATGTCGAATGCCCCGCCCGTGGTGCACTCCATGTCCAGCCCGATCTGAAGGCAGTCGCGCGTGTCCGGATGGACCACACACGACTGGCCGGCGTTCAGGCGCGCGATGCGCGACAGGTCGCTGGCCGGCCGGTAGGCGCTCAGGCAGTCCTCCAATCGTTCGAGCTGGGCGAACGCCTCAGCGGCCGCCTGGCGCGCGTAGCGCGCGTCGTGGCAGACGATCGTGATCGAGAACTCCGTGGCCATCGCGTGATGCGCCACGGTCAACCGACTGGAGGACGGCGTTGACATCATGAGGCACGCCCCCAGTGGTTCAGGCGTCGAAATCGCTCGGCGCCAGCTGCAGTGTGCCACCGCTGCGCGCCGCCTCGAGCGCCTTGAACGCGGCGACCTGGCTCGGGAAGGCGACATCGGCCGGGCAACGCAGCGACTGCTCGCCGCGGACCGCCGCGAAGAAGTTCTCCAGATGCGCCTGGCAGTTCGATTCCGCCTGGCCCACGGGGAGTTGGTACATCTCGATGTTGCCCGTGACGTGCACAGCCTGACCGTCCGTCGTTGCGGACTTCGCGGCCCCCTCCGGGCCGAGCCGGACGACATAGTGTTGTTGGACCCAGCGATCCCAGTCGGGCGCCGACGTCTCGCGCCCGACCCTGGTCCAGTGCGGATCTTCGGACAGTTGGAGCGAGCCTTCCGTGCCGAGCAGCCGCTCGTAACTCCGCGCGCCGTCGGCGCTGGTCGTGGTCAGCAGGGAGCAGGAGACGCGGACCGTACCCTGCGCGTGCGGGTACTCGTAGAGGCTCAACACGGTGTCCAGGCTGGGCCGGTCCTGGTAGCAGTCCGTGCCGCCACTGGCCATCACCGAGCGCGGCGCCGCCTCCAGGAACCATTGGCAGACGTCCAGCTGGTGCGACACGAACCGGCAATAGGGCCCGCCGCACAGCGCGGGGTACCAGATCCAATTCCGGAACTGGCTCATCGTGTCGTACCCATACCGCCGAAGCACATCGTCCGGAAGGAGGCCCCGCTTGGGCCACCCGAGCATGCTGGCCTCCCGCTGGGCCCACTGCGTCTGGACGATCAGCGGGCGTCCCAGCAGCTGCGCGTCGGCGATCAGTTTCTCGAAGGCATGCCGGTACCGCGGATCGCTGCGCCGCTGGTAGCCGATCTGCAGCAGTCGACCGGTGCGCCGCATCGCCTGGACCATGGTCCGTGCGGCGGCCAGGTTGTGCGCCATCATCGGTTCGCAATAGACGTGCCGGCCCGCCTCCAGGCATGCGGTGACCTGCTCGGCGTGCACGAAATCGGGCGTGGCCACCAGCACTGCGTCCAGTTCGCGTTCCCGGTCGAGCATCGCGCGGAAATCCTCGTACAGCGCGACCTCCTGCGCGTGTTGTCGGAGGAAGTACTGACAGTAGCTCTGGGACGACGGCCAGATGTCGCAGACGGCCCGAACGCGGACATTGCCGACCGCCATCGCGGCGCTCAGAAGCAACTGCCCCTGCCGGCCGCCTCCGATCAAGGCCAGCTGGAGTTCCTGGTCGGGCGCCGTCGAGGCGCCCGTCAGATGACACTGGGGGACAAGCAGGTGCGCGGCGGCGGCGGCCGCCGCGCCGGCCTGCAGGAATTCACGACGTTGCATGGTGGGCTCTCACGGATGTCCAGTCTGCCGCGGCCTTGCGCCCTTGCGCGCTGCTCGGCACTCAGGCCTGCCACGGTCGCTGCCGCTCGACGCTGGGCAGTATCTCGCGCACGAGCCGTGCATCCTCGGCGATTTCGAAATCGAACATGCCGGCCAGCACGAAGTCGGCCCCATGGGTCAGGACGTAGCGGAACGCGTCCTCCGGCGGGATCGCGCCGGCCGCCATCACCTTGTAGGCGATAAACGGCTTCTTGACCGTCTGCATGAACGCGCTCACTTCTTCCGGCGCCGGGCAGAAGTTCGAATCGCAGTGCAGGTTGGCGGAGGCGTAATCGTGATGGTGGAATGTCTTCAGGTAGAAATCGATGTCCAGCCCGGCGTTCTCGCAGTCCTGGATCGGGCCGAGCCGGTGGGCGCCCAGGCCCACGGGCAGCAGGTGGGCCTTGGCCAGATCCAGGGCCTTGGCGATCAAGTCGAGGTTCGGCTCGGCCATGCGCTTGTTGGCGTCGGTACTGGCCATGTCGTTGGTGAACCCGCAGGTGACGTCCGCCTCGACGCCCGAGATGTACAGGGCGTCCGTGCCCGCATCCACCAGCTTACTTGCCTCGTCGGCGAATTTCTCCAGCCCGCCGCTGACCAGCGCGTGGCAGGTGCAGGTGATCCACTGCATCTTGCCGCCCTGCTCGCGGTACTTCTTGAGCACCTCGATCGTGTTCGGCACGTAGTGCACCACGAGCGTGTTGATGCCGTGCGCTTCGGCGACCGCCAGCGTTTCGAGGATCTTCTCGGGCGTGTTGTAGTGCTTGGCCAGCGCGTAGACATACCGCAAGTCGCGGCTGTGGGTGAAATGCGTGAGCAGGTTGCCGCCCAGCAGCAGGCGGCTGATGACCAGGTCCTTGATCCGGCCGCAGGGCATCTCCGCCGCGGCGGATGGAGTGGCCGGCGCGCTGCCGGGATCCGCTGCCCGGGCCGGCTGCGCAAGGCAATTGGCGGCCAACGCCGCGCCGGCGGACGCCAGCACGGACTGGCGGACGAATGTGCGTCGGTTCATGGCAGAGGTCATGTGTCTGGCTCCTTGTCGCTGGAAGTTCATTGGCCGAGGTCGCGCAACACGCCGCGGAGGAAATCCACGCTGGCTTTCATGTTGGCGTCCGAACCATGTGTCTCGATGGACAGCACGCCATCCCACTTCGTCTCGACGAGCAACTGCAGGACTTGGCGAATGTTGTCGGCATTGACGCCCCCGCCGATCGGGACCTCCGAGCTGCCGATGCCCGTCTCCTCGCCACGCAGCGCGGCGGCCAGGGAGGCGCTGACGTCCTTGATGTGCGCATGGATCAGGTACTTCCGGAACCGCCGCGTGTACTCGACCGGATCGCAGCCGGCAATGTAGTTGTTGCCCGTGTCCATGTTGAACCGCAGGTACTCGGAATCGAAGTAGTCGAACAGGCGCTGCAGGAAGTCGCCGTCGTTGGTGTACGGGCCGTGCGGCTCGATGGCCAGCATCACACCGTAATCCTCGGCCCAGGAGAGGCATTGGCGGTAGTTGTCGCAGGTGATCCGGAATACCTCCTCGCGGGACAGGCCGGGGATCTCGAACGCGCCGTCGGTCGTGTCCACGCTCGGGCAGCCCAGCTCGGCCGCGAACCGGATCGCCTGCTGCACGTACTGCACGCCGTAGGCGGAGCCGTTGGGGCCCATGAGCGGATAGGCGCCGTCGATCTGCGAGATGGTCACGCCCTTGGCATCGCAATAGCGCTTGAGCGCCCGCGCGTTGGACTGCAGCGACACGGCCGGGTCGTAGCCCATGGCCTGAATGAAGTTCTGGCCGTGCAGGGCAGCAAACTCCACATGTCGCAGGCCCAACGCCAGACCTTTCTCGACCGCCGCCTCGAAGCTCATGCTCAACGGACGCCAGTTGTCCGTGTGGAATCCCAGTTCGATCATGATCAGGTCCCTTTTCAACGGGGAGTTTTGGGCCAGGCCGCGCGGCGATGGTGCGCCTCCACGCGACACGCCGCTTCACGAGCGAGTATAATCCGGGATCGGATGCAGTGTAAACCCAGTTGATCCAACGAGTTGGTGCCGGTCTGCGAGCGCTGGTCCCGCGCATCCAGGCCGCGCCCCAGCTGGGGCCCGCCGTCATCGATGTCGCGACCGCCCCTGTGCCCGGCCGGCGACCCGCGCCGTACTATCGGTCGGCTGGTGGGATACGGTATCTTAAGAGGCACGCCCCGGACCGTCACGACGCGAGGGGCCGTCCAGGTGACCATGATTCTGCAGGAGATGCCGTATGAGCCGAATCCGATTCAGCCGCCGTGAGGTCCTCCAGCAGGGAGGCGCCTCGTTGCTGGCCGCCAGCCTGCCCCGCGTGCTCGGCGCGCAGACCGCCCCGCCGAAACAGATTCTCTACTTCACGAAATCGTCAGGCTTCGAACACTCGGTCGTGGCCCGGGGCGATGCACCGCTGAGCTTCTCCGAGAAATGGCTCATCGAGACGGGTGCGCGGCATGGCTTTGAGGTGACCGCGAGCAAGGACGGACGCCTGTTCGATGGCGAACACGAAAAATACGACGCATACGTGTTCTATACGTCGGGCGATCTGACCACGGCGGGGACGGACAAGACGCCGCCGATGAGCGCTGCGGGGAAACAGGCCCTGCTCGACGCGGTGGCAAATGGCAAGGGGTTCGTGGGCATCCACGCGGCGACCGACTCGTTCCGCGAGACGAGTCGACCCGATCGATACGACCCGTACATCGCCATGATCGGCGGCGAATTCGTGTCCCATGGCGAACAGCAGAAGGCGCGGATGCGCCGCGTCGACGCGCGCTTCCCGGGACTGGAGAAGCTGGGGGAGGGCTTCGAACTGCACGAAGAGTGGTATGCCATGAAACACTTCGCTCCCGACCTGCACGTGCTGCTGGTCCATGAGACGGCGGGCATGGTGGGCGAGATGTATCGGCGCCCGCCGTTCCCGGCCACCTGGGCGCGACGGCACGGTCAGGGCCGCGTCTTCTACACGTCGCTCGGGCACCGCGAAGATGTATGGACCAACCCGCTGTTCGAGCAGATCCTCATCGGCGCATTGCAGTGGGCCACCGGCTTGGCGCAGGCTGAAGTGCCCCCCAATATGGCCGAAGTGACTCCGGGAGCGAACACGCTGCCCAAGTAGCCTCCCTTCCATCCAACATGACTTAAGGAGAAACCGATGTCTCAACGACCTCTGAGCGTGGCATTGATCGGCGGCGGCGGCGGTGCGTTCATTGTGCAGCCGCACCAGCGGGCCATCTTCTTCGACGGGACCCGCCGCGTCACGACCGCCGCACTGCACCCGAATCCGGATGTGGCCATGAAGGAAGCCGAGGCGTGGCCCTACCCGATCCAAGGCTACCGCAGCTACGACGAGCTGATCGAGACGGAAGCTCAGAAGCCGCTCGGCCAACGCATCGACTACGCCTTGATCGTCACGCCCAACCACGTGCATTTCGACCCCGCGATGAAGTGCATCAAGGCGGGTATCCCCGTGTTCTGCGAAAAACCACTCACCGTCACGCTCGAAGAAGCGGACCAGCTGGTGGCCGCCGTCAAGGCGGCCAAGATCCCGTTCGGCGTCGCGCATACCTACCTGGGACACTGGACCACGCGCTTCGCACGCTTCATCGTCACCAGCGGGCTGATCGGCGAAGTGCGATGGGTTGACTCCTACTACATCCAGGGCTGGCTGGCCGGACGCGCCGAAGACCAGGGATCGATGCAGGCGGAATGGCGCGTCGACCCGAGCAAGGCGGGCGCCAGCTGCTGTGGCGGCGATATCGGCACGCATGCGCTGATGCACCTGCGCTATATCACGGGGCTCAATGTCACCCGGCTGCAGGCGCACCTGGAGACGTTCGTCGAACGCCGCCAGCTGGATGACCATTTCACCACCTACTGCCAGCTGACCAACGGCGGCCGAGCGCTCGTGCGCGCGTCGCAGATCGCCATCGGGCATAAGAATAACCTGGGAATCGAGGTGAACGGCAGCAAGGGCTCGCTCCTCTGGCGGCAGGAATACCCGGAAGAGGTCCGCATCCTGCTGCCCAATCAGCCGGAACGGGTCTACTACCGCGGCGCCGTGACCGCCAACGACGGATTCCTCGGAGAGCTGCCCGCGGAACTCATGGCGGAACCCACCATCCCGTCCGGTCACCCCGAGGCCTTCCACGACGCGTTCGCGCGGCTGCACCGCTGCTTCGAACAGGATGTCCGCGCCTACGAGGACGGCCGGCAATTCTCGTCCGACGGCGTCAAGTATGCCAACGTCGAAGACGGACGGACCGGGATCGCCTTCATCGTCGCCGCGGTCAAGAGCTCGCAAGCTGGTGGCACGTGGGTGGATATGGAGTGAGATACGGCCCTGGGCAACAGGCGACAGGGCGACCGCGCTCGCGGCCGCGGCGGGCGCGTCGCACGAACACCTGTCGCCGCACGCCTGCTGCTAGCATTGCAGCCGGCTTTTCGGTCTTGCCCGGCAGGCCGCCGCGACGTAGATTCCAGCTCCCGCGGGCGTTGAACCCGCGGGGGCTGGTCGGTACCCGGCAGGCAGCTGTCAAGGAGAGCATCGGATGCGCAAGTTTCTCGGCACCATCACGTTGTTCGTGATCTGCATTGCCATCGTCGGTGGGCTGCGCCACTGGTTCCGCGTCGAGAAACGAAGCGACGGCGACAATACGGAAGTCCACCTGCTGATCAACCGCCAGCAGATTCGCAGCGATACGCAAAGCGCGCGCGAGGCGGCGCGGGAGCTGCGCCAAAGCATCGAAGCCAAGCTGGAGAAAAAATTCGGCGACCCGACGCCCTGACTCACCCTGCCGGTCTGCTACTTGCCCATCGCGCGGTTTCGGACGACCGCGCCGCCCGACACGACATGCACGGCCGCGAACCCGGACTGCCGCAGGATGCAGGATGCCACGTGGGCGCGCTGACTCGTCTGGCAGGTGACGGCCACCTCCCGGGAGCTGTCCAGTTCGTGCAGCCGATCGCGCAGTTCGTCCAGCGGGATGTGGATGGCGTGGTCGGTATCGGGGAGCGGAAGCTGCTCGATCTCGGCGGACGTGCGGACATCCAGGACCTGCATGCCCGTCAGATCGGCGTCCGCGTCCAGGAAATCGGTGATCCCGTCGAGCTGATTGCCGGCCGCAAAAGCCGCCATGTGCACCGGATCCTTCGCGGCGCCATAGGGGGGCGCGTAGCACAAGTCCAGGCCCGCCAGATCCCACACCGTTGCGCCGAACGATGCCGCGGCGGCGATCACGTCGATCCGCTTGTCGACGCCCGCGCGCCCCACGGCTTGCGCGCCCAGAATGCGCCCGTACTTGGGGTCGAAGACCAGTTTGAGCGTGATGGGCGAAGCGCCCGGATAGTAGCCCGCGTGGTGATTGGTCACCACCGTGACGCTTCGTGCCGAGACGCCCAGCTGTCGCGCGCGGGCCGCCGAGAGACCGGTCTGCGCCGCCGTCAGGTCGAACACGCGGACAATCGCCGTGCCCAACACGTCGGCCGCTGTGCGAGCGGTGCCGGTCGCCGCATGCTCACCGGCCAGGCGGCCGGCGCGGTTGGCCGGACCGGCTAACGGAATCCGCATCGGGGACTCGGTCGGACCGAACACGTACTGAACCACGTCGCCTACCGCGTAGATGGCCGGGTCGCTCGTCTGCATGTACCGGTTGGTGACGAGCCCGCCATCCGGCCCGATCTCGAGGCCGGCCTCCCGCGCCAGTTCGTGGTTCGGGCAGACGCCGATTCCGAACACCACCAGCGATGTGTCCAGACGGCGGCCGTCGGCCAGCTCCACCGACGTGGCCCGGCCCTCGCGGTCCGTCACGATCTGGTTCAGCGCCGTCCCGGTGTAGAGCTGGATGCCGTGCCGCCGCAACTCTTCCGCCAGCGGTTGAGCCATCTCGCGATCCAGCAGCGGCAAGACCTGCGGCTGGAGTTCGACCAGCGACACGTCGCAGCCGCGCCGCGTCAACTGCTCCACCATCTCCAGCCCGATGAAGCCCGCACCGACGACGACCACCTTCCCGGTCGGCGCCGCTCGGAGGGCCGCGTCGATCCGGTCCATGTCGTTCAGATTGCGCAGCGATAACACGTTGGGCGCGTCGGACCCGGGGATCGGCGGGATCATCGGACGGGCACCGGGCGCCAGGATCAGCTTGCTGTAGCGCTGCTCGTAAGTCGTGCCGTCCGCGTGGTTCCGCACCAGGACCCGATGCTTGGCACGATCAATGCCGACCACTTCCTGACGCGTCCGCACGTCCAGGCGAAAGCGGCGGCGCAGCAGGTCCACCGTAGCCACTAACAGCTTGTCGCGGTCCGCGATCTCCCCGCCCAGACAATAGGGCAGCCCGCAGTTGGCAAGGGATACGTACTCGTCCTTCTCGATCAGAATGATCTCCGCCGCTTCATTCAGCCGCCGCGCGCGCGTGGCCGCCGATGCGCCGCCAGCGACCCCTCCAACAATCACGATCGTCAATGGTGATTCCACCGGGAAGCCCTTCATCCTTAATGCCGTGAGCGCGGTGCCGCGCGCCGAGAAACCAGCCGCTCTACCCTGCCGCCTGCCACTAGGCCCTCACTCCGACTGCCAAGGGGCCGAACTCGGCCCGCAAGACGTCGGCCCTCACGTCGACACGCCGAGCTTGGGCAGGACGAACGCCTGGAGCATGAACCAGCCGAGCAGCAGAAGTATGATGACCAACGCCTCGTGTTTGGCCTTGGCGGCACGACGGCGCCGCCGGAAACGCCACGTCATGGATCCGGCCCCCTTCGTTAGGATTCCTTCTCGGTACTACGCGACTCAATACACGCGATGATGCCCGCCAGATGCGGTTGAGCAACCTCATAATAGGTACAGCGACCATCGCGCTGGCTCCGTAACAGCCCGCAACGCTGCATCAGACGCAGATGCTCGGAGGCCATGTGGCTGGGGATCTCGCACGCCTCCGCAAGTTCGCCCACCTTGTAGCGGCCCCGCAACAACATCTGGACAATCCGCAACCGGTGCGGGTGCGCCAGCGTCCGCAGGCACTCCGCCGCCTCGTGCAAAACGTCCAGATCCAGCAACGGGGGCTCGGACGCCCGAGTCTTCGAAACCATGACAGGTCGCTCCTCGCTCAACGATAATATATCGGAACATGTCGACATGTCAATTGATAATACGACAAGAATCGGTCTCGAAAGCCCGGGGGATCCTGCGAGTGTGAACGGTCAGGGCGCTGGGAACGGATGATCCATGCGCCTCCGCCCGGCCTCTGGCACGGGTCCGCTACCGCCGGGCATCGACCGGTCGCAGGGCGGTCGCGGGTGGCAGGCAATACACGGTCGGGTCGTCGATGACCCAGGGCGTGGACCAGGTCTTGCCGTCGTCGAGTGCACAGACGGTGAAGAAGAACGTTTTGAAGTCTCGGCAGCGGTACCCGTACGGGTATTCGGAGGCGATGAGGTCCGCCGCGGTCAGGTCGTCGGTGCCCGGCCGGGCGTAGTAGTGGATCTGGCCGTCGGGCGAGATGGACAGGCCGAACGTCCACCAGCCGGTTTGCGTGATGGGCCGGCCCTGGTAATCGCGGCCCTGCTGGTTGGCGCGGATGCGGATGTGGGCGAAGTGCCGGCGGTGATCCGCGCCGTCGAACACGATGAACATGCCGGGCCAATAGGCCTGGCCGTCGCCGTCGGTTTGGCCGGTGCAGCGCAGGGCGAAGTGGGGGCCGGTCCGCGGCTCCCACTGTTCGAGCGGCGGGAGGAACACGCGCACGACAACGCTCGGGCGTTGGGCGGCCGGGATGGTGCGGCCGAGTCGATAGCTCACGTCGGCGACGAAGTCATCCTGCTGCACTCGGTTCGTGACGTGGTCTGGGATGCCGGTCCGTTGGGACTGCAACACCAGTGCGCCGGTGCTTCCGGGGAGCCCTCCGGGCGGTGTGGGCACGCGACGCACGATGTCGGGGTGACCGTGCTTGATCCCTTCGTACCACCGCCCGTTGACTGCTTCGCCGGCCGGCAGGCGCTGGCGCTGATCCAGGTCCTGGCTGCTCTTGTGCCCGCGGAAGTCGTATTCCCAACGAGGGTCCTCGAAGTCATCGCCGACTCGCGCAATGCGGGCGCCCGTGCCGGGCACGGTAGGCTGGGAGCACCAGCTCGGGGCAGGCCAGGCCAGGGTGGCGAGGAGCCAGGCAGGAGCAATCGCCCGAAGGCGCGCGGCGAACATGAAAAATGCCTCGGCGGAGTCTGCGTCAGGCGGGGGTCTTGGATGGGAAGCTGCGGCCGTCGACCAACGGGCGCCTCAAGATTTGCGCCGACCGAACCGTTGATGTGTATCGGATTTTTCCCCGCCACAGTTCACGAATCCGTCGGGCTTGCGGGAAGACCCGCTTCCCACACGTCGCGCCCGGCGGGCCCACAACCGGATCCGGCGACCCCACCTGCCCGGTCACGCCCAGGTGAGCTGCTCGGGGAGCCGGTTCAAGTTCTCGCAGCCCTGTTGCGTGACGACCACCAGGTCCTCCAGGCGGATTCCGCCGACCGCCTTGCAGTACAGCCCCGGCTCGACCGTCACGGCGTCGCCGGCGACCAGCGTCGGGCCGCCCCGATCGAGCAAGGGCGGTTCGTGCACTTCCAGCCCCACTCCATGGCCGGTCCCGTGGACCATGGCACAGTAGGTGTCCGGCGCGTCGTCGGCCGGCAGGCCGATGGAGAATCCATGCTGCTGGATCGGCGTGGTCGTCGCCGCGTGCACCGCTTCCCCACTGACTCCCGCCCGGATGGCGGCGATCCCGGCCGCCTTGGCTGCGGCCACGGCGTCCCGCATGCGGGCCAGCAAGTCACTCACCTCGCCATGGACCACGGTCCTGGTGCAGTCGCCGTAATAGAGCGTCTCGCGGTTTCGCGGGAACACGTCGATGATCACCGGCTGGCCGGTGCGCAACGGGCCGGCGCCCAGGAAGTGGCAATCCGCCCCGCTCGGCCCGCCGGCGACAATGGAGGTGGGGTTGGTGTAGCCGCGCTCGAGCAGGAACACGTCGATGGCCGCCCGCACGCGTTCCGAGGTGAGGGGCGCGCCGTCCCAGTGCAGCTCGCCGTGGCGATCGGCCGTCGCGCGGGCAATCATCCCGCACGCCATCTCGACGGCCTGCTCGGTCATCCGCTGGGCTTCGCGCAAGTGCTCGACTTCTTCCGCGTCCTTGGCACGCCGCACGCTGACACCCATGTCCAGGTCGCACCAGACCTGGATGCCGGCCGCCTGCAGGGCGTGCACGTAGATCATGGGCAAGGACCGATCGGCAGTCACGCACGTGATCTCCTGCCGGCGCAGGAATTCCGCCGCCGACTGGGCGGTCGCCGTTTCACGGTCACCCGAGAGTCCGCCGGCCGGCGCGAACTGGGCCGGGCAGGCGACCTGGTCCGCACGCGCGTGGGCCTTGGCCCGATCCATTTCGATGTCGCGCAGGATCAACGTCGCGGTCGACTGCCCCGACTCGGTCACCTCGATCAACACGGCGGGATCTCCGACCGCGAAGCGAATTCGGTGATAGAGTGCCATGTTCTGGGCCGGGATGCCGGCCATGATCGTCGCCTGTCGCTCGCGCATGGTAGAAGGTCCTTAATCGCTGTTGGATGGCCGGGGCGCGTGGTCACAGACGGGCCGGGTGAGGCGGCTGAAGGGCACGGTTGTGCGCATCGACCTGGATCACCCGCGGCGCGTGATGCCGTACTTCGGCCTCCTCGTACCGCGCGTAGCTGGCGATGATCACCAGGTGGCCTTTCTCCGCCAGACGCGCCGCGGCCCCGTTGATGCGGATCTCGCCGGACCCCCGCGGCCCGGCAATGGCGTAGGTCGTGAAACGGGCCCCGTTGGCAATGTTCAACACGTCCACCTGCTCGTGCGCCACGATGTCGGCGGCGTCCATCAAGTCCTGATCGATCGTGACGCTCCCCTCATAATGCAGGTTCGCGTCCGTCACGGTGGCTCGGTGTATCTTCGACTTCAGAAGCGTTCGCTGCATGAACTGGTCTCTCAGGCGACGGGAAGCCACAATTATACATCTTTCCGACCGGACCCATACGGGTACCGGCCGGAAACGCAACCGCGCGCATCGGGTTGCGAAACCCACGCTCCCGGTGGCACCGCCTGGAATTCCGTCCGGGAACCCGGAGCGCGGCCGGTCGAAACCACCCAATTGACGGAGCCTCACGCGCCGTCCATATTCAACACCGTAGAATATCGTAGGCAGCGGAACAGTCGTAGGTGCGCGCGAACGACTGCCAAGGCGGCCCCCCGAGATGCGTGCTGAGGCGGGACCATGAGTCAACCGAACGAGCCGTTTGATCCGTACTACCAATGGCTCGGTATTCCACCCGAGGAGCAGCCGCCGAACCACTATCGGCTGCTGGGCATCCGGCTGTTCGAGGAGAATCGGGAAGTCATCCAGCACGCCGGCGATCGCCAGATGGCGCATTTGCGGTCGTTCCAGAACGGCCCGCGCGCCGCTGAGTCTCAGAAGCTGTTGAACGAAGTGGCGGCGGCGAAGCTGTGCCTGTTGTCCCCCGACCGAAAGGCAGCCTATGACGCCACTCTAGTGGAGGCCGGTCCCGACGCGTCGGTGGCGGTACCGCCGCCGGTGGGCCCGGACCTGCCGGCGCCATCGCCGGAGGGGATCCGGTTTGCCAACGCGGCCGGCACGTTGGCAGCCGACCCGGCGTTCCGGGCGGCGCGGATCAGCCGGCCGCGTCGTCGTCGTCGCAGCCTGCTGCCCTGGCTGTTGACTCTGATTGCCGGCACGGTCGTGGCGTTGGCCGCTTGGAGCTGGTGGCGCGATCGGCTGCCCAGCGAGCGTCTGATTCTGGAGTGGCCGGCTGCGACGCGGGAACATGCGACGCTGCGGATCAATGGTCGGCTGCAGGACTTGGCGTGGGACCCGATCGCGCGCGATGCGCAGGAGTTGGCCTTCGCGCTGCCCCCAGGCACTCACCATGTGCAGATCGAGCGGCCGGGTTTCGAGCCGATTAACCAGTCGATCGAGCTTTCAGGCGGCACGCCTGCGCGCCTCGAGGTCGCGTTCGTCGCCGGCGCGGGTACCGAACCGGACCCGCAATCAGCGCGTTCGGCGTCCACGGTCGGTCGGGTCGTCTTGCAGTGGCCGCTGGCGGCGCGCGCGGACGCCAAGCTGGAGATCGACGACCGCACGGTAAACCTGACCCGACCCGGGTATATCGACAGCCCGGAGACTGTGGAAATAGCCGTCAAGGCAGGAGCGCACACGCTGCACATCGAGCTGGCGGACGGACTGGTCGTGGATCGGTCCTTCACTGTCGCCGGTGGCGAGCGGTGGGAGTTGGCGGTCACGACGGATCCCGTTCGCGTCGTCTTCCGTTGGCCCGAGGCCGATCGCCAGGACGCCCGGTTGGAGCTCAATGGCCGCGTGCGCGACCTGGTCGCCGACCCGGTGGCTGTGGACGCGGAGCAAGTCGTCTTCGAAGTCCAGCCGGGTCGGTACACGGTGCGGATCGCGCGACCCGGTTTTGACGATTTCCGCACCGTCCTGACCGATGTGCGGGAAGAGCGGCAAATCGAGGTCACCTGGGTCGCCGCCGCGCATGTCCGGCCCGGGCCGGCCGAGTTGGAGGAGCTGCGTGAGGCGTTCCGGAGGAAATACGAGAAGTCCGAACAGTATGAGAAGTGGGCGGCTGAGCAGGATCCAGCCCGGAAGAGCGAGTTGTTGAAGTACCTGGTGGCCCGGCTCGAGTCCGACGCCGAGTCGCTGCCCGAGCAATCCGCCCAGCTGTGGGCGGCTTGCGACGAGATGCTGAACCTGGCGCTGGATGGCGAGCAGTTCGTCCTGGCCCAGAACCTGCTGACCGGGACCGTGGGCGGCGCGCTGCTGAGCGACAGCGAACGCCAGGCCTGGGAAGATCGGATCTGGGATGCGGCGCTCAAGTCCACGCACCTGGACGACCTGACTGATTTCTTGAGACTCCGCAAGGCAGCCGGTCGGCTGCCAACCGAGCAGGAGCAGGCTGTGATCGCCCGGCGGCTTTCGGAGGCGGTCGATGGGCGCGCGGGACAGGCCGCCGTGGTGGCGCGCATCCAGATGCTGGAGGACGAGGCGATTCTGGGGCGCGCCGCGGCGACCCAAGCCCGTGCGGCGGCCTATCTGGCGGCCGCCGGGCAAGAGCCGGCAACCCCTGCCGGGATCTTGGATCTCTGCGACCAGATGCTCGCGCTCATCCCGTACGTGTTCGAATCCGGACAGGATGACGCGGTCCGGCAAGTCAACAAGTTGGCGGACGCGGTGACCGACTTGCTCCGCCGCAGGTCGCTCAGAGAGGCTCGCACCGTCGACCAGTCGCGGCAACGGATCCGGAAGGCCGAGGAGGGCGTTAAGCTGGCCCGGGAGTGGGTTTCCCAGTTCCCGCGCGTACAGGCGGCCCGGACGCAAGCCGCCGACGGCCAGGCGACCGCGGCGGAGCACAAGCTGATCGCGTTCTGGCTGCTGCAGTTGGGGCATTACTCAGCGGCGCTGCCCCATCTGCTCAACACGGAGGACAAATCGCTCGTCCACATCGGCCAGGCGCCGCCGGACACCGCCAAAGGGTTGGCAACCCTGGCGGACGACGTGGAACTCGAAGCCCGCAAGAGCAAGTACACGCGCCGGCAGGCCGATGCGCTGCGCGGGTTCGTCCGCCACCTGCGCCAGAACGCGCTGGACAAGAACGACACCAGCCTGCAGCCGGCAGAGCGGGTCGAGTTGCGGAACAAGCTGGGGGAGTGAAACGCGGCCACCCGGGCCCATGCCCCGGGGAGGTTGGGACGCGTCGTCTCCTGTCGGGCTCGTAATGACCGCATTCATGCGGTCGGATGTTCGTCCCGTGATCTTGGGCGCCACCCCCCCTGCCCCCCCTGTGCAAGGGGGGGCGAGGGAAGGGTGGTCCAGGTTGCAGACACTCTGTTTTTGGCGGCGGGCTCGTGGTGACCGCATTGATGCGGTCGGATTTTCGTCCCGTGATCTTCGGCGCCACCCCCCTGCCCCCCTTTGCAAGGGGGGAGAGGGCGCGGTCCAGGTTACCGTCACGATCTCGGGCGTCACCCCCCCTGCCCCCCCTTTGCAAGGGGGGAGAGAGGGGGGCTGTCCTGAGGAAAACCAGGCAGTCAGAACAGAAGCATAGTTGCACTTCGCTTCATGAAAGGCGACAGCAAGTAGCTTGCCGGCTGCGGGATCACCCTTGGACGATCCGGGCGATGAAGGTCACGGCGTCGCCGACCGTCTTGACGGCCAGCGCCGATTTTTCGTCCATGTCGATGTCGAACTCCTCTTCGTAGGCCGCAACAAGCTCGACGCTTTCCATCGAGCTGGCGCCGAGGTCTTCGACGAACCGCGAGTTGTCCGCTACGCGCGCCAGGTCGATCTTCAGCGTCTCGGCGGTCACCCTCTTCACACGATCGGCAATATCCGACATGAGTCGACTCCTCATAAGGCAATCTGTCGCTTGAACTCGCCCACGCGTTGTGCGAGCTGCTCTATGTCCGAGCGCAACTGAACGATGAACGTGTTCGTGTCGTAGTCGCCGCGCACTGCCTGGAAGTCGGCGTCGAGCGCCTCGGGCGGCCCGTCCGCGCCGAACCCGACGGCGCTGTGGCGGTCGAACTCCTTGACGGCGTCGACCAGGACGGCCTCGAGGAACTCCGTCCGGCTCTCCAGCAGCGCATCGGCCACTTCCAGCAGCTGCGGCGGCCCTGCCGAGTCCAGATCGACGCCCGTCAGTCGCTGATAGGCCCACTTGACCCAGGCCCATTCGTCCTCGTCGTAGGCGGCCTGAATGCGGTCGAGTTCCGCGAAGAAGGTCGGCAGGTCCCCGATCGAGCCGTCTTCCAGGGCTGCCACGAGTGCTTCCAGGCGTGCGGCCGGCATCAACTGGCCGCCGACGTCGACCCACTGCGGGCTGAGCACCGACTCGGACGCCGCCGGAACGGCGGCCTGCCAGGCACCCTGGCCGGCCTGCAGGCCGCGCTCCAACCGCGCAACGATCTTGTCGCTGAGATACATTAAGGCGCCGCGGCGGTAGACTTTCACGCCGGTCCGCAGGAAGACGCGCTTCACATCGGCGCCGCCGATGGGCACGACGCTCACGCTGCGGTCCGTCTTCTGCTGGAGGTCCTGGAGGGTCTCCAGGCCGCGCAGCATCCGCCCGACCGTGTACGGGCTGAAGACGTCGAACGACAGCCGGTCCCGCCTGACCGGCCCCTGGCGGCGGTCGCGCGTCGGCCACTTGGCCCCGTCACGCACCGTGCCCACCGTCGTGAGGTTGAAGCCGGGGATCAGCGAGCAGCGTCCGTCCGGCAGGGCCTCGATATGGCTGAATGGGAAGTCCGACGTGTCGAACGCCCGCGTGTGTTTCCCCAGCACCACGCAGAACGGTCCGACTCGGCAGGGCCACATCATGTAGGAGGACGAGCCGGTCTTGGCGCCCCGCTCGACACGCCCTTCGTGGACCGGCCCCAGTTTGTACATGTGGTTGGACTGGTTCGTGCCGCTGCCCGCGTTATAGAAGCTGAACAGGCCGGCGATCAGCAGCGTGCCCTTGTGGTGCGTCACCGTGTAAGGGCCGCCGAACACGCTGCACGCCTCCCCGTGAAACGCCTCGCAGTTGGCAAACAGCAGCGTGCTCTCTGCCGAAAACTGCCGGCCGACCCGGCTGGCTTGCCCCACGTAGGTTCTGGCCAGCATCGCGCCCCCGGTCACCTGTGCGCCTTCTGCGAAGATGAAGCATTCCGCCTGCACGCCGGCGCCCACCTGCGCGGGCGCCTCGGGGCAGCTGAGGATCGATCCATTGACCAGCGACGTGGCGCCGCAGACCACCGCCGCCGGCCCGACATGCACGTCGCGCAGTTCCGTGACCGAGCGGATCGTGGCGCCCTGGCCGATTCGGCCTTGCGGGCCGTGCGCCGCGCGGGCCGCGTGCTCGGCCAGCTCGCGGAGCCGCGCGACCAGGCGCGGCCGGTAGCGGTGCAGGCACAACAGGTAGGCGAACTGAGAGGACAGTGCGTCAAACAGGATGACCTCGCGACCGCCGCCTTCGTTCAAGACGGCGATCTCGACGCCGTTGCCGAACTGCGCGCCCGGCCGCGTCTCCACGGTCCCGACATCCTCGATCACGGCGCCTTCGCCGACCTGGTAGTTGGCCAGGTGCACACCCACGTTCGCGATCCGTACGTGATCGCCCACGGCACAGTCCACGAGCGTTGCGCGCTCGATGGCGGCCGGCCGAGCAGGCACCGTCTGCGTCATGCCGCAGATCGCGCCCAATCGCACCTGGCCGCCGAAGTGGGCGTCGCGGATGCGCGTCGTTTCGAAATCGCCAGCCACCTGGATGCGCGTCCAGTCGTCATCGTCGACCGTACAGCCCTGCTGGCGGAGGGCCACGATTTCACGATCGGTCAGTGCTCGATAGCTGGGTTGTCCCGTCACGCGCCCGTCCTCGTTGCACGATTTGATAAGTGTCCGATGCAATCACGACTTCTTCATCGGTGGGGACGACCAGCAGCCGCACGGGGCTGCCCACGCGGCTGATCGTCGCCTCACCGCCCACCGCGGCCTGGTTCCGGGCGGGGTCGAGCTGGATCCCAAGAGGTTCCAGGCCGCCGCAGATCTCGGACCGCACGCCGACCGCCCGTTCACCGATCCCGCCGGTGAAGCTGATGGCATCGGTGCGCCCCAGCACGGCCAGGTAGGCGCCGAGGTACTTGCGCACGCGGTAGCAGAAGATGTCGATGGCCAGCTGCGCCTGCGCATGGCCGCCCGCTGCCGCCTCCGTCAAGGTCCGCATGTCGTTCGAGAGCCCGGACACGCCCAGCAGGCCGCTCTGCTTGTTGCACAGCCGGTTCAGGGACGCCAGGTCGTAACCCTTGTCCGCCAGGTAGAAGAGGATGGCCGGGTCGATGTCCCCGCTCCGCGTCCCCATCACCAGGCCTTCCAGCGGCGTGAGCCCCATCGACGTGTCCACCGACTTGCCCAGCCGGACCGCGGTGATGGAACAGCCGTTGCCCAGATGCACCGTGATGCAGTTGGTCTCGGCCGGCGCCCGGCCCAACAGCTGCGCGGTACGGCCCGCCACGTAGCGATGGGAAGACCCATGGAACCCGTACCGGCGCACCCCGTACTGCTCGTACACGCCGTGCGGCAGCGCGTAGAGATGGGCCACCTTCGGGATCGTGGCGTGGAACGCCGTGTCGAAACAGGCCACGTGCGGTACGTCCGGCAACGCGTGCATCGCGGCGCGGATACCCGTCAGGTTGGCCGGATTATGCAGCGGCGCCAGGTCCGCATACCGGTCGATGGACGCGAGCACCTGCTGGTCGATCTGCACCGACTCGCTGAACTCCTCCCCGCCATGCACCACGCGATGGCCCACGGCGGAAATCTCGTGCGGGTCGTCCAACGCGTGGCCGGCGTTGCCCAACAGGCTGCGCAGGATCAACCGCATCCCCACCTCGTGATCGGGGATCGGCTGCTCCAGGCAATGCTCATGGGCGTTCGACCCGTAGCTGAGCGATGAATGTTCTTCCCCGATCCGTTCGACCAGTCCTTTGGCCAGCACGCGCCGGTCCGGCATGCTGTAGAGCTGGTACTTGATGGACGAACTGCCGCAGTTGACGACGAGGATCTTCATGGGACCAGGTTCTGTCTTCTGCTCGTTTCACGCCATCGCCGACACGATGGCGGTCGTGGCCACGATGTCTTGGACGCTGGCGCCGCGGGATAAATCGCTGAGCGGCTTGGCGAAGCCCTGGAGGAACGGGCCGATCGCGCGCGCCCCACCCATATATTGGGCGAGCTTGTAGGCCACGTTGCCGGTATTCAGGTCGGGGAACACCAGGACGTTGGCGCGCCCCGCCACGTCGCCAGCCGCCTTCACTTTCTTGGCCGCCACCTCCGGCACGATCGCCGCATCCAGCTGGAACTCGCCGTCCAGCAGCAGGTCGGGGGCCCGCGCGCGAGCCAACTGCAGGGCCGCAGTGACCTTGTCGATCAGTTCGTGGGCCGCGCTCCCGTGCGTCGAGAAGGACAGCAGCGCCACACGCGGCGTCTCGTCGAGCAGCTTGCTCGCGCTGGCGTGCGATGCCAGCGCGATGTCCGCCAGCTGCGTGGAGGTGGGAGCCACCGTGACCGCGCAGTCCGCGAAGATGAACGGACACTGCGGCCGGCCGCGGAACTCCGGCAGCACCATCAGGAAGAAGCTCGAGACCGTCTCAATCCCCGGGCTCAAGCCGACCGTCAGTGCGCCGGCCTGGATCACCGACGCCGTGGCATGGGCCACCCCGGCAACCATCGTGTCCGCCTCGCCCAGTGCCAACATCATGCCACCGTAAAACAGCGGCTTCTTCACCATGCGACGCGCAATGCCGTCCTTCACGTCGCGACGTGCGACGTAGGCCGACACGTAGGCTTCCAGGTCGGCCGAGGCCACTGGGTCGATCCGCCGGATGCCGTCACACGAGACGCCGGCCGCCCGAGCAGCCTGCTCGATTGGGTCCGCCACACCCAACAGGATCGGCTCGGCCAGGCCCTCGTCCTTCAGCCGCCGCGCGGCCGCCACGACCCGCGGGTCGTCGCCCTCGGGCAACACCACCGACCGCCGGCGCTGCCGCGCCCGGTCGCAGAACGTGTCCAAAATGTCCATCGATCATCCCGCCCTTCAGTTCAAGGCCCCGGAACCGGTGATTAGACCTTCCGCGCGGCAGGCAAGCAAGCAGGCGAGGCGCGTGGCGAGCTGGGAGGCCCGGGCGAACCTGGCGGGCTGGGCGGACTCTAACGATGAGCTCAGAAGATCTTGCCTCCAGGGCCTGCCCAGTTCGATCTGGAAGATTGAGTGTCCATGTGTCAGGGCATGTCGTCAGCCATCTGCGTATCGGCGACGGCACGACGGCACCCAACCGGAGGGATCACCATGCGACGAACCGGGATCGACTTGGTTGTGATCGGCCTGCTGCTCGCCGTGCCGTCGTACGCACAGGCCCAGCATCGTGGGCTGATGGATTCGGCGTGCGGTTGTCAGGCATGTGGGCCGCACAGCGGCGACCCGACCTGTTGTCCGCCGATCCTGCCGTGCGTCACGCAGGGGATCCAGCAGGTGCTGGGCGGGTTGTTCTGCTGCCCGGGGCTCAACGCGCGGCACGACATCTACCGGGCGGCGCTGAACCGCAACGACTTTGGGAAATGCAGCAAGTACGTGCCGGTTTACGCCTGCCCGACATGCTGCTGCGGCACCAGGGCGCCCGTCTGTCCGCACTGCGGCCCCGGCGTGGACGTGGGCGGCCCGAGCGCCATGGAGATGCCGGAGGTGCCGGAAGGCCCGTTCGGCGAGCCGACGCCGGCCGTCGAGCCGGACACGCCACCGCTGCCGGCCGACGCGATGCCGCCGCAAGCTACGCGCATTCGCGTTCCCGGACGCCCCGCGGCCCAGCCGGGAACGAAGTCCGCGCCATCGACCAAGTCGACGCGCGCCAACAGCACGCCGCGTGACCGCGTGGCGCGGGCCGTCGTCGGAGATGAGTCTCCGCGGCCGGTCGCGCAGGCCGCGGCCCGGCACCCCGCCAAGGGGACGAGCCTGATCGAGCGTGCGATGCTGCTCCAGGCAGGCGGCAGCGAGCCGGTCGCTGCCCGTCCGTAAGCCGGCCCTCAGATCACGTAATCGGCGCCGAACACCCGGACCTTCGTCGGCGAGACGTAGACGGTTTCACCCGGGTGCAAGTTCAACTGCCGGAACCGCTCGAAGGGCAGGTCCACCTGGATGTCGCGATCGCTTCCGACGGTGAGCGTGATCTTGGCGTAGGAGCCCGCCGGGTTCACACGCACGATGCGGGCCGGCAGGCAGGGCGCGCCGCCCGGGTCGCGGCGCACGTCCAGTTCGTGCGGGCGGACATACACATTCGCGCTGCCGTTGGTGTGCCGGGCAAGTCCCGGCACCTCGACCGTCATGCCGCCGAGCACGGCGCAGCCGTGTTCGATCCGCCCGGGGAACACATTCACCTCGCCCAGGAAGTCCATGACGAACTCCGAGGCCGGATTGTGGAACACCCCTTCGGGCGTCCCCACCTGCTCGATCCGCGCCTGGTTCATCACGACGACGCGATCGGACACGGCCAGCGCTTCCTCCTGGTCGTGGGTCACCAGCACGGTGGTCATGCGCAGGGTGTCGTGAAGGCGTCGCAGCCAGTTGCGCAGGCCCTGGCGCACCTTGGCGTCCAGCGCGCCGAAAGGCTCGTCCAGCAACAGCACGCGCGGTTCGATGGCCAGGGCCCGCGCCAACGCCACACGCTGCCGCTGGCCGCCGGACAATTGGGCCGGGTAGCGGTGCGCGAAGGCCTCGAGCTGGATCAGCCGGAGCAGTTGCGTCACGCGCCGGTCGATCTCCCGGCGTGACGGCCGCGCGCGGCGCGGCCGCACGCGCAGCCCGAACGCGATGTTCTCATACACGCTCAGGTGGCGGAACAGCGCGTAGTGCTGGAACACGAAGCCCACTTGCCGCTGGCCGGCCTCCCGCCGGGCCACGTCCTCCCCGTGGAACAACACGGCGGCCCGGCCGTCGTCGTCGGGAACTTCCAGCCCGGCGATGATCCGCAGCAAGGTCGTCTTGCCGGAACCTGAGGGGCCGAGCAGGCCCACCAACTCGCCGTCGTCCACCTTCATGCTGACGTCCTTCAACGCCGTGAAGGTACCGAACGTCTTCGTGACGTGACGCACCTCGATGCTCATGACGGACCCTCCAGCCGGACCGGCGCCGCGACCTCGCGACACTGCTGCCGCACCTTCCATTCCAGGAAGGCCTTGGCCGCCAGCGTCACCAGGCCCAGCAGCGCGAGCAGCGAGGCCATGGAGAAGGCGGCCGGGATGTTGTATTCGTTGTATAGGATCTCCACATGCAGCGGGATCGTGTTCGTCCGGCCGCGGATGTGGCCGGAGACGACGGATACCGCGCCGAACTCGCCCATCGCCCGGGCGTTGCAGAGAATCACGCCGTAGAGGACCGCCCACTTGATGTTCGGCAGCGTCACACGCCAGAACGTCTGCAAGCCGCCGGCGCCCAGCGAAATGGCCGCCTGCTCCTCCTCCTGACCCTGCTCCTGCATGAGCGGAATCAACTCGCGGGCCACGAACGGGAAGGTGACGAACAGGGTGGCCAACACGATGCCCGGCACCGCGAAAATGATCTGGATGCCGTGCTGCGACAGCCACGGACCGAACCAGCCCTGCATCCCGAACAAGAGCACGTAGATCAGCCCTGAGATGACCGGCGACACGGCAAACGGCAGGTCGATGAGCGTGATCAACAGGCTCTTGCCCCGGAACTCGAACTTCGCGATCGCCCAGGACGCCGCAATGCCGAACACCAGGTTCAGCGGCAGGGAAATGGACGCCGTGATCAGTGTCAGCTTGATCGCCTGCCGGGCCGCCGGCTCGGTGATGCTGGCCAGGTACACCCCCAGTCCCTGGCGGAACGCCTCCACGAAGACCACGGTCAGCGGCAGTACCAGGAACAGGCTGACGAACAGCCCCGCCACGGTCACGAGCAATGCCTTGAGCCACCACGGGTCGTCGGCCGCCGTGCGGCCGCCGTGTGTGAATCGCCAGCGCGTGAGCGGTCCAGTCATGCGCGGACACCCTCCGCCGGGAGGCGACCGGCGACCCGCTCACACCAGCGACGCGCCCCCCGAGACCACGCATGCCAGCTCTGATAACCGCGACTCACCCACCACTGCAGCGTGTTGATGAGCAGCAAGACCGCGAACGACGCGACCAGCATCGTGGCCGCGATCGCCGTCGCCCCGGCATAATCGTACTGTTCCAGCTTGATGACGATCAGCACGCTCGTGATCTCCGTCTTGAGCGGCATGTTGCTGGAAATGAAGACCACGGACCCGTATTCGCCCAGCGCCCGCGCGAAGGCCAAGGCGAAACCGGTCACCACCGCCGGCAGCAGGGTCGGCAGGATCACCCGCCAGAAGGTCTGCCACCGCGTCGCGCCCAGACTCGCGGCCGCCTGCTCCGCCTCCGCGTCCAGCTCTTCCAGCGCGGGCTGCACGGTCCGCACCACGAACGGCAGGCCGATGAACGTCAACGCCAGGGTAATGCCCAGCGGCGACGAGGCCGGGTCGATCCCCAGTTGTCGGAGCGCCGATCCGCACCACCCGTAATAGATCGTCGCCAACGCGATGCCCGACACGGCCGTCGGCAGCGCGAACGGGAGGTCCACCAGCGCGTCCAACAGCCGGCGGCCTGGGAACCGGTAACGCACCAGGCACCAGGCCACGAGGAAACCGAACACCACGTTGACCAGCGCGCCGGCCAGCGAAGCTGAGAAGGTCAGGCGATACGCGGCCACCGCCCGCGGATCGGTGACGATCTGCCGGAACCGGTCCCAGGACAACGAGGTCGTGCGCACGAACAGGGCCGCCAGCGGCAACAACACGATCAGACTCAGGTAGAGCATCGTGTAGCCCAGCGCCAGGCCAAAGCCGGGTAGTACACTCCGCGGTCTCCCGTCGCGCCGCATGGCCGCCTCCTCGTGTCGCCTCGACCGACCGGCCCGCTATCGGCCGGGCTGGTAGATCTGATCAAACACCCCTCCATCGTCGAAATGCTCCGCCTGGGCCGCCATCCAACTGCCAAACGCCTGCTCGATGGTGAACAGCTTGAGCTCCCGGAACTGGGCCATCAGTTCGGCCGGCACCGAAGCGGGCTCCACCGGACGATAGAAATGCCGGGCCGCCAACTGCTGGCCCCGCACCGAGTACAGGTACTTCAGGTACTCCCGCGCAATGTCGGTCGTCCCATGCCGGGCCGTCACCTGCTCGACGACCGCCACCGGCGGCTCGGCCAGTATGCTCCACGAAGGAACCACGATCTCCACGTCGTCCCGAGCCAGATCCTTCAGGGCCAGAAACGCCTCGTTCTCCCACGCCAGCAGCACGTCTCCCATCTGCATCTGGAGGAACGTGTTGGTCGACCCGCGCGCGCCCGTGTCGAGCTTCGCCACGCGCTGAAACAGGGAAGTGACAAACGTACGTGCCTGGGCGCGCGCGGCCGCCACGTCCGCCGCGGATGATGGGTCATCAAGACGCGCCAAGTCGCCCAGCTCGCGCTGCAACACGTACCCCCACGCCGCCAGATAGTTCCACCGCGCCCCACCGCTGGTCTTCGGGTTCGGCGTGATGATCGACACGTCACCCCGCACCAGATCGTCCCAATCCGCGATCCGCTTGGGGTTCCCCTTGCGCACCAGGAATACGATCGTCGACCGGTAGGGTGCACTGTTATGCGGGAGTTGCTGCTGCCAGTCGGTCGGCAACAAACGGGCGTTGCGCGCGATGATGTCGATGTCATACGCCAGGGCCAACGTGACCACGTCGGCTTCCAGCCCGTCCATCACCGCCCGGGCCTGCTTGCCCGACCCGGCGTGCGACTGCTGGATCGTCACCACCTGTCCCGTCTCCTGCCGCCAATGCTCGGCGAAGGCCGCGTTGAAGTCCTGGTAGAACTCGCGCGTCGGGTCGTACGACACGTTGAGCAACGCGACTTTGGCGCCGCCTTGGCCCGGTGTCGAGCTGCCCTCGCGTCCACACCCGAGCATCAAAACCACGGCGATCGCCAGCAACCGGCTTGCTACCGAAGATGCCCGCCCTTTCATGGTCCATTCCTCCTGCGCGCCGCCGCCGACACCGGCTTGCTGCGCGCGACCCGCCGCGCGCACCAACCCTGGCCCGCTTACTTGCAACGGCCGTGCCACGTGCCGCCACGCGGCCCACGTGCCGCATTCGCCCCCTTGCGCCGGGCGGAGCCCGGCCTTCGTCGTGCCGACTCCGTGATATATGATGGACGCGGCTTGCAAATATCACGGGAATCTGGGAGATTCCACCGGGTGCGGGAGGCCCGCGCGGCGGGAGCGGGCGTTGGTGGGGTGCGCGTCGAGGGGGGTCACGCGGGATCGAGGGCTTGGCGCAGGTCTTCGATCAGGTCGGCTGCGTCTTCGATCCCGCAGGAGAGTCGGATCATATTGTCGGAGATGCCGAACCGCTGGCGGTCGGGGAGGCTCACGTCGTGATAGCTCATGACGCGTGGCTGCTCGATGAGCGATTCGACGCCGCCGAGGCTGGGTCCGATTCGGGGCCACCTGACGCGGTCGACGATGTCAGCCGTCTGGCGCAGGTCGGCGTCTTTGACCAGGAACGTGATCAGGCCGCCGTAGCCGCGCATGGTGCGGCGGGCCACGTCGTACTGAGGGTGGGACGGCAGTCCGGGGTAGTACACGTGTTCGACCCGCGGGTGGGCGGCCAGGAACTCGGCGATCGCCTGCCCGTTCTGATTATGCCGTTGCATGCGGAGTCCGAACGTTTTGAGGCCGCGTTGGAGGAGGTAGAAGTTGAGCGGCGAGTTGATGGCGCCCATGATGCCGCGCAGCTTGCGGACCGGCTCCATCGCCGCGTGTCGTCCCACGATCACGCCGGCCAGCAGGTCGTTGTGTCCGCCCAGGTACTTGGTGGCCGAATGCAACACGTAGTCCACGCCGTATTGGATGGGCTGCACGTTGTAGGGCGTGGCCAGCGTCGCGTCGATGAGCGTTTCCACGCCGTGCCGCTGGCCGATGGCCGCGAATCGTTCCAGGTCCACGACGCTCAAGTGCGGGTTGGTGGGCGACTCGCTGATCAACAAGCGCGTACGCGCGTTGATGGCCGCCTCCATGGCGTCGTAGTCGCAGGCCTTCACCTGGCGGGTGACGACTCCGAACCGTGACAGGTGCTTGACACAGAACTCGCGGCTGCGATGGTAGCATTCATCGAAAAACACCACTTCGTCGCCCGCGTTGAGCTTGGCCATCAGCAGGCCGACGATGGCCGCCATGCCGGTCGCATAGAGCACGGCGTCTTCGCCCGCGTCGAGTGCGGCCAGTTTCCGCTCCAGCACGCGTTCGCCCGGGTTCCCGTAGCGCCCGTATTCCTCGCGCGGCAGATCCTGCTCGACGTAATCGATCACCGACTGCGTGTCGGCAAACGTGTAGGTGGCGGCGCACACGATCGGGTCGGTGATCGAATCCCCCATCTTCTGGCGCTCTTCGCCGGCATGGACGGCGAGCGTCGAGGGGCCGCAATGGGGGGGCTGCGCGTGAGGGCACGCGGGTTTAGCGGACGGGTCGGAAGGTGCCATAGTCGTGGAGGGCTCTTTAGCAGGTAAAGGCTGCAAGCGGCCGCAAATCCCTGGATGCGGGCATTCTAACGTCCGGGCCGCGGCAAGACAACCGGCGGCGACCGCAGGGGCGCGCCGCCCGCCAGGTTTCCCCAAACGATTATTCCGGATGTGCGGGAGGGCCGCTGGGCGATTCCCGGCCTGGATTCATCTCCGTTTCCTGGACGGCCCGCGCGCCGATCGCCTAGAATACAGCAGGAGTCGATCATCGGTGACGGGACGTTCGTCCGGGGAGACCGCTCGATGCGTTTACGCGCCAGGCTGTTCATGTTGACGGTGGGTCTTGCGGCCGTGCTGCTGGCCGGCGTGCCGGCCGCCGAGGCGCGGTCGACGGACGAACCTGAGCTGCCGCTCAGCCCCACCGAGCTCGTCCGCCAGCTGGGCGACCCGCGTTTCTCGGTCCGCAAGCGCGCCATGGGCCGGCTGGTCGAGTTCGGCGTCAAGGCGATCCCCGCGCTGGAAGAAGGGCTCGGCTCGAGCGATCGGGAGGTGCAGTTCCGCAGCCGCCACGCGCTGGATGTCGTGCGGGAACATGATTTCCAGCGGCGGCTGCGCGCATTTGCGGCCGGACAGGATGCCCAGGAGTCCTACGAGCTGCCCGGCTGGGCCCTGTTCCGCAAACAGGTGGGTGACGGGCTGGACGCCCGCCGTTTGTTTGTCGAAATGCAGCAGGCCGAGCCGGCTCTGTTGCAGGCGGTGGAACGGTCGCCGGAGCGGGCCATCGAGCTGTTGCTGGACCGCCTGGAGGAACTCCTCCGGCAGGCGCGGACCGCACAGCGGCAGAACACCGCCTCGCTCGGCACGATCGCCACGGTGCTGTTCGTGGCCAACCAGGATCGCAACGAATCCGTGGGACTGGCCGTGCAGAACCTGGCGTCGTTCTTCCGGCAGGATGTGTTCGCGTCCGCCATCCAAGCGGGCTCCCAGCGGGAAGTCCTGCGGAAAATGCTCGGGACGTGGATCGAGAACGCGCAGAGCTGGGATGCGTTCCACGCCATGTTGCTCGCCATGCAGTACGACCTGCCGCAAGGGCTCGCCCCCGCCAAGCGGGTCCTCGAGGGTAATGGAGGCGACCCCGATCAGGCCGTCTATCGCGGCTTCGCCCTGCAGACGATCGCACGCTTCGGCGACACCTCGCATATCCCGCTCCTGGAGACGCTGCTCGACGACGCCTCGCCCTACGGCACCCCGCCGTCCGTCGCGGGCAAGACCAAGTTCCAGACCCAGATTCGCGATATCGCCCTCGCCGCCCTGGTCCATCTGGCCAAACAGGATCCGAAACAGTTCGGATTCAACCGACTTCAGCCCAGCTCGACGCAAGTGTTCAACACCAACTCGGTCGCCTTCGAAGACGATACGAAACGCGCCGAGGCGATCCAGGCCTGGCGCGCGTATCGCGCACAACACCCCTGACCCGCCGCAATCCACGCGCCGTGCGGGACGAACGCCGCCGATTGCAGACCGGAAGGCCGTGAAATATAACGGTCCAGTGCGGTGAGGAATCACGGTCGTCCGAGATCCAGGCTGGGGGGAGGCAGTGGCGTGCCATCGTTTCGGGATGTGATGCTCAGCGTGTGGCAAGAGGCATGTCGGCGGAGCCACATTGCGGATGCGACGCAGCGGATCGCCGCATTGGTCAGTCGCGCTTTGCCGCTGGAGACCCTGCTGGTGCGGCGTGTGGACCTGCAGCATACCTGCCTGGACACGGTGGGCGTCGGGCATGTGGGCGCCACGGCGGGTCCGCTCACGGTGCGGACGCGGTGCCGTGCTGAGGAGCTGGCGGAGCTTGTGGAATGGTTGCAAGCGGGCGGCGTGCAGCATCATTCGGGCCGCGGTGAGCGGACTGGTCCCTGGGCTTTCGTGGCGCCCGGCGAGTTGAAAGGCGAGCTGTTGGTGGGTGCGATCCACGGGTCGGACCAGCTGCTGGGTGTCCTGGTGATCGTGGCGGGTCGGTCCCGCCGTTTCAGCGCTGCGCACGCTGCGATGGTCGCGGCGCTGGACGAGCCTTTTTCGGCGTTGCTCGAGACCGATCGTCGGCTGCACGAACTGGCGACTTTGCGGGAGGCGGCCGAGGCGGATCGGCGTTCGCTGCTCTCGCGGCTGGGCCGACGCGACATGAGCGAGACGATTGTCGGCGCGGACTCTGGGCTGCGCGCGGTGATGGAGCGTGTGGGTCTGGTCGCGCAGTCGGACGTGCCCGTGCTGATTCTGGGCGAGACGGGCACGGGCAAGGAGGTGGTGGCCCGGGCCATCCATGTCCGGTCGGCGCGCAGGTCCGGGCCATTCATCCGGGTCAATTGCGGCGCGATCCCGCCCGAACTGATCGATTCGCAGTTGTTCGGCCATGAGCGGGGCAGTTTCACCGGCGCTTCGGAAACGCGGGCCGGCTGGTTCGAGCGGGCGGACCAGGGCACGTTGTTCCTGGACGAGATCGGCGAGCTGCCGTTGCCGGCGCAGGTCCGCCTGCTGCGCGTGCTTCAGGACGGCTACCTCGAGCGCGTCGGGGGGCCGCAGTCGATCCAGGTGGACGTGCGGATCGTGGCCGCCACCCACTGCGATCTGCCGAGCATGGTCCGGGACGGCAAGTTCCGGGAGGACCTGTGGTACCGTGTGGCCGTCTTCCCGATCCGCCTGCCGCGGCTCAACGAGCGGCTTGAGGACATCCCGGCCCTGACGCGTCATTTCGCACAGCGCGCCGCCACACGGTTCGGCCTCTCGTATGTCGAGGCGACTCCAGAGGATATCCAGCTGCTGACCGGATACCCGTGGCCCGGCAACGTCCGGGAACTCGGCACGGTCATCGACCGAGCGGCGATCCTGGGCAACGGCAAGACGCTCGAGATCGCCAAAGCCTTGGGCGCCGGCTCGCCGCTGTGGCCGGCGGCCGCGCCGGAGGTCGGCCGGCCCGACCCGCCGGCACGATCTGCCACGCCCATCGCCCCGCTCGACGTGGCCATTCGCGCGCACATCGAACGGGCGCTGGCCGCCACGCGCGGCCGCATCGAAGGCCCCTACGGCGCGGCCGCGCTGCTGGACATCAACCCCCACACGCTGCGCGCCCGCATGCGCAAGCTCGGCATCGCGTGGGCCCGCTACCGTATCCCGGAACAGTAGGGCGTCGGCGGCAATGCCCAGGACGGCCGCGATCGTGACAGATGCCTTACCCTTCCCTTCCCTTCGCTTCTCTTGCCTGGTCCAAGGCGTTAGCATGGTTGAGTCCGGGAGATTGGAATGGTTTACTGGAGGGCCTGTACCGGCCCGATGGTGCGTGGGGCGGCCAGCAGCCGCAGGTCTGGAAAGAGGTGGCCCATGGCCGAGGATGTTGCCGACAATTCGAGCGGGAAGCCGGATACCGCCAATGCGCCGCCGGTCGATACGCAGCCGCCGGCGGCGCCCGGATCGTCCGGTCCGCGGCGTCGGGTTAGCCTGCCGTCGATCGCGTGGCTGGCAGTCGTCTGCAGCGCGCTGCTGGGTATCGTGTTCATGCAGGTCCAGATGGGGCTCGTCGATTATGCATGGGCCAACGGCTGGACGCTCTTCCTGATGATCGTGGTAGTCGTCGCGCTCATCTTGCGGGTGTTTGGCTGGCGCGACGTGCACTGGGTGGTGCGTTGGCTGCCGATCGGCGTGGTGGCTGTGATCGTGCTGGCCGGTTCGTCTCTGGTGCGAGTCGACCGCGTCTCCGGCCGGATGGTTCCGAAGTTCGTGTGGCGTTGGGCGCCCAAGCCGGATCAACTGCTTGGCGCGCCGGTCATCGCGCGGGGCGCGCCGGTCGATTTGAAGTCGACCACGCCGGAGGATTTTCCGCAGTTCCTCGGGCCTGGCCGCAACCTGGTCCTGACGGGCATCGCGCTCGAGCGGGACTGGGCCGCCCATCCGCCGCGCGCGCTTTGGCGGCAGAGCGTCGGGGCGGCGTGGTCCGGGTTCAGCGCGGTCAACGGGTTTGCTGTCACGATGGAGCAGCGGGGCGAGGAGGAGCTGGTTACCTGTTACGAGGTGCTCACCGGCAAGCTCCGCTGGGCGCACGCGGTGGCCGCGCGGCACGAAACCGTGGCGGGTGGCGTCGGCCCGCGCTGCACGCCGACGATCGACGACGGTCTGGTCTATGCGCTGGGTGCGACCGGCATCCTGCGTTGTCTGGACGGCCGCACCGGGGACCTCGTCTGGAGCGACGATCTCCTGCAGCGCTGCGGGGTGACGCCGGACGCGGACCTTCGGGCGGTGGCCTGGGGGCGATCCGCTTCGCCGCTGGTGGTGGACAACCTGCTGGTGGTCCCCCTGGGCGGGCCGAAAGGCGGTTCCTGCGCGTCGCTCGGCGCCTACGACAAGCATACGGGCGAGCTGTTGTGGACCGGCGGCCCGTGGCAGATCAGCTATGCCTCGCCGTCGTTGGCCCGGCTCTGTGGCGTGCCCCAGATCTTGAGCGTCAATGAGGCGACGGTCAGCGGGCACCGGCTCGAAGACGGTGCGGTGCTGTGGTCGCGGGCGTGGCCCGGCGGCAGCGCTGGCAACGCGACGGTGCCTCAGGCGGTGGTGGTCTCCGATAACCGGGTGTTGCTCTCCAAAGGGTACGGCGTCAAGGCCACGTTGATCGAACTGGCTGTCTCGCCCGATGGTGATTGGCATCTGACCACGGTCTGGGAGAAGCGCGTGCTGAACACGAAGTTCACGAACGTGGCGGTTCGCGACGGGTTCGCGTACGGGCTGTCGGACGGCATCCTCGAGTGCGTGGAGGTGGAGACCGGCGGGCGCCGATGGCGGGACCGCCGCGGCGATTACGGGCCGGGTCAGATCCTGCTGGTGGATGACCTGATCCTCGTGCAGGCGGAGTGCGGGGACGTGGCGCTGGTGGAGGCCAATGCGGACCGGTTTGTAGAGCTGGCTCGACTGCCCGCGTTAGCAGACCAGACTTGGAACAACCTGTGCCTGTATGGCCGTTACCTGTTGGTGCGCAACTCCGTAGAGGCAGCTTGTTTCGAGCTGCCGCTGCGAGATTAGCATGTCGATTGTAGGCCGAACACGCGGCATCCCATGCCGCATCGGGACGACCCCTGATGATGACTTCCTGCCGGCAGGACTATGCTCGACTGGATGGCCGGGTCGCGGTCGTGACGGGCGCATCGAGCGGCATTGGTCGGGCGATTGCCCTTGAGTTGGCTGCGGCCGGTGCGGACGTAGCCGTGCATGCGCGAGCCCGGCGCGCGGAGCTGGACGCGGTGGCCGAGGCGATCCAGGCCCGCGGCCGACGGACCCACCGGTTCCTGTGCGACCTGTCGGACGCCGCTTCGTGGGCTCCTGCCGTGGCAGCCGCCTGGGACGCGATGGGCGAGGTGCACATCTGGGTCAACAATGCGGGCGGCGACGTGCTGACGGGTGAGGCCGGCGCGTGGTCGTTCGAGCGTAAGCTGGACTACCTCTGGCAAGTGGACGTGCGGGCCACCATCCATCTGTCCCGCCTGGTTGGTCAGCGCATGGCCCAACGGGCGGCCGACGGTGTGGACCGCTGCATTGTGAATATGGGCTGGGACCAGGCGGACATCGGCATGGCCGGCGACGGCGGCCAGATGTTCGCGGCCGTCAAGGGCGCGGTGATGGCGTTCAGCCGAAGCCTGGCCAAGTCGCTTGCGCCGGCGGTGCGCGTCAACTGTCTCGCGCCCGGCTGGATTCGCACGGGTTGGGGCCGAGAGGCGGCGGAGTACTGGCAGGTCCGGGCGCGTCACGAGTCGCTCTTGGCCCGCTGGGGCACACCGGAAGATGTTGCGCGCGCCGCCCGCTTCCTGGTCTCGTCGGCCGGTGGTTTCGTGACGGGCCACACCCTGCCGGTCAACGGTGGTTTCCAAGCCGTGCCCGCGGACTGACTTAAGCGCAGGCGGTGTGTCATGTCGGCGACAGTCGAGCAGCTCCACTTCGTGACAGGCCGCCTGGCGGAGCAGGCCTTGCGGCAGGCGTTGGAGCAGCTCTCGCCGCAGGTGGGCTTTCGTTACACCCTGCAGGTTCTGCCCATCAGCGTGGCGGCGCTCATGACCCCGCCCTGGATCGCGCGGCGTATTCAGGTGCCTGCCGGCACTTCGCGCGTGCTGATCCCCGGCTACTGCGGCGGCGATTTGACTGCGCTGGCTCAGACGGCCGGCGTGCCGGTGGAACGAGGGCCGCGCGATCTGCGGCAATTGCCCGATTACTTCGGCGCCGGCCGGACGGCTGCTCCCGATCTGAATGCCTACACGATCCAGATCCTGGCGGAAATCAATCATGCTCCCCGCCTGGCGCCGGACGAACTGCTCAGGCAGGCGCGGCAGTTGATCGCCGACGGCGCCGACATCATCGACGTCGGCTGTGAACCGGGCGACCCGTGGGCCGGTGTCGGGGACTGCGTCAAGCGGCTGCGCGATGACGGGTGCCGTGTGTCGATCGACAGCTTCCACCCGGTCGAAGTGGCGGCGGCCGTCCGGGCCGGGGCGGAACTGGTGCTCTCGGTCAATGCGGCCAACCGCGCCGCCGCACCGGACTGGGGCTGCGAAGTCGTGGCCGTCCCGGACGGCCTGGCGTGGGTGGACAGCCTGGACGAGACGATCGAATTCCTGGCAGACAAGCGGGTCCCGTTCCGGATGGATCCGATCCTCGAACCGATCGGGCTGGGCTTCTCGGCCAGCCTGTGGCGCTACCTGGATGCGCGGCGGCGTTACCCCGAGTGGCCGATGATGATGGGCATTGGCAACCTGACGGAGATGACCGACGCGGATTCGGCGGCGATCAACGTCCTGCTGTTGGGCTTCTGCCAGGAGACGGGGATTCAGAGCGTGTTGACCACGCAGGTCATCAACTGGGCGCGCAGCAGCGTGCGCGAGTGCGATCTGGCGCGGCGATTGGTGCATTATGCCGTCCGGCAACGTGTGCCGCTCAAGGGTATCAGCATGGACCTGGTCGTGTTGCGCGACCGGCGACTTCGGCCGTTCGGCGTCGCTGAACTCGACGCGCTGGCGGGCCGCATCCGGGACCACAACGTTCGGATCTTCGCCGAGGAGGGCCAGATCCACGCGCTGTGGTCGGGCCGGCGTCTGTCGGACGCGGACCCTTTCGCGCTGTTCGACCGGCTCGCGGGGGAACTGGCCGGTCGCCTGGACGCCTCGCACGCGTTCTACCTGGGGTTCGAGATGTGCAAGGCGGCGACGGCGTTGCAGCTGGGCAAGGAATACCGGCAGGATGAACCGCTGGATTGGGGTTACCTGACCCCGGTTGAGCACACCGATTGTCTGCGGCGGCGGCGCGAGTCTTGAGACGGGGGGAGCTATCGCGGTGGTGGATGGGCCTCCGATTGACGACCCGGGCGCCTGGGAACCGCTGGTGCACGAGCTGATCCCGATGCCCGACCCGCTGGACCTGTTCGATCGGCTGTGTCGGGTTCCGCACTGCGTGTTCCTCGACAGCGCGCTGCGTGACGCGCACGTGGGCCGGTATTCGTTCCTGGCTGCCGATCCGTTCGCCTACTGGGAGGCGGCAGTGGGGCAGGCCGACCCGCTCGCAGCGCTCGAGCGGTGCCTGGCCGGCTATCGCGCCGCACGGCTCGAGTCGCTTCCGCCGTTCCAAGGGGGCGCGGTGGGGTTGTTCGCGTACGATCTGAACCGCAGCCTCGAACGGGTTCCCGGTCCGCGGGCCGACGAGTTCCAGCTGCCGGCCGTGGCGATCGGGCTCTACGACGTGGTGATCGCGGTGGATCATCAGCTGCAGCGTGCGTGGCTGGTGTCCCAGGGTCTACCCGAGCTGGACGGGGTCCGGCGGCGGCGGCGCGCCGCGGCGCGTCTGGACCGTTTTCGGGCCTACCTGGCCGGCGATGACGGCGCGTTGGCGCCTCGTTCGCGCGCGGAATTGCCGCCGCTGGACCCGTCCCAACTGACGCCGCAGCATCCGCTCTCGGGCGACCCGGCGCTGACCAGCAACTTGTCGGCTCGCGACTTCCGCGCGATGGTCCGGCGGGGGATCGACTACATCTGGGCGGGCGACGTGTTCCAGGTGAACTTGGCTCAGCGACTGCTCTATCCGGCCCGGCACGACGCCCGGTCGCTGTACTTGCGTCTGCGGGAGCGCAACCCCGCCACGTTCGCCGCCTACTTCGACCTCGGCGCATTCCAGCTCGTCAGTGCCTCGCCGGAACGGTTCCTCGCAGTGCGTGGACGCCAGGTCGAGACGCGGCCGATCAAGGGCACGCGGCTGCGGTGCGGGAGTCCGGAAGCGGACCTGTTCGCGGCAGACGACCTGTGTGCCAGCGACAAGGACCGCGCCGAGAATGTCATGATCGTCGATCTGCTCCGAAACGATCTGTCCCGGGTCTGCCGGCCGGACTCGGTGTGCGTGACCGACCTGTGCCGGCTGGAACGTTACCAATTCGTGCAGCATCTGGTGTCGGTTGTCGTGGGCGAGCTGGCGCCGGATCGCACGCCGCTGGACCTGATCCGGGCGGCGTTCCCAGGCGGTTCGGTGACCGGCGCGCCGAAGGTCCGCGCCATGGAGATCATCAGCGAACTCGAGCCGAACGCCCGGGGCGCGTATTGTGGCTCGCTAGGCTATCTCGGTTTTGACGGTACACTGGACTTGAGTATCCTGATCCGGACGATCACAGTCGGACGCGGCTGGTGGCAGCTGCCGGTCGGTGGCGGCATCATCGCGGAATCGGATCCGGACCGGGAATACGAGGAGACGTGGCACAAGGCCGTCGGCCTGCTGCGGGCGTTGCACACCTGACGGACATGTCATGATCCTGTTGATCGACAACTACGACAGCTTCGCACACAACTTGGGGCGGTACTTCGTCCGCCTGGGGTGCGCGGTGCAGGTGCGGCGCAACGACGCGGTGACCGTCGCACAGATTCGGCGGTGGCGGCCGCAGGCGATTGTCTTGTCCCCGGGTCCCTGCACGCCCGAGAAAGCCGGTTGTTCGCTCGATGTTGTACGCGCGTGCCAGCACGAGATTCCGATCCTGGGCGTGTGCCTGGGCCATCAGGCGATCGTCGCCGCGCTGGGTGGCACGGTCTGCCGGTCCGGGCGGCCGAGGCACGGCCAGGTGAGCGATGTGTGGCACGACGGCCAGGGAGTCTTCGCCAGCGTGCCCAGTCCGTTCAGCGCCTGTCGATATCACTCGCTGATTGCCTCGAGCGCGGGTTTGCCGCCGGAACTGGCGGTGTGCGCCACCACGCAGGACGGGCTGATCATGGCCGTCTGCCACCGTCGGCGGCCGGTGGTGGGGATCCAGTTCCACCCGGAATCGATCCTCACGGAACATGGTTATTTGATCCTCGCCAACTTTCTGCGCATGGCCGGGCTCGAGGTCCCCGATCCGCGTCCGAGCCTGGATGATGAGCGGGTCCGCGCGCCTGGGCCGGTGTTCTCGGCGCCTTCCTCACCCATTACCTTTTAGAGCAGGTAGAGACGGCAGGAGCAGCTTGTGATCCTTGAGAGCCTGGTCACGACGCTCGATGACGACGGCGCGGTGCACATCGCGGCCATGGGCCCCGAAGTGTCCGACGGCTTCGATCGTTTCGTGTTGCGGCCCTATCAGACATCGCGGACCTATGCGAACTTGCGGCGGACCCGGCAGGGCGTCCTGCACGTGACGGACGATGTGGAGCTGATGGCCCGGGCGGCGATCGGGCAGTTCAAACAGCTGCCCGCGCACCGGCCGGCCGCGGCGATTCAAGGCGCCATCCTGGCCGACGCCTGCCGCTGGTACGCCTTTGAAGTCGAATCGATTGACGACCGTGAGCCGCGGGCCAGTCTCTCCTGTCGAGTCGTCGACGAAGGCCGGCAGCGCGACTTTCTGGGGTTCAACCGGGCCCGGCACGCGGTAATTGAGATCGCGATCCTGGTTACGCGCCGCGCGCTGATGCCGCCGGACCCGCTGCTCCGCGAGGTGCAGCGGCTCGAGCCGCGGGTCGAAAAAACGGGCGGGCCGGCCGAGCGGCGCGCGTTTACGCTGCTGCGGACCTTCATCCATGAGCATTGCGAGGTGCTGGTCCGCGCGCCGTCCCGGCTCCACTTCGGGCTGCTCTCGGTCGGGAACACCGGCCGCCAGTTCGGCGGGGTCGGCGTGATGGTGGCCCAACCGGCGCTGCAGCTTGTGATTCGGCCGGCCCGGGAGTTCACGACTTCGGGGACGCTGGAGGATGAGCTCTCCGCCTGCGCCCGGCGGTGCTGTGAAACCTGGGATCTGGGCGGCCTCCCGTTGTGCCATCTCGACCTGCAGTCCGCGCCGCCCCGGCATGTCGGGCTGGGCAGCGGCACGCAGCTGGCCTGTGCGGTTGCAGCCGGTCTGGGAGCCTGGTACCGACGTCCGCCGCTCTCGCCTGAGGATCTGGCGCGCGTGACGGGACGTGGCCGGCGGTCGGCGGTCGGCACGTACGGGTTCGCTTACGGCGGCTTGATCGTGGACTCCGGGCGGCTGCCGGACGACCTGCTGGCGCCCCTCCAACGGCGCCTCGATCTGCCGGCCGCCTGGCGATTCGTGCTGGCCGATTGCCAGGCGCAGGCGGGGCTCTCCGGCGTGGACGAGCACCAGGCGTTCGCGCAGCTGCCGCCGGTGAGCGACGCCACGCGTCAGGCGATGGTCGCGGAAGTGGAGCGGCACATGATTCCGGCCGTGCTGGCCGAGGACTGCGGCGCGTTCGGTGCGAGCGTGTACCGCTACGGCCGCATGGCGGGCGAGTCGTTCGCGGCGGTGCAAGGCGGCCCGTATAATGGACCGTACGTCGAACGCCTGGTGGACGAGATCCGGTCGTTGGGATACGCGGGGGTCGGCCAAAGCTCCTGGGGGCCCACCGTGTTCTGCGTCGTCGAGAGTGAGGATGCGGCCCAGCGACTCCGGCAGGAGCTCGAACGCCGCCGCCGCGACGAACACCTTCAGATCGTGATCACAGCTGCGGACAACTGTGGAGCCGTGGTCCAATCGAGAGACTAACGAGAACGGAGCGAGCGCACAGGCTCACCGAACGTCGAGTGTAGAGAGGCCGCGTGGAGGACCATCGGCTGACGATGATCAGCCGGCCGCCGCGACGGGCCCTCAGCCATCAACAACCTGTCAACCGGGAGCGCCGTCATGCCAGAACTTGGAGTGAACATCGACCACGTGGCCACCGTGCGTGAAGCGCGGAAGACCTACGAGCCGGATCCCGTCTGGGCGGCAGTGGCGGCCGAACTGGGCGGTGCCGACGGGATCACGATCCACTTGCGCGAGGACCGTCGGCACATCCACGACCGGGACCTGCGGCTGTTGCGCGAGACGGTGACGGTCAAGTTGAACCTGGAGTTGGCGGTGGCGCCGGAGGTCGTATCGATCGCCTGCGGCGTGCGGCCGGACCAGGCCACGCTGGTCCCCGAGCGGCGGGAGGAGGTGACCACGGAGGGCGGCTTGGACGTAGTGACGCACCGTCAGGCGGTGGCGGAGGCTGTCCAACGGCTGCATGGCGCGGGCATTGCGGTCAGCCTGTTCCTGGACCCGGACGAGCGGCAGGTGGCGGTGGCCGCGGAGCTGGGCGTGGAGGCGGTCGAGTTGCACACCGGCCTGTACGCGTCGGCGCGGGGTGTGCGGGTCGCCGAGGAGTTGAGCAAGTTGGCCATTGCGGGGCGACAGATCTGTCAGGCCGGCCTGGCGCTCCATGCAGGCCATGGACTGACCTACCGCAACGTCCTGCCGATTGCCGCGCTGGCGCACATGCGCGAACTGAACATCGGCCACAGCATTGTCGCGCGTGCACTCATGGTCGGGCTGCAGAGCGCCGTGCGGGAAATGAAGGATCTCCTGGTGCGGGCCGCCGCGCGTCCTGTGCCGTGAGTGCCAGACCCCCTTGGCGGTCTCATGAGATCGCTCTTATGATAGGGCACCAGACTGCCGTGTTCCTCCGGAGGCAATCGATCCATGGCGCGGAAAGGTTCAGCATTTGCGGGCGTCTCGGTCGCCCTAGTCACACCGTTTCGAGACGGTGAGTTGGATACGGATGCGCTGCGCGCGCAGGTCGAATTCCAGGTCGCCGCGGGCACCGCCTGTCTCTGTCCGGCGGGCACGACCGGCGAGTCGCCCACGTTATCTCACGAGGAGCACGAGCGGCTGATCTCGGAGGTCGTGCAGGCTGCGGCCGGCCGCGTGAAGGTCATGGCCGGGACCGGCTCCAACAGCACGCGAGAAGCGCTGCGCCTGACCCGGTGGGCGGCCAAAGCGGGTGCCGACGCCGCCCTGATGGTCACGCCCTACTACAACAAGCCGACCCAGGAAGGGTTCTACCAGCACTTCCGGGCGGTCGCCGAGGAGGTGGAGATTCCGATCTGCCTCTACAACATACCGGGCCGCACCGGGAAGAACATGGAGCCGGAGACGATCGCGCGCCTGGCGGAACTGCCGAACATCACCATGGTCAAGGAGGCGACTGGCTCTTTGGATCAGGCCTCGCAGGTGCTGGCGATCTCGGACTTGACGATCCTCAGCGGTGACGACAGCCTGACGTTGCCGTTGCTCTCAATCGGTGGGGAAGGCGTGATCTCGGTAGTGGCCAACATCGTGCCGCGCGAGATGATCGAGTTGGTCAGCGCGTTTCAAGCGGGCCGAGCGGCGGACGCCCAGCGCGCGCACCTGCGGCTGTTCCCGCTCTGTCGCGACATGCTGGGGTTGGCCACGAATCCGATCCCCATCAAGGCGGCCATGAAGCTGCTCGGGCGCGACACCGGCGAGCTGCGGCTGCCGATGACGCCGCTGGACGCGGCGGGCGAGCAGTCGTTGCGCGGGACGCTCGAACGGTTTGGAGTCCTCTGATGTGGTCCGGCTCGCCGGCGCCGGCCTCGCGGAAGGTCGGCCTGCGCGTGCTGGCGATTTGTGAGTACCCGTCGCTCAACGGCGGTGAGCAATCGCTGCTGGAGGCGGCCCGCTGCCTGCCGGCCGACCGCGTCCGCTGGCTGTTCGCGGCGCCCCCGACCGGCCCGCTGGCGGACCGGGTGCGCGCCGCGGGCTGGGATCTCGAGCCGCTGGAGTGCACCGATCGCCAGGGTCGGCGCGTGCCGCGCGAGGTGCTGCGCGCCCGGCTGGCCGAGCTGATGCGGCGGCACCGTCCGGACGTTGTGCACGCCAACAGCGTCTCCATGTCGCGGCTGGCGGGGCCGGTGGTGTGCGACATGGGGGTGGCCGGCGTGGGGCACCTGCGGGACATCGTTCGGTTGAGCGCCGCGGCGGCCTGCGACCTGGCCGCGCACCGTCGGCTGCTGGCAGTGTCGGCCGCCACGCGCGACTGGTACGGCGCATGTGGCGTGCCGCTGGACCGCATCGAAGTCGAGTACAACGGGGTGGATCTTGAGCGGTTCGCGCCGCGCGCCCCGAGCGGCTATCTGCACACACAGCTCGGCATCGCCCGCTCAGCCCGGCTGGTCGGTTCGATCGGCCAGATCGGAGTGCGCAAGGGGACGGACCTCTTCCTGGCGGCGGCCGCGCGGGTGGTCGCCGCCGTCCCGGACGTGCACTTCCTGGTCGTGGGCCGGCGCTACTCGCAGAAACCGGAGTCTTGTGCGTTCGAACAGCAGGTGCTTCGGCAGGCGGCGCATGGTGTGTTGGCCGGCCGGGTGCATTTCCTGGACGTGCGATCCGACATCGATCGGTTGCTGAACGAGCTGGCCGTTTACGTGCATGCGGCGCGCCAGGAGCCGCTCGGCCGCGTGCTGCTCGAGTCGGCCGCGGCGGGCCTGCCGGTGGTCGCGACGGACGTAGGAGGCACGCGCGAGATCTTCGGCACGGATCCTCCCAGCGCGGTGCTCGTGCCGGCCGGTGCCGCGGAACTGCTGGCCCGGGCCGTCTGTGACGTGCTCTCCAGCGCCGCGTTGCGGCGTGAACTTGGCGGCGCGGCCCGGCGGCGTGCGGAAGCGGCGTTTGACCTCCGCCGCGCCGCCGCACGGCTCCTGGGCCACTATGTCGAACTCGCCGACCCGGCCAGCGGACGGCATGCGGTTTCGTGACGTACGCTTGTAGGAGGTCGCGTGGCACGACCCGGTGTGGTACACGTCCGGTCCGGGCGCAAAAACCGGGCGGCGCGCGCCGCACCGGGCCGTTGCCTTCGGCACGACCGGCACGACGCGGATTACTCGACCAGGCCGCTCGACGGCGAATTGCCTGAGCTAGATTTGCAGTAGACGTGTCGCGCTACGACCGAGTGACCCATCGATCCTGCCAGGTTGGGATGGCCGTCCATGAAATGCGCAGAACTCGCCGAACGCATCGAAAAACTGCAGCCTGACGCGGACACGCGCGATGTGGCGCGCCTCTGCCTGCTGTTGAGCAACGGGGCCCAGCCGGTCGACCATCTATCGGACGATGCCAAGCTGACGCGCGCCTGGAAGGAAATGGGACTGCGCCTCCAGGCCGCCACCGACCAGCATGCCGCCATGACGGAAGAGCTGGAACGGTTGGCCAAATCCGACCCGAAGAAGTTCACGCCGGATCAGATCTGGATCCTGATTCGCGCGATCAAGGTGCAGAGCCAGATCCTGCAGCTGTACATCGGCGACACGGGGATCGACGTCTGAGCTATCGCGACGCGGTCTTGAGCCGGTCGCGTCCGGGCAGGAAGAACTTGCGGACGCAGGTGGGCCAGGCGGCGAAGTTCAGGTGGATCCGGCTGCCGACCACCTGGTAGTCGCCCACCAGGTCGTGGCTGTGTTCGGCCTCCGACACCAATCCGCTCAGGCAGCCGTCGGGATGAATGATCCATTTGTTGCTGAGGTAGCCGCGAATCGTCTCGCGCGCCGCGAACAGCCACGAGCCCTGCGCCAGCGTGACCTCGATCGGCTGATCCGGCCCGGGCGCCGGATTGCGGCGCGCCAAGGCCGGCACCAGGCCGACCATCGGCCAATGGTGTCCGCCCGGCATCACGATCTCGCGGCACAAGTAAGACAATCCGGCGCTCTCGGCGTACACTCGGCCGCCCGAGACAACGTGGTTCCACAGCGCCTCTTTGATGCAGAAGTTGCCGGCCAGTTCGTGGACATACTCTTCCGGCTGTCCGCACCCGAAGTACACCACGTCCGTATCGCTGGGCAAGCGCTCGCTCCGCAGCGGCGAGAACACGTTCACCGTCGCTCCCTGCGACTCCAGGACATCCAGCGTGTCCGGGAAGTAGCAGCGGAACGCGTCATCATAGGCCACCGCCACGTTCAACGGCTGGGTGAAACCCGGCACGCGGAACAGGTCGTCGTCCGCCAGCGCGAATGTGCGCTGGTTGGCGATCCGCATCAACCGATCGAGTTGCAGAGCGGGCCGCAAGGAGTCGCCCAGCGCCCGGCACAACTCAGCGGTCGGATTGGCGTGGGACGGCAGGGAGGCGACCAGCGCCCGCAAGGAGGTGATCTGTCCGAGCCAACCGAGCACGGGCACTCCAAAGAGGGCTTCCATCACCGCCTGCACGCGACACAGCTGGTCGATGTCCCTCACGTTGTCCAGCAGGATTCCGTCGGCCCACGTCGGCAGGACCGGCGGCCGGCACGGATCGAGGCCTTCGGCTTGTATCACGACCAGACGGGGCAGATCGAGCCAGGTGCACAACGTGTCCAAGCTGCCCCCCGACGTGCCGTAGCAGGTCGGGTCGTCGTAATGCCCTTGAACCACGGCGACATCGGCGAACCGGGCGGCATTGTAGAACAACTGCGCGCACACCGCCGGCTCCATCAGCCAGCTGTCCAAGTGGCGCTGGCCCTCGCCGGTGATCGAAGCTGTCGCGTCACGTGACGGGAATCGCGACTGCGACGAAAACGCCTGGACGTGAAGTCCCGATCGCTCCAAGACGCTGATCAAAGCCCAAAGCATCACCTGGAGATCGACGGTCGGTTGCACGGTCCCCACGGCGATCCGAGGGAGATGATGCATGCCCATGGGCCCGCTGGTGCGTAGGTGCGGTGGCATTCGAGGCTGGATGCCGCTACGACACCATCCATGATTACCGGGATGTAAAAAAATAACGGATGATACGACAACAGCATTCTTAGGCGGGGGTGTCCGGCGAGTCAATAGGCCCGAGGACCGTTTCCGCCCAAAGGGCACGGCCCCGCGCCGCCGCGCAGCGGCGACTGTACATGCGTCGACATGGTCCGGGGTTGAGCCGGCCGTGCGCCGCACGCCGAGCGGTCGGCGACTCGAGCGGGGCCAATTCACAACCGCGGCGCGGCACTGGACTCTTGGGTGATGGTTGTCCGCCGGCGCCGAGGCCGTATGCCGCGGTGCGCGGGACCTCACCGCCGACTCGCGTTGACAACATGCGGACCGGCTGCTAGGTTGGCATCTAATGGCACAACCCCGTCCCGCAGATTTCCTCGATAGTAACCGGCCGACAGTCGAACTCGATCTGGATTTCGCCCAGAAGCTTGAGCTGTGCGAGCGCCGGATTGGGTATACGTTTCACGACAAGCGGTTGCTGCAGGCTGCGCTGACCCACGCGTCGGGAGCTGACCACCGGCTGGCCTCGAACGAGCGGTTGGAGTTTCTCGGCGACGCCATCCTGGGCGCGGTCGTGTGCGAGCTGCTCTATCACCAGTATCCGCAGTATCTCGAAGGCGACCTGACCAAGATCAAATCGGTCGTGGTCAGCCGCCAGTCGTGTGCAAAGATCAGCGAGGCACTCGGCCTGCACGAATGCCTGTTTGTCGGCAAGGGCATGGCGACCAACCGTGAAGTGCCGTCGTCCCTGCTGGCCGACGTGTTCGAGTCATTGTTGGCCGCGCTGTATCTGGACGGCGGCGGCGAGGAAGTGCGCCAGTTCATCGAGCTGCACCTCGGGCCCGAAATCGAACTGGCAGCCACCGGTGAGGCGGCGGGCAACTACAAATCGCTGTTGCAGCAGCATGCGCAGCGCGAGTTCGGGAACACGCCGTTGTACCAGCTGCTGGATGAAAAAGGGCCGGACCACGCCAAGTGTTTCAAGATCAGCGCGGTCGTCGGCGGCCAACGCTATCAGGCAGCCTGGGGCCGCAACAAGAAGGAGGCGGAACAGCGGGCCGCCTGCAACGCGTTGTACGAACTCCGCAACGAACCGGCGCCTTACCCGAGCGATTGATCCATGGGGTACAGGCTGCCCGCGCCCGCGGGGTGGACTTCCCGCCTGTCCGGCCCCGGCGCCCGGTGCGCCGCTCATCCCACTCCGATGCTGACATGACCGAGTGCTGCAGATGCATTGCGTAGCCCTGATTTCCGGCGGCCTGGACAGTCACCTCGCGATACGCATCCTGCAGCAGCAGGGCGTCGCCGTCACGGCGCTGCACTTCCAGTCCCTCTTCGCGGGCGGCTCGGACCACAGCCGGGACGTGGCGCGGCAGACCGGCGTGCCGCTCACGACCCTGCCGCTGGACCGCGACTACCTGGACATCGTGCGGCAGCCGCGATTCGGCTACGGGCGCGGGGCCAACCCGTGTGTCGACTGTCGCATCTACATGTTCACACGCGCGCGGCAGTTCATGGAGCAGATCGGCGCGCGGTTCGTCATCAGTGGGGAAGTACTCGGCCAGCGCCCGGGGAGCCAGAAACGGCGGGATCTGGACGCGATTCGCCACCACAGCGGACTGGGCGACACCCTGCTGCGCCCGCTGTCCGCCAAGCTGCTGGCCCCGACGCTGCCCGAACAGGCAGGCTGGGTGGACCGCGAACGACTGTTTGGGTTCTTCGGACGCGGCCGACGCGGGCTGATCCAACTGGCGACGTCGCTCGGAATCGCGCCGATCCCGACGCCGTCAACCGGCTGCGTGTTGAGCGAACCGCCGCTGGCCCGCAAAGTGTTCGACCTGGTCCGCACCTCGCCGCGGTATCAGATGTGGGACTTCCAGCTGCTCCGCTACGGCCGACACTATCGCGTTGACGATCGATGCAAGATCGTGCTCGGGCGGCGTGAAGCGGAGAACCGGGAATTGGAACGCCTGCACAGCGCGCCGGACGCCGGGAAGTCCGTGCTGCTTGCTCCGGAAGGGTTCGCCGCGCCGACGGCGCTCGTCGCGGGAGATGCCTCAGAGGAGGCGATCTCCTTGGCCTGCCGGCTCGTGCAACGGTTCGCGAGAGAGCCCGACCGGCTCACCGGACGACTGCGCGTGCAGCGCGGTGTGGAAGTCCACTATCGCGATCCCCTGCCGGTCGACGCGGAAACCAGGGCGTGGAAGGATATCGCCAACGCGTGAACTCGAACGGCTCCCTGTCCCCCGCGGCACGGACATGCGGCTCACGGCAGGTCCCATTCCGCGAGGAGTTCCGTCAGTGCCAGGTCGAGCGCGTGCGGCTCGCCGGACGCGCGCAGCTGAGCCACGCGCGGCGGCCGCACCACGGACCCGTCCTGCTGCTCGGCATTGCCGGTGGATGACGCGAATCCGACCGGTACGTCTGGGTCCCGAAGGTTCGTCGGGGCCGCGTCCAACGGCCGCGGGCCAGGCGACCGGTCGGTCCGGGGCCTGTCAGGATGGTGCAGGATTGCTGCCGCCAACGCAGCCTCCTGCGGACCGAGCGCGCGCGGCGGATCGATGGCCGTCGGCAGATCGAGCTGCGCATCGACCGTCAGGGCCACCGACGCGTGCAGGTACGGCCCGGGACGCAGTAAGGCCATTGACCGTGTAACCTGGCTCAACGCCGTGCCGGGCAGCGCGGCGTTGCCACCGCCGAACGTCAACGGTCGGAGCGTGCCGACCATCGGACTCCACCGGTCGTCCGGCCCTTGAGCCGCCTCTCGCTCCTCCCCCTCCCCTTCCGCTTCCCCTTCTCCGCCGCCGCCCAAGCCGCGCAGGTCGAGCAGTTCGAGATCCGTCAGCAAGCTCGTGAGGTTGGCGCGCACGACGAGTTCATCCAACACGTTCACCTGTTGGTCGCGGTTGTAGTCGAACCGGAAGTCGATCGGCGCCGGGTTGAGCAGCGAGCGCAGGTTGGCTCGCACCCCCAAGGCATCCAGAATGTTCACCGCCGTATCGGTCTGGGAGTTGCCCGAGTCCCCGACGGCGTTGCCCCAGTAATGAACATCCGCCGCGGCCAGGCTCGTGGCGGCCGTGGCTTTCATGGTCACCTGCAGCCAGGTCTTCCTGACGGCGCTGTCGGGCAGCAGGATCGTCACGCGGTCGCTGCCGTCCACTCCAGCGCCCGGGCGCACCGTGATCGTGATCTGGTCCGGACTGAGGGCCAACAGGGGCCAGCTGTCCGGGTTGTTGTGGTTGCCCGTACGGAACTCGAAGTCCGCCACGGACAGGCCCTCGGGGTCCGCGAGGTTCACGACATCGATCATCAGGCCGTTGATGCCGCGGCTGTAGCTCGTGTAGTTGGCGAACGTGGCCTGTTGACCGGCCACCAGCGCCTGCTTGTCGGTGGCGATGGCGTTGTCGTCCGCCGAGTTGGCCGCGCCATTCTTGCCGTCCCAGGCCGAATTGTTATAGAAGATGTGGCGGCCGACGACGGCCGCTGGGGGATCGGAAATGTAGACGGGCAGCGCCACAGACCCCTGGTACAGCGGGTCCGCGCTGAACAGGTGATGATTGATCCGGTCCGTGTGCGGGCCTTCCACGATGCCGTCGGCGATGGCGGCCACCCGCACCGCTTGCGGCACGTTCCAATCCAGGGGTGTGAACAGCACGAACGCGTTGGTCGGGTGGGCGTCGTCGACCGCGATCACCTGCCCGGCATCACTGCCCAGGAAGATCGTCACATCCCGCCTGGGTTCGCTCGTGAGCACCAGCCAATACTGTTCAGCCACGCCTTCCACGACGCTGATCGAATCCAGAGCCACCTGGCCGGCCGCGTCGGCCGCGATCCGCAGCCCTGCCTGGTCGTTGTCGATGATCGTAGCCCTCACCTCCGCGATCGGCAAGCTCGTCGGATACTTGGGATCGACGACCGCTCCCGTGATCGCATGTGAGATGATGCCGACGTGGGTGCCTTCATCGATGTTGTCATCCACAGCCTGCACGATCACCGTGCGGGGCGTTGTATCGTCGAGTGTCAGGACGAGCGCCGAGGTGAAAGAGGTGCCGTCAAGGCTTATCTGGACCTGTGCATCGGCGGACACCGTGATCTGAACGGGGCCTGTCGGCGTGGTGCTCAGAGCGATCTGGTAGGTGTCCGTGCCGCCGTCCTCCGTGATCGTCGTCTGGCCGGCCGACTCGGTGATCAACACGCTGCCCGCGTCGTTGTCCGTGATATGGACGGAGAGGAACGTCTCGCCAAGGATCTCAAACGTGCTTGAGTCGATGGCCAGATGCATGACCGATACGACGTGAAGGCCTTCGGGAACGTTGTCATCCACCGCGCTGATCAACACCTGCTGGGGCACATCCCAGTTGCTGGGCGTGAATTCCCACCAGAAGTCGAGCCCCGGGATGGGTGGGCGGAGGTTGCGGGCATACACTTGATCTTGGGGATAATCAACGGCCACATAGGTCACGTCGCTGACCGGCTCTTCGAGGCATATCCAGTAGGCGATCTCCGGGGCGCCCTCGGCGATATCGATCGACTCGATTTCGTGGTGGCCTTCCGGGTCCGACGAGATGTGCACGATCGCGCGATAGTCCTTCACCTTGACCACCACGTCCCGTACGGACATGTTGTCGTAGTCCGGGTCGGCACTGGCGACCGTGTGTGTGATCAACCCGGTATGCACCCCTTCGGGCACCTCGTCCTGAATGCCCGCGACGGTGATGGTCTGCGGCGTTTTGTCGTTCAGGGTCACGATGACGGACGAGTGGAATGTGTCACCGTCGTCGGTGCTGACCAGCAGTTGGTCATCCGCCATCACGGTGATTTGGACGGGTGCGCTGGGAATGCTCGTCAGGCTGATCGAATAGGTATCGGTCTGGAAGCCTTCGATGACTTCCGTCGTGCGGTCCGTCTCCCGGATGCGCACTCCCGGCCCGTAGGGGACGACGACATCCACGGACTCGTTCAGGTCGAAGTACACCGTGCCGCTGCGCTGCTGAGGCGTGCCGTCGTAGATGGCCCAATCGCGGAAATCAAAATACAGCTGATCGATATACCCATCGGGCATGTCCGGATAGAAGAACGCATAGAACCAGCCGCTGGTCAGCAGATCGGCGCCGAAGACCCCGTCCAATGGAAGCTGATCCGGGCCGGCATCGATTTCCGTGATGAGCCACTCCAGGTCGGTCCAGACCAGCTCCACCTCCTCGCCGGTGGCCACCTGGGTGACCGTGATGCGGACTTCGTCGAGGGCGAATACGGGGACGCTGACCTCACCGCCCACGCCGCCCACCGCCTGGTAGGTGACGAAACGGTCGTCGGCGCTGTTGAGTAATCCGTCGCCGTTGCTGTCCAGCCCGAGTTCGAACGCCAGGTGCTCGGAGAGCACGCTCATCTGGCCGCCTGTATCGAACAGGAAGTTCCCGGCGCGCTCGACGCCGTTGACGGTCGGCGTGGCCGTCAGGAACGGCACGTCGGCCCAGACCGGCAGGATGTCATCCGGGTCGGCGGAATCCTCCGGATAGAACGCGATCCGGTTGTCCAGCGCCAGCGCATAGCGATGACCGTTGCTCGGCGGCAAATCGTTTCGGAACTCGGTAATCATGTAGAGCTCCAGCCCGCTGCCGCCGCCCGACCAGACCGTCATGTCCAACGACGTCACCTGGCCGGCCATGCCGGGCATGCCGACGATCCCCCAGGGACCCATCTGACTGAAGTCCACCTCCGCGTCCGACAGGACGCGCGCGGGATCGATCGTGTGGCGGATGCCGCTGGTTCCCGCGTAATCAAACCGGTACGGGGCAGAGGTATCCAGCATGTGCGTGCCGGCCACGCCCAGTTCCTCGAACTGGCCTTCGATCACGAACCCGTCCAATTCGCCGGTGGCGGACGCCATGACCATCACGCTGTTGGCGCCCGTGTCGAGCAGGAACGTGTTGAAGTAGTCGGGCCCAAGGCTCCGCCAATTCTCCCGCATCGGGTCCGGGTCCATGTCCTCGAGCAGCTCGACGGCCACGCGCGGCTGGTCCAGTGCGATGTTGTCCGATGGGCCCAGTTCGATCATGCCGATCGAGAGCACGACGCGTGGTTCGAGCGGTTCGAAGACCGGAAGATGGAATCGGCGCGTTGCCGCCGCGCCACGACGTCGGCGCAGGGAAGATCGCATGGTGTGTGCCCTCAACCATGTCAGAAAAGAACCGGCGAAACCCTCCGCGCGGGATGCCTCGGCCGCCCCACAGTGTACTGGAGCATCCTGTCACCGTCAACTTTTCCGCGTCTCGCGGGGGGCAAGCGGGCTGCCGGTGGCTCGAGCGGCGCAGCACCGCCGACCACCCGACGCGCGGGGCGACGCGGCCACGCGCGGCAGTCACTCTGCGCGCGGCAGTCACTCTGCGGGGATCTGCAACTGCTGCCAGAGTCGGCGGAGGTCATCGCGGCGGCGCGCGGCCAGCTGCTCGTGACCGTAAGCAACGCGACAGTAGAGGTCGGCCAGCACCTGCGTCTCGGGCCCGATGCGCGCGTGCTGGCGAGCAAGCCGCTGTGCGTATTCCAGCGGCGTCTGGTCCTCCTCCCGCGCACATCCGTGCTCGCGGCCCCACGCCTCGAGCGCCTCGAAGCTGTACCGGACCAGCTCCTCGACGGCGCAACGTCCCGCCAGGCCCGCGGCAAACGGGTTCCGATAGCTGGCGAACGACGGCAAGGGCGGAGCCGCCGGCTCTTCGGCCGCCGCCTCGGCGGCCGCGTGGTCCACCGACGGCCGGCGCCCCACAAGGCTGGCCCATAGGTTGAGCCAGTCGCGCCACAGGTGGGCAATCCCCTGGCACAACTCGGCACGGTGCTTCCAAGCAAAGTAACCGGCCACGACCACGAGGGCCGCCAAGAACAGCAGCTTCAGCAGATTGCCGGCCACGCCGGCCACGGTAGTCAACGCCCGACTCGCGCTCCACGGCGGCCGCACGCGCGACGCACTCGATGACTCGCGCGGTGCATCGTTTGACTCGCGCGGTGCGCCGGCTGACTCGCGCAGTGTGCCGTTTGACTGGCGCGGTGGGCCGGCTGGCTCGTGCGGTGGCTCGTTTGACTCGCGCGGTGCGCCTTGTTCACCCGCTTTGGGCGCATCTGGATCGGGTTTCAACGCCTGTTGGTCGGCTTGGGAGTGTGGACCGTCCTGGGCCTGTTCGTTCCGGGGCTTGGACGACTGTTGCGCGCCGGGCCCGTCGCGCGTGGGGGCCGGGGGCTGTTGGCCGGAGGAAGGGGCGGGCGCAGGCGGCTGCGGCCTGGCTGGGGGGGGGGTGTGCGTGGACTAGCGAGGCCCTTCCGGGCCCTCGGTGCCCAGCGCATGCCGGTTGGGGCGCTGGTGGCGGGGGGCTCCG
>JBPOJB010000056.1:0-3638 GCA_052034005.1 Planctomycetota bacterium | reverse complement strand
CTGGAGTTCGTCGAGCGGTCGCGTGACGGACGGCTGGAAAGCTGGTACTGGTAACAGCCGCCCGCCCCCCCCGGCGACTACCTCTCCCCGCCCAAAAGTGAACGCGTCGCGGATGCAACGCTCACGTGCGTGCGCCGGTCAGGCGTGGATTCGCTGCCGACCGCCTCCCCACAGCGCGCGGCCCGTTGGGCCTGCGGTTACACAGGTTGTAGTCCACCGCCAGGCGGACGACGTGAGCGCGCGCTGGTCCATGCCGCTGCGCACGGGGGCCGGGCGAGGACTCGCTGCCGACCGCCTCCCCCACAGCGCGCGGCCCGTTGGGCCTGCGGTTACACAGGTGAGTCCGCCGCCAGGCGGGCGGCGTGAGCGCCCGCTAGACACCGGCGGTCGGCATCTGAGGCCGCGTCGGGACAACTGTGGCGGCTGAGGACGAGTGCGTGCGCCGGTCAGGCGAGGACTCGCTGCCGACCGCCTCCCCCACAGCGCGCGGCCCGTTGGGCCTGCGGTTACACAGGTGAGTCCGCCGCCAGACGGACGACGTGAGCGCGCGCTAGACACCGGTGGCCGCCATCGGAGGCCGCGTCGGGACAACTGTGGCGGCTGAGGACCAGGTGTGTGCGCTGGTCAGGCGAGGATTCGCTGCCGACCGCCTCCCCCACAGGGCGCGGCCCGTTGGGCCTGCGGTTACACACGCGGGCGGGCGTGTCGCGCCATTTTTCCTGCGCCGCTGGCGCGCGAGCACGCGGCGTTGGCCGACGGTTCCCGCACCGGGCGGCGGGCCTCGGACCTGGGGCTCCTGCCGATCACGCTGTCCAACTATGTGCAGTTACTGCAGTGGACCGCCGTGCAGCTCGGGAGCGGCCAACGGGACACGATTCCAGTGGACCTGGTGTCCGTGCTGGACCGCTTCGAGGTTCAGCCGGATCCCGCCACGAGCGCGTCGGCGCCGACGATCCAGAACATGTTGAAGCTGCGGAGTGCATCGAGCGACAGGAGGTGGAGCGATTTCCTGGTCGAGGCTGCTTCCGAAGCGGTCGACGGTGTCGGCTGGGCGGTAGCTTAACCCATCTGCATCTGGCGTAGGAGGTGGTGGATCGAGCGCGCACGCTGGCACCACGATACGCGGTCACTCCATCCGCCTCAAGTCAGAATTTACTGTCTCTTGAGCCGGCCGGCGATGTCCGTCTGAAAGGCGGGCGGTTGCAGTTGCAGCGCGCCGGACCTGGCGGCCGCTTCCCCGCGTGCCACACAGGTACCGGAGTGCGGGTCCCACCACTCGATCGACCAGGTCCCTTCCGCCATCCCCTGGAGTGTCACGGTGGCGTCGGCCAGCGGTGTCGGCTGTTCGTCGAGCGCACCCTCGGGCCAGTTGCAGGTCTGATCGAGGAACCAGACCAGCGCTTCATCATCCGCCGCCATGCCGAAGGGGGTGACCCGCGGATCGCGCTCGCCCCACGCGACCGGTCGCATGTCGGCCCGCCCGATCCTGGTGCCGTCCAGGAAGGCCGCCAGTGCGGCCCAGTGCGGGTAAAGGTTCGCGCGGTGGATCTCCCCCCACCACCAGGTCATGCCTGTGCCGCAGGCGCCGGTAAACGCACCGCTCCAGATGGCCTGGTGCAGCGCTCGGAAATGCGGGTCCGTGTCCGGCTTCCAGCCCCTCCAGTCGGTGCCGTATTCGCTGACGAAAAACGGCTTGTGGTACTTATCGTAAAATTCGGCCGTCGTCTCAGCCATCATCTGTGCCGGGTGACGCTCGTTGTACGAGTGATACTGTGCGAATTCCATCTCGGGCAGTGCAAACAGGTCGGGCTTCTTGCTCCCGCCGGTGAAACTGGACGAAATGAGATGCCGACAGGGGTCGAGGGCCCGCAGCCGCCGCCCCATGTCGGCGTGCCAGGCGACGACGTCGTCGTGCTGCAGGAACTCATAGACGTTGTCGATTTCGTTGAAGAATTCCCAGGCCAGAATGCTCCGGAATGCCGACCAGCGGGCGACGATGTAGCGCAGCCGCTTTTCATAGAGCGCTTTGGCGGCGTCGCTGGTGAAAAAGTCGTTCTGCGTAGCACACGGACCGCCGTTGGCCGTGTTGTAGGGGTGGGAGGGCCAGTAGTTGTTGCCGCCCCAATAGTCCGACTTGACCTGAAACATGCCGTGATAGTCAAGGCAGAGCATCACGTAGACGCCCCGCCGCTCGGCCTCGGCCAGCACATGGTCCAGCCGCCAGGCGTTGTCCAGACGGTAGCTGAGCCGGTCTCCGCGGTCCCACTCGATCCCGAACGCGATCGGCCACATCCAGATCCGGATGTAGTTGATACCGGCCTTCTCGTAGGCGGCCAGCCAGTCGTCGTAATCGTACGTCCCCCGTGAGCCGTGCCAGCAGGCACACAGGCCGTTGAGGAACAGCGGTGTGCCGTCGTCCAATTGGAGATAGCGCCGCTGCTGCGGCTCGACGCGCGCCAACCCCGGATGGGCGCTGGGCGCCACGTCCACCGTCAACTCGGCGGCGGCCGACCACGCCGCGCCGCACGCTGCCGTGACGCGCAGTCCGTGTGCGCCCGTTTCCAGTGGCAGCCAGCGGATGCGCCATTCCCTGTCGCCGTGCGGCGTCAACGTTTCCTGCTGCTCCCGCAACCGACGGTCGAAAGCCTGGTAGTAGAACCCAGGGACGTGCAGCCGCTCGCCCGACGGGTCGGTCACCTCGAGATCCACACGCGTCTGCTCCGGGTCGAAGGGTTGGTCGACCGTCGGCAGGCCCGTGACGGCCAGCTCGACGCGCTCGTACCGCTTCGGCGAGGTGGTGTCGAGCGTCAGTTGGAGTTCCGTCGCGTGCGCGGACACCCACGCGCAGAGCAGGCAGCCGAGGCCGATGGTGACGACCCGGCTGACGGATGTGGCCGATTTCATCGGGGCTGGTTCTCCTCAGGCAGAGGGTCACAGCAGACACGTGACAACCTCCACAGGATACCGCGTCACCGGGCCTGCGGCCAGCAGATGCGGGAATGCGCTGCGCCGACGGGGCCACCGGCACCCGCGTTCTTCCCGTCCTCCGGCGGCGGCCGGCGCACGTAAGCCGCGCCGGCTCGAGCCGGTAGCAGCCGGCGCAACTCTCCTCGGGATAAGCTCGCGGGTTTTAGCGCGCCGGGAATAGTCAGGGCAGCCACCAACGTCATGATCACTCGGACGATCCGAGGACACGCGGTGATGTGGCAGAATTGTATCCGGCGTAGCAAACAGCTTCGCGAGCCACACTGGGGTGGTGAGAATCGGGGAAAGCCTCGCCTGCCCTGTTTTGGGAAGATTTGTTCCAGTGGTGATCGTCTCTGGATGTCGATGAGCAAGCCTGTGTGCCCGTACCGGCGGGATAGGGACGCACGAATACGCCTGGGATTAGCGCCGTCCCGTTGGGACTCGGGTCTGGTGGCTGTACGCGACCCAGGGTCGTCGATCCGGGCAAGGCCGAAGGCATTGCCTCACCGTAACCAGGGGCAACGCCGTTGGAACCCGATGCCATCGCGCTCGTTTTGGCCGAAGGCCATATTCACCGCCACCATGATGGATGACCACGGCAAACAAGCCATCGATGCCGCCGACCGTGCTCGACACGTGCCAACAGGGACGCGACCTGTTCGCCGGTGGAA
>JBPOJB010000053.1:0-62686 GCA_052034005.1 Planctomycetota bacterium | reverse complement strand
GGGGGGGGGGGCGCCCCCCCCCCCACGCCGCTCACTTGGGCAGTTCTTTGGATCCGACGACGGTGAGATTCATGCCGATCTGCACGCTGATCGACTTGTCGCTCACCTTGACGTTGGTCTTGCCGTTCAAATGCCAGCCGAGCGAGCCCGTGGAGAACTCCTTGACTTCAGCCGTCATCGGGATGCCATTGATCGTGACTTCCACCGGCTGCGCATGTTCCAGGAACTCGGCACGAGACACGGGACACGTGGTTTTCGCCATGTTGCCACCATCTGGGTAACCGGATGCATTGACCGCCGCACGGAGCGATCTGGGTGTGAACCCATGATAGGGAACCCGATCGGGCCATGCCAGGGATGCCCAGCCGTGGCCGGGCCGCGCGGCCGCGGGAGGTTCTAAGGCTACGGCTTGCCGGGTTTCGTTGGTGTGGTAGACTTCTACGTTGTCGTCACGCTTTTCGGGCTGAAAGGGCCGGAACAACACGCCTCGGGTCAGGTAGCTCAGCTGGTAGAGCAACGGACTGAAAATCCGTGTGTCGGCGGTTCGACCCCGCCCCTGACCACTGCCGCCACGGCCCCGCGGCGTGCCGCGAAATCCTGCCGAGAGACTCAAGGCGCGCGGCTAGCCGCTAGTGCCTCGTCCAGGCTAAATCTTTGCGTTGTCACCTATTCGGTGCTGGGAGCACCGAACCCTCGGTGCTTCCACTGGAAGGATCAACTGCCCTGTGGCCGCGCGAAGCGGTGCACCAGCGCGGCGCCTGGCTCGCAGTCGCGAAGCGACGGCAGTAACAAAGCCCAGGGCAGAGCTGAGCGGCGCAGCCGCGAAACGACGCCCTGGGTCGCGTCCAAATGCCAAACCAACAGCAGCCACAACGTGGCGGCGCTATTGACCAGGCATGAGGGCTCCTCAGGCCCGAGTAGGGTCGTCCCGATGGGACTCCCATTTGTTGGGGACACCTGACCCAGGGCTGCAGCCAGGCTCGCACCGCTCGCCCGGCCTCCGCCCTGGGCTGTGATACAGCTGTCCCTACGGGACGGAAGAGATGGTGCGGACCGGCCATGCGACGCAGCATCTCGCGGCGAAGCGGTGCCGCCCACTCAGACCGCCCGGTTCTTAGTCGCGAAGCACCAACCCCAAGATTTAGTCCGGACGGGCCGTCAGCCGAACCAGCGTCGCTTGCGGTTCTCGAGTTTCTGGAGGCAGTCGATGGCGATCTTCACATCGGCCTCGATCTGGAAATCGAACATCCCGGCGATCACGAAGTCGGCCCCGTGGCGGTAGGCGTAGGGGAACGCCATATCGGGCGAGATCGCGCCGGCGGCCATCACCTTGAAGGCCACCCACGGCTTCTCGACCGTCTCCATGAACGCGGCCGTCTCCTCGGGGTTGTTGCACCACATGTTGTCGTTGTTGGCATTGTGGTCCGACGCGTTGCCGCGCATCCAGTCGTATTCCACCCGGTGCTCTTTGGGCGTCGCGGACCAGTACCGATCCATGTGCAGCGTCTTGACGTAGAAATCGGCGTCGACCTTCTCCCGTTCGCAGGCCATGGGCATGTTGAGCGAATGGCCGCCGACGCCGGCCGGCAGGCCCTGCGCCTTGATCAGCTCGACCATCTGCGCGATCACGTCCATCGAGCCGCCCCGTTCCATGAACAGGTCGGTCACGCCGCCGTGCGAATACAGGAAGGTCGCGCCCAGGTCCACCTGCCGCTTGATCGCGTCGTTCATCCCCGCCTTCTCCTCGATCAGCGGGACGCAGACCATCGTCTGGATCTGCGGGTCGTGCGTCTGGTTGTAGTGCTGAATCGGGTCCCAGCAGGCCGGATCCAGCTGGATCGTGTTGATGCCGCACGCCTGGGCCAGTTCCAGCGTCTCGAAGACCTTCGCTTCGGTGTTGTACGATTTGAACAACTTGGACGCGTACGCCAGGTCGCGGCTGTGGGCCCAACCGCCGATCAGGTTGCCGCCGATGAACAGCCGGCTCAGGCTGACGTTCCCGATCTTGCCGCAGGGCAGACTGCCGGGCGCAATGCTGGTCTGCGGCTTCTCGGCCGAGGCCGGCCGAGCCGTCCCGTCGGCGATCGCCCGGGCGAGCGTCTTTTCTTCCAGACTCGCGTGCACGGCACCCACGGCTGCCGCGCCGAGGACGCCCTTAGCCAGAAAACACCGCCGGTCAATTCTGTCTGCCATGGCTAGTCGCTGCTCCGTTGAACACCATCGAGTTCACTGTCCCCCGCGACTCCATCGGGAATCGCGGCACACACCCCGGCCACCAGTCCAACTACTCGACTCAGGCGGCACCCCGGACCCGCACCCGGCCGACGGCTGCATTGTAACTCCCCACCCTCCATCAACTCAACTGACATCGCCGTTTTCCGACCGCGCCCCCTCGTTCGAACCGCTCGGGTGTGCCACAATAGGAGCAGCGGAGCCGGACGGCGGCTGGGCGATTCCGCGCCGGTCGTGACAGGGTGGTCCGGCCGACATCTGGACGACTGAACAACTGCCGGACGTGGGGGATCCGGAATGGTGCGCGCGTTCCGTGTTTACGCATACTGGGCCGCCTGTGCCGTCGCGGTCGCGGCCGCCGGCGCGCTGGCCTGGTGGCTGGTGATGCGAAGCGCTTCGGGGGATGTCGAGGCGATACTCTCGGCCTACGACGAGGGCCGGCAATACGGCCCGCTGACGATCACCTATCCGTTGCCCGACACACTATTCCCGCCCGACATCACAGCGCCCACGTTTCGATGGCGGGACCGGGACGGGGCCGACCGGTGGCTGGTCGCCGTCTGGCTGGCCGGCCGGTCGGACTGTTTGACGGCCCTGTGTGACGACGCCCAATGGACGCCGTCGGACGAGCAGTGGGCGGCCATTCGCAGCGCGTCGGTAGACGAGCCGGCCCGAGTCACGGTGCTGGGTGTGCGACGCGCGGACCGCCGCCGGATCCTGTCGGCGGCGTGCGTGCCGATCCGCACATCCCGGGACCCGGTCGGCGCGCCGATCCTGTATCGGGAAGTCAACCTGCCGTTTCTCGACGCGACGAAGGATCCGTCGCGGATCCGCTGGCGGCTGGGAGACATCAGTTCGCCGGCCCCGCCGCCGATCATCCTGGAGAACCTCCCGGTCTGTGCCAACTGCCATTCGTTCTCGGCGGACGGGAAGGTCATGGGCCTGGACGTCGACTATGCCAACGACAAAGGGTCCTATGCGGTCTTGCCGGTGGCGGCCGAGGTGACGCTCGACAAGAGCAACATCATCAGCTGGAGCGATTTCCGGCGCGAGGACGGCGCGAAGACGTTGGGCATGCTCTCGCAAGTCTCGCCGGACGGCCGGTACGTCATCAGCACGGTGAAGGACCGATCGGTGTTCGTGCCCAAGGGCGACCTGGCGTTCAGCCAGCTGTTCTTTCCGATCAAGGGGATCCTGGCGGTCTACGACCGTGAAACGAAGCAGTTCCACGCGCTGCCCGGCGCGGACGATCCGGCCTATGTCCAGAGCAACGGGAGCTGGAGTCCGGACGGGAAGTGGATCGTATTTGCGCGGCACACGGCCTATCACTTGCGGCGCGCGAGAGAGGGCAACGACGATGCAGTGCTGTTGATGCCCGACGAATGCATCGATTTCCTGGAAGGCCGACAGGAGTTCCTGTTCGACCTCTATCGGGTCCCGTTCAACGATGGCCGGGGTGGCACACCCGAACCGCTGGCGGGCGCTTCGCACAACGGCATGAGCAACTACTTCGCCAGGTATTCGCCGGACGGGAAGTGGATCGTCTTCTGCAAGGCGAAGACGTTCATGCTGTTGCAGCCGGACAGCGAGCTGTACATCATCCCGGCGGAGGGTGGCGAGGCGCGCCGCCTCGAATGCAATACGCCCCGCATGAACTCCTGGCACAGCTGGTCGCCCAACGGCAAGTGGCTGGTCTTCTCCTCGAAAGCCGACTCGCCCTACACGCACCTCTGCTTGACCCATATTGACGAGTCGGGCCGGAGCACGCCGCCGGTCCTGCTGTCGCACTTCACGTCGGCCGACCGGGCGGCGAACATCCCGGAGTTCGTGAACCTGGGCGCCGATACGATCACGCGGATCCGCGAGCAGTTCGTCGACGATTATTCCTATGCCCGGACCGGCCTGGCGCTGGCGCGTCAGGGCGAACACGCGATGGCGGTCGACGCCTTCCGCAGGGCGCTGGAGATCAACCCGGACAGCGCGTGGATCCACGAGTCGCTGGCGGTGAGCTTGATGCAGCTCGGACGGCTGGAGGAAGCCAAGGCCTGTCTCCAGGAGTCGATCCGGGCGTTGCCGCAGAGCGTCAGCGCCCGTTGCAACCTGGGCACCGTCCTGATCCAGCTCGGCCAGCGTGACGAGGCGTTGGAGGCGTATCGGGACGCGGTCGCGTGCGACCCGCAATCGGCGGCGGCCCACGCGCTGCTCGGCTCGCTGCTATTCCAGCTGGGCGCGCTGGACGAGGCGCGGACGCTGCTGGCCGACGCACTGCGGCTCGACCCGACCCAGGTCGATGCGCGGCTGAACCTCGCCACGCTGCTCCTGCAAACGGGCCACACCGATCAGGCGGCGGACCACTGGCGGCAGGTCCTGGAGCAGCACCCGGAGTCGCTGCCGGCGCTGCTGAGCCTGGCGTCGCTGCGCGCCTCGAGCGGCGAGCCGGCCCAGCGGGACGGGCGCGAGGCGCTCCGGCTGGCCGCGCGGGGCTGTGAACTCACGGGCAGCCAGGACGTCGAGGCCCTCGACATCCTGGGCATGGCCTACGCGGAGTGCGGCCAGTTTGACGCGGCCGCCTCGGCGGCCCGCAGCGCGTTGCGGCTGGCGTCCACCGGCGCGGACAGCGCGCGGCAGGACGCCATCCGGAGCCGGATCCGGCTCTACGAACAGCAGCGCCCCTACCGGCGCGCCGAGGCGCCTTAACGCGTCCGCGGCGCGGTCGGCCGCCCTGCTGGTAGTCAACGGCTCGGCGGCCCGCATATAATCGCCGGCTAGGACCTCGTCGCACCTTCACCCGGCACTCGGAACGCTGCGCCATGAACACCGGATCTCAGATCGAACTGAAGCAGGGGTTGGAAGCCGTCTTGAAGGCGTTTCGCCCGGACCCGAACAGTGACATCCCGCCGAGCGTGCAGAAGGCCGTGTATCTGGCGGGGCTGCTGCAGGCGCGGGCCACGGAGTTGCAGACGCCCGCCGAACGGCGGCAGCAGGCGGAACTGGACCGGATGATGCAGCGTCCGGAGGACAAGTCGACGCTCATGCAGATCACGGACCAGGCGTTCCGCGCGCGGTCGCCCTACCGCGTGGCCGATCAACTCACGCACGTGCTGGACGTGCAGGGCGTGCCGCGGTTCTTCTCGCCGTTGGAGCGGGCGGCGCTCAAGGGGTTCCAGTCGTTCGGCAGCTACCTGCCCGGCGTGGCGGTGCCGTTGGTGAAGGAATACATGCAGCGGGAGACGGCCAACGTGATCCTGCCGGCCGACCGCGAGCTGCTGGCGCGGCACCTGCGGCAGCGCTGGGGTGAAGGCGTGCGGATGAACGTGAACGTGCTGGGCGAGGCCCTGCTGGGCGAGCGCGAGGCGGAGCACCGGCTGCAGCGCTACCTGGAGGCGCTCCAGCGGCCGGAGATCGAGGTGATTTCGGTCAAGATCTCGACGATCTTCTCGCAGATCTGGCCGCTGGCGCGCCGGCACTCGATCGAAGTCCTGGCCGACCGGTTCGAGCTGCTCTACCGGGCGGCCATGAAGAGCCGCTTCCGACACGCCGACGGCACGGAGGCGCCGAAGTTCGTCTACCTGGACATGGAAGAGTACCGCGACATGAGCATCACGTCGGCCGCGTTCATGAAGTCGCTGGACCGGCCGGGCATGGAGCAGGTGGCGGCCGGGATCGCGCTGCAATCCTACATCCCCGACTCCTACCGCACGCAGTTGCAGCTGAACGCCTGGGCACGCCAGCGGGTGGCGCGCGGGGGCACGCCGATCGTGATCCGGCTGGTCAAGGGCGCGAACCTGGAGATGGAACGCGTCGAGGCTTCGTTGATGAACTGGCCGCAGGCGCCCTACAAGCTCAAGGCGGACACCGACGCCAACTTCAAACGCATGCTGGTGGAGGGTTTCAAGCCCGAGAACCTCCAGGCCGTGCGGCTGGGCATCGCCTCGCACAACCTGTTCGAAGTCGCCTTCGCCCTGGTGCTGGCCGTGGAGCACGCGGCGCTGGAGCAGGTGCAGTTCGAGATGCTCGAAGGGATGGCCAACCACCAGCGGCGGGCGCTGTTCGAACTCTGCCAGCGCCTGCTGCTCTACGCACCGGCCTGCCGGCGCGAGGACTTCATCCATGCGATCGGCTACCTGGTCCGCCGGCTGGACGAGAACACGGGCCCGGACAACTTCCTGCGGCACGCCTTCAAGCTCGAGGTGGGCAGCCCCGACTGGCGCCGCCTGGAAACCCAGTTCGTCGATTCGTACCGGGCCATGCACAGCGTCTCGGACGCGCCGCGCCGCACGCAGGATCGGCGCCAGACGCCCGTCGCGCCCATGGGACCCGAACATCCGTGGCAACAGTTCAAGAACGAGCCGGACACCGATTTCGCGCTGGCCCACAACGCCCAATGGGCCGAGGAACTCGTGACCCATTGGAAGCAGCAGACGGCCCAGCAGCCGGCCGACCTGCCGCTGGAGATCGCCGGGCAGGTGGTCGCCGCCGAGCGGCCGGTGATCGAGGCGACCGACCCGTCGCGGCCCGGCGTGGTGATCGGCCGGTATCGGCAGGCCAACGATCAGGACATCGACCAGGCGGTGGCGTGCGCCAAAGACGACCCGGACGGCTGGCGTGGGATGGACAAGGCCGCGCGGGCGGCGGTGCTGCGCGCCGTGGCTCAGCAGATCCGCGAGGCGCGGGGCGACCTGATGGGCATCGCGCTGGCCGACGGCGGCAAGACCCTCATGGAGTCCGATCCGGAGGTGTCCGAAGCGGTGGATTTCGTGGAGTTCTACAGCCGGACGGCGGTGGAGTTCCAGTCGCTGCCGGGCCTGGCAGCCGCGCCGCGCGGCGTCGTGGTGGTCGTGTCGCCCTGGAACTTCCCGATCGCGATCCCGTGCGGCGGGGTCGCCGCGGCGCTGGCCGCCGGCAACACAGTCATCCTCAAACCGGCCTCCGACACCGTGCTGGTGGCGCACCGGCTGTGCGAGTGCTTCTGGCGCGCCGGCGTGTCGAAGCGGGTCTTGCAGCTCGTCCCCTGCGCCGGCGGCACCGGCGGGAAACACCTGGTCGCGCACCCGGACGTCGATGTCGTGATCCTCACCGGCGGCACGGACACCGCCGTCCAGATGCTCCGGCACAAGCCCGACCTGGTGTTGCTGGCGGAAACCGGGGGCAAGAACGCGACGATCGTCACGACGATCTCGGACCGCGACCTGGCCATCAAACATGTGCTGCATTCGGCGTTCAGCCACGGCGGCCAGAAGTGCTCGGCCACCTCGCTGCTGATCCTGGAAGAAGAGGTGTTCAACGATGCGCACTTCCGCCAGGCACTGTGCGACGCGGTGGAGAGCATCCCGGTCGGGTCGGCCTGGGACCTCAAGACGAAAATGGGACCGCTCATCCGGCCGCCCGCCGGCGTGCTGGAGACGGCCCTTAAGGAGCTCGAGCCGGGCGAATCGTGGGCCGTGATGCCCCATTTCTCGCAAGAGAACCCGAACATCGTCCGGCCGGCCGTGAAGTGGAACGTCCAACCGGGCAGCTTCACGCACATGACCGAGTTCTTCGGACCGGTGCTGGCCGTCATGAAGGCCCGCAACCTGGAAGAAGCCATCCGCCTGGTCAACCACACCGGCTACGGCCTCACCTCGGGGCTCGAGAGCCTGGACGACCGGGAACAACAGATCTGGATCGACGCGATCCGCGCCGGCAACCTGTACGTGAACCGGTCTACCACCGGCGCGATCGTGCTCCGCCAGCCGTTTGGCGGCATGGGCAAATCGGCGTTCGGGCCGGGGATCAAGGCGGGCGGACCCAACTACGTGGCCCAGTTCATGCGGTTCAGCGACCTGGAGAACCCGACCCGGTCGCCCGGCACGCTCGATGAACACCTGGCGGACCTGGCGGACCAGCTGCCCGCCCTCGCGTCGGTCGACCCGGCCTGGACGCCCCAGGAGATCGACCGGCTGGTGTCCGCCCTGCACAGCTACCAGCAGGCGATGGAGACGGAGTTCGGCTGCCGGCACGACAACTTCCGGCTGATCGGACAGGACAACTTCCGGCGCTACGTGCCCGTCCGCGAGCTGCGGGTCCGCATCCACCCGGCCGACACGTCGTTCGAGATCTTGGCGCGCCTCTGCGCGGCCCATACCGCCGGCTGCCGCGTGACAGTGAGTATCCCGCCGCAACTGCGAACCGACACGCTCGACATGCTCGAGCAGATCACCACCAGCTGGGCCGGCGCGATCGAGTTCGTGGAGGAATCGGACGAGGCGCTGGCCGAGGTCATCCGGCTGCAGCACACGGACCGCCTGCGGTACGCCGCGCCGGACCGCGTGCCCCAGGCGATCCGCCAAGCGGTGATCGAGCAGTCGATCTACATCGCCGATGCACCGGTGCTCATGCACGGGCGCGTCGAACTGCTGTGGTACCTCCGCGAACAGAGCGTCTGCGTGGATTACCACCGCTACGGCAATCTGGGGGCGCGGACAGACGAACCCCGCACGGAACCTCTCTGACCACGCCCGGCCGCCGGCGAGGCGCTACGCGCGGGGGCGGACCAACCCCGCACGGCGCCTCTTTGACCGGCCCCCCTGGGAACAGTTTCACAATCGTGCTAAATTCGTCATCTTTCTGTGCGCAAGTGTTGGTTTTTTTGCACGCACGAGCCTGTTTTGTGTGCGCGAGGGAGTGACGGTATGACTGACGGCAAGGCCATGAACCGGTGGTTCGTCGTGATCGGCGCGGTCCTGATCCAGCTCTGTCTGGGTGCGATTTACGCATGGAGCGTATTTACGAAGGCGATCACGATTCCCTTGGCGGAGGGCGGCGAGTACGGCTTCACGGCGACCCAGGCGGCGTGGATCTTTTCGGCGGGGCTGGCCACATTTGCGATCGTGATGGTGTTGGCGGGTCGATTCCAGGCCACGCTCGGACCGCGTCCTCTGGCCATTACCGGGGGTGTGGTGTTGGGTGTCGGCTATATTCTTGGCGGCCTGCTGGGCAAGTCGTTCATTGCCCAGCTGGTCTGTATCGGGCTGATCGGCGGGGCGGGCATTGGGCTGGCCTATGTGGTGCCGATCGCCGTGGGCGTCAAGTGGTTCCCTGACAAGAAGGGGATGATCACGGGGCTGGCCGTTGCAGGTTTTGGTTTCGGGGCGACGCTGTGGGTCAAGCTGGCGGGCAGTTGGTGGCCGGGCGGCGGTCTGATCGCGGCGTTGGACGGCCGTCTGCTCGGTTTGCCCGGCGTGCAGGCGGTGTTTGTGGTCTATGGGGTCGTGTTTCTCCTGCTGGTGCTGGCCGGCAGCATTGTGATGGTGAACCCGCCGGCCGGTTATCAGGTCGCCGGCTGGGACCCCGGGGTGCCCACCAAGCAATCCACTCCGGCGGGCAGTCTCGAGTTGACTGAGGGGGAGATGCTCCGCACGGTCCAGTTCTACATGCTGTGGTTGATGTTTGTCGGTTCCGCGTTGGCCGGCCTGATGGTGATTTCCTGTATCAAGCTGTTCGGTTTGGACGCGTTGCCGGCGACCGGTGCGGCGGCGACCGAGAAGATCGCGGAGGTGGCGGCGGAGACTGCCATGGCATGGTTAGCCATCTTCAACGGGTTGGGCCGGATCATGTGGGGGACGGTGTCGGACAAGTTAGGTCGGAAAGCGGCCCTGTTCCTGATGTGTCTGTTGCAGGGTCTGATGATGTTGTCGTTCTACAAGGTCGGCGGGACCGCCGCGGGTCTGATCGTCGGCGCGTGCATCATCGGCTTCAATTTCGGGGGCAATTTCGCCTTGTTCGCGGCAGCGACGGCCGATTATTTCGGCAACAAGAGCGTGGGCCGCAACTACGGGTGGGTGTTCCTCGCGTACGGCGTGGCCGGCATCGCGGGGCCGCAGGTGGCGAGCTTCTTCCAGGATCGCGCCAGGGAGGCGGTGGCGGCGGGCGGCAGTGTCGATCCGGCCGTCTGGCTCACGCCTTTTGTCATCGCCGGCCTGAGCTGTCTGATCGCGGCCGGCATCGCCCTGATGCTGCGGCCGCCGCGTCGGCACGGTGTGTCGGTAAGCTAACCACAGCTCGTCAACCGCCTGGGGCGCGCGGCCCGGGCGGTTGACGAGCCTGTACAGGATGGCCGCAGGGTGCGAGTCCGCGTTCCGCGGCCGGCCATCAGACCACGGTCATCAGACCATGTCTTTGAGCGCCTTGAGCGCGCGGATCTTGATCACATTGCGTGCCGGCTTGGCTTTGAAGATCGTCTCCTCTTTGGTGAAGGGGTTGATCCCCTTGTGCTCTTTCGTCGCGGGCTTGCGGACTACGACGATCTTGCACAGTCCGGGCACGGTGAACTGTCCCGCGCCGCCGCGCTTGCCGACCGACTTCTTGATTTCGGCAGCCAGCGCGTCGAACACGGCCGCGACTTGCTTCTTGGACAAGTCGGCCGCGCGAGCGATGTTGGAGATGATCTCGGTCTTTGTCGGTGGCTTTGCTGAGGCTTTCGCCATGGCTCGTGACCCTCCTTGTGAGGTAACCTGGTGCCATACATTTACGTCCGTCCGCACTGCGGAACGCGATGATTAGATACTGTCGTCCCAGAATTTCAAGCCTAAGTATCCAGAAAACCCGGCAAAAACCGCGAATTCCACCCATTTGCACCTCCATTTCCCCGGTTCCGTGGCTTTCGCGAGCGGTACGGTCTGCGGGCGAGGGGCGGCGGGAAGGTCGGCACATTCGCTGTGGTCCGCGCCCGGATGCGATCACGTTGCCCGCGTGGGTGCACTTCTATAAGATATTCACGAATTTGAAGTTACGTTATTCTTAAGGTTTCCCTGGCTACGGGACTCGTAGGGCCCGTCGCGCCGGCGGTCGGGCGTTCTGGCAGTGTCCTGCACATTGTCCGGCCGCGGTCCTGGGAAGCGCACTGCTGGGATGGGACGATGACTGGCCGAGTTCGACCGTTTTTGTGTCTGTGGCTCTGTGCGGGCCTGCTTGTCATCCTGGGCGCGGGCGATCTGTCGGGTCAGATGATCCTGCCGGGGCGACGGCAGGCGGAGGAGCCGGCGGACATTTTCCTGCCGGCGCCGCGGGGTTTGCGGCAGCAGTTGTCGCGCGCGGCCAAGGCGTTGGAGGAGGAGCAGCTGAGCGAGGCGGTCGATCTGTTGGGCCAGTTGTTGGCCGAGCCCGGGGCGGGCGGCGACGGTGCGGGTGGGGCGAGCGAACAGGACTATTTCCTGGCCGACTCGGAGACGGGCGGGACGCAGACGAGCCTGAAATCAGAAGCGCAGCGGCTGTTGGGGTCCATGCCGGACAAGGGTCGCGAGCTGTACGAACTGAAGTTCGGCGCCGACGCGCGGCAGTTGTTGGACCGGGCGCTGGACGCGCGCGACCTGCCGGCGCTGGTCGAGGTGACGCGGCGGTACTTCCACACGTCGGCCGGCTACGAGGCCACGATGCTCATCGGGCGCTACTATCTCGACCAGGGCCGCCCGCTGGCCGCCGCGCTGCGCTTCGAACGGCTGGTGGCCAGCCCGCGTGCGGCGCGGCAGTACGAGCCGGAGTTGTCGGTGCTGCTGGCCACCTGCTGGCTGCTGGCCGGCATGCCGGACCGGGCGCGGGAGACGCTGGCGCAGCTCCAGGCGAGCCACCCGCAGGCCACGCTCCGCATTGGTGACACGCAAGTGTCACTATTTCAGGACGAAGCCGGCGCGCTCGGCCGGCTGGAACAGCTCGTCGGACCCTTGGAGGTTCCCCTCGCGGCCGAGGCGGCGGAGTGGGTGCTGCACCGCGGCAACCCGGCCCGGAACGCCGAGAGCCGAGCCGGATTGCCGCTGGCCATGGTGCGCTGGCGCGTGCGCGTCTTCAACCATCCGAGCGACGAGAACCTGCTGCTGCAGCAGTCCGGCAAGTTCCGCGACGAAGGGGTCCCGGCCATCCCGACCTTGGAGCCGCTGGCCGTCGACAACGTCATCCTGCTGCGGACGCCGCAGCAGTTGCTGGCCATCGACATGAAGACCGGCAAGCACATCTGGGCGTTCCCCTGGTCCGAGGACGCGAACACGACGGTGCTGCAGAGCGATCAGTTCCGCCCGGACAGCCGGATCCCCGACCCGTACGCGGCCGAGTTGACGCAGCGGGTGTGGGACGACGCGCCGTACGGGCAGATGAGCAGTGACGGGCGGCGGGTCTTTCTGCTCTGGCGGGTGGCGTCCGACCTGCCGTCGCTGACAACCCGCGTGCTCCCGTTCGGCCGGCAACGTCCGGACGGCTCCGGCGAGACGAACAAGCTGGTCGCCCTGGACATCGCCACCGAGGGCAAGCTGCAGTGGATCGTGGGCGATGAGGATGGGACCGACGAGCCGCAGTTGGCCGGCGCGTATTTCCTCGGGCCTCCGCTCCCCTTGCTGGGGCAGCTGTACGTGTTGGCGGAAATCAACAGCGAGATCCGGCTCGTCGTGCTCGACGCGGCCACCGGACGCCTGTCCTGGGCACAGCAGCTGGCGCACGTGGATCAACGGGAGATCATGTCCGATCCGACGCGCCGCGCGGCCGGCGCGTCGCCGTCGTTCTCCGACGGCGTGCTCGTCTGCCCGACATCGGCCGGCGCGGTCGTCGCCGTGGATATCGCGTCCCGGTCCCTGTTGTGGGGCTATCGCTACGCGCACGCGCCGGGCACGCACCGGGTCACCATGAACATCTACCAGACGCGGCCGCTGGGCGAGCGCTGGGCGGACGCGACGGTCACGATCGTGGACGGGCGCGTGCTGGTCACGCCCGTGGAGTCCGACCAGATCCACTGCCTCGACCTGCTGACCGGCCGGCCGCTCTGGGACCCCCAGCCGCGCAGCGGCCTGCTCTTTACCGCCTGCGCAACGGGCGAGCAGGCCGTCCTGGTCGGCGCCGACCGCGTGCAGGCCATCTCGCTCGCCAGCGGCGCGACCATCTGGACCCAGGCGCTGCCAGAGGGCATGCCCAGCGGTCGCGGCCTGCGGACCGGCTCGGCGTATTTCCTGCCCACCACCACCGGACACCTGCTGAAAATCGACATCACGACCGGCCAGATCGCGGCCGACATGCGGACCGACGAGCCGCTGGGCAACCTGGTGGCGTACCGCGACCAGATCATCTCGCAGAGCGTCCAGTGGCTGTCCGCGTACTATCAGGCCGACCCGTTGCGCGCGGTGGTGGCCGATCGGCTGAAAGACGACCCCGACGATGTCTGGGCGCTGACGCACCGTGCCGACCTGCTGCTGGCCGACGGCGCGCAGCACGAGGCCCTGGAGGTGTTGCGGCGGGCCTACCGGATCGCCCCGCAGGACGCGGTCCGGGCGTCGCTGGTCCGCACGCTCATGTCGGCCCTGGCCGCCGACTTCGCCCACTACCGGCCGTACGCCGCGGAACTCGAGGCGCTCATCGACCAGCCGGCCCAGCGGGTCGAGTTCTACCGCGTGATGACCACCGGCCTGCGCGGCGTCGGCGCGCTGGACGAGTCGGTTGACTACCTCCTGAAGCTGACCGCGCTGGCGACCGCCACGCCGGCCGTGGGCAGCGAGGTCTATCGCGACGGGCTGGTGCAGTTGGACGCCAACTGGCGGGTGCGCCTGGATCGGTGGATCGCCGTGAATCTGGGCGAGGTCCTGAGCATGGCCGACGGTCCGCTGCGCCAACGGATCGACGCGGCCGTAGCGGCCCGCTATGAGGCCGTCTCGCAGCAGGTCTCGGTGCCCGACCTGCGGCGGTTCCTCCACTGCTTCTCGCCCCACCCGCTGGCCATGCCGGTCCAATTCCAACTGGCCCGCCTGCTGCTGGAGCGCAACGAGTGCCTGGCGGCCGAGCTGGCCTTGGTCCCGCTGCAGGAGTCGAGCGACCCGGCGACGGCCGCCCAAGCCACCGCGTGGCTTGCCAGGCTGCTCCATGCCAGCGGCCACCTGCCGGAAGCCGTCGGTTGTTACGAGCGCCTGGCGCGGCAGTGGCCGGACGTCGCGGTTCAGGACTCGCAGACCGGCCAGGCGGTGGCGGACGCCGCCTTGGCCGACCCGCAACTGCGCCGGGCCGCCGGGGCCGGCACGGCCTGGCCCTACGGCAAGGTCGACGTGTCGATCCAATCGCGCAACACGTTCCAGAGCTACCAGTACAACTTCGCGGTCCCGCTGATCGACGTGAGCGGACCGTTCCCCGAGGACGCTTCGCTGGTCTACAACCGCCAGCTCAATGCGGTCCTGATCCGGGACGGGCTTGGTCATACGCGGACCCAGGTATCGATCGCTGACGTCAACAACGTGACGTTGCCGAACATCAATGCGCCGGCCGGCACGGCGGCCGCGGAGGGCCATCTGGTCATCGCCTGCGTGGGGAGCGACGTGCTGGCCATCGACACGTTCAAGAGCCTGTCGGGGTCGGAGGTCGACAGCCCCATCCAGTGGCGAGACGATCTGACGGGCTCGGTGCTCGGGTCGATCGGTCTGCCGCAAGTGTCGGCTCACGCGATCACGCGCCCCTGGGGGCCCACTCGGTACGTGCTGGCCCAGAACCTGCGCCCCGTCGGCTCGATCGGCCCGATCACCTCCGCGGGGTTCTTCTATCAGAAGTCCCAGGAGCTGTTGTGCGTCGAGCCGTTGACCGGCGACGTGATCTGGACCCGCAGCGGGATCGAGCCCGGTTCGGACCTATTCGGCGATCAGGAGTATCTGTTCGTCGCGTCTCCGAACCTGGAGGATGCGCTGGTGCTCCGCGCGTCGGACGGCAAGGAGCTGGGGCGGCGCTTTGTCGGATCCCGGCAGAGCCGCTGGATCACGGTCGGCCGATCGGTGCTGTACGTGGGGCTGGCGGGTGACCGGATCGCCGTGCGCTGGTTCGACGCCTGGACCGGTACTGATCTCTGGCAGCACCGGTTCACGGCCGGCGCCCAGTGTGCGTTACTGGGCCGCGACGCGCTGGCGGTCTACGAGCTGTCCGGGGCGTTCACGGTGATCAACCTGGCGGACGGGACGCTGCGATTCACCACGCAACTGGCCCGCGAGCCGCAGTTGGCCCGTCTGTATGTGATTCCCAGCCGCGACACCTGCATCGTGCTGGCCAGCCGCCAGGCGGCGGACGAGGACAGCATGACGCGTTACCGCCCGGCGACGCCGCTCGGGTCGGACCTGTGCCCCGAGATCAACGGGTGCATTTACGCGCTCGATATGCAGACCGGCCGGCCGCAGTGGCCCGCGGCCGCCCAAGTGGCCCGCGTGTGCTGTCCGCTGGACCAGCCGGCCGAATCGCCGGCCCTCGTGTTCCTGCAGAACTCGCAGTCGACGGGCGCCGAGGACGCGCCGCGCCCGGCCGTCAAGGGATCCGCGCTGTGCCTGGACAGACGCGACGGCCGCCAACTGCTGTACGAAGAAGACCTGGCGATGATCCGGACCTATGCGATCACCGCGCAGCCGGCCGACCATACGCTGACGATCAATTCCAACACGAAGCAGCTGACGCTGCGGTTTACCGACGAGCCGTTCGAGAAGCAGCCGCCCGTCCAATTCCTGGCACCGCCGGCCCGGCCGACGGCCATCGAGCAGGTCGGCAAGGTCGCCCGCGGCATCCTGGACGCGATTGCCAAGCCGAAGGCGCCCGAGGGCGAGGCGCCGCAGCGCGCGGGGCCTGCATCGCCCGACGGGCCCGCAGCCCCGCCGAAGGAATAATCACCGCCTGCATCATCCCCTGAGCAACCCGCACGAGGAGAGTTTCATGACCGATCACGCATCCGAGGGGGCGAGCCTGGATTCGAGCGCCGTTCGCAAGCTGGGCGAGGCGCGCGAGAAGATCCTGGGGCAGTTGTCCCACACGATCGTCGGCCAGCAGCAGGTCATCGACGAACTGCTCATCTGCCTGTTCAGCCGCGGGCACTGCCTGCTGGAAGGCGTGCCCGGGTTGGCCAAGACGCTGATGATCAGCACGCTCTCCCGGACCCTCAATCTGACCTTCAGCCGCATCCAGTTCACGCCGGACTTGATGCCCGCCGACATCACGGGCACCGAGATCATCGAGGAGAACCGGGCCACGGGCACGCGCGAGCGGCGGTTCCTGGAAGGCCCGCTGTTCTCGCACACGATCCTCGCCGACGAGATCAACCGGACGCCGCCCAAGACCCAAGCCGCCCTGCTCGAGGCGATGCAGGAGCGCCAGGTCACCGTCGGGCGCGTGCGGCACCCGCTGGCCGACCCGTTCTTCGTCCTGGCCACCCAGAATCCGATCGAGCAGGAGGGCACCTACCCGCTGCCGGAAGCCCAGCAGGACCGGTTCATGTTCAAGGTGTACGTGGACTACCCGAGCTTCCAGGAGGAGTTCGAAGTCGCGCGCCGCACGACGACCGTGCAGACCGACCGGGTGCAGCCGGTGCTGACCGCCGAGGAGATCCTGGACCTGCAGCAGACGGTGCGGCAGGTCCCGGTCACGGACCACGTCATCCGCTACGCGCTGGCGCTGGTGCGTCAGACGCGTGTCGGCGCGCCCGGCGCGCCGGACTTCGTGCAGGAGATGGTGGCGTGGGGCGCCGGCCCGCGCGCCGTACAATACCTAGTCCTGGGCGGCAAGGCCCGCGCGCTGCTGCACGGCCGCACCCACGTGGCGACCGACGACATCCAAGCGCTGGCCGGCCCGGCGCTCCGGCACCGCATGGTCGTCAACTTCGCGGCGGAAAGCGACGGCGTGACCGCGGACGAGATCATTCAGCGGCTGGTCGCGATTACCCCCACCCAGGAAGACGAGCTGACGAGCGATGCCCGATTCAAGAAGATTTTTGCATCCTGAAGCCATCAAGCGGATCGCCCGGCTGGAACTGCGCGCGCGGCACATCGTCGAGGGGTTCCTGTCGGGGATGCATCGCAGCCCGTACTTCGGCCAGTCGGTGGAGTTCCGGCAGCATCGCGAGTACGCGCCGGGCGACGACCTGCGCCACGTGGACTGGAAGGTCTGGGCGCGGCAGGACCGGTTCTATGTCAAGCAGTTCGAGGAAGACACGAACGTGCGCTGCACGCTGCTGGTCGACGTCTCCCACAGCATGGCGTACGGCAGCGGGGCGTTGACCAAGTACGAGTACGCCTGCACGCTGGCCGCCAGCCTCGCCTACCTGGTGCTCAAGCAGAACGACGCCGTCGGATGCTTCGCGTTCGACGAACGGGTGCGCGCGCAGGTGCCCGTCCGCAGCAAACGGAACCACCTGCTGTCGGTGGTCGACGCGTTGGAGGTGAGCCGGCCGCGCGACAAGACCGACATGTACAGCATCTTCCGGCAGGTGGCGGAGAGCACGCCGCGGCGCGGCATGATGATCGTGTTCTCCGACCTCCTGGCCGACCAGGCGGGCACGCTCCGCGGCCTCCGCCTGCTCCGCCAGCGCGGCCACGACCTGCTGGTCTTCCACGTCCTGGACGACGACGAACTCGACTTCCCCTTCGCCGGCCCGACCCGGTTCGAAGGGCTGGAGTCGCCGGACTACTTGAACTGCAATCCGCGCGCGCTGCGGGAAGGATACCTGGCCGCCATCCGCACGTTCCTCGATGCGATGCGCCTGGATTGCGCCCGGCACATGATCGACTACGCGCTGTTGCGGACCAGCGAGCCGCTGGACGCCGCGCTGGCCGCCTACCTGAGCAATCGGCTGGGCATGCACCACCGAAACTGATCCATTGACCCGTGCGAGCTCCCATGCAGTTCCTCTACCCCGCCCTCACCGCCGGCTTCCTCCTGGCCTTGTTGCCGCTGTTGATCCACCTGATCAACATGCTGCGGCACCGCCGGGTCCGCTGGGCGGCGATGGAGTTCCTGCTGCAGAGCTACCAGAAGCATCGCAAGTGGGTGTGGCTCCGGCAGCTCATCCTGCTGCTGGCCCGCATGGCCGCCGTCGCGCTGCTCGTGGCCATGCTCGCCCAGCTCGTCACGCAGCGCCGCTACGAGGGCCTGTTCGGCAGCACGCGCACGCACCATTACGTCGCGCTCGATGACAGCATGTCGATGTCGGACCGGGCCGGCGGCATGGAGGCCATGGAGCAGGCGCTCCAGTTCGTGCGCGAGCTGGGCGTCGAGGCGGCGCGGCAGGAACTGCGCCAGCGCTTCACGCTGGTGCGCTTCTCGAAAGCCTGGGCCGCCGGCCTGTCCGATCCCGACTCGCCGCACTTCGCCTCCGTCGCCGACCTGAACGCCGAGGATGTGGACTCCGAGTTCCCCCGGCGGTTGGAAGCGCTCCGCACGGAGATCCACGCGACCGAGCTGCCGTTTGGGCCGGAGGCCGCGCTGCGCGTCCTGCGCCGCCTGATCGCCCAGAACGACAACGAACAGCGGATTCTCTACCTGGTCTCCGATTTCCGCGACAAAGACTGGGACAACCCCCGCGAACTCCGCGAGCTGCTCAACGAACTCCAGAAGCAGGGCGTCCAGATCCGGCTGGTCAACTGCGTCCGCGCCCGGCACGCCAACCTGGCCATCACCGACCTGCGCCCGGCCGACGAAACACGCGCCTCGGGGGTACCCCTGTTCGTGAACGTCCACGTGACGAACTACAGCGACCGGGCGGTCGAGAAGGTGCCGCTGCAGGTCCGCACGCTCCTGTACGCGCCCCCGGCGGCCGACGGCGCGGCCCTGCCCGCCCAAGCCCGGTCGGACGAGGCGCCGACCATCGAGATCCAGCGGCTGGAGCCGGGCGAGACGGTCACCCAGCGCGTGCAGGTCTACTTCCCGGAAGCCGGCCAGCACGTGGTGGAAGCCGCGCTGCCCGACGATGCGGTGACCGCCGACAATCGGCGCTGGTGCGTGATCGACTTCCCCGAGGAGGAGACGCTGCTGGTGATCGACGGTGATCCGGACCAACGCAACGCCTTCTATGTGCAGGCGATCTTCGAGCCGGGACAGCGCGCCCGGACCGGCGTGCGGCCGGACATCCAGCCCGTCACGTTCCTGCGGGACGTCAGCCCGGAGTCGCTCAACCGCTACACCGCGATCTACCTGTGCGACGTCGAGCGGCTGGACGACCGCGCCCGGGAGAACCTGGAAGCCTATGTGCGAGCCGGCGGCGGACTGGCCCTGTTCGTCGGGCCGCAGGTGAACATCGGCGTCTACCAGCAAGAGCTTTACCGGGACGGTGCCGGCCTGCTGCCGGTCCCCCTGGCGCGCGACGACCTGCTGATCGCCGAAGGGTCGGGCGGCGCGCCGGACGTCGAAGTGGAGGCCACCGACCACCCGGTGTTCCAGGAGCTGATCCTGGGCCAGAACCCGCTGGTCCGCACGATGCATGTCGAGCGGTTCCTGCGCCCTCCCGCTGATTGGATGCTGGACCCGAGTTCCGGCGTGCGGGTGCTGGCCCGCTTGCGCAATCACGCGCCGCTGGTCGTCGAGAAGCGGCTGGGCGCGGGACGCGTGATCGCCTTCCTGACCACCTACGCCCCATACTGGAACGACATGGTCCTCGGCCCGAACGTCCTGATCGCGCTCCGCCTGCAGTCGTACCTCGGATTCGCGCGCCGCGCGACCGACGCGCGCACGGTGGGCGATGCCATCCTGGTGCCGCTCTCGCCCGAACAGTACCGGTCGGACGTGCGCGCGTTCCTGCCGACCCGCGATCCCGGCGCGCCGCTGGTGCTCGAGCGCGCAGCGGGCGCGCTGGCCACCGACGCGCGCCAACTGGTGGCCCAGATCGCGCCGCAGGAGACGGACCGGGCAGGCATCTACGAGCTCTGGCTCCGCCGCCTGGACGGGTCGGTCCAGGCCGACCGGTTCGCGATCAACGTCGAGCCGCGTGAAGGGGACCTCACCCAGACACCGACCCAGGACCTGATCGCCCGCCTGGATCCCGTGCACGTCGACGTAGGTTATGCGGACCAGTACGAGTCGGCCGCCATCGAGCAGTCCGGGTTCAACCAGAGCCTGTTGCTGATGACCCTGCTGGTCCTCCTCCTGGTGGGAGAACAAGTGCTGGCCTACTTCAACAGTTTCCACGCCCATCGCGGCACCCAGCTGGTCCGCCTGGGGCGCCCGGGCCACCGGGCCACGATCCGCCAGTTGCGGGAGCAGAACGCGGCGGACCGCGAGTCCGCGCGGGCCCGGCGCGACGCCGACCGTGCGGCGGACGACCCTGCGCGGGCCGCCGCGGCGCCCGACACCGACCTGCCTGTGCGAGGAGCGCGCCCGTGAGGCCGACCTGGTACCTGCTGGCGGAGAGCGCCAGCCACGTTTCCTACCGGTTTGCACGCCTGCAATCCATGTCCGAATGGTGGCACGGGTTGCTGCTGATCGCCGTCTGCGCGGCGCTGGCCGCCCACGTGGTCATGATGTACCAGCGCGACGGCCGCGAGCTGAGCCGCGGCGTTCGCTGGTCGTTGACCGCGCTGCGACTGCTGGCGCTGGGCGGGATCGCGTTCTTCTTCCTGGACCTGGAGAAGCGGACGGAGGATCGCGAGATCAAGGCCTCGCGCGCCGTGCTGCTGATCGACACGAGCCAGAGCATGGCGCTGCGCGACGCGGCGGCGGCCGCGGCGTCCGGGTCGGGGTCCGGGTCCCAATCGACCGCGCCGAGTCGCATCGAGCAGGTGATCGCGGAGCTGCGTGGCGAGGCGCTGATCGAACAGCTCCGTGCGAAGCACGATCTGGTGGTCTATCAGTTCAGCGATCAAGCGGAGCCGGCTCAGGTGGCGTTTTTCCGCCGCACGGCGGCCGAATCGCCCAGCGTGGACGCGACTCAGGAGCTGGTGGCGGCACGTCGCTTGGCGCTGCACGCCGCGCGTCGGACGGCCGGTGTCGCCGCGGGGCTGCTGGGCATCTCGCTCCTGGCGCTGCTCCTCTACGGCGTACTCGGTCGCCGGCCCCGGTGGCGCGAGGCGACCTCCCTGGCGCTGCCGCTCAGCATGGTGACGCTGGCCGCCGCGGGAATCACGCTGGCCACGGCCAGCCTGCGGTCACCGGAGCTCCCGTGGCACGCGTTGGTGGGGTGGACCCAACCGGACTTCGAGGCGCAAGTGCGTGCGGAGCTGGCCGCGCGGCCGGCGGTCGAGCGGGGCCTGGACGCGTCCGCCGCCGCACTCGGGCCGAGCGCCGTCGACTGGCACCAGGCGCTGGCGCCGCGCGGCACGGCCACCCGGCTGGGCGACGCCATCCGGGCGATCGTGGCCAAGGAACGCGGCGGGTCCTTGGCCGGCATCGTGGTGGCGACCGACGGCGGCAGCAACATGGGCATCGACTGCGACGTGGCGGCGAAGGTGGCCCAAGGCGCCGGGATCCCCGTCTTCCCGATCGGCCTGGGGAGCGACCGCCAGCCGGTCAATGCGCGGGTGGTGGATCTGGAAGCGCCCAAGCGCGTGTATCCGGGCGACAAATTCCCGCTCACCGGGTACCTCCAGGCGTACGGCCTGCGCGGGCGCCTGGTGAAGGTCCAGCTGCTGTCGGCGCCGGGCGACGTGCGCCTCGACGAGCACGAACCGTTGGGCGACAAGGCGACCTTCGAAGAGGAGCAGGCCGTGCGGTTGGCCGGAGACGGCGAGATCGTCACGCTCAAGTTCGAGGTCACGCCGCAGGAGACGGGTACGCGCCAGTACATCCTGCTGGTGGTGCCGCCGGAGGAGGACCTGGAACCACGCGACAACCTGAAGATCGCCCGCGTGCGGATCGTCGAGCGGAAATCGCACGTGTTGCTCATCGCGGGCGGCCCGAGCCGCGAGTACCAGTTCCTGCGCAACCAGTTGTACCGCGACGGGGACACCGTGGTCGACGTGCTGCTGCAGACCGGCGGCGCGGGCGCCTCGCAGGAGGCGGCCAGGATCCTGGACGAGTTCCCCGGGACGCCCGACGAGCTGTTCCAATATGACGCCATCGTGGCGTTCGACCCGGACTGGCTGAAGTTCGACGAACTGCAGATCGAGCTGCTCGACCGCTGGGTGGCGGAGCAGGCGGGCGGGTTGATCGTGGTGGCCGGGCCGGTCTGCACGCCCGAGTGGGCCGGGATGCGGCGCGGCCGCGACCCGCGCATCGACACGATCAAGGCGCTCTATCCAGTCGTCTTCTACAGCCAGGGCTCGCCGAACCTCAGCCTGGGCCGTTTCGGCGGCGACGCCCCCTGGCCGCTCAACTTCACCCGCGACGGGCTGGACGCCGAGTTCCTCTGGCTCGAGGATGACGCGACCGACAGCGAAGCGGCCTGGCAGTCGTTTGAAGGGGTGTACGGGTATTATTCGGTCAAGGACCCCAAGCCGGGCGCTCGGGTGTACGCGCGTTTTTCGAACCCCGAGACGTCGATCGACGGCGAACTGCCGATCTATGCCGCCGCGCACTTCTACGGGGCCGGCCGCGTGTTCTTCCAGGCCAGCGGCGAGATCTGGCGCTTGCGAGCCGTGGATCCGCGCTACTTCGAAACGTATTACACCAAGCTGATCCGGTGGGTTTCGCAGGGGCGGCTGCTGCGCGATTCGAGCCGCGGCGTCCTGCTGGTCGACCGGGACCGCTGCCTGCTGGGCGACCCGGTGACGGTGCGCGCCGTGCTGTCGGACGCCCAGCACCAGGCGTTGACGGCCGACTCGGTCGCCGCCATCCTCTGGCAGCCGGACGGGCAGCGTGTCGGGCTCTCGCTGCGCAAGATCCGGGACGCGGCGCGGGAGGGCATGTACGAGGCCCAGTTCACGGGTCTGGTGCCGGGCGACTACCGCATCGAGCTGACGCCGCCGGACAGCGGCGAGGACGAACTGCTCTCGGCCGACGTGCGGGTGCGCGTGCCCGCCCTGGAGCTGGAGCGGCCGCAGCGCAACGACGCGCTGCTCAAATCGCTCGCCCAGACCACCGGCGGCGCCTTGTACCTCGGGTTCGACGCTGCGATGGCCCGCGGCGGTGCGCAGCGCGCGGCGCTCGCCGCGACGCTGGAACCGAACGACCAGGTCCTGTACCTGCCCGAGACGGTGGACAAGGTGTTTGACGAGCGGCTCATGGGCTGGCTCATGGTATTGATTGTCGGCGTGTTGTGCCTGGAATGGCTGATCCGCCGATTGAACCGGCTCGCGTGAGGGTCGTCTTGCGCGGCGGGACAAACGACAATAGGTGACATCCATACCGGACGCACAATCATGGCCACACCTGCTGACATGCCGAGCTTGAGCGCTGACCTCCGGTTGCTGCTGGCCCGGCTGCGCCGGCGCATCCGGGTCTACGTCTGGATCGAGGGGATGGCGTTGGCGCTGCTGTGGCTCGGCGCCACCTTCTGGGTCGGACTGGCGATCGACTACCTGCCGGTGCTGATGGGTGCCGGCGAGATGCCGCGCGGCGCGCGCCTGGTGCTGCTGGCCGTCATCGTCGGCACCCTGGCGTACCTGCTCTACCGGTGGGTCTTCCTGCGCGCCTTCGCCCGCCTGTCCGACCCGAGCATGGCGATCCTGCTGGAACGCCGCTTCCGCCGTTTCCGCGACGGGTTGGTCACGACCGTGGAGCTGTCGCAGCGCCCGGATCATGCGCGGGAGTTCAGCCGGGAGATGCTGCGCCGCACGGGCCGCGAGGCGAGTGCCCAGGCGCGGGGCGTGCGGGTCGGCGAGGTGTTGCGGCTCGCGCCCCTGCTGACCAAGGCGGCGCTGGCCCTGGCCGTGCTGGCGCCGATCGGCCTGCTCTACGCGTGGAACGCGCAGGCGGTGCTGATCTGGGCCGAACGCCTCTACCTGCTGGGCGACCGGCCGTGGCCGCGGGCCACGCAGATCCAGGTGGTCGGCGTCCAGATCGAGCATACGGCCGCGTCCGACGGCGCCGTCACCTGGTCCGAGTTGATACCGTTCGATGCGAACCGCGAAATCAAGGTGGCCAAGGGCACCAGCACGCTGCTGCGCGTCCAGGCCGATGCGACCAAGGTCATCCCCGAATACTGTACGGTCTACTACCAGACCGAGGAAGGCGACCGGGGCAGCGTGAACATGCAGAAGCTCGGACGCATCCGGGACGGCTACCAGACCTACACCTTCGACGGGAAACCGCTCCGCGGAATCCTGTCCTCCATGGCGTTCGACGTGCGTGGCTACGACCACCGCGTCCGCGACTACCGGCTGACCGTCGTGCCGAGCCCGGCGATCGTCCAGACCCGGCTCGAGTGCGTCTTCCCGCCGTACATGGTGGACGAACGGCTCTCGTCCTGGCTGCCGCGGACGGTGGACCTGGCCAGCGGGACGCAACTGCCCAACGGGACCCGGATCACGCTGCACGCCCGGACCAACAAGGACCTGACGCGCGTCGAGATCCGTGATCCGCAGGCCCCGCAGGCGGCCGTTCAGGAGATCGCCGGCCGCGGCGGCGATCCGCGGGAGATCGAGTACGTCATCGAGAAGCTCACCGGCGACCTGGCGCTCGAGTTCACCCTGCACGACACGGACGGCGTCACCAGCGACCCGCCCATCCGCGTGCTCATTGCCGGCATCGAAGACCAGCCGCCGGTCGTCGCCGCGACCTTGCGCGGGATCGGCACGGCCATCACGCCCGACGCGGTGCTCCCCGCCCAGGGCAAGATCACCGATGATTACGAGGTGGACACGGCCTGGTTCGATGTGGTGATCAACGACCATGAGCCCGTGCGCTTCCCGTTCGACCTGGCCGAGACGGGCCAGGTCAGCGCAGCGCTGGACCTCCGAGCGCGGCGGGCGGCCGACCCCCTGCTGGTCCTCCAACCGAAAGACAAGCTGGCGGTCACGCTCATGGCGTCCGACAAGTGCGACCTGTCCGCCGCCCCAAACGTCGGCAGCGGCGATCGATACCAGCTGGACGTGGTCACTCCCGATCAGCTGCTGGCCATGCTGGAACGTCGCGAACTGGGCCTGCGGCGCCGGCTGGAACAGATCATCGACGAACTGGGCGAGATGCGTGATTCGGTCAGCCGGGTGAAGCGCGCGGCGGCCGGCACGCGCGCGACGGACCTGGAAGACAACCTGGATGCGGCGGATGCCCCGCCCGGAGCCCAGGTGCCGGCCGACCAGGCGCCGGAGCGCGCCGAGCAACGGGAACAGTCGCTCCGCGCCTTGCGCACGCAGCGCGCGATGGTGCAGAGCCAGAAATCGGCCCAGGAAGTGCTCGGGGTGGCTGCCTCGTTCGACGATATCCGCGAAGAATTGATCAATAACCGCGTGGACTCCGAGGACCGCAAGGTCCGACTCCAGGAGCAGATCGCCGACCCGCTGCGGCGGATCGGGCAGACGCTGTTCCCGCAGCTCGAGGCGGATCTGAAGGACCTGGAACAGAAACTGGCAGACCCCGTCGCCAGCGACCAGGCCGTCGACGCGGCCGTGCAGCAGGCCGACCAGATCCTGCTGGAGCTGGACCGAGTCCTGCAGAAGATGCTGGAACTGGAAACCTTCAACGAACTGATGAACATCGTGCGCTCGCTGATCGAAGACCAGCAGCAGCTGATCGACAAGACGAAGAAAGCGCAAACCGACGAGGCGCTCGAACTGCTCAAGTGAGCCGACCAGGAGACCACCCACCATGCCCGGACGCACCACACGACCCATGCGCGGCTGGCCGCTGTGCTTGATCCTCTGGAGCGGCGTGGCCTGGACGGCGGCCGCCCAGGAGGCGGCCTCGCCCCACCCGGTGCCGGACGATCGCGCGCCCGCCGCGTCCTCCGAGTCGGCGCCCACCGATACGCTCTCGGCCGAGCAGGATCAAGTCGCGGCCCGATACCGCCGCCTGGAAGACCTGATCTTCAAGATGGCCGATTACGAAGCGGCGTCCAACCCGCGCCGCGCCGCGCTGCTCAAACAAGCCTACAAGCAGTCCAAAGACCGCCTGACCCAGTCACAGCTGGAAGCCATCGTCGCCTTCCTCGCCCAGAAGCAGTACAAGCGGGCGCTGGACGGCCAGGAGACCGCGCGCAAGGACCTCCAGGAACTGCTGCAGCTCCTGATGAGCGAAGATCGCTCGGACCGGCTCAAGACCGAATCGCAGCGGCTGAAGGACCACATCAAGGAACTCCAGCGCCTGCAGCGCCTGCAGCGCGGCGTGATCGGCCAGACGGAAGGCGAGGCGGACCCGCGGGAACTGGCCGACAAACAATCCCGAGTCGCCGATCGCACGGGCGAACTGGCCCGGCAACTGGAACAGGAAGAAGACCGGCCGCCGCCAGGCGAGACGCCCGAGAGCCGGCCGTCCGGCGAGCAACCCGCACCCGATACGCCCGGGCAACCCGCACCCGACACGCCCGGGCAACCGGCACCCGGATCGCCGCCGCCGGACGACGCGCAGGCTCCGTCATCCTCCCCGCCGCAGGTCGGCCCGGACGAACCATCGCCGGCCCGTCAGCGCGTGCGCGAAGCCGAACAGAAGATGCGTGAGGCGCAGCGGCAGTTGGAGGAGGCTCAGCGCTCCGAATCGCTGGAGAACCAGCGCGAGGCGCTGCAGAAGCTGCAGGAGGCCGTCGCCCAGCTCGAAGAGGTGCTGCGGCAACTGCGTGAAGAGGAGATGCAGCGCGTCCTCGCCCTGCTCGAAGGCCGATTCCGCCAGATGCTCGAGGCGGAAATCAAGATCCAGGAAGCCACGGCCCGCTTGGACCAGACGCCTGAAGACCAGCGCGGGCGCGACATGGATATCAAGGCCGGGAAGCTGGCGTTCGACCAACGCAAGGTCGCAGGGCAGGCGGACCGCTGCCTGACCTTGCTCCGCGAAGAAGGCTCCTCGGTCGCCTTCCCGGAAGTGGTCGAGCAGATCCGCGACGATATGGAGACGGTCAGCGACCGGCTGGCCGAGTCCAAGGTCGGCACGATCACTCAGGAGCTGGAGCAGGAGATCATTTCCAGCCTGGAAGAGATGATCGCCGCCTTCCAGAAGGCGCAGCAGGAGCTGGACGAATCGCGGCCCCCACAACCGGGTCCGCCGGGTGAACTGGGCCAGCAGCCGCTGGTCGACATGCTGGCCGAACTGAAGATGATCCGGTCGCTGCAGCTGCGCGTGAACCTCCGTACCCAACGCTACTCCAGACTCCTGGATGACGCCGACGACCCGGTCGGGCAGGCCGTGCATGACGACCTCCGCCAAGCCCTCGGGGAACTGGGCCAGCGCCAGGCGCGCATCCACCAGATTACACGTGATATCGTATTGGGGAAGAACAGATAGATGGGACAGTCGGGAAGCTTCTTCCACGGGGATGACCGATGACACGACGCCTGGTCTTGACAATTCTGGCTCTCGTCGCGGCCGGCGCCGCGTCTGCCGACCAGGACCTGGAGCAGAAGGCCCGCTGGTCCGTGCCGGACGCGGCGCAGGTGAAAGCGCAGGTGGACGCATATCTCCGCACCCGTCAGCTGGACGAGCCGACTCGTGCACAGATCGCGGCCCTCTGGGCGCCCGAGGCGATCGGCGACCGTGCGCCCGAAGCGCTGCTCGACCAGGTGGCGACGACGCTGGCCCTGGTGGACGACGCGGCGCGGCAGGTGGTCGACTTCTGTCGCACGACCGACTCGCAGGTCATGTCGCTGCCGGACTTCCCGATCCTGCGGGACGAGCAGCAGCCCTCCCTGGTCCGCCATAATTTGCGCCTGGCGTACGGCCGCTGGCTGGCCACGCACGACTATTACGATGAGGCGATCGAACAGCTGCAGGGGCTCACCACGGCCGACGTGGTCGATCCGGCCGCCCTGCTGTTCTACCAGTGCGCGGCCTACCATCGCATGCCGGACAAGCGCCAGTGCCTGCCGCTGGCCGCCCTGCTGCTCGAGCAGCCACAGCGGATCCCGCGCCGCTACCTGACGGTCGCTCAGCTTATCCAGGCCGACATCCGGCCGCTCGAACCGGACTCGCTCGACGAAATCTCGCGGATGATGGACGAGGTCCGTCGCCGGTTGGAGTTGAAGCGGGCCGGCACGCGGGTGCGGCAGCAGGAGGACGAGGTGATCGCCAAGCTGGACAAGCTGATCCAGAAAGCGGAAGAGCAACAGCAGCAGCGCAGCCGAGGGCTGGCCGGGAACCTGCAGCCAGCCAACCCCGCACAGGACAGCCTGCCGATGCAGGGCAAGGGGCCGGGCCAGGTCGATCCGCGGCAGATCGGCAGCAAGAGCGGCTGGGGCAACCTACCGCCCGCCGAGCGCCAGGAGGCATTGCAACAGATCGGCAAGGACCTGCCGGCCCATTATCGCGAAGTGATCGAGGAGTACTTCCGCAGACTGGCGCGGGAGGGGACTGGCGAATGAGGGTGCCATCGTGACAGGCGTGACCAATATGGCATGGGTCATCTGGATCGGTACATTCTGGTGCCTGCAGGCGGCGGCGCAGCAGCCGCCGCAGCAGCAGCAGCAGCAGCAACAGCAGCAACAGCAGCAGCCCCCGCTGGAGGTCTCGGTCGAGACTCTGAGCGGGCCGCTCCGCAGCGGCGCGCTGGTCGCGCTGGACGACCAGCACGTGGCGATCGAGGCGGAGGGCCAGCGGGTGACGTTCGACCTGCGCGACTTGCTGGCGCTCACGCTCTCCAACCGCCCGCCCACCACAGCGCCGGCGACGCCGATCTGGGTGGAACTGACCGACGGCTCGCGCCTCGGTGCGGCGCGCTACACGGTCGCGGACCGCACGGCCGCCATCCGGCTGGACGACCGCGTCATCACGCTTGACACCCGTCACATCCGCAGTGTCCGGTTCCGCGCTCCCACGCCCGAGTTGGACGGCCAATGGCAGGAGATCTGCCGCGGTTCGGCGAGCGGCGACATGGTCGTGCTGTGGCGCAGCAAGACGTCGCTCGATCAGCTGGAGGGCGTGTTGCACGGCGTGACCGACGAGGCGGTGGAGTTCGAGTTCAACGAACAGCGGATCGTGGTCAATCGGGCCAAGCTGGAAGGCATTGTCTACTTCCGCGCGGCGGCGAGCGACCTGCCGGACGCCGTCTGCGAGGTGCGGGAGACGAACGGATCGGTCTGGCGCGCCAAGTCGCTCCAGCTGGCGGACCGGACGCTGCGCGTCACGACAACGGGCGGGGCGACCTGCGACATTCCGTGGGCGCAGTTGACGCGGTGCGATTTCTCGGCCGGCAACGTGACCTACCTGAGCGACCTGGAGTATGAGCTGGTCGAGTGTCTGCCGTTTATCGCCACGCGACTGCCCGAGCGGCGCGCGCGGCAGTTGTACGAGCCGCGGCGCGACGCGAGCTTCGAGGGGAGCGGCCTGTGGCTGGGCGAGGGCAACAACATCCGGCAGTATGAGAAGGGCCTGTCCATCCACAGCCGCAGCCGGCTCGTGTTCCGCCTGCGGGAAGGCTACCGCAAGCTGACGGCCGACGTGGGCATTGACAGCCGCGTGGGTGGACGCGGCAACGTGCTCCTGGCCATCCAGGGCGACGGCCGGGAGCTGTTCCACCAGACGATTGCGGGCTCGGATCCGCCGGTACCGCTGGACCTGGACATCCAGGGCGTGCGCCGCCTGGAGATCCTCGTCGATTTCGGCCAGACGTTGGACGTGGCCGACCACCTGAATCTCTGCAATGCCAGGGTTGTGAAATGAACCGCGTGCGATCGTTTGCCGATGGATCCTGCCTGGCCGTGGTCCTGCTATGGTCCAGCCTGTCGGGCCTGGCGGTCGCCCAGGACCCGCCGGCGGCGGTGCTCCAGGCCGAGCAGGCCCGTGTGGCGGCGATGGCCCGCGCCCTGCAGACGGCCGTCTGCGTGTTCGATGGGGGCGGGAGCGGCGGCGGCTCGGGCGTGGTCATCACGCCCGACGGGTTCGCGCTGTCGAACTACCACGTCGCCAAGCCGGCCGGCATGTACCTGCGATGCGGCATGGCCGACGGGCGGCTCTACGACGCGGTCCTGGTCGGCATCGATCCGACCGGGGACGTCGCGCTGATCAAGCTGTTGGGGCGCGAGGATTTCCCGGCCGCCGAACTGGGCGACAGCGACCAAGTCCGCGTGGGCGACTGGTGTTTCGCGATCGGCAACCCGTTCCTGCTGGCGACCGATTTCCAGTCCACGATCTCCTACGGGATCGTGTCGGGCATCCACCGCTACCAGCCTCCGGCCGGCACCTTGCTCGAATACACCGACTGCATCCAGACGGACGCGGCGATCAATCCGGGCAACTCCGGCGGGCCGCTCTTCGACGCTCAGGGCCGGCTGATCGGCGTCAACGGGCGCGGCTCGTTCGAGAAGCGCGGGCGGGTCAACGTGGGGGTGGGCTACGCCATCTCGATCAACCAGATCCGGCAATTCCTCGGCCACCTGCACAGCGGCCGGATCGTGGATCACGCGACACTCGGCGCGACCGTGGCCAGCGACGAGCGCGGCCGGGTGGTCGTCTCGGACATCCTGTCGACATCGGACGCCTATCGCCGCGGCTTGCGCTATGGTGACCAGCTATTGTCATTTGCAGGGCGGCCGGTCACCACGGTCAACGGCTTCAAGAACATCCTGGGCACCTTCCCGCGCGGATGGCGCGTGCCGATGACCTACCAGCAGGGCGGCGAGATCCACGAGGTCCATGTCCGGTTGGCCGGCGTGCACGCCCGCGAGGAACTGCTGGCCAAGCTGGAACAGGCGCCGGACATGCCGCCCGGCCAACCGCCGCTGCCCAAGAAACGCCCGGCGGACGACGACGCGCCGAGGAAGAAGAAGGAGGAGCGGGAGTTCGAGCCGCACCAACCGCGCGCCCCCCATCCGGGGTCCGAACCGCGCCGCGTCGCGCAGCCGCCCGCCGCGGTCGCCGAGCTGATCGAATCGCGGCCCGGATTCGCCAACTACCACTTCAACCGGGCCAACCAACAACGCGTCTGGTCCGCCTTCTCCCGGCTCGGCAGTTTCCAGGACGTGCCCGGGAAATGGACGATCGCGGGCAAACTGGCCGGCTCGGACGCGCCGTTCGACATCACGCTCGACGACCAGCAGCTGACCGGCCAGTTCCCGGACAGCCGCGACCGAGTCGACCCGCGGGCCGACCTGGATCAGCAGTTGCTGCCGATCGGAAGCGGCGGCTTGCTGCCGGCCCTGGCGCTCTGGCGCCGCCTGCTCCTGACGGGCCCCCAGCAGTTCGGCGAGATGTACTACCTGGGCACCGCCCCGCTGCTGGGACACGACGGCCTGTTCGATGTCCTGGTCGGCACCCACAACGTCGTCGAAGGCCACTTCGCCTTCGACCGGCAGACCGGCCGGCTGGTCGGCCTGGAGATGTACCCCGAGACGAACACCGACCCGTGCGAGGTGTACTTCAGCGACTACCGCCCGGTCCAGCAACGATCGCTGCCGCACCGCCTGACCGTGCGGTACGGCGATACGGTGTATGCCGAGCTGTCGGTCGAGCGCTACGAATTGGGACCCTGAAACGCACTGAGACGAACTGCGATGGCGATCATCAGACGGCAACGCGTGCTCCGAGCCTCTTGCGGCGCCCTGGCCATGTCCGCGGCGATGGCGTGGGCCCTCCTGGGCGCGCCCCCGGCGGCCGGCCAATCCGGGTCGTTCTCGGACGTGATCGAGACGATCCAGCCGAAGGTCGTGAAGATCTACGGTTCGGGCGGCTTGCAGGGGCTGGAGGCCTATCAAAGCGGGCTTCTGATCTCGGCCGACGGGCACATCCTGACCGCCTGGAGCTATGTGCTGGATTCCGAAGAACACATTACCGTCGTGCTGGATGACGGCGGACACTACAGCGCGACGCTGCTGAACCACGACCCACGGCTGGATATCGCCATCCTGAAGATCGAAGCCGCCGGGCTGCCGTGCTTCGATCTCGGCCAGGCGGTCGAGCTGCAGCCGGGCGACCGCGTGCTGGCGCTGAGCAACCTGTTCGGGATCGCAGCCGGCGATGAGGCGGCCAGCGTCCTGCACGGGAGCGTGTCCGCCGTGAGCCAGCTGGCGGCCCGCCGCGGCGCGTTCCAGTCGCTCTACCGTGGGCCAATCTATGTGCTGGACGCCATGACGAACAACCCGGGCGCAGCCGGCGGCGTCGTGACGGACCGGCAAGGCCGCCTGGCGGGCATGATCGGCAAGGAACTGCGCAATATGCTCGACAACACCTGGCTCAACTTCGCCATCCCGATCCGCGAACTCAACAGCTCCGTCCAGGAGATGCTGGCCGGGCGCAACCCGCCCCGCCGCACCGACGAGACGGCCAAGAAGCCGGCCAACCCGCACACGCTCGCGTCACTCGGGCTCGTGCTCGTGCCCGATATCCTGGCCAAGACCCCGCCCTTTGTCGATCAACTGCGGCCGGGCTCGCCCGCCCTCATCAGTGGACTGCATCCGGATGACCTGATCCTGTTCGTGAACGATCGCATGGTATCGTCCTGCAAGGAACTGGTCGAGGAACTCTCGTTCATCGATCATGTCGACCCGCTCCGCCTGACCGTCCAGCGTGGCCAGGAACTGATCGATGTCGACCTCAAACCGCAGAACTGAGTGACCGACCGACTGACCCCCCAGCGCTGGAAAAACCCAAGCTCGAGTGCTCAACGCATGACCAACGACCAGTCCCAGCAGGTAGTGTTCCGTGCCATCGGCTGTGCCGGTGCCGCGCCGTCTGGCGAGCTCTCACCACCGGCCCTGTCCCGGCGTGTGGCGGCGTGGCTGCTCTCCTGTTCGCTGATCCTGATGGCGCCCGGTTCGGGTTCGGGCCAGGAGGATCTGGCCGGGCTGGAGGAGCAGGCGATGCGGGCGGCGGTAGAGCGTGTGGCGGGGTGCGTCGTGCGCATCGATACGCTCGGCGGCATGGAGCAGCTCGAGGGCCAACTGCTTGGTTCCGGCCCATCCACCGGCCTGATCGTGTCAGCCGATGGGGACATATTGACGAGCGCCTTCGCGCTGGCCGGCAAGCCGACATCGATCCTGGTGACGCTGCCGTCGGGCACGCGGGTGGCCGCCTCGATCGTCGCGCGCGACGAGAGCCGGATGCTGGTGCTGCTCAAGGCGGCCACCGAGACGCCGCTGCCGGTCCCCGCCTGGGTCACGCGTCAGGAGCTGGCGGCGGGCCAGTGGGCCATCGCGGTCGGCCGGGCGTACCCGGGCAGTTTCCCGAACGTGTCCGTGGGGATCCTCAGCGCCACGAATCGCGTGTGGGGCAAGGCGGTTCAGACGGACGCGAAGGTGTCGCCGAGCAACTATGGCGGGCCGCTGATCGACATCCATGGCCGAGTCATTGGCATCCTGGTCCCGCTCTCTCCGCAGCAGGAAGGCGAGCTGGCGGGCGCCGAGTGGTACGACTCGGGGATCGGGTTCGCCGTCCCCCTGGCCGACATCTGGCCCCACCTCAGCGCAATGCGGCAGGGGGTCTCGCTGCGGCCCGGGCTGCTGGGCGTCTCGTTCCAGGGGACGGATATCTACGCGCTGCCCGCCACGATCGCCGCCTGTGCGCCCAAGTCGCCCGCGCGTGCCGCCGGCCTGCAGTCGGGCGACACGATCGTGGAGGTTGACGGCATGCCGATCGCGCGTCAGAGCGAGCTGCGTCACGCGCTGGGCCCGCACATCGCCGGTGACACGCTGCGCCTGACGGTCACGCGTGGCGAGCCGTCGCAGCGTGTGGAAGTCACGGTGACGCTCGCGGCGGAGATCGAGCCCTATGTGCGGCCCGAGATTGGGATCCTGCCGATGCGCGGACCGACGGGGACGCCGCAGGGCGTGGTGGTGCGTCATGTGCTGCCCGGCAGCCCGGCCGCCACCGCGGGCTTGCAGCGCGGCGACCGGATCGTCGCCATCGGCGACCACGAGGTCCCGGACGCCGGGGCGCTGCGCGACCGGATCATCACGTGGGACCCGGGCCAGCGCACCGCCCTGCAGTTCGTGCGGGGCGGCGCGGCCCAGACCGTGGAACTCACACTCGGCCGGGCCACGACGACGATTCCCGATCAGGTGCCGACCGCCTACGACGGGCCGTTTGCCCCGCCGCCGGCCGACCGGCCGGCGGTCGGCGCGGTGGACATCACGATTCCCGAGGTGGCCAACAAGTGCTTCGCATGGGTCCCCGAGAGCTACCATCCGGCACGCCTGTACGCGCTGGTCGTCTGGCTGCACCCGCCCGGCCGATTCGCGCGCCAGGAGCTGATCGACCGGTGGAAGCCGCTGTGCGAAGACTACGGGTTGATCCTGTTGGCGCCCCAGTCGGCGGACGAACAGCGCTGGGTGGCCACGGAGATCGAATTCGTGCGCAAGGCGATCGACGACGTGACGCGCACCTACACGATCGACCCCGCCCGGGTCGTGCTGCACGGCTATCAGGCGGGCGGCGCGATGGCGTACTACGTCGCGTTCCTGCACCGGGATGTCGCCCGCGGCGTGGCCCCGGTCGGCGCGCCGCTCCCGAACCGGCTCGGCAAGCCGGCCACCGACCCGGTTCAACCACTGGCCCTGTTTAGTGTATCCTCAGAGCAGTCGGACCTGGCCGACCGAATCGCGGCCGGGCACGAACTGCTCGAGACGCTGGCCTTCCCCGTGCTCACCCGACTGCTGCCCGGCGAAGAACGATACCTGAACGACCAGGAGCTTGCCGAGTTAGCCCGCTGGATCGACGCGCTGGACCGGATCTGAAATGCGACGCAACGTGTTGGGGATTCTGGCGATCGGGCTGCTGCTGGTCGCCGCGTACGGTTGGACCAATGACGGACTGGCGCGCAGCGCGGGCAACCGCTATTTCTTCTTCAGCACGTGCCAGCGTCTCGGCCTGTTGTTTGGCGCCACCTGGCTCGCCTATCCGCAACTCGAGCGGGTCATCGCCAGCACGTCCGCCGCGTCGGCCCGCTTCATGCTGCTGATGTTCATCCTCGGGGCCGCGATCCTGGTCCGGCCCAGACTCATCGTCCTACTGGGTCCGATCATCCTGGTCCTGATCGGACTGCAATTGGTCGGCTGGTTCCTGCGCGAGGCCGGGCGGAGGCGCGACTAGCGGGCTTTGACGAGCCGCGCGTATTCGTCGGCCACGACGCTGCCGTCGGGGGTGTCGTCCTTATCGATGTCGTACCAGGCGTCTTGGAACGGGAGGTAGCCGCCCTTGTTCTCGTTCGACTGGCGGATCGCCACGTTGGTGGCCAGCGCGATGACGGCGTCGCCCAGAGCCACTTCGGGGCGGCACCGCGGCAGGTTGTTCTCGAAGTCCGGGTGGCGGATGCACCACGCCCAGTGCTCAATCTCCTCGGTGTAACCGCGGCTGACCGGCCCGCTGGCGGCGGCTTTCGACAAGGGGCCGGCCGCGCCGCTGGCCTGCGTGTCCATGGTCGGGCCGCTCTGGGCGCTGCTGCTGACCGAGACGGTCGCCGAGGTATTGGAGCCGGCGTAGAGCATCACTTCCTGCTCCCGCGCCAGGACCAGTGTCCCTTTCGTGCCCATCACCACCTCGCCGTACCCGCCGAAACCATTCCCGTTGATCGACGAGTACGTGACGACGATCTTCTTGTTGGGATCCTGGTCGTAGCCGGGGATTCCCTTCTTGGGGTCCGGCACGTCGTTGATCTTGTCCTTGTAGCCGACGGGGAATTCCGGGTCGTATTCCGGGCCGGGGAACTCGAACATGCAATACACGTGGTCCTCGGCCTCGCGATCGGACGGGAAAATGTACCGGCCGCCCACCGCGTGCACGCTCAGCGGGTGAGCCTTTTTCTTGTCCTTGCGCAGGGCGCTGACGAAGATCCCGGCCGCGTCCAGCTGATGGCTGCCCAGCTCCGCCATCAGGCCGCCGCCCGTGCGGGTCCACAGTCGCCAGCGGCAGAGTTCGGCCATCGAGCTGATTTTCGTCCCGTCGCTGAGCGTGAAGTCGCGATAGCCGAAATCCTGCGGATTGATCCGGCGATCGCTGTCCCACGCCTCCCACTGGGCCACCTGGCGTTCCAGCAAATCGAATCGTTTCGGGTCCTTCTCCTTCTCGAGCTGTTTCTTGAGGTCCTTGAGCTTGTTGGCGATCTGGTCGAGTGGGGCTTGGCCCTGGCTGCCGAGCGGGACTTCCCCGCCGGGCAGCGGCTGGGCCCAACTGTCTCCGCCGGGCAAGTTGCCGCGATGCCACTGGGCCTGGATGCCGTGCAGCTGGCCGAGCACGCCCCAGCGGATCAGGTTCACGGCGTTGTCATACAAGATGCTGTAATGACGCTGGTGGCCGACCGCCAGGTAGAGCGACTTCTCGCGGGCGACCCGGCCCATGACTTTGCATTGGGCCACGTTGTGGGCCATGAGCTTTTCGGTCAGCACATGCTTGCCGGCCAGCATCGCTTCGACGGCCACGATGGCGTGCAGGTGCAAGGGCAGGGCACAGATCACGGCTTCCACCTGCGGGTCGTTGAGCAGGTCGTGGTAATCCTGGGCGTAGACCTTCACATGCTGCTCGGCCTCCTGGCGCGTCTTCCAACCGTATTTGGCCATCAAGCCGGGCCGCGCCTCGAGCGCCGCTGGGCTGGAGTAGTCGCCGTGGAACGCGCGGTGGATGTTGTACGGCCGGATGTCGGCGATCGCGACCACCTGGACATACTTCGGGTTGATGGCGCCGATGAGCACGCAGCCTTCGTCGCCCGTGCCGATCACGCCGACGCGCACCGGATCGGCCACCTCGCCATACCCGAAGTACATGGCGCCCAAGCCGGCGCCGGTCACTGCACCGGCGGCCACCACGCCTTTGAGGAAATCGCGGCGGGACACGCCGCGCATGTCGGTGTAGTCGGATTGGTCCATCGCCCCAAGGGCTTCGTGATAGTTGTCTTGTCCGACGGTCTTTTCTTCGGGCGTCAGGTTCATGAGTTCTTTTCCTGCTTGGGTTGCGTGAACCGCGACCAGTAGCTGTAGAGGATGTAGTCCAGCCCGGCAAATTGTCCGGCGGCGGTGGCCGCCAGCACGAGCATGCCCAGCATTTCGATCACCTGGTAGTGGGTCGGCTGTGCGCCCGGCGCGCCGGGCCACTGGGTCAATACGATCGAGAATAGGAAACCGGCCCCGGCCAGCGCGGCCAGGCGGGTGAAGAGTCCGACGATCAACAGGGCCCCGACCGCCACGTCGAAGTAGGGGACGAACCAGTCGATCAGGTTCGTGTTGAGCAGCCCGGGCTGAGGCTTGCCGATCCGCAGCGCGCCCCGCGCCTGCTGCTCGGGCGTCGCGAGGGCGTTGAGCGCTTCGTCGTAACGGGACCACAGGTCGGCCACCTCGGCCAGCCAGGGCGCGGCGTCGACGACCAGGTCGGCTTCGATCTTCTCGGCCTGTTCCCGCAGCGAGTCCACCGCCTGCCGCGCGGTGTCCCGGCGGTTGGCCGCCTGCCGGTCGAGCCCGTGGAAGTACTTCAGGATCTCGTCACGATGCTCCTGGAAGTACCACGCCAACTGCCCTTCAAAACGCTTCTGGCAGGCGTCGGCCTGCTTCTGCTGCCGCTCGTCAAAGCCGTAATGGTCGACGACGCGCGCGCGGTACTGGTCCCAGATCGACGTCGTCTTCTCCAAGTCGATGTCCGGCCAACCGCCCGCCGTTCGGGTATAGTTCAGGCGGATCTTGCCGTCGACGTCCCAGACCAGCATCTCGAACAGCGGGTGGAGCGGCCCCTTGGAACCGGTGAAGAAATGCGCGGCCGTCCAGTTCGGGTCCGGCACTTTCGTCGCACCCTCGCGGAAGAAATGCCAGCCGATCCCCAACCGCAGGGCGACCAGCGTGATGACGGCGAGCGTTCCCAATCGATGTGGTGAAGTAGCCAGGGGAAGGTCTCCTACAAGAGTCGAACACCGAAACGGTGCGTCGAAACAGGCGGGATGGATGGAAGCTGCGTGGCTCCCACAGCGCCGTAAGCCGCCGCTTGCCGGCGAATCGTGTGCGACCCACGGCCCCGTGCCGATCCATTATGACGTACGCTCACCAACACGCCAACCGGCCAACGGCCCGTTTTCACGCGCGGGACGACAGGCAACCGCAGGGGCCGCCGCGTGGTAGGTCGGCCGGCCGGCCCTCGAGCCGCTCTCCCGGCGCCCCCGCGCCCGCGGGACCGTTCGACGGCCCCTTCCGCTCGGTCCGCCGGCTACTCCATAATCTCGGACATGCGTATTGTCTTGGGCTATCCCGTGGAAGACCGCCACATCCGGCAGATCGCCGCGATCGCGCCGCACGCGCAGATCGTCGCGGCCCCGCAGCCGGAAATTCCGGACGCAGTCCTCCAGGCCGACATCTTCTGCGGCCACGCCAAGGAGCGGCCGGTCGCATGGGACCAAGTAGTCGCGCAGGGCCGACTGCGATGGATCCAATCCTCAGCCGCCGGGATGGACCACTGCCTGACGCCGGACGTGGTCCGGTCGGACATCCTGGTCACCAGCGCCTCGGGCCTGTTTGCCGACCAGGTGGCCGAACAGACGCTGGCCCTGTTGCTCGGCCTGCTCCGCGGCCTGCCCGTGTTCTTTCGGGCCGCGCAGCGCAAGGAGTTCATCCGGCGACCCACCGCCGATTTGCACGGAACCACGATCGGGATCGCCGGGTTGGGCGGCAATGGGCGCCGCCTCGCCGAGCTGCTCACCCACTTCCGCACACGCATCTGGGCCACCGACTACTTCCCTGTCGACCGGCCGGCGCATGTCGAACGGTTGCTGCCTCCCACGGGGCTGGACGAAGTGCTGGCCGAGTGCGACATCCTGATCCTGTGCGTGCCGTTGACCGAGCTGACGCGCGGCATGATCGACGCGCGGGCGCTGGCACTCATGAAACCGGGCAGCCTGCTGATCAACGTGGCGCGTGGTCCGGTCGTGGTCGAATCAGCGCTGGTGGCGGCGCTCGAAGCCGGTCATCTGGGCGGCGCCGGGCTGGACGTGACCGAGCAGGAACCGCTGCCGCCCACCAGCCGGCTGTGGGACCTGCCCACCGTCCTGATCACTCCGCACGTGGGCGCTCAGTCTCGCACGCGCTACGACGACGTCACGCGGCTGTTCTGCGCGAACCTCGCGCGATACCTGCGCGGGGAAAAACTGCGTAATGTGATCGACAAAGTGTTGGGTTTTTCCCGGCCGCCGGAAGGGACGTGATTCCCCCGCAAAATCCCTTTAATGGGCGGGAATCGTACGCGTGGACTCGCCCGGTGACCGCGTGCCGGTGCGCCGCCCGGCTCATGTTGGCCGGCGTCACCGGCGGGAAACCGGTCGACTCCCGGCCCGCGCGCCCGAGATTCTCTGGACGGGCGTCGGCCTTAGTCGGTAGAATGCGGCCATTCATCCACATACCGTTATTCCTTACCTGACTGGCAATCCGTGCCTTCGGGCAGGTTGAGACCGGACATGCTTACTACCACCGTTACCGGTGTGAACGCGACGGTGACGCGCGGGCGCGATCCATCGTCGCCGAACAATCAGATCTTAATGCGGCGTTATCATGAGCTGCTTGCCAACCAGCGTCTGAACTGGATGTCGCATCATCACCTGGAGCGGCGTCTGGGCGAAGGCGGCCAAGGGGTCGTGTATCTATCGGAGCAGCGTGGCGCGGACGGGTTCACGCTGCCGGTGGCCATCAAGATCTTCTCACCCGATCGCTATGACGACGAGCGGGCGTATGACGAGGCGATGCAGCGGATCGCGGATGTCGCGGCCCACGTGGCGCAGATCCAGCACGACCACTTGCTGGACGTGCACAATTTCCTGGACCGCGACCGGATCCGCATGATGGTCATGGAGTGGGTCGACGGATACGACCTGGAGAAGCTGCTGGTGTCGGAGCGGCTGGCGCGGATCGAGTCGCGTGTCAGCCAGAAGCGTTGGGAGTACATCAACTGCGTGATTGCCACGGCGGGCCCGGCCCATCACCGGTTCAAGGCGGGCGTGGCCATGGCGGTCTTGCGCGACTGTCTCGGCGCGCTGGCGGCCCTGCACCGGGAAGGGGTCGTACACGGGGACATCAAGCCGTCGAACGTGATGCTCAAGCGGACGGGCCACGCGAAGATCGTGGACATCGGGTCCGCCTTCGCGCTCGAAGCGCCGCCGCCCCACTTCATGTGCACGCCGCAGTACGCCGCGCCGGAAGTGCTCGAGAACAGCGAATGCACGGCGCGGAGCGACCTGGCGGCACTCGGCTACGTGCTGATCGAGATGCTGGCCGGCCAGAGCCCGTTCGCCAACTGCAACCCGAAGAACCTCCGCGAGTTGCTCGAGTACAAGCGCAGCCTGCCCCATCGCCTGCACCAGATCCTGCCGCAGGAAGTGACGGTCAACGAGCTGCTGATGAACTTCTGCCGCAAGCTGATCGCGCCGGACCCCATGCAGCGGTTCCCGAGCGCCGAGGTGGCGGACCTGGTCAAGGAGGAGGGCGCCGCCGCGTTCCACCGTCAGCTGGTGATGAGCAACCTGGCGGTGGAGTACGAAAACGAGATCCGCGTCTGGCTGGAAGACCTGCGCGAGCTGGAAGACAGCGACCCGTCCTGACGCGCCCGCGCGCCGTTCACTCGGGCGGCGTCAACTGCACGCGGTCGCCGGTGCGGCCGCTTTCCTGGGCGGCCAGGACGATGTGCAGCGCGCGATAGGCGTCCTCCAGGTCGCCCGTCTTCCGCACCAGGCTGGTCACCGCCCGGTGGAACTGCATCAGCATCTGCTCGCCCACCGGACGCTCGGAGGCCAGCGATTCCTGATGCCGACCCGCTTCGTCGAACCACACGAGCGTGCTCGGCAGGTCGAGGAACGCCACGCCGCGCTCGCAACACACCTGCAGCTCGGCCGGCGGGCGAAACGAAATCGCCTCCGGCCAGTCCGGGCGCAGGTACCGGCTGTAACTGATCTGCGCCAACGGACCCTGGCCCACCGAACCGGGCGGCGAGAAGTCCAGGCTCATCATCTGGTAGTCGGCCGGCTCGCTCTCGCACCGCGGGCAGACGCCGATGACCGAAGTCGGTTCCCGGTCGATCACGTAGCGGCACCAGTCGACCAGTTCGAGCAGGTCCCGGACGGCCGTGGGGCAGCGGCGTGGCCGGAACGCGGCCGCCGCATTCTCCTCCACCTGCTTGTGCCGCTCATGGCAGAACACAAACCGCGGCTGGCCCAGCGTCGTGGCGATGAGTTCCTTGAGCCGCAGCGTGGCCGCCGAATGCCGGCGCGGCAACTCGGCCATGAAAGCCACCCCCGACCGCTCCACCCGCGCCTTGATCTCGCGCGCCCGGTGCGGGTCCAAGTCGAGCGCCGCCGCACAGTAGATCGCCTTGCCCGCCTCGCACGCCGAGAGGACCGGCAACGGACCATACCACTCCGAGCTCAAGACGAGCACGGCGTCGACATCGTCGCGCGTCGTCAGTGCGCGGACCCCGTCCACCACGCACGCACCGAACTCCACCGCCACCTGCTCCGCCCGCGCCGATACCTCCGCACACACGGCCCGCACATCGAAACGATCGCTCAACGCCAGCAGTGCCGAGCGATGCCGCGCCTGCCAGGCGTGCCCCAAACCGACGACCCCAACGCGCAGTCTCATCCGAACTCCTGTCTCTCGAACGGCCACGGGGCGCCGACGGGCCTGCCCGCCGCGCCGGAGGCATTATATCGCCATTGGCCGCGAACTCAATTTGCCCTCCGCCCCCCCAGGGACCCGCCGCCGGGAGGTCTCCCTTTGCGAGTGACCGCAAAACGCCCCCTCCAATTGCTTGGAGGGTCCCTGACAGGCTTCGCGGCGTTTTCTATAGTCGAGTCCTTTGCCAACGACGCCAGACCTGGAGCTGGCGCGAAGGACGCAAAAGGAGATTCATACATGATCGGTCTGACGGCAACGATGGTGATGCAGATGGCATTGATGGCGACTCCGGCCAGCGCCTATCAGGAGGCGTACGACAAGGCCAGCGAAGAAGGGAAACCGCTCCTCGTGCTGGTCGGCGCGACATGGTGCCCCGGCTGCCGCACGATGAAAGACAAGGTGATTCCGGAACTCGAGCAGGACGGCGGCCTGCAGCAGGTCGCGTTCACCACGGTCGACACCGATGAAAAACCGGACCTCTCGCGGCGCCTGCTGCGCGGGAACTCCATTCCGCAACTGGTCCTGTACACGCGCGGCGTCAAAGGCTGGCGACGCGCGCACCTGACCGGCGTGCAGGGACTCGAGAGCATCCGCACGTTCATCCGCCGGGAAATGGAGGCCGCCAAGGAGAAGGCGGAATAGAGCGAGCCGCGCGGGAGACGGCTGGCGGGATGGATGGGACGGACGGGACGCGGGAGCGGCGTGGGGCCTGCAGGTCGCCGCCTATCGCTGAATCTGGTACCGACGGATCTTGCGATCGAGGGTCGAGCGTTCGATGCCCAGGATGGTGGCCGCTCGACTCTTGTTCCACAGCGTGGACTTGAGCGTGGCCAGGATATGCCGGCGTTCGATTTCCGCGAGCGGGAGCGGTTCGTAGGAGGAGCGCGACAGGGCGACGTCGGCCGACTCGCCCTGCGTGGACAGGCTGGTCAAGGCGAGATCGTCGGCGTCGATATACTCGCCCTGGGTCAGCACGACGGCCCGCTCGACGACGTTCTTGAGTTCCCGGACGTTGCCCGGCCAGCGATAGAGGCGCATGCGGTCGTACGCCTCCGGCGTGAACCCGCGGATGCGGCGGCCGGTTTCCTCCTTGAAGCGTGCGAGGAAATGGTTGGCCAGTTCGATCACGTCTTCGGGCCGCTTGCGCAGCGGCGGGACGAAGATCTCCAGCACGCGGAGTCGGAAGTAGAGGTCGCGGCGGAACTTGCCCTCGGCGACCGCTTTTTCCAGGTCCCGGTTCGTGGCGGCCACGGCCCGCACGTTGACGCGGATCTGCTGGTTGCCGCCGACCCGTTCGAACGGATGGCCTTCCAGGACGCGCAGGAACTTGGCCTGGATCGCGGGACTCATTTCGCCGATCTCGTCGAGCATCAGGGTGCCCATGTGCGCGGCTTCGAACTTGCCGATCTTCCGCTCCGTGGCGCCGGTGAACGCGCCCCGCTCGTGCCCGAACAGCTCGCTCTCCAAGAGGGTCTCGGTCAGCGCCGCGCAGTTGAGGCAGACGAAAGGCCCTTTCTTGCGGGGCGAGGCGAAGTGCATGGCGCGCGCGACCAGCTCCTTGCCGACCCCCGACTCGCCCCGGATCAGCACGGTGGCGCGGCTCGCGGCGGCCCGCGCGATCTCGTGATGCACGTTGGCCATCAACGCGCTGCCGCCGATGATCGCGCTCTCCGCGCCCAGGCGGCTGCGCAGCTGCTGGATCTCGGTCCGCGTCCGCGAGAGGTTCTCGGCCAGCTCCATCTGCCGGCCCAGGTTCTGGATGGCCAGGGCCACGTTATCGGCGACGGCCAATGTGAACTCCAGGTCGTCCGGGTCCGGCTGGCGGTCGTCGCCCGTGGAATACAGGTGGATCAGCCCGATGACGCGGTCGGCCCCTTCGCGGATCGGCGCGCAGATGACGCTCGTGGAGTGGATTTCGCCCTGGCTGTCACGCGTGGCCAGCATGCTGTCCCCGGCCACGTTCCGGGCCAGCACCGCTTCACCTTCCCGCAGGACCGTGGAGGCCAGGAAGCTCGAGACGCGGTGGTAACGCGGCTCGACGTCCGAGCGGGCGGCCACCACCGCGAGGTCGGCGGCCGTGATCGGCCCGGACTTGTCACGCGCGGCCAGCAGCACGGCGCCGGCGTCCACCTTCGTCTCCTCGAACAGGCCGTCCAGGGCCCGGTTGGCCACGGCCGCCACGTCCGATTGCTTGGCCAGCTCGAAAGCCAGCCGGCAGAGCGTGGCCGCCGCGTCACCAATGCGCGGGCTCGGCGTGCCCTCGGTACGCGGCTTGAGGAACCGCGTCTGCCCGCGCCGGTGCGTGATCGTGGTCGGCTCGTCCGGCTCTTCGTCAAACAGCGGGTCGACGATGACGCCGCCGATGTCCGACTCGCCCAGCGCATCGCTGGTGGCCGACCCCACCGCGCCGGCCGGCAGCACCGGGGCGGCGACCGTCGGACTGGCCGGCCCAGCGGTCGGCGTCCCGGCGCCCGGCCCCTTGGGATCGGCAAACGCCTTGGACAGGTCGTGGACGAACGCCAGCTGGCAGGCGGCGATCCGGATGATGTCCCCCGGCCGTAGCGGGTGGTCGCCCAGGATGCGCTGGTTGCCCACCACCGTCCCGTTGCGGCTGTCCAGGTCGCGCACCGTCCACTGCTGGTTGGTCAGGAACACCTCGGCATGGTTGCGGCTGGCCCGGTCGTCCTTCACCACGATCTGGTTGGTCGCCGCCCGGCCGATGGTGACAGTGCGGCCCGGGACGAGCCGGAAAACGTCCGTCCACTTGGAGCCTTCGCGGATGACCAGGTACGCCAACATGATTGTCCAACTTATCTTGACCGGCCGTGCCTGTTCAAGCCACAATCGCCCCCAACGGCCCTGGACGGGCGGCCACCCGAACCCCAGCCGGGGCCGAATGTTGCTTGCATTTGGTGGGGGGCAAGGTTATCGTGAAAGGGACTTATACGAAGCTGTCTCTCCCGTGCTCGACCGCGGTCTGCGCATGGGGAGTCTACTCATATTGTGTGTGAGGCGGCCGGAAAATAGTAGGGCGCGAGTCCGGTTCGCTGCAGAAGCTTGCAGAGGAGTATGTTTCATGACGACGAGTCGCACCATCGTGCGTGGCTGGTATGGTACGCTGTTCGGTCTTCTGGTCGCCGCCATGGCGATGTCGCTGGCGTCCTGGGCGCTGGCCGGGTTCTACCGCGGCGGGGCCGTCGGCGGCATCGTGATCCAGGACGACGGCGTCGTGCAGGATGCGACCGTACAGCAGCGGTTGGCGCTGGCTCGGAACCTGCGCGAGGACTTGCAGCCGCCGACGGCCGACGCGAACCGAGCGGTGGAAATGCGGAAGATCTCGCTCAAGGCGCTGGAGGCGGCCGTCCAGAACGCGCTGACCGATGGGAGCGGCACACTGCCGGACGAGATCAAGTACCTCGGCGGCCTGCAGCGCGTGCAGTACGTGTTCGTCTATCCCGAGCAGCAGGACATCGTGCTGGCCGGCCCGGCCGAAGGCTGGAAGGTCGACAAGTACGGCAACGTGGTGGGCGTCACCAGCGGCCGGCCGGTGGTCCAGTTGGACGACCTGATCGTGGCGTTACGAGTCGTCGGCGCCGCGCGCCAGGGCGGCATCCGCTGCTCCATCAATCCGACCCCGGAAGGCTGGACGCGACTCCGCAAGCTGCTGGATGCCGAGAAACTGCAGGGCGGCCAGCAGCGCGATCTCGTGGCGCTCGAACGGCGCATGCAGGAGGCGTTCGGGCCGCAGATCGTCTCGCTCACCGGCGCGCCGCCCAACAGCCACTTCGCCCGCGTACTGGTCGCCGCCGATTACCGGATGAAACGACTGGCCATGGGCCTGGACAAGGCCCCCATCGACCACTTCCCCAGCTACGTCGAGATGCTGCGAACGGCCAAGGACGATCCGGAAATGAACCCGCGCTGGTGGCTGGCCTGCAACTACGAGCCGGTCGCCAAGAGCGATGATGATCTGGCCTGGGAACTGCGCGGCCAGGGCGTCAAATGCCTCACCGAAGACGATGTGTTCACCGCCGACGGCCAGGCCCAGCAGACAGGCAAGTCCAGCCCGACCGCCAAGGCGTGGGCGGATATGATGACCGACCAGTATGACGCCCTGTCCAGGATGGAGCCGGTGTTCGGCGAGCTGCGCAATGTGATGGACCTGTGCATCGTCGCCGCCGTGATCGACCAGAACAGGCTGCTCGAACGGGCCGGCTGCTCGCTCTCGCTGCTGACCAACAGCACCAGCGACCTGCTGATGCCCCGCTACTGGAACGCGCCGAAAACCGTGCCGCCACAGTGCAGCTTCTTCCGACATGGCAAAGGCCTGACCGTCACCGCCTCCGGCGGCGTGGAGATCGCCCTGTTCGACGTCGCCACCCAGACTCAGACGAACGACGCGATCGAGCGCACACGTCAAAGCGCGGGCCAGCCGACCGGCAACAAGTGGTGGTGGAACTAGCCCCGTCCGCACTCAGGCCGGAAAGAACCGCGCGAGCGCGTCGCGAAACTCGCCCGCGCTGCGCACCTGCGCCATGTGCCCGCGGAATCGCCGCGCCCCGGCACGACCCTGCGCGTAACAACAGGCGTACTTGCGCATCAGCATCGTGCCCTTGGCGATGCCAAAACGTTCGACAATCAGATCGTAGTGCCGCAGCAGACACGCACGCTCCTGCTCCGGTGTCGGATCGGGCGGCACCGGCCGGCCCTCCAACGCGGCCTGCGCCTGACGAAAGATCCACGGACGGCCTAACGCCGCGCGACCGATCATCACGCCGTCCACCCCGTAGCGCGCAAACGCGTCAACCACCGCCGACGCGGAGCACAGGTCGCCGTTGCCGATGACCGGCATGCGGTAGACCCGCGATTTGACCTCCGCGATCCGGTCCCAGTCCGCACGGCCCCCGTAATAGTCGGCCGCCGTGCGGCCGTGGACCGTGATCGCCGCGCCACCCGCAGACTCCACCGCGCACGCCACCTCCACCGCCGTAATCGCGCCGCGGTGACGCCCTAATCGGATCTTGGCTGTCACCGGCACCGGAGCACAGGCCGATACCACCCGCGCGACCAGCGCACCAACCCGACCGGGATCCTGCAACAAATACGACCCGCTCTGCGCCTGCTCGGACACCCGACGCACCGGACACCCCAAATTGATGTCGATCACGTCCACGCCAAAATCCTGGACCAGACGGCGACCCACCTGCGCCAATGTGTCCGGATCGTTGTCCCATACCTGCACGCCCAACGGGCGAGGCTCGTCCGCGATCCCCCAAAGACGGTCCGGTAACTCGCCTCGACGCTCCTGCCACGCAAACCCCTGCGCGCTGACCATCTCGGTCCACTGCAAGCCCACCCCGCCATAGCCGCGCACCACGCGCCGAAACGCCAAGTTCGTGAACCCGGCCATCGGCGCCTGCACGATTGGGGGGTATATGACCAGACCCCCGATCCGCATCGGACCCACCACGCGCTGCGACATCGACCCTCCCCGATTCGACCCGCACCCCCCCGGCCGCACCCCACCACATCTAGCCGACGCGCTGACATACGTCAATTTTAGAAACAATTAGTTGCTAAAAATGCGATTAATGTCTATACTCCCTCAGAACACGCCATGCGAGGTGGCGGCAAGACGGGAGGCGACAACCGGTTCGAGCGCGCTGATGTCCGACGAAATCGTAGCATCCGACATCGTGGTCGTGAACTTGTTGCGCGAGGGCGCGTCGATGACGGTGGTCGAGTTGGCGGGCGCGTTGGAGGTGACGGCGACGGCGGTCCGGCAGCGGCTGATGCGGTTGATGGCTCAAGGGTACGTGGAGCGGAGTGCGTCGAAGGCGGGTCGCGGGCGGCCGAGTCACAGTTATTCGCTCACGGTCAAAGGGCGTCGCAAGGCGGGCTCCAATTTCGGGGATTTAGCGGTCGCGGTGTGGAAGGAGATTGTGGCGATCCAGGACCCGTCGGTGCGCCGGGCGCTGATCCAGCGCATCTCCGAGCGGTTGGCGGACACGTATGCGGATCGTGTGGAGGGCGTCTCGATCGAGCAGCGGATGGAGCAGTTGGCGGCCTTATTCCGGGAGCGGCGGGTGATGTTCAACGTGGAGCATGACGCGGGCGGCCCGCAGCTCAAGGCCGTCACATGTCCTTACCCGGACCTGGCCGACCGCGACCGGACCATTTGCGTGATGGAGCGTCAGTTGCTGGCGAGGCTGTTGGGGTCGCGGCTCTCGCAGCGTGAATGCCGGCTCGACGGCGACGCCTGTTGTTCCTTCGAGCTGGAGGCGCGTAGCGCGCCGCACGGGACTAGTAGGGCAGCTGCTGGGGGCTGACTGGGTGCGTGTTGGCCCTCGGCGGTTGCCCATAACCTTTCCCGCGTTCCGGGGCGGCGCGGTACTGGAAGCATGTTGAGCGGTTGGTGTAAGCTATGTAGCTTGTTGGATTCTGCACCGGCATGATGGCACATCACCTGAGGGAAGTGCGGCGGGATGGCACAGAGTTGGATTGAAGGGCAGATCGAGGAGAGCGTCGTCACGACGACGGTCGAGCAGGCGATCAACTGGGCGCGTCAGTCGAGTGTCTGGCCGATGACGTTCGGGTTGGCCTGTTGTGCGATCGAGATGATGGCGGCCGGGGCGAGCCGATTCGACATGGACCGATTCGGAGCGGGCGCGTTCCGTGCGACGCCGCGTCAGTCGGACCTGATGATCGTCGCCGGGACGGTCACTTACAAGATGGCGAGTCGGGTGCGTCGCCTCTACGAGTTGATGCCGGAGCCGAAGTGGGTGATGGCGATGGGCGCGTGCACGATCGGTGGCGGGCCGTACTTCAAATGGGGGTACCATGTGGTGAAGGGGGTGGACCTGGTCGTACCTGTCGACGTGTACGTACCCGGTTGTCCGCCGCGTCCGGAGGCGTTGTTGGAGGGCTTGATGCGGATCCAGGACAAGATCCGCGGTCACCGGATCGCGCGGGTGCCGGGCACCGCGCGGGGCACGAAAGTGGCCGACGAGTTACCGATCCCACATCACTGCGGGTATGTGGTCGTCCCGGAGGGCAGCCGGGAGCCGTTGCGGAACCACCAGAAACTGACCAGCGGAAAGGCGTCATGACACAATCGCTCCAGATCACAGGCCTGCACGTATCGGTGGGCGGGAAAGAAATCCTCTGCGGCGTCGACCTGACGATCGGTTTCGGCAAGACGCACGCGTTGATGGGTCCCAACGGCTCGGGCAAGAGCACGTTGGGGCTGGCGATCATGGGCCATCCGAGCTACGAGGTGACGGCGGGCCGGATCGAGCTGGACGGCCGTGACGTGTTGAGCATGACGCCGGACGAGCGTGCGCGGGCGGGGCTTTTCTACGCCTTCCAGCGCCCGGTGGCGATCCCGGGCGTGAAGATGGCGGATTTCCTGCGGCACGCCACGACGAACGTCCGCAACCCGCAGCGGAAGGAGGGCGAGGAGCTGATCCCGATGCGCGAGTTCCGCCAGGAGTTACGGGCGCGGATGGAGCAGTTGCAGATGGATCCGCAGTTTGCGCGGCGGTACGTGAACGACGGGTTTTCCGGCGGTGAGATGAAGCGGGCGGAGATCCTGCAGCTGGCGATGCTTCAGCCGAAGTATGCCATTCTGGACGAGACTGACAGCGGCCTGGACGCCGACGCCGTGCGGCTGGCCAGCCAGAGCATTGCCCAGATCGGCCGCGAGAAGATGGGTCTGTTGATCATCACCCACCATGACAAGCTGCTCGAGCACAACCCGCCCGACTACGCGCACGTCATGCTGGGCGGCCGGATTGTGGAATCCGGCACGGCCGAACTGGCCGACGAGCTGCACCGGCACGGATACGAGCGGATCCGCCGGGCCTATCCCGAGGCGGACGCCCAGAACCGCGTGATGGTCCACGAGGAGGTCGCGTGACTGTTCCACCGGACCGACTGGCGAAGGACGACTCCATGGCCACCGATACCACCACATCCCGCGCCCGGCCCAACCCGGCGATCGGGGAGATCAACAAGTACGATTTCCGTACGCGGACGACGGCCGTGTTCAAGGCCCGCAAGGGGCTGGACGCCGAGATCGTCAACCAGATCTCGGACATCAAGAACGAGCCGGCCTGGATGCGCGAGTTCCGTCTCCAGGCGCTGGAGATCTTCCAATCCAAGCCGCTGCCCACCTGGGGCGGCCGGATCGGGATCGACTTCCAGGACATCTACTACTACCTGAAGCCGACGGAGCACCAGGGCAAGACGTGGGACGACGTGCCGCAGGAGATCAAGGACACGTTCGACAAGCTGGGCATCCCGGAGGCCGAGAAGAAGTTCCTGGCCGGCGTCAAGGCCCAATTCGAGAGCGAGGTGGTCTACGGGTCGTTGAAGGAGGAGTTGGGCAACCAGGGCGTCATCTTCACCGACACCGACACGGCGGTGCGCGAGCATTCGGATCTGGTGCGCGAGTATTTCTCGACCGTCGTCCCGCCGCACGACAACAAGTTCGCCGCGCTCAACTCGGCCGTCTGGTCGGGCGGCTCGTTCATCTACGTGCCGCCGGGCGTCAAGGTCGAGTTCCCGCTGCAGGCCTATTTCCGGATCAACGCCGAGAACATGGGCCAGTTCGAGCGGACGCTGATCATCTGCGACGAAGGCTCGTCGATCCACTATGTCGAGGGCTGCACGGCGCCGATGTACAGCACGGAGAGCCTGCATTCGGCCGTGGTGGAGGTCATCTGCAAGCGCGGCGCGCGCTGCCGGTACTCCACCATCCAGAACTGGGCCAACAACATCTACAACCTGGTGACCAAGCGGGCGATGGCCTACCAGGACGCCACGATGGAGTGGGTGGACGGCAACCTGGGCAGCCAGCTGACCATGAAGTATCCGGCGGTGTACATGATGGAGCCGGGCGCGCGGGGCGAGATCCTGTCGATCGCGTTTGCCGGCGCGGGCCAGCATCAGGACGCGGGCGCCAAGCTCGTGCACTGTGCGCCCCACACGACCGGGCAGATCATCTCCAAGTCGATCTCCAAGAACGGCGGGCGGGCCAGCTACCGGGGCCTGGTGCGTGTGGAGCAGGGCGCCGCGCATGCCCGCTGCAAGGTCGTCTGCGACGCGTTGATCCTCGACCCGCAGAGCCGCAGCGACACCTACCCGTACATCGAGGTCGCGGAGCAGGACGTGGCGGTGGGCCACGAGGCCAGCGTGTCGCGGATCGGCGAGGAGCAGCTGTTCTACCTGACCAGCCGGGGGCTCACGGAGGCGGAGGCGAGCGCCATGATTGTCAACGGGTTCATCGAGCCGCTGGTCAAGGAGCTGCCCATGGAATACGCCGTGGAGATGAACCGGCTGATCCGGTTGCAGATGGAAGGTTCGGTGGGTTGATCCAGTTCGTCGTCGGATGGTCGATGTCATGCACGCCTTGACGCCAACCCGGTTCTCGCAAGCTGCATTCGACGCGTTTCTCGAGACGCGCGACGAGCCCGACTGGTTGCGCGCGGCGCGCCGCGCCGCCTGGGGCCGGTTCCTGGACCTGCCCTGGCCCGCGCGCTCGGACGAACAATGGGCGCGCACGGACATCCGGGCGTTCAAGCTGGACCGGTTCTCATGGGGCGTGGAGCCTGTGTCGGCCGAGCCGCTGCCGCCGGGCCTGCTGAACCAGGGCGTGGCGCTGGGCGGCCAGGTGACGGCCGTCGACGGCCGCATCCACGCGGCGTTCCTCGATCCGCGGTGGGCCGAGCGCGGGGTGCTGTTCGGCAGCCTGGCGGAAGCCCTGTGCCGGTCGGGCGAGCTGTTGCGCCCCTACCTGACCCAGCCGCTGATCGACCCGGCCTACGACAAGTTCTCGGCGCTCCGCGCCGCGTGTTGGACCTCGGGCCAGGTGCTGCACGTGCCGCGCGGCGTCGCGGTCGACGAGCCGCTCCACATGCGGTCCCTGCTCAGCGACGGCGCAGCCGACATCAGCCACGCGCTGGTGGTGCTCGAAGAAGGCGCGCAGGCCACGCTGCTGTGCGAAACGGAGAGCTTCCAACCGGCCGACTCGGGACTGCACTGCGGCGCGCTCGAGATCACCCTGCGTCCCGGCGCGCACCTGCGCATCGTGACCCATCAGAACTGGGGGCAGGGCACCTGGCACTTCGCACATCATCAGGCCGCGGTCCAGCGCGACGCGTCGCTGCAATGGACCATCGCCGCTATGGGCAGCCGCCTGGCGAAGGTCAACCAGCATGTCGAACTGGTCGGCGCCGGCGCCGACTGCCAGGTCAACGGCGTGATGTTCACCGAAGGCCAGCAGCACATCGCCTACCACACGCGGCAGCACCACGTCGCGCCCCACTGCCACAGCGACTTCCTGTACAAGGCGGCGCTCCAGGACCGGTCGCGCACCGTCTGGCGCGGCATGATCAAGGTGGACCGCGACGCGCAGCGTTCGGACGGCTACCAGCGGAACGACAACCTGTTGCTCAGCGGCGGCGTGCGCGCCGACTCGATCCCCGGGCTGGAGATCGAGGCTGATAACGTGCGCTGCACGCACGGCTCCACGTCCGGGCGCGTCGACGAGGAACTGATCTTCTACGCCCAATGCCGCGGACTGACCCGCCACGAGGCGATCCGCACCGTCGTCGCGGGGTTCTTCCAGCAGGTGTTCGACCGCATTACGATTGACAGCGTACGGGAGGCACTGGCCCTCGCCATCGGACGACGCGTACGGGAATACGCCTGATCAAGAGAGAACATGGCATACGGGAGGCGTCTGCAATGGGTGACTTCGTCAAAGTGGCGACCGTTTCCAGTATCCCGGACCCCGGCCGATTGATCGTGGAGCTGGACGACCGGTCCGTCGTTCTGTTCCATGTCGACGGCCAGTTCTACTGCATCGACGACATGTGCACGCACGACGGCGGACCGCTGGGTGAAGGCACGCTGTCCGGATTCCAGATCGCCTGCCCGCGCCACGGCGCCCGCTTCGATATCCGCACCGGTCAGGCGCTCACCATGCCGGCCACGCGCGCCACCGGCTCCCACGAAGTCAAGCTGGACGGCGAGGATGTGCTGGTGCGGATCCGGCAGTGAGGACGGCACGGCGGCCATAGACATCGTGCTCAGCGGTGGGGGAACCGAGTATGGCGATTACTGAAGACGCGGTGCGGGAAGAACTGAAAAACGTGTTCGACCCGGAACTGTTCGTCAACATTGTGGACCTGGGCCTGGTGTACCTCGTGAACGTCCAGGAGAACGCGGAAGGCAGGAGCGACGTGTACATCGAGATGACCATGACCAGCCCCGCGTGCCCGGCCGGCCCGCAACTGATCATGCAGAGCAAGCAGGCCGTGTTGCGCATGGACAACATCGGATCGGTCGACATCAAGATGGTGCTCTCCCCGCCCTGGACGCCCGAACGGATGACGGAGGAGGCGCGGGACCAGCTCGGCATCTTCTGACACGTGCCTCGGGCAGGTCGCGTCGCACCGCCTGCCCGGCCCGGCTTCCCAGCCTCCACCCAAGGCGGCCCATGCGCGTGCTCCTCTACGAGTACCTGACTGGCGGCGGGCTCTGGTCGGACGAGTCCGGCGATCTATCCGGCCACCCGCTGGTGGCCGAAGGGCGGGCGATGGCCGACGCGCTGAGCGAGGACCTGCACCGTGCCGGCACAGCGCTGGTGCGGTTCCAGGACGCGCGCCTGCCGAGCGGATGGCGGGCGCCCCACGAGCGCGTGGCGATCACCAGCGCCGCGCACGAGCGGGAAGCGTTGGCCGATTGGGCGCGCCGGGCCGACGGGGTGCTGTTGATCGCGCCCGAGCAGGGCGGCCGGCTCCTGGACCGCGCACGGTGGGTCGAACAGCAGGGCGGCCGCCTGCTGTCCGCGGACTCCGCGTTCATCGCGTTGGCGACCGACAAGACGCGGACGGCGGAGATGCTCTCGGGCGCGGACGTGCGTGTCCCCGAGGCGCGGCGGCTCGCGCCGGGCGAGCCGGTACCGGACGGTTTCCCATGGCCGGCCGTGCTCAAGCCGAACGACGGCGTGGGGTCGCTCGACACGTACCTGGTCCGGGACCACGTCGCGGCGCGGCAACTGCGGGCTCGCCTGCCCGGCGCGGCGCGCCTCGAGTCGTACTGTCCCGGCCTGCCGGCCAGCGTCCTGGCCATTTGCGGCACGGGGGAGCCGTTGTTCCTGCCCGCCTGCCGGCAGCGCATGCGCTGCGACGGCCGGTTCCACTACCTGGGCGGCGCAACGCCGCTGGCCGTGCCCCATGCGCGCCGTGCACGCCTGCTTGCGCGCCGCGCGCTGGCCGGATTGCCGCCCACGTGCGGCTTCGTGGGTGTGGACATGATCCTGGGCGCGGCAGCGGACGGCAGTCGCGATGTGGTGCTCGAAGTCAACCCGCGCCTGACCACCTCCTACGTCGGGCTGCGGCGTGTGGCCGGCTCGAACCTGGCCGCCGCGATGCTGGCGGCCGCACGTGGCGTGCGGCTTGCGTTGCGGTTCGGCCGGCGGGCGGTAGAATTCGACGTGGACGGACGAGTCGTCTACGTCGGAGGTCGTTGCGAGAGCATCCGGGCATGAACTGGCTGGCTTTGGACATCGGTGGGGCCAATCTGAAAGTGGCGGACGGCCGGGGGTTCGCCGCCTCGCATCCGTTTGCGCTCTGGCGGGACCAGAACCGGCTGGCCCTGGAGCTGCGTTCGGCGATCGCCGCGTCGCCGGCGCACGACCATCTGGCTGTGACTATGACCGGCGAGCTGGCCGACTGCTTCCTCTCGAAAATCGAGGGTGTGAAGTCCATTCTGCAGGCGGTCCAGGAGGCGGCCGACGGGCGGCATACGCGCGTCTACCTGGCCGACGGGACGCTCGTTTCCCCCAACGTCGCGCTGGCCCGCCCGCTGCTGGCAGCTTCCGCCAACTGGCACGCCCTGGCCCGGTTCTGCGGCCGATTCGCACCGCGCGGCCCCGCCTGGTTGATCGATGTCGGATCGACCACGGTCGACCTGATCCCGCTGATCGATGGCCGGCCGGCGGCGGCCGGCACGACCGACATGGATCGCCTGCTGGCGGGCGAGCTGGTCTACACGGGCGTGGAGCGGAGTCCGGTCTGCGCGCTGGTGCAGTCGCTCCCGTACCGCGGCCGGGAATGCCCGGTGGCCCAAGAGCTGTTCGCCACCTCACGCGACGCCTATCTGTTGCTGGGCGACCTGCCGGAATCGCCCGGCGACCGCCACACGGCCGATCATCAGCCGGCCACGCGCGAGGCGGCCTGCCGGCGCATGGCCCGGATGCTCAGCGCCACCGAGCTGCAGTTCGGCCCGGACGACGCGCTCTCGTGCGCTCAGCGCGTGGCGCAGCAGCAGTTGACCATGCTGGTACACGCCGCCCAACGGGTGCGCGACCGCATGCCCGCCGCGCCCGAAGCCGCCATCCTGTCGGGGCACGGCGAGTTCCTCGCGCGCCGACTGCTCGACGCGCTGGCCTGGCAGGGCGCGACCATTTCGCTCGTGGAACAACTCGGCCCGCGCGTGTCACGCTGTGCGCCCTCCCATGCGCTGGCCGTCCTGGCATCGGAAATCATTTCTTCCTAGGCCTTCCTGAGCGGGAACCGAGAGGTGCAGGACGGGAACGAGTTCGGCAGTTCGGGTGCCTTCGGCGGGCATGCGGAGCCGGCGGCCCGCCCGCACCGGGACGGACCACCGCGCGCCGCAGGCTGGCGCGTGGTGAAAGTGGGCGGCAGCCTGCTGGACCGCCCCGGCCTGGCGCGGACCGTGGTCAGGTGGCTTGATGCCCAGCCGGCGCTCAACAGTCTGCTGATCTGCGGGGGCGGCGAGCTGGCGGACCAGGTGCGAGCGTTGGACCGGCGGTACAGGCTCACGGCACACGCCGCGCACTTCCTGGCGATCCAAGCTATGCAGCTCAATGGGTTCGTACTCAGCCGCCTGATCCCCGACGCCGCCTGGATGGACAGCTACGCTCAATGGGCGCGTCGGGCGACGCAGGGGGACGGCGGGCGGTGGTTCTTCGCGGTGGAGCCGTTCATGCGGCGGGAAGAGCCGTCGTTGCCCGGCGTACGGCTGCCTGCCGGCTGGCATGTGACCAGCGACAGCATTGCCGCGCGGATCGCGGCCGTGTGCCGGGCTCAGGAACTGGTGTTGCTCAAGTCGACGCTCCCCGCGGCGTCATCCGAAGGCGTCGTCTCCATCGGACATGCCGTGGCGGTCCAGCTGGTGGACGACTTCTTTCCGCAATGCGCCGCGCGGGTGCCGCGGATCCGCGCGGTGAATCTGCGCGACCCGGGGTTCACGGAAGTCCAGCTCCGTTCGTAGCCGGTGCCACGCCAGGCCGGAGATCGAGAACAACGTGGTCGCATCAGCGCGCCTGCCATGCGCCGCTGGGCGGCTTGGCCGGAGTCGGGGTCCCGGTGCTGCCGCCGGGCGTGGATTTCGGACTGATGAATCGCAGGAACGACGGCGTCGCGCTGTCGGCGTCGGGCAGGCTCGCGATGTTCACCGGCTCGCCGGTGGGATTGAACTGTTTCGGCTCGTCCAACTCGGTCGCGTCATTGACGTGCATGCCGTTGAACTGCAGTGTGGATGCGGAATCGCGCGCTGGCGGTGGAGTTGTGCTGGGCGGCAACACCTCGTCGGCCGGCGCGCCGGCGGCCGAGCCGTTTGAGCCGGTAGCACGCGGCTGGAAAGACGCGGCCGCCACGTTCGGCCCCGCGTCCGACAAGGAACCTGTCGAGCGTCCCATGTACGATGCGGGCGGTGCGACAGGCTGATCACTCGGCGGCGGCGGCACGCTCGGCGGGAGCACCCCGGACGGCGATGACGACGGCGACGGCGACGACGAAGGCGACGACGAAGGGTCAGCGGCTGACGGCGGCGCACTGAGTGTGCCGGGCGCATAGTACGGGCCGCCTGTGCCCACCGCGCCGGTACGAGGCGGTGGGATCGTGGCCGGCCCGTAAGGGGCCATCAGGTTGAACGTCGGTGCCGGCGCGCGACACCCGACCAGCATCCAGCCCAGGGCCAAAACGGCGACGCACCGAGTCATTGTCCGGACTCCTTTCCCCAAGATCCGCCAGCTAACCGGGGCGGTAGAGTATCGTTTCGGCGGACAGAATCCTAGTTCAGTTTTCCACAAAAAGAAGACCGCAGTGCCCCACACGGGAGGACTGCGGTCTTCAGGAGAACGTGCCACTTCTCTGGGGTCACACGCCTAAATGGCAAGCATGTGACCAGATGATATGTGCTAAGGGCCGCCGAGGGCGCGCGCCGGTTCGACGAGAATGCTAGCTCACTCGCTGCTCGCCACCTTCGTCTCCGGCGTATAGTACGGGTTCATGATGATCTGCGGCCTGACCGTCACCTGGTCAGGGCTGGGTTTCGCTTCGGCCGGTTTCGACGCGGCCGGCCCGGAGGTTGCGGCCGGCTGGCTGACAAACGGATTGATGATCACTTCGACCCGGACCCGTTGTGGACGAGACGAATAATCGGGGCGGGCGAACGGGCTTTCGCCATACGAACGGTAATAGCGCTCGCCGTAGTAGACGGGCGGGTGGATCGCGAAGTATGGTGGCACTGGCACGTAACCCAGTCCGTAGAGCGACCCGCCACAGCCGAACGCCGGGCGGTCCAGCCACGAGCTGGGGTAGCACCCATCACCGGCGGTGGTGAAAGTCGGAGTCAGGCACAGGGCTGCAAGGACTGCGCAGGCGATCAGGACATTACAAGTTCTGTTCATCGGTCGTCATCTCTACATGGAAGTCGTGCGAGAGCACTCCGTGCCTAGGTCCACGCGGGCAGGGAACTGCCGCATTTCCTACATTAATTACCGTCTTTAGAAAATGCAACTATTGAGACGCCCGGTTCGAGGTGCCGTACGGAGAGTGGGGCGGCCATGACTCCGTCTGAACTGACCGCGGAATTGAAGTGTCATGCTCGGGAGCTGGGTTTTGCGCTCAGCGGGGCGTGTGCGGCGGTCAGTTCGCGGGGGATCAGCCATCTGGCCCAGTGGCTGGCGGCCGGTTATGCGGGCCAGATGGCCTATTTGGCGGACCGATTCGAGGCGTACCGGCACCCGCGCAGCGTTCTGGACGGGGTGCGGAGCCTGTTGATGTTAGGGATGCCATACCGGACCAGCGTGCCATTGCCGGCCGGGGCAGGGGAGGCGCGTGTGTCCTGTTACGCGTGGGGGTCGGAGGACTACCACGACGTGATTCATCGTCAGCTCCGGCGTTTGTGTCAACGTGCGCGGCAGATCTGTCCTTCGGTGCAGGTGCGCGGGGTGGTGGACACTGCGCCGTTGCTGGAGCGCGAGTTTGCCCAACTGGCCGGGCTCGGCTGGATCGGCAAGAACACCCTGCTGTTGGACCGCGACTTCGGCAGTTGGTTCTTTCTGGCGGCCGTGCTGTTGGACTGCGAGTTGGACTACGACCTACCGCGGGCGACGGACCATTGTGGGACCTGCACGGCCTGTCTGGACGCGTGTCCGACCGGCGCGCTGGTCCAGCCCTACCTGCTGGACGCTTCGCGGTGTCTGAGTTACCTGACGATCGAGCATCGTGGAGTGATCGCGTCCGATGTGCGTCCGGCGATCGGCCAGTGGCTGTTCGGATGTGACATCTGCCAGGAGGTCTGTCCTTGGAACCGGCGTGTGCCGCGCGGGCATGCGTCGTTCGTCCCGCGCCCGGACCTGGACCCCGTGTCGTTGGCGTCCTTATTCTACCTGGACGATGCGGCGTTTCGCGCGCGGTTCCGTCGCACGCCGCTGTGGCGTGCACGTCGTCGCGGGCTGTTGCGCAACGCGGCCATCGTGCTGGGCAATCGGCCGCACGGCGACGCGTTGCCCGCGCTGGTGCGCGGGCTGCACGATCTCGAGCCGCTGGTGCGCGGCGCCAGCGCTTGGGCGCTCGGCCGGCTCGCGTCCGCCGATGCGGTGAAGGAGCTGGAGTCGCGTCTGCGACAGGAGCCCGATTCCGATGTGGTGGCCGAGATCCGCGGGGCGCTGGGCAAGCCTGTCCAGGGCTGAGGCACGTCGGCCGCGGCCTCTTCCGTCCCGAAGGGACCGCCTGGACGTCGGCGGCCGGCATCTGAAACGTGGGCTGTGTAACCGCAGGGCCAGAGTCCGCCGCCAGGCGGACGGCGGCCTGCGCGCTGGACGCCGGCGGTCGGCATCTAAAACGTGGCCAGTGTAACCGCAAGGCCAGAGTCCGCCGCCGGGCGGACGGCGGCCTGCGCGCGGGCCGCCGGCGGCCGGCATCTGAAACGTGGCCTGTCTAACCGCAGGGCCAGAGTCCGCCGCCAGGCGGACGGCGGCCTGCGCGCTGGACGCCGGCGGCCGCCATCTGAAGCCGCGTCGGGACAACTGTGGTACTCTGACAGGTCGGACGTGCGCGTCGTTCAGGTGGGATTCGCTGCCAACCGCCTCCTTGAAGCGCGCGGCCCGTTGGGCCTGCGGTTACACAGGTGGAGTCCGCCGCCAGGCGGACGACGTGAGCGCGCGCTGGACGCCGGCGGCCGGCATCTGAAGCCGCATCGGGACAGCTGTGGCGGCTGAGGGACCGGTGCGTACGCCGGTCAGACGTGGACAGAGTGTCTGCACCCTTGCGGGCGTGCGGACCGACCGTGCGCGACCGGGCCGTCATTCCATCTCGGACGCGTACCATCGGTCCAGGACGGCGTCCCAGTCGGATCGCTGTCGGACACGGATGAAGGCCGCGCGGACTTCGGGTTCTCGGGGATGCTGCGCGGCGTACTTGATGCCGAACTTGCGCATCAGGGGTCCGCAGCGGTCGGTGCCGTAGAGCTGTTCGGCCAGCCGATAGTGCTGCTGCAGCACATCACGCTGCTGGGCGACGGTCGGCCTGTGCACGGGCTCGCCGCGCGCCAAGGCCCGCGCTTGAGCGAAGATCCACGGGTTGCCGATCGCGCCCCGCGCCACGCTCACGCCATCCACGCCCGTCTGCTCCATCATTCGCAGGCAATCCGCAGCGGTGAACAGGTCGCCGCTGCCCAGGATCGTCCGGTGTGGGAAGCACTGTTTGACCTCGCGGAGGAACGCCCAGCGGCTCGGCCCGTCGTAGCGCTGTCGGACGGTGCGCGCATGGACCGTGACGGCGGCCACGCCCAGCTGGAACGCGCCGGCGAGGATCTGGAAGACCTTGTCGCGGCTCTCGGCCGAGTCATCGATGCCGCGTCGCAGCTTGACCGTCACGGGAACCCGATCGGGCACCGTCTCGCGCGTGCGGCGGACCACCTCCAGCGCCACGTCCGGTTGGCTCAAGTGGAACCCGCCGCGGCACTTGCCCAGCACTTTCTTGACCGGGCACCCGAAGTTGATGTCGATGGCGTCGAACCCGGCGGCCACCAGCCGCCGGGCGCCCGCCGCGAACTGGGCGGGCTCGGCGCCCATCAGCTGTCCGCCCACCGGGTGATCGTCATCGCTCAGGTGGAAGAAGTGCCGCGTCCGCCGGCGCGGGCGCAGCTGGACCAGAAACTGGTCCAACATCACCTCGCAGGACGCGTACGGCGCGCCCAGGCGGCGCGCGATCATCCGCATCGCCCAATCGCTATAACCGGCCAGCGCCGCTTGAACGACGGGAAAACCGATCTCCAGCCCGCCGATCCACAGCTGTCGCTGGAGCGGACTGGTCGGGGATTGAGCTGGATCGAGCATGGACGCGCCGTCGATATACCCAGTAGGTGTAGCGATGTTCGACTTCCTCCTCAACCACTGGCCGGTCATCTTCCTCACGACGACGGTGCTGATCGCCTGGGCCCTGGCGAAGCTGGTCCTGGGCGCCGAGAGGCTGCCGTACGAGAAGCGTGCGAGCCTGCTGACCGAATCGGAACTGACATTCTACAAGGCGTTGAGCCAGGCGGTAAACGGTCAATGGTCGATCCACGCCATGGTCCGGCTGGCCGATCTGATCCAGGTGCGGCCCCAGACGCCGAAATACCAGTCCTGGCAGAACCGGATCCACGCCAAGCATGTCGACTTCCTGCTCTGTGACCAGGGCACGCTGGAAGCCAAGCTGGCCGTGGAGCTGGACGACAAGACGCACAACCGGCCCGACCGCCGGCAGCGCGACCAGTTCGTCGATCAGGCGCTCGCGGACGCCGGCCTCCCGCTGTTGCGGATCGACGCGGGCGAGTCGTACGATCCGGCGGCGCTGCGCAAGAGCATCGACGAGCGGCTCTCGCCCGAACGGCACCGCAAATAGGCGCGGGATCCGCCGCACCGCGGCATCGTTCGAGTCATTGCCGCCGCGGGGCGCATGACCTATGATTCGGGCGATGCGGAGTAACGGGGCTGCGCGTCTCACCGCGCCGGCGCCCGTCCCCGCGGTCGCACCCGCACCCAGTCGGACATCGATCGGAGTCCACCCATGAGGCTGCACCCGTCCGGGCCCCTGTTCACCGCGAGCTTCGCGATCGGCATCCTGGCAGCGCTGGGCAGTTGCGCGCTCGGGTCTGAGGAAGCGTCGCCGTCGCGTGGCGAGACGCGGCCGGCCATGACCGTTGAAGAAGCGATCCAGGCGCTCAGGTCACCGCGTGCGATTGTCCAGCAATGGGGCGCCGAGGTGCTGGTCGAAGCAGGCGCCCGGGCCCGGCCGGCCGTGCCGGTGATCCTGGAGATTCTGGGCCGCGAGCCGGCCGAAGTGCGGACGGACCTGTTGCACATCCTGGTGAGCCTCGGTCCGGACGCGCGGGACGCGGTGCCGGCCCTGACGAAGATCGTCGAGTCGCCCGGCATTCACGCACCCTACCTGGCCGCGCGCGCCCTGGGTGCCATCGGGCCGCCGGCCCAGCCGGCCGTACCCGCGCTGATCAAGCTGCTCGCCCGCGGCAACGCATCGGCGCGTGCCCGCGCGGCGGAAGCGTTGGGGAATCTGGGTCCGGAAGTCGCGCCGGAGGCCGTGCAGCCGCTGACCGCAGCCGTTAGGGACCCGGCCAGTCCGGTCCGCGTGCAGGCGATCCTGGCGGTGGGCAAGTTCGGCGAGGCGGGCAAGGCGGCCCTGCCCGCGCTGCAGAGCAACATGCGCGACGAACGGTCCGGCGAACGCGCACAGGCTGCGCTGTCCGTCTGGCGCTTGACCCACGATACGGCGGAAGTGCTGCCGCTGCTCCGCAAACTGGTGCACGAAGCGGACCTGGAATGGGAGCCCATCGACGCGCTGGCGGCAATGGGCCCCGCGGCGGAGCCGGCCGTGCCCGACCTGATCCGCGCCCTGGAGAAAGACGAATCGGTGCAGATCCCTGCCGCGCAAGCGCTGGGCAAAATCGGACCCCGCGCCGCCAGCGCGCTGCCCGCGCTCCGCCGGCTGCTCGATCACGAAGAACCGGCCGTGCGCCGGGCGGCCCAGGCGGCGATCGACGCGATCGACGCCGGGCCTTAGAGGCGTGGGGCGGCTGAGGGACCGGGCGCGTGCGCCGGTCAGACGTGGGCTGTGTAACCGCAAGGCCAGAGTCCGCCGCCAGGCGGACGGCGGCCTGCGCGCTGGACGCCGGCGGTCGGCATCTGAAGCCGTGGCGGGACAACTGTGGTACTCTGACAGGTCGGACCTGCGCGCCGTTCAGGTGGGATTCGCTGCCGACCGCCTCCCCACAGCGCGCGGCCCGTTGGGCCTGCGGTTACACAGGTGGAGTCTGCCGCCAGGTGGACGGCGTGAGCGCGCGCTGGTCCATGCCGCTGCGCACGGGGGCCGAGCGAGGACTCGCTGCCGACCGCCTCCCCACAGCGCGCGGCCCGTTGGGCCTGCGGTTACACAGGTGGAGTCCGCTGCCAGGCGGACGGCGTGATCGCGCGCTGGTCCATGCCGCTGCGCACGGGGGCCGGGCGTGGATTCGCTGCCGACCGCCTCCCCACAGCGCGCGGCCCGTTGGGCCTGCGGTTACACAGGTGGAGTCCGCCGCCAAAACTGCTGGCGGCGGGACTTGAGTTCACGTCGATTGTGAATCACGCTCGTGGTTTCACCCCCCTCAGTCCCCCCTTCTACAAGGGGGGAAGGTGTCTGTTGCAGCTCCGCCTTCTTCACTCTGCACTCGTCCCCCCTTCTGCACTCTGCACTCCTTGCTCTGCACTCTGCACTCGTCTTCCTTCCCCCCCGTTCTGCACTCGGCACTCCTTGTTCTGCACTCTGCACTCGTCTTCCTTCCCC
>JBPOJB010000005.1:0-83945 GCA_052034005.1 Planctomycetota bacterium | reverse complement strand
AACTCGGCCGTGTCGTGGCTGATGCCCACCGACACGCCCGCTTCGTTGTGGGTCAGGTCATAGACCCCATACGGTACCGCCTTGCCGAGGTTCTTGTCGGGAAAGTCATGGGTCTTGACTTTCTCGGGGTCGCCTTTCCTGCGGTACGTGCGGCCCGGATTCGGTCGGCGTGGCTGCCGCGGAGGAGCTCTTGCGGCGTCTTGCCACCGCGCTCATTGATCAGCGGCGGATCGTTCTCGAGTCGACACTCGTCGGGCGTACCATGCCGCATGTTATCCGTCGTGCGCGCGACGCCGGTTTCGCGATCACGATCGTCTACCTCTTCCTGGACTCGCCTGACACCTGTGTTGAGCGAGTCCACGAGCGCGTCCTGAAAGGTGGTCATGGCGTCCCAGAAGTCGATGTTCGACGGCGATTTCTCCGCAGTATCCGTAACTTCTGGTGGTTGTACCGACCGTTGGCGGATCACTGGCTTTTGATCTACAATGCGGGTAACCAACCGGTCGACGTTGCGGCCGGAACCGCCGCGGACCTATCGGTCCGGGACGCTGAGCTGTTTGCGGCGTTTGATCGCTTCGTAGCAGGTGGTGTCGATGGCTGATGCGCTTCACAACGTAGACACGTTCCAGAAAGCCGACGAGCTGATACGACTCTGTCGTACCGCGGTTCGCAAAGCTCAGGCAGAGAGTCGCCGACTTGGAGTCGCGAACGTCTATTCGTTTGACGGACAGCTGTACTACGAACTTCCCGACGGCAAGTATTCCCGGAAACGCCCGCCCGCGGAGGAGTGAAGCCCCCTGTCCGCAACAGAGACTCAATAGCCCTCGAATTCCTCGGTGCGGATGTTGTCTTCATCTGCGCCGATCTCCACCAGCAGCGCCCGCATGGCCTTGACCATGCCTTCCGGGCCTGACAGGTAGTACCTGGGCGCCGTGACATCGGGCACATATTGCCGGATCAGGTCCGCGTTCACATGCCCCTGCGTCGACGTGTACACCGGGACATAGGTAAACCGCGGGTTTTCCGCCGCGTACTGCTGGAAATCGGCGGCATACGCGGCCTGCGCCGGCGTCCGGTTGGCATAAATCAGCGTGATCTGATGCGCGGTCCGGTCGTGCGTGGCCTGCGCGACAATGCCGCGCACCGGTGTGATGCCAATCCCGCCGATGACGAACACCGCTGGGATCGCCTCGTTCTTGTGCAGTGTGAAATCACCCCACAGCGCGAGCAGCTTGACGATCGTGCCGTCGGGCACCTTGCGCGCCGCGCGCTTGAACGGGGTGTCGCGCAGGCGGGTCGCCATGCGCAATGTGTCTTCATACGGCGCGCTGGCGAACGAGAACCCGTGCTTGTTGTTGCTCTCATTGATCTCATCGGAATCGGGCAACACCAGATCGCCGAACTGCCCGGCCCGATACTCGAACCCCGGCGGCTTCTCCAGCACGAACTCCATCGTTCCTTCAGCTATCTCCCGCTTGCGGATCAGCCGGACGTCATAGCTCGTCGCCATGATCAACGCTCCTTTCCCGTACTACTGAACGGTCAGCCACCGCCATTATTGCCCGTGCCCGGGGAATGACAAGCAGCGCCGGGGACGATTGACTATGGGTTCTTGTGCAGTTCGATACAGTTGATGACCGGTGCGTTCGCCTCGGTGATCGGTGAGCCCTTGGCGGCGAGTTCCAGGGCCAATGCGCCGCTGACCGGGACCCCTTCGAAGTCCAAGATGACCGCTTGGTCCGTGCCATTCGAGAGCTGTGCGAGGTCGCAGTTCTCCCGCACGACCTGGCCCTGCAGCTTGATGTCGAACACGCGTTGCCCCGGCAGATCGCCGTCCGGGGCTCGAAATCCCAGTCGGACGTCATACCGGCCTTCCGGTTGTCCGGCCTCGGCATCGATCAGCGGGATCTGGCAGCGCACCAGGCCGCGGCACCCCGAGGTGAACAGCCACGGCTTGTCGGTGCCGGCGATGGACTGGCCCTTGGAGTCGTGCGCGAAGTAGCCCATGCCGGGCAGCGTTTCCTCCCGGAAATCGAACTTCACTCCGTAGTTGGGGAAGTGGTTGTACGACCCCGTTTTCGGGCTGGGGTAGGCGAACCACACCGTGCCATCATCGGCTTTCATGTCGGCGAAGGCGCCCAGGTTGATCGCGAGGTGCTGGACCGGATTCAAGTCGCCGGGCGACACGTAGATGCTCCAGGGCTGCTGCCGCTGAGGCTTGCACTTCATGACCAAGGTGCATCGGATCGGGTAGGAGCAGGTGCACCCGGACGAAGCTTCGGGTGAGAGCAGCAGGCCGCAGGCGGGAATCAGGCTGATCGCGCAGCCCGGCCGGTAGGCGCCGAAGATCGTGACGCCGTTGTCGCGCGTCATGTCACAGAAGGCGGTGCACGCCGAGCGGTAGAACAGGCCGTGGGCGGAAGCGGCCGTGATGCCGCAGGTGTGGCCGGGTCGCAGGAACTCCCAGGGGACCGCCTGGCCGGTGACCGGGTGGTCACGCGTGATGATCTCGCCCGTGCGTAGCGTGCAGGCCCGCGGCTCGAGGATGATCCGGTCGCCGACGATGACGGGGCGCGTGCGGTAGTTGAGCGCGCGCGACCAGACCAGCTCGCCAGTCTCCGCGGCCAAGGTCGTGATGCGGCGCCATTGCATGCCTCCCTCCCTGAATCGCCAGGCATCGTGGTTTCCGTGCTGTCCGAAGAACAGCAGCAGGCCATCGCGGTAGGCCGCGCCTGTGTAGTCGCCGCCGCAGCCGGTCAGGTCGACGATCTGCTCCCAGAGCTTCTCGCCCGTGCGGGCGTCGAGCGCCGTCACCAGCCGCACGTCCGCCTCGTCATAGCTCAGCGTGCCCGCCGGGTTCTCCTCTTGGAACAGCTCGGCCTCCAACGCCGAGATCACATACTTGACTTGGTCGATCTGGCTGTCCACCGACGCGTGGTTCTTCTGCGCGCTGATCAGCGCCTGCCGCTTCTCGAGGTGCTCGGCCAACAGCCGTTTCTTCTCGGCGAGTTCCTCGGCGACGCCCGGCCGCAGGTGATACGCGCCGGACTCGATGAGCTGCGGCCGCCGCGCCATGGCTGCGCTGCGCTGCTCGGCCGTCACCGCGCTGTCGGCCAGGAAGATCTGCCCCTCGCCCAGCACGATCGTGATGTTGCCGATCCGCTGCCCCGCGTACTCCCAGAGCAGTTGCCCGGTCTCCGTATCGACCGCGAACAGCCTGTCACTCACCATCGCGTTTTTGGTGGTCGCGTTCTTCTGCGAGAATTCGCCCTGCCAGGGGAAGCTGGTCATGCGGCTGTACATGTAGCCGTCGCGCTGGGCGCGCATCCGCAGCCCCTTCGGGTCGGGGTACTGCTGCTTCAGTTTCTCATAGTCGGCCTTCAGTTCGGCAGGCACTTCGTCGGCGGGCCGCCATTGTCCGTCGGCCAGGAACGACGCGACGTACGCACCGTACTCGTTCTTCATGGCGGTGGCCGCCGAACCGTACAGCACATTGCCCACCACCGACAGGTAACCCCAGCGATGGCGCTGCTCGCTGTCGGAGGGCGGCAGCGCATAGACGCGCACGGTTCGGCCGGTCGCCGGATCCAGCCGATAGCACTTGTCCAGGGCCGCCACGTAGAGACCGGTGTCGGTCACCACCAGGTTGCCGCTGTCCGCTTTCACCAACACGCGCACGGCGCCCGGGATCTCGCGTTGCCACAGCAGCGTCCCGTTGAACGCATCGACGGCCGTGATCACGTTTTCGCCTTGAATGAACAGGCGGCCGTCGCGCGCCAGCGGAGCCTGGGCGCCGGCATGACGCTCGACCATCCCCTGCGGGCCCGGCTCGCCGAACCAGAGGACCCCGAGCGGTCCGCGGACGAGTTGATCCATCGAACAGGCGGTGTTATGCGGGTCGGCGTACTGCTGGGCCCAGGTGCCGGCGCCCTCGAGCGCGCCGCGCACCGATTGTCTCCAGACCACCTGTCCCGATTCGTGGAAGCTGAGGTACTCGACACCGCCCCACGGTCGCAGCAGGCGACTGCGTTCCTCATCGGGTGCCGTGGTCCGGCCCGTGTGCAGCATGCCGTCCGAGACGATCAGGTTGGCGAAGTAGTCCGGCAGCGCCCGCACATCCCACGGCTCGACGACCACGCGCGCGCCCCACAGGCCGGCCGCCTCCAGCCGCCTGCGCGCGACGGCCAGTTTCGCCGGGTCGCACTCGAGGCCCACAATCTGCAGATCCGTCTGCCGCGCCAGTTCGTAAGCCAGGCGGCCCTCGCCGCAGTCGAGGACGAGGCAGTGCCCTTTCACGATGCCCGTAGCCTCGACGATCCGGCGCGCGGCGGCCTGGTAGGTTTCGTTCAGCGCGTCCGTTGGATCAGGGTCCGCGACCTCAGCGCCGGCGAAGACCTTGGCGGCCGGAACCGCGCCCTCGGCGAAGCAGTACACCGCGCCCGTGTCCGTGCTCACGACGAGTCGACCGCCGGCAGTCGCCAACCCAACCGCCAGTCCGTCCACGTCATGACGCCACAACTCCGTGCCGCCGGCCGCGTCGAGCGCAACGACCATGCCTTCGCCGCCCGCCACCACGATATCGCCGGCGCACATGACGGAAGTGAACTGCTTCGCACCGAACCGCCAGAGATACACGGAGTCCTTGAGCTGGTTGCGCCGGGCTTTGACCTGGGCGAGTTCCTGTGTGTTTGCCGCAACCTGCTGGGCAAGCGCCTCGCTATCGGCCTGCTCGCCCGACGCGTCCTGCTGCTGCTTCTTCAACGCCTCAAGCCGCCGCTCCAACTGATCGCGCTGCGCGTCCAGCTTCCCGGCTTCCTCCACGGCTGATGCGTAGGCGGCACGATCGACCGCGTAGACGCCCTCTTCGTTGACCAGATAGACGAACCGGGACGTCATGGCCATGTCGGTGCCCGCGAACCAGGCGAACGCATCCTCCTTCCGCGCTCCCGATGCGGCATCGTAGACAACCTTGTTCGGAGTGCCCGAGTAGTCGACGCCCGCGATCAGGCGGTTGTCGTCGAGCAACGCCCAGGTACCGCCGCGCTTGGCGCCCGGAGAAGTGAAGAACAGGAATCTGCCGGTCGCTCGGTCGAACGCGGCCGGCATCGCACGGCCTGAAGGGACGTAGAGGGTCGTGGCCGACGCGACGAGATAGCCATGCGGGCACAAGCCGCCGAACTCCAGCTCGTGCGATCGGTCGCCCATCGTGTCGTTGACCCACACCACCGATCCATCCTCGGCCCGCAGCGCGTACACGTACAGGCCCTCGTAGGGGAACACGCCGGCCGCGAAATGGACCAGCCCGTTGTCGACCAGCACGCTGGTGCGCACCGGCCACAGCGAGATCATCCGGCCGTTGCCAAGCACCTTCTCATCGCTGGGGCCGGCCCGCCGCTTCCAGATCAGCGTGCCCGTCGCCGCGTCCAGACAGTACGCATGGCCGTCGTCCGACCCGAAGTAGACGCGACCTGCCGCCACCGTCGGCGCGAAACGCACCGGCCCCTCGACAGCGAATGACCAACGCACGTCACCACCGACGGCATCCACCGCGAACACCCGGTCCGTTACCGAAGAACCGAAGAACACCAGGCCCTGAGCGATCGCGACATGGTAGGCATTGTCCGAATGCATCCGCGGCAGCTCCTCAGCCGGCTCCGGCCAGGCGGGCTTGGGCGCCAGCGCCGGCCGGTACGCCCACTGCAGCGAGATCGCACGCGGGAGACACTCAGACGTCACACCGCTCCGGGCGATGTCCGCTCGGTAGGTCGGCCAGTCGCTCGCGCCGACGACGCCGGGGGAGAACAGGACGCCCAGTAGCAGGCCAGCGGAATAGACGAACGCCATCAGGCACTGCTCCAACCGTTTTACGTCGTGCATGCTCATGGTAGGCCTCACTGGTCAAGCTGAAGGATCAGAGCGCAGGAAGAATCGGCGGGCTTTTGGCCGGCAACGGCCTTCAGCTTACCCGTGGCGCAGCCTGGCGTCAAACATGCACCATCGAGCCAACAACCGGCGAGGTGCGCGCGCCTCGCCGTTCGACCGTTGAGCACCCGCACACCGATCCAGACCGGCCGGGGCCTTGAATAGGCTCGTGAGCGACGGAAGCGGCCCGATCTGCTCGGCGGCTCGACCTTATCCGCCGCCGCCCAGCTCCTGGTAGCGGAGTTCGTAGCAGTACGAACAGAGCCGGACGCCGTCAAGGGCGAGCGCGGACAGCACGAGCGTCCCGCACGACCCGCAGCGCTGCTCGGGATGTAACCGCGTGTGGAAACTGAGCATGAGCAGATCGTGCGTGCATCCGTTGACGTCCATCGCGTGCTCGCGCAGAACGACCTCCTCCTCGAAACCCAGCCGGTTGAACAGACGCTGCGCCCCGATCTGGTCCGGCGTCATGCGCGCGATGAGCTTTGTCACGCCTTCATTCAAAGCCATCTCGAACACGAGTTCCAGCAAGAGCCGACCGATCCCAATGCTGCGCATGCCCTCGGCCACCGCCACCCGCAGCTCCGCCACGTGCCGCGTCCACCGCACGCGCCCGCGGTCGTAGCTCGCGTAACCGACCACGGCTCCCCCTTCCCACGCCAGAATCGTCACCAGGCTCCCCTCCGCCGCGTCGGCAATCCACCGATCCACCTCGGCGCTCTGGGTGATATCCCGCTGCAGGAAGAGCAGGTCATCATCCGGGAGCGACTGCGCAAACCGGACCAGCGGCTCCCGATCGGCCGCTTCCAAGGGGCGGAGCAGCACGTCCCGACCCTTGAGTGCAAAGGACATGGGGAAGTCGTGTTTATGCTTGGCAGACGATTTCATGGGCGGGCCCCGCTCAAATGGTGTGTGAAACGTCGCACAGACCGTGTCGAGCACCTGTGCAGGGCACCAGCCAGACACCACACTGGGTGGCTCTCCCTGAAAGCTGCCGGCGCGGCACCATGAGAAATTATAGGTGGCCGGCAACCGTCGGCCGGGCGGTTTTTCGGCTGTTTCCACACCCGTGTCCGCTGCGGACCCCCGAGCTGGAGGACGCTGACCGTTGTTCAACCGCGCCGGCGGAGTGGGCCGGGCCTACTTCACACGGAACGCATAGTCGCCCGAGCCGACGGCAAACACCGCGCAGCCATCCTCGGTGCGCAGCAGCTTCACGCCGTTCGCCTCCGTGGCAGGCCCAGTCCCTTCCAGGATGGCGGCCGCATCCCGGGCCGGCACGTACACCGTGGCCGTCGTGTTGACCGGCACTTTGACCGCCAGCTGGAAGCCCGCCGCGTCGCGTTTCCAATCGCTGACGATCAGTCCGCGAATCGAATCGTAAGCGCCGCGGGCGGCGGTCAGTCCCTGACCGGGCGCCGCGAGCCGGGGCCGGATCGTAATTCGGGCGAAGCCGGGCCCGTCAGTGTCGATCCCCGCGACCGAACACTGCAACCATTCGCCCACGCAGCCCAGCCAGTAGTGATTGAACGAGTTCATGCCCGGGTCCTGAAAACCCTTCTCGGGCGTCCAGCCGTCCCATCGCTCCCACATCGTCGTCGCGCCGAGCTTGACCTGCAGCAGCCACGACGGGTAGGTCTCGTTGAGCACGAGCCGGTACGCCAGATCGGTCTGGCCGGCCTTCTCCAATGCGAACAGCACGAAGGGAGTCCCCAGGAACCCGGTGGCCAGGTGCCAATCCTGTTTCTCGATCTCCTTGACGAACTGCTTGGCCACTGCGTCGCGCTGGGCTTCGGGCACCAGGTCCAACCCGAACGCCAACGCATAGAACGTCTGGCCGGTCTCGCCCTGAGCGTCCATGATCCGCCCATCCTCCTGGATGAAATCGCGGACGAACGCCGCCTTGATCTGATCGGCCTGCCGAGCGTACTTCTGGGCATCAGCCGGTTTGCCGAGGACGCCCGCCAGCCGGGCCATCAGCGTGGTCGAGTAATAGTAGTAAGCCGTGCCGATGGCCTCCGAGTGCTGCGGGCCGGCCAGTCGCAGCCAGTCGCCGTACGCCCCCGTGCCCCGGGTGTACTCCTTGCTGGTGCTCGCCAGGTAATCCATGTACCGCACCAGCGCCGGATAGTGCTGCCGGACGACCCGCGTGTCCCCATACATCTCGTACATCCGCCAGTTGCAGACCGGGCCGGCGTCCGCCCAGCCGGTATTGCCGAACCCCACGACGTTCACGTGCGGCGCGACATCGCCCAGCGCGCCGTCCTCGCGTTGCGAGTCCTGGCACAAGTCGATCAACCACTTCGTGAAAAAGGCGGATGAATCGAGATTCAGGCAGGCGGTCTTCATGAACACCTGCGCGTCGCCCGTCCAGCCGGCCCGTTCGTCGCGCTGCGGGCAGTCGGTGGGCACGTCCAGGAAATTGCCCATCTGCCCCCACACCGTGTTCTCGACCAGCCTGTTGACCAACGGCTCGGAACACTCGAACGTCCCGGTGCGCGCCAGGTCGGAATAGACGACGATCCCCGTCACCGCGTTCGGTTCCGGTTCGTAATCCAGGCCGGTCACTTCGACGTACCGGAACCCGTGGAACGTGAACGACGGCTCGTAGTCGCGTGGTGTATCGCCGGCCAGATAGTACGTATCGGTGGCCTTGGCCGCACGCAGGTTGGTCGTGTAGAGCGTGCCGTCCGGGTTGAGCATTTCGGCATGTCGTACGACGACTTTCCGGCCCGGCGGGCCGCTGGCCCGCAGGCGTGCCCAGCCCACCATGTTCTGGCCCAGGTCGAACACGTACGTGCCGGGCTGCGGTTGGGTGACGCTGCGGGCGGGCAGTTCCTGCATGCGCCGGATCGGCGTGCCGGGATGCGCCTGCAGGTTGACCTGCACCTGCGCGTCCACCGTCGGCGCGTGCCAGGCCCGGTCGTCCAGGCCCGGCGCGCTCCAGCCGGCCAATTCGCGGCGCGCGTCGTACACGCAGCCCATCAGCAGGTCCGCTTCCCGGATCGGGCCGTCCGTCACCTTCCAGCTCCCGTCGGTGGCGATCACCGCGCGGCTGCCGTCCTGGAACGTCAGGTGCAGCTGGGCGATGAAGCGCGTCCGCTCGCCGTAGTAGTGGCGATGCCCAGTGAATGCGAGGTAGCCGGCGTACCAGCCGTCTCCCAGGACCGCGCCCAGGACGTTCCGGCCGTTGCGGAGCTGATCCGTCACCTGGTAGCCGAAGTAGTGAACACGCTTGTGATAGTCGGTCCAGCCGGGCGACAGGACGTCGCGGTTGAGCGGGCGCCCGTTGAGTTGCAGATCATAGACGCCCAGGGCCGATGCGAAGAGCGTCGCGCTGCGCAGCGGCTTGTCCAGCGTGAATTCCTTGCGCAGGAAGGTGGCCGGCGAGGTCCGGTCGATCTGCAGGGCCAGCTCGCCCCAGGGCGCGTCGCCGTGCCGGGCAATCGCGCTGGAGCCGGTCCAGTGCGAGTCGTCGTAATCCGCCGCTGTCCACTGCGCGCCCGCTTCACGCGCGCTTCGCCAGCTCTCGTCGATCGGGATGACCAGCGGGTCGCCGACGTCGAACAGCACGATCACCTTGCCCAGCAGGCCGGCGGGCGTCGGCGTCTCGCCGCCGTTCGTGACCTGGATGGCTACCACGTTGTCCTGCGCAGTCAGTTGGGGAGTGATGTCGAGGTTGGCGGCCGTTTTCCAATTGCTGCCGCTGCCTGCCTCGTGGCCGTTGACGAACAGAGCGAATGCGTCGTCTGCCGCGACGAGCACCGCGGCATGGGACACGTGTCGGTCAGTCGGCAATTGGATCACCTTGCGGAAATATGCCGGGCCGGCGGGCTGGTTGCCCGCCTTGGCGCCACCCGTCCAGATCCACGAGCAGCCGGCAAACGACAACTGCTCCTGCAACGCCTCGGCCTGCCCGTCTGCGGCGGCCGCGTCGTCATAGCCGATCCATTGGGCCTGCCAGTCCTCGGGGCGCAGCAGGCCCATGATCCAACGACCCGGCGCGCTCCAGTCGGAAGGCCGGCCGTCCTGGTCCCACACGCGTACTTTCCAGTAACACTCCTGGACCGAGGCCAACTCCCTGCCGGCGTACGGGACGTGGACCGATTGGTCCGACGCCGTGCGGCCGCTGTCCCAGAGGTCGCCGTCGTCGGCCGCCAGCCTGTCGGGCGAGCTGGCGACGAGGACGTGAAAGGCCGTCTGCCTCAACCCGCGCGCCGCCGAGTCGACGGCGGCCAGTTGCCAGCTCAGCCGCGGCCGAGCGACATCGATGCCCACCGGGTCGGTCTTGTACTCGCAGCGCAAGCGCTCCACCTTGATCGTGGCAGCTGGCGCCAACGGCCCGCATAAGCCGACCAACAACAGGAATCCCAATACGGTCCTCAGTGAGAAGGTTGACATGGTGGCTTTCCTCGCACGGGATGAGTCAACGAGCATGTGTGTGTGATCCGGTCAATTATGGCCCTGAATGACGCGGCCCGAAATCCCCCACGACACCCGGGAAGGGACCGGCGACGAAGCACGCCGCTCCGCCGGAGAGGATGCCTATCCTGCGGGTGCAGCCAAGGCAGTCGATCGCAGGCTCTTCAGGTACTCCACGGCCAACTCGGTCTGCCGGTGAACGTAATCGATGCCCGCCGGCTCGCCGTGCTCCCTGGCGGGGTGGCAGAACTCCCAGTTGATGTAGCCTTCATAGCCCGACACCACCAGGGCGCGCACATAGGCGGGATAGGCCACTCGTCGGCCCCAGAAGCCCGCATCGAAATACCCTCCAGCGACCAGCTCGCGCAGACAATCGACCACGAATCCCCGACGGTCCCCTTTCCAGTAGCCATACGAATCGTAGCCGTACGTGTCGTCGTAGGTCGCCAGCGCATCGTGAAGGGTGATCCCGCGCCAGGCCGCGAAGATCTTGCACAGGGGCGAGCCCAGATCATGGGCCAGCTTGATACACTCCCGCACGTAACAGATCATGGCTTCATGGACCACTCTCCTCAGGCGGTGTGAATTGTTGCCCAGAGCCTGACCACCAGTGTACGGCTTCCGCTCGTTCGGGTATATCAACAGGCAACAAAGCCTGTATCCGTTGAACGACCATGAGAAAGGGTGTCGCCATGAAGTGCCGACCACTGGGAAAGTCCAATATCCCCGCTTCCGTGGTGGGGTTCGGTGCCTGGGCCATCGGAGGCTGGACCTGGGGCGGAGCCGACGAACAGGAGTCGATCCGCGCCATCCATGCGTTCCTCGACGCGGGGGGCACGCTCATCGATACGGCCCCCGTCTACGGGTTCGGCCGCAGCGAGGAAGTGGTGGGTAAAGCCATCGCCGACCGGCGCGACCGCGTCGTGCTCGCCACCAAGTGCGCCATGCGCTGGGATCTGACCGATGCGCAGAAGAGCCGAGCGAGCCGGAAATTCTCGACGACCGAAGAGATGTACGATCAGCCCGGGAAAGAGTCAGACAAGAGCTTCGATGTCTACGTGTACAGCGGCGCCGACGGGATCCGCCAGGAGGTGGAACGGAGCCTCCAGCGCCTGCAAACCGATGTGATCGATCTGTATCAGACGCACTGGCAAGACGACCCGGTGCCCATCGAGGAGAAGATGGGCGCGCTGGAAGAACTGAAGAGAGAGGGCAAGATCCGCGCCATCGGCGTGTCGAACGCCAGCCTGGAGCAGCTCGACGCATATCGCAAGTTCGGGCAGCTCGATGCGGATCAGGAACAGTACTCCATGCTCGATCGAGCGATGGAGGCGACCAACCTGCCTCAATGTGCGCGTGAGAACATCGCGTTTCTCGCGTACAGCCCGCTGGCTCAGGGGCTGTTGACCGGTCGGATCGGCCCGGACCGGCGGTATCCGGAGGGGGACCAGCGCCACTACAAGCGGCGGTTCCAAGCGGAAAACGTCCGCAAGGTGCTGACGATGCTGGACAAGATACGGCCGATCGCAGCGCGTCACAACGTGAGTCTGACCCAGCTCACGATGGCGTGGACGCTGGCGCAGGCAGGCTGCTCACACGTCCTGTGCGGCGCTCGGAGCGCCGAGCAGGCGATCGACAATGCGGGCGCGGGCTCGGTCGAGCTGAGCCCGGACGAGCTGGCGAGCATCACGGACGCCGTCGCGAGTTACGACGGAGTGTAGTGACAGCTGCCGTGCCACCCCTCTTCAGTGCAGCCGGCTGATGAAGAGGTGATCGCTCGTCCAGGCGTCCGGCGCGTGGAGGTGCCCCGTAGCTGCTGCGGGCCCGACAACCCGCAGGCTGCCGCCACACGACCTTCCCCGACGGGATCGCCGTCCGGCGGAACGTTACACCTCCTCGACGACGGTCAGGTTCAGCAAATCAGCCAGGTGCCGGGCACTCTGGAGATGATCGCCGTAGTAGACGACGCGGTGCAACAGGGTCATGGCGTCTTCCGTCTGCAAGACGCTGCTCCAGTTGGCGACCATTTTCGCGGCGTCACGGACCTCGGTGACGATCTGTGTGCGGCAGGCCCGCACGGACCTCTCGGGCACTTTGATGATCCGGCCCGTGGAGATCAGGATCGTGTCGAGGTTGACGAGCTTGGTGCGGGTGATGGTTTCACCCACGCGGTAGCGCACCTCGGGCACGCAACCGCTGCCGCCGACTTCCGAATGGCCGCGCAGCAGATATGGGGCTTCAGCGCCGTCGGCGCCGTCCAGCTTCAGCGGGGCGGTGCAATGAGCGGTCCAGACGGCGTTGCGCGCGGTGTCGAACGTCGCGTTTCCCTGGAACCCCGGTTTGTCGAACGCATACTGGAACAGCATCATGGTCAACAGCGAGTCCATGTCGCCCTCGCAGGCGGCCGGCATGCCGCTGTCGCGCAGGCGCGCGAATCCCAGGCAGGGGAAGCCGCGCGGCAACCAGCCCATGCAGGTGCCGACCGCCAGGCCTTGGGCTTGATGGCGCTGCATGAGCAGATTCAAAGCAACGCTCACGCGCGCGGCTTTGCGGATGTCTTCGGCATCGGGCTCGACGATCTCCGCGGCGCCCTGGGTCCAGCGCTGTGCTTCGTCCCGCGCGGCATCCTCCGGCACCTCCGCCAGCATGTTGTCGAACTCGGCCTGTTCCACGGCCAGCACATCCGCGCCCAGCTTGTCTTTCACCTGCTGGGCATCGCAGGCGGGGGCGGTTCCACGTGCCGGCGGGAACAACAAGATGCGCGTCTGCTGCATGAGCGGGATGACGCGCAGGAGCCGCACGGCCCGCTCCAACTCCTGGTAGTCGCTGCTCGCCAGCAGCGTGACCGGGTGCCCGGCGCGGCGCCAACGCATCGGGTACATCCAGTCGTGGCCGCTGGCCGGAAGCGAGAAGACGACCATCGGGTGGGAGCCGTCGAGCACCGGTTGGATGACCTGGGTCAAGGCGAAACAATGCAAGTTCATCGCCAGGACCGGCGTGCCTGCACCCGCCTGCTGCAGCGCGGCCGCCGTCTGCTCAGGGCTCTGCACCTGAGCTTGGACCAGCTCCACGTTGTCGAACTTCTTCTCGATCTCCGCCAGGGCCAGCTTGGCCTTCTCCAGCTGGGAAGGGTCGGTGTTCCAGCCGCGGTCGGCCGGGCCGGGCGCGCCCGTAAACAACACGCAAATCCGCGCTTTCCGCGGCGGAGGCGGCGGGGCCGCCTGCGAAGCCAGGAGGTGTGTTGACGTAGCCCCCGCAGCTAACAGACCGCTCATCAGACCAGCACCCAGAAACTCGCGTCGCGTACACTGTTCGCACATTGCCTGGTACTCCCGGATTCAGGTTGCCCATCACATGTCACTGGTGGGTGGACTGCGAGCCCATCCCTGCTCACCAGGGCCCCATTGTACCATCTGCGGATCGACAAGCCACCAAGGCCCTCGGAGATGACTTCCCCGCCGTGCGGCGAATCCGCCAGAAATCGCGTACCGGGGCGTTTTCCCTGCTCTGTCGCGGGGTATATAATGGCCGCCGTCCATGAGGATCGGCTTCGTACGGTGTTCACACGTAAGGCTCAAAGAGGCGGAAAGGAGTGCAGTAATGATGTCGACTGACTCTGTTAGCGAGTTCGCCGGGAAGAAGATCGCCGCGGGGATCTGCGGCATCCTGCTCGGAGCCTTGGGCATCCACAAGTTCATCCTGGGTCTCACCACGCCGGGCGTCATCATGCTGCTGGTCACGCTCCTGACCTGTGGCATAGGCGGCAGCGTGATGGGAATCATCGGCCTGATCGAGGGGATCATCTACCTCACCAAGACGGACAGCGACTTCTACCAGGCGTACGCGGTGGACAAGAAAGGCTGGTTCTGAGCCACTGCGGCGCGTACATTCCGGAGAGCATGGATCCGGCACCCGGCAGCGTGCGGTGCACGAAATCTGGATCTCGGGCAGGCGTGATCTGATTCAGGCCGACGGCCAGCATTTGCGTGGCGTCGCGCGGGATGGCGCGAAGCTTGAGCGGCCCGATCTCCAGCAGACCGGGAGGTCGTCTATGACCCGGCGAAGACCTGCTTCGCGTAGCGGCAGCTGGCGCGATGGGCCGCCGCGACCTCGAGCGTCTGCGGTGTTCCCTGCTCCGGGCCCTGTTCCAAGACCAAGAGGGGCTCGACCTGGTGCGCCGCCAGCGCCTTCCACAATGCGCGGTAATCGATATCCCCGTCGCCAAACGTCTCGCTCCAGACGTGGTCCTGCGACTGGCGCAGGTGCAATTCGACGACGCGCCGGCCGTACAGCTTCACGACGTCGAACAGCGCCGTTTGCGAGTGGCCCGCCCCCCGGTAGACCCAGTGGGCGTCAAGGCACAGCGACAAGCAATCCGGGTCGGTCGCCAGCAGCATGTGGTGGAACTCCCGGGCCGCATGGTCCAGCTCGACATCGTGATTGTGGTACGCCAGGGTCAGGCCCAACGCGGCCAGTTCGCGCCCCAGCCGATTCAAGCCGGCGGCCTGGGCTTCGAGTTGGGCGTCGGTCTTCCCGCGTCGGTCCGGCAGCGGGCTCGGGTTGGTGACGATGATCTTCGTTCCGGCTTCCTTGGCGCGTCGGGCTACGGCCACGATGCGCTGGATCTCTCCCTCCACGGTCGCGGGGTCCAACAAGTCGCTCCCAGTGTAGATGGACCGCATTTCCAGCCCGCAGCGGGCCAGTTGGGCGGCGGTCGCGTCGACCTGTTCCGGCGTCTGGAGTCCGGGCTCCAGACCGTTGATCCCGCACGCCGCCAATTCGGCAAGCTCTTCAGCTTGCGAGATCGCCGCGTGGCGGCCGTCGCGGCTGCGCATCGCTTGGACGGCCCATTGGTTGATTGCGACGTGCGGCCCGTCAGCCCAAGGCGCGCCGGCGGCGCGGAGTGTACGGCTGCACCAGAGCGCCGCGGCGCCCCATCCCAGGCTGATCAGGAATTCCCGGCGGGCACAATGCCGAGCACACATGGCTTGTCCTCCCTTGCAACGGAGTTGCACGACCCGGCGCTGCCGAACGGGTCACGGCGCCGCCAGGTCCAGCACGAAGCGGTCTAGCGTCTTATCGAAAGCGAACCCGCGCGCCCGGGCGCAGCGGTCCTGTTCTTTCACCAGCCGGATCTGCGTCGCCTGGCAGGAGCGTCCGAAATCGACGACCGCCTGGACCAGGAGCTGCTGCCAATCGAGCACCTCGAGCCTGGCCTCCGCCCACTCGACATAACAGGTCGCCTGCTGGATCTCCAGGATGTCCAGCACCGGCCCGTCGAGGAGGTTGAACCCGATGACGCCGATGTCGCGGCTCCCTTTCTCGAGATGGCCCCCGAAGTCGTCCGGCATCACGTGCTGATACTTCGACTGCAGCTCCAACATGCAGTCGGTGGCACAGTCGGAGGACGTGTTGGCGAACCGGAGTACGGGCGGGGTGAGCGGCACGAGCCGATAGTCGCCGGGCTCCGCTGCAGCGCCGCTCACCAGGTAGTCGGAGAAATACGAACGGAGCGGTGGAATGCGACCGTTCTCCACGCACAGCATGAAGTCGCGCAGCAGCATCTGCCTGGCCTCGGCGGAGATCATGGCCTAGCCTCCGCCGAGTTCCATGCCTCCGGCGACCAGGACGATGGAGCATGGCGAGTAGGTGTTCCCGTACACCGACGCGCTGCGCACGACTGCCTGCGCAATCTCCCAGGCCTCACCCACCCGCTTCACTTTGGTTCGGGCGACGACATACTTGGACACATCGGACGGCAGGCGGGCGGTCATGTCGGTCCGGATGAAGCCGGGGCAGATCGCGGTGCAGCGCAGGCCGGGCGATTCGGCGGCCAGCCCCTTGGTATACGCGATGAGCCCGCCTTTCGCGGCACAGTAGTTCGTCTGGCCCACGTTCCCCACGACACCGCTGATGGAGCTGATATTGACCACGGCGCCTCCGACCTTCCGCAGGTGCCGGACCGCGACGCGACAGAAGTTGTGCGCGCCCGTCAAGTTGGTGGCGATGACGGCGTTCCAATCCTCCTCCGACATCCGCATGGCCAGGCCGTCGCGCGTGATGCCGGCGTTGTTCACCAGCACGTAGAAACCGTTCTCGGCCGTCTCCACCGTCTCTTCGACGATCTCCTTGACGCGGGCCGCGTCGGTCACGCTGGCCACGCGGCAGTCGGCTTTCGTCGCATAGGCCTGCGCGATCTCGTCCGCCGTCGTCTGGACCGCCTCGTTGACATCGACCAGCATCAGGTGGCTCTTCTGCAGCGCGAACTCCTCAGCGATAGCCCGGCCGATGCCGCGGCTGGCGCCCGTGACAAGGACCGTCTTGCCCGCTAAATCGGGGAAGATCGCCGTGGGTCTGGGAGTTTCTGTACTCATCGTATCCTTCTCGAAAACCAGCGGATGGAGACCTCTGAACGTCGCGCGCGTACTGTAACGGCTCACCGAGGGGCTGTCAATCTCCGGTCAACCACGCGGCAAGCAACGCCGGGCGCCGGAACGCGGCTTGCATCGGATGGCCCGCCGGGAAACAATAGACCCGCACGATGCGCGTTTGCGATTTGTCGTTCCCGGGGCAGGCCGGCTACCCCATCGAGACCTTGTGACATGCGATTCCGATTCATCGACCGAATTGACCAACTGATCCCCGGACAACGTATCGAGGCAGTCAAGCGCTTGCTGGCCACCGAGCGATACCTCGACGACCATTTCCCGAAATTCCCCATCATGCCCGGCGTGCTGATGCTGGAGACCATGTACCAGGCCTCCCAGTGGCTGGTCCGGAAAACGGAGGACTTCGCCCACAGCATCGTCACGCTCAAGGAAGCCCGCAACGTCAAATTCAGCGGATTCGTCAAGCCGGGTCAGGACCTGGTCGTCACGGCCGAGATCAAGAAACAGGAGGGCGCCCACACGACCCTGATGACCCAAGGCACGGTCGACGGCAAGCCGGTGGCGAGCGCCCGGCTCGTGCTGGAAGCGTTCCAGATCGGGGAGCGGTATCCCCAGCGAGCGGTCCTCCAGGACTATATGATCAGGAACGTGCGGCAGCAGTTCGCGCGGGTCGAGTCCGGGACACCTGAAGATCCCCACTTCACCGGGCTGTCGATGCGTTGGCTCCTGCTCGACCGGATGGTCGAGTTCGTGCGGGGCGAGCGATCCCGGGCCATCAAGAACGTGAGCCTGACCGAGGAGTCCCTGAGCAACTACCTGCCGGGCTTCCCGGTCCTGCCCAACTCGCTCATCGTGGAAGGGATGGCCTGGACCGGCGGCCTGCTGGCCAATGACCAGCGCGGATTCCGGGAACGTGTAGTCCTGGCCAAGATCAATCGGGCGGTCTTTCACCGCCTGGCGCTGGCGGGCGATCAGCTCACGTACTCGACGGTGCTCGAGGCGATCGATACGGAGGGCGCGTTCATCCGCGGCACGAGCCATGTGGACGGCCAGTTGCAGGCGGAAGTGGAACTGTTCCTTGCGCACCTCGGAAACCGCTTCCACGACGTGGCCGGCGATCTGATCGACCCGGATGACATGCTGTTGACACTACGGCTGTTCGGCGTCTACGACGTGGGGCGCACCCCGACCGGCCAGCCGCTGGACGTTCCGGCCAAGCTGCTGGGGGGCGAGACCCCGGCGGAGGGCGCCGCAGAAGCCACCGGCGGGAGTTGAGCCGCAGGCGCTCTGGCGCCGCAGGTCAGGCAGCTCAGCGGAGTTCCGCCAGCCCGGCCCGGATCGTGGCAGCCACCCCCAGCGTTGTTTCCTCGCGGCCGGGTTTCGGGCCGAGTTGGAACGGTTTCGGCTCGCTGGTGAGGGCCGCCAACAGCCCGCCCGGGTCGACGCTCCAGCCGGTGAACAGGACGCCCAGCATCCGGTCGGTCGCGCCCTGCTTGGCGACGCGCAGGAACGCCACCGCGGCCTCGGGGTTCCGCCAGGGCGCAGGCAGCACGCGGAAGCCGTGGTCCTGGAAGAACTGCACGGACGGGAACGGCTGCTCCTGGCCCATCTGCTGGTAGACAGCGGGCAGCTCGTAGTGCCAGTCGCACAGGATGATGTCTTTCGGCAGGCGCTCGATCGCCCGGTGCGAACCCGTATCGCTGGCCTCCCACCGCCCGTACCCGGTCGCCTTGGAATCCAGCAGCCGATCGCTCCACATCAGCATCTCCACGCCTTTCTCCTTGACCAGGTGATCGTGCAATTCGATCACGACCTTGGCAAACAGGTCGGCCACGTCCCGGCCTTGGCACCGCGGGCAGTGCTTGTCGCCGATCAGGAAGACCTCGTCCATGCCGACGTGGAACGCGTCGGCCTCGAACGCGTCGATCAATTCGTCAATCAGCTCGAAGACGATCTTGTTCACGTCCGGGTGCGACGGGCACCATTCGCGGCAGTAGATGTCCTTGTCGTCGTACGGGATCCCGGGCGTCTCGTCGAATTGCGGATACTTGGCCAGCAGCGCCCCGGGCCGTGCGCCCCAGGACTGGTGGCCGAGGCAGTTCATCAGCGGGATCAGCCGGATGCCGTGCGCGCGGCAGGCCGCGGCGAGTTCCCTGGCTTGCGCGCGGCTGAGGCCGCGAGTCTCCAACTCCGGATGCGATTGGAACTGGAAGTCGTAGCCGACCTCCAGGACGAGCACGTTGAACCCCAGCGGGGCCAGCCCGTCCGCCACGAGCCGCTTGACCGTATCGAGCTTGCCCGGCTGGATCCCGATCAGATGACACGCGATCCACTGCTTGTTGTCCGCCTTCCACTGCTCGCTCCATGACCGGTCGGCCGTCTGCGCGCCCAGCGGCGTCGCAGCGGCACAGAGCACGGCGATGCCCAGTAAGGTCATTCTCCTGCGATACATGTTCTCGCCCTTTCGATGAAGTGCGTATCCCGAAGTGCGTATCCCAGTGCCCGTTCAGGCCCCCAGGCGTCAAGTGGACCACGTCACGTGGCCGCCGTCCACCCCTGGGCGGTTTCTTGACGACCTCCACGCGCGCCGGTACATTCCACGGCGAGCTGCGGTATGAGCCGCGGAGCGACCGTCCCCGCCGGATGCCCTGCCCGCAGGGTGGAATAGGACCAGCGCGATGTCCGGGCCGATTGACGCGACCATTGTCGGAGGCGGGATGATCACATTCGATCTGCTCCTGCCGTCTATCTATCATCTGCAGCGCGTGGGAGTGATCGGGCAGATCGCCGTCTGTGCGCTGGATAGCCCGCCCCTCAAGGCGCTGAAAGAGGGCTTCCGCGCGGCTTTCCCCGGCCAGGACTTCACGGCCCACCCGCCTGAGACGGAAGATCCGCAGAGAAAATTCCCGCATCTGTACCGGGAGGTCCTGGCCGCGATGCCCGCGCGGCAGGCGGTGGTCGTCGCGATGCCCGACCAGCTCCACTACGACGTCGTCATGGAGTCGCTCCGGAACAACCAGCATGTCCTGTGCGTCAAGCCGCTCGTCCTGCAGTACGCGCAAGCCGTCGAGATCGAGAAGCTGGCTTACGAGAAGGGCCTGTTCGTGGGCGTCGAGTACCACAAGCGATTCGATCGCCGGGCGCTGGTGGCGCGCCGCCACTATGAACAGGGCGATTTCGGCGAGTTCGTCATCGGCGAAGCGAAGATGATCGAGCCGTACTACTACCGCGCATCGAACTTCCAGAACTGGTTCACCTGCGATCAGACCGATCCGTTCGTCTATGTCGGCTGCCACTACGTGGATCTCGTCCAGTTCATCACCCGGTTGAAGCCGCTGCGCGTCTCGGTCTCCGGCGTGAAGGGCAAGTTCCCCAACGGCGCGGAGGGGTTCATGTGGGCCAACGGCCGCGTCATCTACGAGAACGGCGCGATCCTGTCCGTGACGGACGGGCTGGGCTACCCGGACGACGCGGCCGGGAGCAATGAGCAGTGCCTGACGATGTTCTGTGAAGGGGCGGGCAAGACCGGCTTGATCGCCCACGACGACCAGTTCCGCGGCGTGGAGCACAGTTACCTGGCGGGGATCGGCTGTGCAGGCAGCACCTTCAATTACATCAACCCCGACTTCTATCGCCTGGTCCCGTGGGAAGGGCCGGGCTACAAGCCGGTCGGCTACGGGTTCGATTCGGTGGCCGCCACGCTCAACACGATCCACCGCATCGAGCAGGCGGTGGCCGATCTCCCGCCCGGCGAGTCGCTCGCCCAGCGGCGCAGGATGATCAAGGAAGTGGACGACAAGGCCATCATCGCCACGCCGGCCAACAGCAGCACCAACGAGCTGGTCACGGAGGCGGCCCGGTTGTCGATTCTCAACGATGGGAAGATGGCGCGCATCGTCTACGGCGACGATCCGCACGTGGAGCTCGGATGAGCATTGTGGTATTTGGCGCGGGTGCGATCGGACGCGGACTGCTGGGCGAACTGGCCGCCCGCGCCGGCTGGCCGATCACGTTCGTCGAGGCACAGCGGGCGCTGGCCCGGCAGCTGGCGGCGGCGGGCCGGTACAGGGTGCGGCTGGTGGGCCGCGAGGTGTCGACGACATGCGTGACCGGCTACCAAGTGCTCTCGCCGACCGATGGTCGTCAGCTTGCCGCCGCGATCGCAGGCTGTCGCCTGGCGGCGACCGCGGTGGGGGGCGCCAATCTGGCGGCGGTGGCGGGGTCGTTGAGTGCGGCGGTGGCGGGGCGGCGCGAGCCGTTGCCGGTGCTGGTGTGCGAGAACTGGCCGCGGGCGGACCTGGTGTTGGCCGAGGCCCTGCGGCTGGGCGGGACGCCCGAGGCGGCGGTCCGGTGCATTGCCTGTTCCGTGGAACGGATGGTGCAGCGTGAAGGGGCGGATTTGGACCTGGTCGGCGAGAGCCGTGAATCGGCCTGGGTGCAGGCGGACGTCGGCCTGCCCGGTCTGCAGGTGTGCAGCGATTTGGGTCCGTATTACGCGCGCAAGCTCTACACGAACAACGCGGGCCACGCGCTGCTGGCCTATGAAGGCTTCCTGGCCGGGCACGAAACGCTCTGCGCGGCGCTGGCCGAGCCGGTCATCCGAGCGCGGCTCGAGGCGCTGCTCGCCGGCGCAGCGACGATGCTGGCAAGCGAGTACAATTGGGACCGGCGCGATCTTACCGAGCACCTGGAGTGCCTGTTGCGGTACCGGTTCGCCAACGAGCACCTCGCCGATCGCGTGGATCGCGTCGCGCGCCAGCCGCTGCGCAAACTGGGGCCCCAGGAGCGGCTGATCGGTCTGCTGCGGAGACTCGAAGCGCACCGGCTGCCGTTGCAGCCGGTGTGCCGGACCGTCGCGGCCGCCTTGTGTTACGATGATCCGCGTGATGCGGACAGCCGGCAACTACAGGCGCTCGTGCGCCGGGAGGGCGCCGGCGGGGTGTTGACGAAGGTCTGCCAATTGACACCGGGAGAAGAAGGTTACCGCCTCTGCCTGGCGGAATGGACGGCCTTGTGGAGAACGAGGGAGAACTCATGACTCAGTATCGCATCTTTCTCGATACGGCCGAACTGTCGGAAATTCAGGACGCCGTCAGCACGGGCCTGGTGGACGGCGTTGCCACGAACCCGAACAAGATCGCCCGGAGCGGCAAGACGTATCGGCAGGTGCTGGACGAGATCCGGCGGTTCTTCGACGGGCCGATCGCGTTCCAGGCGATGGGCCGCACGACCGACGAGATCATCCAGCACGCGCTGGAGATCCACCGGATGGACCCGCTGCTGGCCGTCAAGGTCGTCGCCGATCGCACCGGGCTGCCGGCCATTCGCCCGCTGGTCGCCGAAGGAGTCCGGACCAATGCGACCTTGATCTTCAACCCGGCCCAGGCGCTGCTGGCCGGACTGGCCGGGTCGCCGTTCATCAGTCCGTTTATCGGCCGCGCCCGGATGGCCGGCGGCGACGGCGTCGAGCCGATTCGCCAGATGCGGGACCTCTTTGACGCCTGGGAGATCACGCAGACGGCGATCATTGGCGCGAGCATCAAGGATGTCGCGCAGGTGATCGACGTGATCGTAGCCGGGGCGCACGCTGTCGCGGTGCCTTATGGCGTCTTCACCGCCATGATGGAGCATCCGCTGACGGAACAGGGGATCCAGGGCTTCGCGGCGGAGTTCGCCCAAGTCCGTAGCCGAGGTGGAGATGCGTAGCGCGATCCTGCAGGACATCCGGAAACTGGTCTGCGTCGAGCGCGACGTGCCGGCGTGCCCGCCGGACGGCCTGCGGCTGCGCGTGAAGGCCTGCGGCGTCTGCGCGACGGATGTCAAGATCTACCACTACGGCCACCGCCTGTTGAAGCTGCCGCGCGTGCTGGGCCATGAGCTTGCCGGAGTGATTGACGCGGTGGGTCCGCAATGGGCGTCCCAGTATCAGCCCGGCCAGCGGGTGGCCGTGTGCGCGGTCATCAACTGCGGCCTGTGCCACTATTGCTTGCGCGGCGTGCCGAGCATGTGCGAGCGACTCGAGGCGTTCGGCTACCATTACGACGGCGGGTACCAGGAGTACCTGATCATCCCGGCCAGGTCGGTCCGGTGCGGCGGGGTGCAGGTCTTGCCGGACCAGGTGTCATTCGCGGAAGCGACGGTGGCGGAGTTGCTGGCCTGCGCGCTCAACGGCCAAACGCTGTCTGACTTCCAGTACGGCCAGTCGGTGTTGATCATCGGCGCGGGGCCTGTGGGGCTGCTCCAAGCGCGCCTGGCGCGGGCGCGTGGGTGCGATCCGGTCTGCATCACGGATGTGGCGGCGGAGCGGCTGGCGCGCGCCGCGGACCTGGACGCCCTGGCGACGCTCGACGCGGCGGACCTGCCGCGCGCGGCGCGCGAGGCGACTGGCGGCCGCGGGTTCGACCAGGTCATGATCTGTTGCGGCGCCGCGGCCGCTCAACAAGCGGCGCTCGAGATCGTCGCCAAGTGCGGCTGTGTCAATTTCTTCGGCGGCCTGCCGCACGGCCAGAGCCACGTCCTGCTGGACACGAATCAGATCCACTATAAACAGTGCCGCGTGGTCGGCACGCACGGCTCGTCCGCGCTCGAGAATCGCCAGGCCGTGGCGATGATCGCGCGCGGCCAGATTCGTGTCAGCGACCTGATCACCGACCGAATTGACCTGGCCGGCCTGGAGTCCGCGCTGCAATCGGCCGGACAGCGCCCGGGCCAACTCAAGACCGTCGTCGTGTATGACAACGCGTGAATGCGCGAGCGGGTTTCCAACCGCGCGTTCGTGCGCCGCCAGTCCGTGCCCGCTGATCGCCGCCCGTGGTCTGGGGTGGTGAAAATCGGGGAAAACTTCGCCTGTCCTGCTTTGGGAAGATTTGTTCCATTGGTGATCATTTCTGGACGTCGATGAGCCAGCCCGTGTGTCCGTACCGGCGGGATAGGGACGCACGAATACGCCTGGGATTAGCGTCGTCCCGTTGGGACTCGGGCCTGGTGGGTGTACGCGACCCAGGGCTGCGGCCCGGCTCGCACCGCTCGCCGGGCCTGCGCCCTGGGCTGTGATACAGCTGTCCCTTCGGGACGGAAGAGACCGTCTTTGAGTCGCCGCTGGGCACTCACAGTCTCGGGTCCACCGGCTCGCTTTCCAGCGCGAGGACGCCGAAGACGCATTCGTGCACGCGCCGCAACGGCTCGTGGCGGACGAACCGCTCCAGGGCTTCGATCCCCAGCGCGAACTCGCGAAGCGCCAAGGATCGTTTCCGGCCCAGGCCGCGCGCTTGCAGCCGAGACAGATTCGCCGCGGAGTCGTAGTCCGGGCCGTAGATGATCCGCAGATACTCCTTCCCGCGGCACTTGATCGCCGGCTGTACCAGTCCCTTGGTCCCGCGCGCCACCCACTGGGCCGGCTTGACGACCATGCCTTCGCCGCCCCGGGCGGTCAGGTCGATCCACCAGCGGATGCCGGCCTCGCTGCTCTGGGAATCGGTCACGTCCACGACCTGGAACGCGGTGGCCAGCAGCAATTCGGGATCTTCCCGGCACACTCTGGCCAGCGTCTCCATGTGCCAGACGTGGTGCTGGTCGATGTGGACCCGCCCCTCGGTAGCCAGCAGATGGAACGGGGCCAGCTTCAGGCCGGCCAGCGAATCGACGTTCCAGCAGTATTGACGGTAGGCGCGCGCGAAGCGATCGATCGCGTCTTGCCGCGCGCGCAGGTGCCCGAGCATCCCGTCGAGGCGTGCCCGGTCCTCGTCGCGCACTCCAGGTGCCGCCTGTTCGAGCCGCGCGACCGCTTCCGGCAGGGACGCTCTCCCCGCCGCGCCGACGGCCGCATATTGCGATCGCAGCAGCTCCTGGGCCTTGGCCGACCAGGGCATCAGTTCGCAATCCAGGCACGCCCACGTGGTGCCGAACTCGGTCCAGAACCCGGCCGCGGTCAGCGCCGCCCGCAGGCGATCGAGGAACCGGCGCTCCAGGTCGCTGTCGTTGAAGAAGCGCCGGCCGGTGCGGGTGTAGACAATGCCGGCTTCCGCCTCGGCCACCCCGAACCGCGTGCGAGCCGCATCAACGTCGCGGCAGATGACCACCACGGCTCGAGAACCCATGTGCTTCTCCTCGCACACCACCTGCGGCACCCCTTGGCTGCGGAAATACGCGAACGCCTGCGCCGGATGCTCCAGCAGACCCGGCTCCCGAGACGTCTCGCAAGGCGACATGGTCGGCGGCAGGTAGATGAGCCATTTGGGGTTCGCGGCGAAACGGCTCATCACTTCGATCGCCGCAGCGGCGTTCTCTTCCCGGATCGTGATGGCGCGCTGGAGTCGCGTCGCGATGATCCGTTTCCCGCGCACGTCTTCCGCGTCCAGGATGTCGTCGTGCAGTTGCTGTGCCGAGAATGGTGAAGCCTGTTCATCGTTGACCGGCAGCGGCCGAAGCGGTTCGCAGTAGGTGCGTCGGGCGGGTACGGAAATACACTCGGCCTCGGGGTACCGGAGGGCCGTCAACCGGCCGCCGAATACACAGCCGGTGTCGATATTGATCGTGCGGTTGAGCCACTCCGGCTGAGCGACCGGCGTGTGGCCGTACACCACCATCGCTCGGCCGCGGTACTCCGCGGCCCAGTTGCAGCGCACGGGCAGGCCGAGGTCGTCCGTTTCACCGGTGGTTTCGCCGTAGAGGGCGAAGTCGCGCACCTCCCGGGAGCCGCGCCCTTGCATCTCCTCGCGCATTCCGGCGTGTGCGACGACCAGCTTCCCCTGGTCGAAAACGTAGTGGCTGATCAGGCTGTCAAGGAACCGACGCAATTCCGCGCAACAGGCGTCACGCGCGTCTTCCGGCAACGACTCGATCTCGCCGAGCGACGCGTCCAGGCCGTGCGTGATCTGGACATGATTGCCTTTCAGTTTGCGCAACAGCTTCATGTCGTGATTGCCGGGTATACAGAACGCGGTTCCCAGGTGGACCATGTTGCGAACGATCCGCACCGTGTCCAAGATGCGCGGGCCGCGGTCGACCAGGTCACCGAGGAACACGGCTTTCCGGCCTGCCGGGTGCGCGTAGCCGACGCGGCCCCACACCGGGTCGGGTTGTTCCGCGACGGTCTGCCGATACCCCAACCGGTCCAGCAGCTCTTCCAGCTCGTCGCAGCAGCCATGCAGGTCGCCAATGATGTCGAACGGGCCAAGCTCATCGCGTTTGTCGTTCCACAGCGGAACACGCTCGATGACGGCCGCCTCGATCTGCTCGACGGCGTCCATCACGTACACGTGCCGGAACCCTTCTTGTTTGAGCCGCTTGAGCGATTGCCGCAGCTGCGAGCATTGCTGGCGCACCACGTGCGGTCCGAACGAGCGGTCCGCGCGTGCCCGGTTGCGCTCCCGGCACACCGATTCCGGCAGGTTCAACACGATGGCCACGGGCAGGCAGTGGTGCTTGCGCGCGAGGGCCACCAGCGGCCGGCGGGCCTCACTCTGCACGTTGGTCGCGTCGATGACGGTCAGCCGCCCACGGGCGAGGCGTTTGCCCGCCACGTAGTGCAGCAGCTCGAACGCGTCCGACGTCGCCGCCTGGTTGTTCTCGTCGTCGCTCACCAGGCCCCGGCAGAAGTCGGATGACAACACCTCCGTTCCCAGGAAGTGCCGGCGCGCAAACGTGCTCTTCCCCGAGCCGCTGGGGCCGATCAGGACGACCAGCGCGAGTTGGGGGATCGTAATGTCCATCGCTTGCCTCCGGCCCGCTCACGAGCGGCAGAACACGCCCAGCTGCGTCGGCGCCCCGACATCTGTGTCTACGGGGCCGATGGCCGCGAACCGTACGGAGTAACCGTGCTGCGCGGCAACCCGGCCCGCCCACGCCTGGAACTCCGACCGGCTCCACTCGAAACGGTGGTCCGCGTGGCGCAAGTGGCCGGCGGGGAGGGCAGGCCACAGCACGTTGTATTCCCCGTTCGGAGTCGTCAGCACGACCACCTGGGGCCGGGCGAACTCGAACAGCACGCGTTCCAGCGCGGAGAGTCGCGGTGGATCCAGGTGCTCAATCACCTCCATCACCACCGCCGCATCGAACCCAGAGAGCCGCTGGTCACGGTAGATCAGCGACCCGTGGATCAGCTGTACGCGCTCGGCCTGCCGGGCGGAGAGCCGGTCCAGCTTCAGCCGTTTGCGCGCCTGTTCGAGCGAGCGCATGGATACGTCCAGCCCCACGATCCGCTCCAGCTGCTTCTCCTTGAGCAACTGTTGGAGCAGTTTGCCGTCGCCACAGCCGAGGTCGAGGACCCGGTGCGCGCCACAGGCGCGCAGCTCGGCCAGCACCGCGCCGAGGCGCTGTTCACGGAGGCTCAACGGCTTCTCCAGGCCCGCCTCGAGCATGTCCGGCGCCGGCTCCTCCTCCGAAGCCTCCGCGACCTCCTCCTCGAGCAACCGGGCCAGCGCCTGCCGGTACAGGCTGGGCTGATGCCGCAGGTACCGCCGCGCGATCTGCTCCTTCTCCGGATGCGACGCCAGCCAACCGGCGCCCTTGGCGAGCAGTTTCTCGATCTCGTCGTCGCCCACGAAGTAGTGCTTGTCGTTGTCGAAGACCGGGATGAGCACATACAGGTGCGTGAGCAGTTCCGAGACCGTCTTCCGGCCGTGGATCGTGACCGTGAAATAGGGACTCTCACCCCACTCAGGGAAGTGCGGATCGAGCGGATGGCGAGTGGCTTCGACCGTATAGCCCAGCGGCTCGAAGACCCGGTGCAGGAACCCGTCGCCGCTCCGCACCGGCAGCACGTCGATCCGGGCGGTCAGCGGGATCGGCGTGCCGGCCAGCTCCGGCCGGTCCTTGCACCGGCCGGCCAAGGCGCTGCCCAACACCCGGGCGATTGCCACGGCCATGAACGATGAAGCCACATAGGGCCGGTCGTTGACATACTGTCCCAGCAGGAAGCTCGGGTTGTGAGCCTTGCCGCGCACCATCCCGACCGGATCCACGTCCAACAGCAGGCACGCGGTACAGCGATCCGTCGCAGCCTCGGGATAGAACAGATGGGCCTGGCCGAAGCTGAGGTCGAAACTCTGAAAGCCGGCTGGATGCTTGTGCAGCAAATAGCCGAGGTCGGTCGCCGGTTGATGGCTGGTGGTGATGGTCAGTAGCATCAGTCAGGTCACACCGGGGTGGCTCGCGCCAAATCCATGTCAGCCCAGCGCGCGCCGTCGATTGTCACTGGCTGAGGAACACGAAGGTGCCCTTCTTGTTGCCGACGATGACATCAGGTGTCCCGTCGTTGTTCAAGTCCACCGCCGCCACCTGGGTGCCGACCCCGGAATCATCGTCGATCTGGTGCGGGATGAACTTCACCTTGCCGTCGGCGCTCCGCTGCAGTTCGAACCAGTAGACGACGGCCGGGGCGTTCGGTTCCACGTCCCCTTCGGGGCCGTGCGCCCAGAACCGCTTGCCGGTCAACACGTCCTGGAGCCCGTCGCCGTTCATGTCCACCAGGTCGAAGGCGTGCAGTTGGCTGATCCGCAGGTCGTTCGAGTTCAGGTCGGGTTCCGCGGGCAGGATCACATGTTGCTCGAACCCGATCTTGCCCGTCGCGTCGCGCACCTGCTGGTGCCAGACCAGGCCGTAGTGATGGCAGTGCCACGCGGTGATCACGTCGTTCAAGCCGTCGCCATCGACATCGTAGACGAGCATTTGCGCGGCGGCATCGGCGAACTTGTAATCGTGGCGCTGCCAGGGTTGACTGGGCTGCGGGTCCGCCGGCTGTTCCCACCAGCACCGGCCTTCCAGGATGTCGACACGCCCGTCGCCGTTGATGTCGCCGATCCCCACGCCATGCGTGTATCGCTGGTAATCGCCCTGCGTGCTGACCGCGTGGAACGTCCACGGCTCGGATGGCTTGGCCGGATCCCAGGTGCCGTAGCCCAGGAACCCGTCGATGTTGTAGACCAGGTCCGGGCGCCCGTCGCCGTTCACGTCGCCCCACACGGGCGATTCGTTGCCCACGTTCTTCAAGGCGAAATGTGCCGTCCAATGACCGCCCTGCGGGCCCGGGTTCTCGTACCAGGACGCGTCCTCGCCCGGCCACGGCACATACAGGATGTCCACCCAGCCGTCGCCGTTGAAGTCGGCCGTGTAGGTCAAGAAGTTGTCGGAGTAGTTCTTGGGATCGAATTCCTGAGGCGGTCGGACTTCATGCCGTTGCTGGAAGTCCGGCCCGGCGTACCAGTAGGGTCCGGAGATGACATCCAGGGCGCCATCGCGATTGAAGTCGCCGTAATAGGCGCCTTCACACATGAACTTGTCCGACAGAACAAGCTTTTTGTAGACGGGGGCCGGCGCTTCCGCACTGACGGTCGAACAACAGGCGACTACTACGAGCGCGAGCGACATCATGGTTCTGGACATTCTGGTGACTCCTGGTTGCACGTAGGTTCGATCTCGATACGCGGCTCGGACCGGCACGAAGTCGGTGGCGAGCCCCGTGGTCCTCCTCGCGGGTGCTCACTGAATCAAGCGGGCTTCGATGTTGGCGATCTCACGGTTGGCAAAGTCGTCCGTCAGGAACCAATCCTGATAGAGACCTTCGATCTGTCTCATGTACCAGTCGACCGATGACTTCTGCAACGTGGGCTGCACGTCCTTCGGTCGATCCTCGTCGCGAATCGGCGGTCGGATGCGGTCGGCGGGCGGCTGGTAGGAGGGGTCATAGACCAGCAGCGGCAGGGTTTCCGCCGTCAAGAGATGGCGCCAGAGGAACGCCTGCATCTTGTCTTCCGCCGGCACGGCTTCATGGACGATTTCCTGGCCATCGATGCTGGCCGTGCCCAGAATCGCAACGTTCACCGGCTTCTCCAGCGCCGCCAGGCTGGTGCTCACTCCCAGCTGCACGACCTCCTGATTCTCCGGCAACGTGGCCCCCGGTGATTCCAGCCCTTCGGGCAGACCCTTGAAGCTCAGTTGGATGGGGCCCGTGAACCCGTCCTTGCGAATGGCGAAGACGGTCACTGCGGTAGATGCCTGGCTGGGGATGCAGATCCGGGAGGGCATCACGCGCAAAGCGAAGTCCGGTTGCGGCTGGCTGATCCGGAGCCGGTAGGCACACGCCCGGCCCGCACGCCGCCGCGTGTCGCCAAGATGGATCAGGTACTTCCCGTCAGCCGGCAGGGTCACCATCAGATAGGAATCGGCGTGGTCGGTGTTCAGCCCTGAGCCCACGTCGAAGTGATCGTCGTTCAGCGCGATCACCTTGCCATCGGGCCCCGTGACCTTGACGAACGAGTCGAACGGCGAGCCGAGCCGACGTGCGTGGACTTCCGCGACGATCGTCTCGCCGGCTTTCCCGTCCACCGCGAAGACATCCCAGTCGCCGGGATGGTCTGCTCGCCCATTGACAATCACCGGCAGGCTGACCGGCTGCGCCTGGGACGGCTCGTCGTTAGGTTCCGTCTCGAGGCACTCGGGCAGTGTGTCCAGCGCAAACAACAACTCGTTGGAGACAAGCTGCCCGTTGGTGGCGGTGATCGGATAGTAGCCCGGTTTGGCATCGCCGGGCGGCGGCGTCAGCGTCATCTGCTCCAGGTTCCAGCCGTCCATTTCGATGTGGACCGGTTCACCCACGCGGCCGCCCAGCGGGAAGATGCTGGTCACGAACGGCAGCTCGCCGATGGTGATCCGGTACACGAAACTCTCACGGCCGCGGAACAGTGCTTCGTTGATCGTCAACACGTACTCGCCGTCCTCGGGGACCTCGTAGTAGAGCACCGGGTCCGGGTTGGACCGGAAGTCGTCGTTGTATGCCACCTCCCTGCCGCCGGCGTCGTAGAGCTTCAGCACGGCCTGGAACCAGCCGGGGACGCCGTCGGCGACATAGGGGACCAGCTGGCGGGCTTTGACCGAGATGACCAGCCGCTGCCCTTTGGTCGCCTGGAATCGGTACCGGTTCACCTCGCCCGCGGCGATCTGGCCGTTCATCGTGCAGGGCACGCTGACGTGCAGCTCTTCTTCTTCCGGCGGTCGGTGGCGTTGGGCGAGGTACTCCTTGCCCAGTATCGGCAGTTGGCAGGTCTTCATCGGCTTGCGGGCGACCTCCGGCACCTGCCCCACGTAGAAGGGCAGCGCGTTCGAGACCCCCAGCTTAGTGATCACGCGGATTTCGCGCCGGCCGGGTTTCGCGTCGGGCTCCACCGTCACTTCCGCGAACACCAGCTCCGATTGGGAACTGACAGCCGGCATCCGCTCATCTTCCGCGAATCGCCATTCGATCCGCTTGATCAGGTTCTGCTTGGCCAGTTCCTTCTCCGGCAGCGCGGGGGTTTCCGCGCCGTTGGGCGCCGCCGGCGGCGATTCGGCGACCGGGCCGATCGGCGCGTGGAACTCGAACCAGGCCATCTTGGCGGCCATCACATCGTCCAGGACCGTCTCCGGCTGACGCAGCTCGTTCAACTGCTGTGAGAGCAACGACAGTTCCTCGTTGCTCATGACCCGGTAGTGATCCACCAGCCGTACGGAGACGCCTTCACCGCTCACAACCACATCCGAGACATGCATCAATCCCTGTCCACCCAGCCGGATCGGGAATGTCTCTCCCTGCTGTCCGCCCGCGGGATAGACGTAACCGATGTACTGGTTCTGGGCCTCGGCCGGGGAGGCCGCCGCGACCAGGATGATCAGCGTCAAGATGTGAAGGGCACTGCATCTGCACATGGAGGTTCTCCATTGATCGCTACATGATCTCTTCCAGCATTCCGGCCGACTGCATGCCTTCGTTTTCCGTGTCCAGCACATGGGCATCCAGTCCCCAGGGGTGCGGCAGCTTGGCGGCGGCATCGATGCCCGCCAGCAGATACATGCTGCCCAGCAGGTCGGCCGGGTAGACGGGCCGGGTTGCGACCTTCTCACCTTTCTCGTCGGACGAGCCCACGACGCCCCCGCCTTTGAACCCACCGCCGGCGACCAGCACGGTGAACACGGCGCCATGGTGATGTCGCCCTCCGTTCCAGGGCGGCTCCCACGATATCTTCGGCGTCCGTCCGAACTCGCCGGTGCACCAGACGAGCGTGCTATCCAGCAAGCCGCGATCGCTCAGGTCGGCCAACAAGGTCGCCAGGCCCTGGTCCAGCATGGGGCACTGTTGCCGCATGGTCGGGAAATGGTTGGCATGGGTGTCCCAGCCGCCGGGAAAGCTGATGGTGACGTAGGGCACGCCCGCCTCGACCATCCGCCGCGCAGCCAGGCATTCCTGTCCGAACGTGTTGCGGCCGTACCGGTCTCGAAGCTCGGTCGGCTCGTTGTCGAGGTTGAAGACCTCTCGCCCCCGGCCCAGGATCAGCCCGTAAGCTTTCTGCTTGGCGGTCTCGGCTTCCGTCATCTCGGGCACGTCCGCCAGGCCGTAGCCCATGAGGTTGATGTGATCGAGCAGGTCGCGACGACCTCGTTGCCGCTCGTCGTCGATCCCCTGGTTCACAATCCCCTCGACTTCGAACCGCGGGGCGTTCGGATCGCCGCCCGTGGCGAACGGTTTGTACGCGGGGCCCAGGAACCCTTCCTCGGAGAATCGTCCGGCGGCCTGGAGCATCACGATGTAGGGCGGGAGCAGCCCGCTGTACTGTTCCCTCTTGAAGAACGCGAAGATGGCGCCCACGCTGGGGTACGCCAACCGTCCGCCGGGCACGTGCCCCGTCTGCATCAGGTAGGCCGCCGTCTCGTGGCCGTCGTTCCCGTGCGTCATGCTGCGGATCAAGGAGTACTTGTCGGCCTGGGTTGCCAGCTTGGGGAACAGCGCGCCCAGCTGGATCCCGTCCACGTTGGTGGGGATGACCTTGTCGAAGTCGGCCAGATAGTCGTAGCCGGTGCCCGGCTTGGGATCCCAGGTGTCGTTATGCGACATGCCGCCCCACAAGAAGATCTGGATGACGGACTTCGTCTGGCCTTTCTTGGCCTTGGCTATGGCCGCCTCGTCACGGGCGGCTTTTTCCGCGGCTGCGTTCTGTTCGGGCGTCGTCTCGGCCCGGGCCGTCACGGTGCGCGAACTGATGACGCTGCCGGCCGCGATCAAGCCGGCCGCGCCCACCGCGCCACGCCGCAGCGCCTCGCGCCGCGACATCTGGGCCCGGCTGTCTGGATGGTGTCGACTACTACTCATGTTTCTTTCGTCCTCCGCGTGATTCCCGCTCTCCCCCTGCTCGCACCTGCGTGCGTTTACCGTCTACCGACTATTGTGTTGGGTATTTCAGTACTGCGATCGCGGTCAATGCCGCATCAGGAATTCAGGGCTATTGATCAGCGCCCAGGCCAGATCGAGCCAGACGTTCGGGCCCTGCGTCACGCCGGTCTGCGCATACTCCTCCGTGGCCGTGATGTCGGCTTCGGTGGGGAGTCGCGAGAGGATGGTCAGGTACAGCCGCTCGGCGATCTCCTGCGGGGTGCCGCCGGCGGCAACCAGCGCCGCGAGCTTCGGGCCGCTCTGCAGCTTGTTCTGGATCTGTGCCGAGTTGAGCATGAACAGCCACTGGGATGACGCCAGTTCGTTGACGCGCTCGCTCTCCATCCCGGTGGCCCGCGCGGAACGGCCGAACAGCGTCAGGAAGGGACTGGTGATGCTGCCATCGGCCACTTCCACGGCCGCCATCTCCTTGGGGATATAAGTGAACGGTTCCGGAACCGCACTGGTGTACAGGTCCGTACTGCCCGTGATCTCGTTCAGGGCGTCGTTCAACACCTCGCCCTCCACGCGCCGCAAGAGATAGTTGGCGAAGTTGGCGCGCGCCTCGGGCGCCTGGGACTTCGGGATCGAAGAGAACTGGTACGTGGTCGAGGTGAAGATCAGTCGTTTGAGCTGCTTCAGGTCGTAGCCGCTGGAAACCAGTTCGTGTTCCAGGCAGGCCAGCAGCTCCGGATTGCTGGGCGGATTGTCGTCCCGAATATCATCCGGCTCGTGGATGATCCCGCGTCCCATCGCCCAGGCCCAGGTTCGGTTGGCAATCGCTCGCGCGAACCAGGGGTTGTCGGGGCGAATCAGCCAATCGGCAAACACCTCCCGCGGGTCGCGGTCGGGCGGGATCGTCACCGCGCTGCCGTCCGGGAAGACGGTCGAGAGCGGTCCGTTTTCGCTCAACGGCTCGGCCAGCGCTTGAGGAATCAGATTGGTCTGCGTCACTGCCTTGGCCACGTCGTCCACGCCCGGCGCGGTGCTGCCGGGCACCTTGGCCGAGTGCAACGGGTCCCAGAACACGATCTCCTCTTTCCATTCGCTGGTCGGCTTGTAGCCGACCTGCGAGAAGAACACGGCCAGGCCGGCACGACGGTCTTCCGGCCAGAGATGGATCCGCGTGCCCATGAACGCCAATCCCGCGACCGCGGCGATGCCTTCCGGAGTCTTGTCCTGGATGGCGCGATAGAAATTGACGGACCCGACGCGAAAATTGCTGCCGCTGGATGTAAGCAGCTCGCGGACGAACTGGTCGTACGGCTTGTTCTGCGCGATGGACTCCCACACCCACCGGTGATAGGCCTGCGCCGCGTTCGGCCAGACCTTGACGGGAAACTCCGCCTTGACTCGCAGGACATCACACCATTTCATCGCCCAGTAATCGACATGTTCGGACCGATCGAGCAGGCGATCGATCAGGGCGACGCGTTTGCCGGTGTCGGCATCCTGGATGAAGGCCTTGGCGTCTTCGGCGGTCGGCAGTCTGCCGGTCACATCCAGATACGCGCGGCGGACGAACACTGCGTCGGAGCAGAGGGCCGGCTGGATTCCCAGCGCGTGGAGCTTGGCGAACACGATCTCATCGATCTGGTTGGCCGGCTGGGGCGGTTCGGGGCTCTCCATCAGGTTGGCGACCTGCCGGGCGGCGACCAGTCGGTAGAGTGCCGCCTTGGCCTGTTCGACGGCCGCGTGTTTCTGGTCGGCGACATCCATCGCGGCCATGTATTCGGCGCGTGTGCGTTCCGCTTCCGCTTTCAACGGAACGGCCGCGGCCTCAGCCTCCACGGCCGCCTGCTCGTCGGCGACGTGGGATTCCTTGGCCGCTGCGATCCGGTCCTTCAGGTTCGCCAGCCCCTGCTCGGCGGCTTCCCGCCGCGCTTCGGCCCTGGCCAGCTCTTGCGCGTTGGCGTTGGCCTGGACCGCGGCCTGTTCGAGCGCCTGCTGGGCGGGTGCGAGTTCCGCCTTGGCCGCCTCGGCGGCGGCGCGTTTGGCGGTCGCGTCGTCGGTTGCCTGTTTGCTGGCGGCATCGAGTTCGAGGATTTCCTTGGCCGCGTCCAACGCCGCCTGGTGCGCGGCGGCCGCGGCCTCCACTTGCGCCTCCTGCTGGTCCTGCTGCGCCTGGGCCAAGGCGGCCGCGGTGTCCGCCACGGCTTGGCGCTTGGCGGCCGCTTGTGCGACCACCTGGTTCATCTCCTCCGCAGCCGCGGCCGCGGCCTGGGCGGCTTCTTCGGCCGCCTCGGCGGTTGTGGTGCCGGTGGCGATCTGGTTCTTGGCGTTCGCCAGCGCGGCTTCAGCCATCTTCAACTGGGCCGTCGTACGGGCCAGCTTCTGAGCCGCCGCGTCCGAGAGCTTCTGAGCACTCTGTTGGGCCGCCGGATCCGTCGCGTTTGCCAGCGCGTCGTCGGCCGCCTTCTTCTGCGCCTCGAGCTCGGCCAGCTTCGCCGTGGCGGCGTCGATTTGTCCGGCCGCTTGCCGTTCGCTCTGTTGGGCCCGCGCCAGGACGGACTTGGCGGTGTCGGCCGCTCGGCGCTTGGCGGTCGCCTGGGCCGTGGCTTTCTTGGCCTCGTCGTCGATCCTGTTGGCCGCATCGACGGCCGCTTTGGCCGCCGCCTCCGCTTCCTTGGCCGCCTTCTCCGCCGCGTTGTAGGCTTCCTGCAACGGCTGCGCGGCCGCCTTCGCGTCGGCCAGCGCCTGTTCCAGCGCGGGCTTCGCCTCGGCCGCCGCCGTCACCGCCTCGATGGCCGCCGGGACGTTGGCCTCGGCCTGTTCCAACTCCTTGACACCCGGTTCGCCCGCCAGGTTCTTGGCGTCGGTGGCTTGCTGCCGCTTCGCCTGGGCCGTCTGGCTCGCTTCGGCGAACGCCGCGTCCGCCGCCTGCATGGCGGCCTTCAACGGGACGAGCGCCGCGTCCGCCGCCGCCGCGTCGTTCCGGGCCGCTTCGTACGCGGCCCGCGCCGCAGACTCCGCGTCAGACCCGGCCGGCGCGGACGACTCCTGGGCGCGCACCGAGACATACGTGCATAACGCGAGAACAGACACCAATGCCAAGCTCGTCTTGATTCTCATCGCACATCGCCTTGCGGATGAACCATGGTGAGATTCTATAAGCATCCGCATTATGTAGAGGTCCCGGCAGTTACCGTCACGCCGGCCCGTGCAAAGGCGCACCAAAAAGGAGTGCGACTCCGACGACTGGCGGCAAAACCGAGGCCTGTTTTGTAGGTTGGATTCCAGGCGGGTCTCACTAATGAGCGTACGCTACAGGCCCCCGCCTTTCAACGCGCAAGGTCGTGGCAAGGGTCATCTTTTTCGGGCAGCCATCCCTCTATCGGGGCCTGGGGAGGCGTCCATCACGCCCGGTCCGGGACGATGGACACTTAAGTCCGGGCGGCAAGAGGAGGCGGCGCAGTGTGACGCTCGGGAAACAACGTAACTGACAGGCCGGTCACGCGTTCCACTGGCGTATGCCGTCCGGGCGCGCTGGTCGATTGGTTGACACGCGCGGGGAGCACGCCTATATTCGGGCGCGTTGTGCGTTGGTGGTCGGTTTCAAATGTGTCCTGAGCCGACGAACAGGGAACCCGGTGCGAATCCGGGACGGTCCCCGCCGCTGTAACCGAGTGCGAACGCCGCCTCCGACTCTCTCGCCATTGTCGCCGTGCGCGACGAGAAGGCCGGGATGCTGGCGGCTCGGCAGTCAGAAGACCTACCAGCGCTGAATTGCGAATGTCTCGCGGGGGACGAGCCGCGCAAGATGAAGTGCCTCTCAGCTCGAGGAGACGGTGAGATGCCCCGCGGCGGCCCGTTGACGGAGGGACCGTCGATCAGGCGAGGTCCGGCGTGGTTCGTGTGGGCGTGCATCGTGGTCGGTCTGGCCGCGATGGGAATCTGGGCCTGGCATCTTCCGCTTCCAGCGCACCTGCCCGCCCAGCAGGTGGCAGGCGATCGGAGTTGGCCGCGCACGCTGGTGGAGCGGTTTCCGGACGGGAAGCAGGCCCGGCAGCTCGTCCTCGCCGGACCACCGCAACGCATTGTCTCGGTGACCTTGGCGACCGACGAGATCTTGTGGGACCTGGTTGAGCCGCGCCGTATCGCGGCGTTCTCCGAGCTGGCCACCACGGACAGGAGCCTGATCGCGGATCAGGTCGGTTGCGTGAAGCATTTCGTGGGCGCCGACGTCGAATCGATCATCGCGCTGGAACCGGACCTGTGTTTTCTGGCCAGCTACAATCGCGCGGACACGCGTTCGCTGCTGGCCGATTCGGGCGTTCCCGTCTATGTTCTGCGCTGCTTGGATAGCCTGGCGGATATCCGAGACAACGTGCGGACGGTGGGTTGGGCCGTGGGCGCCGACGATGAGGCGGAACGGTTGATCCGCGCGCTGGACGACAAGCTGGCTTCGGTCACGGCCCGGCTGCCTGCTCGCGCGCAGTGGCCGAGCGCACTGGTTTACGGCCGCAGCGGGTGGGTGGCAGGCGTGGGAACGGTGCAGACCTCCGTGTTGGAAGCGGCCGGTCTGCGCAACGCGGCGGCCGAGCATGGTTTGAGGGGTTTTCTCCAGGTGTCGGAGGAACGGGTGCTGGGGCTGGACCCGGACCTGCTGGTGGTCCCGGCATCGGCTCACGACGGGGAGTCCGAGCTGGCGTGGCTGCTGGAGAACCCTGCGCTGAGCCCTCTGAAGGCGATCCGAGAGCGGCGGTTACTGGTGATTGAAGACCGTTTGTTGTCGAGCGTGTCGCACCACATTGCCGATGCGGTCGTCGACTTGGCACGGCAGGCGTATCCGGACAGATTCTCCGATGGGCAATAGCCGGCGTGGAATGGTGAGGGCAGGTGCCGTGGCCGTGCCGCTCTGCGCGCTCGTCGTCCTGATGGCCATCTCGGTCGGTTCGCACCCGATCCATCCGGTGAGGACCTTTCAGATCCTGTGGCATCACGGCGTGGCCGCGACCGGGCTGGCGCGGGGTTCTTTGCCGGAGCCGGCGTGGTCGCCCCAGGAGGAAGCCATTGTCTGGCATGTGCGGGCGCCGCGCGTGTTGGTCGGTGCCGTGGTGGGCGCCGGGCTGGCGTTCGCGGGCGCGGTGATGCAGGGGCTGTTCCGCAACCCGCTGGCCAGCCCGGGGATTCTGGGGGTCAGTTCGGGCGGTGCGTTCGGGGCGGTCTTGTGTCTCGCGTCGGGCTGGGCCGCCTATTCGGTCTGGACGCTCCCGGCCTGCGCGTTTGCCGGCGCGTTGGCCACGATGCTCGTCGTCTATGCGCTGGCCTCCTATCAAGGCGACACGCCGCTGGCCACCCTGTTGCTGGCGGGGATCGCGATGTCGGCCCTGGCAGGCTCGGCCACGTCGTTCCTTCTGGTCCTCAGCGCCCGGGACCAGTGGCGGGCCGCGACGGAGATCCTGTTCTGGAGCCTCGGCGGCCTGGACGCGCGGCGCTGGGAGCATCTGGCGATTGTCGCGGCACCGACGGGGATCGCGGTCGCGGGCAGCATCTTCTTTCTCCGGGAGCTGAATATCATGCTCCTGGGCGAGGAGCAGGCGCGGACCCTGGGTGTGGACACGTCGCGATTGAAGCTCAGCCTGCTGCTGCTGACGTCGCTCGCCACGGGGGCCGCGGTTGCCGTCAGCGGGCTGATCGGGTTCGTGGGGTTGCTGGTCCCGCATTTCCTGCGGATGCTCGTGGGGCCGGACCATCGAGTTCTGGTCCCCGCCAGCCTGCTGGGCGGCGCGCTGTTTCTCGTCGTGACGGACACGGTGGTGCGGAGCGTGGCGCCTGCCGAACTCCGTCTGGGGATCGTGACCGGCGCGCTTGGAGCGCCGTTCTTCCTGTTCTTGTTGATCCAGCATCGAAACAAGGCTCTGCACCTGTGAGCGGCGCGACTCCCGCGATGGCATTGACCGATGTGCGCGTCCGCCTGGCGGGCGCCGAGGTTCTGCGCGGCATCAGCGCCCGCATCCCGCGCGGGTGCCTGGTCGCGCTGGTCGGCCCCAACGGAGCCGGCAAGTCGACGTTGCTCCGCGCGCTGGCCGGACAGGTCGACGTGCAGGGCGGCCACATCGAGGTCGGCGGCGAACCGCTCAGCCGACTCTCCCGGCGACAGATCGCCCGCGCAGTCTGCTTGTTGCCTCAGAATGCCGGCCTGGCGTTCTCATTTCCAGTGCGGGAGGTCGTCGCCATGGGGCGCAATCCGCACTTGGGACGGTTCCAGTGCCTGGGTGATCGCGACCAGCAGGTCATCGCGTGGGCGATGCGGCAGACTGCGGTTCAGGACCTTGCCGATCGGCCGGTCACGGAGCTCTCGGGGGGAGAGAAACAGCGCGTGTTGCTGGCGCGCTGCCTGGCCACCGAAGCGCCCACGCTGTTGCTGGACGAACCCACCTCCAGCCTGGACGTGCTGCACGAGTTGGAAGTGCTGGGATTGCTGCGGCAGTTTGCGCTGCAGGACAAGACGGTCGTGGCCGCCATGCACGATCTGAACGCCGCCCGACGGATCGGCACACATGTCCTGCTCCTGGACCGAGGCAAGCTGGTGGCCGAAGGCACGCCCGAGGTGACGCTCTGTCCGGATCACGTCGAGCAGGTGTTCGGCGTACAGGTTGCGGCGATACGGCCGGACGGCCTGGTGTTCGCGTTGCCCAACCGGCCCGCGCGGGCAGCCCCTCCGGAGATGCCGCAGGTGGACGATGGCTGAACAGCGAAGCGACCGGGTCAGGTTGCAGACACTCTGCTCTTTGCAACAGGGAAGAAATGATTGAAAGATCGATGGACCAGTTTTCGACGACTCGACTGAACGCCCAACGAATTACGCTGGCGCATTTCCCCGACATCCAGTGCCTCCACAGCGATCCACTGGTCATGAAGACACTTTCGGCAGACGGCAACGTAATGACGGAGGAGGCGACCCGGAGGCACATTCAACGCTGCAGCGACCACTGGGACCAACATGGCTTCGGCCTTTGGGTATTCCGGGCCAGGGCAGACGGCCAGTTCATCGGTCGAGGTGGCTTGATGACGTACCAGATCGATGGCAAAGACGTCGCCGGGCTCGCCTATGCCGTCATGTCGGACCACTGGAGCCAGGGTTTCGCCACAGAAATGGCCGAGGCGAGCCTGCGGTTCGGGTTCGAGCGGCTTGGGCTGAGCGAGATCGACTCATGGACATTGCCGACAAATGTCGCCTCCCAGCGTGTCATGGCGAGACTCGGGTTCCAGTACGAGAAAGAGATTGAGTTTGCCGGTCTGCCGCATCGGTTCTACCGGCTCGTGAAAGATGAGTGGGCGCTGAGGCGGGTTCGACACGCGGCTGCCGGCGGGACTTGAGTCCACGCCGGGTTGCAAATCGTGCTCATGCTTAGACCCCCCTCGATTCCCCCTTTACAAGGGGGAAGTTGCATTTGGCACGGCGAAATAATTCTCCCCCCCTTGCAACGGGGGGGGGCAGGGGGGGTGGAGAGCATCTGCTTCTGATCGTCTGACCAGCGCCCCCTTGGCGTCGATCTCGACCTGCTCGCCGCGCAGGGCTCACGACAATGCCGCCCGTTTCTCGTCGATGAACGCGATATGATGCGGGATATGATCGGTGATGTTGGCGAGCAGTCTCTCGAGCGTGATCGGCCCGGCTTCCGAGTGGTTGCCCGCGCGCTGGAAACCCTCGGGCTTGAGCGAGCGCAGGATCGGTTCCACCTGTCTCCGCACGGCCTCGATCAGCGTCAGCTCAACCTCCACGTCACGCAGGTCATAGGCCAGCCGGGCGGCGAACAGGTCCGGATCGCCGCCGAACAGCGTCGGTCCGGTTTCGGCGATGACGCGTTTCAAGCGGTCCGCATAGATGAGTTCGAAATCCGCGATATGGCAGATGACTTCCTTGGTGGACCACCGGCCGGGGATCGGGCGGGCGTCGATTTGTTCGGCAGTCATCCCATCGACGGCCCTGCGGAGCTTCGCGGGGCCGGCACAGTAGTCGTTGATGAGTTGGGTGTAGTCCATTGGGGGCCTCCTGTGCGTAGGATTATACCATTTTGCCGGCGGACCGTCGTCCAAGCCCTGTCGGCCGATCGTAGGCGGGGAGCGGGGTCGGCGGCCTTGGTGGGCGACGCGCCACGCGGTGGAAACGGGCCGCAGGCTGGAGGCCGCGTGGACAGTGGCGGCATGCGGGTTCAAGGGGCGCGCGGAGGGCATTAGAATGGGGCTCCGAGGTCGTGGCATTTCCGGGAACTGGGACACGGGAGACGAACATGCGCTACACAGTGCGAATCCTCCAGTCGATTCTGGCCGTATCGATTCTGTCCCAAGCGGCCATGGCCCAGACGGCCGTGGTTCCCAAGGATGAGCCGGACCTGGCGGCGCTGGGCGTCAAGGCGGACGGCATATCGGACGACACCGCCGCGATTCAGAAGGCGCTGGACGCGGCCGGCCGGCAGGGCGGCACGGTGCGGCTCCCGGCGGGCAAGTTCCTGGTGGCCGGCAGCCTCCAGATCCCCGAAGGCGTGGCCCTGGTCGGGTCGAACCAGGCCCCTGTCTCCATTGCGCCGCTGGTCGGCACCGTGATCCTGGCCACCGGCGGCCGAGACGACGAGGACGGCCCGGCGCTGTTTGAGCTGGGGAATTCCGCGACGGTGCAGGGACTGACCGTCTTTTACCCCGACCAGAAACCCAACGACATTCATCCCTATGCCTGGACGTGCCATCTGCAAGGCTTCGATAACACGGTCGAGAATGTCACGCTGATCAACAGCTACAACGGCATCAAGATCGGTCCCGAGCCGAACGTGCGGCATCGAATCCGCAGCGTCTGCGGCTGCGTCCTGCGCCGCGGGATCTGGCTGGACAACTGTACGGACATCGGGCGGATCGAGAATGTGCAGTGGCATTGCCACTGGTGGACCTCTCCGCAGATCGGCGGCGATGCGGAGAAGGTCTACGCGTACATGTGGGAGCACTGCGAGGGGTTCGTGTTTGCGCGCACCGATTGGGAGTACGTCACCAACACGTTTATTTTCCCGGCCAACATCGGCTACCGCTTCATTGCCACCCAGAATGGAGCGATGAACGGTCAACTCTGTGGAATCGGCGCGGATGCCGTCAATCGGTGCATCGTCGTGGACGAGATTCAGCCGATGGGCCTGCTGATCACGAACGGCCAGTTCGTCGCGTTTAACGGCGTGAACCCCGTGGAGGTTGTCATCAACCCGACCTGCTCCGGGTCGGTGCGGCTCCAGAACTGCGCGTTCTGGGGCCCAGCCGTCCAGAACGTCGTGTCGCACAGCAAGAGCTTCGTCTCGCTGAGCAACTGCTACTTCAGCAGCGGTCGTCCGGACAATCCCGGAAAGGCACTGGTGGAAGCGGATGGCGGGAAGCTCCAGGTCCAGGGATGCAGCTTCGCCACGCCTGAGCCGTCGATCCTGTTGGGCCAGGGGCTCCAGCACGCCATCATCACGGGGAACAACGGGGTCCGTGGGGTGACGATCGCCAACCAGATCGGCGACGCCGCCATCATCTCGGACAACCAGCCCGCGGATCCGAAGTAGGAGCGTGCCGCCGTTCACTGGCTGGAGGAGCCGGGCGCCATGAATGGCCCCTGCGGCGACACCGATTTCGAGACGATCGTAACCGTTACCGGTGCGGCGATGTTGGGGAACGAACGCTCAAGGACTTCGCAGACGTAGTAGTTGGTCCGTTGTCTGGCGCGGTGTCACATGAGCAACATCAACAGGGCGAGTACGGCAAACGACGCAAGCTGCGTCCCTCAACCCCATGCAACGGTATGACCCCATTTCGCTGACAACGACAGCATCACCATCAGAATAACCAAGAGGGCAACCAAGACTCTATTCCGATCAACCTCGGCTTCGCGTCCTATTTCGGCGTGAACAGGCAGAAGATGTTATACGTGTTGCTGAAGAACTCCGCGTTGAACTGAAATTCTTGCTGGTAGCTCGATGATCGCACGGCGACTTCGACCTTGTGGCCGTTGGCGATGTCACGGCCGGGTTGGGTAACCGCTGCCACCACCTCAGGCGGGACCGCCCCAGAGACGCTCTCGAAGTATTGGGTCTTGAAGGTTGCCGAGGCGATGCAGTAGCGGACAGACCAAGTGGGTGGCTGGACCAATTCATCGCCGCTCTGTCGCGGCTCCTTCTTGAAGACGACCAACATGCACGGCCGGAAGCTCTTCTCGACGATACGACGGGCCGTCGCCTCGAAGGATGCGCAGTATTTTGTGGCCAACTCTTTGACGGTTGCGGCGTTGATTGCGCGGCTATTGGCCTCCAGGGCGAATCGATCTCCTAGGAAGAGCAAGTCCGCGGCGAACTCGCTGGCTTCCTTCTCGAACAGCAGCCGCGTCGAGGGGCTCAGCCCGATATCGTCGCAGACGTACAGCGAGTGCTGGTGGTGTGGAAGGACGAAATGTCCCACTTCATGCAAGATGCTGAACCGCGTTCGGTTTTCATCCAGTTCCGAATCTGTGGCGATGATCCGGTCCCCCAACGAGACTAATGCCCTCGGGCGCGCGTCGCCAACCGTTTGCTTGGCCTCTGGCGGGAGTTCAAGTTCGAAGTTGAAGCTGACGTAATCGAGCCCGAGAAGCTTTAGCAGGTGGGACGTATTCACCGTTTCTTGTTCAAACTGGCCCGACTCGCGAAGGAGGTGGGTGACCAGTTCACGCGGTTCGATTTCCAGGTAGGTTGCGTTGAACGTCGTCATTTCTTCTTCCCGTGCGCAGCCACGATTTCACGCAGTCGCCGACGAAGGCTTTCTGTGTTTGCGACTCCGAGGTCGCCGCCGTGTGCGGCCATCGCATACTGGTGTTGGCCCTTGAGCGTCCGCAAACCGCTCACATACTGGGACAGCAGCTTATCGCGATCCGACCTGCGCTCGGCATCTACGATCACGAACACATCGGCGTTTCTGTCCAGCAGTCGGATTAACGTATCGTTCGACTTGTTCTGGATGGATCGGCCGTTTTCCCAGCGGGTGTAGCTCTTCTCGCCCACGCCGAGCAGGTTGGCCATATCCACGGCAGACAAGCCGGTCTTCTGCCTCACTTGGCGGATCTCCGACGGCGAGAGCAGCCCCAACCGCCGGTACTGCTCGGCTTCAATGGCTTTGGTCAGTTCGTCCGGCAGTATTTCTTCACCGCAACTGGCGCATGCGTCCCAGGTGGCATCGGCGATAATCATGGTGCCGCCAGGGATGTTTTGCGGCGGCTCAAAACGGTACTCGCCGTGCTTATGTTCCAGGGACCGGTTACCACAGAGCGGGCATTGGTTGGTGGTCATGGTCGTCTCCTTCAATCCGGTCGTCGCATTTGTTCAATGGTCTGGGTGCGCCGAAACGACGAGCATGTACTCGCCAGGCTTCCCCAGCTCAACGAGAGTGACCTTGATGTAAAAGAGGGCGTTCCTTATGCGAGGCTTGATCTCGTATGCCAATTGGCCAACGAGGCCGGGAAAACTGTGGAGCACAACTTCCTTGACGGCGTCGCCGCGGTCGATCCACGCGATGATCTCGTCGCAAACGTCGGCCTTCGTCAGCCGGTGAGCCATCAGGTCAAATTGAACGGTCGTGGTGAGCCGAACTCGGCTTGGGTCTGCCGCCAGCCGACGCATTTCTGCGAGCGTCCCAGCATCGGCCTGCTTTGCAGCCATCGAATCGGTCCTGATCGATGCGGTTCTTAATGCATTTGGGAAGCATACGGTATCATATGATACCATATCGACGCTAAGAGTCAACGGCTTTGGGCTATGTGGTCGCTGTGAGAGCGTCTGGATCGTAGGTGGGAAATTTGGTTTAATTTGGGCCCGCGGGCTAAAGTTACCCATTTTCCGCTTACGTGAAGGGAGCCCGGGTCATGGAAGGTCGTTTGTGTCCCGCAGGAATGACACCAGGACAATTCGAGGAAGCACAACGGCTGTTTGAAATTGTCAGACAAGCAGCCGACGAGGAACTGTGGCGGATGGCCTGCCTGACCGCCAGCAAGAGGGATCAAGAGATGCTGGGGGAAACCGGGTTTCAGCGGAAGAATCAAACACTCTGGCTTCAGTGCCATCATTTCAGTTGAGACTAGAGTGTCTGCTTCTGATGCTCCTTTCACCCCCCTCAGTCCCCCCTTGTACAAGGGGGGAAGGTATCTGTTGCTGCTCCCCCCTTCTGCACTCGTCTTTCCTTCTGCACTCTGCACTCCTTGTTCTGCACTCTGCATTCGTCTTCCCTTCTGCACTCTGCACTCCTTGTTCTGCACTCTGCACTCGTCTTCCCTTCTGCACTCTGCACTCCTTGTTCTGCACTCTGCACTCGTCTTCTGCTCTTCCTTCCCCGGTCCCCGTTCTTCACCCCGTAGGGGCAGCTCGGTCGCCGCCCAGGGCAGAGCTGAGCGGCACCGCCGCGAAGCGTCGCCCTCGGTCAGCGCTGGACGTCGATGAGCACGCCCGTGTGGCCGTACCGGCGGGATAAGGACGCATGACGACGCCTGAGCTTAGGGCCGTCCCGTTGGGAATCGGGTCTGGTGGGTGGACGCGACCCAGGGCTGCGGCCCGGCTCGCACGGCTCGCCGGGCCTTCGCCCTGGGCTGTGATAGGGCTGTCCCTTCGGGACGGAAGAGACCTTCTTCATGTCGCCGCTGGGCAAGTCCGTGTGGACGTACCGGTGGGGTATGGAAGCACGAGTGCACCTGAGACCAAATGTCCGTGCGCGATTCGGCAGGGCCCTCGTGCTTCGTCATTCTCATCCATGATGGCCGAATCGCGCACGGTCATTTCGGGCCGTGCCGCCGTTCAATGGCTGGGGGAGCTGGGCGCCATGAATGGCCCCTGCGGCGACACCGCTTTCGAGACGATCGTAACCGTTACCGGTGCGGCGATGTTGGGGAACGCAAGCCACAGGGTACCGCTCGCTTCATCCCATTGCTGATCGAGCGCAAGCTCCGGCCAAGCTGTGACCTGCGCCGGTTCGCAAGGCAGCAGTATGCGGGCCCGTCCGGTGGTGCCGGCCGGGCCGCGCATGGTGAACGAGAACGTATTGCCGTCGTACTGTTCGCCGCGGATCCTGGCTGCCGCCGCGACGACTTTTGCCCGGTCGCCCCGGTTCTTGATCCAATCCAAGTCGTACAGCAGCGCCCGTTCGTTGGCTGCCAGAACCAGTCTGTTCGTGACGCCGAGCATGGGATCAAACAGGTTCACATAAGTGCCTTCGAAGGATACGGGCTCGTCCGAAGTGGACTCGTCCAGCACGGACGCGGCAACATAGGGCCCGCGCCGGACGCGCAGGTAATGGCGGGTTTCGAGCGGTACGCCTCGCGAAGCAAGCAGCGTCTTGACGGTGTCGATGATGCGCACCGCGCCGTCCGCTCCGGTCTGCAGGTCGCGCGGAGCGGCATGCATGAGCCACACGCCTCCCTGTCCGACGGGCTGCAGCCTGTCCGCAGCCGACGGGTCGGCTTCCAGGCGGCTCAGCAGGTCGTCCAGGGGCGTCTTGCCGTTGCCGCCTCCGTCATTCCACCATTCGCGGACATGGTTGTACGGGTCGCTGCCGTCGTCCACGATCAGCAGCAGGCCGCCGCCGTTCACCCATGCGGCGAGCTGATCGTGATACTCCGGCTTCAGCGGCTTCTGGCCCTCATAGGTCAATAGCAGCAGCTTGTAACGGTCGAAAGCGCCCGGCGTGGCGGCCGCCTCCAATTGCGCCGGTTCGACCGGGATGCCGTGTTTTACCAGCGGCAGCGCCAGCCCGAAAAACGAGCCCAGGTCGCCATCGCTCGGCATCGGCGCCGCACGCTGGAACATCATAGTGTCGGACACCACGACGCCGATGCCCCGCGTGCCCGACTCCTCCACGTCGGACTGGTCCATGTCGTTCAGGGCGTTGATGACCGTCAGCAACTCGGTCGCGTAGTCGGCGGGGATGCCTTCCCGGCCGTGCGTCCGGGTATCCATGTCCACTTTCGGATAGGTTCCCTGAAAGACCCGGTTCGGCCACGGCATGACCTCGAAGCGGCCGACTTCAGGCCACATCAGCGACGCGATGACCGTGCACTCGTAGTTCCACCGATAATCGCTCCAACTGTGGTTGGGGTTGTCTTCGATCGGGTCGGCGAGGAACCACACTTTGCGCCCGGTGGGGCGCACCATGCTCGCCATCTGTCCGTATTCCAGATAGGCCGTTTCAAAGGTCCGTTCCTTGCGCACGCCCCGGTAGACGTTCGGCGTGCGGGCGGTGCCCGTCCAGACCTGGGCGATGTAACCGTCCATGGCCGTCAGCTCCATCAGGGACGACATGGGGCTCACAATGCGCCAGTGAGCATAGCTGATGAGGCTGTGCGTGGGCACGTGGCATTCGATGGTGCGCCCTTGATCGGCCGCGCGCGCCTTGATGTGTGCCTGGACCTCGCGCAGCGCGTCGTAGTAGAGGCGGTACTTCAGCTTGCTGGCGCGGTACTGAGCGTCCACGCTCTCATCCGGCGCCTGCCACGGCTCCCCGTAGAAACGCTGCCATTCCCTCTTGAACGCCTCACTCCAGCCGGTTTCCGCCCAGTATTCAGGTTCCTCCAGGAACACCGCGCGCACGCCGGCGTCCACGGCGGGTGAGACGTAACGCTTGATGTACTCCAGGTAAGCGGGCGTGGGCACGTTGTAACCTACCGTGGTGCTGAGACCATGCATGAAGAGCTGGCCCGACTTGGTCGTCTGCACCTCCTCCTTCTTGAGCCCGGTCGGGGTCTGGTAGTAATCGCCGTAGTCGCCCCAGGAAATACCGGTCATCATGCCCACGGCGTACCCCTGCTCCCGCCATTGCGCGACGCGCTCCGCAAAACCGGCGTTCACGCCGTAGACGATCGCCATATCCGAACCGATATCCAGTTGCGGGCTGTAGGGCGCCCCCGACTGGAAACAGGTCAAGTCGCGCTCTTCCGCGGTGACGCAGGGGAACCCTGCCAGCGTCAGTGCCATCGTCGCGAACAGTTGGAAACGCATGAGGGAGTCCTCCCGCCGATTACGTCGGCGACTGTGGTCCAGCCGAAGCACTCGCCGCGGCGGCAGCTCCGTGCCGGGTCATGGTGACCGCAGCGGTCTACTCGAACCTGACCAGCACCCCGTGTCCAGCCGGCAGCCAATGCCCCCTCTGTTCGTCCCACGGCACGAACCGCCCGTCCTCTGCGGAGATTGCTGTGGTTTTCCCATACGAGTTGACCGTGGACAGCCGGATGTTGGTCGACCTGTCCAGGCTCAGGTTCACGAGCATCGCCCAGTCGCGCCCCTGTGCATCCCGGAACTCGCCCACCATGATCGGCGGTTGGGCGTCGGACAGTCCGCGGGGTGACACGGTCGACACGACCTGCTTGACGACGGTGCCCGGCAACAGCGGCAGGTTGGCGACCGGCGGCGGTGATGTGAAGAAGACTCCCGTGGAAGTCAACCGGTTCATCATCGGTCCCAGCACCCGTAGCTGGTGGTTGACGGCGCGAAGGTACTGCCAAGTCAGCGTCTTTTCGCCTGCATCGTCAACCGGGGCGTAGGCGTATCCGTCTTGGTAGTACCTGTACCACGACACGCCTCGCCCGCCGGCCGCCAACGTCGTATACGCCTGAAATGCCAGGTTGGCAGGTGAAGGAATGGTGGTCTCCGGGCGGATCTGGTTGCAGGAGACGATGTTCCAGAAGGGCAGTCCGTACTTTTGTGAAACCCTGCGGATCTCCAACAGGTCGGCGTAATAGACGGCTGCCCTCCGAGCATCCACGAGATCGTCGGAATACTGCACCATATAGTTGTCGTAGCTGATGATCTGCGGCTGGACCTCGTGGACGAACCGCTCCAGGTACTCGGTATAGCTGGCCGTTCCGAGCTGCGATTTGTCCGGCGCTCCCACCGTCGCATAGCTGGGGAACAGATTGATGTAGGCGAGCTTGCCGGGCGCGTATTTCTTCACCGCCGCCACCGCTTTGGCCAGGGCCGGAAAGGCGGGGGCGCCCGGTTCATCCATGATGAAGTAGCCGAGGACTGCCGGGTTGTCCCCGGCCGCTTCGACCATCTGTTTCACCGTCTGGTCGATCTCCTCGTCCGTCATGTCGCGCCACTTGCCGAACCACGGTTCGTCACCGCCTTTGGTGGGCGCCATGATGGCCGCCAAGCCCAGCTTCTCGCACAGCGGCAAGTCTCCCGGCGCGACGAAGCCCGCCAAGGTGAAATTGCAGCCGGCGATGCTCTCCAAGCCATGCTTCGGGTTGCGAAACGGCGGCTTCCAACCATGCAGGACATCCCATGGCAGGATGGGGAACAGGTCCGGCGAAAGCTCAAGCGGCTCAATGGCCGGAGCCACAGCTGGCGCGTCCTCGCCGGCGAACGAGTTGGAGGCCAGAAGCCCGATCGCGAAGGACAGCAGGAAACAACTCAGCAACTGTTTCATTTCAATGTACTCCCCACCGGCAAAAGAAAGCCCGCACGCATTGACCCGACCCCTCACGTCCTCCACCGTCAATCCACGATCCTGATCATTAGAAGCCCCGGGAGTCGGCGCGAGCAAGTGGGGAGTATGGAAGCCCGGGGGCAAGCCATGCCCTGAGCGGTTTCAAGCGACGCAGTTGAGGCCTCGCCGGGAAAAAGCCAGCCGACACCAGAGTGTCTGCTTCTCGCTGCCTAGGTTCCCCGCGCGCTGACCGATCGTATTTCGTACCTCTTGTTCTTGACGCACAAGATCTTGTGTCAATAATTCCCCGTGGGTTTCGGGTGGGATGACCCAGTGCGACGTTTGGCCTGTTCCCAGGCTGCTCCATTCGGGATGCCTCGTTCGGGACAACCGTTCGTGGTTCAACTGTTGACTTCCGAAACCGTCTGCGCGGACAACAAGCACGTGGCCCGGTGCCTCGAAAGATTCGAGAATTGCTTGAGGATTTGTAAGCAGCCGGATTCAACGAGATTCCGGGAGGCAAGGGTTCTCACCGCAAGCTCGTGCATCTCCGGTATCGCGGCATCGTGACGCTGAGCGGCCAGCGTGGTGATGACGCAGAGCCCTATCAGGAGCGGCAGGTCCGTCGAGCCATCGAAGAGGTCCAGAAATGAAGAAAAGTGACCAATATCACAAATGGGTCGAATGGAGCGACGAGGACGGGACGTACATCGGCAAGTGTCCCGATTTGATCACGGGAATTCACGGGGATGACCCGAAGACAGTGTACGCAGAGCTGTGTGAAGTGGTCGAAGACGTGATCGCCTACTTCGAGTCTCAAGGCCGCGCGCTGCCTCCTCCCAAAGTGAGACCCATGCAGGAAGTGGTGTAGCGTCGGAAGCCGGGGTGGTGATAATCGGGGAAGACTTCGCCTGTCCTGTTTTGGTAAATGACCGTGCGCGATTCGGCCATCATGGATGAGAATGACGAAGCACGAAATACCCAAGCACGAAGGAATGACGAAGCCCGAAGTTCGAAGAGCTCAGGCGGTCAACCGAGGATAACGCTCGTACGAACGTCCGGCTCGTCATTCGTGCTTCCTCATTCACGGCAGGCCGCCGGGGACGCGCCAACGCAGGACCAACAGCCCGGGGATGGCCGCCTGCAACGCCGCGACCGCGTCATCCGATACCGTCACTCGGGCAATGTTGAGCCGTTTGAGGTTCCGGAGGCGGTGAAGGTATGCCAGCCCTGTGTCACTGATGTGCAGCAGTTCCAAGTCCAATTCCTCGAGACTCCCGATCCTGGCGATCTCCGCCAGGCCGGGATCGCCCACAGCTGTCTCAGCCACCTGCAGGAACTTCAACTCGGGCAGGGCGGCAAGGTGCGGCATCCCGGCATCGGTCACGCTGGTCTGCCTGAGGCTGAGCCATTCGAGGTGCTGCATAGCGCGCAAGCAGGTCAGGGCCGTGTCGTCCACCCGCGTTTCGTTCAGATCGAGCCGCTGCAGGTTGGTACACCCCTTCAGGTGCTGGGCCAGGGCGCCGGTGACCGGGGTGCCGCGCAGGAAGAGCAGGCGCAGTCTCGGCATGTTCGCCAGCGGCGCGAAGCCGCCGTCACTGACAGCCTGGCAATGCGTGATCCGCAGGCTGGTCAGGTTGGGGAAGTTGGCGAGCACCTTCAGCCCCTCGTCCGTCACGGCGGCCGGGCCCTCGATATAGAGCTCGGTCAGCTTGTGCAGGCCGGCAAGCCCGGCGAGTCCAGCGTCGCCGATGGCCGGGCTGCGCAGCCTCAGCGCAACGAGGCTCGAGAGGCCGCCCAGATGCGCCAGGCCGGCGTCGGTGATCTGCTCGCAGCCGCGCAGATCGAGAAGCCGGATGCCGCCGAGCGACTTAAGCTGCTCCAAGGCCGCGTCATCCAGGCTGGTGTCGCGCAGCTCGAGATGCTGCAATTCGGGCAGCCCGGCGAGATGCGCGACGGTGTGACCGGTCAGAGCCGTCGCGCCGCTGAGATTCAACCGCTGGAGGCCACGAAGCTGTGCAAGCTGTGCCACTCCGTCGTCCGTGATGCTCGTGCCCTCGAGCGACAGGCGGCGCAGCTTCGGCAGGTGCGCCAGGTGAGAGATAGCCGCATCGGTCACGGCCAAGCCCTGGAGCGCGAGGTCTTCGAGATCCGTCAGCGCGGCGAAAGCCCGGACATCCTCGTCGTCGGCCGGGTACTTCCGCGCTTCGATACCCACCACCTTCGCGCCATCGTACCGGACGCGGCCCGCCAACCCGTCGACCCGCTGGACCACGGCATTGATCGTGTCGGGATCCGCCGCGCCGCTGGGCGCCGCAGGCAGGCCCGCGGCGGAGTCCTGTGGCGACGGCGAAGTCGCCTGCAGGGAACCCGCCCGCAGCGCGAGGAAGACACACACGGCGGCCGCCAGGCCGCAGCTGAAACCCGACCTTCTCCCCGATTCGCCCGTTCTCACGTCCGTCGCTTCTCCTGTTGAACGCCCCCATGTACCGGCTCGGCACGCGGCCGCCCTGCCGCCCACCCCGGTCCCGTCAAAGCGTCCAGCCTTCGCGGTAGGAAGGCTGGATTTTCCGATCGGCCGCCTCGTTGTTGGTGATCCGACACGCCACCGGATCGAATTCGAGCGTCTCGTCGGGAAAGAGCGTCGCGATGTTGGCCAGCAGGTACCACTCGGTGAACGGTCCGGCGAACGTGTTGAAACAGCTCATGGGAGTCGTCCCCTCCCGAATGCCGTCGAGCCAGCCGCGCAGGAACCGGCCGGGCAGTGGGCGCGGCAGTGACGGCGGCGGGGGCGGTACGTCCTTGAATTTCTCTTCCGGGAACATGGCGAACGTCGCGTCACCATGCCCGAACGTATACATACATCCCTCGGTGCCCACCCACAGGTTGCCCGTCCAACTGCCCCACCGTTCATCCTCCACGTTGCCCCATTGCGGATGCGCAGCGAACAGTTCGCGGAGGTAAGCGCGGCGGCGCCCCTCGACTTCTCCCCCGCCGGCATACCAGCTGATACGAATGGGCCCCATGTCCAGCCGGGCCGGCATGTCCCAATGGACGATACTAGCGCGTGGGAAGGCGAACTCGCACACCTTGCAGCATTCGGCGGTGACCTTGATCGTCGTGGCGCCCGCCACGGGCGGCTGCTGGTTGATGGGCCACAGGGTGTCGAACTTCATCGCTTTGTAAAGCGTGGCCCAGAGGTGCGCGCCCCACCAGCCCGGATGCCCGCACGAGAAATCCCGCCACATGCTGTGGTTCAGCCATTCCGGATGGTACGGCCGATCGGCGGCCGGGCCCAGCCACAGGTCCCAGTTGAGGTAGCTCGGCACTTCAGGTGTCCCCGACGGCAGATCCTTTCGGCCGGTGCCCTCTCCGCCCCACATATGGATCGTCTGGATCTGGCCGATCCTCCCCGCCCACACGTTTTCGATCACCCGCTCGTTGTAGCCGGCCTGATTGCCCATCTGTGTGGCAAGCTTCTTCTCAAATGCCAATCCCGCCAGGGTGCGCGACTCCTGGATGGTGCGGGTCAAACCCTTCTCGCAAAACACATGCAACCCCGCGCGCAAAGCATAGGCTGATGCCGGCGCATGGTTGTGATCGGGCGTTGCCACGATCAGGGCGTCGAGCTTGTTGCCCATCTGGTCGATCATCTCGCGGTAGTCTGCGAACTTCGGGGCGTCCGGATGGAGCTGGAAGGCTTTGGCGGCCTTCTGCTGGTTGACATCGCACAGCGCGGCAATGCGGCCACCCATCTGCTCGCGCACCGACGACCACCCCCGGTCCGGCACGAAGTCCGAGCCGCGCCCCCCTACGCCGACCACGGCCACCTGCAACTGCTCGTTGGCCGCGTAACCGCGGGCCGAGCTCGGCGCCAGCAGCAACGTGCCGGCCGCCGCCGCCGTGCCCAGAAACCGCCGCCGTGTCACACCCCCCCCACGCCGCGGGCTGTGCCCGTCGCGACTCGTGTTTGGATCCACCATGGAAGTCCCCTCTCTTCTCTCTCTCCGGCGCGCTCAGCACGCGACCGCCTCGCGCGTCGCTTTGATCTGTTCTCTGCACCGCCACCACCGTCGGCGGCAGGTACGCGCCACCGCCGCGTCCTCCTTACGGCCGCAGTGCACATCTGATTGCTCATGTATCAGAAATGGTTTTCAATATAGTATCAACCACCAGCGTCCCCAAAGTTCCCTCTCCAGCTCCAAAAACTCCAAAAACTCCAAAGAAAAACCTCGGCGGACAGCGGTTGCCCATCCGAGAGGGACGAGGGCGCCTACTTGAGAGTTATGTGCAACGGGACGAGGCGGCAGGTAACCTGTGACATAGGGAGCCGTTCATGATGCATTTCACTCTGCAACCCTCGCAGCTGTTGCGGGCAAGTGTGTTCGTGGTAGCCGGCCTGGTGACCGGCTGGGCGGCCGCGTCCGACTTGAACCCGGCATCCCAGAACGACCCGCTGACGCAGTATGTACGGGTCAGCCCGCGCGACCCGCGCTACCTGGAACTCTCGGACGGCACGCCGTACATCCCCAACGGGCTGAACGTCATCCACCCTATGCGCAACGACTCGACCGCAGCGGGCCTGGCGGAGATGGAGCGGTGGCTGAAGGCGCTGGCTGCCAACCAGGGGAATTACATCCGCATCTGGCTGAGCGGCAGCTTCTGGAACCTCGAGCATGAAGCGGCCGGCGTGTTTGACGAGCAGCGGGCTCAGCGGGTCGACGCGCTGCTGGACCTGGCGCGGCACTATGGCATCCGGGTGAAGCTGACCATCGAGCACTTCCGCGAGATCGACCCGAACAACGTGCGCCAGCGCTGGGCCAGCCAGGTGATCCATCATGTGTCGCGCGGCGGGACGGCCCGCGACATGCCCGACTGGCTGTCCAACGACCAGAGTCGCGCCCAGTTCCGGCAGAAGCTGGCCTGGCTCCAGCAGCGGTTCGGCGACCAGCCGGTGATCTTCGGCTGGGAACTGTGGAACGAAATCAACGCGGTCCGCGGGGGCGACTACCTGGCCTGGAGTGAAGCGATGCTGCCCGAGCTGAAGCGGCTGTTTCCGCGGAACCTGACGCTGCAGAGCCTGGGCAGTTTCGACAGCGACTGGGCGTTCGAGCCGTATCAGCGTCTCTGCCACATGCCGCACAACGACGTTGCCCAGGTGCACCGCTACCTTGACCTGGGGGCGCGGCTGCAGGTCTGTCATGGTCCGGTTGACGTGCTGGCCGCTGACGCCATCGCCCAACTGATCGCGATGGGTACCACGAAGCCGATCCTGCTGGCCGAAAGCGGTGCGGTCGAACCGCAGCACACCGGGCCGTTCAAGCTGTATGCACAGGATCGACACGGGATTATCCTGCACGATGTGCTCTTTGCGCCGTTCTTTGCGGGGGCTGCCGGGGCAGGGCAGTGCTGGCACTGGTCGGAATACGTCGACAAGAACAACCTGTGGCACCAGTTCCGCGCGTTCGGGGAAACGGTGCAAGGAATCGATCCGCCGGCTGAAGCTTTCCAGCCGCTCATGATCCCGCACCCACGGCTGCGCGTGTACGCGCTCCACGGCAAACAGACCACACTGCTCTGGTGCCGGGACGTGGAAAACACATGGAAGGCAGAGCTTGAGCAGGGGCGCAGTCCGGAAGAACTGGAGGGAATTACGCTCACTGTACGGGACGTGGTGCCGCCGGCCGCACGCCGCGTGCGCATCTACGATCCCTGGAAAAAGGACTGGTCGGACGCGGCACTCGAAGCTGGTACGGTGCGGTTGCCTGCGTTTTCCCGCTCCATCGTCGTACGCATCGGCGGCGTCTGAGAACGATCCACCGGTGGCGGGGGATTTCTGGCCTGTCTCCGCCATAACCTTCACTGCAAAGGAACCTTGCCGATGAACCCTCGACGCACCTCTGTCGCCCTGATTGCCTGTTGGACGGTTTGGCTCTCGGCCGTGACCGCGCCGGCCCAGATCCCTCCCCACCAGGCCGCACCGATCCGCGCGGCCGCCAAGCAGATCCGGCCGCAGGTCGCGCCTCGAAAGCCCCGTACCGTCCTGATCTGGAACACGCCGCCGTCGTTGATGGACAACGATCCGCACATGGGCTACTGCATCCCCTACTTTGAAGAAGCGCTGCGGGCCATCGGCCAGGAGAGCGGCGCGTACCGGCCGGTCGTGAGCGATGATCTGGCCATGTATGCACCCGAGAACCTCAGGCAGTTCGACGCTATCGTGCTGAACAACGCCTCCGGATCCTGGATCACCCCGACCGCAGAGGACATGTCCAAAGACGCGATCCGGAAGCTTGGCGGCACGCCGGCCGAGGCTGAGCAGGCGCTGCGTCGGAGCTTCCTGGACTTCGTCGACCAGGGCGGTGGGGTCGTCTGCCTGCACTTCGCCATCGCGGCCAACCAGCACTGGCCGGAGTTCAGGGAGCTGTTCGGCGGCACCTTCATCGGTCATCCCTGGACCGAGGAGGTGGGAGTGGCTGTCGAAGAGCCGGACCATCCGCTGGTGGCCGCGTTCGGCGGGAAGGACTTTCGCATCTTCGACGAGATCTACACGTATGGACCTCCGTATGACCGTGCGAAGCTCCGAGTGCTGCTGTCGATCGACCCGGCCACAACGAACATGGGCCCGCGCTGGCTCGTCCGGAAAAAAGACGAAGATTATGCCTTGGCCTGGGTGAAGTCGTACGGACGAGGCCGGATCTTCAACACATCGTTCGGCCACATGGCCAGTCTCTGCTCGGATCCGCGCCTGCTCCAGTTCTACCTGGATGCGATCCAGTTCGCCACGGGCGATCTCGAGGCGCCCACCGCCCCGCGCAGCAGTCGCCCGGCACCCAAGCCGGTGCCCGGCGCACAGCCGGCTCCCGGGCTGGACGGTTTCTTCAGCCTGTTCGACGGCCGCACGCTCAGCGGCTGGCAGGGCGACCCGGCGATCTGGTCGGTCCGCGACGGCGCGATCACCGGCCGGACAACCGCCGAGACCACCCTGACGGAGAACAGCTTCCTGATCTGGAAAGACCAGGTCGAGAACTTCGAGCTGCGCCTGAAGTTCCGCCTGGAAGACGGCAACTCGGGCATCTATTACCGCGCGCAGAAGCCGCCGCAGAACCAGCAGCCTCGCGACGCGTTGATCGGGCCCCAGGCCGACTTCGATGCCTCCGGCCGGTGGACCGGCGTGATCATGGAGTACTTGCTGCGTGACGTGCTGGCCGAACGCGGCGAGAAAGTCGTCATTGACCAGGCGGGCAAGCGGGAGGTGGTCGGCTCAGTGGGTGACCCGCAGCAGTTGCTCGCCGCAGTCTCGATCCGCGACTGGAACGAGTACGTCGTCGTGGCGAAGAAGGAGCACGTGGTGCTCACCATTAACGGCGTGACCATGTGCGAGCTGGAGGATCGGGACCCGGCGCGACCTGTCCACGGCTGGCTCGCCCTGCAGGTCCACGTTGGTCCGCCGATGCTGGTCCAGTTCAAGGACATCTACCTGCGCCGTTTGGAGTAAGGGACCGGGGGGGCGTTTTCCGAGCGGCAGGGCCCGGCCAGCGGGCGCACCCGGCGCGCCGATCCCGGCACTCCGAAGGCGTGCGCGGCCTACCTCCAGCAGTTCGTCGAGATCTGCAGGCCGCCGATCATCTCATACGACCGCTATGTGCTCTATGAAACTTGACAGCCTTACCTGCGGCTGCCATGTTGCTGGCAGGCTGAGGGCTGTCCATTGTAGCCGGGATCCACGAGATGAAAGCAACGCTGTTGATGCTCGTTTTGATGTTGCCGTCTGGTTCCGAGCAGCCGCGGCGCGACGGTGTTGTGCTGGGCCATGCCGCGCTGGGCCTCACCGGCGTCTATCGCCCGGAGGGGCGCATCACGTTCGACGGCAAGCCGGTCGAGGAGTGGGAGTTCATGGCAACGGGCACGGGCGTCACGGGCCTGACCGTCAACTTCCCGGACGAGATGGTCGTCCAGGTGAACCATTCCGCGGCGATTGACGAGGGTGGCAAGCTGCGCGCGCTCGGACGGCTGCACCTGGACCTCGAGGGCCGCCCGTTTGCCTGCGCGCAGCAGTTCCGCATGGAGCACGACCTGCGGCGGTCGTTGATCGCGGCCCGGGCGGAAACCGCCGACGGCCCGGTATCGGTCGAAATCCGCGCGCATGTACCGCACGACGTGATCCGCCTCGACATCCATGACGGGCGGCGGACGCCGGGGGCGATGACGGTGCGCCTGGAGGAAGACGCGCCTGCCGCGTTGGATGCGGACGAGGCCTGCGGCTTCTGCTTCTGGCACGAGAATCCGGTTGACGCGGTGGCGCCCGACAAGCCGGAGAACAGCGGCACGGGCGCGGACATTCCCGGCGACAACAGGGGTTGGCTGGCAGGACGCGCTTTCGGGTTGGCCATCACGAGCGAGGGCGAGTCCGCCGCGATCTCGCAGCGCACGCTGACCTTCCCGGCGCGCACGCGTCATTCGCTCTTGATCACCGGGATCTCCACGCTCGGCGGCAAAGACCGTTTGGTCCGGGACGCGCGCGAGCACCAGAACCGCGCGGTCCGCGAGGGCGGCGAGGCGTTCGTGCGCAGTCACGAAGCCTGGTGGAGCGATTTCTGGCAGCGATCGCGGTTGGTCATCGATGATCCCGCCGGTCGGATGCTGAAGTACCAGGCGGCCTTCGACCTGTACCGCTATTACCTGGCCTGTTGTGCCGGCGAGCGCCGCGAGACGCCGCCGCGCTTCCAGATCGACCTGTACCGCTACCACCTGCGGCAGCACGATTGGCTGACAGGGATCATCTGCGCCGTCGAGCAGTACCAGTCGTACTACGGCGCCATGCGCACCGGCGACTGGGGCGCGCTCCGCGGTCTGGCCTCGTTCTATGCGCGCAAGCTGCCGTACTACGACTACTTCGCCCAGCGCGTTTACGGCCATGGCGGCGCCCGCATCCCGATGTGGCAGGGTGCCGCACTCCTGACGCCGCCCGCCGGCACGGGGCGGGCGCGGCCGCCGGTCGGTATCTGGCGGCAAGCCTACAACGGCGAGAATCCGGCGGGCCAGATCTGGATGCTGGCCCTGCTGTGCGACATGGTGGATATCACCGACGACCATGCGTTTGCCGATCAGACACTCCGACCGCTGGCCGCCGAGCTGGTGGAGTTCGTGCGGCGGCGGTATCCCCGGCGCGAACAGGATCGGATGGTCATTGCCAGGTGCAATGCGGGGGAGACGTGGCAGGCCGTGCGCGACCCGTCGGAAATGGTGTGCGCGCTGCGGTACACCCTGCCGCGGTTGATCAGCGTTGGCAAGGCGCGCCAGTGGGATGGCGGGCTCGTCACCGCCTGGGAAGAACTGCTGGCGGCGGTGCCCGAAGTGCCGCGCGGTCGCCTGCAGTACAAAGGACCCGACGTGCTCCCGGTCGTCCTGCCAGGCGACCAGCTGGTGCCGGCCGCCGACATGAGCGGCTGTGAGGCGTATGCGGCGGGCGACAAGCTGATGTACGAGTGGAACAGGCAGCACACGGAGTTGTACGCCCTCTGGCCCGCGAAGCTGGTCTTGCAGAACAGCGCCGCGCGGGACTGCGCCCTGCGCTCCTACCAGGAACGGCTGTGGCCGCATTGCCGCGACGGCTGGAATCTGGACGTCGTGTTCGCCGCCTGTCTGGGTTTGCAGGAGGATGTGGCGCAGTGGCACGATCAGCATTTCGACTGGACCTTCGTCCTGCCGTGCGGCCTGGCGCGCGAGACGGCTCCGGAGAACCCGCAGCGCGCCGGGCTCCCCGAGAGCCCGAGTCTGCAGGGAATGGGGACGGGCGTGATCCCCGTGCTCGAGATGCTGCTGCAGGACTACCCGGATGAAATCCGTGTCCTGCCCTGCTGGCCGGAGAGTGTGCCAGTGGACTTCACGCTCTACAGCCCCTACGCGGGCCGAGTGGATGTGCATTACCAACCCGGAGAGACGCTGCGTGTGGCGACGCAGCGCGAGATCCGCGTACGGACGGCCGTCGACGGCTCGGCGCGACTCCAAGTCGAGTGCATCGGCGCGCGGGTCGCTGACCGGGCCGACCGCCCGCCCAACGTGCTGTTCATCGCGGTCGACGACTTGAACACGCGGCTCGGCTGCTACGGTGATCCGGTCGCCCGGACGCCCCAGTTCGATCGCCTGGCGCGGCAGGGCGTCTGTTTCGAGCGTGCCTACTGCCAGCTGCCGATCTGCAACCCGTCCCGCGTTTCGCTGTTGCTGGGCCGGTACCCCACGACGACCCAGGTCATCGACTTCGCCTATCCGGCGCTGCTGGGCGCAGACTGGGTGACGCTCCCTCAGCACTTCCGGAACCACGGGTACGATGTGCGGTTGCTCGGCAAGATCTGGCATTTCGACACGAGCCTGATGAACAACTGGTTTCCCGGCGAGCCGGTTCCCGGCGACGAGTTCCCGCCCGACTGGAGCGCGGGTGAGAAGTGGGTGCGCCGCAGCCAGGAGATCCATGCCCGGATGATCGCCGATCCGCTCCGCTGGGAGCCGTACCGCAGCCTGGCGCCGCCGCCCGAGAGCTGGTGCACGATGCTCCACACCTGGGCCAACGTGTTCGGGTCGGTCCCGGATGCTGAGGAAGACACGGCCGCCGCCCGCGCCAAACCGTACGAATGGACGGCCGACATCCGGAGTACGGCGAATGCGATCGCCCTGCTCGAGCAGCTGGCCGGGTCCGATCGGCCGTTTTTCCTCGGGGTCGGCTTCTACAAGCCGCACGTGCCGCTGGTGGTGCCGGAGCGTTTTTTTGAGCACTACCCGGCCCAGGAGCTGCCGCTTCCCGTCGACTTCGCGCCCTGGCCGTCCGCGCCCGACGCGGTGCCGCGGCAGGCGCTGCGGTACAACCTGGACCTGTTCTTTTCGCAGGTTGTCTCGCACGACGACGCTCGCCAGGCCCTCGCGGCGTATTACGCCTGTATCGCGTTCGTGGATGAACAGCTCGGGCGGCTGATCGATGCGCTCGAGCGGCTCGAGCTGCGGGACCACACCGTGATCGTGTGCTGGGGGGACCACGGCTGGCACCTGGGCGAGAAGGGCATGTGGGGCAAAGGGACACTGTTCGACGTGTCGGCCCGTGCGCCGCTGATCATCGTGGACCCGCGCCGGGCCCCCGCCGGGCGACCCTGCCGGCGCACGGTCGAATTTGTCGACATCTTCCCGACGCTGGCCCAACTGTGTGCCCTGCCCACGCCTGCCGGTCTGGAAGGCGCGAGCCTCGTGCCGCTCTTGGACGACCCCGACGCCGCCTGGTCGAAACCGGCGTTCACGGTCGTCGCGCGCGAAGACTGGCTCGCCCGCTCGGTACGGACCGAGCGGTGGTGCTACACCGAATGGGACGAGGGTCGCCGCGGGGTCGAGCTGTACGACCTGGTGGCCGATCCCGCCGAGCGGCATAATCTGGCGGCGGATCCCAACCAGGCGGCGACGATCGCCGAGTTGCAGGCGCTGCTCCGTGCCGGCCCCATGGCCAAGCCGATCCGAGTCCCCACGGTCACTGACCCGCCCTGATGGGCCCGGCCGCGCAGAGCGCCGGCCAGCTCGGATTCCGAGCGGGCATGCTCCGTGCCGTCACAGTCCACCCCGGCGCCGTGCCTACCGGAAGATGACAGGCTGGGAATGCCCCGCCGCGGACCCCCAGTCACCCCAACGGGTTGCAGTGTTCCGGACGGACGGTGCCCTCCCATGTTTTTTCAAAAGGGAACGGCTGTCGGCCGGTGGTAGAATCAGGACATCGAGGGCTTCCGATGCGACGAACCCGGTGGGACGGTGACACCGTCACGCCGGGGCTGGTCAGCCTCAAGGTCAGGCTGCTCAGCATTGGACGCGGCACGCTGGGGTCAACTTGCGAAAGGGTATTGCTGTGAACCGTAGCTTGGATTTTCGACGGCTGGGTGGAGTCGTGTTCGTTCTTGTCGCGGCACTTCCGCTATGGGCTCAGCCATCGGTTGAATCGCATTCGCAGTTGCCGGTTATCGCCGACGAGCCGAAGACGATTGATCCCGGCGCCGTGCTCCCTCCGCAGCTGGCTGCCGTGGCGACGCGTGATTTCTCCGACTCGACCCTGCGCGAGGTGATCGCCTGGCTGCAGGATGAACAGCGGCTGGTTGTGCTCCTGGACAGGAGGGGACTGGCAGAAGTCGGAGTAACACCGGCGGAACCGGTTTCCGACCGCCTCGTGGACGCGCCGATCTATCTGCTCCTCAATCGCCTTCGCTCGCTCGGACTCGGCTGGTACTTTGACAACGACATCTTGTACATCACGTCTCGCGAAGCAGTGGAGGAACGTGTCACGACGCAGACGTACAATGTGGGCAGCCTGCTCGATGTCGGCTTCGAGGCTGACAGCCTGCTGGACGTGATTAAGACGACGATCGCACCGGACACCTGGGAGGATGTCGGTGGTGCGGGTGTCGTGAGCTTACTGGGTGACGTGCTGTTTGTCCGCCAGAACGACCATATACACTGCGAAATCAAAGCGCTGCTGCAGGCACTGCACGCGCCCGGTCGTCAGACGTTCCTGAATGACCCCGTGCAGCATTTGGCGTTGCGTGAGAAACTGAAGGACAACGTCAGTGTCGACTTCGAGGACACGCCCCTGGAGACTGCGGTCCGCCAGCTTGCCGAAGTTGCGGGCGCCGATATTCGTCTGGACATCGCTGCGCTGCGGGACACAGGCATTCGGGAGCGGACACCGGTGACACTGCGGCTGGAGGATCGTAGCCTGGAGACGGTTCTTCAGGCGGTCGTGTTGGACCTGGAACTGACCTGGGTGATCCGCGATGGAGTCCTCTGGATCACGAGCTTCGAAGAGTCGGAAGACTGCCTGAAGACGGCGGTCTATGACGTGCGAGACCTCTGCCGCGACGCGGATGAGACGGACGCGCTCATCAGTGCGATCACGTCACAAGCCGAACCCGACTCCTGGTATGAAGTCGGGGGCGTGGGCCGCATCTTAGACGCGAAACCGGGCATTCTCGTGATCAGCCACCGCGAGCAAGTGCACCAGAATGTGCTGCAGTTGCTCGAGACGTACCGTTCAGCGTTACGGTCGTCCAAACCGCGGCAACGACGCGGTGACGACCCCGCGGAAGTGATTACCGTCTACTATCGTTTGCACGCGAATGTGGCGCGAGACCTGTCAACGGCGCTGCCGCTGCTGGTGCAACCGGACTCCTGGAAGTCGGAACAGCACCCAGAGGCGCCCGGCACCATCCTTGTCGTGTCGTCCGTACCCGAACTCTCAGAAGTGGTGGATACCGACAGGAAGGCAGAGGAGAGCGGCCAGTCCCTGGCCGCGCTGTTCAGCGAACGCTCGGTGCTGATCGTGCAGCAGACTCGTGCGGTCCACAAAGAGATCTCCGAGATCATTGCACGCGTCCGGTCGGGCGATGATGCCGGATCAATGGGCGGCCTGTCCAGCGCTCCCATGGGGATGGGCGGTTTCGGCGGCGGATTCTTCACGGAGTGACCACGCGCCTGTCCGAAAGTTGGGAGAGCAGGTACCGGCGGCGCATGGCCCGCTGACGGTCGACACCGCTCGTTTGATTCCGCGCTGCTATTCCTGGATCGGCAGGAACCAGGGATGGGCGGGCTCGTCGACTCCCTCCGGCACCATCGGGTACTGGAGCATCACGACGGCCCAGTAGCGGAAGGCGGGGAGCGTCACCTCGATCTGTGGTGCCGTGTCCCCCGCGGCGACTTCGCGGCACCACTCATCCCACTCGGGGCTTAGCAGGTAGGCCCGACCCTGCTCGTGCACCATGCCGGGCATCTGCCGCAGGCGCACCCGCACGCCCTCAACTGCGGTCGGCGGATCGCAATGGAGCACGTTGATCTTCTCCTCGACGGGCGGGTTCCAGAGGTGCACGACGATCGTGAATTTCCGGGCGCTGGCCACGTAATAACAGAACGGCTCGAAGACCACCGGCCGCGGCGACGCCACGACCACCCGGTCGCCCGGCCGGTTCTCGCCGGGCGCGAACCGCAGCCGGCTCGGATGGAAGAAGTACCGGGCATATCGCTGGGCGAACGTGACCATCGGCTGGTACTCCGGCGGATACTTGCCGTAATGGGCGGCCACGCCGCAAGGCCGCACGCCGATCGCGTAATCCAGCGCGTGCATGTGGAGCAGGAAGGCGTTCCACGCCTGGATATTGTAGCCCTCGATCAGGCCGGGCACCGCCTTGCGCAGCCGCTCACGAGCCCGCCGGATGATCCGCCGGTCTTCGGCGTCCGGGTCGTCCGGTAGGAGCAGGTTTCCCTCCCAATCGAAGCCCGGCGTGAGTCGGACTTCGCCCCCGCTCCCCATGCGCGACCAGGCGTCGCGGATCGGATGGTAGAAACTACCCGGGTGGCCGTCCCACCGCAGACCGTCGAACCGGAACCGCTTGATCGCCGCGATGTACTGGTCGATGCCGGCGTCGAGCGTCGCGTCGCGCGAGGTGTTGACCCCGGCGGACCACCTCCGCAGCTTCGCCAGACGCTCGTGGTCCATCTGCCCGACGCGCGCATTGGCCTCGTCCCACGCCTGCAGCTCGGCCGGTGCCATTGGGGGCAGCCTGCCGTCGGGCGTCGTGTAGCGAACGTCTTCCGGACGGGCCAGCGCCCAGCGGTAGCCCGCCGGCCCGCTCAGCTCGGGGATCACGTACATCAGGGCGGCCATGCCGCGCCGATGAGCGTGCTCGACGACTCCCTCGACCGCGCGAATGCTCTCGTTGTAAAGGTTCTGTGCGTTGATCCAAGTCTCCTGGTCCGGCACCACCGGCCCCCAACCGCTCGGAGCCCAGCTGAAAAGCTCGACAATGGGCACCGCATGCCGGGCATAGCAGTTGAACACCCGGTTGAGGTTCTCTTCGGTCGGTTGGCCGTAGGCCATGGAGTGCGTACAGCCGTAGTTGGCGCTGACCTTGGCAAGATCCTCCGAGATGACGAACACGCGCCGGTCCCGCAGGGTCGGGCCCGTGGCCATCCTCACCTCGGCCCGCGCCTCACAGCCCCAGAGTTCGTGCGCCGGACTGGTCCAAGACGCCTGGATTGAAAGCCTCTCTCCAGCCGGCACGCTGACCGCCCGATGGAGCAGACTGGCCGATTCCGCCAGGTCGTGGCCGACGTCGACAGTGAGCGTTGCGGAGACGGCGGCCGTGCCCTCATTGACCAGGGCCACATCCACCATCACACGATCACCCGGCCGGTAAGCGACCCGGTCGGTGCCGATTTCCACGTGGAGCTCCGGTACCGGCGGGTTCTCGGCGGCGATGAGCCAACGGCCGACCATGAGGCATGCCAGGTACACCAGACAACGAATCGAGCTGCCTGTCATCATGGCCCAGGCTCCGATGAGACAAGGCCTTCGGCCTTGACTATGTCCCGCGATAGGTTCGTTAGTCGGCACGTCGTAACGCGCCGATTGTAACCCCAGCTGGGGCAGGCGCTCAACGTCGACCGATTGCTCCCACATGTCTGGACATTGTTTGAGAACAGGCTTAGATGCAGAAGGTCGGAAGGCAGAGGCTCTGACTGGAAGCGCCTTGTGCCGTGCCCAGCGGCGACACCAATGGAACAAATCCTCCCAAAGCAGGACAAGCGAAGGTTTCCCCGATTTTCACCACCCCGAGCGCGCGGGGCGATCACGCGGCCGCCGCGTGAATGGACCTTCTGCCGCCAGTTGTGTCACGATCCTGGTCGGATCCGGAGCGGACATGCTCCGTGCCGTCACAGTCCACCCTCGCGCCGTGCGTACCGAATGATGCCGGACGAACGGGGCTGCGGCAGGTCGATCAGCAGCCCGTGCTCCATGAGTTCCGCACCACCATGCTCAACGCTCGGGCGTCCGTCGAAGCTTTGCAGGCGATAGATGGCCGCCGGGTCCAGGCCGCGGAGTTTGAGCCGCGCGGTTTCGTACGGGCTCTCGCCTCGCCGGAAAACCTGCACGATGCCCGAGCCTTGTTCCGGGCGGTCGAACTGCCAGCCGACCCACACATCCAGACCGAGGCTGTGCGGTGTCAGCGGATAGAAGTCGCCCAGCAGATAGGGTTCGACCTGCCGGAATTCGTGGATCATTCGTTTCAGCAAGGGATAGTCCTGGTCAGTCCGACGCGTATCCATGCCGATCCGTGAGGCCGGAAAGATGCAGCTTCGATACCAGTACTCGTCGGCCGGATGCATGCCCGAACCGAAATACGGCATCCACAGGGCCAGCCCCATCGTGTGCGCCTGCTGCGTCTCGGCCGGTGCGAAGCAGTCGCTGCGCAGCAACGGCACCGATCGGCGGAGCGTCTCCAAGTCATTGCGGCGTCCGCCGCTGGCGCATGTGTCGATATACAGGCCTGGGTGTCGGCGGAGCAGTTCATCCCAGAAGGCCAGATATCCCTCGATGTGGCGCATCTCGGTCAGCCCCTGGCGGTCCGGAGCGTCCACTGCGCGCCAGCATGCCAGCGGCTGCATGTTGAAGTCCTGGCGGTAGACATCCACGCCTTCGCTGGTAATCAGGCTGTCGATGCGCTGCACGACCCACCGCCAGGCCTCGGGGTGGCCAAGGTTGACCAACCGCGCGTCCCCGGACTTCAGGATCCACTCCGGATGATGTTCGCTCAGCCAGGAACCATCTACGACGCGCTCCGGTTCGAACCACAGGACGAACTTCGTCCCGTTCTGATGGACTCGATTGGCAACTTCGCGGATGCCGCGCGGGAACCGCGTGGTGTCGACCTCCCACGTGCCGGCCTGCCACCAGCTGCCCTGGTGCGGGTACCAACCCGCATCGATGAAGTAATAGTCCAGCTGGATTCCCTCCCGCTCAAAGCCGGCGATGATCGCCAGCTCTTCCTCAGCGCTGGGATTCAGATCGGCGCTCCAGCACGAGCCGTAATGGGTTGGCACCACTTGCCCGCCCGGCCGCGGCAGGTTGTGAGCCACCATCCAGCGGCGCCAGATGTTCTGCGCGCGGATCCAGTCACCACCCTGCCAGAACAGCAGCGCCACGAGCGGCGTGCGGGCGGTTTCCCCCGGCAGGAGCCGGAAGTGCGTCTGTTCCTGGCCGCCGACCAAGTGGACCGTATCCTCGGCGTCCCGCGCGAAAGTCGCACTCCATTGCCCGGGCCAGCCGAGTGCGGCGATCACACCCGCGTCCTGCCACGCCAGATTGAAGTACGGAAATGCCTCCTCTGTCGGCCGGCCGCCGGGCGGGGCAAATGTGTGGTGAGCGCCCGGCGCCAGCGGCACCGCATAAGGCTGGTAACTGTCCGGTGTGCACGCATCCCCCCGGCAACCGTGCAACACGCACGCGTCGCCCGGCGGCACTGGCCAACGCACGTCGATCGCCCGAATGTCCTCTAGGATCGGCGATGCCTCGGGACCTCGATGGTGGAAATGGACCGTCCATTCCACCACAGGGAAATCCCGATACGCGATCGACACGCAGCGGACTTCGAGGCCGGTCTGCGGATCGGTCCAGGTCGTCGTCCGCCGCACGCGCGTCTGCGCGAGCACCTGGGTATCATCCTGGCGGTCCCAAGCAGGCAGCAACCACTTCGCCGGCACGCCGTCATAGACAAAACTCAGCGGCAGCACGTCGCCTGCGGTAGCCTCAGGCAGGTCGCTCACCAACACGGTCCGGCCGTCGGCCAACTCGACCTGGATGTCCGCCCAGTCCGCATGATCAGACGCGATCCCGTCTCCCGCATCGCTCACTTCGAGCACCAGGCTGCTGGCCCCCGCCAGCTCGGCCGAGAGCCGTTCAGCCGGCATCCCCTCCCGGAGGACGGACGACTGAGCAACGCGTTTGCCGGCGACCGTGACAGAGAACACGACGCTGCCCAGCCCCGGGCGGGTCAGCTCATTGCTGTCCAGACCGACCAGCGCGGAGAACGTACGGCCGGGCGCCGCCAGTTGCACGACGATCTTGCTCGGCGCATGCGCCAGCAGTCCATGTTGAAACTCGCGGCCGGCAATGACCAGCGGGCCGCCCGCCCGGCCGTCGCGCAGCAACGGTCCGTGGCACGCCCACACCTGCAGTTCGGCCTGCCGCGGCCCCGGTGCGCGCGGCTCCACCAGATGAGTCTGTGCCCATCGTTGGGCAGCCTGTTGGTCGGCCAGGGTCACCACGTCAGCCGGCGCCCCGGCCGCCATCCCACTGACAACCCACGTCATCCCCCAGATGACGCCAGTGGACACGCGCAACATCAGTACGTCCCCTCCCGGCACAATCGCCACCCGCCGCCGATCAGCCGTGCTGAGGCAGCAATCGACCGAGGCACCCACTGCCTCGACCACATCCGCGTAGCCGCGATCGAAGTCGCGTAGCAGACGCTCTGGTCTCGATGGGCGACATCATCCATATCCAAGGCCATACGCGTTATTGAGTCCTGACCCCTTTAATTCAGGAGGAGGCGGCTGCCGTGAAGTCGGGCGATCCCGGTTTCTGGTACGGTGCCAACGCTTCGTATCGGTACTCGATCTCCGCGATCTCCTCCGGGCTCAACTCCAGCTCCGAGCAGATGGGCGCGCTGGGGATGGTGCCACCGGGGCCGTACTGGCGCGAGACCATCGTCTGGAACACATCCCGCTTCTTCCAGAGGTACAACTGGTAGCCGCGCAAGTCGCCGGGGTGGGTCGTGGCCAGGTTGATCATGAGGAGGAATTTGCCGTACGCATCCCGCACGGCTGCGGGATCGGATCCTTCCTTGTGCAGTTGCCAGATGCGGGTGAGCACGTCGGCGTAGATCGCCCGCTCGGTAATCAACCCTTCCGAGCCGAGCCTCAGTTCATACAGCCAGCCAGATCCGCCTCGGGCGCTGAACACACGCCGGATCGGCGGCTTGGCGGCGAGCAGCGCACGCGTCCGCGCGATGACGTTGCCCGCCTCCTCCTTGACGTATCCGAAGTTGGGGTAGTCCCTGGCGAGCTCCATCAGCAGGTCCACGGAAGGGACGGGCCCTTGGTAGGCCACACCGCCCGTCGTCTGGATGAAGACCGGCCGTCGTGTGACGGCCGCCAGGGCCTGCCAGTACCGGCGCAAATCGTCTTCCGTTCGGCCCGAGTCGGGCGGCCGCGAGATGATCGCCGTCGGCCCCAGCTGCTCGACATGCCGGGCGAACATGAGCATTTCGGCCGTGTCCCGGCCCTGTACGCCCAGGCACAACGCGGTTGTGCCGAGCCTGCGCACGGTCTGGGCGAGCACCTCCATGCCCTGCAGCTTCTCATCGGCCGTGAGCAGGTCGATACTGTCCCCGGACTGCGGCCAGATCATGCCCGGACAGCCACACCAATCGACGTAGCAGGCCTGGCGCGCCAACGCGTCGAAATCCACCGCGCCCGAACTGGTGAAGGGGGTCGACAGGATCAGAAACGGTCCCTGGATTCGCGGGTCCGGGGCTGCCACGGCGCCGACGAGATCGTCTGCACCGTGCGCCGGTTGCGGAAACAAAGGTGTGGCGATCACGCCCGTGGCGCCGACGGCCGCGAACCGGAGCATGCGACGCCTCGTGATACGCTGGTCTGCAGGCATGGCGTACCTCCGCTGGTGATCTCACGGGAGCACCGCGTTACAGAGCAACTGCCCGGGCTCCAAGGGCACTTTCGATCGTGGAATCGCTATGGGACAATCGAGCCGGCAACGCTGTCTCGCTGAAATTCAGAACTGGCAGGACCTTCCCATGCATCGACTCTGGGCTTATCTGGTTGTAGCAGGCGTGGCGCTGGCGGGCGAGGCCCGGCCGGACGACGGGAAGCAAGGTCCCGTCTGGCCGGATGCTGCGCCGCTGACCGGGCAGAACCTGGTCTTCGCCTTGGACGGTGGCCGTGCGGTCCGCATCGACGTGCTGGGCGACCGGCTCTTCCGCATTCGCTACTCGAGAATCGGTCAGTGGACGGAATCGGCGCTGAACCGCTACGGGATCTTGGCCGCCGCGCGCGCGGAGGTCCCGTTCGAACAAGCGCAGGCCGACGGCGTCACGACGCTGACCACCCGGCAGGCGCGACTCGCCCTCCACCACAAGGACGGCGCCATCACGCTGCTGGCGGCGGACGGGAAAACGCTCACCCGGCAGGCCGCCCCGCCCGACGCGCCCGCCGGCGGCTACGACCTGCGCTTCGCCCTGGCCGAGGACGAACGCCTCTACGGGTTGGGCGACGCGAGCCGTGAGAACGTCATGCGGCGCGGCGCGGCTTACGAACTGTGGGTGCTCGATGTGAAGTCCTACATTCCCATCCCTGTGGTCCTGAGCAGCCGGGGCTGGGGCCTGCTGATGAACACCACGTGGCGCAACACGATCGACATTGGCAAACGCAACCCGGACCAGATGATCTGCGCGGCGGCGCGCGGCGATCTGGACTACTACCTGTTTTGTGGTCCGAGTTATCGCGAGCTCCTGGAGACGTACACATCGCTCGCCGGGCGGCCGGCGCTGCTGCCCATCTGGGGGTATGGACTCACCTACGTCTGCAACCAGAACATCGACGCGTTCAACATGATGAACGAGGCGGCTACGTTCCGCCACGAGTGCATTCCGTGCGACGTGATCGGGCTGGAGCCCGGCTGGATGTCGAAGAACTACGATTTCACCACGGACAAGGCCTGGCATCCCCAGCGCTTTCCGATTCCCTACTGGGCCCCCAAGGGCCCGCACACTTTCTTCGGGGCCCTTGCGAGAAAGGGATTCAAGCTCAGCCTCTGGCTGTGCTGCGATTACGACCTGGGGGTCTTCGAAGAGCAGCAGCTTGCCGGAGCGGAGCCCGCCGAGCGCGGCGCCCAGGCGGCGGAGCCCGGCGCCGTGGTCGACGTGCAGGAGGGGTTCGTCGACCAGCGGCTGAGGAAGCCTCAGGATACGAACGCGCAAGCCGACGCGCCACCTTCGGACACGCAGGTGGTGGAACCGTGGTTCGAGCACCTGAAGAAGTTCGTCGACCAGGGCGTCGCCGCCTTCAAGCTCGATGGCTCCGCCCAGGTGATCGAACACCCGGATCGGCAATGGGGCAACGGGATGACCGACGAGGAAATGCACAACCTCTACCCGGTGATTTACGCCAAACAGATGGCCCGCGGATTCGAACAGCACACGCAACGCCGCGCGATGGTGTATTCCGCCGGAGGTTACACGGGCCTGCAGCAGTATGTCGCCACCTGGGCCGGCGATACCGGCGGCGGTGCCGGGCCGCTGGCGTCCATGTTGAATCTGGCGTTTTCCGGCCATTCCAACCACTCGTGTGACATGACCGTGACGGACGTGGCAGGGATCCATTTCGGGTTCCTGCAGACCTGGGCCCAGCAGAACAACTGGGACTACTGGTATCAGCCCTGGTATCTGGAGGATGTGCACACGGCCGCCTACCGACAGTACGCACAGCTCCGCTACAAGCTGCTGCCTTACCTCTACTCGACCGCCGCCGACGCAGCCCTGACCGGCTATCCGGTCATGCGCGCGATGGCGCTGGCCTACCCGGACGACCCCGCCTGGGACACGCGTCTGAGACAGTACATGCTCGGCGACTTCCTACTGGTCTCCGCGTTCTCCCGGGAGGTCCGCTTGCCGCCGGGCGACTGGATCGACTTCTGGAGCGGCCGGCAAGTGACCGGGCCCGCGACGCTGCCGGTCCGGATCACGCCCGAGCATGGCGGCGCACTGCTGGTGGCCCGCGGCGCCATCATCCCCACCTGGCCGCCCTGCGATCACCTGGAACGAGGCTGGTCGCCCGAGGTCGGGCTGCTCGTCTACCCCGCCGCCCACAGCACATTCACGCTCTACGAGGACGACGGCCAAAGCCTGGGATACCGCCAGGGCCAGTTCGCACGGACGCGCCTCGAGTGCGAGGCGGCCGGCAAGACAGTCAAACTGACCATCGGCGCTCGGCAAGGCCGCTTCGCGGGCATGCCGGACTCGCTCCGCTTTACGGCCACCCTTTACCTGCCTGCCCGGCCGGCAACCGTCACGCTGGACGGCGAGCCGCTGACCGAGTACCGCTGGGATGAAGCGACGTCGGCCGCCACCATCGACATCCCCGCCTGCGGCGACACGCCGCGTGTGGTGACGATCGACTGAAGATCGACCCTCCGGTGCGCTGCCCGCGCGCGTGCGCGCGATCGGTACTTTGCCGAGCTGTCGCCCCCGCTCGCGGCGCGCTGCCCGCGCGCGTGCGCGCGATCGCGCAGGGACGCGCTCATCGCGTTCGCAGGTAAGCGCTGCCCGTGTGCATGTGCGCGTTCGACGGTTCGGTGCAGTCCCAGCGCGGTCACGGTGCGGTCACGGTGCGGCGCGCACTTCAAGCGCCACAGGTTGCTGGTTGCGGATGACGTGCAGCGTTACGGCCGCGTCGGCCGCGCACCGGCCGATGGCGTCGCGGAACTCTGCCACACGACGCACAGCGCTGACGTTCACCTGCTGGACAAGGTCTCCACGCCGGAGGCCCGCCGAAAACGCCGGGCTCGGCTGCGCCACGTCTGCGACCAGCAACCCGCCGGCGTCCGCCGCCACACCGGCGGCCGAGAATTCGAAGGCCGTCAGGTCGCGGAGTGTTGCGCCGCGCCACCGGAATTCGTCGGCCGGTGCCTCGACTGCGGACGCCGGTATCGCGGCCGCCGGGAGTTCCGGTACGCGCGCCTGGGCCCGCAGGCGCGGGGAACGCACGCCGAATTGGTCCATCGCGAAGTTCCGGAACCCGAGCCGCAGCGCGGGCGATTGCTCTCTCACGCGGTAATCCCCGCCTGCGGCATTCACAAACAGCGGGTCGCCGACCAGCGAGTGCGCGTCGCAGCCCTGGTCCGCAAACTGCGTGCGGTCGGCCTCGGAGGTCGTGAACAGGTTGTAGTCAATCTCGGCGCCCCAGTGCGGAATGTCCATCAGCGCTGGGCGGTAGGGGCCCATCACGATATTGTGCGTGAAGATGTCACCGCTCTGTGCGAACCAGACGTGAGGGTGAAGGCTGTTGTTGACGATCACGTTGTTGGTGACGATGCGCTGATAGCCTTCGCGGAGCTTCAGGCCGCCGTTGAGTAGCAGGTTGTCGTGAATCCGGTAGTGCGAAGACCCGTCGTCCAGGTCGACGTCCCAGCCGTGATCACACCGCCAGCGATTATGACGCAACGTTGTCGGTTCGATCATGTCCAGTAGCGGGAGAGCCGGGTCCGCGGCGACCTGCTGGTCGACGAGCCGCACGTCCGGATGCCAGTAGCGGTCGCGGCCCCACGAGTTGAAGCTACCGTGGTCGCCCGTCTCCAGCACGGTGTCGAAGACATCGCAGTGCTCGATGAGGTGCCCGCCCCAGCAGCCGTCACCGATGTTGATGCCCGCCCGCGGTACCTCGTAGATCGAACAGTGCCGCACCGTGATGCGCTGTGCCATCGAGATCTGCACCGGCGCAGTCTGTTTCTCGAACCGGCCGCTGCGCGTGATCAGGCAGTCGTCGACCAGGCAATCCGCGGGAAACCGGTCGCCGATCGGACCCGGCGCGCGGTCGAGCGCCGCGTAGTCGAACGCCTGGTTGTACTGGAACAGCGGGCTGCGAACGGCGCGCGGGTCACCGACAAAGGCAATCCCGTTGGCGCCGCTCTCACGAATCAGGCAGCCGCGCACCGCGACGCGGCGGTTGTAGCTGCTGACGAAGATCGCATTGCCGCCGAGTTGATCGAAGTCGCAGTCCTCGATAACCACGTCCTCTGCGCCGTCCAGCAGGACTGCGCCGCCGCGGTAGGTGGTCCAGTCGGACCGCAGGAGCGGCTCGCGGTTGTCCATGAAGGTCCGCGCCGCGTGCCGGAACGTCAACCCGCGGACTGTCATCCACTTGACCGGCTGCTCCGGGCTGCCCTGGAACTCCAGCAGGTGCCGCAGGTGCACAGCCTCGACGGTCGCGGTCTGGAGGTTCACGTCAGGGGGCGGGAAGTAGTAGAGCATGTTGTGCGCGGCGTCGTGAAACCACTCGCCGGTCGCATCGAGTTCCTCCCGGATGTTCTCGACGAATCGGAACTGCTCGTGCATCCGGCTCGGCCGGTTGTTCTGCCACCCGCCCTCGTAATCGAGTGAACCGTCGCCGCGCTTGCCCAGGATCCGCCAGTGCATATCGCCCCAGAGTGCCGCGTGCATGGCATGGATGTAGCCGCCGGTCGGGTCGGCCCACCGCGCGACCCGTTCAGGAGCGATCGCGTCGGCCGCGGCGCCGTTGAAATGCTGAGCGGCGGGGTCGTAGTTCGGGTAGCGGGCCATGTGCTGGCGGCGGCCCTGTACGAACAACTGGTCGATGGCCAGCCCGGGCGGCGTGGCGGCGCGGAAGACTCCGCCCTGGTCAGGCAGCCAGTCCAGGTTGAGCTGCGCGCCTCCGCTGATGACCGGTGTCTCGCCCGGCGCGGCGGCGTACACGACCGGTGCGTCGTTCGTCCCCGCGTCGGCCGCAGTGAAGCGGATAGTCTCCGGCAGGTAATACGTCCCGGCGTGCAACAGCACCGTCACCGGCTCACGCCCGGCCCAGTGGCGCGCCGCGCGCTGTGCGGCGGCGAGCGTGGCGAGCGGTTGCGCGGCGGTGCCGGGCTGCGTGTCACTGCCCGTCGGCGCGACATGGATTTCCGCGGCCGGCAGCGCGGCGAGCCGGGCCAGCAGCAGTGCTGCCGCGACGAGCATGCATCGTATGATCTTCATGGTTGTGGCTGCTCCCGGATGTGAATGATGGCCCCAGTACAGCTTGTGTCGTGACCGTTTGCAACGAGCGTTCTGAAGCAGAGTGCTCGACACCGGCGCGGCGGGCGCTCGGGTGGCACGACCTCAGTCGGCCGCCGAGAGTCGAAGCAGGGCGTCGTTCTGGAGGTTCGCTTGGAACGGTTGCGGCCCGCCGGGCGCCACGATCCGCCCCGCGTCCGCAACGGTGCCGGACGCCGGGTCGACCCATTCCAGCTGGTACGTGCCCGGGTTCAACTCCACGGAAAAACCCTCGCCGGCGTGTGGCTGATAAACCAGGTACTCGCGCCCGGGATCGGCCAGGCAGTAGCCGGTCGTGGCCAGCTCATTGCGCGGCTGCAGGCGCGCCAGCTTGACCCGCTCCGCTAGGCGGCGCGCGTGGCCCAGCGCGGTACGGATCGGCTCCCAGCCACGGTCTTGTCCGAGCACCGAGCCATCGTAGGGGTCCATGAAGATCGGATTGTGCCCGCGCAGGAAGCTCTTCCAGACCCAGGCGGCATCGCCCCCGATGCCCCAGATGTGGTCGGTATCGAGCAGGCTCACGCGCGTTTCATTCCAGGCGGGTGGGTCGTCGGCGAAGCCGTCGGCCCGGCCGGGTGAAACCCATTCGGCCGGACTGGCCAGCATGCTCGCAAGCCGCTCAGCGCCATGTCCCGTGTTGCCGACCGGGTGCTGCTGGGGCTTGGTCCGCTGATAATCGTGGATCGTTTGAATGACCCACCAGTTCCACTCCTTTTCACCCCCTTCGTTGATCACTTCGTACAGCACGTTGTCCAGGTCGTTCAGCGCGTCCACGACGTTGCGGATATAGGCCGCCTGCAGCCGGTTCACCTCCGGGTTGTCCAGGGTATGCACCTTCCCGCTCGCAGCGTCCGCGCCTTGCATGTTGAGGTGCTGGATGTGATTGGCCGGATGGAACGGGTGCGTGTGCCAGGCCCAGCCGAGGTCCGTGCCACGCCGCAAGTTGCCGTGGAACAGACCCCACCCTTCGAACAGCATCACGCTCACGTAGATCCCGCGTTCTCCCGCGGCCGCCACGCGCCGCCGCAGCCGGTCGAAATACTCCGGGTTGGCCTGGCTGAGGTCGAACTTCGGATGGCCGTCCAGCGCGTTGCCGGGGCCGGTCCTCAGCCACGGCTGCGGCGCGGCGTGGTGGATGAAGTCTTTTCCCTGCGCGCCGTTGGCCCGCGAGTCCCACGTTGTTGAATCCCACGCCCACAGGCGAATGAAATTGTGATGGTGCCGTTCGAGGAACGCCAGGTACGCGTCAAAATCGAACGCTTCGGGCGGATCGGATCGACCCAGGTCGACCAGGTTGTTCCAGGTATGGGAGCCGGTCAGGAAAACCGCGCGCAGCGAACCGTCCGCCAGCTTCGTGCCGTCCGTGAAGTACCGCGGGTTGTCGGGGTGCGCGCGAAGCGGTCCGTGCGCGTGGTCCGCCTGCGCGGACGATAGCGGGGAAAACGCCGGGAACAGCGCCAGCATAACCGGCAGGGTCGTCAAACGGAACGTTGTGCGGCTCATGGTATGTGTTCCTCCTGCGATATGGCTGGTCCGCAAGCTGCCTCTGCGTGCAGTCTCGGTCCCTGAGGGTAACCGCAAACCCTGAGCGTGACCCAGATTGACCATCAGGTCAAGGCGCCCAATGATATAAGCTGATCCAGGCGTCTACGTTGGAGGCTCGATAACGATGTGCCGACTGTTTGGTTTACGCGCGAACCGTCCCGTGGATCTGACGTTCTCGTTGGTTGAGGCGACGAAGAGCTTTGCGAGCCTGGGAAGTAAGAACCCAGACGGGTTCGGCGTGGGCCGGTACCGCCGCGACAAGCCGATTATCTACAAGTGGCCTGGTCAGGCGGACGAATGCGATGCGCTGCCGGATATCGTCCGCGATTCATCCAAGGTATGGATCGCGCATGTCCGGCGGGCGACGAACGGCGGTCCGGCCGTCAAGAACTGTCATCCGTTCCAACAGGGACCGTGGCTCTTTGCCCACAACGGTTCAATAGATGATGTCGACGCGGTCCGCGAGATGCTCGACGAAAGCCGCCGGTCTGCGATTGAGGGTGAGACCGACTCAGAGGTCTACTTCCAATGGGTACTCCAGAACATCGACGCGGCTGGCGACATCATCGAAGGTATTGGGAGCGCACTTGACATGGTGCGAAGCGTCCGCCACTTGGGACTGAATTTCCTGCTTACCGATGGCCACAGCTTGTATGCATACCGCGAGTCGGCAGGCGACGACGATTACTACTCACTTTACTATCTTTGTCGAGGTCTATCGACGCCAGGGCCAGTCGAGTACAGATCACAGGAAGTCGACGCCCTGTTGGAGAGCAAGGCGCTAAACCATGAACGCGCTGTGCTGGTGTGTTCGGAAGCCCTGTCCGATGAAGACTGGCAGCCGATTCCGCGTCGGCAACTCCTCGTCATCGCGCCGGATCTGTCCTGCTCCTTACACCGGATCTGACCGCACGCCGCTTCTTCACCGTAAGGGTTCGCCGTGGAGCACGTGCAAGAGGACGCTGTGCGTCTGGAAGCCGCGTGCTTGCGGCACTGATAAAGAGGGGCGTGGCGGCACGGGGCGCCGCGGCTACGTCTGATCCCGCGAGGCCGGCCGTGGTCGCTCAGGGGCATTTGCAGGAAGTGCCGCTCAGACGGTAAAGTATAGTGTCATCGCCTTGGGCGGGCATTTCACGTACCAACAGAACGAGGGTCTTCGATGAGTCTATCCGTTCGAACCAATCGGCGTCAGTTCCTGAAGCGCAGCATGATCGCCTCGACCGCGGCGATGGGGCTACCCGCCTTCGTGCCGCGTCACGTGCTGGGGTTCGCCGGCTCGCCTGGTGCCAACGAGCAGATCGTGGTGGGCGTGATCGGCGTGGGCGTGCGTGGAAAGCAGCTCATCCGCAACATCAAGAACCTGGGGGGCCGCGGCCGCGTGGCCGCCATCTGCGACTGCGACGCCCGCAAGGTCGCGGAGACGATGGAAGAGCACCGCGCCGACTGGAAGACGTACGAGGACTACCGCCATCTGATCGAGCAGAAGGGGCTCGACGGGGTATTGATCTGCACGCCGCACCACCAGCACGTTCTCCCGGGCATGCTGGCCTGTCAGGCCGGCTTGGACGTGTACGTGGAGAAGCCGTTGTCGAACTACGTCAAGGAGGGGCGCGCGCTGGTCGCAGCGGCCCGCAAGTACGGCCGGGTGGTGCAGACCGGCAGCCAGCAGCGGACGATGGAGATGAACCGGTTTTCGTGCGAGCTGGTGCGGGACGGGGGCATCGGCAAAGTGAAAGTGATCGAGGCCGTCTCTTTCGGCGGGCCGATGCCCTATCCGGCGGAAGGGCTTCCCGAAGAGCCGATTCCGGCGGGCTTCAACTGGGATCTGTTCCAAGGCCCCGCGCCGGTCCATCCGTACAACCGCCTGCTGGCCGCCCACTGGTCAGAGAACCTGGGTGGCTGCTGGACGAACTGGCGCGACTACTCGGGAGCCGGGACGGACATGATGGCTCACTCGCTGGACATGGTCCAGTATGCGATGGGGGCGGACGATTCAGGCCCGGTCGAGTTCTGGCCGGTGGAAGGGCAGGGCATCAACGCCCGGATCGACTTCCGCTACGCCAACGGCGTTGAAGTGCAGTCGAAGTACCCGGCGTACACCGAACCGCAGCGCGGCCCGTTGTTGGGGGCGATTTTCGTCGGCGAGCGGTGCAAGATCGAGATCAATCGCAACAAGTTCACCACCAATCCGCGCGACTTCGTCGCGAACCCGCCCGACCCGAAGCTGGCGGAGAAGTGGGAGGGGGACGGCTGGGTCGCCCAGGGGCATATCGAGAACTGGTTTGATTGCATCGAGTCGCGGGGCAAGCCTACGGCGGATGTGGAGATCGGCCACCGCACGGTGACGGTGGGGCATCTGATCAACATCGCGCGCGAGGTCGGCCGGCGGCTGCGTTGGGACCCGGACAAGGAGGAAATCATCGACGACCCGGAGGCCAACGCCCTGCTCGACCGCCCGCGCCGCGCAGGCTGGGAGTTGCCCGAGATCGCGTGAACGGACGGTTGTATTTGTCTTGCCGCCTGCATCGATGGACCGGGTCGAGGTGTGAACCACCAACGACGCGGCGCCTCGCGCGTGCCTCTGGTCCAGGGAACTGGAACCGGAGTGTCTACGGATTTTGAGACAGCCGAGCATGGAGACTGGCCATGAGCGACGTCCTTCCTATTGTTGTTGTGGCGTTGTTGGCCTTGGTGGTCGGCCTCCAGGTGCTTTCGCTGCGGCGGAAGGTGGGGGTCGACCTCTCACCGCTCGAGCGCACGTTCAAGGCCGTAGAAGACGCCCACGAGCGTACGGAGCGGGCGGTGCGCGACGAGATCGCCAAGAACCGGGGGGAGTTCACGGATTCGGCCCGCCAGGCGCGGGAGGAGATGGGCAGCACGCTCAAGGGGGTCGGTGACAGCCTGCACAAGCAACTGCAGGCGCTGACGCAGGCCAGCGATCAGAAGCTCGGCGCGATGCGGGAAACCGTGGAGAAACGGCTCGGTGAGTTGCAGGAGGGGAACACGAAGAAGCTGGACGAAATCCGCCGCGAAGCGACCGACAGTGCCCAGAAGACGCGGGAGGAGGTCGGCAAGACGATCGGCGATTTCCTCAACTGGCAGCGGATGCAGTTTGCGGAGGTCATTGGGCAGCTGACGCGCCTCACCGAGTCCAACGAGAAGCGGCTGGACACGGTCAGGGCGTCCGTGGAGGAGAAGCTCAAGAGCATCCAGGACGATAACACGAAGAAGTTGGAGCAGATTCGGGGAACCGTCGAGGAGAAGCTCCAGAGCACCTTGGAGAAGCGTCTCAGCGAGTCGTTCAAGTTGGTGAGCGAACGGCTCGAGCAGGTCCACCAGGGGCTCGGTGAAATGCAGGCGCTGGCGACCGGGGTGGGCGACCTCAAACGGGTGCTCACCAATGTCAAGGTCCGGGGTACCTGGGGCGAAGTGCGGCTCGGTGCGATGCTCGAGGAAGTGCTCACGCCCGACCAATACGACACAAACGTGGCCACGAAAGAGGACAGCGAACGCGTGGAGTACGCCATTCGGCTACCCGGGCGCGGCGGTGAGAAAGGTGAGATCGTCTGGCTGCCGATCGACGCGAAGTTCCCGACCGAGGACTACCAGCGTCTAATCGAGGCGCAGGAACGCGGAGACGCCGAGGGGGTGGACGCCGCCGCCAGGCAGCTGGAGAACAGGATCAAGGCGTGCGCGGGCGACATCTCCACCAAGTACGTGAACCCGCCGAAGACGACGGAATTCGGCGTGCTCTTCCTGCCCACCGAAGGGCTGTTTGCCGAGGTCGTCCGGCGGCCGGGCCTGATCGAGACGATCCAGCACACGTACCGGGTGGTCATCGCCGGGCCGACGACCCTTTGGTCCATCCTCAACAGCCTGCAGATGGGCTTCCGCACGCTGGCCATCGAACAACGTTCCAGCGAGGTGTGGAACCTGTTGGCCGCGGTGAAGACAGAGTTCGGCAAATACGGCACGGTCCTGGCCAAAGTCCAGAAGAAGCTCCAAGAGGCGTCCAATTCGGTCGATTCCGTGGCCGTCCGTTCGCGCGCGATCCAGCGCAAACTGCGGGACGTCGAAGAACTGCCCGCCCCCGACGCACAAAGCACGCCCCTGCTCGAGGCAGCCGAAGGCGAGCAGCGCGCGGAAGGTGCGGGCGACGAGGAGTAAACGCCCCACAGGCGCATGTGGGCTACCCGTCTGGCCGCGGCAGGGGCGCGGGAGTGAGCACAGGTGCGTGCCCGAGAGATTGGGTTGACGTGAGGTGGCTGACGACGCTCACCCACTGCAAGCGACCGATGGCCGCCTGCACGCATTCGTCGCTCGCATGCGATTAGATTGCGAGCGGCGCAGCCGTGATCCCGTTCCTCGCCCCGCACGGGCAGCTGCATTCCAGCTCAGGGCAGAGCTGAGCGGCACAGCCGCGAAGCGCCGCCCTGGGTCAGCGCCCGCCTCCACCCGCCGCCCTGAAAGGACGGAACAACCCGGTGGGGCGAATCGCCGTGGTACAATCCAGGCCACCGCGCCGCCCAGCGGCCGTGGCTGACCTGGCGGTGAGCAGCCTTCGTTCCTGGACGTCGATGAGCCGGCCCGTGTGGCCGTACCGGCGGGATATGGACGAATGAATACGCCTGAGATTAGAGCCGTCCCGTTGGGACTCGGGTCTGGTGGGTGTACGCGCCCCAAGGCTGCGGCCCGGCTCGCCGGGCTTTCGGCCTGGGCTGTGATAGAGTTGTCCCTTCGGGACGGAAGAGACCGCACCCTGGTCTGAGCGATCCTGGATGGGGAAGGTGTCTGTTGCTGTTCGAACCACTGCACTACTCTGCCTTCTTCCCTTCTGCACTCTGCCTTCTTCCCTTCTGCACTCTGCACTCCTTGTTCTGCACTCTGCACTACTTGTTCTGCACTCTGCACTCGTTTTCTGCTCTTCTTCCTTCCCACTTCTCCGCTCCCCGTTTTTCGGGACGGAAGAAACCGTCTTCGTGTCGCCGCTTGGAACGGCACAAGTCATAGAGGGCCAGAGCAGGCGCAAAGCAGGTAAGATGGGGCGCGGAACACCAACGACGAACATTAGCCGTTAGAACACCTTGGTTCTTTCACGTCGCCACTCGGTTGTTGTCATGTCCTCCAGCCCTAAAATAAAATAAGGGCGCTTCGTGTGCGCTGGCCCCGGGCGCCGCGCGAGCCTGGTGCGGGCGGCGAACGGTCCGGCGGTGCGGGACGACATGAGTGGTGGATGGGGGTGATCCATGATGTGGTGGCGACGGCAGGCGTGGCGAGGCCGGGGAGCGTGTTTTGCACTGTCGGTACTGGTGGTCGCCGTGGTGGCGGGCAGCGCCGGCGCGGACGATGCGGCACCGGCAGCGGAGTCTCATGCGATCACGTTGACGGCGGGCGATCTGACGGCCGTGATTGGGGACAATACGGCACACGGCGAGCACCAGGCGGGCTACAACGGTGTCTGGAGCCTGCGGCACGCGGCCGGCACGCGGAGCATCTTCGTGCCGGCGTACGCCGGGCTGAACCTGGAGCACATCATCACCGGAGAGGGGCTTGACGAGACACGGACGTTTTTCGAACCTCGCCAGGCCCCGATGACGCTGACGCGGATCAGCGCGACCGAGGCCGAGCTGCACCAGCCGCCGACACCGACGTTTCACGTCGAAAGCTGGACTCGCTTTCAGCTTGTGGCGCCACATTACCTGGACATGACGTTCCGCTGTATCCCGCGCCAGGATGTGTTCCCCTACGGGTATCTGGCGCTGTTCTGGGCCAGCTATATCCATGCCCCGGCGGACAAGAGCATGTACTTCCTGGGCGGCCTCGATGCCCAGGAGAACCTCTGGACACAGCTCTGCACGTCCTGGCATGACGACCAGAGTACGGTGCGCCACCGGCAGGATACCTTTGAGCTGACCTTTCCGCCGGGCAGCCGAGACGCCCTGTTCAAGAGCCTGTCGCGACTGCGCTACGATCAGCCGTTCTTCTATGGGCATCACGACAACCTGGTCTGGATGGTGATGTTCGCCACGTCGGATGGCGTTCGCTTCACTCATTCGCCCAGCGGCGGCGGCGTGGACGGTGCGCGGCGGACTACGTCCCCTGCCTGGGACTTCCAGCTGGTGGTGCCGCAGCCTGTGGTCGGAAAGTCGTACTCGCTTCAGCTCCGCACCGTCCTCCGCCCGACGTGCTCGCGCGATGAACTGCTGGACGAGTTTCGCCGCTGGCAGCCGCAGCCGTAGGAACGCCGGGCCGCAGTCGACCTGACACGGCGGGCGGCGGCACGCGCGAGCGCCGGCGACAGCAGAAGCCAGACACGCAGCTTTCCTCCTTGAACTGGCCCACACCCGAGCCTGCGAATGCCTTTCCCATCTCGTCGAGCCAGTTGTCTCTTGTAAGGCTCGTAGTGACCGCATTCATGCGGTCGTTGGTTGGTCCCACGCTCCCCGGACCCGATGAATCGGGTCACTACGAACCGGCTCGTAGTGACCGCATTCATGCGGTCGTGTGGTCGTCCCACGCTCCCAGACTCCTGCCCACGGGCAATACGCGTGCCCGTCTTCCCAACTCACGCACACCGCCAAAATCTGAGCGTCCGGTTCCGTCTGAACCGCTTGGTACGACGACACAACGGACCGGGCTCGTGGAGGGGCCATTTGAAATTCTAGAACACCTCAGTTAGCTTGCACAGCAAGTAGCCGGAACCCATCCCGGATTCCGGCCGCGCCGGCGACAGCGACAGGGGAAGTTGATGGTCCCGGCTTCCAGTGACGCGGGGACACACCGAGGAGGTGCTGACATGAGACTCACGGCCCGGCAAATCCGATCCGCGCGTTGCCATCTGCGGGCGGCAGACCCGGTGATGAAGTCGATGATCGACGACGTGGGGCCGTATACGCTCCGGTTCGAACGAGACCGCTTCGGGCTGCTGGTCCGCTCCATCGTCTCCCAGCAGATCTCTACCGTGGCTGCCCGCGCGATCCGCAAACGCTTGTTGGAACTGGTTGGTCCCGACGGACTGACAGCCGCCAACCTTGCCCGCTTCACCGCCGATCAACTGAGGGCGGTTGGACTGTCAAGGCAGAAGGCGTTCTACATGGCCGACCTGGCAACCAAGGTCAACAACGGCACTGTGGATCTTCAAAGGATCGGGCGACTGTCAGACGAACGAGTCGTGGAGATGCTCACTCAGGTCAAGGGGATCGGTCGCTGGACGGCGCAGATGTTCCTGATATTCGCCTTGGGACGCCCTGATGTTTTCCCGCACGATGACCTGGGCGTGCGAACGGCCATTCGTGATCGCTACGGCCTGGCGGACCTGCCCGACAAGAAGACCAGCCATGCCATTGCCGCCCCGTGGAGACCATTCGCTTCGGTGGCAACCTGGTACTGTTGGCGAACGTTGGACTTGGCCCGGAACACTGAGACGGTGGCGAAGGGGTATCCGTCCTAGGCCCTGATCCGATCAATTCAACAGAAGGAATGTGATTCATGGCGCCACAAGATCTACCGGAACAATCGGGATATGCCCGATGACAAGGATTTGCCATCCCCTGGCTTTCCGGTGTGGCTGTCAGCCAATCCCACAGTGGCCGGGAGTCTGTCTCCTGGGCCTGCGTCCCATGTGCCTGAAGCAGCAGAGCCAACAGCATCAATGCTGTCACGGTGTGATATCGCACAATGCTCATGAGGAGATCTCCCGGATTGCTGCTCGACCGAGGAACGCATTATAGCGAGATGGCACAGCGGGAGGGGCAGAAGGACGCACGGGTTGGCACACTGGCGAGCGCATACTGCACTGGGAGAACATCATGTTACGAAGCGCTCTGACTGGGGTGGTGAAAATCGGGATAGACTTTGCCTGTCCTGTTTTGGGGAGATTTGTTCCATTGGTGATCGTTTCTGGACGTCGATGAGCACGCCCGTGTGGCCGTACCGGCTGGATAGGGACGCACGAATACGCCTGGGATTAGCGCCGTCCCGTTGGGACTCGGGTCTGGTGGGTGGACGCAACTGTGATAGAGCTATCCCTTCGGGACGGAAGAGACCGTCTTCGTGTCGCCGCTGGGCACGGCAAAAGTCGTAGAGGGCCAGACCAGGCATAAAGCAGGTTAGATGGTGCGCGGAACACCAGCGATAAACGTCAACCGCTAAAACACCTTGGTTCCGTTCCGGCCCGGATCACAAATGTGGCCCCGTCGTTGTTGCTCACATAGATGCGCTCGTCACTGGCAATCGGACTTGAGTTGCAGGTCGTAGCAGAGAGTCAAGAGGGTGCCGCGTCCCGAATTATTTGTCCGTGATAGTCTCGGTTTGACTGTCCGGAGAATGGATCGTCCAGGGAGGGTGAGGAGCGCATGAAAAACGGGCGACAGAGGCCGCCCGTGGGAGATGTGG
>JBPOJB010000048.1:0-7564 GCA_052034005.1 Planctomycetota bacterium | reverse complement strand
CCCCTTTTTTATGGGGGGGGGGGTTGGGGATTGGTTTCCGGGGCTTCCCTATCGGGGGGGGGGGGGGCCCGCTCCCCCCCCCCACCCCACCGCGCGCCCGTCGCGGGCCGGTCATTTCCCCAGCAGGTGCTCGATCACAGCGATCTCCAGCGCCTCGTAGTCGCGGGCCTCGATGCATTGACGTTCGACCTCTTTCGGGAACGTCCGGACCTTCTCGACCAGTCGCAGGAAGATGGCTTTGCTGTTGGCCAGGTGCCGTTCGGCGACTTCGGCTTTCTGGGTGCGCATGGCCTTGACATCCAGCCCGATGAATCGGCCGGTGGCGGGGTAGCCGCCCAGTTCCAGGACGCGCACCTGGTTGTAGGCGCTGCGCAGATCGACCGAGCCGAACGTCTTGTCCTGGTCGAACTTCAGTCCGTTCTGGTCGTTCAAGTGGACGCTCCACAGTTTGCCCAGGGCCAGTGCGAAAGCCATCTCGTCGGACGCGTCCAGCCCTGCCAGACGCGCGTGGGCGGTCTCGATCAGGCCGCCGACTCGCTTCGGATCGACGGTCTTCCAGGCGATGGCCAAGGCGTGTCCGATGGTGGGCACGTAGGCCTGATCCATCGGCTCGTTGGGCTTCGGCTCGATCGCCAGGTGGATGTTCGGGTTATGGTTGAGCAGCGCGTTGAGCGCCTCGATCTGCCACTGGTAGGCCTGGATGGCGTTCTTGGACTCGCGAATGTAGGTGCCTTCCCGGGCGAGCCACAGGACCATCAGGTTCGTGCCGAGGATGCTGGCGATATCGATACCTCGCTTGGTGCGGTCGATCGCCCACTGGCGGGTCTTGGGGCAGTTGGCCGTGAATCCGCCGTCGATGCCCTGCGGGGTTTCCCACAGCCGCGGCGCGACGAACTCGGCGACCAGCCCTTCGCCGTCCAATACTGATTTGAGTTCCTTCGCGGCGCGTTCTACTTCGGCCGCCGACTTGCTGTCGACGTCCGGCACGGCGTCATCGTCGTGCAGTTGGACGCCCACGAACCCCATCTTCTTGTAGGATGCGAGTTTCTTAGAAAACTCGATGGTCGGCCGCACGGGCGGCCCGAACGGATCGCCGCCTTCGCTGATGTTCCATGGCCCGAATGAAAAACGGTATTCGTTCGACATCTGCAGTACCTCCTGGCAAAAAAGAATCGCTCGTCAGCTCTCCCTCTCGTACTCGTACTCGTCCCCTGTTTGCCCTTCCGCCCCGCCGACTGCCGCCACGACTTCGGTTCCCCGTACGCCTTCGGTTTCGATTCCTACGGCTCGACGCCGGCCAGTGCTGCGGTCTGGGCGTAATCCCGCAACCCGGCGGTCGCGCCGCGCGCGGTCACGCAGCAGGCTCCGGCGGCGGCGGCCAGGCGGCCCGCCTGGTCCAGCGTCTTGCCGCGTAGCAGGCCGGTGAGCAGGCCGGCGTAGAACGCGTCGCCGGCGCCGGTGGTGTCCGCAACCGGGCCGGGCGGCGGCACCTGATCGATCTTCAAGTACTGGCCGGCCTGCGCGCTCAACATCGCGCCGGCCGCGCCGAGCTTGACGCCCAGCACGCCGGGCGCTCCGCACGCGCGGTACCTGTCCAGGATCGCCTGCGGGTCGGACTGGCCGGTCTGGTGTGTGGCTTCCGCCAGGCTGGGCACGTAGACGTCCAGGTGCGGCAGCAGTTGCTCGAGCGGCTGCATGGTGCCGCCGTCGCCGGCCGCGTCCAGCGCCGTCTGGCAGCCGGTGGCGCGGATCGCCGCGAGCACCTCGGCCAGGTCGCGTTCCAGGTTGGGCATCAGCGAGTAGTATCCGATGAGCGTCATGCGGCTCTGGGCGAACAGGTCCAGATTGTCCAGGAACAGGGCCTTGTCCATCTGCTTGGGCGCGCCGACGCAGTGCGCGAAGCTGCGTTCGCCCGAGGGGTCGATCAGCACGGCCGTCGTACTGGTCGCGCCGCCCGGCAGCGTCAGCAGCCGTTGGGCATCCACATGCTCCTCGGCGTACCGGCGGCGGATCACCGCGGCCCACTCGTCTTCGCCCACCAGGCTGAAGGCAGCCACGCGCATCCCCAGCCGCGTCATGGCGATCCCCGAGTTCGACACGATGCCGCCGGTCGTCACGCCGATCGGATCGGCCGGGATCAGCCGCCCGCCGCCGATGGGCGTGGTGAGCGGCACCGGCCAGACGAGCAGGTCGACGACACAGGACCCGCACAGCACGCAGTCAAACTTCTTGTCAGCCACCACAGATCTCCTCCTGCCCCTCTCCTTCCTGCCGGCCCGGGCCAAGATGCGGGGGGGGTTCCTGATTTCCAGCACCCCGTGGACACCTTAATCACAAGTCTTGGATCATACCCGATCCACAGGCCGATTTCTATCGCCCCCGGTGGCCGGCGCTGACGACCGGCCCCGCGCTGCGACACACACATAGAGCGGGGCGTGTCCGCGGCGCGCTGGATCGGTTATGGTTGGGGCGGTGATGACGAGATCGGCGGGCAGCCCGGCACAGTTGACAGGCTGGAAGCCGATTGCACGGGAGGACTGATCATGGCGCGGTGCGTGGCGGCTTGGGCTTGGGCTTTGACCTTGGCTTGCGTGTTGGCGCTGGTGTGGGAAGGGGAAGTCCACGCGGGAGAAGCCGTGAAGGCGGCCGCGGAGCCGTTTCCGCTCGCTGCCGTTCGGTTGCTGGACGGGCCGTTTGCGGACGCTCAACGACTCAATGGCGAGGTGCTCCTGCAACTGGACCCCGACCGGCTGCTGCAGATGTTCTGCGTGCAGGCCGGGCTGCCCAGCGACGCGAAGCCGTACGGTGGGTGGGAGCGGCCGGAGGTCGAGGTGCGCGGCCATTCGCTGGGCCATTACCTGTCCGCCTGCGCGCTGAGCTACGCCGCCACCGGCGACACGCGATTCAAGGACCGCACACAGCATATCGTCGAGGTCCTGGCCCAGTGCCAGAAGGCGCTCGCCAGCCGGGCCACGCATCCCGGCTACCTGGCCGCGTTCCCGGAGTCGTTTTTCGACCGGGTCGAGAACGGCGTGCCGGTCTGGGTGCCCTGGTACACGGTGCACAAGATCATGGCCGGCCTGCTGGACGCCTACCAGTGCTGTGACAATCAGCAGGCGCTGGACACGCTGCAGCAGATCGCCCAGTGGATCAAGTTCCGCATGGACCGGCTGTCGCTCGCGCAGCAGCAAGCGATGCTGGACGTCGAGTTCGGCGGCATGAACGAGGTGCTCTCCAACCTGTACGCGGTCACGCACGACCCCGACCACCTGCGCCTGGCCCGCGCGTTCGACCATCAGCGGCTGTTCGACCCGCTGGCCGCCGGGGAAGACCGGCTGGACGGCCTGCATGCGAACACCCAAGTGCCGAAGATCGTCGGCGCCGCGCGCGAGTACCAGATGACCGGCGAGTCCCGCTACCTGGATATCGCCAAGTACTTCTGGGAGCGTGTGGCGCTCTATCGGTCCTATGCGATCGGCGGCCACAGCGACTACGAGCACTTCTTCCCGATCACGGAGTACGGCAAGCACCTCGGCCCGGAGACGGCCGAGACCTGCAATACCTACAACATGCTGAAACTCACCCGGGCCCTGTTCTCGATCGAGCCGAGTGCCGTCAAAATGGACTTCTACGAACGAGCGCTCTACAACCACATCCTCGCGTCCCAAGACCCGCGGCGCGGCATGGTGACCTACTTCATGTCGCTCAAGCCGGGCCACTTCAAGAGCTACTCGACGCCGGACAACTCGTTCTGGTGCTGCGTCGGCACGGGGATGGAGAACCACGCGAAGTACGGCGACACGATCTTCGCGCACGGCGACGAGTCGCTCTACGTCAACCTGTTCATACCGGCCGAACTCCGCTGGGAAGAACAGGGGATGATCGTGCGCCAGGAGACCCGGTTCCCGGAAGACGACAAGACGCGACTGGTATTCCAGCTGGCCCGCCCGCAGTCCTTCTCGCTCTGTGTCCGCCAGCCGGGCTGGACCAGCGGGCTCAGCATCGCGGTCAACGGCCAGCCACAGACGTTCACGCTCACCTCGGGCGGCTACGCCACCGTGCGCCGGGAATGGCGGACGGGCGATGTGGTGGACGTGCGCCTGCCCATGTCGCTGCGGATCGAGCCGCTGCCCGGCGCCGCGCATTGGATCGCGTTCCTGTACGGGCCGATCGTGCTGGCCGGCGATCTGGGGACGGAAGGCATGGAGGATCTGGACCTGTACCTCACCGGCCAGACCGACCTGGTGGCGGTGCCCACGCCCGCCGTGCCGGCCCTGGTCGGCACGCCCGAGCAGATGCTCGGACAGGTCCAGCCGGTCGCCGGCCAGCCGCTGAGATATACCATCGACGCGGTCACGCGGCCCCGCGGCACCGTGATCCCGCTCCAGCCCTTCTATCGCACGCATTATCACCGGTACTCGGTCTACTGGGAGTGCCGCACGGAAGATGAATGGAAACAGGTGGAATCGGAACGCGCAGCGGCCGAAGCCGAGCGGAAGAAGCTGGAAGAGCGCACGGTGGATCTCGTGCACATCGGCGTGCCCGGTTCCGAGACGCAGCATCAGTTGCAGGGCGAACGGATGGGGTCGGGACCGCATCTGGGACGTGCCTGGAGGCATGCGACCGATGGCGGATGGTTCAGCTACCGGCTGAAAGTGTTGCCCGACAAGCCCATGGCGCTCCTCTGCACCTACTGGGGAAACGACGCCGGCAACCGGGAGTTCGACATCCTGGTGGACGGCACGCAGATCGCCACTCAGAAACTGGACCGCGACCGCCCGGACGATTTCTTCGACATCCAGTACCCGGTGCCGGAGGTGCTGACGCGCGGCAAGGACTCGATCACGGTCCGGTTCCAGGGCCACGCGGGGAACATCGCGGGCGGCGTGTTCGGGCTGCGAGTCACGGTTGTGCTTCCGTGACTTGCAGGAACTGCCGGTAGGCGTCGTCGATCGCCGCATCGGCAGGCGACTCGAGCAGCTGCAGGCGCGTGTGGGCATGTGCGGTCTGACCAGCCGCGATATCGCGCCCAAACAGCGAGAAGTACACCGAGAAATGCACGTCGGTCTGGCAGGGCATCGCCACCGCGAAGCAATCCTCGGGCCGGGCCATCAGCAGCGCGGTGAGGCCGGTGCCCGGCACGCGGCGCATGGCCAGCGTCCGGCCCAGCTTCGGCTGGATCGCCCATTGGACCGGGTTGGGAGGCAGCGTCCAGCGGCCGTCCTGGATCAGTTCGACCGCCGCGTCGTCGCGCGGGTACATCTGCCAGTCACCCTGGGTCTGCAGGGCTGCCATGAACCCGGGTCGGCCCTGCGCCTGAGGGTTCTCGCGCACGTCAACGCCCGCCTGCTCGAACGCCGGATCGAAATACGACGCCAGGAACAGCTCGAACCCGTGCACATCGCGCGCGGGCGTGACATCCAGCTCCAGGTCCAACGTCGCGGGCGCGGCCCAGCGGTAGGTGCCGCGTACGGCCAGCGGCCGGTCCGCGTCGGCCACGGTCTCGACCGTGACCGATCCGTCGTCGTTCAGCCGGGCCGTGCTCGGCCACTCCCAGCCGGCGTTGCCGTACCGTTTTCCATCGGAGAACACGCGGTACACGCCCAGCAGGACATGCGATCCCAACACCTTCCGGCCGCTCGGCAGATGCGTCGCGGCGGTCAGCCCGAACGACCGCCCTGGGCCGCGCAGCGTGCCCTGCAGCTCGGGCGTGTCGAACTGGAACGTGCCCGCATCACCGGGCGTAAATGACAACTTGTTGTCTTCCGGCTCCAGCCACGGCAGGCCGAACCGCGTGAATGTGATGTACTTGTAGTCACCGCGCTCCCAGAGGCAGCCGATCGAGTTGTCGGGCAGCACCGTCAGGTCGGAATACGCAGCCAGCTCGTCGGAGACCAGCCGCTCGTGCCCGAACGTCCGGCCCTGGTCATAGCTGACTCGCACCACCAGCGCCCGGCGTCCCGGGCCGCGGGGCCCCGTCCACAGGATCCGTTCCTTCCGGTCGGGCGCGCGCTGGGCGGCGTAGCGCTCCACAGCGCAGGCCACGGGCGATACCTGGTTGCCTTCGTACGCCGGCGACCAGGTGTGGCCCTGATCCGCACTGACGGCCATCCAGCGGTGCGGGCCCGAGTTCTGCCGCATGTCGATCACCACGCGGCCGTCCGCCAGCTCGACCAGTTGCGACTCGTCGTAGCCCTGCTCGCCCGGCACCAGCGCGCCGCGCTGCCACGTACCGCCGTGATCATCGCTGTAGAGCGTGAAGTCGCGGTACGGCGCGTGTTTCCAGGCGGGCACGATCAAGCGGCCCGACTCCAGCTGGATCCCGCCGCCGGGGCCGATCACCGTCACGCCCCACTGCGGGTCGTCCATGTCGCGGCTGACCGCCGTCAAGTCGATCGGATCCGACCAGGTCGCGCCGTTGTCGCCACTCCAGCGTGCGATCACCTGGCTGTCGTCCGTCCCCGGCCGCGCAGTCTCCGTGTTCCGCTCCGGCTTGCAACGCAGATACAGCACCCACACCTTGCCGGTTTGACGATCGACGACCGTCGTCGGGTTGGCCGCCGACCAGAGTTCGCCCGGATCCTCGATCACCTGCATCGGCGACCAGGTCCGGCCCTGGTCCGTGCTGCGCCGCAGCACCAGGTCGATGTCCTGCTTGCCATAACCCGGATCGTCCAGCGTGTACTTCCGAGCTTCCGCAAATGCCAGCAGTGAACCGTCCGGCGCGGTCTCGATCACCGGGATGCGGTACGCAAAATACCCTTCCGTGCCGGACACATAGACGTCGACATGCGTCGGTTCAAGCTGCGCGCAAACGCTCGCAGCCGGGAGCAACAGGAGCAGTGGCAGAGCAAACATGGTGAGGCGACTCCGGAGATGGTGTCGGGTGTTGCAAGGCGCAGGATCCATGGGGAGGATCCACTTACTCGCCATTCCCACGCAGACCCATTCTCCGTCTGCCGTGAGGGCCGGTCCAGAGGGTGTGCGGCAGTTCCTCGGCGCGGCCGCCGGCGCGACGCGTGATTTGCGATGTGGAACTTGCCTGGAGGCCGATCGTGATCTAGGTTTGTAGTGGGCCGAGTCAGGCCCTGTGTTTGGTTTGCTCGTCACCATTGGTTCGCTCGTCCCAACGAAGGTCCGGAGATCCACGCACGTCGTGCGCCGGGCGTCTGCGCCATCCTCCAGGCATGACCGCTGTCGGCAGACCCAGGCGTTGAACGACCGGGATCGGCTGTTCGCCACAACGTGATCCGGTTGGTGCACGATCTGCTCGAGCCAGGTGTGCTGGCGAGCGCCACGCGCGGCGGCGGGTCCGGCGCGGCGGGCACCGAGCGTGCGTTCGACGGTCGACGCATGCGCGTTTTTCGGTGCCGGCCAACGCGGTCGGACGCTCACACGCGCTCGCCGCGGTGTGGAGGATGAACGTCGGTGCGGACAGCGTGAACGCAAGAGGGTCCTGGCGGCCCGCGCGATGCCGCCGGTCTCTTGCGCGTCACGCTGTCCGCCGACACACGCGGCGCGGCGGACACGTCCGGCTCAGGGGCTCAGCGGCTCCATTTCAATC
>JBPOJB010000051.1:0-25069 GCA_052034005.1 Planctomycetota bacterium | reverse complement strand
GTAGCCGGGGGCTGTTGGCCGGAGGAAGGGGCGGGCGCAGTCGGCTGCGGCCTGGCTTGGGGGTTGGTGTGCGTGGACTGGCGCGGTGCGCCGGATGACTGGCGCGGTGCGCCTTGTTCATCCGCTTTGGGCGCATCTGGATCGAGTTTCAACGTCTGTTGGTCGGCTTGGGACTGTGGACCGTCCTGGGCCTGTCCGTTCCGGGACTGGGACGACTGTTGCGCGCCGGGCCCGTCGCTCGTGGTAGCCGGGGGCTGTTGGCCGGAGGAAGGGGCGGGCGCAGTCGGCTGCGGCCTGGCTGGGGGGGTGGTGTGCGTGGACTGGCGAGGCCGTTCCGGGCCATCGTTGCCCAGCGCATGCCGGTTGGTGCGCTGGTGGCTGGGGGATCCGAATCCGAAGGGGAGTTGTGAGATCGTGAGGGTTGCGCCGGGGCGCGGCAGGACGGTGCACACGAGCAGCACGGCGACGATCATCACGGCGCCCATGCCGAGCCACAGGCCGGCCATATCCAACGGCATCTGGAGATTGCGTTGCCGCAGGTAGCGGCGCAGGCCGAGGAAGCTGGTGGTCAGCAGCAACCCCAGCGCGCACGCCACGTAGACGCAGATGAGCCGGAACGCGTGCCAGCGGCTCTCGACGTCGGACGCGGGAATGAGCCACTGCCCGAGGCCGAAGAGGGGCAGTGCGGCCAAGGCGTAGTACAGCACCCATACGCCCGGCGTGTGCGGGCGGCGGCGCCGCGCGACCATGCGTTGGTACCACTCCGGTCCGCGGCGCTGGTCCGCGGCCGGCCGCCGGCCGCCATCCTCGGCTGCGGGCGTCTGCGGGCCGCTGGATCGGACGGCGTCGACCTGACGTTCCACCGTGTCCGTATCGAACCCGACGGCCTGCAGCAAGCCTTCGCCCGACGCGTCGTGCTGGTCGTCGATGAACGTGCAGTCCCAGGTCAACTTATGCGCGCTCCACCAGACCACCGCGATGAGCAGGCAATTGATCCACCCGCTCAGGCTCTCCAGCGGACCGGTGATGACGACGAACCTCGACATCGCCAAGAAGGTCACGCCGGCCAGCGCCAGCCCGAACAAGGACGCGTACTCGATGCCGCGCTCCATCGATATCCGTGCGATCAGGACGATCGCCAGGGTGAACATGGCACAAATGAAGGTCAGGCGTTCGGGGTATTCGCCGCGATAGAACACGGCCAGCAGGAAGAACAGCAGGCTACCGACCATGCCCATGATCAGCGCGGGGCTGATGCCGATGACCATATAGTCCATCAGTGTCTGTCGCGGTCGGGCCATGCCGTCGTGCTCTTTCTATCGCAGTGCGAACCGCCGGCAGATGCGGGGGATGGCCGATTCGTCTCTTAAATGGTGCGTGTCGATGCGCAGCGCGTCGAGCGGGCCGGCCGCTGACGCGAACGCGGTCTCGTCGTGTATGTTCAGGATGGCGGTCACGGCCAGTCCGCGGCGTTTCAGGTCCTCCAGCGTCACCACGGTCTCGGCCGTCACTTCCGGAACGATCACGATCACGGTCGCGTCGCGCGGGATGCGGCCCTCCACTTCGCGCATCAGTTCGGGCAGTCGCAGCCCGTCGGTCAATTCTACGCGGGCCAGCGTCTCGAGGATGCGCCGCAACTGCTCCACACCGCGTCGCGTGGGAACGATCACCGGCTGCAGCCGCTCGGACTGCTCGAGCATGCCGGCGACCCGTCCTGCTTCCGAGCGCGAGCGGGGCTGGAAGTCCCAGCCTTCGACGCGGATTCGATCGGCTGCGTCTCGGCCGTTGGTGACCAGGCCGATCTGCTGCCCCATCTGATACAAGGCGTTGGCGACCGACGCGGCGGCCACCACGGCCAGTTCGCTGCGGAACGGCTCGTGCCGCTCCGGATGGCTGGCCTGGTGGAATTCCAACACGAGCGTTGCGCCGGCGATGGACGATGGCTCGTAGACCTTGCTGTGTAACGAGCCGACGCGCGCGGTGGCCCGCCAGTGGATGCGGTTCAGCGGATCGCCCAGCTGGTAGGCCCGCACCCCATTGATGCGCGTGGGGTCCTCATACAGGCGCGAGGCCATGCGGACTTCGCCGATCGGTCGCCGAGACGCGATATCGTACCCGTCCAGCGGGATGACGGGCGGGTAGACCAGCAGGAAATGCGGTTCGGCGACGAGGCGGAACCGCCGATGCAGCCCGAACAGGTCGCCGGTTTCCGCCACCAAGGGTCCGAGCTGGTAGTAGCCGCGGCGGTTACAGGTCAGCTGGTAGTTGAGCTGCTTGCGGCCGTGGGCTTGGAGCATCTGCAGCTGGACGCGGTTGCCGTGCAGCTGGAGGTCGGGGGGCCGGAACATGAGCGCGCGGCGGGGCAGCAGATCCTCGGCCAGCAGCCAGGCGATCGGAATGCGACTGCGGTTGCACAGCGTGACGACGACCGCGACCGTGTCCCCGACTTCGGCCGTCAATCGATTGCACTCTCGCTCGGCCGAGATGCTCCGAGCCCAGGTCTGTGACAGCAGGCGGCTGATCAGCAGGGTCGCCAGGAACACGTACATAGCGTAGGCCAGCAGTTCCATCCGCAGGGCCAGGGCCAGCAGGAGCATCAGGATGGCGGCGGCGATCCAACGCATGGTGATCGGGCGTCAATGCGCGCCGGTGCGACGGGTTACGACATGGTGGGGACCGCGATCTCGGCCACCACTTCTTCCACAATCCGCTCCGCCGTGAGTTTCCGCAGGCGGCTCTCCGGCTTCAGGATGACGCGGTGGTTCAACACGGGGCCGGCGACGCGTTTCACGTCGTCCGGCAGCACGTACTTGCGGCCGCGCAAGGCCGCCAGGGCCTGGGAGGTGCGGAACAGGGCGAGGCTGGCACGCGGACTCCCTCCCAGGCTCAGATCCGCATGGTCGCGCGTGTCGTGGACGATCTGCATCAAGTACTGGCGGACCTTGTCGTCCACCCGGATGTCGCGCACGGCCCGCTGGCAGGCCACCAGCTCGTCGGCGGTGGCGACCGGTTCCAAGTCCTCCAGCGGATGCTTGTGGTGCAGCATCTCGAGCATCTGCAGTTCTTCGTCCATCGACGGGTACCCGAGGCTGAACCGCATGAGGAACCGGTCCAGCTGGGCTTCGGGCAGCGCGAAGGTACCTTCATGATCGATCGGGTTCTGCGTGGCGATGACCAGGAACGGCGGCTGGAGCCGGTGGGTCACGCCGTCGACCGTCACGCGCGACTCGGCCATCGCCTCCAGCAGCGCGGCCTGAGTGCGCGGCGTCGTGCGGTTGATCTCGTCGGCCAACAGCAGCTGGGCGAACACCGGCCCGGGGCGGAATTCGAACTCGGCCGTCTTCTGGTTGAAGATCGACGCGCCGGTTACGTCGGTGGGCAGCAGGTCCGGGGTGCACTGGATACGCTTGAAGACGCAGCCGACGCTGCGCGCCAGCGCGCGTGCCAGCATGGTCTTGGCCACGCCCGGCACGTCCTCCAACAGGATGTGCCCTTCGGAGAACCACGCGACGAGCGATAGGATCAGTTGCTGCCGTTTGCCGACAATCACCTTCTCCACGTTGGAGATGATGCGTTTCGCGGTCTGATTGGCGTCAATCACGAGACGAAATCCCCGGGGCCCTCAGGCGGGATGCAGGACATTCACCGCAGCCGGTTCCCTTCCACATCCTGCCACTCGGTCCGGCCGTCCACTTGGGAAGACGATGCCAGGTGCGTGAGGTAGTACCACGTCGGTTCGGCGATGTGCTGGTTGTTGAGGAACGGTTCGGTGTATTGGATGGCGGCGTACTTGGCCTGTTGAATGTGATGCTGCTGGCCGACATGGTCGTTCCAGTCGACACCTTCGGTCAGGAACCCGTGCGGGCCGTAGTGGTGTTTGGCGCACGCGCGCAGGATCGTGAGCCCGTTGAGCTCCCAGGCGCGGCTCAAAGCGGCGTCGCGCGGGCGCGTGTCGGCGGCGGCTTCGAAGTACGCCAGCGCCGCTTCGGCGTTTTCCCACAGGTAGGACGTGTCCCAGCTCTGCTCCATGTACAGCAGCCCGCGGGTGGCCACGCCGTGGCGGTCCTCGCACATCTGGAACTGCCGCAGCCCGGCCAGGCATGTGTCGTAGGCGAACGTGCGGATGGCGTCGTCATCGAGCAGCCCGGCGACGGGGAGCAGGACGCGGAACGCCACGCTATAGGCCACGTTCTCGTGCGGGTCGTATGTGTCGTGATTGATGCTCCCGAAGATGCCGCCGGCCCGCATGAAGACGTCGGTTTTCTCCCGGATGACGGCCCGATAGTTGGCCAGCCCGCGCGCCGTGAGCGCGGCCTGGAGCTGCACAATGAAGAGCCCGTCCGCCGACGTCTGCCAGAACGGATCGTCGCCGCCGGTGGGCGATTGGCGATAGACCTGGCCGGTAGGGGTCGTCCGCCGCGGGAACCAGTTGTTGGGCACGGGCGCGACGTGCTCCTGGATCCACTCGGCGCACTGGCGGGCGGCGGTGCGCGCCCGATCCGCGCGCGGGTCGGCGCCGAGTTGATCGGCCCACAGCAACAACTGGTAGCCGATCTTCGCCATGGAGCCGGGACAGAGCCACTGCGAGCCGTGCGTATAATTCAGGCAGAACTCGCCGGTGGTCGTCAGGCGGTAGGGGCGGATGAAGCCGGTCTGCCAGTCGATGAATCCGTCTTCGAGTACATGGTCGAGGATGCTGAGGGCCTGGTTCCGCCAGTCCGGTTCATCGAGCAGCAGGCCCCACAGGTAGATTTCATAACTGCCGCCCACGGCGTTGGCTGCCCAGCCGGGCCCTTCCAGGTGCCCGAAATCGTGCCAGCCCATAACCTGCCCTTCCGGATCCACGAAGCTGGAAATGCTCTCGCGGTGCCCCTGCGCGTTGGTCCGCAAGGTCTTGGTGAGCGTGAATCGCAGGCAGTCCCGGACCGAGTCGACGATCGTGTATTGCGGGTTCTCCGGCAGGTAGAAGGACGGCTGGTCCTGGGTCGACTGCGGCGGAAGTATCGCGACGGCCGCCCAGATGCTCATGGCCAGGAGTTGACAACCCATGGTCTGTCTCCCTCGCGAGGTCGTGTGGAACATTCGCGCCGACGCCCAAATGCATTAGAGTGTAACATCCCGAGCCGCAAGAATCCCAGCGTTTTCTTGCGGACCCCGTTGGTTCGGTTCGTCCGGTCCTGCTCATGTGGCTCCGCGGGCCAGCGCCATGCCCACCGCTTCGCCCATCCTGGAAACCATCGAACTCGGCCGCCGCGCGCCCGGCCCGGGCCGCTGGCTGCTGCGCGACCTGTCGTTACGTATTGATGCCGGAGAGCGGGTCATCGTGGTCGGCCCGACCGGGAGCGGCAAGACGCTGTTGCTGCGATCGTTGGCGCTGCTCGACCCGCTGGACGCCGGCCAGCTGCGCTGGCAGGGGGCGCCCGTGCCCCGCCAGCGGCTTCCCGAGTTCCGCAGCCGGGTCTTGTACTTGCACCAACGTCCGGCACTCATCGAGGGAACGGTCTTGGAGAACTTGAAGTACCCGTTTTCCTTCGCAGTGCACCGCCGGCGGCAGTTCGACGCGATGCAGGCCGAACGATGGCTGCGGTCGTTGGGTCGTGACACGGAGTTCCTGACGAAGTCGAACCGGGACCTCTCGGGTGGCGAAGCGCAGATCACCGCATTGCTGCGCGCCATGCAACTGGACCCGGAGGTCCTGTTGCTGGACGAGCCGACGGCCGCGCTGGACCCGGACGCCGTGCACGCGGTGGAGCAGTGCGTGATGCAGTGGTGCCAGGAGTCGCCGCGGGCGCGGACGATCGTGTGGGTCAGTCACAACCCGGAACAGGCGGCGCGGATGGCCGACCGTGTGGTCCGCATGGAGGCAGGGCAGTTCGTGGGCGGAGCGATGGGCGGTGGACTACCTTGAACTGACGTACGGGCAGGTCGCCCTGGCGGCCCTCCTGATCCTGATCAACGGCGCCCTGTCGGTCGCCCTGCGCCTGGGCATGGAACGTACGTTGGCCTGGGCCAGCCTCCGGACCGTGCTCCAATTGCTGCTGATCGGCTGGATCCTGGAATGGGTCTTCCACGTGGACCGATGGTATGTCGTGCTGGCCCTGCTGGCGGTGATGACGCTGATTGCCGGCGTCACGGCCGGCCAGCGCAACCGACGCCGGTTCCCGGGGATCTGGCTCAACACGATCGTCTCGCTGTGGGCCGCCAGTTGGCTGGTCACCGGCTATGTCATGGTCGTCATCATGCCGGACGCGGGTTCCTGGTGGCGGCCCCAGTATGTCATTCCCCTGCTGGGCATGGTGTTGGGCAACTCGCTCAACGGGGTCTCGATCGGACTGAACAGCTTCACGGATACGCTCGTCGCGCAGCGGGATCAGGTGGAGATGGCTTTGACACTGGGGGCCACGCGGTGGGAGGCCGCTCGGATGCCGATCCAACATGCGGTGCGCACGGGGATGATCCCCATCATCAACTCGATGCTGGTCGTGGGGATCGTCAGCCTGCCCGGCATGATGACCGGCCAGCTCCTGTCGGGCACGGCGCCCATCCAGGCCGTGAAGTACCAGATCGTGATCATGTTCCTCATCGCATCGGCCACGGCGCTCTGCACGGTGGGGATCGTATTGTTGAGCTTCTATCGGCTGTTCAGCGCGGACCATCAGTTCCTGGCGCGCCGCATCGTCGAGCGGCGCGTTGGAACTTGGCGGGGATGAGGTGAACGGGTTGCGCGGGACCCGGCATGCACGCGGTGCGGGCTCCGCCTACTTCCCCCAGAGCCAGCGGCCGGCCTCGTTGGGTCCGATCTCGAGCACGAGCGTGCGGTCCTCGATGCGCGATGGGACCGCCTGCCCCCGGCTGCCGGGCGTGGGGCCTTCCGCGAAGACCTCCAGGTTCGGCGGCAGATCGCCCAATGGGATACGCACTGTCCCCTGCCCGTGCACGGCGGCCTGGAAGACGGCCCCACCCGGGACGCGGCGCTCGGCGGCCACGGGCGTCCAGGCGATCATGGCCAGTGGCGTGTCGGCGAACTCGAAGGTGCGGCCGTTCACCGTGATCCCTCGGCAGCGGATGCCTGCGAAGGCGATCAGGTCGCCGGCGTCGTTCACGCGCCACGCGACCGTCTGATGCCCGTCGTACGTCACTTCGTGACCGTGCACCTGGAACGCCTCGAGACGCAACGTGTCGTCGGGCAGCGAGTGCTGCTTGAGGTAGGCCCGGTCCTCGTCCTCCTTGCGCGCGAAGCCGCCTGGCCAACCTTCCTCGACGCGGCGGAAATGGCACGCGACGGCGATCGTGCCGTTCGGGAACCGGCAGGCCAGGTAATCGGTGGTCCGCGAAATGTACTCCGTGTTGTCGTTGACCCCTGCAAAACGGCCGGTGGGCGGATAGGCCCCGAGCGCCGTCAACACCTCGAACCAGTTGCGCGACTCGTAGCCCAGACTCTGGGACTGGTCGTCGCGCGGCCGGTAGCCCAGGAACGTGGCGGTCCCGCCGCCCGGATACGCGCGGCAGGTCCCGACCGTGTGTTGCTTCACGGTGGCGACGGTCTGCGTGTCCGAGCGTGCAGTGACCGGGTAGATGCGGTCGACCAGGAAGTCGGTGAGGATCGTCTGGGGGGCGACGTCCTGGAGAACCCCCTGGAACGTGACCATCCTGCCGGGCGAGAGCAGGCCTTCGTCGCGGGAGGGCGTGTAATCGACCTGGAACAGATCGCTCCAGGCGCCGGTTGCCGGCCCGCCCTCGAACAGCAGGACGGGGGGAGGTCCGGACCAGACGACGCGCCCGCCTTGCTCGACCAGCTGGCACATCATGTCGAGCAGCTCGCGCGTCGGGAAGGGCTCGAACAGCGCCACCAGCGTGGTGAAGCGGCGTCCGGCGAGTTCGATCGCCCCCTGGCGCACCGTGCCGCGCTCGAGCAGCTTGGCGCGTGTGATGTAGTTGGCGTAGCCGTATTGCGTCATCCAACTGCCGAACCGTTCATCGACGGCCACCAGGTCCAGCGGGTACAACATGAGGACGTCGACATCACGGTGCTGCGCCTCTTGGACGGCCGTCCAGTACGGGTGTCCCGCCGCGCCATAGGTGCTGACCAGGCTCGTGCGCCGCTGCGACACTTCGTGCGGCATGCCCCAGTGGGCGGCGTAGGAGTAGGGCACTTCGTTCAGGATGCCGGTGGAGCAGGCCAGCGCCAGCGCGAAGTAGTCGCGATCGAGCCAGCCGCCTTCCGTGTGATCGTTGCCGTTGCCCGTGAGAAAATCGCCCCATTTGAAGTAATCGTGGCACGCGGCCGCCGCCTGGTGGACAGTGCAGGACCAGGTGAAGTTGGACGTGTACTCGTATTGGTATCTGGCCCGGGGCTCCTGGCCCGTGTTCCAGTAATCGATCGTCGGGCTCTCGGCCCAGGTGGCGTGGGCGCGCGACTCGAGCCGATGGCCCATGCGCTGTTCGGCGTGCCGCTTGGCCGCCACGAACAGGTCGACGACGCCGTCCTGGAGCAGGTGGTAGTACCGTGCCCGCAGCAGCGCCGTCTCGCGAATGGCTTCCGGCGAGGCGCCCAGCACATGCATGATGCCGTCCTTGGCCGATAAATCGGCCGCGAAGTCCTCCTGGCCGCGCGTGAAATAGATCAGGTACTTCGCCAGGTCGCTGTACTGGGCGCCGTAGCGATCGGCAAACGACTGCGCGAGCCCGTCGCTCACATACCGCTGGGCAAACTCGCCGTGGTCATGGTGGTGGAAGTAGGCCCAGTCCTGCTGGATGTGCATTTCATCGGCGTACAGCGCGTTGAGTCTCACGCCGGCGTCGGCGTATTGATCGATCAGTCTCTTCAGGTAGGGCAGCGCCTGCGGACTGAAGTAGTCCATCTCGGGTGTGCGGTACATCTGGACCACAAACACACGGTCCAAGGGCCCGATATCCGTACGGCCACGTCCGTGGACGCGGACCCGCTGAGCGGTCGGCGCCGAGCTGCCTTCCCAGACTTCGACCTGGGCCACGTCGGTGATCTCGACGATCGACTCGGGCGGCACGACGCGATACGGCGTGCCACCCAGGACGTGCTCGTGGAACGCGAACACGCGCACGCCGTCCTCTTGCACGTCGATGGGGCCTTTGTTGTTGGTCCAACGGCGTTGGCGCCACAACTGCACGCTGAACTCCCCGGTTTGCGGATCGCGCAGTCCCTTGCGGTAGTGCATCCAGCGGCCCGCCTCGCCGGTGGCCTGCGCGTAGGCCGGGCCGATCTCCAGCGGGCTCAACAGCGACAGCTCCAGGGCCAGCCCATACTGCTGGGCAAACTGGCTGATCTTCGCAATCAACGCGATGTACTCCGGCATATCGGGCATCAGCCGTCGCGGCGCGTCCTGGCCGGGCCGGTACTGGCGAAAGAAATGGTCGAAGGCCACGATCAGCGTCCGGTGGCCGGCCCGCTGCGACTGCTCGCAGACCTGCCGCAGGCTCGTGTCACGCCGCTGGAACGTGAGCGACAGGTTCACCTGCGCGTCGGGATCGCCTGCGATCGTCTCCAACTCCTGGTCGCTGACCAGGATGATGTGCCCTTTGCCCAGGAACCCCCAGGGGCCCGGGTAGGCCACCAGCTCGCCCTGATAGACCTGTTCGGGGACCGGCGGCGGTTCGGGCTGGTCAGCCGTCGCGCGCTGCGCCGCGGCGCAGAAGGTATGCGTTCCGATCAAGCATGCGGCCAGGATCGCAGAGAGCTGAGGCATGGCTATTCCTCTTGGCAGTCAAGGGTTGGTCGGGGTGGGGATCGGGCACGGGGCGCGGCAGGCCGGACGGCCTGACCATACCATGACCCGCACGGGAAATGAAGTGGACCGATCGTTCTGAAAGCAGCGCGCCGCCTCTTGCGAAATACGCACAATCGAGTAGTTTTGGCGATCGGGAGAATTTCGATCGGGAGGGGAGGAATCAGCCATGCCGCCAGCCGCTCAGCAGCCGGATCTCCAACGCGTGGAACAGATCGTGGCTGCCGTGGGGAAGCTGGTCAAGGGGAACCAGGCCAAGTCTGCGGCCGCATTCGTGCGGGCCTATTACGACCATGCGCCCGCGGAGGAATTGACCGCGTTGGAGGCGGGTGAGGCGGCGGCGGCCGCGTTGAGCCTGTGGCGGTGGGCCGCCGTCCGGTTGCGCGGGACGGTCCTCGTGCGGGCCTTCAACCCTGAGCGGGCGCAGCACGGCTGGCACTGCCCGCGGACCGTCATCGAGATCGCCAACGACGACATGCCGTTGCTCGTCGATTCGGTGCTCAACGAGCTGGCTCGCCAGGGATTGCCGGTGCAGTTGATCATCCACCCGGTGGTGCGCGTGAGCCGGCTGGCCAATGGCCGCCTGGTGCGAGTCAGCCCGGCCGATTGTCGTGAGGAGGTGCCGGGCCGGGCGGAGTCCTGCATGCACGTGGAGATCGCGCAGCAGGCGCCGGAGCGGTTCCCGCAGATCATTCGCGGGCTGAAACAGGTTCTGGGCGATGTGCGGGCGGCTGTCGCCGACGAGCCGAAGATCCGCGCGCGGCTCCAGAGTACGATTGCGGACCTCGAGGCGGCGACTGCCTCATCGCTGTCGGAGTCCGATCGGGCGGAGTGCCAGGATTTCCTGCGCTGGCTGGCTCAGGACAACTACACGTTTCTGGGCTATCGGGAGTACCGGTTCCTGCGGCAGGGCGAGCAACTGGTGGCCGACGCGCTGGCGGGGGCCGATTTGGGCCTGTTGCGGCGGAGGCGGCAATGGGGCCCGGACGTGTGTGGAGCATCCGCCTCCTGGCCGGCGGGGATGCAGCAACAGTCGGGTGCTCAGCCGCGCCTGTTGTGGGTCGGCAAGGGGCCCCGCAAGGCGACGGTGCATCGCGACGTGTTCGTGGATGTCGTCTGCGTCCGGCAGTTTGACGGGCGCGGCCGCGTGACGGGGGCCAGGGTGTTTGTCGGCCTGTTCACGGCCGACGCCTACCGCGGGAACCTGCAGTCGGTGCCCGTGCTGCGCCGACGCGTGGCGACAGTGTTGAGCGCGGCCAGGCTGCAGCCGAACAGCCATGATGGCCGCGCGTTGCGCCACATCCTCGAGACGTTTCCGCGCGACGACCTGTTCCAGATCTCGGACGATGACTTGTACAGCGTGGCCACCCGCATGCTGCGGTTGCGCGACCGCAACCGGGCATCGCTGTTCGTCTGGCAGGACCCGTTCCAGCGATTCGTGTCGGGCGTGGTCTGCATGCCGTTCGAACGGTATCACCTGGCCTTGTGGCAGCGGATTCAGCGCATGTTGGAGGAATCGTTCACGGGTGTCTGTCAGTCGTACGACACGCTGATCGACCGGAGCGCGGAGGCTGCCCGGATCCACTTCGTACTCGAGGTCGGGCCCGGTCGGGCGGTGGCGTGCGACTCGGACGATCTGGAGCGCCGGATTGACGACGCAGTCCGCGCCTGGCCCGATCGGCTGCGCGATGCGCTGGTCGCGGCGGTGGACGAGGGGGAGTGCCGGCGGCTGCTGGGCCGCTACCGGGAGGCGTTCGACGGGGCGTATCAGGTGACCCATGACTCGGGCATGGCGGTGCGCGACGTGCAGCAGATCGAGCGGGCGCTGGGCACCGGGGTCCTGCAGTTGCATGTGTACCGCCGCGCGGACCAGCGGCTTCACGAGCTGCGGATGCGTGCGTATCATCCGCGCCAGCCCATGCTGCTGTCCGACGCGTTGCCGATCCTGGAGAATTTCGGATTCCAGGTCCGAGATGAACGTCCGTCGCTGGTCCGACCGCAGGACGGACCTGTCTGCTGGGTGCACGATTTCGGCCTGGCGCGTCACGACGGCGCCGAGGTCGATTTGGACGCGATGGGGACGCTGCTGCAGGACGCCGTGATCCGGGTCTGGTCGCGCGAGATGGAGGACGACGGTTTCAACCGGCTAGTCGCGGCCTCCGGACTCGCCTGGCGCCAAGTGGTGGTGCTCCGCGCCTATGCCCGGTTTCTGCGTCAGGCGCGGGTGCCGTTCAGCGATGCGCTGATGCAGAGCACCTTGGCCCGGCACCCGCGGCTGACGCGCCTGGTCGTGGCCCTGTTCGAGACGCAATTCGACCCGGCGGGCGATCGCGCGGCGGCGCGCGTCGACGAGCTGCGGCAGGCCATCCAGCAGGAGCTGGAGGCGGTCACCATCCTGGATGAAGACCGGATCCTGCGGACCTTCATCCAGGTGGTGGAAGGGACGCTGCGGACGAACTACTACCAGCGCACCTCGTCGGGCGGGCGCAAGCCATACCTCGCGCTCAAGCTCGCCAGCCGGTCACTTGACTTCCTGCCGCCGCCGCGCCCGATGGTGGAGGTGTTCGTCTACAGCCCGGCGATGGAGGGCGTGCATCTGCGGTTCGGTGCCGTGGCCCGGGGCGGCCTGCGGTGGTCGGACCGCCGCGACGATTTCCGCACGGAAGTGCTGGGCCTGAGCAAGACCCAGCAGATCAAGAATGCCATCATCGTGCCGGTCGGCTCGAAGGGCGGATTCGTCGTCAAGCGCCCGCCGGCGGACGGGTCGCGTGAAGCCCAGATGCAGGCCGGCACCGAGTGCTATCGCACGCTGATCCGCGGGCTGCTCGACGTGACTGATAACTACCGGGACGGTCTGGTCGTCCATCCGGAGGACGTCGTCTGCCGGGACGGAGACGACCCGTATCTCGTGGTCGCGGCCGACAAGGGCACCGCCTCTTTTTCGGATGTCGCCAATGCGGTGGCGGCGGAATACGGGTTCTGGCTGGGCGACGCGTTTGCCTCGGGTGGCTCGGCCGGATACGACCACAAGAAAATGGGGATCACGGCGCGCGGCGCGTGGGAGTCTGTGAAGCGCCACTTCCGGGAACTGGGCAAGGATGTCCAGCGTGAGGACTTCACGGTCGTCGGCGTGGGGGACATGTCGGGCGATGTGTTTGGCAACGGCATGCTGCAAAGCCGGCATATCCGGCTGGTGGCCGCGTTCAATCACCGGCACATCTTCCTGGATCCCGACCCGGACCCGGCCCGCAGCTACCGCGAGCGGGAGCGTCTGTTCGGCTTGCCGCGGTCCAACTGGAGCGACTACGACCCCGCCGCGCTGTCCGCAGGTGGCGCCGTGTACGAACGGAACGTGAAATCGGTGACGCTGTCGGAGGCCGCGCGGGAGCGGTTGGGTATCGATCAGGCGGAACTCACGCCGGATGCGCTGATCCAGGCGATCTTGTGCGCCCCGGTGGATCTGTTGTTCTTCGGCGGCATCGGCACGTTCGTCAGGGGGCGTCAGGAGAGCGATGCGGAGGTGGGCGACCGCGCCAACGATGCCCTGCGCGTCGCGGCCGGCGCGGTCCGCGCGACGGTGATCGCGGAGGGCGCCAACCTAGGAGTCACGCAGCTGGGCCGGGTCGAGTTTGCTTTGGGCGGCGGCCGGATCAACACGGACTCCATCGACAACTCGGGCGGCGTGGACTGTTCCGACCACGAGGTCAATATCAAGATCCTGCTCCAGGCGGTGGAGCGGGACGGGCAATTGACCCGCGTGCAGCGCGACGAACTGCTGAACCTGATGACCGACGATGTGGCCCAGTTGGTGCTGCGCGACAACTACCTGCAGACCGGCCGGCTGTCGATCGCCAGCTTCCACGCGCCGCTGCTCACCGATCGGCTCGCGGCGTTCCTGCGGGCGCTGGAGCGCGCCGGCCACCTGGACCGGAGCATCGAACGGCTGCCCGGCGACGAGGTGGTGGCCGCGCGGAAGGCGCGAGGCCAGGGATTCACGCGCCCCGAGCTGAGCGTCTTGATGGCCTACGCCAAGATCGTCCACTACCGCGAACTCGTGGATTCGACGTTCCTGGACGAGCCGCACCTGGAAAGGGTGCTGGAAGAGTATTTCCCGCCGCCGCTCTCCGAGCGCTACCGGCCCTGGATGCTCCAGCATCGGCTGCGCCGCGAGATCGTCGCCACCATGATCACCAACCTGATGGTCAATCGGGTGGGTATCACGTTCATCCATGAACTCCAGGAACGGACGGGCGAGAAGGTATGCGGCGTCGCGCGCGCCTTCACCGTGGCCGCCGCGGTCTTCGACATGCATGACCTCTGGTCCGCCATCGATGCGCTCGACTACCAGGTGAGCGCCGCGGCACAGGCGGCGATGCATGGGGAGACGAGCCAACTGGTGGAGCATGTCACGGACTGGTTCCTGCGCCACGAGTCACAACCGCTGGAGATGGGTCGCGCCATGGAGCGATACGCGGCGGATGTCCGCAGCCTGGGTGCGGGCCTGGAGCTGCTGCTGGCCGAACCGGACCGCCAGGATGTGGCCGGCCGAGCGGCGGCGCTGGTGCGGGAGGGCGTTCCGGAATCGCTGGCCCGGCGCGTCTCACTGCTGCGGCCGCTGATGCCTGCTTGTGACATCGTCCGCCTCAGTCAGGAGTCGGGCAGGGACGTGGCCGGGGTCGCGGCACTGTACTTCGCCGTGGGAGAGCGGCTGGAGCTGGAGTGGCTCCGCCGTGCGGCGGCCGCCCTGCCGGTCGAGAGCCAGTGGGACAGCCAGGCTGCGGCGGCCATCATCGGCGACCTGTACCAGTGCCAGTCGCTGCTGGCGCGCCAGTTGTTGCGGCAGGCGGACCAGCCGGACGACGACCCGGCGGCGATCCTCCGGCGGTCCGGCGAAGCCTTCCTGGCCATGTCGCAATGGATCAAGGCTATTCGGCGGGACGGAACGGTCAGCCTGGCCGTGCTGGCCGTCGCCAGCCGGCAACTGCGCGCGCTGGTCACCGACTGACCTGGGGCCTGCTCCCTGCCGGTCCGAACGTACCGCGGCCCGCCTGCCCGCGCGGCCGGGGCGCCTTCGGGTTCCGCCCCGGCCACGCGCGTGGAGATCGTGGATCCGGCACGACTACCCGATCGTCGGCAGTTCGTACCCTTTGCGGCGCGGGCGCGACAGGTGCAGGTTCGCCTCGTCGCAGTTGGTGAAGCGCTCGGCGATCGGGTCCCAGGCCAGCACCTTCCCCACCTGGCCCACATCGCGCACGATGTTGACGAGGTAGCAGAGCGTCGACGAGCGCTGACCGATCTCGATATCGGCGTTGCAGCGCGATCGGCTCTTGATGCATTCGATCCAGTTCTCGATATGGTTAGCCGTTTCGGGCCGCGGGTTGCGGCCGGGGTTGTCCGCCGCGCGGACGATCTCCTTGGGGTTGCTGGCGACCTTGTCGCGATTGATCTCAACCTTGCCCTGCTCGCAGACGAAGATGGCGCCGAGGCCGGGGCCCCGATCGCCATCCAATTCCAACCGCAGTTCGGTGCCCGTGGCGAATTTCATCCGCACCTTGGCGCGGGGGCCGGACAGCTTGGCCATCCCATGGTAATCCGTGCCCGTATCGATGTCGCCCGTGTCGCCGATCACGACGCCGCCCACCGTCTCGCGCGGCGCGAACCGGCCCGTGTCGCGCTCGGCCACCTCCTCCAACAGCACCACTTCGACCGGCCCGGTGTCGTCCGTACCCAGGGCGCGGTTGATCTGGTCGTAGGAATGGGTGCCCCAACCGGTCACACCGAAGCACAGGCCGCCGCCGTCGTAGTCCCACCACTCGGCCCAGCCGAACTGCAATCGGTCGTCACGCGGCCGCAGCTCCGCCTGGTTGGTCCACGCGTCCCACCACGGTTCGACCGGCTGCGTGACGTCGGCCGAGGAGGTGAGTGTCCAGCGTCGCGGGCCCAGGAAGTTGGGCGCGATGACCGTCTTGCACTTGCCCAGCGCGCCGTTCTTCACGAGGTCGCTGGCCCAGTTGTTGAGCGGTATCGACCGTTGTTGCGTGCCGACCTGCGTGACCCGGTCGTATTTCCGAGCCGCTTTGACCATCTCGCGGCCCTCCGCGATCGTCAGGCACATCGGTTTCTCGATGTAGGTGTCGACGCCCATCTGCATGGCGATCACGGTGATCCAGGCCCGCGCGTGCGTGGTGGTTTCGACCATCACGGCATCGAGATGCTCCTTCTCGATCATCGTGCGGAAGTCGTCGTAGACACCCCACGGCTGCCCGCCGGAAAGCTCCTGCACGAACTTCTGGGCCCGTTCGAGCACGATGTCGCAGGCCGATACCACCTCGAAGCCCTTGACATCGGCGGCTTCCGCGATCACGCGCGACCGGCCGCCGCAGCCGATCACGCCGACCCGCACCGTCTCGCTCGGCGGCGCTTTCCCCTCCCGGCCCAACGCCCGGGCCGTGATGAGAGTTGGAAACGCGAGGGCGGCGGCGCCCGTCTTCAAGACCTCACGTCGTGTGTACTTGTGTCGCATCACGTGCTTGCTCCTTAGGAGGAATGGATTCGGACGCCTCTCATTATCATCCGGTGGTGAGCGCCAACGCAAGCGCATTTCCGGGCGGCCGGGCAGGTCAGCCGGGGCGCGGGTACCGGCCGTAGGCGCGGAGCGTGTCGAGCATCGCGCGGAAATTCTCGGGTTTCACGCCGCGGTGGATCGTGTTGCTCGACGACAGGATGAAGCCGCCGCCCGGAGCGCCCGCGCGGAGACACTGGCGCACTTCCTCGGCGACGTCGTCCGGAGTGCCGTCGCACAGCGCACCGGTGCAATCGATGTTGCCCTTCAGGCAGATGCGGTGTCCATATTTCTCCTTCATCCCGGTCATCGTGTAACCGCCTTGGGGGTCGATCGGGTCGAGGCAATCGATGCCGGACTCGACCCAGAAATCGCTGACCGCGTCCACGTTGCCGTCGCAGTGCTTGATGCACAGGTAGCCGAGCGCCTTGTAGCCCTGGATGGCCTGGCGGAAATGGGGGGCGATGCGTTCGAAGTAGATGTGCGGGCTGATCAACATCCCGTGGGCGTTGGCCACGTCGTCGGTCGTCGCCACGATGCCCAGGCCGTACCGCTCGCGCGCGGCGGCGGCGACCGCCAGGTTGTACGCGACGGCCCGCTCGAGCAACTCGCCGTACGCCTGCGGCTCGAGCAGGATCGCCATGAGCGCGTTTTCGTAGCCCAGGAGGTCGCGCAGGTCCGAGAAGCCGTCGCGCAAGTTCAGCACCAAGGCCTTGCCGTCGCCGAATCGTTCCTGCGCGCGCTCGACGGCCGCGAACCGGTGCGGCGCGCGCGGGTCCGGGAACCGGTAGTCGCGGTGGCGCGTGATGTCGGCGATGGGGCTTTCCACGACGGACGGCAGCACGTCGCCGGTCAACTGCCGCTTCATGCCCCACTCGTCCACGAACGTCCTGTCGTCCAGGAACTGCTTCTCGTACGTGGGGCGGAGGTTGATCCCATCCAGGTCGAGGCGGTCGACGACGTCGATGATGTCCGGGCTGCCGACCAGCGCCTGGCCGACCGCGGGATCGATGAACCACTCGAAGATGGGCACCGCATCCGGCTCGGCGCGCCGCAATGCACAGAGGATCCGCTCACGTCCGTTCATGTGGTGAACTCCCGGAACAGGCGGTGGTTGAGCGAGGCGGTGGCGGGATAGAGCTGAAGGTACAACTCGAACCAGTCGGCGTACTTGGCGGCCCGTCCCGGGTCCGGCTCGTAGATGGCGCCTTCGCGATAGATCCGCCGACAGGCGTCCTCCGCATCCCGATACAATCCCACGCCGATGCCGGCCAGGAGTGCGGCGCCCAGCGGCGTCGCCTCCTCGACGTGCGGCGTCTCGATCGGCCGTCCAACCACGTCGGCCTTGTTCTGCATCCAGAACGCATTGCGCGTCGCGCCGCCCACCGCGATCACACGCTCCAGCTTGCTGCCCAAGGCGTGCTCCAGCGCCAGCACGGTCTCCAGGAACTGGTAATCTAATCCCTCGATGATCGCGCGCAACATGTGCCCGCGCGTGGTCCGGGGCGTGAGTCCGGTGAACACCCCCAGGCTGTGCGCGTCCACGGTCGGGCAGGACGCGCCGGACATGTGTGGAAGGAACAGGAGCCCGCCCGCGCCGGGCGGCGTGGCTGCCGCCTCCGCCATCAACGTGTCCCAACTCAGCGTCTCCACCGCCGATTGCTCATCGCCTCCCACGAGCTGCCGACGATACCACTCGACCATCTCGCCCGCCACATTGCCGCCCCAAATCGAGTGCAAGCCGGGCACGACATGGGCCTGGACCGTCATCCCCGCGCGGCGCAGTTCGTCCTTGAGCACCGGCTCGGGCGTCGTGGTCTTGATCGTCTCCCAAGTGCCCGTGACGTCCAGCGCCACACCCGGCCGGAATGCGCCGACCGGGATCGTCCCGCACAGGTGGTCGTGTCCGCCCAGCACGACCGGCGTGCCGGCGCGCAAACCGGTCGCCGCGGCCGCGGCCGCGTGCACCTGGCCGATCACCGTCCCGCTGGGCAGCGCCTCGCACAACATGTCGCGGCGGAGCTCCGCACGCGCGATCAGCTCGTCCGACCACGCGAGCGTGCGCTGGTCGAACAGCATCGTGCAGGACGCCATGCTGTAATCGGTGACGCACCGCCCGCACAGCATGTAGTTCAAGAAGTCCTCGATCAACAGCCATTTGTGCGTGCGCCGGTAGACCTCCGGCTCATGCTCGGCCATCCAACGCATGCGCAGCGCCGAATTGATGGGCCAGACCGGATTGCCGCCGATGGCGAACTGGGCCTCCGCGCCGATCCGCTCCAGCCACCATTGCATCTGCGGGCCCGTACGCGGGTCGTGCCAGCTGATGAACGGGTACAGCCAGTTCCCGCGCTCGTCGATCGGCAGGCCGTCCATGCCCATGCCGGTCACGGCCACCGCGCGCAGATCCGCCGCGGCCGGCAACGGGCCGATCGCATCGCGGATCGCGTCCGTGATGCCGCCCCAGATCTGCGCCGGCTGCCAGACGGTCCAGTCGGGGTGCGCGGGCTCCGGGTGGCACTTGACCGTGGGCCGGCTGCCAACGGCCAGCGCGTTCCCGTCGAGGTCGTAAACGACGGCCTTGAGGCTTGTCGACCCCAGATCGATACCCATCAGGCAGTCCATGGCATCGCTCCGTCTACCGCATCAGCATACCGCCACTGACATTCACCACCGCGCCGGTCATGTAACTGGCCCGGTCCGAGGCGAGGAACACGATGACATCGGCGATTTCCCGGGCGTCTGCGATGCGTCCCAGTGGAATGCGCGCCAGGTACCGCGCCTCGTGCGTGCTCAGCCGTTCTTCGGTCATGTCGGTGCGGATCATCCCGGGCGCCACCGCGTTGACCGCGATGCCGCGGCCGGCCAGTTCGCGTGCCAGCGAATAGGTCAGCGCCACCAGCCCGCCCTTGCTGGCGTCGTAGGGCGCATGCCCCGTCGTGGACCCGAGAAAGGCGGCGGTCGAGGCCACGTTCACGATCCGGCCGGGCTTGCCGGCCGCGCTGAGCCGGCGCACCATCTCGCGGCAGGCCAGGAACACGCCGGTCAGATCGACCGCGATCGTCTCGGACCACTCGGCCAGCGACAGGTCGGCCAACGGGCAGGTTGGGCAGACCGCCGCATTGTTGATCAGGATGTCCACGGCCCCCCAGCGGCGCGCGACCGCGTCGAACAACGCCTCCACGTCCGCCTCGCGGGATACGTCCGCCGCCACGTGGATCAGGCGATCGTCAAGGGCATCCTGGTCCGCGGCCGGTTGGGCATCGCCCGGTCGCGGGCGTCGCGAGTTCACGGCGACCTGCGCGCCCTCGGCGAGCAGCCCGGCGCACACGGCGCGCCCCAGCCCGCGCGAACCGCCCGTCACCAGCGCCACCTTGCCACGGAGTCCCAGGTCCATCGATCCGACACCTCCGAGCGGATTCTAACCTCCGCGCGCCGGTCGACGCAACGTGGGTAGCTCGTGCGCGCCTCGAGCACTTGGAATTCCCCGGGCGGTGGGCTATATTCGCCGCTGTGGCGGTGATGAGACGACTGGGCGTGCCATGGATCTGCTGCTGAGGAATAAAGTCGCGCTGGTCACCGGCGGTTCTCGAGGACTCGGGCGCGCGATCTGCCTCGGCCTGGCCGAGGAAGGCGTGCGCGTGATGGTCAACTACCGCCGTGATCAGCCGCGGGCGCGGGAGGTGGTGCAGCAGATCCGCGCGCGGTACGATGTCGACGCGGCCTGCGTCGCGGGCGATGTGTCGTCCAGCGCCGACGTGACGCGGATGTTCGACCAGTGTCGGCAGGAATTGGGTCCGCTGGATATCCTGATCAACAACGCGGGCGTCTGGCCGCAGGCGTTCGTGTCGGACTTGGCCGAGGAGGAGTGGGATCGGACCTTGGCCGTGAACCTCAAGGGCGCGTTCCTGACCTGCCGCGAAGCCGTCCGGCGGTGGCGCGCCGACGGGCGTCGCGGCCGCATCGTCAACGTGAGTTCGCAGGCCGCGTTCCACGGCGCGACCACCGGGCACGCCGATTACGCCGCCTCCAAGGCCGCGCTGGTGAATTTCACCGTGTCACTTGCGCGCGAAGTGGCCGGCTTGGGGATCTTCGTCAACGCGGTGGCGCCCGGGATGATGTACACCGACATGGCGCACGAGGCGCTCCAGGCGGACGAGTCGCAGTACCTGCGACGGATCCCGCTGGGACGCATCGGCCAACCTGAGGAGATAGCGCGGGTCGTCGTGTTCCTCGCATCGGACCAGGTGAGCTACACGACCGGCGCGACGTTCGACGTGTCGGGTGGCATGTTGATGCGGTAGAACTTGACTGATATCAGGTCCAGGCCGGCGGCCTGCGAACCTGCGGGAACCCCCTTGTGCTTACCACGCTCAAAGACATCCTGGCTCACGCCCGCGTGCACCGCTATGCCGTGCCCGCGTTCGACTGTGTAGAAGACGTGATGGTACGGGCCATCCTCGAGACTGCGGAAGCCTTGCGGTCGCCCGTCGTGCTGATGGGCTTGCCGCCGGACATCCAAGGCAAGGGGATCGTCTACTTGGCGGGCCTGGTGCGCGCCGTGACCGAGCACCACGCGATTCCCATCGCGTTGCACTTGGATCACGCCCTGGACTTGACTCTGGTCCAGGCGGCGATCGATCTGGGCTTCACGTCCGTCATGGTGGACGGGTCCAGCCTGCCGTTCGAGGAGAACGCCGCGCTGACACGCGCCGCGGCGGAGATGGCGCACCCGCACGGCGTGAGCGTGGAGGGCGAGCTGGGGCACGTCGGCGGCCTGGACCTGGAAGCCACGTCGTGCGGCGACAACGTGTTGACGGAACCGGACGAGGTGGCCCGCTTCGTCCAGGAGACCGCGGTGGACGCGCTGGCCGTCTCCATCGGCACGTCACACGGCGTCTACCGGTCGCTGCCGAATCTGGCCATCGATCGGCTCAAGCTGCTCCACGCGGCCAGTCCCGTGCCGCTGGTGCTGCACGGCGGGTCGGGCACGCCGCCGGACCAGATCCGGGCGGCGGTCCAGCATGGGATCTGCAAGCTGAACATCTACGCGGACTGCCGCATCGCCATGGGCCGTGGTCTGCAGGCGGCGGCCGAGTCGATGCGGCGCGCGGATCCGCCGCCGCGCGAGATGTTCGAGCCGATCAAGCAGGGCATTGCGGAGGTGGTGACCGAGAAGGTCCGATTGTTGGGGTCAGAGGGGCGTGCCTGGGATCGGGAAGGTGCCGCATGAAGCTGCTGGCCATCAGCGACACATACATCCCGTCCGAGTACATGCGGCAGGGTCTGGCATCCCTGGAGGCGCTCGGGGTCGAGGTCGAGGTGCGTCACTGGGAGCACGGCTCGCTGATCGAGCTGCAGCAGGCGAATCTGGCGATCGAGCAGGGCGGTCCGGACGCGGTGCCGTTGCCGGCCGCGGTTGTCCGCGGGATCGATGCCTTCGCGATCCTGGTGGTTCAGTTCGCGCCGGTGGGCCGGCGGATGTTGGAAGCGGCCGACGCGCTGCGCGTGCTGTGTGTCATCCGCGGCGGGACCGAGAACGTGGCGATGGATGTCGCGACGGCGCGCGGCGTCTGTGTCCTCAATACGCCCGGCCGCAACGCGCGGGCGGTGGCCGAGTGCACGCTGGGCCTGATCCTCGCGGAGATCCGGAACATCGCGCGGTCCCACGCCGGGCTGCAGTGCGGCCGCTGGCGCCGCGAGTTCCCCAACAGCCGGGAGATTCCGGAACTGCTCGGCAAGACGGTCGGGCTCGTCGGATACGGAGCGGTTGGCCAGCTGGTGGCCCATTACTTGGAGGCGTTTGGCAGCCGCATTGTCGCGTTCGATCCGTACTTCCAGGGCGATCCGGCGCCGGCGCGCCTGGTGACGCTCGAGGCGCTGCTCGAGCAGTCGGACGTGGTCTCGCTCCATGCGCGTCTCACCCCGGAGAGCCAGCACCTGATCGGGGCGGACGAGTTGGCGCGCATGAAACGCTCGGCAGTGCTCATCAATACGGCGCGGAGCGGCCTGGTGGACGAACGCGCCCTGGTCGATGCGCTGCGCGCGCGTCGGATCATGGGGGCCGCCCTGGACGTGTTCGATCACGAGCCGCTCTCGGCCGACCACCCGCTGCTGGGCCTCGATAACGTCACCCTCACGCCGCACCTGGCCGGGAGCACGATCGACGCGTTCCGGAACAGCCCGGCCCTGGCGGCCCAGCACCTGGCGCGCCTGCTGACCGGCCAGCAGCCTGTGCCGATCGTCAACGGCATCCGGCCGACGCTGCAGTCGACTGGTGCGGGGAACCCCTAACCAAGGAGCTTGGAGACGAACGCCATGAAGAGAGTGCTGATTTCGCCGCAGAAGTATGTGCAAGGCCGCGGTGTGCTGAGCGAACTGGGCGACTATTTGAAGCCGCTGGGCAAGAAACCGCTGGTGCTCTGGGATGCGGTGGTCAAGCAGCTGGTCGGGTCGACCGTCGGCGAGAGCCTGCGGCGGGCCGGCCTGGAGATGACCGAGGTGGAGTTTGAGGGCGAGGCTTCGGCCCGTGAACGGGCGCGGGTCAACCGCCTGGCCGCGCAGGCGGGCGCGGACATCTCCGTCGGGATCGGCGGCGGCAAGGTGCTGGACGTTGCCAAGGCCGTGGCGGTGGACAACCGGATCGGCATGGTCACCTGCCCGACGATTGCCTCCAACGACTCGCCTACCAGCGCCGCATCCGTGTGGTATGACGACAATCACAACTTCGTCGGTTTCGACTGCTGGCCGTTCAATCCGGCCGTCGTGCTGGTCGACACCCAGGTGATTGCGAACGGGCCGGTCCGGGCGTTTGTGGCCGGCATGGGGGACGCCCTGTCCACCTGGATCGAGGCGGAAGCGGCGTTCAAGTCGCGCGCGATGAACATCGCCGGCGGACAGCCGACGATGGCCGCCTTGGCCCTGGCGCGGCTGTGTTTCGAGACATTGCTCGAACATGGCCTGGACGCGCGCCGGGACGTCGAACTGCACCTGGTCACGCCCGCCGTGGAACAGGTCGTCGAGGCGAACGTGCTGCTGTCCGGACTGGGATTTGAAAGCGGCGGGCTGGCCACCGCCCACATGATCGCCAACCTGCTGTCGAACGTGCCCGAATGCCAGCAACAGGGCTTGATGCACGGCGAGAAGGTCGCGTTCGGGATCGTCGCCCAGCTCTGTCTGGATGACGAGTTCGATGTGGACGAGAAGACGGCGATCGTGGATTTCGAGATCGAGGTCGGGCTGCCGGTCACATTCAAGGAGCTGAACCTGGAGGGGGTCACACGCCAGCAGCTGGAGTGGCTTGCGGAGGCGTGTGCCGGCCCGGGATCGCTGTGTCATAACCATCCCTTCAAGGTCACGGTCGCGGATGTCCTGGACGCCCTGTTCGCGGCCGACGCGCTGGGCCGCCACCGACACGCGTACGTGGGATAGGCGTCCAGGCTGCCAGGCAGTAGAACCAGGTAGTGTTGGAGCCGGTAACCGCATCCTGCGACCCGCATTTTCCAGAACTGTCCTTGAGCACGCAGAGGTTTCCATCATGCTGACATGCACCGCACTGTTGAAGTCGCCACTGGTTCGCACCGGCCTCGCCCTCTGTCTGGTCGTCGGAATGGCCGCCGGGGGGGCGCGCGGCCAGGGGCCGGCAATTCCCTCGCCCACGCAGGCGAAGCTGTTCCTCGAACTCACCGGCCACTACAACACGCCCGACGGCATGGCCTTGCTGCCCAACGGCGACATCATCCTGTCCGTGCCCAATTTCAACGATTTGTCCGTCGGCGCGTACATGGTGCGGATCTCGCCGGATAACCGGGTGTCTGAGTTCATGAAGCTGCCGAACCATCCGGAGACCGGCCAGCCGGTCGGGGCGCTGGGCGTCTGCGTGGCGCCGTCCCAGGACCTGTTCTTGGCCGACTACCAGGCGACGGGCGAGCGCCAGTCGCGCGTGCTGCGGATCGTCATGACCGACGGCCAGCCGGTCGAGATCAAGCCGGTCGTGGTCGGCTTGAACGTGGCCAACGCCGTGATCTGCCATGGCGGTTACCTGTATGTCAGCGATACGCAGATCGACGCGACGGTCCAGCCGGCTATCAGCGGCGTGCTGCGTTTCGCACTGGACGAGCTGGCTGACGCGCCCGTGCAGGTCGGCGCGAACGAAGCCGAGGATCCGCATTGCATCGGCGTGATCGAGGTCCACGATCCGCAGCTTTCGTTGGGCGCGGACGGACTCTGTTTCGACCGGCAGGGCAACCTGTACATCGGCAACTTCGCCGACGGCACGGTGCACCGGATGATGTTCGACAGCCAAGGCAAGGTCACCTCCAACAAGATTTTCGCGCGGGCGGACTTCATGAAGAGCGCGGACGGGCTGACCTACGATCCGCGGACCGGCGTGATCTATGTCGCCGACTCGCGCGAGAACGCGATCCATATGGTGCTGCCCGGCGGCACTGTCAAGACGCTGGCCAAGAACGGCGATACCGACGGGCGCGACGGAGGCATGGATCAGCCGTGCGAGACGCTGTTGCGCGGGCGTGAGCTGATCGTGAGCAACATGGACTGGCCGGTTCCCGGGACGATCAACACGAAGTATGACCCGTTCTGCAGCCTGTCGGTGATTGAATTGAAGTAGCGCCCCGCGCCGCCCGGCCGTGAATCGTCCCGACCCGTCGTCGGGGGCCGCCGAACGGGGCGCCGCACGGCCCCACCCCCCCGCCGGCCGCGACAACACCGGCGGATAGGCGATATC
>JBPOJB010000016.1:0-70385 GCA_052034005.1 Planctomycetota bacterium | reverse complement strand
ATCTGCCAAAGCTCTTCACGATCCCTCTTGGATCAGGCACACCCAGTCGCTCAACGACACTGGGCTCTCACCTCGTCGGATGCCCCGTGGATCGGGGCGGAGATTTTTGTAGATTTAATGGGACTGTCTGCTTCTGAGTCCTCTGCCTCCACGGCGTTCAGTGCCGGTCACTCGTCCTTCCATGCCGTGGCAAGAAAACGAGTCCAATCAATCCCCACGCCGGGAATTGCTGCGCGATGACGACTGACATTCCGGCTCGATTGCGGGACGCTTGAAACCAGGTCGTGGCCGACCCGCCAACCATCCGCACCGGGCCGCCACGATACCGGCAGCATATCGACCCGCTGGAATGGCTCGACGAGCCGGCAGCAAGTCGGCCGGGCTGGATTCGCACAACCTGCCGACATTACAGTGCTTTCATCGGGTTTCAACACGCAAGTGTCAGCAAGGTAACAGGTTAGGGACGGTGTCTGAGTGGCCACGCAGGTGGAGGGAGGTTGTGTATGTGATAATTATTTCAACATTATGTGATATTGGTCTTGTCTGCGGGGAGATATGTGATATTATTGCTCCTGAAGGACGACATTCTGTGAAGCGGAGATGGACGGATATGGACGAAAACCTATCCGGGAACTACCTCGTTCGGGCCGGACGTTGGGCGTTTCAAGAGGCACACAGATGGCTTCCACGGGCGCGTGACAGAGCTGAGCTGCGTCGCCACGCATTAAAGTTGCGGTTCTGGCCAACAGGACAGGACGAAAGCGATGGGGGTGAACTGTGTGACTTGGACTGGTCATGGATCAAGGCCCTACCGGAATTGCGAATTGGGGAACTGCGAGTCCACGACACGCTTGGAGGCTGTGACAACCTCCGGATTATCTTCTTTGATCCGAAGAAAGCGGGTCGACCACTGCCCACACTTTGGGTTGTGTCAGTCCTTCAGAAGAAACGCGATGACTTTACAAAAGCGCAACTGGCTAACTATAGGATGCGACGAAAACTGATTCTCGAACGATTTTATGACAATCCGTAGCAAGTGAATCGCGCGCGGCGATGGTACTGCAGCCTTTGCATGGGAGAAAAGGGATGGCCACGCTCGAACAAGAAATCAACAAACTACAGCTACTACAAGGCACTAAGTTTCTGCGCGCTTACTTGGAGTGCAGCGACGAAGTGCAAGCCGGTATTCGCGAACTGCTCGACGTTGTAAACGATCCTGAGACGGATGACGACGACCGCGAATCAACCCTTATGACGCTGGCAGATGCTTTGTTTCCGAATCCACATGAGGGGAGGTTGGGGATGGATTTAGAGCAGTCAGAACGCTTGGGAGTGGCCCACTCTGACGAGATGCGAGAAGCAGTTGAAGAGTTGGACAGGGAAGAGCAATCGTTTGCGGAGCGCCTGCGCAGGCTGATGGACGCGCGAGATCTCAATCAACAGATGCTTGCGAAGATGATCGGTGTTGGTCAGCCTGCGATTTCAAACATGTTGAATCGGCAATGCCGTCCACAGCGGCGGACAGTCGCTCGCATCGCGAAGGCTCTTGATGTTGCTCCAGAGGAACTGTGGCCGGGTTTCACGTCGCCGAGTGAGGACGCGTAGGTTGACGACCGGGTCTACATTGCCGGCCGAACCGATTTCAAGCCGAGAACACAAATCAAGTTCAACACGCCGACCGTCGCGCACAAGCACTACCTGACGGTGATCGGCGACCACTTCGCGGCGGCGGCCGAAACTGGGGATAAACTGGGGACGCAAACGCCCGTTGCGACTCGCGGCGACTCGCAAAAGAAAACCCGCACCATTCACAAAGTGCGGGAAAACGAGTTTCTCGGAAGTGGTGGCCATCCTTGAAGATGGCCCAGTAGCGGAGGAGGGACTCGAACCCACGACACGCGGATTATGATTCCGCTGCTCTGACCAACTGAGCTACTCCGCCACGTGGCCGGTAACCTCCTGTGCGTCGAGTGTCCACGGGCCTTCGCCCGGTCTGTTTCGGCGCTCGGATCGGCCGGCCGCTGATGGAAACCTAGACCAGTCTAGCAGATCTTCGTTCACCAGCAACCCAGAGCTGCGGCGTGGGGGCCATTGGTGTGGTCAGCGCAGGTTGCGGCTGGGGACGGGGCTGGTCCGCGCAGGTCCCTGCCCGCCGGGCGGGCCTGTGCACCAGGCCCGGGCGGTCAGCCTGGCCGGGGGTCACTCCCGCAGCGTGAAAATGAGCGTCGGGTCGAGCGGATAGCGGCCGAAGCGTTGGCCGTAGACGGCCAGGCCGCCCGGCAACGCCTCGTCCACCTCCAGCCGAATCACCAGCTGCCGCGACTCAGAGGCCTGTTGGACCGCTGCGCGCGGGAGCGAAGCCTCCACCAGGTACCCGTAGGAGCCCGCTTCCTGCAGGTGCCGGTCGCGCGCCTGTGCGTGCCACGACAGGATGCCGCGATGGTCGGCCGGATCGTCGGGCAGCTCGAAGACGCCCGCCACCTGGCCCATCACGCGGACGCGCACTGCGCTGGGGAACCGCTCCTCGTCCGTCATCGGATACGCGTTCGGGTTGCTGCTGGGATCATGCGTTCCCTCGCCGCGCATGAAGTCGCCGTCCCGCTGCAACGGGTCATCCCGATCCTTGCCGAACAGCTGCTTGGCGGAGACCTCCATCCGCAGCGTCACGCTGGCGACGTCCTCCAGCATCAGGTCGTGCGGCCACTCGACGGCGTACTCGAAGTACCCCGCCCCGGCGCCGTTGACCTTCAGGCCATCGAGCACGTTCCATTGTCGAAGTGACCACCGGGCGTCGCGGAACGTCCCGGGAGCGAACCGCAGGATTCGCTGCCGGCGCGCATGGTTGGTGACGATCTCGTCCCGCGCGGCCGGCCCGTCTTCGACCAGGTAGGTCGTGAAGTTCCGGTGCAGGACCGCGCCGCCGGCGTCCTTCAGCGCCAGGGCCAGAACGGTCAGGGCCGGCTCCGTGGGGGCTGTCAGTTCGATCGGCTCCAGGTCCTGGTTCAACCAGGGCTGGTACGGGACGTCGCGCGCGGACTGCCAGTAGCTGCGGCGGTTGCCCAGCGCATCCCATCCGTACAGTTCCATCTCCAATGTCAACGGCGTGCCGACATCCGCGTCGGTCATGAACGAGGCGCACAGGGGCACCTCGAGCCGCGCGCCGGGCTGGACGGTGCGGCACATCGCCCGATCGGCCGCGATGTAGAAGGGACTGTGCAGGTCCCGCAGGGACATGCCCGGCGCCAGGTCGCCCAGCCCGGTGTGTTTGTCCGACCGGTCGTACCGGTAGTAGCCATTCCACTCGTTGATCACGTCATGATGTTCGGTGTAGAGCCACCCGCAGATCTTCGGATGGCGCCGGAACTCGTTCATCATGATGTGGTAGTCCCAGCTCCAATCGACATCCCCGGTGCTCCCCTCATAGCCCCACACGTTGCCACACTCGCTGTTGAGCAGCGGCTGGTCCTGCTGGGCGCGTCCCGGCACGAAGTTCCAGCCGGAGCCGGGGTGCGTATCGCGGCAGACCTGGTCGAGCGTTTTCTGCCACTCGTAGCCGGGCAGGTAGGCGTGCCAGGAGTTGATGTCCGTCGCCACATGGTCGAAGTTGCAGGCCGAGTTGTCCTCGACCAGCCGGGAAGGGTCCAACTGCTTGGTCAGGTGGTAGACGCTCTCCACCCAGGCCTGCGTCTCGGGCAGATAGCCCTTGTCGCCGCTGCGCAGGCCCCAGGTTTCATTGAAGTTGACCCAGCAGAAGATCGACGGGTGGTTGTAGTCGCGCTGGACCATGCCGCGCAGCGCATACTCGGTCTCACGCCGCATGGGTTCGTCGGGCGGGCCCCAGCTGTTGGGCACGTCCGCCATGATCAGGACGCCCAGCCGGTCGGCCCAGTACAGTTTGCGCGGCACCTCGACCTTGATGTGGATCCGGTTGCCGTTGAGGCCGATCTGACGGCTGCGCAGGATTTCGTCGCGCATGAACTGGTCGCTGGGGAACGTGTAGTAGCCCTCGGGGTGATACGACTGGTCCAGCGCCAGTTGCAGGTAGACCGGCTTGTCGTTGAGCAACACGTAGGAGTAATCCGTGCCCGGGAGCTTCCCCACGCTGATCTTGCGCATGCCGAAGTAGGTCGCCAGTTCGTCCCCGCCGTCCGCGCCTTCGAGCACTACCGTCACTTCGTACAGGTAGGGGTCTTCCAGCGACCAGCGCCGGACAGGGTCCAGCGGGACGGCGAACTGCCGGCTGTCCGCGCCTTTCCGGATCGTCACCGGCACGACCGACTCCGCGCGGTCTTCCGGTTTGAACCGCAGTTCGAGCGCCAGGTCGCGGGGCGCCGCCGTGCTCAACCGGACATCCACCACCACCCGGCGGCCGTCGACGTCTGGTGTGAAATGCACCGTCTCGAGCGCCACGGCCGGCCGCCGTTCCAGGTAGACGGTCTGCCAGATCCCGGCGGCCCGCCCGTAGCCCTGCTTCCCTTCCAGTTTGAACGGGTGCGGCGTGTCATCGACGCGCACGACGAGTGACTGCGGCGCGCCGAAACGGACATGCGGGGTCAGGTCGAACGCGAATGGCGTGTAGCCGCCCTGGTGCTGACCCAACTGCCGTCCGTCCAGCCAGGCCGTCGTGTGCCAGTCGCTGGCGCCGATCACCAGAAACACCCGCTGGCCCTGCCAAGACTCGGGCACCGTGATGCTGCGGCTGTACCAGCCGATGTCCGCCTCGTCGTCGACACCCGAAAGGCGCGAGCCCCACGGGAACGGCACCGTGATCTGCCGAGTAAACGATTCGGGCGCCGTGAACCACTGCTCCCGCAGCCCGACGTTCCCTCCGTCGAACTCGAACTGCCAACGGCCGTTCAGGTTCAGCCATGCCGGGCGTTGGAAGTCGGGACGCGGATGTTCCGCCAGCGGGATCTCCGGTCGCGAGGTGGGCTCGCCGGCCGACAAGGAGCCGGTCAGGAGTCCCGCACAGCAGAGGAGCAGAGCAAGTGGATGCCGCCGGTTCATGGTTCAGAATTTCCTTTCTCCAGGGGGTTGGTTCCCGGTCGTGCGGGAACGGTCGACTGGCGAACACGCTGCCGACTAGTCTGGCCTGCTGCGGCACCCGCCGCAAGACGCCACCTGCTTGCATCCGGGTTCCGCCTGGTGGAAAATCAGGCGGCAGGCCACGGGAGACCGGTTTGGAGCAGAACCCCGACGCCTGAGACCGTTTCCCTCTTTCCACGAGACCCACGGAGTATCAGCACCATGACACGCAACGTACATCGCCGTGCGTTTCTGCAGGCGGCGGGCGCTTTGGCGGCCGGCGCGACGGTGACCGGGCTCTTCCCGCGATGGGCGGCGGGGATGGGCGAGGTCCAATTGAGCACCCCGAGTGCGGAGCAGATCGGCTGGCAGGTGAGTGTCCAGCAATACACGTTCCGCGGCATTTCGTTCTACGAAACGCTGGAGAAACTCGCCGCGCTGGGCGTGCGGCACGTGGAGCCCGCGTTTTTCCTGAGGCTGGACAGCGCGCGGCCCGAGCTGCAGTCGGGCGAGTCGCTCGCGCCCGAACTGCGCAAGGAGATGAAGCAGCGGATGGCCGACTGCGGGATCGACATGCCAACCTATTACGCCGGGCTGGGCGCCGATCGGGACGCGGCGGTCAAGGCCTTCGAATTCGCCCGGGAGATGGGGACGCATACGATCGTGTCCGAACCGCCCCCCGAATCGCTCGACATGATCGAGAAGCTGTGCGACGAATTCGCGATCAACCTGGCCATCCACAACCATCCGAAATCGCCCGATTACCGCTACTGGGACCCGGCCAACGTGATGGCAGCCTGTCAGGGGCGCGGCAAGCGGATCGGGGCCTGCTGCGATACCGGGCACTGGGTCCGTTCGGGTCTGAAGCCCGTGGAGTGTCTCCAGGTGATGGCGGGCCGGATCATCACGTTGCACCTGAAGGATGTGGGCGAGTGGGGCAAGCCCGAAGCGCGCGACGTGCCGCTGGGACAGGGGCGCGCCGAGTACGGTGAAGTCTTGAAGGAGCTCAAGCGCCAGAAGTTCCAGGGGGTGATGGCGATCGAGTACGAGCACGAGTCTCCGCAGCTGGTGGAGGAGGTCGCCGCGTGTCTGGCCTTCGTGGAGAAGACGGCCGGCCAATTGCGGTGAGCGTTAAGCAGAAGATCCGTTCGAGGAGAGAGAGAGTCATGACTGAGATGCAAAGCAAGTTATCGCGGCGCGCGCTGCTCAAGTTCGCGGCTGCCGGCGCCGCCGTTGCCAGTCTGCCGCGCTCAGGCGCGTGGGCCGCCGCCGCGCCGGCCGCCAAGCCGGGCATCGCGCTGCAACTGTACTCGATTCGCGAAGACTGCGGCAAGGACTTCGACCGCGCGCTGGAAGCGGTGGCCCAGATGGGTTTCGAGGCCGTGGAGTTCGCCGGCTACCACAAGTACAGCGGCAAGCCGCACGAGCTGCGCAAGCGACTGGACGACCTGGGCTTGAAGGTGGCCGGCACACACGTCGGCACCAATACGCTGGTCGGTGACGAGCTGCCCAGGACGATCGAATTCCACAAGATCATCGGATGCCAATTCCTGATCGTCCCCGGCGACCGCCGTTTCACACACCCGGAAGAGAGCAAGCAGCTGGCCGAGATCTTCAACCAGATCGCCCGGGACCTGAAGAAGGAGGACATGTACACCGGCTACCATAACCACACGCACGAGTTTGAGAAGGATGGGGTCACGACCTACTTCGAGCTGTTTGCCGACCGGACATCCAGCGACGTGGTGCTCCAACAGGATGTGGGCTGGACCGTCACGGCGGGCGTGGACCCGGTGCCGCTGATCTACAAGTACCCCGGCCGCCACAAGATCATCCACTGCAAGCCGGCGGTGGTCGGCAGCCAGGGAAAGGCGTTCATCGGTCAGGATTCCGTGAAGTGGGCCGACGTGTTCAAGGCGTGTGAAGAGGTCGGCGGCACCCGGTGGTATACGATCGAGCAGGAAGTTTACCCGGATCACCTGTCGCCGATGGAGTGCACCCGCATCTCGCTGGCCGGTCTCAAGCAGATCCTTGGGCGAGACGCTTAGCTTCCGTTATACGTGCTACAGGTCCTACCACGTTCGCAGCGGGACCCCTGCTTGCCGATCCAGCCGGATCAGCAGGCGGAAGCGGCGCGGGCCGAATTGCACGGTCATCCGTCCGCGCTCGACCAGCACGTGATCGTGGCGACCACCGACTCGACGGAGATCCTCACCGACGCCTGCGACTGCAGTCTGTGCTGGGCCGACTCCACGATCGTTCCGCTCCAGGACAGCGAGGGACGGGCCACGCAATACGTGGCGATTCACAGCGACATCACGCAGCACAAGGTGTCCGAGCAACAGCAGTTGATGGATGAGCGAGCACGGCTGGAGGCATTTGTCGAGCATGTGCCGGTCGCCATCGCCATGTTCGACCGGGAGATGCGGTGCATCGCCGCGAGTCGACGGTTTCTCAGCGACCACCAGTTGGAAGGTCACCAGGTCATTGGCCGGCACCATTCCGAAGTCTGGACGAACTTGCCCGACCCGTGGCAGGAGGTGAATCGGCGCGCGCTGGCGGGCGACCCGTGCGCGCGCGAGGAGGGCATGTGGTATCCGGAGGCCGGCGGCGCCTCTCGGTATCTGTCGTGGGAGGCTCGGCCCTGGCGGACCGCCGACGGCCAGATCGGCGGCATCATGATCTTCACGGAAGACATCAGCCTGCTCAAGAGGGCGGAAGACGAGCTGGCGCGGGCGGCGCGGCTGGACAGACTGACCGGGCTGCCCAACCGCGGCCTGTTCCTCGAGCGACTGCAGCACGCAATGACCCGCGCCCAACGCGCGCCCGATCACCACTACGCGGTCATGTTCCTGGACCTGGACCGGTTCAAGATCATCAACGACAGCCTCGGCCACTCCGTCGGCGACGCCTTGCTGGTCGGCGTTGCCCGGCGATTGCGCGCGCAAGTGGGCGATACGGACTCGGTCAGCGTGGACCTGTCCGGGCACACCAGTGCGCGGCTGGGCGGCGATGAATTCGTCGTGTTGCTCGACGGCCTTCACACTCCCGACGAGGCGGTGGCTGTTGCGGAGCGGCTGCTGGACGCACTCGCGCAGCCCTATCTGCTGGGCACGCATGAAGTCTATTCGACGGTCAGCATCGGCATCGTCATGGGCGACCTGTCCTACCGGTGCGCGGAAGATGTGGTCCGCGATGCCGACACGGCCATGTACGAATCGAAGCGGCTGGGGCGCTGCCGCTACACCCTGTTCGACGCCTCCATGCGGGAACGTGTCCAGCGCCGTCTGCGGCTGGAAAGCGAGCTGCGCAAAGCGATCGGCGCCCCGCAACTCTGGTTGGCCTACCAGCCGATCGTCTCCCTCTCGACCGGCGCCTTCGTGAGCGTTGAGGCCCTGCTGCGGTGGTCCCACCCGACCGACGGGCCGATCGACCCCAGCGAGTTCGTGGCGATCGCGGAGGAGTCGGACCTGATCATGACGCTGGGCGAATGGGCGCTCCGCGAAGCTTGCCGGCAGTTGGTGTGCTGGCAGCAGGAACTGGGCGCGTTGGCGCCTCGGAAAGTGTCAATCAACGTATCCCGGCGCCAGTTCGCCTTGCCGGACCTCCCGCACATGGTCGAACAGGCGATTCGCCAGTCGGGGATCCTGCCGTCGCAAATCCAGCTGGAGCTGACGGAGGACTCGTTCGTGCCCGACACCCACGCGGCCATGCAGATGATGCGCGCGATCAAGTCGCTGGGTGTCGAACTGGCCATCGACGATTTCGGGACCGGCACCTCTTCCTTCGCGTCGCTCCACGAGTTCCCCGTTGATGTGCTCAAGATCCACCGCTCGATGCTCCTGGGTATCGAGGATTCGCACAATGTCGCCTCGTTGATTTACGGGTTGGCCGTCACGGTCCGGAACATGGGGATCGACATGGTGGCCGAAGGCGTGGAGACGCCGGCCCAGGTGATTGCTCTCCAGGAACTGGGCTGCGATCTCGCACAAGGCTTCTACTTCGCCAAGCCGCTGACGCCGGATGAAGTGCAGGACTTCGCCACGCGCACGCTGAGCCTGACCTGCAGCACGCGTGGCGCGACGGCGTATGCCAACCAGTGGAACGAGCGCCTCGCGGTGTTCCACGCGATCGATCCGGCGGGCGAAGCACCCTGACCAACGGCCCCACCAGGGCGGCCGGCGTTGTTGACCTGTGCGCGGCGGCATTTCGGATGCGCTGGATGACCGCGCTGAGGCCCTTGTTGTTGACACCCGCGCGCGGCGGCATTAGGCTGACGGTCGAGCTCTTCCTGCCCGGTATCTCGGCGTTGCGGATCGTGGCGGGTTGTGCCATGGATGCCTGCCGGAGGTTCGCCCGCCAGGGCGGCCGTGTGCAGTGCGCCGGTCGCCTGGCGACACCTGCCGGCAGATGACACGTCCTGACGGAGGAACGCACCCATGGACTCGACCGATTCGACGGTGTCGCCGCAACGCGCTGCGCAGCGACGCGCGACGCACGCGACACGCCTGTATCGCGATATTCTGTTGGTCGTCTGCGGTTGGAGCGCGTTGGTGCTCCTGGTCTTCCTGATCGGTTGGGCCAGGGCGCCTTCGACACATTCCGAGGTCGCGCGCCCGGCGGTCACCGAAGCAGGGCCCCCGGCGCCGCAGCGGCTGAGTCAAGAGACGAGCGAGTGTCGCGAGTCGATAACGCTCCTGAACCACTCCATCTCGGTGGACGACCTGGAGGGGATCGGCGACCTGCCTGGCGAGCTACCGCCGGAGAGATTGCCCGAGCCGACTGCGGAGCCCGCTCCGCCACGCGACATCCCCGAGAGCCGGCGCTGGCAGATTCAGTTCCCGGAGGGCACCACCGAAACCGAATACGCCCGACAGTTGACCGCGCTGGGAGTGGAACTGGGCGTCGTGCGGCCGGACGGGACGATCGAGTATCTGGAGAAACCGGGAGCGGCCGATTCGAGAAGGCGCACCGGGACGCGCGCCGACGAGACGCGGATCTACTGGACTTGGAACAGCGGCAACCTGGTGAAGGCCGACAAAGCACTGCTCAAGAACGCCCACATCGATGCAGGCGAGGATCTGATCCTGCATCTCTGGCCGCCGGCCACCGCCGAAAGGCTGGCCAGGCTGGAGCTGGAGTACAAAGGCCGCAAGCCCAGCGATATCTTCGTGACGCGGTTTGCCATCAAGCGTTCGCGGCAGGGGTACGAACTCTACGTCCAGGAGCAGATCGGGCGGTGACCCGGTCGAGCCGCCCGGCAGGCGGATGGCATGGGTCGGATCCGCCGTTATTCCCCGCATTTCCCGGCTCAACGGCCGCCGGCGCCCGCGATTTGACATGCGGGCGCAGCGAGCTAGGCTTCCCAAGAGGGGGGACGGCAGGGTCTCCCTCAGGCGTTTGTGTTTAAGCAGGTCGAGCGTTGCCGCGGCCCGCGCGCACGCGCTGAACCGGCGAGCGTGTCCATAGCGAGTGCATCCATGCAGGAGAGTCGAGCCACCACGCGGCGGACGTTCGGTGTCGAGCAGCAGATCGCGCGTCTGGATCCTGGGAAGTGGCCGACGCCCGACATGTTTCAGACGGTGCGCTGCGCCGACATCTCGTCGGACGGTTTCGCGTTCTTTCAAGCCACGCGTCCGGATTTCGAGGAGCTGGTGATCGCGTTGGGCCTGGCGCCCGATCTGGCCTATCTCACGGCCCGCGTGGTCCACACCGAACTGATCGAGATGTGTGGCCACCTGGCGTTCCGCGTCGGCTGCCGTTTCACCGGGCAGCTGGAGCTCTGCGAGGCGACCGGCAGCCTCATGCCGACGGAAAACCGTCTGCCCGAGTTCGACTTCGTCGGCGACTGCGCGTGGAATGAGGACTCTGCGTAAGTGGAGCGGAAGGGGCTCGAACCCTCGACCTCAGCATTGCGAACGCTGCGCTCTCCCAGTTGAGCTACCGCCCCGGCGGTGCCGTTGCCGGCTGGATACACGATTCTAGTATTGCCGGCCGTATTCTGCAACCGAGCCGGCGAGCGGCGGGAAGGGGCGGCTCGCGGACGGCACCCACGCCCGACGGTTGCCGTTGGGCGCACGCCTGGCTGCCAGACCGGGAGCTTGGTCGGCGAGGCTGCCCGGCGGGGCGCACGGCGCGACGGGAAGCCCCTCCCATCACGGTTCGAGGCCGAGGGAGCGGGTGTAGGCCTTCTGCTGGGCGTCGAGGCCGAGTTCGTGGGTGATGGCATTCCACGCCTCGACGGCGTGTTCCAGCGCGGCGGTCGGTGTCTGGGCGCCGGTGCACGCATCCTGGACCGCCTGATCCAGGGCCGCCAGATAGCGTTGCCAGCCGGGCAGACGCGGGGCGATTAGGCTGGCCACTTCGGATTGCGAAGCCCGCAGGATTTCCGCATAGCGGTCGCTCGATTCGCGCGGCAGCATCTCGTCGGTCCACAGGTCGGGGTTCTTCGCATGCGATTGGCGGAACATGGTGGTGGTGCGGCACAGCGGACAGAGCCGGGGGCTCCATTCCGGGCCGCTCATGAGCGCCAGGATGCGGGCGGCTTCCTTGGGCCGCCGTGCGTTCGTGCCGACCGACGCGAGTACACCGGCCGTGCCCAGCAGCGGGACATGCATCGACTTGCCCGCCTCACCGCGCGGGGTCCAGAGCTGCTCGCTGAAATTGTAGACGGTATCCGACCCGGGCGGCTTGGCGAAATCGATCCGTACGCCCTCGGCCAGCGGCAGCGGTTTGCCGTCGTGGGTGGTTCGGGACGGCCAGGTCAGCGCCATGGCGGTTCGGCCCGCCATCAACGCGCGGCGCGCCGACTCGGGCGTGTAGTGTGTCAGGTCCACGGTGCTGGTCCGTGCGGCTGCGACCAGCTCCTCCAGCGCGCGCAGGAACGGCGGCCTGGTCAACAGCGGTTCCATGGTCGCGTAGTCGAACAGGGCCGAGAACTGGCTGGGATGCGACACGTAGGCGGCTGCGCGGGCCAGCAGGATCTTCGCGCCCCAGCCTTCGCCCAGCGGTTCGATGGCAGCCGACCAGGGCTGATCCTCTCCCGGCGCAGCCGCGCTGGACGGGTCGTGTGCCAGCTGGGGCAGGAGTGCGGCGTACTGAGTCCACGTTTCTGGCGGTTCCAGCTTCAACTGCTCGAACAGGTCGGCGCGGTACATGAGCACGAGGCTCGGCGACCCGAACGAGAACGCGTAGATCTTCTCGCCCCAGCGGTTCTCCACCGTCCGCTGCAGCTCCAGCACGTCACGCGCGGCATACTCCGGGCCTGCCAAGACCTCGGCGGACGGTTCGGCAACCAGCTTGTGCTCGACCAGCGTCCCAAGGCAGGCGGAGGGGTAGAAAATGATATCCATCGCGAGCTGCTTGGCCGCCTCGATCTGGGCGATCGACATCTGGGTGAGCTGCAACTCGTTGTCAATGCGAGCTTTCCACTGCCGCTCGATCACCTCGGCAAACGGACCGTCCTCGACCACCACCACACGCATCGGGGTCGGCTTCGCTTGGGGGATCGACTGGTCTTTGGGGGCGTTGTCGTGCCACGGGCAGCCCGAGAGGGCGACGACCGCCCAGGCCGCCGCTCCGGTCCACATCGCGCGGCGACCGGCCGTTCGGTCAGGGAAACACTGCATGCGCAGCTCCTCAGTCTGGTGTCTATGCTCTGCTATTGTCGCACGTTTTGTACGTTCCATGAAGTGTGGCTTATCTGCTATTTTGGAGGCGTCCAGGATCAACCCCGGTTTTCCCGTAGGATGGATGCATGATCAGTCACGCCACCGAGCCGTGCAGGGCGGAGCAGACCGGCAACCCATCGTGGCACGCCCACGTCGCGGAGGTGGCGGTCATCGTCGCCCTGATCTTGCTTGTGGCCGGCACACCGGCGCCGGACGTCAACGAGGCTCATTATCTGGCCAAAGCCAAGCGCTACTGGGATCCCGGCTGGTGCGGGCCCGACATCTTTCTCGATTCGGCTGCTGCGCACGGCGCGTTTTACGGCCTGTTCGGCTGGCCCACCCGCTGGCTTTCCCTTGGGGCTATGACCTGGTGCGGTCGGCTCGGGACGTGGGTCCTGGTGGCCTGGGCGTGGCAGCGGCTGAGCTGGGCGATTCTCCCCTCTCGTTACGTGAGCGTGTTGACCGCCGCCTGGTTCCTGATGCTCACCAGGTACGGTCATTTGGCGGGCGAGTGGGCCGTTGGGGGTTTTGAAGCGAAGAGCGTGGCTTACGTCTGTGTGTTTGGCGGTCTACGCGCGCTGGCGCTGCAGCGCTGGGCCGGTGGGTGGGCCTGGTTCGGAGCGGCCACGGCGATGCATGTCCTGGTGGGCGGTTGGAGCATGGTCGCCGCGGCGCTCGCATGGCTGCTCTCCGGCCCTACTCGGCCGGCGCTGCGCTGCATGGGGCCGGGCCTGCTGGTCGGCGGCGGTCTGGCGCTGGCTGGGCTGCTGCCGGCGTGGCGGCTGTCGGCCGGCGTGGCGGCGGCCACGGCGGCGGAAGCCAACCTGATCTACGTATTCGGCCGTCTGTCGCACCACCTGGTGTTCCACCTGTTTGCGCCCAGGCGGCTGGCCCTGTTCGGATCGCTCCTGCTCGCGTGGGTGCTGTTGGCGCGGCTGGCGCGGCGCTGCGAGCCCTGGTCCCGGCTGCACGGCTTCGCCGTCGGCGCGTTGACCATCAGCGTGCTCGGGATCTTCCTGGACCTGGCCCTCCTGTGCGATCCGACGTGGGCTGCCCGCGTGCTGCGGTTCTACTGGTTCCGCCTGTCCGATGTGGCGGTGCCGCTGGTGGTCTCGTTGGCGGTGCCGTTGGTGCTCAGGCGGTGGGAGTCGCGTGGGCATTGGGCGGTCCGCGCGCTCTGGGCGGCGGCCGTGCTGGCCCCGATGTTGTTGCTGGGCAGCCTGTATGTGGACCAGCAGCGCGACTTCCGGCCCGGCGGCATTGTGCAGTCCAGCCCCCGGGGCGCGTGGACCGATCGCCAACAGACGGCCCGCTACCGGGCGTGGCAGGACGCCTGCCGGTGGATCGACCAGCACACCGAGCCTCATGCGCGGTTCCTCACGCCGCGCCATCAACAGACGTTCAAGTGGTACGCCCAGCGTGCGGAGGTCGCATGCTGGAAGGATATCCCGCAAGACGCTTCGAGCATTGTCGCCTGGTGGCGCCTGTTGCACGAGATCTATCCGCCGGCGGTGGTCGAGCGTGGACTGGGCGCCTGGTCCGATGAACGGCTGCTCGAGATCGTGCAGCGCGAGCAGGTGGACTACATCGTGGTCGACCGTGGCGCTACGAGACGGCGGCTAGGGTTCCCGCGCCTCTACCCGGCCTCGCCCCGGGAAGAGGGGTGGTTCGAGGTGTATCGGGCGGGGAGCGAGAGGCCGGCGGGATCTGAGGTTGCCGATTCCATGATTCCAGACCATGCGCCCCTCTCACCTCCCGATGATTGATCCTCTGGGCGATTCACTGCCCGTGCACCTGCAGAGGCGGCTGCAAAGGCCGCTGCCGGGCCCGCGCGCGCAGCGCACGTTGACGTCGGAGCTGGCCTACGGCCGGCACTTCGGGCCGCCCGCGTGGGACGCGCGGCACGCGGCGGTGCTGGTCCTGCTCTACCCGCACGCCGGCGCCTGGCATGTGCCGCTCACCGAGCGCCCTGCGCAGATGGTCGATCATGCGGGGCAGATCAGTCTGCCCGGCGGGATGCACGAGCCGGGCGAGGGTCCGGTAGCGTGTGCGGTGCGCGAGTACGTGGAGGAGCTGGGCGCGACGGACGCCGGCTTGCAAGTCCTGGGCTGCCTGTCGCCGCTGTACGTGTTCGCGAGCAACTTCTGGGTCGTGCCCTGCGTGGCCGTGACCGACGCGCGCCCTGCGTTTGAGCCGAACCGGTCGGAGGTGGCGCGGCTGATCGAGTTGCCGCTGGCGCGGTTGTGGGATCCGGCCGCGCGCTCGTGGCACGTGGTCGGGCGCCGGGGGATCCGGTTTCGCGCACGGGACATCGTCTGGGGCGCAGATCGCGTCTGGGGCGCCACCGGCATGATCCTGGCCGAGCTGGCCGAGGTCTGCGTCGATGCGGGGGCTTGAGTCGCCGGCGGGCGGAACCGGCCTGCCCGCCGCGCGGCGGCTGACGGTTGGACAAATCGGGCGGTCGAGTATACTGTCTGGTCGGCGCGCGAGTGCTCGGCGCGGGCGTGCACGATGGCACGCGGACTGGTGGTTGAACGCGAGGAGTGGGCATGATTCGTATTGGGATTCTCGGTGCGACCGGGTACACGGCTGTCGAATTGATCAAGATCCTGCTCCACCATCCGGAGGTCGAACTCGCGGTGCTGACCAGTCGCCAGGAGGGCAACCCGCACGTGGCGGCCATCCATCCGCAGTTGGCAGGCCGGCTGGACATGCGACTGGAGGATCTTGAGCCGACCCAGGTGGCGGCGCGGTGCGACTGCGTGTTCAGTTGTCTGCCTCATGGCGCCTCCGCGTCGGTCGTGCGTCAGCTGCTCGACGCGGGCAAGCGGGTCGTCGATTTCAGCGCCGACTACCGGCTCGCCAGCGCCGAGGTGTACGCGGAGTGGTACGGGCAGAAACATGTCGATCCCGACCGCCTGAGTGAGGCGGTCTACGGGCTGCCCGAACTGTTCGGGGACCGGATTCCGCCAGCCCGGCTGATCGCCAATCCGGGCTGCTATCCGACCGGTGCGATCCTGGCGTTGGCCCCGTTCTTGAAATCCGGCTTGATCGACCGGGCGGGGATCATCGTGGACTCGAAGAGCGGCGTGAGCGGGGCGGGGCGCGCGCCGAAGCTGATGACGCACTACCCGGAGTGCAACGAGAGCGTGGTGGCATACAACGTGGGGCGGCACCGCCACACGCCGGAGATCGACCAGGTGCTGTCGGCGGCCTGCGGGGAGGAGATCCAGGTCGTGTTCACGCCGCATCTGATCCCCATGGATCGTGGGATTCTGACCACCGCCTATGCCCGGCCGACGGGCGATGTGACCGAGGAGCAGCTGCTCGGGACGTTGCGCGAATTCTACGTTGGCAAGCCGTTCGTGCGCGTGGTGGACCACCTGCCGGCCACGAAGGATGTGGCCGGCTCGAATTTCTGCGACGTCACAGCCCGGTTGGTCCGCGGGCGCGTCGTGGTGTTCAGCTGCATCGACAACCTGGTCAAAGGCGCCTCGGGCGCGGCCGTGCAGAATTTCAATTTGATGCACGGGTTCCCCGAAACCACGGCCTTCTGACGCGCGGCGGCGCCGTGGAACGCCGAGGAGAGAGTATTGCGGATGAGTCGCTTCGTACCCGGCGGATTTCGGATGGCGGGCGTGCATTGCGGGATCAAGAGCGACCCGGCCCGGCACGATCTGACCCTGATCGTGGCCGACGAGCCCTGCGTAGCGGCCGGCGTCTATACGCGCAACCTGATTTTCGCGGCGCCCGTGGCGGTCGATCGGGCACGGACTCCTTCCATGCGGATCCGTGCCGTGGTGGCCAATTCCGGGAACGCCAACGCCTGCACCGGCCCGCGCGGCCTGCGCGATGCCCTCGAGATGGCCCGCTGTGCGGCTGCGGCCTGCGGCGCCGCCGAGGACGCCGCCCTCGTGCTCTCGACCGGCATCATCGGCGAGTTCCTGCCGATGGATAAGGTCAGGCACGGCATCCTGGCTGCCGCCCAACGTCTCGGCGATGACGAAGCCTCCTTCCTCGACGCCGCCCGCGGTATCCTCACCACCGATCGCCACCATAAAGTCGCCTGCCGCACGCTGACCATCGGCGACCGGCCGGTCCGGATCGCGGGGATGGCCAAAGGCGCCGGCATGATCGGTCCAAACATGGCGACGTTGCTGGGCATCATCCTGACCGATGCACCCCTGAGCATGGACGTGGCTCAGTCGGTGCTGCAGGAGGCCGCCGACGCCAGCTTCAACTGTATCAGCGTCGAGGGGCATATGAGCACCAACGACTCGCTCCTGCTGCTCTCGAGCGGCCAGGCGGGCGGCCAACCGCTGGCGGGCGCACAACTCGACCAGTTCCGACTCCTGCTCCGGGAGTCGTGCGTGGAACTGGCGCGCATGATCCCCAGCGACGGGGAAGGTGCGTCCCACCTGATCACGATCGATGTGCGCGGCTGCGCCACCGTCGCCGCCGCACGGCAGATCGCCCAGACCGTGGCCAACAGCGCCCTGGTGAAAACGGCCGTCGCCGGCGCCGATCCGAATTGGGGCCGCATCGTGTCGGCCGCCGGCTACGCCCAGGTTCCGTTCGACCCGCAACAGGTCGACCTGCGTGTCAACGGCGCGCTGCTCTACCAACGCGGCGAGCCCGTGGCGTTCGATCCGGATGCCGTCTCGCAGTCGATGCGCCAACAGCATGAAACGCACATCGAACTGTCCGTGGGCCAGGGGCCGGCCGGTATTCGGTTCTGGACCAGCGACCTGACGGCCGAATATGTGGCGATCAACGCCGACTACCACACCTGATCAAACGCGCTGCAACCCGCCCAAACGGTACCGATTCCGGTCAAAATCGATAATTAATATGTCGTGTCTATGATTTCCGCTTGGATCTGGACGTCGGCCGTAGTAGGCTTGATGTGGAGCCGGCAGCCCGACTCTGAACTCCCAAGTGCCGGCTCTCCGAGACAGGCTTTCTCACCCCCGTGTTTGGCAGGGTTCGTTGCAGCGCGACGGCCCTGCCTTTTTTTGTGGGCTTGCGGGGCGGCAGTCTTTCGTCGGGGGATTCCCCCTGCTCCATTGGCCCATCCATCCAACGGCCCGTTTGGTTCGTTGCGCAGCCGGGGCGGTTGCATTGGGCCGTTGTCGGTTCGGAGTGCGTGAAGGGCCGTTCATGGGTCGGCCCCATCCCGGTGTTGGGGCATCCGTGTACCGGGCGGTACGTCTGTCTCGCAGCGGCCCGCCGCTGCTTGACAGAACGCGGGTTGTCGACTACTTAAGGTCGTTTCGCGGTCCTTGGCCGTGGTGGTGGCCGTTCTTGCCAGCCGTGGTTGAATGCGAGACGAGTCGTGTGGTGGTGCGAGGTGCGAGAGATGGACTGCATTGTGGGAGATGGGATCGAGCGTAGCGACCGGTATGCGTGGTGGCGGGTGGATCCGGTCGTGGACGACGGCCGCGGGATCCGGGCGGAGATTGGCGACACGCGCGGTTCGCCGGACGACGAGTTTGACGATTTCGACGAAGACGATTTTGACGACGATTTTGACGACGATTTCGAGGAGGAGCTGGACGGCGACGAAGAGGACTTCAATCTGGACGAAGATGACTTCGACGACATTGAATTCGACGACGAGGCGTTGGACGAGGATGAATTGACGGAGGACTTCGACGAGGACGAAGAGCCCGTTGACGGCGGCATCCCGGACGACGATCCCGTGGATCTGGACGAAGAAGACTGAAGGGCTGTGCAGCCGCCCGTTCCCGACGTGGTCGCCTATCGCGCGGCGGAGCGCGCCGGTGTTTGCGGCGCGCACGGCCGACACCTATTGCCTTGCAGAAGCGAACCATGTTCAAACAGGTATCGAGCCACGTCAAGTTCCCGGAGTTGGAAGAGGAGATTCTGGCATTCTGGCGGGAACAGGCCATCTACGAGAAATCGCTTGCGCAGCGTGCCGGCGCGCCGACCTTCGTGTTCTACGAGGGGCCTCCGACAGCCAACGGGCTGCCCCACCCGGGCCACTGTCTGACCCGCGCGATCAAGGACCTGTATCCGCGCTATCGGACGATGCGCGGCTACTTGTGCGAGCGCAAAGCGGGCTGGGACACGCACGGCTTGCCGGTCGAAGTGGAAGTCTGCAAGGAGCTGGGGATCCACTCGAAGGAGGAGATCGAGCAATACGGTGTGGAGCCGTTCATTCACCGGTGCCAGGAGAGCGTCTGGCGGTACATGAAGCAGTGGGAGCAGCTGACGGAGCGGCTGGGGTTCTGGATCCATCTGGACGAGGCGTATGTCACGTATCACCAGACCTATGTGGAGAGCGTCTGGTGGTCGCTCCAGCGGTTGTTCGACCGTGGCCTGTTGTACCAGGGCCACAAGATCGTCTGGTGGTGGGCCCAGGGCGGCACGGCGCTGAGCGCCGGCGAGGTCGGACAGGGCTACCGCGAGACGGCGGACCCGAGCGTCTACGTGTGTTTCCCGCTCGTGGACGAGGAGAACACCTCGCTGCTGGTCTGGACCACCACGCCCTGGACGCTGCCCAACAACCAGTTTGCGGCCGTGCACCCGGCGCTGGACTACGTGACCGTGCGTGACGAGCAGTCGGGTGAGAAGCTGGTGATGGCGGCGGCCCTCTACCAGTCGATTGCGGACAAGGCCAAGCGCACGTTCATCGTCGAGCGGCAGTGCGAGGGCCGCGAGCTGCTGGGGAAGCGGTATCGACCGCCGTTTGCGGAGTATTACTACGCCCAGGACGGGCAGCGGCAGGGGCGGCTGCGCGAGGGCGGCCGCGAGTACATCGCCTGGCGCGTGGTGCCGGCCGATTTCGTGACGGTCGACAGCGGCACGGGCATCGTGCATCAAGCGCCGGCCTTCGGCGAAGTGGACTATGACGTGCTGCTGGCCGAGCAGGCCCGGTTCGAGCCGGGCGAAGGCCCGCCGCTCATCTGCGGGGTCGGGCCCGACGGGCGGTTCACCAGCGAAGTGCCCGATTACGAAGGGCGCTGGGTCAAGGACGCTGACAAGGACCTGGTCCTGCAGCTGCGCGAAGCCGGCCTGCTGCTGATGCGCGAACAGTACCTCCACGAGTACCCCTTCTGTTGGCGGGCGGAAGATGACCCGCTGATCCAGTATCCGCGCAAGAGCTGGTTCATTCGCACCACCGCCTTCCGGGATCGGATGCTGGCCAACAACGCGCAGATCAACTGGTTGCCCGACCACATCCGGGATGGACGGTTCGGCAATTTCCTGGAGACCAACGTCGACTGGGCGCTGTCCCGGGAACGCTATTGGGGCACGCCGCTGCCGATCTGGGTCTGCGACAGGACCGGTCGGGCGGAGGCGGTGGGCAGTTATGCGGAGCTGCAGGCCAAGCCGGGCGCGGCGGGATTCGAGGTGTGGGCGCAGGCCAAGCGCGCCAAGCCGGACCTGCCGGACGACCTGCGCGTGCACAAACCGTACATCGACGCCGTCACCTATGATTCGCCCTTCGCGCCGGGCGGCCGGATGCGGCGCGTCCCGGAGGTGATCGACTGCTGGTACGACTCCGGCGCCATGCCGTTTGCCCAATGGGGCTATCCGCATGCCAACGGCGCGCAGTTCGCGCGGCAGTTCCCGGCCGACTTCATCAGTGAAGCGCTCGATCAGACGCGCGGCTGGTTCTACAGCCTGCTGGCCATCAGCACGATGTTGTTCGGCGACGAGGAGTCCCGGGACGCGCAGTCGGCGCCGCACGCGTTCCCGCACCCCTACCGCACCTGCATCGTACTGGGGCTGATGCTGGCCGAATGGTGGGAGAGCGCGGATGGGAAGGAGCGGTTTCTCTCGGAGTCCGAAGCGCGTGCGAAGTGCGGGTCGAAGTACCACCAGCGGACCGGCAAGATGTCCAAGCGGCTGCGCAATTACCACAGTCCGCAGGAGATCTTCGACGTGCACGGGGCCGACGCGCTGCGCTGGTATTTCTTCGCCAATCAGGCGCCTTGGAACTCGATCATCTACAGCGAGCGGGCCATCAAGGAGAGCGTCCCCGAGTTCCTGCTGCGCTTGTGGAACGTCTACAGCTTTTTCGTGATCTATGCCAATATCGACGGGTTCGATCCCGGCCGGCTGATCCAGGGTTCGGGCGGGCAGCTGGCCGGCCCCATCCTGGCCCGCGGCCGGCACTACCGGCCGGTGGACCAGCGGGCGGAGATCGACCGCTGGGTGCTGAGCGAATTGCACCAGACGCTCGAGACGGTCGTCCAGCGCATGGACCTCTACGACAACTTCGGGGCCTGCACCAGCCTCAATGCGTTTGTCGATGCGCTGAGCAACTGGTACGTGCGGCGCAGCCGCGACCGGTTCTGGAGCGGCGACGAACAGTCGCAGGACAAGTACGATGCCCACTGGACGCTCTACGAATGCCTGCTGACCGTCTGCAAGATGATCGCGCCGTTCGTGCCCTTCCTGGCCGAAACCATGTGGCGGAACCTGGCCGGCGTGTTCGGCACGCGGGCGGTGGAAAGCGTCCACCTGTGCGATTATCCCGTGGCCGACCCCGCCTTGATCGACCGGGAGTTGACCCGGCGCATGGCGCTGCTCCGCGAGATCGCCTCCCTCGGACGTTCGGCCCGCATGAACGCCAAGTTGAAGGTGCGCCAGCCGCTGGCGCGGGTCGAGGTGATCCTGGCCGACGATCAGGAGCAACCCTGGCTCGAGACGCACGACGGGCTGTTGTGCGAGGAGCTGAACGTCAAAGAGGTCGCCTACACGACGGAGGGCGAGAAGTACATTTCGTACGCGGTGCAGCCGAACTTCAAGCGGCTGGGCCCGCGCGTCGGCCGGCGGATGCCCGCCGTGAAACAGGCGCTGCTGGCCACGCACGGCGCGTCGCTGCTGAACCAACTGCGGGATCACGGCCGGGTGACGCTGGAACTGGAGGGCGAGCCCCTGACGTTGGATCGGGAGGACGTGGAAGTGCGGTTGCAGGCGCGCCAAGGCTGGACCGCCGCCCAGGGCCCCCACGTCGTCGTCGTGTTGTCGACCGACCTCACCCCGCCGCTGATCCGCGAAGGCCACGCCCAGGACCTGAAGCGGCTCGTCCAGGAGCGGCGCAAGGAGCTGCGCTGCCAATACACCGACCGGATCCAGGTCGCCATCCAGACCGACCAGGAGGAACTCTGGGCGGCCGTCCAGGAGAACCGCGATTACCTCCTGCACGAAACGCTGGCCGTCGACATTCGACGCGGCACACTCGACGGCGTTGAACCGGTCTCGTGCGTCGTGGCGGACACGCCCGTGCTGCTCTTCGTCCAGGTGCAGGGGACGTAGCCATGCCGCGACCGGCCCAACCTCTGCCCGTGGCCGTGCTGATCTCCGGCGGCGGCACCACGCTCCACAACCTGATCGGGCGCATCGCCGCCGGACAACTCGACCTGGACATTCGGCTGGTCATCTCCAGCACCGCCAAGGCGGGCGGACTGCAGTTGGCCGCCGAGGCGCAGATTCCCACCCGCGTGATCCGCCCGGGTGCGTTCGAGTCGGAAGAGTCCTTCAGCGCCGCCCTCTTCCAGGCCTGCCGGGACGTCGGCGCGCAGCTGGCCGTGATGGGCGGGTTCTTGAAACATGTCCTCGTGCCGTCCGACTTCGTCCATCGCGTGACCAATATCCACCCTGCCCTGATCCCGGCGTTCTGCGGTCGCGGATTCTACGGCCGGCGCGTGCACCAGAGCGTGCTCGATTACGGCGCGAAAGTCAGCGGTTGCACCGTGCACTTCGCGGACGACCAGTACGACCATGGGCCGATCATCCTGCAGAAGGTCGTCCCCGTGCTGGAAGAGGACACGGTCCAGTCCCTGGCTGAGCGCGTATTCGCCGCCGAATGCGAGGCCTATCCCGAGGCCCTGCAATGGCTGGCCGAAGGCCGCGTCCACGTGTCCGGCCGCCGCGTGCGAATCGACCCCGCGCGTCCCTGACCGCCACATGGGGACTCCGCGCGGGCCCACTCGGCTGCGGCGGATGGCTCATTGAAGATTCCTGTGCTCTGAGCGATAATCGGCAAATCAGTGAAACTCTGTGGCGTGGGCGGTTGAGGGAAACCGGGTTTCGGCCTCGCGAATGCGTCCCGGGCGGCGCTGCCTGAGGCGGCTGCAACTCGATATACAACAAGGACTTGTGTCGTTAATCGAGCTGTCCGAGCGGGGTCGGCGAGGCGGGGGTCGGCGCATTTCGTACCGGATCAGTGGGAATTATACCGGATGCGTCTGTTGTAACGTAGGTTTGAGAGGTTCAGCCCGCGTCGCGCCGGGGCGGTCGTGCGGTGGCGGCGCGAGGTTGGCCGACAAGCGCGGTTCGAATGACGTACGGGGACGGTGTCCGACAGATGTCTGCAGCATCCACGATTGACCGCCGCACGATCGAGCGGATCGTACGGCAGATCGTTCTCCGGCAGCCGTTGGGCGCGCCCGTCCGAGAGGAGGCGGGTGCCGATCGGCCGGACGTGGTGATCAGTATTTCGGCGCGGCACGTGCATTTGACCGACGCGCATGTGGAGGCGCTGTTTGGCCCGGGCCACCAGCTGACGCTGATGAAGCCCCTGTACCAGGACGGCTCGTATGCGGCGGAGGAGACGGTGATGGTGGTCGGTCCGCGGCGGCGCATGTTGCCGACGGTGCGGATTTTGGGCCCGACGCGCCGGCAGAGCCAGGTGGAGTTGGCATTTACCGACTCGATCTCGTTGGGGATTGACGCGCCGGTGCGGCACAGCGGTCGGATCGAGGGCACGCCGGGCTGCGTCCTGGTGGGGCCCAAAGGCGTGGTGGAACTCAAGCAGGGCGTGATCCGTGCGGCGCGACACGTCCACATGAGCGTGCGGGACGCCCAGCGGCTGGGGGTCCGCCACGGGGACAACATCCGGTTGCGCGTCGAATCGCCGTCCTGCACCACGGTGTTCGAGGACCTGCTGGTGCGGGCCGACGAGGTCAGCAAACTGGAGGTGCATCTGGACACGGACGAAGGAAACGCCTGTTTCCTCGATGCGGCGACGAAGGTGGAGTTATTGCCGTGAGCCGTCGGCGGCGACCGGCGGCCGGAGTGGATACGCAGTTGATCGACACTCACCAAGACGTTTCTCAACTCTTTGCATGGGAGAGCATATTCTATGGCGAAGCAAATGGAGGCGCTAGGCATGATCGAGACCAGGGGCTTTGTCGCCCTGCTCGAGGCTGTCGATGCGATGTTGAAAGCTGCCAACGTCCAGTTCCTGGGCTGGGACAAGGTCGGCAGCGGCATGGTCTCGGCGTTCGTCACGGGCGACGTTGCGGCGGTGAAGGCCGCCACGGATGCCGGTGCCAATGCGGCCGGGCGGATCGGCGAAGTGATCAGCGTGCAGGTGATCCCGCGTCCCCACGATGATCTGGGAACCGTGCTACCGGCACCGCTCCGCAAGCCGGTCGCCCCGAAATAGCCTCGATACCGGACCATCCAGCAACAAGGGGACTCAGACGATGCCTAACGCAATTGGGATGATTGAAACCAAGGGACTCATCGGGTTGGTGGAAGCGACGGACGCGATGGCCAAGGCGGCCAACGTCCAGATCGTCAAGCGGGTCGGGATCGGCGGCGGGCTGGTGACGACGATCGTCAGCGGCGACGTCGGGAGCGTGCGCGCGGCGGTAGAGGCCGGCGCCAGCGCCGCGTCGCAGGTGGGCGAGCTGGTGAGCAGCCACGTGATCCCGCGCCCGGCCGAAGGCCTGGTGGACGCGTTCCTGTCGTAGTGCCGCCCGCGGCGCGGCACCGAACCTGTCTGGCACGGGAGTGGTGATCATGAAGATCCTGGTGGCCAACCTCGGCTCGACCAGCTTCAAGTACCGGCTGTTCGACATGGCGGACGAACGCCAGCTGGCGCGGGGCGGCGTGGAACGTATCGGTGCGCCCGAGAGTCCGTGCCAGGTGGAGATCGCCGGTCGCTGCACGCAATGGACGGCGCAGGTGCCCGACCATGCCGTGGCGGTGCAGGAGTGTCTGGCGCAGTTGACGCACCCGGGGACCGGCTGCCTCCGCGATGCGACGGAGGTCGCCGCGATCGGCTTCAAGGCGGTCCACGGGGGCAGGTTCAGCGGTGTACAGCGCGTGGACGCCGCGCTGCTGGCCGCCATGGAGGAGATGAACGTGGTGGCGCCGGCGCACAACCCGCCCTATGTCGCGGCCATGCGCCTGCTGGCCGAGAGACTGCCGGCCATCCCGCTGGTGGCGGCCTTCGAGACCGGTTTCCATGCGACGGTCCCCGAACGGCTCCGCTGCTATCCGGTGCCGGTGGAGTGGAGCGACCAGCACCAGGTCAAGCGCTGGGGGTTCCATGGCGCCAGCCATCGGTACATCGCCACGCGCGCCGCGCAACTGCTCGGCCGCGACGACGCGCGCGTCATCTCGTGCCACCTGGGCGGTTCGAGCAGCCTGTGTGCGACCCGCGGCTGCGTCAGTGTCGGCACGTCGATGGGCATGAGCCCGCAGTCGGGCGTGCCCCACCACAACCGGGTCGGGGACTTCGACCCCTTCGCCATTCCCGTGCTCATGCGTGCGACCGGCAAGACGCTCGAACAGCTGCTGGACGACCTGGCCAACCGCTGCGGCCTGCTGGGCTTGAGCGGGTTGAGCGGCGACGTGCGGGACCTGGAGGCGGCGGCGGAGGCCGGCCACGCCCGCGCACAACTGGCGCTGGACGTGTTCGTCGCCGAGATTCGCCGCCACCTGGGCGGGCTGCTCGTGGAACTCGGCGGCCTCGACGCGCTGGTGTTCACCGGCGGGATCGGCGAGAACAGCGCGTTCGTGCGCAGCGGCGTGTGTGCCAACCTGCAGGCGCTGGGCATCGTCCTCGACGCGCAGGCCAACGCCCAGGCGCGTGGGGAATCGCGGATCAGCCCGGCGGACAGTCCGGTCCAGATCTGGACCGTGCCGACCAACGAGGAGTTGGTCGTGGCGCGTCAGACCCGGCAACTGTTGGAAGGATAGACGCATGTTTGTGGCTCGCGTGATAGGTTCCCTGGTCTCGACCCAGAAGCTCGATTCGCTGGTCGGCTACAAGCTGCTGCTGGTCGAACCGTACCGGTTGGATGCCGCGCAGCGCCAGTCGCTGGTCACCACGGGGCGCACCTTCGTGGCGGTGGATCTGCTGGGCGCGGGAGAAGGCGATTTCGTGCTGGTCGCCCAGGGGTCCAGTGCCCGCTTGACTCCGCAGACCAGGGCCATGCCCATCGACACGCTGATCATCGGCCTGATCGACCATGTCCACGTGGGCGACCAGTGCGTGTATGCGCGCCACGCGGATCCGCCGTAACGCACGCGGCCACCGCGGACGAGACCATGCCATGCCATGCCATCCCGACCTGAGAACCCCGACAAGAAGCTTGAACCATGCAGATCAATGAATCCCTGATCCGTGAGGTGGTGTCCCAGGTGCTGGCCGAAGTCGGCCGGACGACGCCGGTGACCCACCAGCGCTTCACGGGCCGCCACGGCGTGTTCCCGGACGTGATGGAAGCGGTCGCCGCTGCGCGCGAGGCGTACGAACGGCTGAGCGAGTGCGGCCTGGAGGACCGCAAACGGATCATCGACCAGATCCGCCGGATCGTCATCGATCAGAGCGTCGAACTGGGCACGATGGAGATGGAGGAGACGAAGATCGGACGCCTGGCGCACAAGATCGACAAGCTCACGACGGTGGGCCTGCGGACTCCCGGCGTCGAGTTCCTGCGGAGCGAGGTGTTCAGTGGCGACCACGGCCTGGCCGTGATCGAGCATGCGCCGTTCGGCGTGATCGGCGCGATCACCCCCGTCACCCATTCGCTGCCCACCATCGCCTGCAACGCGATCAACATGATCGCGGCGGGGAACACCCTGGTGATCAACCCGCACCCGAGCGGCAAACGCGTGGCCGCCGAGGGGGTCCGACGCTTCAACGCGGCGATCCACCGGGAGATGGGGATTGACAACCTGCTGTGCCTGGTGGCCGAGCCGACGTTGGATTCGGCCCGCGCGATCTTCGAGCATCGCGACGTGGCGCTGATCTGCGTCACCGGCGGCGCGGCCGTGGCCCGCGCGGCGCTCAACAGCGGCAAGCGGGCCATCGTTGCCGGGCCGGGCAACCCGCCCGTGGTGGTCGACGAGACGGCCGATCTGGACCGTGCCGCGCGCTGCATCGTGCAGGGAGGCGCTTACGACAACAACCTGCTGTGCATCGGTGAGAAGGAAGTCTTCGTGGTGGAACAGGTGTTCGACGCGCTGATGCGGGCTATGGAGCGGGCCGGCGCCGTGCGACTCAATGCCGCGGAGATCGCTCGACTCACCTCGGTGGCCATCGTGCAGGTGGGAGAGGGCGCGAAGCAGCACGATGCGCCGTGCAAGGAGTTCCTGGGCCAGGACGCCGCCGTGCTCGCCCGAGCCGCCGGCCGCAGCGTGCCGCCCGACACCGAACTGCTCTTCGGCGAGACCGACGAGGACAACCCGTTCGTCTCGGTCGAACAGATGATGCCGTTCCTCCCCTTCGTCCGCTGCCGCGATGTCGACGAGGCGATCGACAAGGCCCGGCGCTGGGAACACGGCTTCCACCACACGAGCATCATTCACTCGAACAATGTGCGAAACATGACGCGGATGGGCCGCATCATGGAAACCACGCTGTACGTCAAGAACGGACCGTCCATGGCCGGGCTCGGGCTCGGTGGCGAAGGCTATCCGTCCTTCTCCATCGCCGGGCCGACCGGAGAGGGCGTCACAACCCCGCTGACCTTCACGCGGGAACGACGCTGTTCGATGATCGACGACCTGTGGATCCTCGGGAAACCCAAGAGCTAGCCGACGCTTAGGACGGCAAGAGGACGATCGATGCAACGTGCACTGGTCATCGGCCGGGCCACCGCGACCGTCAAGCATGCCTCGCTGCGCGGCCACAAGCTGCTGTTGGTGCAGCCGCAATTGGCCGACGGGCGTCGCGCCGACGGCCCGCCGCTGCTGGTCGTCGACAAGCTGGGCGCCGGGCTCGGCCAGGTCGTCCTGGTGACCAACGACAGCCGGGGTGCCCGCGAGCTGGTGGGGTCCAACCAGACACCTGTCCGCTGGACGACGCTGGGAATCGAAGACGCATGAACCCGGACTCCATCAACCTGGAATCGCTGGTGGCCGAAGTCGTCCGCCGGCTGCAACGGCTGGCCGACGCGCCTCAGCCGACGGGCGCCGCTGCGGCCGAGGAGCAGGGCGCAGGGGTACCGGGCCGCGAGGCGGCCGAAGGCGACCTGCTGATAGACACGCGGCTCGTCACGCTGGCGACGATCCAGCACCGTCTGGCCGGCGTGCGGCGCCTGCTGGTCCGGGCCGGCGCGGTGGTGACCCCGTCGGTCAAAGACGAGCTGCGCAAGCGCCGCATCCGACTCGAATACCTCTCCGAGCCCGCGCCGACGCGCGATGCGGCCGACGCGCTGGCGATCGCCTGCTGTACCCACACGCCCGAGGCGGCGCGCGCGGCCGCCGCGCTGGCCCACCCGGCCGGCGCGAGCTGCATGAGGCTCGACGACCTCCGCTGCGCCGCCCAGACCCTGGCGACCATCGTCGCCGACGCCAACCGGCTCGGCGTGCTGGTGACCGACCAGCCGCTGCCAGCCGTCTGCCTGGCCAACCGCGCGCCCGCCGCCCGTGCCGCCTGGGTGGAGAACGTCAGCCAGTTGCGCGACGCGGTCGCTGCCATCGGACTCAATGTGTTGGTCGTGCACCCGGTCCTCTGTACGCCCGAGACATGGAATGCACTGCTGACCGAGTACCGCCAAGGCCTGCCGCGGCGCTGCCCGCCCGGACTCCTGGCTGCACCCGGCTCCTGCGGAGGATGAACGAAACCATGCGCGTTGCACGAGTCGTCGGACAAGTCACCCTCAACCGCTGCCATCCCAGCTTCGAAGGGGCACACTTGAAGCTCCTGGTGCCGCTGGTGACCAGCGACCTGGTGGGTGACACGCAGCCGGCCGACGAGCCGATCGTCGCCTGGGATCAGCTCAATGCCGGCGTCGGCGGGCTGGTCGGCGTCGCCGAAGGCTCGGAAGCCGCCTACCCGTTCCGGCCCGAGATCAAGCCGGTCGACGCCTATGTCGCGGCCATCCTCGACAGCCTCGAAGTGGATCGGGCGTTGGTCAGGTCGATGCTCGGAGAGGAGATCGGACTTAACGAATAGCAGGTCGCGCGTCGCGAACCGGCGCGCCGCACCTGCCAGGATGAGGGACGCCTGCCAACGGCGGGCTGCCCGCTTGGTTTGGGAATTGAATCATGGTTAACGCCCACAAGATCAAACAAGACATCTGTGAGATCGGACGCCGGCTGTACCAGAAAGGGTTCGCGGCGGCCAACGACGGCAACATCAGCGTGCGGATCAGCGATCACCAGGTGCTGTGCACGCCCACCATGCACTCCAAGGGCTTTCTCAAGCCGGACGACATCTGCACCATCGATATGACGGGCAAGCAGATCGCCGGCAACAAGACGCGGTCCAGCGAAGCCCTGCTGCACCTGGAGATCTACAAGCAGCGCGAGGATGTCCGGAGCGTCGTGCATTGCCACCCTCCGCACGCCACCGCCTTCGCCGTCGCACGCGAACCGATCCCCCAATGCGTGCTGCCGGAGGTCGAAGTGTTCCTCGGCGATGTGCCGATCACGAAATACGAAACGCCGGGCGGCCAGGAGTTTGCCGATACGATCACCCCGTTCGTCAAGAAGACGAACATCATCATCCTGGCCAACCACGGGACCGTCAGCTACGGCGAGAACGTGGAACGTGCCTACTGGTGGACCGAAATCCTCGACGCGTACTGCCGCATCCTGATGCTCGCACGCGGCCTGGGCAATGTGGCCCACTTCTCGTCCGGCCACGGACGCGAACTGCTCGAACTGAAGCAAAGCCTGGGGATCGCCGATCCGCGCAACGAGCCGGAATACAAGAACTGCGACATCTGCGGCAATGACATCTTCCGCAACAGTTGGAAAGAAAGCGGCGTTGCGCCACGCGCCTTCGCACGCCCCACCTGCGCGACCGATGGTGCCGATACCTGCTCGCCCGACCAGGAGGCCCTGATCCAGCTCATCACGGATCGCGTTCTGGAAGAACTCCGCCGCGGATAGCATCCCGGCCCCGGTGGAAAACGCTGTGCCGCACACCCGAGTGCCTGCCTGTTCTGCTTGGGCAAAGCCGGTCAAATGCGCGGCATTCACAAACTGCGCGGGACGCGGCGTTGGCCATCTGTGGCTGTAGGTTAGTTGCGGGCTGTGGGGGAAATGTATCGGGCAATTGGGGTGTGAGTCAGGCGTTTTCCGCGGTCGGGAATGAATCTGCCGCGAATAGGGACCCGATGAATAGACTGCCTGACCGGATCGATCCTACCGCTGGTATGTCGCAACGCACGCCACAGACGCCCCGCTCGACAGGGGCGCTCGCGCGGGGGGCAGCGTACTAGCCACGACAATGGCTTGTCGTACGGCAAACAGGGATGTGTTGGAATCGGCAAACAGCTCGGCTTGTCTGCGCGTGGTTCATCGGGCTGCTGCTCTGGTGTGCGCCGCCGGTGCGCGCCGAGGTGGCTGAGGACCGATACGCCGTCGCGGCTCAGCATTACGGCGCGGCGCGCTGGGAGCTGGCCATCGAGGAGTTCACGGCGTTTCTCACCTGGTACCCGGACCATCCCCGGTCGGGCGCGGTGACGTTTTTTCTGGCGGAGTCGCTGATGCAGGCCGGCCGGTGGGACGACGCGCGGCAGCGGTTCGAGCAGTACTTGGAGCGGAGTCCGGGCGGCAAATACGTGCGTCAGGCGGAGTTCCGGCTTGGCGAGATCAGCCATCTGGCGGGTGAGCATCTCCGCGCGCGGGAGGAACTCGAGCGGTTCCGGCAGGCTTATCCGGGCGACGAGTTGTGTGCTTACGCGTTGCCCTACCTCGGGGAGGTCGCGCTGGCGCTCCAGGACGCGGCGGCGGCACGGGACCTGTTTGCCGAGGCGCTGGGCCAGTTCCCCGACGGCCCCTTGCACGGCGAATGTCGGTTCGGGATGGCCCGGGCGCTGCAGTCGTTGGGTGATTTGGACGGTGCCGCGCGGTTCTATCAATTCGTCAGTGCGCAGGGCGCGGCCTCGCCGCTGGCCGACGACGCCACCCTGCAGTTGGCCATGCTGCGATACCACCAGGGCCAGTTTGCCGAGTCTCAGGAGACGCTCAGCGCGCTTGTCGAACGGTTTCCGGGCAGCGACCTGCTGCCCCAGGCGCGCTATTGGCTGGGGCAGAGCCAAGCGGCGCTGGGGGATTATGCGGCAGCCGGCTCGACGCTGGACGACGCGTTACGGCGGCACGCGTCGCACGAGCTGGCGCCGGCCATGGCGTTTGCGGCGGCCGATGCGTACCGGCGCGCTGGAGAGCGGGTGAAGGCCGAGGCGTTGTGTGAGCGTCTCTTGCAGCAGTGGCCGGCCACCGAGTGGGCGGACGACAGTCTGCAGATCCTGATCCAGATGGCTTTTGAAGCGCACGATTTCCCGCGCGTGTTGGCGTTGGCGGATCGATTTGCCCGGGAATATCCGCAGAGCCCGTTGGCATCGGCCGTCCTCCAGACGTTGGCCCGCGCGCACCTCAAAGCCGAGCGATTCGACGCCGCGGTCCGGGTGCTCGAACCGCTCGTCGACGCCGGCTCGTCGGCAGCCACCCCGAGTGACTCGGCCCCGTGGCTGCGGGGGTCGAGCGACGAGGTGGCGGTCCGATACTATCTGGCACTCGGTTACTTGGGCGTCGGGCGTCATCAGGCAGCGCTCGAGCTGCTCGATCGGCTGACGGTCATCCGCGAGCCGGCCGAGTTCGTGCAGGGCGTGCGGGTGGCGCGGGCGGCCGCCCTGGTGGCCTTGGGCCGATTGGCGGACGCAGTGACGCCTTTGCAGGAGTATCTGGCGGCCGTGTCGTCCGCTCCGGACGCTCCGGACGATCCGGACGTGGAGCGATGTCGTGCGCAGTTGGCCGTTGTCTTGACGCGCCTGGGTCAGTGGGAGGACGTGGAGTCGGTGCTCGCTCAATGGCGGCAATCGCACGCGGACGCCCAGCAGTACGGGTCGACGATCCTGTACGTGGCGGAGGCCGCCTACAGTGCCCAGCGGAACGAGCTGGCCGCCACGCTGTTCCAGGAGCTGGCCGACCATGGCCATTCGCCCGAATCGACGGCCCGCGGCCTGTCCGGCCTGGCGTGGCTCAGGTGGCGCGACAAGGACGGGGCGACGCAGTCGGCCGCGGTGTTCCAGGAGCTGCTGGAGCGGTGCCCTGAGAGCCCGTTGGCGGCCGAGGCGGCGCTGATGCGCGGCCAGGCTCTGGAGAAGACCGGGTCGCCGACCGACGCGCTGGCCATGTACCGGCTGGTGATCGACCGGTACGGCGAGTCGCCGCACGTGAGTGCCGCCCTCTTGTCGGCCGCGCGCATCTGTGACGCGCTGCAACAGGACGCTGAAGCGGAGCGGATCCTGCGCGCCTGGTTGGACCGGTATCCGTCGGGCGACCAACGCGATGCGGCGCTCTACCAGCTGGCATGGGTCCTGTTCGACCAGGGGCGGGACGGCGAGTCGGACGCGGTGTTCCGGCAGCTGCACCAGGATTTCCGGGGCAGCCGCTATTGGTCCGACGCGACCTATCGGTTGGCGGAGCGGGCGGCGCGGGCTGGGGACGGCGCGCGTGCCGAGGCGCTGGCGACCGAGATCGTCGATGCGGAACCCCACGGCGCGATGACCGGCTATGCGCTGTTCTTGTGTGGGCAACTCGCCGCCGCGGCACAGCGTTGGGACGACGTCGACCGCGCGATGCGGCGGCTCGTGGCGGAGTATCCGGACAGCGACCTGAAGGTACCCGCCGAATACTGGCTCGCCGAATCACGCTATCGGAACAAAGACTACGCCCAAGCCGGCCGGCTCTTTGAGCGGTTGGAGCGGGCCACGCAGGGCCGGACGGACTCCTGGATGGCGATGATCCCGCTGCGCCGGGCCCAGGTCCAAGCGCACGCCGGACGGTGGGATGACGCGTACGACTTGGCCCGCCCGATCGCCCAACGCTACCCGGCGTTCGCCCAGCAGCACGAGGTCGACTACTTGCTGGGCCGGTATTTCACGAACCGCGCTGAGTTCGACCAGGCGCGTCAGGCCTACCAGCGCGTGATCGCCTCGCCGACCGGCGCGAACACCGAGACTGCGGCGATGGCCCAGTGGATGATCGGCGAGACGTACTTCATGCAGCAACAGTATCGCCAGGCGATCAAGGCCTACCACCGCGTGCATGCGCTCTACCCCTATGACCAGTGGCAGGCCGTGGCGCTGCTGCAGGCCGGCAAGTGCCATGAGGCGATGGGCCAGTGGGACGAGGCGGTCAAGCTCTACGCCCAGATTGGGAGGGATTTCGCCGCCACGCGCGTGGCCGACAAAGCGGCGTCCCGCCTGCGCGTCGCACGCCAGAAAGCGGACCCGCTGCGGACTCGTTGACACACACACACACATAGGCCCCTCGACGGGCAGACAGACAGACGACCGATCGATCGACCGATCGACAGGACCTGAGTGCAGGATCAGTGCAATGCAGAGCAAGACAGTCCTTACGCGTGCGATGTGGGCCTTGGCGACCTGGAGCCTGCTGGTAGCCGGTGGAGTTGACCGTGCGTACGGTCAGCCGGCCACCCCGCCGGAGGTCCAGGTGCCGGCCGTGTCGCGGCCCGCGGTGGTCGAGGAGGACCAGGCGGGGTTGATCCCGACCAAGAGCCTGTTGGGGATGCTGCGCGAAGGGGGCGTCTTGATGATCCCGATCGGCTTCTGCTCGTTCGTGCTGTTGGTGTTCGTATTCGAGCGGTCGGTCAGTCTTCGGCGGGGTCGTGTGGTGCCGCGGCCCTTCGTTCGCCGGTTCCTGGAACAACTGCGCGCCGGTCAGCTGGCGCGGGAGGACGCGTTGCGGATTTGCGAAGAGAACCGCAGCCCGGTCGCCCAGGTATTCGCGGCAGCGGTCCGCAAATGGGGCCGCCCCTCGGTCGAGATTGAGCAGGCGATCATCGACGCGGGGGAGCGGGTGACGAACGAGCTGCGGCGCTACATCCGCCTGTTCAACGCGATCTCCACGATCAGTCCGCTGCTGGGCTTGCTGGGCACGGTGTTCGGCATGATCAGCGCATTCAACTCGATCGTGCATTCGCAGGCGATGGGCCGGGCCGAGCTGCTGGCCGGCGGCATCGCCATGGCGCTGCTGACCACCGCTGCCGGGCTCTGCGTGGCCATCCCGGCGCTGATTGCCTTCCTGTACTTTATCAGCCGGGTGGATCGTCTGATCATGCTGATCGACGCGCTCGGCCAGCAAGTTGTGGACCTGATTTCGGCCGAAGCCCAGTCCAGCCGCCCGGCCGGCGGGCGCGGCAAAGCGGCCTAGAACCCTACCAGACCATGCAGATCCGGCTACATGCCGCGCAGCGCGACGATCGCTCGGCCCGTTCGCTTGTGGATCGGGCCTGAGTTCCACGGCGCGAGGCAGCCTACCATCCATCATTCCTATTCGTGTGCCGCCATGCCCCTGAAAACCCACCGCGATGAACCGCCCTCGATCAACCTGACGCCGCTGATCGACGTGGTGTTCAACCTCATCATCTTCTTCATGGTGACCACGACGTTCGGCGAATGGGAGAGCGACCTGGCGGTCAAGGTGCCACAGGTGAAGCAGACCGGCGCGCTGGCGCCTGCGCCCGAGAAGCGGGTGGTCAACGTGCTGCGCGACGGCCGCGTCGTGATGGACCGTGAGTTGATGTCGCTCGAGGAGCTCACCCACCGCCTCGCGGCGGCCCGGCAGCAGTACAGCGGGCTGGGGGTCGTGGTGCGAGGCGACGCGGAGGGCGCATTCCAGAATGTGGCGACGGTGCTGAGTGCGTGCCGCGAGGCTGGCATCAGCGACATGGGGATCTCGGTGCGTTTGGCACAACGTGCGGATGACGTGAGCAGCAGGTGATCCATGAGCGCGCCGGCCTGGCTATTGGCCTCCAATTCGATCGCCGTGACGGGCCTCGGCGGCCGCGTGGTCGGGATCGCGGTCTGGGCCGGCGTGTCCGCCCTCATGGTCGCGCTGTTGATGCTGATGCGCACCCGTTGGGGCCAGTCTCAGCCGCTGGCCAAATGCGTCGCGCTGTCCGTGTTCGCCCACCTGCTGCTGTTCTGGTACGCATCGGGCATCACCATGATCAGCAGCGGCCCCCAGCGCCCCGGCGACGAGACGATCCAGCTGGCGTTCATCAGCGCGGGCGACCCGGCGGAAAGAGAGGAGGATGCCCAGCAGCCGGTGCGCGAGGAATCCGTGACGGAGCCGTGGGAGGAACTGCCTCCAAACGAACCGGTGCAGACCCCGGATGCGGACGCCCAGCGCCTGGAGGTCGAGCCCGTGGAGGTCGCACGCGCGGCGCCCGCCGAACGGTGGACGCCGGGCAATCCGCCGTTGCCGTCACCGGACCTACCGGACCCCGAACTCCGACGCCCGACCGTCGAGCCGCCGGCTCCGGCTGCCCGGCCCCTGGCGCAATCGCCCGCGCAACCGGCCGCGATGGACGAGGTTGCGCCGCCGCCGCGGGTGATTCCGCCGATGGCGGCCCCCGAACTCGACACGCCGAAACGGCTGGAAACGAGCGTGCCCTTGTCGTCGAGCGTCGACCAGCCGCGGCCGGCTCAGCTGCCGACCGAGATGATGCCCACGGGTTCCCAATTGCAGCAACTCTCGGACGTGGCGGCCCAATTTGAACCGGCCGATGCCCGTGCGGGCCGCATCGACCAGCTGGCCGAATCGGAGAACCGGCAGCTGCCCGGCAGGGGCCCGACGGGCGACCTGCAACCGCCGGACGCGGTCAGCGGCCTGGTGGCGCTGCCGCCCCGTCGCCGCGTACCCACGGTGCTGGGCGCGGCGGCGCCGGTGATCCTCGACGAGGCGATGGCGCGTTCGACGCCGCGTTTGGGTGACGGCCAGCCGCTCCCGGAGCCGTATCGCCTGCGCGCGCTGCCGGCTCAGAACGAAGTCGCCGCGGCGCTGGGCGGCAGCGCGGCAGCCGCGTCAGCCGTCGAAGCCGCATTGGCGTGGCTGGCCAGCAGCCAGGAATCGGACGGCAGCTGGAACGCGAGCCGCTGGGGCGCCGGCGTGGAGCGACAGGTGGCCGGCCACGACCGTGGCGGGGCCGGTGCCGACGCCGACACGGGCATCACGGGCTTGGCGGTCTTGGCCTTCCTGGGAAACGGTCAAACGCACCTGGAAGGCACCTACCGCAAGAACATCCAGCGCGGCCTGGAGTTCCTGTTGCGCAGCCAGCGGCCGGACGGCAGCCTGGCCGGACCGGCGCGCCTCTACGCCCAGATGTACTGCCATGGCATCGCGACGCTCGCGTTGAGCGAGGCATTGGCGCTGACCGGCGACGCGCGGATCCGACCGTACGTGGAGCGGGCCATCGGTTTCACGGTCGCCGCGCAACACCCGATCACCGGCGGTTGGCGCTATCAGCCGGGCGACGTGGGTGATATGAGCCAGTTCGGCTGGCAGGTGATGGCCATCAAGAGCGCTTCGCTGGCCGGGATCAGCGTCCCGCACAAGACGCGTGAAGGCATGCTGCATTTCCTGCAACGCTGCGAGATGGGAACGCATGGCGGCCTGTCCTGTTACCGGCCGGGCACGCCCCCCTCGCGCGCCATGACCGCCGAGTCGCTGGTGAGCCGGTACTTCCTCGATTTGGCCCCCGATCGGGCCCTGGTGACCGAGGCGTGCGACTACGTGCTGGGCGAGTTGCCGGACCCGGGTGTGCCGAACCTGTACTACTGGTACTACGGCACGCTGGCCCTCTTCCAGGTCCAGGGCGAGGCGTGGACGCAGTGGAACGGCGCGTTGCAGCGCCGGTTGCTGCCCTTGCAGCGGACCGGCGGGAGCCTGGCGGGCAGTTGGGACCCGGACACCATGTGGGGCTGCTACGGCGGGCGGGTGTACAGCACGGCGGTGGCGGCCCTGTGCCTGGAAGTCTACTACCGCTACCTGCCGCTGACGGCCATCCGGAGCGACTGGGCGCGGCGCTGACCCGACCGGCCGGTCGGGCCAACCCGGTTTGACAGCGGGTGGTCGGACAGTAGAATTGAGTCGGTTGGGGGAAGACTCCAAGTGCAACGGTTGGTCCAGGTGACGCCCTGCCGGGCCGTCGACCCGCTTTCGCCGCCTCGTGCCCGCCCCCCCGTGACCGTGTGTCTGTTTCCCTGCCTTTTTGTGCGAGAGCGCTGCGATGCTTGGTCTACTTTGGAACATTGGCCACTTGGAACTGCTGGTGTTTCTCTTCGTCGTCCTGCTCCTGTTCGGCAATCGACTGCCCAGCCTGATGCGGTCCTTGGGCCGCGGCGTGGTGGAGTTCAAGCAGGGCCTGCATGGTGGTGACGGCGACCGCCTGGAGGATGACTCGGAAGAGTCGCCCAAGGCGAAGAAGATCAACGCCGGCTGAGTGGTATGGGCTCGGCTTGAGCTGCCACGGCCGGTGCGCGGTAGAGCCATCGGATCCGCGTGCTCGGTGGCCGTGGCGGGCGGGCCGGCCGAGTACGCGCGGCTGCGCGGCCTCTGTCGGGCGCATGCGCCCGCGGGGTGGTGCAATCCCCAGATTCATTCTTGTCCTGAAGTGCGTGAGATGAAACCATGTTCGGAATCGGTCCGACGGAAATGCTCATTATCGGCATCGTCGCGGTCCTGCTGTTCGGCCGCAGACTGCCGGAGGTCGCGCGATCGCTGGGCTCGAGCTATCGTGAGTTCCGCAAGGGGCTCAATGAACTGCAGTCCCAGGTGAATACGCAGGACCTCTACGGCAGCACCTCGTCCGCCGCGTCACGCAAATCGTCGTACGCCGAGTCGAAGCCCGTCTCGTACGGCGACATCGACGACCGTGTCGAAGCGACGGCGCCGAAGTTCGAGCCGCCGCCCTGCGAGCCTCAGGCGTCGACTCCTGATGCGCCGCCCTCAGGCGATATCGAGAAGAACATCCCGGAACGGTAGCCCTGCGCCGCTCAAGCGGGACCTACAGTTCACTCGTGCCACGCACGTGGTGTGTCAGCGCCTCGATCACTGTGCCGTCGCTCGTCGTAAACGGCTGCTGGCCGAAGTTGACGGTCACTTCCACGCCGTTGGCGAACTTCGTCTGCTGCACCGCGTGGTCGTCGGTCAACCACTGGTGCGAGATCATCTCGCTGTAGCCGGTGGCGCGCGCCACCGGCGTCGCGGTCCGGTAGCTCTGTACGAACCGGTCGCGATTCTGTCGCCAGATCTCGCGGTTCAGCAGGAACATCGGCGGTGTGCCATACAGGGCGTTCCACAAGTCACGCCGCTGCCACAGGGCGGGCAGCTTGTTGTTGTAGTCCCCCCAGTACCATTGCGCGACTACGCACTCGTGGTAGACCAACTCCCAGAGCGGCAGGCGGTAGAAATGCCCGGTCTGGAACTTGCCGACCGGTTCGGGCACTTCATCCCAGATGCGGAGCGTCTGGCGGCCGGCATCCGGCACGCGATACGGGCCCAGGCTCAACATGCCCTCGAAATAGTGTACGTACGGCACGGCCGCATCGTGCCCCGTCTCGCTCCCGGTCACCAGCCCGCAGGTCTTGCTGATGTATTCGAGCAGCTCCATGCGGCATCGCTTGCTGTCGGTACGCGTCATCGGATGGTCCGAGCTGTAGCACTCACGCCACGGCGAGGCGGTCGTGGTATCGATGAAGCGGCATCGATAGGGATGGGTCGCCAGTTCGGCGGACACCCGACGACGCGCGTAATCCAGCGCGACGCGGTCGCATAACACGCCACAGGAATACCAGTTCCCTTCCTTGTCCTGTACGGCCCAGCCGGGTTCCCAAGAACCGTCCGCACGCAACACGATGTCGTGCGGCCAGCCCTCGCTCGTCCAGTCGGGATGCGCGTAGCCGAGCTTCGGAAGATTGGCCGGGTCCATCAGGTCCTGGTAGATGTCGTACCGGCTGGTGAGCACGTTCATATCGTTGAGCTTCTGGATCTCGGCCGGCTGACTGTGATTGCTCCAGAGAATCCGCCGGATCCCCAACCGCTGCATCTCGGCGCACATCTCCGGGCCAGGCCGATCCCAGCACCAGACGTTGACCGCGCCGACCAACAGGTCGACATGCGGGTTCTCCGCCCGCTTCTGCGCGAGCGTCTTGAACAGGCCGATCTGCTGCGCATATTCCCGGTAGCGTTTGCACATGCGGACGTAGCCCCCGTCATCGAGCAGCACGTACCGGATCTTCCGCGCTGGGCCGAACTGGCCCTTCTGCGGCACCCATTCGGGGGCCAGACAGAGCCGTCCGTCCTGCCGCGTGACGTGGACGGCCGCATCGTCCGGCGTCTCGACGATGGCCAGCAGGCCGTGCGCCAAGTCCGTCGCGCCCCAGAACGCCATGCACAAGCCGTGTCCGCCCGCCAGGTGATAACGCATCGGCTCCAGCGACGGGTCGTCCACCGGATAGCTCATCCCCTCGTTGACCGGCATGATCAGATACTCGCCAGGCTCTGTGGCAAATGGCAGCGGGAACTTGAGCGGCTCGCGCATCGGGCCCTCCGCCTGCAGTTCGACCACGAACTCGGCCGCCGCCGGCTCCAGGCGGATCGTGCCGTGGATCGTGAGCATGTTGCCCGGCTCGAGCAGCTGGAAATCGATCCGCGCGTCGCGCGCGCCGGCCGAGAGCAGGATCGGTGCCGTATCGGCCCGCTGATGGTACGCATGACCCGACCGCCGATCGGTCACTGCCAGCGTCGCCTGATCTGGACGGAGCGTGACCTCCAGCTCCGCGTGGGAAATGGTCAGCTGGTGCGGGAGGTCTCGCGCGCGGAGCTGGTCGAGTGTTCCGGTCTTGATCAGCGACACGTCGTCGAGCCAGACCTCGGACGGGCCGTCACCCATCAGGCGCGGCGTGATCCGCGCGACGCCGGGCGGGATCATGAACCGCGAGCTGAGTCGCTGCCATGGTCCAGTCTCGCGAACGGTCGTGCCGCCGAACGACCAGGAGAGAGGCTGTTGTTGAGCGTCGTAGAGTATCACGCTCAGCGTGGCCCGACCTTCGCCGCGCAGCTGAATCCAGCCGGTCAGTTCGAAGATGTCGCCCGGCTGGACGTCCAGCGCGGCGGCCTGCGGGAGACTCCAGTCCTGCTGGCCTGGGTACTGCACATGAGCGGCCCATGCGCCGGTATGGACCGGATCGGCGACCCTTTCCACCGCGCCGTCGCCGGTCCGCGACCAGAACCGGTCCCAGCCGGTTTCGGATTGCTCGAACCCGCCGTTGACGACCAGGTTCTCCTGAGCAGGCGCGTCCAACGGCAGCAGTAGTGCGACGAACGTCAGGGCGGCAGCGGGAGCGGCTCGCATGGCGGGACTCCTGGACGAGAGGACTGGGGCGCGGGGTGAACCAACCGCCCACTGTTTTACCATGGTTAGCGGTTGACAAAAGACGGCGGGTTGTTACTATCCGGGAGTGCTTGCCGGGCTGGCGTGTTGGCCGGCACACGTGCCATGGGCGACTAGCTCAGTTGGTTAGAGCGCCGTCTTCACACGGCGGAGGTCGCTGGTTCGAATCCTGCGTCGCCCACTGATCGCCAGCGCCGTAGCCCCGCGTCACCGCGTGATGGTCCCGCTCAGGGACCTGGAGACCGACGTCAGCCGGGATCCATCGTGTGGCGGAGAGGCATGTGGGAGACCGACGACCGCTTCGCATTTCAGAAGAAGCATACTCTCGCCAGCGGCCACACGCATCTGGGCATCCAGACGGCAGCCTTCGCCGACGGTTCCTGGTGGTTCGGATGCTACGGCCGGCCGAAGTCGGACGCCACGCCTGCCCTTCCTCCGATACTCCTCCAAGCCGATGCAGCGCTGCGGCATGTCGAGCGATTCGAGTTCGACTGCGCGCTGGCGATCGTGCCGGTCGGCACAGGCAAATTCCTCGTGGCGAGGGGCTGGCCCGCCACGGCTCAGGGTCAGCAATGAGGGTGCCCGCGCTTCTCAGTCGCCCGGGTGCTGATGCGCGCACCGCCAACCTATGGTCCGCCGTACGCCGTGAGATCGATCAGGTTCAGGTCTGAAAGTCGGGTCGAGAGGTTGGCGCGCACAATCAGCTCATCCAGCACGTTGACCTGCCGGTCGCGGTTGAAGTCGAATCGGTTGTCAATCGACGCGGGACGGAGCAAAGTGCGCGTATTGGCCCGGACGCCCAGCGCGTCCAGGACGTTGACCGCCGTGTCGATCGTGGAATTGCCGGAGTCGCCCACTGCGTTGCCCACATAGAACACTTCATCCCGCGTCAGCCGCGTGGCGTCGGTCGCCAGGACCGTCACCTGCAACCAGCACTTGCGAAGGACGTTATCCGGCCAAATCAAGGTCACGCGATCGGCGCCGTCCCAGCCGGCGCCCGGGCGCACCGTGATGGTGATCGGATCCGGCGCCCACGGCCAGTCATCGCCGGGATCGTCCAGGTCAAGGCCGTAAGGCGCGTTGTCGTTCCCTTGTCGAAACAGGAAATCCTGTGCCGTCGGCGTGCTCCGCAAGCCGTACATATCGATCATCAACCCGTTGATTCCCTTGCTGTAGCTCGTGTAGTTGGCAAACGTGGCCCTTTCGCCGTGCCGCAGCGGCCGCTTGTCCCACGCGATGGCGGAATCATCCAGCTCGTTGGCCGCGGCGTCTTTGCCGTCCCACGCCGAGTTGTTGTAGAAGACGTACATGGCGGGCGCGGGGACGATGGTCAACGTCTCTCCGTACATGTGCGCCTGAATCGCGTCGATGTAAGGAGGCACGAATGTATCACCGGAGAACCAGGTTCCGTCCTCCAGGTGGCCATTGATCCAGTGAATGCCGAGCAGGACCAATTCGCCGTTCCAGCTCGCGAAGCTGGGCCCTCCCGAGTCGCCCGACTGCAAGTACGTCTCGTCCCCTCCCACATCAATCACGTCGTCGTCATCGTAATCGAAGATCATGCACATGCCGGTGGAGCCGCCGGCAGTCACTTCCAGAATGCCCTCCACGACGTTGCGACCGACGCGGTCGACTTTGCCGTAGTTGAAGATCTCCTGGTCCACGTAGCGGGCATCATCGTCCAGCCGCAGGATCGGGTAGTACCGGATGTGGTCGCCGGGATCCAGCGGGGTCGTCAGTCTGCCCAGCCACAGATCGGTGAGCGCGGCATCCCCGGGAATCCGCAGGCCGCCGTCCGCCACGACATACGTGTGCGGATGCGACCGGTCGTTCTCTTCGTAGAACGTGACCAGCTCGCCCGCGCCGGGTGCCAGGTGCGCGGCGCTCAGGAAGTAGCTCGGCGAGACCATCGTCACCCACTTCCCTGTGTGGGTTTTGCCGACACCCGACCAATCGAAAGACTGGCCGACAAACGCCTTGTCCACGTCGGCATAGAAGCGGTCGTGTCGCTTCGGCTCGTAGGCCCGGATCAGCATGGCGGCCGGGGCCGCATGCGGCAGAAGGCTCAAGGCCAGGAAGGCGGCGCTGAGCGCGACGCACGGATGCCACGGACGGCCGACCATTCCTGGGCGGGTCTGCGGAGGCATGATCATCCGAATTCGATCCCCTGTGCCCGGCCGACGGCCAGCACATGCTGGCGCGACCGTTCGTATTCCGCCGCGTCCTTCATATGTTCGATCATCAGCGGCACGTCCTGCGGCAGCGCGGCCAGTCGCGTGAGGAACGTGCGGTAGTCCAGGTGTCCGGTGCCGAGCACGACTTCCTGGAAATGCAGCTGGGGATCGACGATCCAGGCCACGTCCTTGGCGTGGCAGCTGACGATCCACGGCCCCAGCTTGTCGAAACACTCATTGAGCAAGCCGGTGTTGTCATAGAACCGCGCGGGGCAGTTGATCAGGTTGCAGGGATCCAAATGGACGGCGAAGGCGGGGCGATCGATCGCCTTGATCAGTTGGAGGTAGCTGTCCGGGCTGTCGGGCAGCGCCCAGCCCATCACTTCGTAGCTGAACTTCGCGCGCTTGGGCCGCACGGCATCGATGATGGTCCGCGCATTGGCCACGGCCGCGTGAAAGAACTCGGAGGACAGATTCTTGGGGTGCGGCCCAAACCAGGACTCCGTCGAGTACGATCCGGCGATGTCGACGCAGCAGCGGGCGCCGATTTCGTCGGCCAGCGCCAAGCCGTCGATTACGAATTGCAGATTCGCCTTGCGCACGGCCGAGTCGGCGTCCAGCAGGTTCTTCCAGCGCCCCACTTCGGCGATCACGACATCATGCTTGGCGAACGCCCGCGCGATCTCCGCGATCCGCGGCCGATCGGTCAGTTCGACCTCCGGGCAGTAGGCGGCGCGCATGTTCAGCCGACGGTGGGCCAGCGCGAGTTGCTCGGGGTCTGCCGGGGGATCGAACACGGGCGCGCCCAGCCGGACGCGTCTGGCGGCGGCCGAGGGTTCCTGTGCTCGTGTCGATGGCGATGTCGTGGGGATGGTCCATACCGCGGCCCCCGCCAGCGCGGACTGCAGGAAGGTGCGGCGGGACGGATGATGGGTGCCATGCATGACGGGCCCTCCTGTCAAATGCTCGAGCGATATGATGCGCACTGGGACTTCGTCATCGGCCGGTCCGCCCGGGCGGCGAACCGACCTCCCCATTCTCGCCGATTCAGACCCGCGTGGGCATAGGCCAGTTGGAAAATATCCCGCACCCGCCGTCGCCAGGCGCAACCGATGCGTCCCGGTCCGGCCGCGCCGGAAGTCACCGTCGGCATCACGCCGGAAAGAAGATCTCGGGCCCGTGGCGGGTCGATCATAGCGGATGCGATCGACGTCATTTCGCCGACGCGCTAGCCGCCTGCTGGGGACCCTGAAACGCGGCTGGCGCAGTGCCCGATGGCTCAAAGCCTAGTCGACCACCAGACAGAACGCACACCCGTGATGGAAATCGGGGACAATCCGCCCGTCCCATTCCCGTTCGGAGACGACCAGGACCGGGTGCCCCGGCTCGCCCTCATCCAGACGGATATTGAGCGTGTTGCCAATGGCGTCGTCGCGCACGAAGACGGCCGTGCCGCGGAGCACCACGCGACGTGGCCCGCGACGCAGCTCGACCGCCATCCTCTGTCCGTCAAACGCGGACAGGCACACCTGGTCGGTACTTGCCGGGCGGGTTGCCACCCGCCGCTTGCGGTGGCGTTGGTTACTGGTCATGACTTCTTTCGGATCCGTCTGATCTTCTCCAAGCAGAATTGTTGAATCTCGACGTATAATCCCTGTTGCAACCGCACAAGCACGCGTCCTCGGGACCGTTGCTGCACAACAATCGCACGTGAACCCTCCATCAGGCCGGCCGCGATGCGCACGTGCTGCCCCGGCAAGGCACCCAAGCAAACCGTGTCGCCGCCTGCGCGTCCGATGTGAGTGTCGGATCCACTGGCCATGGTCGAGTCCTCCCCTGCCACCTCTCGTTCCTCCAACACCCATCATAGGCGCAGGCCCCAGGGCCGTCGAGCCTTTTGGGGGGATGCCCGCGGACCGGTCCCGCCGGGCGAGAACAGACGGTGCCCCCGCCCCGGGGAGGAACGGGCGGGTTGCGGCGACCCGTGTTGGCCACCCGGTGGACACTGCGCCGGGAGCGCCGGGGCGCCCCCCTGCTGCCGATGAAGCGGGCAGGAGCCGTGCACTCTCCGCAACCGGCAGATTCCTCACGACCACACCCGTGGCGAGCGATTTTCTCGGGTTCTGGCCCGTTGTAACCGTCAAGTTGGTTTCACGCCGGACCGATGCTAACGACTAGTCGGTTCATTCCGAGCGTTGGGGCCGTGAGGCTTGTAGCGTATCGGCGTTGGATGCGGCCGATTCCGCCGCACCGCCGGTTGCTCGACGGCCCCCGCGTGTCGCACGCAACACCCTGAACAGGACAGCACGGTGGACCCATGTTAATCGGGAAACACATATGGACTGTGTGGATGTCGACGGTTGCCGTTCTTGCGCCGAGCGTGGTTGGGGGGCAAGAGCCGCCCGGATCCACGGCCGATTTCGGTCCAGCGGTGTACCGCGCAGACGCCATCCCCACGGCCACCGACACCTCGATGTCAACGCTGCCCTACGCAGCCGTGCCGGCCTCGGCCGCCCAGCCGTTCGAGGAGGAGTATGTATTGATCAGCCCCGCACAGCTCAAGGCGCTCGAGCCGTGGCGGATTGGCGAGTACAAGGTCGTCCCCTACGGAGTGCTGTGGGCGGACATGATCTACGCGACCGAGCGCACGTTCCCGGGCGCTTACGCTCTGTGGATCCCGTCGCCTCAGACAGAGGGCGAGCCGGACTTCACCATCGACGCGCGGCGCACGCGCCTGGGACTGAACATCACCGGCCCTGATGTGTGGCTCTTCGGCGGATCCAAGTCCGGCGGCCAGGTGGAAATCGACTTCTTCGGTGCGTCTGTCAACGAGAACCAGGCGGGTGTGATGGTCCGGCATATGTACTGGGAAGTCAAGAACGAGCGCTGGCGGATGCTCGTGGGCCAGACGTGGGACGTGATCGCGCCGCTGCTGCCCAACACCTGCAGCTATTCCGTGGGCTGGGACGGCGGCAACATGGGCTACCGCCGGCCCCAATTCCGCTGGGACCGCTACCTGGACTTCAGCCCGAACCTGCTGGGGATCTTCACGATTGCCCTGACGAAGGACGTCGTGACCGACTTCGCGACCAACTCGTCGGTCGACCGCGAGTCGGCCAGCTGGCCGGTAATCCAATCGCGGATCGGCTGCAAGTTGGGGGACCGCGGCGAAGGCGGCCTGCCGATTGAGATGGGCGTGTCGGGTCACATCGGGCGCACGCAGTTCGATTTCAACGCGCCCGGACCGGTGATCGATGACTACGAAGCGCGCACCTGGTCCCTCAACTATGACCTGAAGATGCCGCTGAACGAGTATTGCGGATTCCAGGGCGAGGTGTTCACCGGCGAGAACCTGGGCCCGTTCCTGGGCGGCATCGGCCAAGGCATCTGCCCGGTCCGCCGGACTCCGATTCGCAGCACCGGCGGCTGGGGCGAGTTCTGGTACTATTGGACTCCGCAACTGCACAGCCATCTGGGATACGGCATCGACGACCCGCTCAACAGCAGCCTGGACTTGGGCCGTTCGTACAACAGTTTCTTGTTCATCAACCTGGTGTATGACATCACCAAGAAGTTCGCGATGGGGTTCGAGGTCACCAACTGGAAGACCTTCTACGTGGCCGATGGGGTGCCCGGCCCCACCGAGCCGGCCGACTCGTGGGTCTTCGAGTGGATGTGCAAATACGCGTTCTAGGGCACTGCGTGGGGCAGGCTTCCAGCCTGCCCGCCGGGCCCGACGCCTATCGTGCACGCGGCTGCGAGATCCGCGTGAGCTGCAGGAAGATGGCGGCCAATCCGATGATGGCCAATACGGTCTTGATCTGCTGATACGCGGTCCGGCCGGCGAACTCCTCCCACGTGATCCGGGACGCGTGGTCTGCCCGGATGTCGGGGTCGAGCGACGGGGACATGTCGGGTGAGACGAGGTTCGCGGCGGGTGCTGACGGTCGCGTGGCCGCGGTGGGTAGCGGCGTCAAGCGGGCGATCTCTTCCGCGGCCGGCTCGGATGGGACTTCCGGCAGGCGTTTGAGCGGTTGCTGGACGGGTTGGTCCAGGCCGGCCGCAGCCAGAGTCTGCGTCGGGCCGACGGCCGGTTCCTCCGGCAGCCCGGCGGCTCTGAGGAACTCCCGTACGCGTCCGGCCCAACTGCCGGCCGTGGCGCCGTCGGCGGAGCCGAACAGGACGCCCGCCAGCTCACCGCGGTCGTTGAAGATCGGTCCGCCGGAGTCCCCTTCCCGCGCCATCGTCGAGACTTCCAGCATCTCGTACGGATGATGCGTGCTGGGCGCCACGTATTGCGTGCACCGGCCGACCACCGCGCGGTATGTGCCCGCGCCGTACCCAGCGATCGTCAAGGGGTCGCCCGGACGCGGCGCTTGCGGCGCCAACGGCACGGGCGACGCCTGCGGGCGCCAGATCAGCAGCGCCGCCAGATCCCAGTCGCGATCCACACGCAGCACGCGCGCCGCCGATCGGAACCCGTTGGGAAAGGTGACGGTGACCGGGCCGGTGGCGTCCCGCACCACATGCCAGTTCGTGACGACCAGTCCGAACTGGTCCCGCACGTCGACCAGTGTTCCAGAGCCCTGCGAGATGCCGTCGGGTTCCTGGGCCGTGACCCGCACGACCGCCGGGTGCGGCGGCTGGGCCGGCGGGTCGGGCGACGACCACGGCCACTTCCCTCCCGCAGCGGTCTCCGCTGCCAGAGCCAGCAGCACCATGGCGGCGACCGACGCGACCCGCGTTGCGCGCAGCCCGGAACGGGCGCCGCGGCGGGGATCAGGAAATCGCCGCCCCGACCCGCGCACGACGGCGGCAGGGCGGGGCCATGCACGAACGCGCGCGACCGGGTTCATCGTAGCTTCGGTTTCCGAGCGTCTTCGTTTCGGACAATCATCCGCAACAGCCGAGCGCGAATGGCTTGGGCGTCGGACGCCGAGGTGCGGTCATTGCCCGACCGACTGGTCGGCACTTTCGGGGGTTCTGCCATGGGCTTCCTCCAGCAAGTGGGCGGCCGCCGGCAATAGCGCCTTCGAGCGGTCACCTGATTGCCAGTCCGGGTGCTGGGAAGTCCGTTCCCACATCGTGCCAATCCATGAGACGTTGGAGTGCGGCACACGCAACGTGTCTGGCGAGTTGGGTCCACCGTCTTCCATCGGACGCGGCCACTGCCGGTCCCCATTGATCCCACAGTGGCTGCTGCCGCTTCGCTGATCTGTCCAACAGGGCTGATCGTCAAACTCGATCATCCCCCAAACGGCCCGGAACCAAACGGTGGTATGGATCGTATGGAGGCTGTCGCGCGCATCCCGGGCCCGGGGTTGCAATTTGGTCTGTAAAGAGAACAATCGGGGCTGTATGCGGCTGCTGCACGGAGTTACCTCTTACAACGGTTGTGAGCCATGAACGACACTGCTTCCAATAAGTCAGCTGGAAAATGGCGTATCGGATTGTTCCTGATCATGGTGGTCGTGGGCGGCCTCATTGCTTGGCTCGTCAATCGTTCGATTGAACGTGGCAAGGCGCCTGATCAACGGAAAGCGACCGAGGGTGTCGAGGTGGCTGAGGCGGGTGCGGAGGCTGCCGTGCCCAAGCTTCCGGCTGACGAGGTTCGGCGGTTGATCGGCATCAAGGACACGGCGATCGGCCATTTGGAGAACGGCCCGACGGTCGTGCAGGTGGGCGACCAGAAGATGTCGGGTCTGGAGGTGGCGGCCCAGCGGTTTGCGGAGCTGGTCACCAAGCTTCCGAAAGAGCGCTTGCCGGTCCTGGACCTGGCGATCACGCGCTTGCTCATTCTCCGGGGTGCCGAAGAGAACGTTTCTCAGCAGCGCACGTTGGCGCGGGAGGCGGCCCAGCACCTGCTGGATTTCGAGCCGGACTCGGCCGTGGCGTATTGGATTGCGGCCAATGTCGAATTGGTGCAGGACAGCAGCAACCCGTTAGGCAGCACGGACGAGGCGCGGGAGAAGGCCGTCGCGTTGCTCACCCGCGCGACGCAGCTGGATCCGGGCAACGCCGTGTTCTGGTTCGCGCTGTCCCGCGCGGCCACCAAGCCGCGCGAGATGGTCCCCAACGCTGAGGCGCTTGCGGCGTTGGGCAAGGCGCACGAGGCCAACCCCGGCAACGTATTCGTATTGACCGAATGGTTGGTGAGGCAGGCGCAGACTAAGGATCCGAAGATCGCCCAGACCCTGGCTTCCGCGAAGGAGACGTTTGCGCCGCTGGCGACCGCCATCAATACCAAGCCGGGTGTGGACGTGGAGAAGCTGATCGCCGAGGCGAGCGAGGCCGTGGCCAAGGACGACTGGAGGACCACGGAAATGAAGACGCGCCTGATTCAGAACATCAGCCGGCCTCCGGATATGGTCCAGAGCGACATTGCCCGGATCGACATCCATCCCCTGGAGTTCGTAGCCTACGACTTCAGCCCGGAGTTCTACCGCGTCAACCCGCGACCGGAACCGGAGTGGACGGAAGAAACGCCGGTGAGACTGACGCCCGCCAGCGTGCAACCGCCCGCCTTGGCCGGCGTCACGGACCTGCGCGTGATCGACGTGGATTTGAACGGCCGGGCCGATCTGGTCGTGCTGCAACCGGGCAAGTTGACCCTGTTGACGCAGGTCAAACCGGGCGAGCCGTGGACGGAGCTGGCCAGCCTGGAAGTCCCGGCCGGCCTGGAGCGCCTGTTGGCCGCGGATCTCGACCGGGACAGTCGCCGGGCCCTGTCGGCGCCGTCGCCCGACAACGGCGCCGACGCGGCGAAGTTCGACCACGTGATGTCGGAGACGAGCATTTGCCACGACGCGGACCCCGACTTCGTGCTCTACGGCCCGGCGGGCGTGCTGGCCGTGCGCAACGACACGGACGCGGCGGCGGATCAGCCGAAACTGGTGGCGATGCCCAACGAGGGGCTGGAGAAGCTCACCGGCGTGACCGCCGTCCTCCTGGCGGATGTCGATCACGATGCCGACCTGGATCTGGTCTGTTCGTCGGAGCAAGGGATCTCGATCTGGGAAGCCACGGGTAACTGGGAGTCCACCGTGACGATGGCGTACAAGGAGATCAGCGCCTGGTCGCAGCTGCCGCCGGCCAACGTACCGGTCACGTCCATGGTGGCGGTCGACTGGGACCGCGATGTGGACATCGATGTGATCCTGGCAGAACCGACGGGCAAGGTGGTGGGCGTGTTGGAGAACATGCGCCATGCCCAGTTCCGCTGGACGCCGTTGGATGCCGCCTACGAGGCGTTGGGCGCGCCGCGCTCCATCGCGCTGCTCGAGGCGGATGGGAACGTGTCATGGGATCTGGCGGCGGCCGGCCAGCAGGGTGTCCAGGTGGCGCTGACGGCCACGCCCCGCGCGGGAACCGTGAACTACCTGCGGACGGAGAAGGTTGACCAGGCCCCGCAGGACGGCGTCCTGGTCTGGGACTTCGACAACGACGGGTATCGCGACCTGGTGGCCTGGGGCGCCGCGGGGTTGTCTGTGTTTCGCGGCGGCCCACAAGGCCGCTTCAAAGCCGTGCAGATCATCCCGCCGGACCTGGCGGGGCCCATTCAGATGGTCCGCGCGGCGGACTTGGATCGGGATGGTGACCAGGACCTGGTCGTCGTCACACCGGACCAGGTCCTCCTGCTGATGAACGAAGGCGGCACGAACAATACATGGCTCGCGCTCTACCCGGTCGGCACGAAGGACAACAAAGGGCGCTGCAACCACAATGCGATCGGCAGCCTGGTGGAATTACGATCCGGCGGCTGGTACCAGGCACAGACCGTCGACGCGCCGGTCGTGCATTTCGGCCTGGGCGACAGCAAGGTCGCGGACCAGGTGCGCATCGTCTGGACCAACGGCGTGCCGCAGGATGTGGTCGACGACACCACGGGCAGCGTCGCGATCGCCGGCAACGTGGCCGTCTGCGAACGCATGATCCTCAAAGGGTCGTGCCCGTACGTGTACACGATGGCCGATGGCGAGTTCATCTTCTTGACCGACTGCCTGTGGGCGGCGCCGCTCGGCTTGCAGTCGCCCAGCGGCGGGGTGGAGCCCACTCGCGCCTGGGAGTACCTGCGCGTGCCTGGCGAGCGGCTGACGCCCAAGGACGGGTCCTACTGGGTCCTGCTGACTCAGGAGCTGTGGGAAGCGGGTTACTTCGACTACGTCCAACTGATCGCCGTCGATCACCCGGCGGACGTCGAGGTCTATACGAACGAGAAGGTCGGTCCGCCCGAGCTGGTCGAGCACAAGATCTACACGGTGCGCGAACGACGCTTCCCGCGCTCGGTCGTCGACTCGCGCGGCAATGACCTGCAGGACCTGCTGCGCGAACGCGATGGCGAGTTCGCGCAGCCGTTCAGCCGGCCGATCCGTCAAGGGCTGGTGCCGGAGCACTACATGGAGCTGGACCTGGGTCCGCTGGAGAACCCGCAACAGATTACCCTGTTCCTGACCGGCTGGATCCTCCCGACCGATACGTCGCTCAACGTCGCGTTCCGGCAGGACCCGGAAACGGACGGGCCGCGCATGCCGTCCGTGTGGGTGCCGGATGCCGACGGTCAGTGGAAGGAGACGATCCCGTTCATGGGGTTCCCCGGCGGCAAGACCAAGACGATCGCTGTCGACCTGTCGCACGCGTTTCTGACCAACGACTACCGGCTCCGCATCCAGACGACCGGCGAGTTCTACTGGGATGAAGTGTTCTTCACGGTGGATGAGCCGGCGGTCGAAGTCCGGCAGATCCCCCTGACACTGCAGTCGGCGGACCTAGCCTACCGCGGTTTCTCGCGCGAGCTGCCGCGCAAGGAGACCGCACCGCGCCTCTACGACTATGCCGATGTCAAGCGGACGCCGAACTGGCCGCCGATGCGCGGCCGCTTCACCCGCTATGGCGCGGTCCACGAACTGCTCTCCGAGGCGGACGACCAGATGGCCATCCTGGGGTCGGGCGATGCCATCACCGTGCGGTTCGCTGTGCCCGACGAGCCGGTCCCGGAGGGCTGGAAGCGCGACTTCATCCTGCACAGCATCGGCTACGACAAGGATGCGGACTTGAACACGATCTATGGCCAGACGGTCGAGCCGCTGCCGTTCCGGGCCATGCAGAGCTATCCGTATGGGCCGGAGGAACCGGCGCCGGATTCGCCCGCCTATCATGAGTACCTGCGGCGCTACCAGACGCGGGAAGCCGACCCGAACGCGTTCTGGAGGTATCTGCTGCTGCCGGGAGCGTGAACCGTCGGCCATCGATGGCGCCGCGGGTCCACGAGGCACGGGCGCCCGAGCCGCGCGCGGAGCATCGCGCGCCGCGTCCCGCGCTGCGGGGTGTGCCGAGCGTGACGTCTTGGCTGGGTCGCCCAGCCGCCCCAAGTTTGCGTTTCTCACACTTCGACCGCTATAATGGCTGCTGGCCGGTCTGCTCCGAGGGATCCCTCCGAACGTCAGCGGTACACGTCTAGGAACAGGAGAATCTCCCATGTCCCGTTCATGCTGTTGGTGCGTCGTTGTGCTGTTGGCTGCTGGGCAGTGGATTGGCCCGGGAAACGCTGTCGCACAGTCGCTCCCGGTCGGAAGCGTCGCGGACCTGGCGGCGGAACAGAGGATCGAGTCCGCGCTGGACGCGGTCGTCGAGGTGGAGTTCTACAAGACGCCGTTGACGGACGTGGTGGGTTTCCTAAAAGAGCACTATTCCGTCCCCGTCATTCTCGACCGGGAGGCCTTGGACGATCTGGGGCTCGCTGTGGACACGCCGGTGACGATCTCGCTCAAGGGCGTCTCCTTGCGTTCGTTTCTGAACATCCTATTACACCAGTTGGACCTCACGTACATGGTGCGCGATCAGGTGTTGAAGATCACGACACCGGAAGGAGCTGAACGCGAATTGATGACGCGCGTGTACGCGGTATCCGATCTGGCGATCGACCGGACATTGCCGTTAGCCGATTCCACGCACGGCGGGCAATATGACGCGCTCGTCGAGCTCATGCAAGAGACCGTCGCACCGGATAGCTGGGACACCTTCGGCGGCGTGGGCAGCCACGGTATCCACGCTGCTTGGGGGCTCCTCGTGGTTTCGCAGACGCAGGAGGTTCACAAGCAGGTCGACGCGCTGTTGGCAGCTGTGCGGAAGGCGCGGCAAGCGACGGCGCAGGATCATCCGCAGGAATCCGATTACCTGCCGATACCTCTGATTCAAGGCGCGCAGGCGGTCGCCTACCGGACGATCTGGCAGGCGTTGGAAAGCGAGGTGTGCGTCGAGTTCCACGACACGCCGCTGGCCGAAGTGGCCGCGTTTCTATCCGAGCAGCACGGCTTCCCGGTGTTCATCGACCTGCGCGCACTCGATGACGTCGGGTTGGGTCCCGAAACGCCCGTGACCTGTAACGTCGAGGGTGTCTCGTTACGTTGCGCGTTGAAGGCCATGTTCGCGGAGCGGCATCTGGCCTATGTCGTGACGGATGAAGTGCTGAAGATCACCACGTGGGCGGAGGCGGACCTGGAGCACCAGATCATGGTGTATCCCGTGGGAGACTTGATGGCCGGGCAGGCGTCGCCGGCCGGCGCTCCGAGAGCTGCCGGCTCCGAGAGCCATCTGGCCGACGTGATCCAGGACACGATCGCCCGGGACACGTGGGAGTGCGTGGGAGGCGGCGGGACGGTGAAGGTGATCGACCGCTGGGGAGTGATGGTGGTGTCTCAGACCGACGAGGTGCTCGCGCAGATCACGCCGCTGCTGCAGGCCATGCGCCAAGCGCATCAGGCGGCCGCGCCGGCGGCGGCAGCCGTTGCCGACGGCGAGACGGCCGTGCTCCGGCTCTATCGTCTGCTGAGCGACGAGAAGATCGCCACCTATCGGTCGCTGAGCGACCAGGAGATCGCGCTGATCAAGAGCGTGATCGCGCCCGGAACCTGGGACTCCACGCCGGATGGCGGCGCGATCTTCCCGCTGGGTGATCAGGGCACTGTGATCCGCCAGACCCCGCCCGTGCACGCGGAAATCCAAGCGCTGCTGGACGCGTTGTCCAAATATGGTGACGGCTGCTGGCCGGTTGGACGTGACGGTCTCGGTGCGGGATAAAGGTCGTTGACAGAGCGTGCACGAGAAGCGTCTGCAGATGTTGCGCGCGGAGGTCGGGCGGATCTACGAAGGTGTACCTTTCACCCCCCTCAGTCCCCCCTTGTACAAGGGGGAAGGTATCTGCTACTGCTCCCCTTCTACACTCTGCACTCCTTGTTCTGCACTCTGCACTCGTCTTCCCTTCTGCACTCTGCACTCTGCACTCTGCACTCTGCACTCCTTGTTCTGCACTCTGCACTCGTCTTCTGCTCTTCCTTCTCCGCTCCCCGCTCCCCGCTCCCCTTCTCCCTTCCCGCGGTGCTATAGCGCCTCTGAGGTGGTGAAGATCGGGGAATACTTCGCTTGTCCTGTTCTGGTGAGATTTGTTCCATTGGTGATCGTCTCTGGACGTCGATGAGCCAGCCCGTGTGGCCGCACCGGCGGAATAGGGACGGGTGACTATGCCTGAGATTAGGGCCGTCCCGTTGGGACTTGGGTCTGGTGGGCGTACGCGATCCAGGGCTGCGATACAGCTGTCCCTTCGGGACGGAAGAGACCGTCTTCGTGTGGCCGCTTGGCACGGCACAAGCCGTAGAGGGCCAGAGCAGGCGCAAAGCAGGCAAGATGGGGCGCGGAACACCAACGACAAACGTTAACCGATAGAGCACCTTGATTCTTTCACGTCGCCAGCCCCCGCCTGGCGCCTGACTGATTCGCAGCTGGCCGTCACGGCGTTTCCTCAATCGCTCAAGGCGCGCGCCGAATGCGGGCCCCGGATGCGATACGGCTCGGTCCCCGGAGGCTGGGCGCTCTGCGCTGAGTTTTCCGGCGGCGCCTGTTGCACTTGATTTGGTGCTGATTGCGGTCGATGGGAATTCTCGGGCGATAACACATGGGGGGAGATATTCCATGAGATTGCGAGTCCTCGTAGCGGTTACGGCGATCGTCAGCCTGTTCGCCGGCGGTCGATATCTGTCTGCTCAGCCAATGGCACCATACCCGATGATGGGCGGCTACCCGGCGGCGGCTCCCAACTCACCGGTTGTGGCCCCCATGGGCTATCCGGCGCCTTATGTCCAGGCCGTGCCTGCGTATTACGACGTGCGACAGGAAGCAGCCGCCGATCCGGCGTCGAGCACGCCGGACTGTGGCGGTTGTGGCCAGCCGGCGTGCCCGCAGTGCGGTTGTCCCTGGGACTGCTGGGGCCACAAAGTGGGCGTGTTCGGCGAGTACTTATATCTGAGGGCGCGGGATGCCGACGTGGCCTATGGGGTACCCGTTGCAGATCCTGCCGCCGCGTTCCCTGTGCAGGTAGGCCGCATGGGCGTGGTGGATCAGGACTACAACTCGGGTTTCCGGTTCGGTATGAGCTACGTGCTCGATGGCTGGAGCAGTGTCACGGCCCAGTACACGTTCTTCGAAAGCGACACCCATGACGCGATCGCGGCCACGGCGCCGAACGTCGTCCGCTCGATGGTTCTCCATCCGGGCACGGCCGGTGCGACGGCCGGCTGGTTGACCGGCGAGGCGAACTATGACATCGGCTTCGACTTCGTCGATGTCGACTATCGCCGCGCGTTGAGCTGTGATGACCTGCACAACGCCGTGTTCCTCGTGGGCGTGCGCGGCGGGCAGTTCAACCAGGATTTCCTGGCCACGTTCAACCTGAACGGCACCGAGTCGGTCGCGACCGAGATCGACTTCTACGGCGCCGGCGTCCGGTTGGGGCTCGAAGGCGAGCGCTACAGCGCAAGTCGCCGGTGGCTCGTGTACGGCAAGACCTGTGCGAACTTCGTCGCAGGCGAGTTCCGGGCCGATTACGAGCAGTGGCAGTACCCCGACGCGCTGACCGTCGATACCAGCTGGAAGGCCGGTCGGATTGTGAGCATGCTCGACTTGGAACTGGGCGTCGGATGGCAGAGCCGGTGCGGCACCTGGAGAATCACCGGCGGTTACCTGATCAGCGCCTGGTACAATGCGGTGACGACCGACGAGTGGATCAAGGCGGTCCAGAACAACGACATGGTCGGGCTCGGCGACAACATGACGTTCGACGGCCTGGTCCTGCGCTTCGAAGGCCGGTTCTAACTCGCCCCCGAGTGTCACACGCCCTTAAAGGTCATTCAGGAGCCGGTTGGCCAATCGGCTCCTGGTTTCTTTTCTTGGCCCCGCGCAACGCTTGCACGGACTGTCCCACCCGGCCGCTGACTTTACGCTGTCGGCGGGCGATGGTAACCTGAACGGGTCGCTAGTCGAGCCGTATTCGGGTCCGAAAGAACGGGTGGGTGTGCCATGACGACGAGAGCTGTTGCCGCGGGCTGGATGGGTGTTCTGGGGGTTCTGCTGAGCCTGTGTCTCCTGACCGGTTGTGGTTCCGACACGTCGCCCGCGCCGCGCGCGTCGGCCACGCCCAAGGCGCCCGCGCCGCCACCTGTGCCGCCCACCGCGCCGGCGACCGGCAACGTGGCGACACCCGGCGATGCGTCGCCTCACGTACCGGCGACCGATTCGAGTATGGGCGGAAGTCCGCCGATGAGCGCGGCCAATACGGGTTATGGCCCGGGCGCCCCGCCGGCATCCGGACCCAAGCGGCGTCCGACTGGCGCGGGCATGGGGATCGGCGGCGGCGCCGGCGCGGGGGCGGCACCTGGAGCGGCCAACATGGGCTCCGGCTCGGGCGCACCGCCGGCAGCGGGTCCCAAGCGGCGTCCGACCGGCGCGGGCATGGGGATTGGCGGCGGAAGCCCCGCAGCGGGCAGCGGCCCAGCCCCGGGAGCGGCCGGCGCGGGTGCGAGCGGCGGCGCCGCGCCGGCAGCGGGCCCCAAGCGGCGTCCGACCGGCGCGGGCATGGGGATCGGCGGCGGATCGACGTCACACCAGCCAGCTGCTGAGGGCGCGCCCGCCGCGCCGGGCGCAGGCCAGGCGATGGCCGGCCGGTCGTCGGGCAGCAGCGCATCGATTGCCGTACCCGAAGACGCACCGCTCAGTGCCCCGGTCGGCGGCGGCGCGCCGGCCAATGCGGCCGGCCCGGCAGCCGGCCGGTCGTCGGGCAGCAGCGCATCGATCACCGTGCCGGACGACGCCCTACTGGGAGCCCCCGTCGGCGGCGGCATGCCTGCGGCGGCAGGTGCGGGACCCGGCGGCACGGTGCCGCCCGGCGGCCCCGCGCCGGGCCCGGTCACACCCCAAGTGCCGACCCTCCAATTCAGCCTGTCCAACGGCACCGCCAAGTCGGAGAACGACGGCCGAGCCACCGACTGTGCCGTCGACTACGTGCTCCAGTCGGGCAACCTTGCCGCAGGCATGAAGGTCGTCTGGGTCATCCATCCGGCCAAGGGCGACGATATCGTCAAGCCCGTGACGGTCCGGAACCGAGACAAGCTGCACGCGTTCTTCAAGGATCTGCCGGCCGACCAGGGCCCCTTCCAATGCTATCTGGCTCTCGTGCTGAGCGATGGCAGCACCCAGCCCGTCTCGGACAAGGTCCCGATGAAGTGATGGGGGCTGCGCCTGGCCTGTCTCCCACGGCGGATCTGACGGTCACTCCAGGTCCACGAACCGGCACAACGAGTGCGTGACGGTGGCGTTGCCCTCCTGGTAGATCACCAGACTCGCGCCGCGGAAGCATTTGAGCACGTCCAGGACGCTGAACACCTGTTCGGCGATCATGCCGACTGGGCCGCCCATCCCTTCGTCGCTCGACCCCTCTTGCAGCTCCACCGCGTAGGTGATCCACGGCTCGATCGCCTCGACGAGCCGGGCGAATTCCAGGTTCCCGGCGCCGCCGAGCGGTCGGTTGCAGTCGGCCAACGGCCCCGTGCCGTGCAGCGAGGTATCGGCCAGCAAACGGGCTGTGAATCGCGGCATGAGCGAGGAGGCCATGAAGCTTTTCGACAGTCCGGCGTTGGGCGCCACCTGGACGTCCAAGCCGCTCTCGGCCGGCAGCGGATAGTAGTACACGGTGAAGTCCCCGATCTTCTTCGTCTCCGGTTTGGCGAGTTGGATGGCGGGGATTTCGGAGGGGAACAGGTCCTGCAGCTCGCCCGTGGATAGTTGGTGCAGTTTGTCAAGCAGCTGCTGGACGAGCGTGAAGTACTCGCTGAACGCTTCCTTGGCCAGTTCCGCATCGCTCACGCCGTTGACCATGCCGATTTCCAGCATCGGCAGCGCGGTCTCGCTCGGCGGCATGCCCACATGCCACTGTTCGCTGGTGGACTTGGCATCCAGCACCAGGGCGCTTTGGCCGTCGGCGAACGCCGGGATCAGCTTCTCGCGCGTGACGCGCACGAACTGATCGGCCAGCGGTTTGAGCTGCGCGCGGAGCTTCTCGAACGCCTCCTGCTGCCCCGGCCCTTGCTGTTCGACCACGATCTTCTCGGCATAGTAAACCACGCGGGATACCAGCGTGATCAGCGCGTCGAACTGCTGCGGATCCGGCTTGCCACGCGATGCCCAGAACGCGATCGGATCACCGCCCACATGGTCGAGAATCGTGAGGTTCTTGGAAGTATCCCAGGGGCTATCCGTGATCCACGAGTACCCGAAACCCTCGATCCCGTCCGGCGCCAGGAAGTTGTAGGCTGACCATGCGCCTAGTTTGGGCGCCAGGGTCTTGAGGTACGTGCCGGCCTGCTCAACGTCCGCGATCAACTCGCTTTGCAGTTCGCCGCTGAGCGGGGCCAGCGGCAGCGCCTGGCGGATCATGTTCGCCAACTCGTCGATCTGGCGGTCGACCCCCCCCGCTTGCTCGGCATAAGCCTTGCTGACATACGCGATCCCCACAATCGGCTTGCTGCCCGCCTTGCGGATCGGTTCCAGCTCGCTGCGGTCGTACAACAGCCTGCCCTGGCCAAGCTGCGCCAAGTGCTTGTTGTCCTCACCGATCGACACGATCAGGTGCTTGTCGCGGACCCCGATGGAGATGACGAGCTGCATCGCGGCCAGCTTCGCCAGGAGCGGCTGCAGCTGTGCCGCATCCACGCCCTCGGCGCTCTGGGCCCACTGGGCGAGCTGGGGTTGCACCAGGGAACCGTCCAGGCGGAGCGTGAGATAATCCGCGCTGCCCAGCTTCTCGCGCGCGAAACGCTGCGCTAGGACAGGCTGCTGGGCGAGCAGACTGGTGAGCAAGTTCTCCAGGCGCTTGAGTTCGGCCACCGCCGCCTGCGGGCTGCTGAGCTGGACGCCCGTGACCAGCGTCGGGATCTTCAGTTTGTCGCCCTGCCTGGTGAGCACCTCCACGATCTTCTGGAGCCGGGCCGCCTCGACGTCGGCCGGATCGCCGTGGGAGAGCGCCTCCATCGCACCCGCATTGGACGCCGCATTCAGCTCGTTGATCAGGACGATCAGGTTGCCGAAGTCGCTGCCCCCGTATATGAACAGCTCGTGGGACAGCGCGTCCTTGAACACTTCCACCAACTGCTGATTCTCCGGCGCCTCGAGCCACTGCTTGAACATCGCCACCTGGGGATCCTGAGGGTACTCCCACTGCGACATGGCCATCATCAGGCCCATCTGCAGCGCGGGGATCTCCTGGAGCCTGGCGATCGCCTGGCTGCCGGCCACCTTGTCAAACACTTCCCGCAATCGCAGGCCGGCCATGTAGAACGCGACATTGTCCGGGGCAAAGGCGAGCGACGTACTGTCCTTGAGCGGGTCGGCAGCTTGGGCCATCCTCGACACGCCCAGCGGCAGCAGGCCGAGCAGCATCACCACCAGCAGCAGCTTCCGTAGCACACGAGACTGAATTACGCACAGCATGATCTTCTCCCACATCATGGATGGAACAATACGACACGCCGGTGGAGTCTACTCCCGATCGGCCCGCCGAGTTTCAAGATGGACCCGATGCGGCACTCATTGTTCGGATTCGCCGCGGCGTTGTAAAGACGGGGCCGTCATGGGGCACCGATGCGCAGATGCCGGAACCACACCGGTTCACTGTGGTTCTGCAGGCCGATGAATCCGCGCGCGAGACGCGCGGCCAGCTCGGGATAGTCCCGCTCCGATACGTCGAGGACCGTCTGCCCGTTGTGGGTGACCGTATAGTGATGCCCGACACAACGGATGTCCAGCGCATTCCAGGCACCGGCCGGGCGAGCCGATCCGCGGCGGGCCGCCGCGATCGCGTAGAGGCTCGCCGAGAACTGGTACGGCTCCAGCTCGCGATAGCGGTCCGACGCGTCGTCCAGGATCTGGACCTCCACCCCCGCCCCCGGCCCGTGATGGTTCCCGTCGCGCGGCACGCGCAGGTAAACGCCCGAATTGCCGCCCTCGCCCAGCCGATACTCCAGGCGCAACCGGAAGTCGCCGTACTGCTGCCGGGTCCGCAACCAGGGGCCCTCCTGGCCCGTGCACTGCAACAGCCCGTCTTGGACCCGCCAGCACCGCTCGGCATCCGCGCCGGCCCCTTCCCAACCGCTCAGATCCACGCCGTTGAGCAGTGCCTGGCAACCGGTCTCCGTCACACTCAAGTTGGCGAACACCACGCCCGAACCCGCGTCCCCGGCGATGCGGATCGCCAGCAGACCGTCACGACCCCCGCCACTGGAGACCGAACCGGCGCACACGCCGTCCGACCAGAGCGTGGCACCCTCGTCCGCCACGGCAATCCGCACATGCCGCCACGCGCGGTCGACCGTCGGCACGCGGCGCCCAAAACCCAACGGCCGACGCCGCGACCTGCCCGGCCCCGTGCCGCCCGGCAGCGCCACGCACGGCCCGCACACCACGCCCTGGTCGTCCATGCGCTCCGCATGGAAATAGACGACCGGTTCCACGGGCAGTGGTCCCAGCCGGCAGTAGTCCAGTTCGAGCATGCAGTGGCTGTAGCGGCAGCCGCTGAGAACCACGCAGGTGCCGCCACTGAGCGTCACGCGGTCGGCGTCGTGTGTCACGCGGCCCGAAAGCAACTCCCAGGCGGCCGCCTGAGGGCCCACCAACAAGGGCAGTCGGTAGCCGGCCGATTCCTCAGCGCACGCGGCGGCCAGCGGCCCGGCCGCCCAGAGGGTCATCCACAACAGTCTGCCCAGCATGATCTTCGACGCTCGGGTGCCTTGGGTCATTCAAGCCTGCGATGGCCGACTCGCGCTCCGTCGGTTAGAAGCCGGGCGGCTTGGGCGGCCTGGCCTGCGACGGGACTTCGCACGCGCGCTGGCAGCGCATGACCATCGTCACTTCATTGCCCCGTTCGTTGAACCGGACTTCATCCATGAAGTTCTTCATCAGGACCAGACCGCGCCCCGTGCGCTGCTCGAGCGTCCCCGGATCGTGACGGTTGGGAACGCGGCTGATATCGAAGCCCGGACCCTCGTCACGAATAATGAACGTGGCCTGATCGAGTGAAATCTCGGCCTTGACCTCCGCGATGCGCCCCGCATACGGAGCCTGGCTGCAACGCTCCTTGACCAGCGGCGCGATCTGACCCTGCCGCATCTGGTTCCGCGCCTCGGCGACCTGCTCGTGGTCCATTTCCAGGTTCCCGGCCAGGACGGCGTTGAGCAACGCCTCTTCCACCGCGATTCCCGCATGCATGCGGCCCGTCGCATCGCAACACCGCATGCCCGCCAGCATCTGCTGCAACAGGTCCACCAGCGGCGGGATCAAGGCCAAATCGTTGTCCAGCGCGAAGGTGTACTGGGCGTTCGTCAGGCGATTGATCAGTCGGGAGTAGCTGCGGTCCGCCTTGGACATGGCCAGGACCTGCTCGATCGTCTCCTGGAGCTTGTCCGCCAGGGCCTGCTTGGGCACATAGCTGGTGGCACCCTTCTCCAGCGCTTCGACCGCCAACGACTCGTTCCCGTGGCCCGTGATGAGAATGACCGGGATGTTGGGATACTCCAGCCGGATGTTGCTCACCAACTCCATCCCGTCCATCTCGGGCATCAACATGTCCGTGACCACAACATCAGGCAGCGAGAGTCGCATCTTCTCGAGCGCTTCCACGCCGTTGTCGGCGAATTCGACCAGCCACTCGAGGTCCTTCGGAAGCAACCCCCCCACCAACCGCCGATCCACCTCCGAATCGTCAACAATGAGGACGATGGGCATGGCATGTTCTCCGCCTGTGATTGTTCGGAGTCTCAACGTCACCGCCGCGCGACGACCCGCCCCGACCGGGTCGCCGGGCATCTGCCGCACCCGACTGGTTGGCTTGAAGATACCATGACCGCAGGCTTGCCGCCACCAATGCGGTCCGGAAAGCGACGGCCATGAGACAGTCAAGGTGTGGCATTTCTCGACGCTGGGCATGCACCGGACGCTCAAGACCGCCGACCTGAGCCGCTCGGGCGATGTCACCGCGGGGATGGGGCGCGCGATGCCGGGCGCCCGTCCTCGGATGCACTGGAACTCTCGTCCGCGCGCAAATGGACATCCAGGACATCCGCCCAGCGGTCACCGCCGTCGCGCGACGACCTGAGCGCCAGGCGAATCGTGCCGTCGGCCGCATGATCGATGGTCAGTTGCGCCTGGTAGCATCGGCCGTCAGACAGGGTGGTTTCGCCCTCAAACGTCCACGATTCTCCGAGGCTCGGTTCGCCCGTCAGGTGCGTGACGCTCCCCTGGTCGTTCACCCACGTCTGCTCCCAGTGCGACGTCTTCGGATTGTAGTACGCGAGGAACGTCGACTCGGTAGCGCGCGTGTTATCGCTACATCGGCCGACGATCGCGTACTGCCCACTGGCCTCCGCGAACTCGGCCGACCCGACGGGCCGGCCCTCCGGGCTGTCCAGGAACCAGCGGCCGAGGAGGAAATCCAATTGACGGTACACGGTGCGCTGAGAAATCGGCTTGGTCAGTTCCGCCAGGCGTTGGAACTCGGAGTCGTCGGCCAGCGAGGCGAAGTCCGGGTCTTCTGCGATCGGCGTTTCTTCCGCGCGCTGCCGAAAACCGGCCTCGACCGCCTCACGCAGGTAGTCCAGCGCAATCGGCTTGAAGTCCCGATCCGGCTGTCGCGCATGCTTGCGCGCGTAGCATGCCGCGATGTTGCATTTGGCCCATTGCCGAAACCGCCCCTCTTCACGGCATACATGCAAATACGCGGCGATCGCCTGATCGTATCGGCCCAACTGGTGCTGACCGTACGCCAACCGGCTCCAGGCGCGTACGCTGCTGGGGTCCTTGGCCAGGATCTTCTCGCAGGCGTCCACCACCAGGTTCCAATCGTCGGCCGCCACACCCCTGCTTGCCGCATCGTGCCATCGAGTGAGGTCCGCCTCGGACGACGCGTCGGCCGACTGCGCGTCCTGGGCGGTCCAAGCGAAATACCCATAGACGCGAAAACCGATCGCCGCCAACAGGCAGACGATCAGCGCCCCGTGTAATACACGGGACGTGCGCACGCCCGACGCCTCGCGCAACGGCCCTGCCATGGCCCACCCCGCACTCCCCCGGCTGATGATCGTCCGACTCCCCGGACAATCTATACCGGCCGCACGCTCGGAACAAGCGCCTGGGAGAGTGAATCTGGGTAAAGTGCGCCGACATTGCCGGTTAATTCAAATTTAGCGAAAGTTCCGAATAGACGGCGTCCGATATAGTCGCTGACCGAGGGTGCCACAGGGTGTGCGCAGAACTCAGTCTTGCCTCGATGGAAGGGATATTCCGATGAGTGTCATGCTGCGATGGACGAGCCGGCTGACAGCCGTGTGCCTGGGCACGGTGTGTCTGGCAATCGGAGCGGCAAGCCCCGTTCACGCACAGGCGGTTCCCGCCAATCCGCTGCGTGCGTCGGCGGCCGCTCCAGGGGCGCCGGCCCCGGCCAATGCGGTGGCCGAACCGGTGCGTCTGGCGGCTCATGCCGAGCAGCTTTCGAGCGACGTGCGTGGGACACCGCCGACGCCGGCGCGCAGTTATCGTCCGGCCGCTCAACCGGCGGCTTTTTCGTATGGCAGTCGCGCGCCGCGCCCTGTGCCGCGGGGCTTCGTGCCTCGGCACGAACGCGTCTTGCCCACCCAGGCAACGGAGGAGTTGACGGTCGACCCGTTGCCGGACTTCGGGCCGGGCGACATCGTGATCGATGGGCCGACGGCGATGCCGGACGCGATGCTTGGACCAGGCCGCTACGGCGTGCCGACGCTGGCCGAAGGCGACGACTGTGCGGCGTGCGGCGGATCCAGCGCCTGCGGCGCCTGTGGCGGGTGTGACATGTGCTGCGGGTGCCTGCTCCCCTGCCCCCTGTTTGCGCTGAGCAATGTCGAGTTCTTCGCGGGCACGCAGGCGTTCAGCGGACCGCTCAACCGGGGCGAGACCGCGAGCTTCGGGTTCCATTACGGGCTGAACTGGGGCGTGCCCGTTCCCTGCATGCCGAACGAGCCGATCGGAATGCAGATCGGTTACCGCGGGGTGAGCAGCAACTATTCAGGTGCGTCGTTTACCGAGGATTCGCGGGATCAGTCGTTCATTACGGCCGGCCTGTTCCGGCGCGTCGATTGGGGCTTGCAGGGCGGTCTGGTCGTCGACATCCTCAGCGACAAGTGGTACTACGACAATCTGAGCCTGACGCAGTTGCGTGGCGAACTCAGCTGGGTGTTCCCACAATGCCACGAGTTGGGCGCCTTCTTCACGGCGGGCACCAGAACGGACGACGCCGCGGCGACAATGTTTGGCCAGATGACCCTGGTCGAGCAATGGGAGCCGACCGATATGTTCGCGTTCTTCTATCGTCGCCGCTTCGAAACGGTCGGCGGCGGGTATGCACGCGGCTTCGGCGGGTTCACCGGGGACGGCGGCGGATTGGTCGGCGCCGACTTCGACCTGCCGCTTACGGAGAGTTGGGCGTTGCGGACCAACTTCACCTACCTGATCCCGAAAGACGGCAACAACCGCGTGGCCTATCTGGACGAGGCTTGGAACGTCGGCATTTCTCTGGTCTGGTGCCCGGGCCGCCGCAAAGCGGTCGGAAACGACTATTTCCGGCCTCTGCTGGACGTGGCGGACAACGGCGTGTTCATCCCGCGCCGAAGCGGTCATTAGCCGATCGACGACCGACTTGCGCCGAGAACCTGCTGCCGGCCCGCGACTTCACCTGGGTCGAACCAACTGGTATAATTCGCCGTTTCGCACGCGGCCGGCCCAGGTTCTCCAGATCGGTGGTGGATATGACGGATACAGACCGGGATAAGGACGGCGATCGTCGCAGTCGCTGGAACAAAATCGCTTCTTTGCTGGGCGCTCGAGTGCCGGACGAGCCGCCTGTGGCGGACCAGACCGCGCCCGATGCAGAGGCGTCGCCCGCGGCATCTCCGGAACCGGCCCTTACCCCGCCGCGGGCCAAGCAGGACCGCCCGCGTCCGGCGCGGCGCGCCGGCGACTGGGATGCGCTCTGTGGAGAGCTGGGCATCGACACGCCCCGCGTGGTGGAAAGCCCGGCGGAGCCGGAGCCGGCGGCCACGGCGCGGCCTGATGCCGACGGGTCCGGGCGCGAAGCGGACGAAGACGCGATGGTATCGGCACCGGTCGAACCACGCGCGCCGCGTCGCAAGACGCCGTCCATGTTCTTCCCCGACCGAGCCGAGCAACCGCCCCGCGCTGAGGCCGATGCGACAGGCGCCGGATGGGTTGCCGCACCGCAGGACGGGGCCGATGGGCCGGCCGATCTCGAGGCGGATCAGGGACTCGGAGACCGTGACCTGGACGATCAGGCTGCGCCGCCTGACGACGAGTCGGTCGGATCGGCCAGTCGGCGGCGGCGTCGGCGAGGGCGTCGACGCCGGACACCCGCCGACCGCGACCAGGCGGCTGAACGTCCGTCGTCCCGGCTCTCGGATGACCCGGGGGCCGACGAGCCGCTGGATGTCCGAGGGCCGTACGATGTCGAGCAGTTGGATGAGGTCGAGGCGGAGTACGAGCACCACGAGCATGTACGGCCCGGCGAGGTCGCCACGGACTCGGACGAGGATGACATGGACCAGGCGTCCGATTCCGACCGCAGCCGCCGTGTGCGCCGTCGCAGCCGCCGCCCGACATCGCGCGGACCGGGTCGCGCGGACGCGGACGACACGGTCGGCGATGCGGACCTGGACGATCACCTGGATGCCGACGGTGACGACGAACTGGATCTGGACGAGTCGGACGACGATCGCCCGCGGGATCCGCGCGGCAGCCGGGCGGGCCGGGGCGACGGCACGGGGCCGGCAAAGCATAAAAAGATCCCCACCTGGGAGGAGGCCATCTCGGTCATTGTCGCGGCCAACCTGGAAGTCCGCCGCCGGGACGGGGAATCGCGAAACCGGCCCCGTGGCAACCGGCGACGCGGCCGTGGCGCGCACGACCACGGTTAAGGCCGGATCAGGTCGGCCTGGGCGCGCCGTGCCTCGCCCGTGGCCGCCGGGTCACTTGATGGCGATTGCCTCTTGGAGCGGCCGCAGGATCTGCTCGGCCACGCAGTCCTCGACCAGCCGGCGGCAGACGGCCGCCAGACGCTGCATGGCTGCGACGTACGTCTCGCCCGGATCGAGTCCGCCATAGCGACGCGCGGTCAAGTACACGCTCAACTGTTCCTCCGGGTACTCGCCGGTCCGCACGTGATACGCGCTGGTCCGCGTCTCGAAACTCAACCGGCATTGGACGCGGCAGTCGTCGTCCAGGGCCAGTTGCAGGGAGGGCTCATGCCCGAGGATCGACGCGCCCGGAATCTCCGTGAAACGCTCGAACGCCGGCACCACGCCCAGGGTGTCGGCCAGAAGCTGGCTGTGATTGCCCCGGTAGGTGAAATCGAACCCGAACATGACGTTGAGCGACTCGCAGTCCAACGCCGTGACGGTCAGCGCATAGGGCACGATGTCCAACACATGGGCATGCTGCTCGAGCGCATCGTCAATCGAGGGCGGGTTGACGAAGCCCGAGCACACCCGGCGCAGCTCGATCGTCGCCCACCGGTAACTGCCCCGCTCCTTCTCTTCTTCCAGCACATACTCGCCGCGTTCGCGGGCGTAGAAGTTCCGCATCTTCGGGTAGATCTTCTGAATCTGCTCAAAGAAATGCAGCACGCTGTCGCGCGACTGGGGAAGGTCCATTTCCGTGTTCAGGTTCATGTTGACGTAGTGGTCATCGCTCAGCGTGTCAAACCGACACATCAGCAGGGCTCCTTAATTCGGCCGGGAGTCCGGCATCGTGGGGACCAACCGACCCGTTTCGGGCATCGCGTACAGACCCAGTATAGGGTGCCCGCGTTCGGGCTGTCAAAGAGGGCAATCGAGAGAAGGCCTGTCGACTGCCGTGTGGTTGGCCGGTCGTCGTCGTGGTGCGTGCTACGGTGTCTGTGTCGATCATCCGTGATATCATGAGGGTCTCCCAGGCCGTCGCCCGTCGCGACGACCGCGGGTCAGGCACCAGCGCAACGGAGACAAGGGGACATCGCATGACGCAGAGTGGGCAGACGGTGGTTGAGTGTTGTGTGGCCGCGTTCCCCAGCAGCCTGGGCTGGATGGCCGTGGCCTGGCGTGGCGGGCGCGTCTACCAGTTGACGTTCGGCCACGCGAGCCAGAGCGCCGCGCTCGGGGCACTGGGCGCACTCACTGCCGACGGGACGCTCGACGCCCGCATGCGGAAGCTGATGAAGCGCTTGCAGCAGGTCGCCGACGGCGTGCCGGACGATCTGCTGGACATCGATGTCGATGTGACCGACCGCACCGCGTTCCAGCGGGCGGTGATCCAGCACTGCCGGCAGATCCCGCGCGGCGAAGTCTGCACGTACGGGCAGCTTGCGGCGCGGGCCGGCTCGCCGCGGGCGGCGCGTGCGGTGGGCCGGGTCATGGCCACCAACCGCGTGCCGCTGATCGTGCCCTGTCATCGCGTGATCGGTGCCGATGGCCACCTGCACGGCTTCTCGGCCCCACACGGTCTGGAGATGAAACGCCGCCTGTTGCGGCTGGAAGGCGCGCTCTGACGGGGTTCCTTGCCGCCGCCGGTTCTGGTAGGATAGACCGTCGTTGGGGCCCCCGCCGCTGGCGGCGGGCAGTGCGCGCCCTTAGCTCAATTGGATAGAGCGACAGCCTACGGAGCTGTAGGTTACAGGTTCGAGTCCTGTAGGGCGTACTGTGTCTTCCGTATCGCGAGCCGGCCTCCCGTGGGGTTCGGCTCTTTCTGTTGAACGTCGACGGCTCGAGCCCGGTCTCTGCATGGTCGGAGCGTGCGCGGCAATGGGGGCGCGTCCGACATCCGGGAAATCCGGGCGCGTCTATTGTGCGCGCGCGGATGCTCAACAAGAATTAGTGAAGCATCCGGCAATGGAGCGCAGAGTAGGCGCATATGGGCAAGCGCGATCGAACAGAGCAACCGAGCCAGGGCGACCCGGCCGGGTCGCCGCCGGCCACGGCCAGGTTTCGCCACCCGTGGCGCACCGCTGTTGGTGTCGTCGCGGTGGCGGTTGTCGTCGCGGTTGTCGTGGACTGGCGGATGTCGGGCGGGTGGTTGGACCAGGGCGGCGGGCCGGCGGCGGCTGGGCCTGCGCCGGATGAGTGGGACAGCGCGGCGGAACGTGAATCGGCACCAGCCGCGACCGAGGAGTTGGAGTTTCTGGCCGCCCAGACGCACGAGGAACTGATGGCGGCGATGGTGCACTTGGCCGACCAGGTCGTCGCGGCGTTCCCGGACGACCCGATGGCCTACGACCTGCAGGGTCGGATCTACGACTATCTGGGCCGGTCGGCGGAGGCGTCTCAGGCGTGGGAACGCTGCCTGGAGCTCAATCCGCTGCGTCCAGACGCCTGCAGCGGGCTGGCCAAGCTGGCCATTAAGCGGGGCGACGACGCGGCGGCCGAGCCGCTGCTGCGCCGGGCGCTGGAGGTCGACGATTCGCTGCCCGAGGTGGCGCATCAGCTGGCCGACCTGCTGTCGCGCAACGGGCGGGTGCAGGAGGCGGCCGACGTGTTGCAGCGGTATGTCAAGCGGGTGCCCACGGCCACTGATGGCCTGCTGGCGCTGGCCCAGCTCCAGTTGCAGCTCGGGGCCCTCGATGCGGCGCGGCGGAACTTCGAGGCGGTGATCGCGGCACGCCCGTCCTCGGGCGAGGCGTATTTCGGACTCGGCACGGTCCTGACCCGCCTGGGAGAGCGCGAGGCCGCGCGGCAGCCGCTGGAGAAATCCCGCGCGTTGCTCCAGCAGAAGCGGGACGAGCCCAAGGTGCTGACGGCCGAACAGTTCGACATTCTCCAGACCCGCATCAACTGCGCCGGCTCGATCTTCTATGCCGCGCGGCTCTATGAGCAGCACGACCAGCTGGCCATCGCCGAGCAGCTGGTCCGCCAGGCGATCGTCCTGGACCCCAAGAACCTGCCGGCCCGACAGTTCCTCATCTCGCTGCTGCTGGATGTGGGCCGCTTGCCGGACGCGATCCAGGTGAGTCAGCACACGGTGGCGGCGGACCCGCAGAACCCGGAACTCGTCCTGCAACTGGCAGCGCTCAACGCCTACGCGGGCCGGTGGGACGCGGCCGAGACGCAGCTCCAGAAGGTGATTCAACTCTCGCCGGACTCCGCGCGCGGCTATGCCGGGCTGGCCGAGGTCTATCTGCAGTCGCGGCCCGGCAACCCGGAGTCGGTGCGGCTGGCGCGGGAGGCGGTGCGGCTGGAACCGGTCGCCATGCACTACGCGCTACTCGGCCTGTGCTACACTCAGCTGGGCGACCTGGAACAGGCCCGTGCCGCGCTGGATTCGGCGATCCAGCGCGACCCGGACAACGCGGAGTATCGGCAATGGCGCGACGAACTGCGGGTGCGTTAACGGTGTGCCGGGCGGCAGGGCAGGCGTGCCTGGGGGCGGCCCTGCTGCTGGCCGCCTGTGGTGCGGACGGCCCGATCATCCTGCGTGACGTCACGCCGCAGACGGGGATCCGGTTTCAGCACACCGACGGGAGTCGGGGGGACTATCACATCGTGGAGTACGTCTGCGCCGGCCTGGCCCTGTTCGATTACGACGGCGACCAGTTGATCGACATCTACTTCCTCAACGGCGCGCCGCTCACCCCGGCGCCGGGCGAGACGCTGCCGAAAAACGCACTGCTGCGCAACCTGGGCGGGTGGCGCTTCGAGGATGTCACGGATCACGCCGGGGTCGGCGACACCGGGCACGGGTTGGGCGTGACGGCCGCCGATTACGACAACGACGGGGACCAGGATCTGTACCTGAACAACTGCGGCCCGAACGTGCTGTACGAGAACCTGGGCGACGGCGTATTCCGGAACGTGACCGGGAGCGCGGGGGTCGAGAACGGTCACCGTGTCGGGGCGTTTGTCTGCTTCCTGGACGCGGACAACGACACGGCGCTCGACCTGTTCGTCTCGAACTACGTCAAGTTCTCGCTGGAAAAACACCGCCGCACGACGCTGCGCGGCATCTCCGCGTATCCGTCCCCCTTGGCTTATGAGCCGGACACGAACACGTTCTACCGCAACAACGGCGACGGCACGTTCGCGGACGTCACCGCCGCCTCCGGGATCGGTCAGTATGCGGGCACCGGCATGGGGGGCGTGTGTGCGGATTTCGACAACGATGGCGACGTCGACATCTTCGTCTGCAACGACATGACCCCGAACTTCCTGTTCCAGAACAATGGGGACGGCACGTTCACGGAAGTCGCCTTGTTCCAGGGCACGGCGTTCGACGCGACGGGGCACGCGCAGGGGAGCATGGGGGTGGACTGCGGCGACTATGACAACGACGGCTGGCTCGACTTCATGCAGACCTGTTATCAAGGCGAAATGCCCGTGCTGTTCCGGAACTCGGGCCAGGGCTATTTCGACGACGTCAGCCGCGTAACGGGCGCATTTGCCACGGCGATCCGCCAGGTGACCTGGGGCGTGGGCTTCGTGGATTTCGACAACGATGGGGACCGGGACATCTTCATCGCCACCGGACACCTGGAGGACAATGTGGCGCTGAAGGACGACACGATCCAATACGAGACCAGGGCGATTGCACCAAAAATCATTTCCCCACAAGGACTTCCGTAAGATACTCGTCGTTCAACGCGGCGGCCAGCCGTTTGTTCTTGATGCCGACCTTCTTCGTCTGATTGTTCTTCAACAGGCT
>JBPOJB010000022.1:0-108354 GCA_052034005.1 Planctomycetota bacterium | reverse complement strand
GCAGGGGCCCCGGGTCCGAAGCCCGCCGGTGTCTACGCGCGCTCACGTCGTCCGGCTGGCGGCGGACTCCACCTGTGTAACCGCAGGCCCAACGGGCCGCGCGCTGTGGGGAGGCGGTCGGCAGCGAATCCTCGCCCGGCCCCCGTGCGCAGCGGCATGGACCAGCGCGCGCTCACGTCATCCGCCTGGCGGCGGACTCCACCTGTGTAACCGCAGGCCCAACGGGCCGCGCGCTGTGGGGGAGGCGGTCGGCAGCGAGTCCCCGCCCGGCCCCCCGTGCGCAGCGGCGTGGACCAGCGCGCGCTCACGCCGTCCGCCTGGCGGCGGACTCCACCTGTGTAACCGCAGGCCCAACGCGCCGCGCGCTGTGAGGAGGCGGTCGGCAGCGAATCCTCGCCCGGCCCCCGTGCGCAGCGGCATGGACCAGCGCGCGCTCACGTCGTCCGCCTGGCGGCGGACTCTGGCCCTGCGGTTACACAGGCCTCGTCTGACCGGCACACGCACTTCGCTCAGCAGCCGGCACAGTTGTCCCGACGCGGCTTCAGATGCCGGCCGCCGGCGTCCAGCGCGCGCTCACGTCGTCCGCCTGACGGCGGACTCTGGCCCTGCGGTTACACAGCCACGTCTGACCAGCGCACGTACCCGGTCCCTCAGCCGCCGGCGCCCAGCCGGTCTCCAACTCGGACCGCGTGGCCGCGGAGGAATTCGCTGGTGTCCATGACTCGTTTGCCGGCCGGCTGGAGCTGATGGATTGCCAGCCCCTGGTCACCCGTCGCGACCACGATGACCCGGCTGTCGACGTGGAGGACCTGCCCGGCAGGCAGGTAGACCGGGAGTTGGTCGATCGTGACGCGTTCGAGGATCAGCCGCATCGGCTCGTCGCCGCTCAGGTAGTGGGTATAGGTGCCGGGCCACGGCCGCAGCGCCCGCACCTGGTTGACGATCCGGGCGGCTGTCTGAGTCCAGTCGACTTCGCCGTGCGACTTCTGCAGGCGAGGCGCTCGCGTGGCCTGAGCGGGATCCTGGGGTGTTCCCAGCGCGCTGCGGCCGTCCCACGCCTCCAGCATGTCGAGGGCCTTGAGCACCGCGGGGACGCCCAGCTCGGAGAGCCGTCGCTCCAGGGCGGGCGCATCCTCGGTCGGCCCGATCGCCGTGCACGCGGACGTCAGGCAGGGCCCGCCGTCCAGGCGGGGCGTCATGTGGATCACCGTCACCCCGGTATGCGTTTCTCCCTGCCAGATCGCCCAGTTGATCGGCGCGGCGCCGCGGTACTTGGGCAGGAGTGACGCGTGCAGATTGATGCCGCCGCGAGCGGCGATCTGCAAAGTCTGGTCCGAGAGGATCTGACCGTAGTCACAGACCACAAACAGGTCCGGGTTCCACGCGCGCAGATGGGGCCAACACGCCGGGTCGTTTACGTCGACCGGGTCGAACAGCGGCAGGCCGGACGCGGCAAACGCATCGCGCACCGGGTTGATCGGCCCCTTGCGCCGACCGCGCGCCGCCGGCACCGGCCGCGTCACGAGCGCCGCGACTTGGTGGCGTGAGGCGAGTAGAGCGCGGAACGTCGGGACGGCAAACGGACCAGTTCCCATCAGGATCAGACGCATCGGCGTGGCTCCACCGCGACTCCGCAACGTGCGCGCGTACCGTGTCCGGGACTCAGCAGTAGCGTTTCTCCCACTCCAGCAGCCGGGCTTGAATCTCCGCGTCGCTGGGGATCTCCGCGAGTTGACGGCGGCTCGCGAAGTCCGTTTCGAAAGCCTCGAGCGGACCGGCGACGTCCTGTTGATCGTCCGCGCTCATGCGGTCGGTGAACACCACGCCGTCCAGATGGTCGGTTTCATGCTGCACGACCCGCGCCAACATGCCTTCCAGATCCGTGTTGATCTCCTGCCCGTCCAGGCCGAACGCGTTGACGCGGATGCGTTTGGGGCGGATGACCTTGCCATACAGGTCGGGCAGGCTCAGGCAGCCTTCTTCGGCCTCCTCCCGACCCTTGGGGCGGCTCAAGACCGGGTTGATGAACACCAACTCCTCCCCTTCGATCGGATCGCCCTTCACGTTGACAATGAAGAAACGCAGCGGCAGATCCACTTGGTTGGCAGCCAATCCGATCCCGCGGGCCTCATACATCAGCTCGAACATGCGCCGCACGGTGTCGCGCAGCAGGGTATCCACCCGTCGTACGGGCTTCGATATCCTCCGCAATGTCGGGTGCGGATAATGGACGATCTGGAGAGTCGCGTGATCACAGACGGGGGCCATGGCACCTCAAGCCATAAAAAAAACCGGACGACAACACCCGAGCGCCGGCGGACAGCCCACCGGACGCACGTCCCGGACCCTCTGCAAGGTTAAGCCCTCAGATCGTCCAGGTCCAGGGAGATCCGGATGTCGAGCCGGCCTGGAACACGTTGACGCCGCGCGTACCACGCCCTAGACTGGAACCAGGGGAAGGGCCCTAATCTCTTGTGACACAAGCGGTTGTGAATATGCACCTGCTGCTGCTCCCGCATGCAACCCGGTGGCCATCGCTGCGCATCGCGTGCTTAGAGGAAGATCGACCAGCCGGGCAAGCGATGTCCAGCCGGACTCGCGCGGCGGCGCTCGGCGCGGCATTGCTCGTGCTGCTCTTGCCCCTGTCCGCCATCGGCCAGCAAGCGCCGGCAAGACCGGACGACCGGCCGGCCGCGGCCGGCCCCGGCGCCCAGGCCGAGCCCGCCGATGCGCCCGGCGCGTCCAGAAAGCCCGCTGACCCGCCACGACTCGGCAGCGACCAGGTGGAAACCAGCGTCTTCGGCTCGCACGCGACGGGCACCAGTTTCGTGTATGTCTTCGACCGCTCGAACAGCATGAACGATTTTGGTGGCCGACCTCTGGCGGGCGCCAAGCGGGAGCTGCTGGCCAGCCTGGCGGACCTTGATCGGATTCACCGGTTCCAGATTGTGTTTTACAATGACCGGCCGACGGTCTTTAATCCGAACTACCCGCAGAACCCGCGGATGTTATTTGCAGACGCGGCGACCAAGCGGCGGGCAGAGTCCTTTGTGCGTCGCATGGAGGCCAACGGCGGGACGCGGCACATGGACGCGCTGAAGCTCGCGCTGGGCATGCGGCCGGACGTGATCTTCCTGGTGACGGATGCCGGCGAGCCGCCGCTGTCGGCTAAGGAGCTGGCGGACATCCTGCGCCGCAACGAGCGGGTTGGAGCGACGATCAACGTCGTGGAGTTCGGTGTGGGGCCGGATCCGGGCGTTGCGAATTTCCTGGCGCGCCTGGCGGAGCAGAATCATGGGCAATATGTCTACGTGGACGTAACACGGCTGCCATTGCAATAGGATGGGTATGACACACGCACTTGCGAATCTCGTGTTGGTGATGGCGATCTGCATAGCCGGGTGCGGCCCCGGGCAGTCGCTGGGCGAGGCGTCGCCGCACCGTCCGCAGCGCACGTCGGATGCGTCGCCGGTGGTTGCCCCGGAGTCGCCGCCGAGCGTGGATGCCGGCGAGGTGGCCGCGATCGAGGCGCTCGAGAACCTCGGCGCCATCATCGACCGGAACGACCAGGGGCATGTACGGCTCGTGGAGTTCACGGAGTCCAAAGTCACGAACGACGACCTCCAGCACCTCAGGAAACTGCCCTGCCTGGAGGCGGTTGAGATCACGGGCGGGGCCGTGGACGACGCCGGCATGGCGCACCTGGGCGGCCTGGCCAAGCTCCAGCGGTTGTACCTGGACGACATCCGGCTCACAGACGCCGGGCTGGCCGCCCTGGAGAAGCTGACCGGCTTGAAAGCGCTGTCGCTCCGGAACACGAAGATCGACGACCAAGGCATCGCGCATATCCGGAAGTTGTCGAAACTGGAGGTGATCAACCTGGCCGGAACCGAGATCACCGATGCGGCGATCAAGGAGCTGCAGGGCCTGAAAGAGCTGGACACGCTGGTGTTGTCCGACACGCGCGTGACCGGCGCCAGCATGGCCTATCTGCGACCGTTCGCCAAACTGCGCGTGCTGAACATCTCGCGCTGCGACGTCCGAGCCACCGAGCTTTTCGAACTGGTGGGCCTGCTGGATTTGCGCATGCTGTACGTGTACGGATGCAACATGGACACCAAGAAAACCAAGGAGTTGGAAGAGCGTTTGCCGAAACTGGCCATTTTCGGCGACGGGGAATAGTCGGTAAACGGATCTGGACTACTGGGGCACTTTCCATCGCGGAGCCACCGCCATGCGGCACATCAGTTCGATCGCGATTGCATCTTGGATACTCGTCACAGGTTGTGTTCTGTGCGGCCGGCCGGCGTCCTTGTTCGCCGACGGCTCGAGCCCGGACCAGCCGAAACCGAAGAAAGGTCCCGAGTGCGTCTACGTGCCCACGCCGCACGATATCGTCGAGAAGATGCTGGAGATGGCCCAAGTCCAGAAAAGCGACGTGATCTACGACCTGGGCTGCGGCGATGGGCGGATCGTGGTCCAGGCGGCCAGGAAGCGCGGGTGTCGCGGGGTCGGTTTCGAGATCGTCCCGGAACTCGCTCAGAAGGCGCGCGACAACGCCAAGGAGAACGGTGTGTCGGACCTGGTGACGATCAAGGAAGAGGACCTGTTCGAGGCCGACCTGAGCGAGGCGACCGTGCTGCCCATGTACCTGTTGCCCGGCATGTTGGAACGGCTCCAGCCGAAGATCGCCAAGCTCAAGCCGGGCACGCGCATCATCTCGCACGACTACCGCTTCAAGAACGTGACGCCGGACGCGGTCAAGACGCTCGTGTCCAAGGAGACGGGCGCCGAGCACATCCTGATTCTCTACAGGCTGCCGTTCAAAGAGGAACTGCCCGAGCAGGACGGAGAGTAAACGGCAGCGGGCGGCCGGCATGAGTAGCCCGGCCGCCCGATCCGTAGTGATTCCTCGACGCGTGTCGATCGGCGGTCCGAGGCGTTCCGCTATTTCCACGGGCCGCGGACGTAATACACGCCGAACTGATCGGTGTGGCTCGGCCACCGCGGTGTGGACAGGAAGCCGACGCCCGTGCCGGCCCCGTCTCCTGGATACGGACGGCGGAACTGGTGGTAGATCGGCATCATTTCGGTCTGGGTGACGCCCCACCCCATGCTGGTGTGCATGTTGGCTGTGGGTGGCACCACGAGCGCCACGGGCGCACCCCAGGGCGCATAGTAGTACTGGCCGTGCCACGGCATCGTCCGTGCAAATCGCTCGCCCCACGTGTTGGCGACGCACCGCGGACAACCGGCGGACGCGTCGGGCAGCGCAAGGGACAGGAGGGCGGCGGCCAGCGTCAGGCAGAACACGTTTTTTCTCATGGGTCGAATCCCCTCGTCGGTACGGAAACTCCGGCCGCTAACGTGCGATCCGGATATGGGCGGGCAGGCCGGACAGCGGCGGGCGGTACCAGGAGACGCTCGTGCGTGTCAGCCCGCGCCCTTGATCGTAGTAGCGGAAGTAGGTGCGATGGTGTGGGTAGAGCAGCTCGTGCGGCAGAACGGGCTGATAGGTGTAGTACGTGTGCCCGACCCACGCCGGGACCGGCCGCGGCGCGAGGTACATGGCGGCCGGAACGCCTCCGCACGTGTCGGGTACGTAGTAGTTGTAGAACAGGTCCGGCTGGCCGTACGTGCGCGGCCGGCAGTTCGTGATGTCGCTGTTGTGCAGGTCGTTGAGCCGTGACAGCGGCCCATTACCCAGCACCGGGCACCGGCCGGGGCAGCAATCCGGGCAACAGGCATCCTCCTGGGCGGTCACCTGGGCCGTGCCGACAAGGTTGACACATGTGCCGACGACCAGCGCGGCGGCCAACAGCATGGTGGTTCCGTATTTCCGAGGCATCGAAACGCTCCTGTATGTCGTCTGCGGGGAATGCGACCGATGGCGGGTCGGATGCGCGACCGACCCGGCGGGGTCGGCCAGCGGTCCAGGCACCTGGCGGGTCTCGTGGTAGGGCCGCGGGGAAACCACTCCGGTGGTCAGTGATCCTCGCGCTGGGGCTTCTCAAGTACGGGGATGTGGCGCCAGCCACAGAACCCATTAGGTTTTCTCGGTCAACTCCGGGGCATCCGTACAGGTTTATTTGCGGTTTGGAACAAACGGATCAGTTGGAACGGTCCCAGGACAAAAGCAGGCTGGGAGGCGGCCTGCCTAACCGCTATAATCGGTACCGTTGGAACCCGTCTTCCCGCACACCCAGCCGATCCGCGCCGTGGCGGGTTCTGCCCGCTGGCGTGGGTTCCCCCCCGTGCCAGAACGGAGTCCCCGCAGGGCAAGGAGTAGCAAGCGTTGGCCACGGTGAAACGTCGATCCCAGACCGGTCATCCCGGGACAACTAACCCTCGTGCGGTCGCGCCCGACAACGGCCAGGCGTCCGACGGCGCCGACCCGCCCTCCGGCAATGGCCGGCCGCGACGGCGAGTCACGGCCGAAACGCTGGCGGCCAAGCAGCGCGACATCTCGGTCAGCGAGTTCTTTGCCAAGAACCGCCACCTTCTGGGGTTCGACAACCTTCGCAAAGCGCTGCTCACGACGGTCAAGGAGGCGGTGGACAACTCGTTGGACGCGTGCGAGGAGGCTGGGATTGTCCCGGAGGTCTGGGTGCACCTGGAACAGACGCAGGCGGACCGGTTCCGCGTCGCGGTGCAGGACAACGGTCCGGGCATCATGAAGGCCCAGATCCCGCTCATCTTCGGAAAACTGCTCTACGGGTCCAAGTTCCACCGGCTGCGGATGAGTCGGGGCCAGCAGGGGATCGGGATCAGCGCGGCGGGCATGTACGGCATGCTGACCACCGGCAAGCCGGTGAAGATCATCTCGAAGATCTCGTCGAAAAAGGCCGCCCATTATTACGAAATCCAGATCGACACGAAGAAGAACAACCCGGAGATCCTCAACGGGCGCGGCGAGGGGGTGGACATCCCGCCGGGCGCGCCCGGGCTGGCGTACATGCAGCGTCACGGCATCGAGTGGGCGTCGCACTACGATCCGCCGGAGGACGGCCGGCCGGCGGCGGAGGTGGCCAGCGGCACGCGCGTGACGATCGAATTGGAGGGGAAGTACCAGCGCGGCCGCGGGAGCGTGGACGATTACCTGCAGCAGACCGCGATCGCCAACCCCCACGTCACGCTGCATTATACGGACCCCGAAGGCGTCCAGACGACCTATCGCCGGTCCACGTCCCTGCTGCCCGCGGAGCCGAAGGAGATCAAGCCGCATCCCTACGGTGTGGAGCTGGGTCGCCTGGTGACCATGCTCAAGGCCACCAAGGCAACCACCATCACGCAGTTCCTGGCGAGCTCCTTCTCGCGCGTCAGTCCGTCCGTGGCGCGCCGCATCTGCCAGGCGGCGAAGCTGAGCCCCCGCGCTTCGACGCGCAAGATCGGCCGGGAAGAAGCGGACTCGTTGTTCCAGGCCATCCAGCAGACGAAGATCAGCGCGCCGGCCACCGACTGCGTGGTCCCGATCGGCGAGGAACTGCTCCTGAAAGGCCTGCACCACGTGGTGCCCGGCGAGTTCTACTGTGCCAGCACCCGACCGCCGGCCGTGTATCGCGGCAACCCGTTCCAGATCGAGGTGGGGCTGGCCTATGGGGGCACCAGCGCCGTGCAGAAGATCTCGCTCGAACTGCTCCAGAAGCTGCTGCATGAGAGCGACGCCCGCACCTTGCGGCAGTTCCTGATCAACACGTTCGAGGGGATCGGGCCGGTCGCCGCCGATCAGATCATCCGGGAGGCCGAGTTCGGCACGCGCACCTCGCCCGGCAAGCTGTCGCGTGAAGACATCCAGACGCTGCACCACGCCATGCGGAACGTGAATGTATCGGAGGGCCAGTCGATCCAGGTGCTGCGCTATGCGAACCGCGTGCCGCTCCAGTTCAAGCAGCGCGACTGCGCGATCACGGAAGCGGTGATCAACACGAACTGGCGCGCGTATGGCCTGAGCCAATCGCGCGGCTCGTTGCCCAACGGCCCGGTGAGCGTGATGGTCCACATCGCCAGCGTATGGGTGCCGTTTACCAGTGAATCGAAGGAGGCGATCGCCGGCTACCCGGAGATCGAGAAGGAGCTGCGCCTTGGCCTGCAGGCGGTGGGGCGCAAGCTCGGCATGTACCTGCGGCGGCGCCAGCGGGCCGCCCAGGAGGGCGAACGGCGCAACATCTTCCTCCGCTACCTGGGCGAAGTCGCCTCGGCAGTGAGCACCATCAACGGGGCCGACCGCGACAGCCTGTATGCACAGCTGCTGGAGGTCGCCAAGAAGAAGACCGCCGAGGCCGACGCGCGGTTTGACGAGCGCGGCCGGCGCGTGGCGGACGGCCAGGACGAGGCCGCGGATTACGGCGACAACGTGTTGATTGTCGAACAGCAGGCCGAGGACTTCGTGCTCGCCGCCCCGCCCCCGCCCGAGCCGCAGCGGAGACTGTTTTGAACCGCGCGCCGCGCCGCCCCGCGCCGCGCCTCTCGCAGGATGACCCGACCATGGCCAAGAAGACGCGACGCCGAACTGCCGCCCCCTCCGACCCCGGCGCGGGCGCGGTGCTCACGCCGCAGGACCAGCGCACGCTGCAATCGCTCACGGAACTGGCCGATGGCGTCGTGGAGATGGCCGCGCGCCGCAAGGCGCCGCATCTGGACGTCCCCTCGCGGTCGTTGAGCAACGTGCAGTACAACCGGTCGAAGCGGTTCATCGAGATGGGCAGCGGCAAGAACCGCCGCGAACTGTTCAATCTGTCGCAGGCCAAGAGCTACATGCAGACGATGCTGGTCGGCAGCGGCTGCAAACGGCTCGTCGAACAGGGCAAGACGACGAGCATCCGTGGCCTGTTCTACATGCTCAAACACACCATCGCCGGCACCAAGGAGGAGACGTTCGATTCGCAAGACGACTGCGACCCGGTGATCGAAGATGTGGAAGTCATGCTCAACGCCATGCGCGAGGAGCTGCACTTGTACGCCAAGAGCGCCGGCTCCATGGTCGGCCCCATCGTGCTGGTCGACAGCGGCGACGAGATCGACTGCGCGCGGATGGGGTCCGGCGGGTACAGCATCCCCTCCATCGTCGAGCCGCACCGGATGGTGTTCAAGGAACACCAGGCCCGGTTCATCCTGCATGTCGAAAAAGACACGGTCTGGAGCCGCTTCAACGAGGACAAGTTCTGGCGCACCCACCAGTGCATCCTCACGCACGGCGGCGGCCAGCCGCCGCGCGGCGTCCGCCGCATGCTCAACCGGCTGCACAACGAACTGCAACTGCCCGTCTACTGCCTCCTGGATAACGACCCCTGGGGATACTACATCTACAGCGTCATCAAGCAGGGCTCGATCAACCTGGCCTACGAATCGAAGCGGATGGCCATCCCCGACGCCCGCTACATCGGCCTGCGCAGCAAGGACTTCGAACGCTGCGAGCTCTCGCCCAGCGTCAAGATCAACCTGAAGGATACCGATGTCCGCCGCGCCAAGCAGATCGCCAAGTACCCGTGGTTCGAGAAGAAAAAGGCCTGGCAGAAGGAAATCGAACTGATGCTCCGCAACGGCTTCAAACTCGAAGTGGAAGCCCTCATCAGCAAGGACATCAGCTACGTCACCGAGGTCTATGTCCCGCAACGGCTCCAGGAAGGGGACTTTCTGGATTAGCACGGTTCGTGCCCGCCCGGGCCTGGTGTACAATAGAGACTCCTCTACCGCTGGAGTACTGCCGGATGGTTGTCGCGGCCCGACTCGTCGATCTCAAGAAAGACTACGTCCTCAAGGGGGAGACCGTCCACGCGCTGCGCGGCGTGACGTTCGATGTGCCGGTCGGCGACTACGTGTCGATCATGGGCCCGTCCGGGTCGGGCAAGAGCACGCTGCTCAACGTCCTCGGATGCCTGGACCGGCCCACCAGCGGCTCGCTCTTCCTGGGCGACGACGATGTGAGCCTGATGAACGACGACCAGCTGTCGCGCACGCGGGCCACCAGCATCGGGTTCGTGTTCCAGTCGTATAACTTGATCCCCCAACTGACGGTCGTCGAGAACATCGAAGTCCCCCTCTACTACCAGGGGCGGTTGGCACCCGAGGACCGCGAACGCTGCTTGCGCCTGGCCGAAATGGTCGGGTTGGCCGACCGGCTCACCCATCGCCCCACACAGCTCTCGGGCGGCCAGCAACAACGCGTGGCCATCGCGCGCAGCCTCGTGAACGACCCCTACTTCATCCTCGCCGACGAGCCGACCGGAAACCTCGACACCAGAACCACCGAAGAAATCCTGCTGATCTTCGAAGAACTCAGCCGCCAGGGCAAGACCATCATCATGGTCACGCACGAGGATGACGTGGCCAAGCACACCAAGCGTATCATCCGGCTGCGCGACGGGCGGATCCAGTCGGACGAGCCGAACCGTAACCGTGTGCTGCTTAACAGCGCCGTGTCAGCCACCTGATCGCGCCCGCCGGACCCCCACCGCCGTCACGGCACAGCCGCGCGCCGGGCGGCGCCGGCCGCCAGCAGGAACAGATCCTCACGATCGTGGTATTCCCGGATCTCCATGTCGACGGCCGCCAGCAGGGTCTCCCACTCCGCGCGCGACGGCAGGTGGTCGCCGGCCACCGCGCCGCCCACCTCGTCGTGAAACGCGTTGATGCTGGCGCTGCCGGCCAGGTGCACCACCAGCAAACGCCCTGGTGCGCGCAGCGCGCGTGCCAGGTTCTTCAAGGCGCCGGGCTGGTCCCGGAAGTGCGGGAAGGAGTGGAAGCACAGCGCGACGTCAAAACACCGGTCACCGAGCGGGTCGCGGCAGACATCGGCGCACAGGAACTCGGCCGGCAGCCCCTTGCGCCGCGCCTGGTCGAGCATCGCGTCGGCGAAATCCACCGCCACGACGCGCCCGGGGGCCACCTGGCGGGCCAGCCAGCCCGTGATCTGGCCCGTGCCGCAGCCCACCTCCAACAGGTCCGAGCCCGGCCGCAAACCCAGCAGGCCCGCCACCTCGGTCAAACGGGCCACCGTCGCCGCCGGGTCCTGGCCCACTTCGTCCCACCGCGCCGCCAGATCGTCGAAGAAGCCTATCCGCGGGTCGTGCGCCGCTTTAGAACAGTCGGTGTCGTGCGGCATGGCAAAGGGCCCTTCCTATACGTGACCAATCAACCCCGGCCCTTCTCAACACGCGGATCGTGAAGGCGAATGGTCCAGCGCCCCCGGGCCGGCCCGGCCCGCGCGGCACCACCCGAGACTGACCCCTACGGCAACTCGCCCAGCTCCCCACCCGCGATCGTTGCCAGGTTGCCCAGCAACACCATGTCGACCGTGTCGCTGATCATGCGCACCGAGCCGTCGGCCAGGCAGAAGTTCACTCCGGCCGTGTGCAGACCGCCCCAGGCGCGCTTGCACGGCGCGTCCAATCCACGATCGAGCTCCGCGGTGCACCGGTCGTAGTCCCCCCACAGGATGCGCGGTTGATCCGTCACGCCCGAGAGGGCGTAGTACGCGAATGGATAAGCCCAGAAGGTGCGGAAACCGGGGCTACTGCGCGTCGAGGATTCGCCGACGATCAGGGTGTTGGACAGGCCGTCACGGACATGCGCCATGGTCTCCGTGTGGAAACCCCACACGCCCACCATGTGGATCGCGCCGCGCGAACGCGTGTCGTACAGGTACATCATCTCGGAGTCGAGGTAGTTGAGACCATCGTCGCTGCGGCCGCTCACCGCGCGGTACGAGCCCGGCATGTACGCCAGCCCCAGGCGCGCCGCAGGGCCCGTCGCGGGCACTGCGGGGATCGTCGCATCGTTGTCGCTCGGGCAGACGTAGCTCGCTACGAGCGCCTCCCGCACCTGTCGGTTCTCGGGCCCGTCGTTGCGGTATCGGAAGTCGTACTGGTCGTACAGCGTCGCCTGCTCCATGTACGGCAGGATGGCGATCAGCCAGTTGCCGAACCGCGTCGAGTAGGACGTCGCAGGTTCCGGCATCCCCGGACACTGGCCGGCCGACTTGTTGATGTTTCCCGGCGGAAACGAATTGAGCGCCAAGTGGTAGTTGTGCAGCGCCAAGCCGACCTGACGCAAATGATTAGCACACTGCGCCCGCCGCCCCGCCTCGCGCGCTGCCTGCACGGCGGGCAGCAACAGCCCGATCAGTATCCCGATGATCGCGATCACCACCAGGAGTTCAACCAGTGTGAATCCTCTGCGTTGCACTCGCATGCCGCGCGGCACTCCCTAACCCCTCCGGGACCGGCCCCACTTGCGCATAATCGGGTACATGAACAGACTGCCCAGCAGGACCAGCACCAGGCCGGCCGGCTCCGGCACGGCGGTCAAGTCGCCCGCGTTGGTCAACCAGAGACGATATCCCTGAACGAACCCCGGACTCTCCGGTGTGTTTGGATCTTCCTGGTCCAGGATCGCCATGACGCTGAACGGGTTGGTGGCCAACAGGTTGGCGTCGATCAGGTCGAGACTCGGATCCAGGCCCACCAGCATCGGGAAGGTCAAATCGCCTTGTTGCACCGTCACGGTCTGGTAAAGACCCCACTTCTCCGGATCGACCAGCAGCAGGTTGTCCAGGTGTACCAGGCTGCCTTGGTAGTGTTCACAGCCCGTCGCGCGCGTGCCATCAAAGATGAACCCGTCATCGCCACCCGTCGTCAGGTCCGCCAAGGTGATGTGCGAGGCCAGGGTCGCAAGGTCGATCCCGCGTTCGAGTATCTCGATATCGAAATTGTATTTCTCGTCCTTCAGGTGCTTCTTGTTCACATTGTACTTGCCGTTATAAGGCATGCCGGGGGCGCGGGCGTTGATTGTGATGCGATCGCCTCGCTGGAGCGGATCCGAAACGCCGTCCGGGTGGTTGAGGCGAGCCATTTCAGCACTCCACTCCTCGTCTGTGTAGTTCTGATCCTTGTCCCAAGGGATGTACTTGCGCATGTACGCCGCGGTGCCGCCGTAGTCGCCCGCGGCCGCAGCCTGCACGAATATCTGCCACTGCGGTTGGACTGCCGTGTTGTCGTAGTCGAGCATATCCCACGGGTTGTTGATCACCACGCCCGTCAGCTGGATCGGATACGGCTCTCCCCCACCAGCCGGCCAGTCAGAGGCTCCCTGCACGTCGTCAGGACCATACAACACAGCCTGAAGCTCCATATGGAGCGTCGGAGTGAAGACGATATCGCCCAGTGCGGGTGAAGTGTTGAGCCAGACGACCAGCAGTGCGCCGAGTACGAACAGCATGCCGCAGCGGGACCGATTGCCGTGCCGAATAATCATGGATGCACCCTCACGTGGTAGGCCAGGGCCCGGGACGCGAACGGCCGCAGCCACGCAGCTGCGACGCCACCTCGCGGCTTGTTGTCCTGGTGTATTACACTGACAGTGATTTGTATTATCCGTGATTCTATCGCCGAGGCGGCGCGTGTCAAGCGGGGTGGCCGGGGATTGCGGAGCCGCCTTGCGCGCGGCGATAATAGGTCGCGTCCGTGCGCGCGCCGGACGTTGGACATCGAGAGGGCCTCCGCCGTGCGGCCCCGGGGGAGGGTGCCGCCCGCGGGCGGTTCATGTGTTGCTCGTCGAGGGAGTCTTGAGGATGGGTCGGTGGTATCTTGGCCGGCTGGCATTGCTGGTAGCGATCACGCTGGGCGGCTGTGGTGGCCCGACCGGGCCGTTCTCCGGTACTGTGCCTCTGGAGGAGGCGGGCGACGTGCCGGCGCTGGGCGTGTCCAATCCGTTCCTGGTCGCGGTGGTCAAGGAGCTGGCGGGCGAGGATGTGGCGTTGCTCGCCCTGGCGGAACCGGGCATGTGTCCCGGGCACTTCGATTTGCGGCCCAGCCAGGTGCGTCAGGCGCGGCATTGCCGGCTGTTGATCCGTTTCGATTTCCAGCAATCGCTCGATGCGCGGTTGACCGGACCGGGCAGCCGGCCGCCGCGGATCGTCGGCGTCCATGTGTCGGGCGGGCTGTGCGAGCCGGCCAGTTACCTGGAGGCGGCGCGGCAAGTGGCCGAGACGCTGGTGGGTGAGCAACTCGTGTCGCGCGCGGAGGCGGACGCCCGCTTGGCGGCGGCGGCTGGGCGGATGGCCGAGCTGGACGCGTGGGCGCGCGCGCAGATCGAGGCGGCCGGGCTGACCGGCGCGCCGGTCCTGGCCAGCGGCCACCAGGCCGCGTTCTGCCGCGCCTTGGGCCTGAATGTCGTGGGCACGTTCCCGACGGCGGATACCAGCGTGCCGAGCGAGATGGAGGACGCGGTCCAAGAGGGCCGCCAGGGCGGCGTGCAGTGGATCATCGCGAACCTTCCTCAAGGGCGGCAGGCGGCTGACGCGCTGGCCGATCGGTTCGCCGCGAAGGTCGTCGTCTTCGGCAATTTCCCGGACGGCCAAGGCGCGGACTCCTTCGATCGGCTGGTGCGCGACAACGTGACCTCGCTGGTGAAGGCAGTCGAACCGTGACCCGCCTGGCCGTGGAAGTCGACGCCCTTCAGATCTGGCGCGACCGCCGCCGGATCCTGTCGGTGGATCGGCTCGAGGTGCCGGCCGGCGACGTGGTCGTGGTGCTGGGCCCGAACGGGGCGGGCAAGAGCACGCTGTTGCGCTGCCTGGTCGGCGTAGTCCGCCCCGCGCCTGGGCGCGTGCGGGTCCTGGGCGACGACGTCGGTCGTCTCTCCTCCCGAGCGATCACGCGGCTTCGCCGCCGCGTCGCGTACCTGGCCCAGGTGTTGGCGCCGGGCAGCGAGATGCCCTTGACATTGCGCGAGGTGGTCGCCATCGGGCGCACCGGCCGCGCGGGCCTGTGGCGGCCGCTTCTCAGGCGGGATTGGAAGTTGATCGACACCTGGATCGACCGCCTGGGCCTTGCCCGGCTGGCGCGGCAATCGTACAGCGCGCTCTCCGGCGGCGAGCAGCGCAAGACCATGCTGGCGATGGCCATGGTGCAGGAGCCGGAGATCCTCCTGCTGGACGAACCGACCGCCAATCTGGACGTGTTCTGGCGCGAGCAGATGGTCACGACGCTCGAGACGCTGCACCGCGAGCATGCGTTGACGATCGTGCTGGTCTGTCACGATCTGGAGGTGATCCCGGCGACGGCCAGTCGGGTCGTGGTGCTGCGCAACGGTCGCGTGGCCGCACAGGGCGCGTGTCGCGACGTGCTCACGCGGCGGTGCGTCGAGGCGTTGTATGGCAGCAACCTGGACGTGCTGCAGCAGGGCGGCCGCTACGTGCTGGTTCCGCAGACCCCGGAGGGAATCCGGTGATGGACCTGTTGTTCTGGGCTCCCGTGATGTGCGCCGGCCTGGTGGCGGGCGCGTCCACCGGGCTGTTGGGCAGCTACATCGTCGGCATGCGGATTCCGTTTCTGGGCATCTGCATCGCCCATGCCGCGCTGGCGGGCGCGGTATTCGGGGCGCTGGCCGGGATGACCGGCACGGCTCTGCTGATCCCGGCCCTGGCGGCGGCGGCGCTCTCGGCCGTGCTGGTGGGTGCGGTGGACCCGCAGACGATCCGCGCGGACATGAACGTGGTGTTGGGCATCCTCTTCTCGCTGACGATGGGCCTGGCTTTCCTGGGGCTGGGGCTCTTCAGCGTATACGGCGTTTCGGACAACGAGGTGCGCAACCTGCTGTGGGGCAGCCTGGCCTTCTGCCGGTGGCGCGACGTGTGGATCATGGTGGCGGCCAGCGTCCTCGAGCTGCTGTTTGTCGCGGCGTTCTACAAGGAGATGCGCGCGATCCTCTTCTCGCGCACGCACGCGGCGGCGGCCGGCGTGCACGTCACGCTCGTGTGGACGCTGTTCCTGCTGCTGGCCAGCGTCGTCATGACCGTGGATTTCCAGACGGTGGGCGGGCTGATGATCTACAGCCTGCTGGCCAACCCGGCCGTGGCCGCCTCGCGGCTGGTCCGCGGCTACGGCAAGATGCTTTGCGTCTCGACCGGCCTGGGCGCCGCCAGCGGCCTGGGCGGGTTCCTGGTCTCCGCGCTGACCGACCTGCCGACCGGGGCGATGATCGTCATCCTGTCGTCCCTGATCGTCGTCCTGGCCGCCGCCTGGGAGCAGCTCCTGCGAGGCCGCCGCGCGCGGCAGGCTGCGGCGGACGACTGAGCCGCGCGCACAGCCGGCGGCCGGCGCGCGGGTCACGGAGCCGACCGGTGCACGCGACGCGCCGTGTCGAGCGGCATCGGGAGGAGTCGAAGATCGGCAATCCGCCGAGTGGCTCGGGGCAGGAGCGCCTATTACCGGAACAGCACGTCTTCGTTGGATTTCTTCGGCCGGTCGATTTCGGGCGGTTGCAGCGCCACCGTCTGGGTTGGGCCGGTGGTGAAGTACACGAACAGGTCGGCGATCTCCTGGCGTGAAAGGTCCTTAAGCGCCCCGTCGGGCATGGAAGACAACTTGCTCGGCGTGATCTGGTCGATATCCGCTTCGGCGATCAGGACTTTTTCGCCGTCCGTGTTGAGCACGATTTTTTCGCCTGCCGCGCCGGGCGCTACGATGCCGTGGATCTGCCGGTCGTCCGTCAGCCGGATGTTGTGAGAGATGTATTCTCTGGAGATCATGTGGGACGGGTACAGGATCGACTGCAGGATCTCCTTGCGAGTGAGCCGTTTGGCCAACGTGGTCAGATCGGGCCCCATCACCTCGCCCCGGTCTCCGAACCGGTGGCATTTCGCGCAGTCCGCCTTCTCGAATACCAGCGCGCCGAGCGCCGGATCGCCGCGTTGGCCTTCCCTGCCCGTGACGAACTCCAGCAGCTCCTCATACTTCCATTTGTTGGCGGCCGTGTCGACAGGCAACTCGGCCGCCGGCAGGTCGGGGTAGGTCTCGACGAACCAGCGCTGCCAGGCGGCGAGCCGGTCCTGCCACCGGTCCGACCGGGCGTCCAGCTCCTCGCCGGTCCAGTGCTCGAGCAGCAGCTCCGCATCGTCGGCGCCCTCCTCTCCGAGGCGCAGGCCGCACAGGATCACCTGCCGGATCTGTTCGGGATCGTCCGGCACCTGGTCGACGGTGGCCAGTTGCTGGAGTACTTCGCGGGCCGTCACGCCTTCCAGCACCGGCAGGCTCTGGACCAGGTAGGGCCAGTTCTCGCCGCCAGGCGCCTGAGCCAACCCCATGGCGACCGGCTCCCGCCGTTCCGGGTTCCGGTCCCAGACGGTCCTCAGGTAGGCCATGGACGCGTCGTCGCCGCTGCGGGCCAGTACCGCGACGATGCCGACCATCAGTTGCCAGCTGGCCGAGTCTTTCCGCTGATCGATGGTCTCGTCGAGCCGGATCAACGCCTCACGCAGGTCGTCGTCCAGGTCGCGGGGCAGCTTGTACAGCGCCCCCAGGGCCGCGTCGGGCCATTGAGCGCCCTGCTGCAGGATCTCCACGCTCTCCTCCTCCGAGAGCTGCCGGGCGAAATCCCGCGCGGCGGCGCCCAGGTACAAAGGATAGCCGCTGCCGCCGTCCCAGCTCTTCGCCTGCGTGACGAACTCGAACCACGCTTCCTTACGTTCGAGCGTCCAGCCGGCGGTCAAGAACCGGAGATGCATGGCCACGTGCATTCTGTCCGGGCCGGGCACGTCGGAGTCGAGGTACTCGAAATACCGGTCCATGATCGAGCCTTCCTGGAGGTAGACGAGCAGGCGGATCAGTTCACGATTCATGATCAGGTTGTCCGCCGGGAACTCCTCCGCCAGCTGGGCGCCGAGCGTCTGCATTTCCTCCGGCGCGACATCGCCCTGCAGCATGGCCACCTGCATCAGACGCAGCATGTCGACGAAGTCGCGGTCGCTCAGGAAGTCGGCCAGGAATTGGCTGCTGCGCTCCAGGACCGCGAACGCATCCTCTGCGGACGGCTGGGCGATCATCAGCGCCAGGGCGCCCTGGATGAAGATGCGCGGCTGCTCGGACTCGAGCACGGCGTCGCGCCACTGCTCGACCGGGCTCCATTCGAGCACGCGGCGGGCGGCCCAGGCCTCGCAGCGGTCGTCCGACGCCAACAGCGGGATCACGGTGCCCGCCGGCGCCTGCTGCCCCGCGCGCACGATCGCCTCCAACGCCTTGCGGCGCACGCGGTGGTCGGAGTCCTCAAGCAGGTCCAGCAGGCGTTCGCGCGTCTCTGCGTTGCCATAGAGGCCCATGAACTCCGCCGCCTTGGCCCGCACCAGTTCGTTCTTGTCGTGGGACAGTTCCAAGAGCAGCCCGATCTCGGGGGTCGGGCCGAACAGCTGCATCAGGTCCAGCGCACGCGTGCGATAGGCCGTGGGGTTCGCCGTGCTGCGCGCGACGCCCAAGAGCATCGGTCCCCAGTCGCTGCCCAACTGCTGCTGCACTTTGGCCACCGCCTGCCGCCCCCAGGCGCTCTGCAACTGCGGCTGTCGGATGGCCGGGGCGATACCGGTGCCCAACGCGACGGGGTCGTCCGCCCCATCGCCCGTCCAGATGACCCGGTACAGGCCGCCGCCGGTGCCGCGCCCGCCCGTGATGAAGTACAACCAGCCGTCCGGGCCGACCTCCAGGTCCGTGACGTTCAGCGGCCGGCCGGACAGGAAGGTCTCGACCTCGGCCGAGTAGGACGCGCCGTCAGGCCGCAGGCGCGCCACGAGGATCCGCCCTTCCGACCGGTCGCCCAGGAACAACGCGTCGCGATACGCGTCGGGGAATTTCGCGTGATCGTAGAACACTGCGCCGGTGGGGGACGAGCGCCCGGTGTCGGCGATCGAGGGCAGCACATCGACGTAGTACTCGGGCCAGTTGGCCCAGCCGCTGCGCCAGCCGTACTCGCCGCCCGGCAGGATGTGGCACAGACGCGTGGGGCGGTACCAGGTCGTCCCGATGTCCGACTCCGTGTCGCTGTCGTGAATGAACAGCTCGCCGTCGCGGTTGAACGCCAGGTCGTGCACGTTCCGCAGGCCGCCCGCGACCAACTGGACCACGTCGCCGTCCAGGTCCGTGCGGAGGATCACCCCGCCCGGCACCTTGCGCCCCACCCCGTACCCACGCGGATCCTCGTAACGCGGACGCACCAGGTCCCCTTCGTAATAGTTGCGGTGCGGACTGCCCGCGTCATAGGCCTTGAGCGGCGATGTGTACACGCCCAATACGACGTAGATCCAGCCGTCAGGGCCCAACACGATGCCGTGCGCCGTCTGCTCGCCGACCTCCCCCTCGAAGTTGAACAACAGCCGCACGGATTCCAATTGCCCGTCCCGGTCCTGGTCCGAGAGGCAATACAGGCCATTGCCCTGCGGGCCGGTGCCCGTAACGTAGACATCGCCGTTGAGCGGCAGGATACCCTGCACATTCTGGACCTGATCGCAGTAGACCCGCACATCGTCCACGATCTGGTCGTCATCCGTGTCGACCACCAGCAACAGGCCGTCACCCTCGCGCGACAGGATGACATGCCCGAACTCGTTGAACGCCATCGCCAGGAGCGGGCCCGTCGTTTCGCCATCCACTACGCGCTCGACTTCGAAGCCCCGCGCAACGTGAAAACGCTCCGCACGCGGCGCCTCGTCACGTGCCACATCCTCTTCGCGGTCCCACGGCGCAGTTGTGCCGAAGGGCCCGAACACCTGCGCCGGCTCCCAGGCGTGATCGTCGAAACCCGCGCGGCTCCAGGTGGTCGCCGGATGGAGATCGGTCAGCCACGTCTCGTCGCTCGAATGGGTCTCCCAGCCGCCCTCCCGCTCGCGCACGAAGACCCGCATCGCCAACGCGGCCGTCGCGCCGTGGCGGTTGGTGACCTTCACCGCAATCGTGTTCTGCCCCGCCTTCACCTGGTCCGTGATGTTGTACTCGTCCAACTCCTGACTCGAGTCGCCCGCACCCACCCGCTGTCCGTTGATATACAGCTCGTACTGATCGTCCGCCGCGATCGTCGCCTGCACCCGAATCGGCGCCGTCGCCGTGAACGTCTTGCGGAAATAACAGGCGCCTTCCGGGACGGAGTACTTGTCGTGCCTGGGCGACCAGATCCAATGCGCTTCGTTCGCCCACAGGACGCAACCCGGCATCCACATCCACAGGATTGCGGCTGACACGACTGCCCGGATTGCTCGCACGGCCGACTCGGATCGCACCGCGTCGTTCAGGTCTTTCATGGCATCCTCGCCCGTTGCATTCGCAGCAACTCGTTCAGCTTCCCTGACATCCATCGACCTGCGACCTGCGCGCAGACGCTCGGCCCATAGACGGGTCGGGAGATTAGCACATGGTTGGGAAGCGGGGCAAGAGAAAATAGGTGGACGGCGGGCGGCGGGCGGTCGGGGTCAAGGCAGGGTGCGAGCGGTTTCTGGGGTGTCGGCGGTTTATGGGGCGTTTCGGGGCTGGCGAGCATACGGCCTGCCGCAGGGCGCGCCTCCCGGGGCGCTCGCCTCGCTGGCCAGCACTCGGACGATGTCACACAGGTGCTGGCTCAGGCTGCGGGTCTGGATCAGGTAGGGCGTGTCGCGACGGGTGGCGCGGGCCAGTCGGGGACCGAGCCAGGCGTGCAGGGACGTGCCGGCTGCCGCGTAGCGGCCGCAGTAGACGATCGCATCGAGGCCGCCCATGGCGGCAATGGCCGCGCCGCAGGCGCGCAGCACGCAGTGCCGAAAGTGGTCCCGTGCCAGTTGCCGCGCATCGTCCGCGCTGTCGAGCAGTTCCGCGAGCGTGATGGGGTGACCGAGCATGCCCAGCAGGCCGCTCTGGGACGAGAGGACGCGGCTGGTTGCCTCGGGCCCCCAATGCATGTCATCGGCCAGCTTGAGCACAACACTCGGGTCCAGGTCGCCGCAGATGGTTTCGCCGGGCAGTCCCTCGATGGGCGTGTTGCCCCCGGTGACCATGACCGGCCGGCGACCGACACAGGCGGCCAGTTCCGGGCGTGGTTCCAGGCAGACTGAGGCGATGCGGAGCTGTCGCGAGCCGAGTCGACGTGCGGCTTCCAGGCAGGCGGCGTCGTGGAAGATGCCGTGGAAGCCGAACCGGCGGAGCGACTGCGCTTGCATCAGGTCGGGGTCCAGGGCGTACCAGCGCTCGCGTTCGGGCAGATCGACGAAGAAGGACGTTTCGAACACCACGGCCACCGGTGTGTCGGCCAGCGCCGCGCGGAGCGCCTGGAGGAACTCGACCAGCAGCGGCAGGTGCAGGGGCGCCTGATGTGCGAGTTGCGTCAGGTCCTTCAGCACGTCGTCGGTCACGAACACGGGGCGAGGGAATTGCTCGCCCCCGTAAAGGGCCCGCACGCCGATCAGGTCGGGTGGCGGCAGTTCGGCGCGGCGCAGGGCCTGGTCGACCTGCTGGAACACCGAGTCGGGGAAGCGGGTGGTGCGCCGGTCGAATTGCGCCTGGTCGAGGGTGGATTCGAGGATCGGCCCGACCGCGCCGTTGCGGAAGGCGGCGAAGTGGAGGCTGCCGAGCGTGGGTTGGAAAATCAGGATGTGCATTGGGCGTGGTACGTGGATCGGGCGATGGAGATTTCTTCGTTCGTGGCGACGGCCCAGACGCGGACGCGGCTGGCGTCGGCCGCCACATCGGCCGGCAGGTTCCGGACGGCCGCATTGCGGGCCGGATCGATGGCGACACCGAACGCGTCCAGGCCGGCGCAGACCGCCTCGCGGACCGCCGGCACCGTCTCGCCGATCGTGTCGGTGAAGATCACGGCCTGGGCGTCGCCGACCAGGGTGAGGTAGGCGCCCAGGTATTTTTTGAGCCGCCACAGGTAGACTTGCGTGGTGGTCAGCGCGCGCCGGGCGGTCGGGTCCGCGTCGGCCGACTCCAGCGCATCGCGGATGTCGGCCGACCTGCCGGACAGGCCCAGCACGCCGCTGCGATGGTTCAGCAGCTGTTCGACGGCCGCCTTGTCGCCCGCGGCATCCGCCAGCAGGCGCAGCGCGATGCCCGGATCCAGGTCGCCGCAACGCGTGCTCATGATCAGCCCTTGCAGCGGCGAGTAGCCCATCGTGTTGTCGACCGAGCGGCCGTCGACCACCGCGCAGAGGCTGGCGCCGCCGCTGCCCAGGTGGCAGCTCACCGCGCGGAAACGGTCCACCGGGATCCCCATCAGCCGCGCGGTCTCGGTCACCACGTATTCGTGGCTGATGCCGTGATAGCCGTACTTGCGGATCCCCAGGTCGCGGCCCACGCCCTGCGGGATGGCGTAGGTGCGCGCGTGCGGCGGGATCGTACGGTGGAAGGCGGTGTCGGAGATCACGACTTGCGGCAGGCCGGGGAACGCCTCGCGGCACGCTTGGATCGTGGCGATGGCGGGCGGGTTGTGGATCGGCGCAAGGCCCTGGTGCGCCACGAGCTCGGCCAGCACCGCGTCGTCCACGCGCGAGTGCGTCAGGATGGACGGGCCGCCGTTGACCAGCCGATGGCCGATCACGTCGGGCAACGCGCCGGGCGTGGCGTGCAGCTCGTGGACGACTTCCTGCAGCGCCTCGGCATGGTTCCGCATCGGGCGCTCGAGCGTCTCCTTGCCGGCCGCGCCCCGATTGAGCACGAGGCAGGAGGGCTTGGCCGTGACCGGGCCGATCCGCTGCGCCTCGCCGCCCGAAAGCTCCTGCTCACCGGGCATGGCGATCAGCCGGTACTTGAGCGAGGAGCTGCCGCAGTTGAACACCAACACGTTCATATCTCATCCACCGTCCAGCCGCAGACCGGGATCCCGACCAGGCTGTGGACGATCGCGGCCGTGCCGTAGATCGATTCGCGCACCCGGGCCACCGAGACCGACTCGTCGGGGACGTGGCAGGTCTCCTCCGCGCCCGGGCCGTAGCCGATCGCCGGCACCCGGAACTCGTTCACCAGCACGCCGCCGGCCGTGCCCATGCCCAGCCGCGGGAGCTGCCACTTGCCGCAGTCCACGCGGCAGCCGGCCGCGGCCAGCGCCTGGCGGGCGCGGGTCACCAGCGGATGGAACGGATCGAGCGACCAGGGTTCGATCCGCTGTTCCAGGATCGTCGTCCGCTTGGTGTACAGTTGCCGTTCCTCCTGCCGCACCGTCACATCCACCGCCACCCGGGCGACCGAGGCGGCCGCCGCACGCGCCTCCCGCTTGACCTGCTCGACCAGGCCGCCGACCGTCTCCGTGTCGGGCAGCCGACGGCAGACCTGGATCACGCCGCACGACAGGCCGGGCGTCTGCTGGAATCGCGGCGGACCGAGAATCTGCCGTTCCAGCTCGCCCGGGCGCTGAGCCGTCGCGTACTGGCCCTGCAGGTTCTCAAACACCGCATGGGTGGCATCGTTGACTTGAAAACTGTCCGGGCCCTCGATCAGCACCTCGAGCGTCGCCGACCCGTCGTGGCCGTAGAAAATGCTCAGCGCCGTGGGCTCGCCGAGCACCGCGAAGTCGGGTTGGATCTCGAGCGAAGGCAGCGTCTCGCGCATCAGGTGCCGCAGACCCGGGCTCCCACCACGCTCCTCCGACACCGTGGCCGCCACAACCAGATTGCCGCGCAGCGGTAAGAGCGACCGCTTGAGCAACGCCCCGGCGTAGACCTGAGCTGCCAGCCCGGCCTTGCAGTCCGACGCGCCGGCCCCGTACAGCACATCGCCGCGCACCACGCCGCCAAACGGCGGATGCTGCCACGCCGACTCGTCGCCCACCTCCACCGTGTCCATGTGCGAACTCAACAGCACCGTCGACTGCCCCGTGCGACCGAACAGGATCCCCACCACGTTCCCGTACTCGTCCGTGACCACCCGGTCGTAGCCGAGCGCCTGCATGCGGTCCGCCACAAGACGGGCCACGTCGCCCTCCTGCAGCGATGGGCTGGGCGTACGGATCAAGTCCCCGGCAAACGCCAGCGCGTCATCGCAGAGCCCACGGTTCTTGGCCGCCAACAACGCGTACATGTTCATTTCTCCTCGGGTCGAGTGGCTGGGCCCAGGGCCGAAACGCCTCTCCGCAACGTGCGGGGTGGCTCGTGCCGTGCCGACCCACCCCTGATGCACACCGCGTGCCAACCGCCCGGCCGCCCGATCCCCGCGTCCGACCCGTTGACCCCACCCGAAAAGCATTGCATAATGAAACGGCGATCTTTCAAATTGAAAGGAGTGGCCGGTGAAGGCGGACGAGCTGACCTTGGCGGAGCTGGTGGATCTGGCGGACGGGCGGTTTGACCTGCACGGCCGGCGGTTGGTGCTGCAGTCGTCCGACGCGTTGGCCCAGCTGCGCAAGGATCTGGTCGAGATGATGGGGGTGGACCAGGCGCGGCGCGTGTTCACGCGGTACGGCAACTTCTGGGGGCGCGCGGATGCGGCGGCCATGAAGCGGATCTTCCAGTGGGACAGTCTGGAGGACTGGCTGCGGGCCGGGCCGCGCATGCACCTGTTGCAGGGGATCGTGCGGTGCGTCGTCAAGACGCTGCAGGTGGTCGAGGGTCCGGGTCCGTTCCTGATGGAGGTGACCTGGCACGACTCGGTCGAGGTGGAGGAGCAGCGGATGGTCTTAGGCCGGACGGAGGATCCGGTGTGCTGGACGATGGTGGGTTATGCGAGCGGGTACGCGTCGTTCTGCACGGGCCAGGAGATTTTCTTTGTCGAGCGGAAGTGCCGGGGCAAGGGGGACCGCGTCTGCGCGGCGGTGGGCAAGGACCGGGCCTCCTGGGGCGCGGAGATCGACCCGTATATTCCCTTCTTTCACGCCGAGGACATTCAGGGGGAAGTGATGCGGCTGACCCAGGAGCTCAAGGAGAAGATGCAGGAGATCTCGCAACAGCGTCGCCGCATCGAGAGCCTGGAGAAGGCGATGGCGGTGGTGCCGGTGGAAGTGCACAGCACGGCCTACCGTCAGGTGCTGGATCTGGCCACGCGCGCGGCGCACTACGATTCATCCGTGCTCATCACGGGCGAGAGCGGCTCGGGCAAGGAAGTGCTGGCCCGGCACATCCACCACACCTCTCCCCGCGCGCGCGGCCCTTTCGTGGCGGTCAACTGCGGCGCGTTGCCGGCCACGCTGCTCGAGAGCGAGCTGTTTGGGCACCAGGCCGGCGCGTTCACCGGCGCCCTCCACGACCGATCGGGGCTGTTCGAGGAGGGGAACGGTGGCACCGTGTTTCTCGACGAGATCGGCGATGTGTCGGCCGACATGCAGACCAAGCTGCTGCGCGTCCTCCAGGAGCGCGAGATCATCCGGATCGGCGAGAACAAGCCGCGCAAAGTGGACATCCGCGTGATCGCCGCCACGAACAAGAACCTGAAGCAGGCCGTCCGGAGCGGCCAGTTCCGCGAGGATCTGTACTATCGGCTGGGTGTGATCGAGATCGAAGTCCCTCCGCTGCGCGACCGGCCGGAGGACATCGTGCCCTTGGCGCGGCACCTGGTGGAGAAGACGGCCGCACGGCTGCACATCGCGCGGCTGCGGCTCGACTCGACGGCGATCGACTGCCTCACGTCCTATCCGTGGCCGGGCAACGTTCGGGAGCTGGAGAACGCCATCGAGCGCGCGGCCGTGTTCTGCAAGGGCGGCGTGATTCGCCCCGAAGACCTGCCGGCCGGGATCACGCACCACGCACAGGCGGCCCTGCCCGGCGCCGTCAACCGCTCGCTCCAGGAGGTCGAGCGGCAGCACATCCAGGCCGTGCTCGACTCGGTCGGCGGCCACCGCCGCCGCGCGGCTGAGATCCTCGGGATCAGCACCGCCACGCTCTGGCGGCGCTTGAAGTAGAACCAGCTCTCCGGCGATCCGCGCCGCGCCCGGACGGCCCCAGCGGAGGTCAGCCGCCTGGACCTTCACTCTCGGGCGATGGTATGCTGCCACCACATGCGCCGCCGTCCGAGGCGACTCGGCGCGGCGGGCGCGCGGCACGGGACGATCGGGGCACGCGAGGAGCCATTGCATGAACGACGCGGCAGGTGTGCACGGCACACTGGTGGGACACCCCAAGGGTCTGTACGTGGTGTCGCTCACGGCATTGTGGGAGCGGTTCAGCTTCTACACGATGCGGGGGATCCTGACGCTCTACATGACGTTCGTGGTCTTGACCGCCCTGGAGGCTCAAGGGGCGGGCGCGCAGGCGGTGGCGATCTACGGGGCCTACCTGGGGTTCGTCTACGCCACACCCTTGCTGGGCGGCCTGCTGGCGGATCGGCTGCTGGGCCAGCGCCGGGCGATCTACATCGGCGGGGCGCTGATGGCCTTGGCGCAGTTCGCCTTGGCGGCGCATGCGTGGCTGGTGGTCCAGCGCGGGGTGCCGACCGAGTCGCTCAACTGGCTGTTCTTCCTGGGTCTGGCATTGCTGTCGACGGGCAACGGCTTCTTCAAACCCAACATCTCCACGATGGTGGGCGCGCTGTACGAACCGCGCGACACGCGGCGCGACACCGGGTTCAACATCTTCTATATGGGAATGAACACCGGCGCGCTGGCGGCCAGTTTCTCCGCGGGCTTCGCGCAGAAATTCGGTTGGGAGCTGGGGTTCCTGCTGGCAGGGGCCGGGATGATCCTGGGCCTGATCATCTTCGCGTCCGCGCGCGGGACGATCGTCGGGCGGGGGATGCCGCCGAAGGGTGCGAGCCTGCGGGCGGTCGGCCCTCTCGGCCTGCCCAACGGCGCCGCGCTGCTGCTGGGGATCCTCGTGTGGGTCCCGCTGTGCGCGTACCTGATTTCCCGGCCCGCGTGGGTGCAGAACCTGGCGGTGATCGTGGCGGGTCCGGTCCTGCTCTATCTGCTGTGGGAGGCGGTCCGGGGGACGCGGGAAGAGGCGGGCCGGATGATCGTCATCCTCGTGCTCTGCGCGTTCTCGGTGGTGTTCTGGGGTTTCTACGAGCTGGCCGGCAGCACGATCACGCTCTTCACGCAGGAGGTGGTCGAACGCAACGTGTGGGGCAGGGAGGTACCGGCGGCGTTCCTGGCCAACTTCGTCAATCCGCTGCTGGTGATCCTCATGTGCATCCCGGCCGCGGCGACCTGGGTCTGGCTGGACCGCCAGCGGCTGGAGCCGTCCTCGCCGTTGAAGTTCGTGTTGGGGCTCGCGTTCCTGTCGCTGGGGTTCGTGATGTTGCTGCTCGGTGCCAAGGAAGCGCAGGGGTCGGCGACGGGCAAGTGCGCGATGAGCTGGCTGATCCTGGGCTTCTTCCTGCACACGACGGGCGAGCTGTGCTTGTCGCCCGTGGGGCTGTCCACGATCACCAAGTTGTCGCCGGCACGGTTGGTGGGCCTGTTCATGGGCGTCTGGTTCATGTCCAGCGCGTTGGGTAACGTGCTGGCCCCGTGGGTCGCCGGCTCGGCCGAAGGCCGCCCGTTCGACTTCGTCTTCACGCGGATTGCCGTGATCACGGCCGTGGGCGCCGTCGTGCTGCTGGCGCTGGTGCCGCTGCTCAAGCGCATGATGCACGGGGTCAAGTGAGAGGAGTTGCGTGATGCCGGAGCCGAAGGCAGGGCTGATCCAGCAGGTCAAGTCGTTTCCGCGCACGTTCTATGTCGCGAACACGATGGAGATCTTCGAGCGCATGGCGTGGTACGGCATGTACACCCCGCTGGCGCTCTACCTGACAGACGCACGGGAGAAGAACGGGCTGGGGCTGAGCGAGGAGGACGCCGGGACGATCATCGGCATCGTCATGTTCGCCCTGTATCTGATGCCGGTCATCACCGGCGCGCTGGGCGACCGCTACGGCTACAAGAAGATGTTCCTGCTGGCCTTCGCGATCCTGACGCCCTGCTACTGGCTGCTCGGTACGCTCGATTCCTACAGCACGTTCCTGTTCGGCTTCCTGTTGGTGGCCGTCGGCGCCGCGATCTTCAAGCCGATCGTGGTCGGCACGGTGGCCCGCGTCACCGACCAGCGCACGTCGCAGTTGGGGTTCGGCATTTTCTACATGATGGTCAATGTGGGCGGGTTCCTGGGCCCGGCCATTTCCGGCTACCTCCGCAGCCCCGACCCGGTGACAGGCGTGTCGCAGTGGAACCGGCTCTTCATCAGCTCCTCGGCCTTCATTGCCGTCAACTTCCTCTGGGTCATCTTCTTCTTCAAGGAGCCGACGACCGAGTCGGCGTCCGCGGCCAAGCGCTCGGTCGGCAAGGTCCTGCGCGACGCGATGGAAGTGCTGGGCAATGTCCGGTTCTTCCTCTGCGTGTTCGGCATGCTCGTCGCGTTCTTCGCCGCGGGCAAGAGCTGGCTGACCTGGAAGGATGCGGGCCTGGCGGCCCTCGGCTGGCTGGCGCTGAACTTGAGTCTCGACCTGCTGTTCCGCATCGTCGGCCCCGCGCCGGGCCGGGTGGACCGCCGGCCGTGGTGTTTCAAGCCGATGCAGGTGAGCAACTGGCGGTTCGCCCTGTACCTGCTGATCCTGTCAGGGTTCTGGACGTCGTTCAACCAGATCCTGGGGGGCGTGCCGCTGGTCAAGTACGTTCAGGAGTTCGTGCAGACCGAGCCGCTGCTGGAGTTCTCGGCCCGGGTCCTGGGCGGACTGGGCCTGTCGAGCTGGTCGCAGGCCGTCACCGACTATGTGGCAGGTGGCGGCAAGGTGAACCCCGAGTGGATCTCGAACCTCGATCCGCTGTTCATCGTCATCTTCCAGGTAGCGGTGTCGCTGACGGTGGCGAAGATGGGCCGCTTCCCCGGCATGATCACAGGCATCGTCGTGGCCGGCATCGGCCTCTCGCTGCCGGCCCTCAGCGGCGGCGGCACCGAGGGGACGCTCCACGCCTCGGGGTGGCTCGTCGTGCTGGCCATGTTCGTCTTCTCGATTGGCGAGATGATGGCCAGCCCGACGAGCCAGGAGTATATCGGCAGCATCGCGCCCAAGGACAAGGTGGCGCTCTACATGGGCTATTATTTCATCGCCGTCTCGCTGGGGATGCTGTTCGGAAACGTGCTGGGCGGCGTGGTGTACGGCAAGTTGGCGCGCGACCTGGGCCGGCCCGACCTGATGTGGCTGCTCTTCGGCGGCATGTCCTTCACCACCGCCGTCGCGCTGACGCTGTACAACCGGTATGCCGTCCCCAGGCCGGCGGAGTGACAGCTCACTCCACGTACAGCAGGTCATCCACCAGGTCGGCCGTGTCGTCGGCGATCTGGCTGACCCGCAGCGTCCAGGGGGACTGCAGCATGCCGACCGAGTCGAACAGCTCGTTGTGGAAGCAGGCCAGGATGCTGGCGGCGATGCGCCGGTTGAGATCGCCGTTGGGGCTCGCGCCCGCGCGGTCGCCGGAGAACGCCGCGCGCAGCGACATGACGGCCAGCCGCCAGGGTTGGTCGTTCGGCGCGGCGTGCCGTTCGTCCCGCAGATCCGCGGCGAAATCCCGCGCGCGCTGGACGCTGAACGCGAACTCGCCAACCTCGTGTTGGCCGGCGAGGTAGCCCAACAGCATATCGGTCCAGCGCTCAGTCTGCCGGCGCAGGCGATTGAGCTGGATCCCTTCTTGCAGGGCGAATCCACGGCCGCTGACGACCAGCTGCAGCGCCCGATGCCGCGACTCCCGGTGGCCGGCCAGGATGCTGAGCGCGATCGGCTCGAAGAACCCGCAGCGATGCAGGCGGTCGTGGCAGCAGGCCACGGCGCCCCAGGTGCGCGTCAGCAGTTCGCTCGCGAGCACCTCCTGGATCACGCCCCGCATCGCAGGCCAGTCCGCGCCGGCGGCGGCCGGCGTCCGGAGGCCGTGGGATCGGATGGCACGCGCCCAGCGATCCTGTCGGCAGCGCGAGGCCACCCAGTACTGCTGTGCGTGCCGTTGGGTGAGCAGGTCGGGGTCGCGGATGTACTCCAGCCCGCGCGCCGCCACCAGCGCCCCCAGTTCGACCAGCTCGCGCACGTGCATGACCAGCCCTTCTTCGGGAAACCAACGCGCTCGTGACGGGAAGTGGCGAACCGATCGACTGCCGGGGTCGGGGGAGCCGAAAAGTCGCGGCAGGGCCGTTCGCCGACAGGAGGAAGTGACCTGTCGGTGGACAGCGCCACGCAAAGCGGGTGCCGCCGCGCGACAATGGCTCGCCGCGCTGCCGGCGTGGACGACCTAAGCGCAAGGAGCCCATCGGTTTGGACCGTCGACGGTCGGTCACCGGGGCGGCGCCCACACCCTCGCGCATGTGGCCGAAAGGCAACACGCCCGGCAGGGTGTCTGTCGTGCAGACGCAACAGGCCGAGCCGGCGTGCCGGACGGCCGGCGGCGCGCGATGGGGCGCCGGTCCCGGGGTTATTTCTTCCAGAAGGAGGGGAAGAACAGCACCAGCACGGTGAACACTTCCAGACGTCCCACGAGCATGCAGAGGGCCAGCAGGAACTTGCCGGCGGCGGGCAGGTGCGTGTACGTATCGGTGGGCCCAACCGTGCCCAAGCCCGGCCCGACGTTGCCCAGCGCGGAGGCGACCGATGTCCAGGCGGTGGTCAAATCGGCGGTGCCGTCGGGCTGGGGCGGCAGGAGGCCGGCCATCAGGCCCGAGCCCAGCACGAAGATGGCGATGAACAGCGCGAAGAACCCCAACACGCTCTGGATCACTTCCCGCGACACGGGCTGGTGGTCCAGCTTGAGGCTGCGCACTTCGCGGGGGTGGATCAGCCGGGAGATCTGCAAGATCGCGTGCTTGCTCAGCAGCAGGATGCGAATGACCTTGATGCTGCCGCCGGTCGATCCGGCACACCCTCCGACGAACATCAGCATCATCAGGATGTACTGGGCCAGGGCCGGCCACTTCTCGAAATCGGCCGTCACGAACCCGGTCGTGGTCATGAGCGAGATCGTCTGGAAGGCCGCGTCGCGCACCTTGATCAGCGGGTGGCCGGGGATGTCGGGCCGCGCCAGGATGAGCGTCGCGACGACGGCGGTCGCGCCCGCGATGATGGCCAGGTAGAACCGGAATTCTTCGCTCCGCCAATACCGTTTCAGGTCGCCTCGGAACGCATGGAAGTGCAGCGAGAAGCCGACGCCGGCCAGCACCATGAACACGCCGGTCACCACATGGATGTAGCTGCCGAACGCGCCGACGCTGGCGTTGCGCGTCGAGAAGCCGCCGGTGGCCATGGTGGCAAACGCGTGGCACACCGACTCGAAAAGGCTCATCCCGCCGGCCCATAAGAGCACAATCTGGACCAGCGTCATGGTGGCATACACGCCCCACAGCACCTTGGCCGTGTCCTGGATGCGCGGGCTCAAGCGGTCCTTGGTCGGACCGGGCGATTCCGCCTCGAACAACTGCATGCCGCCCACGCGCAGGAACGGCAGGATCGCCAGGCTCAGCACGATGATCCCCATGCCGCCCAGCCACTGGGTCATGGCGCGCCAGAACAGGATGCTCTGCGGCGTCCGCTCCAAGTCGCTGATCACCGTCGCGCCGGTCGTGCTGAAACCCGACATCGCCTCGAAAAACGCATCGGCCACATGCCGGATGCCGTCGATGTCCGCCAGCATGTACGGCAATCCGCCGAACAGCGCGAAGAAGATCCAGCCGCAGGTGACGATCGCGAAGCCCTCCCGGTAGGTCATCTCGCCCTCCGCCCGGCAGAAACGGTGCAGGGCCGCGCCGACCGCCAGGGCGAGCAGCGACGAGGAGAGGAATGCCCCAAGCGCCCCGTCGTGCCAGGTGCCCGGGCGGGGATGGGCCAGTGAGAACGGCACCGGCGTGAGGAGCATGGCGGCCAGGAACATCAGCAGCCCGCCTTGGACACGCAGCGTCAAGCGTATGTTCATAGCGCCATCTACGAGAAGAACTTCACGACTTCCGAGGCCACCTCCGGCAGACTGAACACGACCACGTGATCGCCGGCCTCGAAATGGTCCTCTCCAAACGGCACGATGGCATCGTCGCCGCGCACGATCGCGCCGACGACACATCCGGCCGGGATGTCCAGCGTCTTGAGCGGCTGGTGCAGAATCGGGCTGTCCGCCGGCAGGGAGAACTCGATGACTTCCGAGTTGCACTGCTCGACCATCGCCATGCTCACCACTTCCGCCTGCCACACATACCGCAGGATCGCGCTGGCCGTGGCCAGTCGCGGGCTGACACACACATCGACCCCGAGGGTCGACGCGAGGCCCAGCAGCTCGTGCCGATCCACCAACGCGATCGCGCGCCGGACCCCGTGCCGCTTGGCCAGCAACGAGCACAGGATGTTCGATTCGTCGTCCTCGGTGACGGCAATGAACACGTCGGCACGCTCCAGCCCTTCGTTCTTGAGCGTGTCGAAGTCCGTCCCCTTGGTGTTCAACACCTGGACGCCCTCCAGGGTCGCGGCCAGGACTTCACAATCCGCCGGGTCGCGCTCCACGATCTTCACCCGGTACTTCTGCTTGGCCAGCCGCGCGGCAACCTCCGAGCCGATCCGGCCGCCGCCCAGGACGAAAATGCTCTTCGTCTGGCGTTCCTCGAAGCCGAACAGCGTGGTGACGGCGGCCAGGTCCCGCTTGGTGCACACGAAGTAGAACGTGTCGCCCGGCTGCACTTCGTCATCGCCGTGCGGCGTGATCGTCCGCCCCGCCCGGCTGATCGCGGTGACGACCATCCGGTACAGGCCGCGGATCTCGCCCAGCGTGCGCATCGAGACGCCGGCCAGCGGGCTCTGGGCGCTGATCGGGTACCCCAGGAACACCACGCGACCGTGGGCAAACTCCGCGACCTCGCTCGCCTCCGTATACGAGATCGACCGGCAGATCTCCTCCGCCACGACCGTCTGCGGATTGATGATCAGCTTGATCCCCAGCCGCGCCGCGTTGTGGCTCCAGTCCGCCTTGGTGTACTCCTGCGACTTGATCCGCGCGATGATCTGCGGCACGCCCTGGTCGTGGGCCAGCAGGCAGGCGACGAGGTTCACTTCGTCCAGGTCGGTGACCGCGACAAACAGGTCCATGTCGGCCACCCGGGCCTCCTCCAGCACCTCCGTGCTGGCGCCGCTGCCCTCCACGACGAATGCGTTCAGCCGGCTGCGCAGCTGAGCCGCATACTGCCGGTCCTTCTCGATAACCGTGACCTCATGATGCTCCCGGCAGAGGAGATCCGCGATGTGAAAGCCGACTTCGCCGGCACCCACTACCATCACTTTCATGGCTTGGATCCTGTCACCTGGCCGCTATTGCCGCGCGGCACTCCATCGACGCTGCCCCATATCATATCACGGCCCGCGGAATGACGGCATCGTGCGTCTCCGCCATGATTCTAACCGGGTACTCGGTCCGCTATAATGCGAGCGTCCACATTGTACTCTGGAGCATGAGCCATGCACACACACCCGCACGTGATGTCCCGGGAACGACACGGCAACGAGCATCGGTCGGAGCGGATGCCCCGCCGCGCATTCTTGCAGCACACCGTCGCCCTCGCTGGCGCGACATGCCTCGCGCCTCGATTGCGCGCCGCGCCGCCGCCGCCGCCGGTTCGGACCGCCGTGGATCAGGTGACGCTGGGCCGCACGGGCATCCAGCTGAGCCGGCTCGGGTTCGGTGCCGGCAGCAACAGCGGCAACGTGCAGAAGGCGCTGGGCCAGAAGGCGTTCAACGACCTGATTCACTACGCATTCGATCGCGGCATCACCTATATCGACTGCGCTCAGAGCTACGCGACCTTCGAGTGGATCGGCGACGCCATCAAGGGGCTCCCCCGCGAGAAGCTGTTCCTGCAGTCGAAGATCCCGGGTCAGCCGGAAGACGTGCTCAAAGCAATCGACCACCATCGCCAGGTGTTCCAGACGGACTACATCGACAGCATGCTGATCCACTGCATGGTCAAAGGCGGCTGGACGGACGAGATGAAGCGGGTCATGGACGGTTTCGAGGACGCCAAGGCCCGGCAGTGGATTCGGGCCAAGGGCGTGTCCTGCCACAGCCTGCCCGCCCTGCGCACAGCCGCCAGTTCGGACTGGCCGGAGGTGCACCTGGTACGCGTCAACCCTCAAGCCCGACATGTCGACGGCCCGGAGGAGACCTGGAACAAGTCGGGCGACGATATTGCGCCCGTGATCGAGCAACTGCAGGTCATGCAGGCGAAGGGCCGTGGCGTGATCGGCATGAAACTCATCGGCGACGGCGAATTCGTCCACGCCGAGGACCGCGAGAAAGCCGCCCGGTTCGTCATGGCCCGCGCCGAGATCAACGCGGTGGTCATCGGGTTCAAGAGCCGGGAAGAGATTGACGAAGCCATCCAACGTATCGACCACGCGCTGGCGGCCGCGTGAGGATCGGGCGCACCGCAGGCCGCCCGTCGCCGGCCGGCCCGGATGGCGGCTGACGGAGGACCATCCATGATTGATCGTCGCACCTTTCTCCGCTCCACGGCCGCCGTGATGGGAGGCGGCCTGTCGTGTTGCGCAACTGCCGCCGCCACCACCAGCGCCGCCGCCAGCACTGCGGCCGCCGACACGGTGCGGATCGCCGAGCCGTTTTCCGGGGCGGTGCTCAACCACCGGCACGGCGAGGCGGTCGACCGGGGCCTGAAGATCCGGGTATCGGGGACCGCGCCGCGGGATGACCGGGTGACGGTCAATGGCCGGCCGGCGCAGCGGGAGCAGGATCGTTTCCAGGCCGACGTCGTGCTCCGCGACACCGTCTCGGAAATCGTGGCGGTGGCCGAGGGCCCGGCCGGTCGGAGCGAAGCGCGCGCCAAGGTCCGGTGGGACCGCCGATCGATGCCCCGCTATCGGTTCTCGATCGACGACAACAGCTTCTTTCTGCGCGATATCGCCCAGCACGACTACCGATCGCTGCTGGACTGCTGGTACCTGAAGATGCTGCAGGACCTGCACACCCGGTACGGCGTCAAATTCACGGTCAATATCTACTACACGACGGGTGACGACTTCAGCCTGCCCCAGTTTCCCGATCGGTATCGGAGCCAGTGGCGCGACCTGTCCGGCTGGCTCAAGCTGGCCTTCCACGCCCACGCGGACTTGCCCGACCGTCCCTACCAGGATGCCGAGCCGGAGAAACTGCTGGCCGACCTGGACCAGGTCGCCGAGCAGATACTGCGTTTCGCCGGCCCCGAAGCGTACGCGCCGCCGACCGTCATCCATTGGGGCATGACGCGCCAATCGGCGCTCAAGCCGCTGTACGACCGCGGGGTCCGCGCGCTGAGCGGCTACTTCGTCAAGTGGAACGGGGTCTTCGACGTCAACTACCGGTTCGACGACGAGGTGTCCGAGTACCTGTCGTGCCATGACACCTGGATGGACTTCGCCAGCGGCATCGTCTTCTCGCGCGTCGATATCGTCTGCAATAACGTGCCGATCGACCAGATCGTCCCGACACTCGAACCGCAGATCCAAGACCCGAACACGGCCGAGATCATGGACCTGTTCACGCACGAACAGTATTTCTGGCCGTTCTACCGCAACTACCTTCCCGACCATCCCCAGCGCCTGGATGCGACGATCCGGTGGGTCACGGACCATGGGTTCCAGCCCGTGTTTTTCCACGAAGGGTTTCTCGGCGCGCCCGAGTGAAGGATGAGGCGGGCCGAGTTCACGGCGTGTTACTGTGGGCCGGCGGGCGGCTCGAGCCGGATCTCCCAACCGCCGCCCAGGGACCGGTAGAGTTCGATCAGGCTGTTGGCCAGGTTGCCCTGCGCGCTGGCCAACTGATCCTGCTGCGTGATGAGCAACTGCTCGACGGTGAACACGCGGTTGAAGTCGATGCGGCCGGCACGGTACTTGGCCTGTGCCACCCGCACCGCCTCCTGGGCCTCCTGGACGCTCTGGCCGAGCAGTTCGAGCTGATCGTGGTAGTTGAGGAACGCCACGATGGCGTTCTCGGCCTCCTCGTTGGCGCGCAGGACCGCCTGCTGGTAGGCCGCGACCTGCTGCTGGAATCGAGCGTCCTGCACGCGGACGCCGTGGAGCAAGCGGCCGTAGTTCAACACGTTCCAGCGGAAGCCGGGTCCGATCGTACCCGTCCACGCGTCGGCATTCCACAGGTTGCTGAACTGCGCCGCCTCCAGGGCCATGGACCCGTTGATGGCGATCCGCGGGTAGAGGTTCGCTTGGGCAACACCGATCTCGGCGCTGGCGGCGGCGACCAGCCGTTCGGCGCGCCGCACATCAGGCCGGCGCCGCAGCAGCTCCGCCGGCACGCCGACCGCGACGCTCTCGGGGGCGACAGGTACGGGCTTCGTCTCGTCCAGCAGTTCCGCCAGGTCCTGCGGCGGCCTGCCCAACAGCACGCACAGCCGGTTCACGTGACGGCGGCGCGCGATTTCCAGGGCCTCCATCGTTGCACGCGTCCGCGCCAAATTCGACTTGGCCTGCGGCGCGTCGATTTCACTGTCGATGGCCAGCACGTTCAAACGCGCCTCCGCAATGCGGGCGCTCTCTTCCTGCATGGCCGCGTTGCCGCGCGCAAACGCCAGACGCTGATCGACCGTGCGGTAGTCCACGTAGGCCGTCGCGACCTCGGCAATCAACAGCACCAGCACGTCGTCGTAGTTCTCGATCGCGGCGTCCAGCCGGGCATCGGCCGCTTCGATCGCGCGGCGGAACCGGCCCCAGAAGTCCAGCTCCCACGCCAGGCTGGTGCCCAGCCGCCATGTGCTGTAGTCCCGCAAGCCGACGTTGCCCACGTCGATGGAACTGCTGGAACGTCGGAACGTGGCCGTCCGCGCGCTGCGCTGCGTCTGGCCGAAGTCCCCGAACAGGTCCTGCGTCTGTGGGAACAGCGCGCCCGCCACCACCGACCGCAATTCGCGCGATTCCAGCATGCGGTACCCCGCCTCGCGCAGCGTGATGTTCTGCTGGTAGGCCAATGCGACCAGCTGATCGAGCACCGGGTCCTGAAAGACCGCCCACCATTGGCGATCGGCGGCCGGCCCCGTGTCCAGCCGCGGGCTCGCCGCGTCGATCCACTGGTCCGCGACCGGAGCCGCCGGCCGACCGTATTCCGGCCCCACGCGGAAGCCGTTGTGCAGATAGTCGCGCAGACCGGTGCAGCCGGCCCCGGAGAGCAGCGCCGCTGCGAAGGCGGCAAGCGCCAATCGGGGGCATGGCACCTGCAAAGTCACGGCGACTCCTTTCCACGACGGCTCAGCCTGCGCATGCAAACAGCAGCGTCTCCGCTCCTATCGGCACAACCGCCATTCTCGGAACATTCGGAAGACTCAGACAGTCCGACTCGACGGGATCGGCATATCTTGCGCAGTTTTTCAGGTCAAGCCACGCATTCCGCCGGCTCGTCCTCCGGCGACTCGGCCGGGATTTCAAACGGTCGGCGGCGGCGGCGGACCAACGCCCCCAGGTCGTCCAGGATCGAATAGACGACGGGCACGGCCAGCAGCGTCAGCAGGAGTGAGAGCATCTGGCCGCCGACGGCCAACACGGCGATGGAGCGGCGTTCCTCGGCGCCCGGCCCGGTGCCCAGCAGCAGCGGCAGCATGCCGGCCACGAACGCGATCGTGGTCATGAGGATGGGGCGCAGCCGGTCGCGATTGGCCAGCAGGATGGCGTCCAGCCGTTCCCGGCCCTGCGCGCGCAACTGGTTCGTGTGGTCGACCTGCAGGATGGACGCCTTCTTGATCATGCCGAAGAGCACGAGGATGCCGAGGGCGGAGTAGAGGTTGAGCGATTCGCGGCCCAGCCAGAGGCTGAACAGCCCGAACGGGACGGCCAGCGGCAGCGAGAACAGGATGGTCAGGGGATGGACCAGATGTTCGAACTGGGCGGCCAGGACGATATACATGAAGATGAACGACAGCACGAACGTCCAGGCGAAGTCGCGCAAGGTACGTTCCAACTCGCGTCCGCGCCCCATCACGCGCGTGCTGTAGCTGGCCGGCATGTTCAGCTCGTCCGCCGCCTGGCGGACCGCCTCGATGCGATCGCCCAGCGCGTACCCGGGCGCGATGTTCGCGCGGAACGCGCTCATCCGCTGGCGGTCCAACCGGTCGATGCGCGCCGTGCTCCAGGCGGTTCGGAACTGGACGACGTTGTCCAGCCGGGTGTAGCCGCGCGCGATCAGCGGCGATGCGGCCCCATCCGGCGCGTGATCGGTCTGGCGCGCCGACTGCGGCGCGCGGGTCCGGACATAGAGCTGCGCCATGTCTTCCTGGCTCTTGCGGTCGATGCCGACCAACCGCAGTTCCACGTCGTAGACTTCGTCCAGCGACGGGTCGCGGTAGCGGGAGACCCGATCATCACCGCCAATGGCGACCCGCAGCGTCTGAGCGATCTCTTCCACGTCCACGCCCAGGTCCGCCGCCCGCTGCCGGTCGATCTCGACCAGCAGTTCCGGCTTGTTGAGCCGCAGCGTGGTATCGGTGTCCACGAGTCCGGGAACATAGTCGGACGGCGTGGCGGCCGCGTCCGGCTGGCCGGCGGCCGGCGCGCTGCGCGGTGCCGTGGGTGGGATGAACCGTTGCCGCAGCGCTTCCGAGTATTCGGCCAACTGTTCGAGGTCGGGTCCGGTGATGGCGAAGTCGATGTCGACGGGCGCACCCTGACGCAGGGAGGTCTGGTTGCGCACGGCGACCCGCAGGTCCGGGAAGCGCGACAAGCGGCGGCGGATCTCCTGCATCTTCTCCCGTTGCGAGAAGTTGCCGGTCAGTGCGGCACCGGGCCGGCCCGCCCAGGTCTCTCGCCAGAGCCGGCCGAGCGAGAACACCCGCTGGTCCATGTCGGTCAGCCGGACGAACATGGAAGCCATATTCAGGCGCGACATGCCGGAGGAGCCGATGGTGGTCAAGACGGTGGTGATCCCTTCCACACGATCCAGCTCCGCTTCCACCGCCTCGAGCGTCGCCTGCATCGTGCGCAGCGTGGCGCCTTCCGGCGCGGTGATGTTGATTTCGAATTCTCCCTCGTCCACGTTGGTCGGGATGTAGTCCTTGTCGACCAGGTGGTAGAGGGGCACATTGCACGCGATGACCGCCAGCGAGATGGCCAGGAGGGCCCAGCGGTGGCGCATCGCGCCGCGCAGGCAGGCCAGGTAGACGACCTCGATCCAGTGGTACATGCCGCGGCGCGAGGCGGCCACGCCGGCGGCGGCGGGCATCGGCCTGAGCATGCGCGAGCACATCATCGGCGTGAGCGAGAAGCTGACCACCATCGAGACCAGAATCGCCACGGTGACCGTCAGCCCGAACTCGAACAGCATGCGGCCCGCCACGCTGGAGATGAACGACACGGGCAGGAACACGATCACCAGCGAGAAGGTAATGGCCAGCACGGCCAGACCGATCTCCTTGGTGCCGATGATCGCCGCCTCCCGGGGCGACACGCCACGCTCCTCGATCCAGTGGAAGATGTTCTCCAGCACGACGATGGCATCGTCGATCACCACGCCCACCATCAACACCAGCGCCAGCATGGTGACGTTGTTCAGCGTGAAGTTCATGGCGCGCATCATGGCGAACGTGGAGATCAGCGAGGTCGGGATCGCGACCGCCGCGATCAGCGTGGAGCGCCACGAACGCATGAACAGCAACACGACGGCGCTTGCCAGCACGCTGCCGACGATCAAGTGCTTCTGGATCTCCTCCAGTGCCGCGTGGATGTATCGCGACTGGTCGCGCAGGATTTCCAGGTGCACGTCGTCGGGCAGCACTTCGCGGCACCGCTCCAGGCGTTCCTTGACGGCGGCGATCACGTCCACCGTGTTCGCGCCCGACTGGCGCTGGATCTCCAGGACGACGGCCGGTTGGCCGTTCAGGCGGGCCAGGCTGCGCACCTCCTTGGTCGTGTCGACGGCGCGGCCCAGATCCCGGATCCGCACCGGCGCGCCGTTGACGGTGGCCACGACCAGGTCCGAGAAGGAGCGCGGGTCGGTGAACCGGCCGAGCGTGCGCAGGTTGAGCTCGCGGATGCCCGCGTCGACGCGCCCGCCCGGGATCTCGGCGTTCTGGCGCTCGAGCGCCTCGCGGACCTGGATGATCGACAGGCCATAGGCCGCCAGCCGCTGGGCCTCGATCTGGATCTGGATCGCGCGCTCCGCGGCGCCGGAAATCCACACCTGGCCCACCCCGCGCGCCGATTCGATGATGTTCTTCACGTCGCGGTCGGCCAGCACGTAGAGTTCGCGCCGGTCCCGTTGGCCGGACACGGCCACGCTCATGATCGGAGACGCGTCCACATCCTGCTTCCGAATGACCGGCGGGTCGGTGCCGGGCGGCAGCAGGTGGAACACGGCGTTGACCGCATCGCGCACGTCCTGAGTGGCCGCGTCGATGTCCCGCCGGATGTCGAATGTCAGGAGGACCAGTGAGGTGCCGTCGCTGGAGATCGTGCGCAGCTCGTCAATCCCTTCGACCGTCGCCACGGCATCCTCCAGCCGCTGCGTGATCTCCGTCTCCATCTCCTGGGGCGCGGCGCCGCGGTAGGTCGCGCGCACGTAGACGCTGGGCATGTCCATCCGCGGGAAGCGGTCGACGCCCAGCTGCCGGTAGGATGCCGCGCCGGCCACGACCATGGCCGCCACCAGCATCATGGCAAACACCGGCCGCTCGACGCAGACTCTAGCCAGCCATTGCACGCGGTCGGCCTCCTTCAGGGGCAGGCATCAGCTTCGCATCCTCGTCGGCCTGTCGCTCCGGCGGAACGATCGGCCGATTCACGGTCTACCAATCACTTCCACGCGACCCGCTTGTTTCGGGAAACCCTCCACCACCACCAGGTCGCCGGCCGAGATCCCGCCCAGGATCTCGGCCGAGTCGTCATTCCGCCGGCCCACCTCCACCGGCTGCTCCGCCGCGCGGCCGTCGATCACACGCCACACCTTCTCCACGCCGGCGAATTCGCGCACGGCCGCGCGCGGCACGGCCAGCGTGCGGGCCTGCGGATCCACGTGGATGTCCGCCTCCGCGAACAGCCCCCGGCGCAGTTGGGAACCCGGGTCGGTCCCGTCGGCCGGCGCCGGCCCGGCGTCCGGCTGCTCCATCGCCTCGAACGTCAACGCGCGATTGCTCATGTCGACCGACGGACTGATATGGACGACCGCCGCCTCCAGGGCGCGCGCCGCGCCTTCGATCTGGATCGTCACGCGCTGGCCCAGCTGGACCGCCGCGGCCTCGCGTTCGGGCACCATGCCGCGGAACCGCCAGGGGTCCACCTTCACCAGCGTCGCCACCGGCTGGCCCACCTGCAGATACGCGCCCGGCGCGACGTACCGCTGCTCGATCACCCCGGCAAACGGCGCGCGGATCTCCGCGTCCATCAGGGCCTGCTGTGCCAATCCCAGCTCGGCCCGGCGCACGCCCAGCAACGCAATCGACTCGTTCACGCTGTACAACGCCGACTGGTAACGCGCGGCGGCCGCGTCCATCGCCGATTTGCGCTGCTGCACTTCCTCGGCCGAAATGGCCGTCTCGCGTTCCAGCGCCTTCGCGCGATTCCAGTTGTCCTGGGCCGCTTCCCAGACCGCCTCTTCCTGCAGCACGGACGGCACCCGCGCGGGATCCAGCTGCGAGTCGTCCTGGTCCTTCGCCAGCCCCAGCGTCGCGCGGACCTGCTGCAACTGCGACTCGGCCTGCGCCACCTTCAGCTTCAGCTCGTCGGTCTCCAGGCGGGCCAGCACGTCGCCTTCCCGCACGCGCGAACCGAGATCCACCGGCCGCCCGTCCGTGTCGGCACCCAAGGAGGCGACCCGCCCCGCAACCTTGGCGCCTACGGTGACCCGCTCATCGCTCAGCAGACTGCCTTGCACATGCACCAGGCGCGGCCAGGTGATCTCCTGCGCCTCGGCCACCACGACCCGGCTGACCGGCTCATCCGGGCCGCCGCTCTCTCCGGCCTGGACTCCCGGCGGGCTGACCGGGGTCTGCCAGCACCCTGCCGCCGCCGCCAGGCAGATCGCGCCGATGAGCGTCAACAGCGCTCGCATCGGGAAATGGCCCTTGTGCTGCCTGGGGTGGTGCATGGCGTGGAGTCCGACATCAGATGCAGACCGCGCGTCAGACGCGCAGTCTGAGTATGAGGTCAACGCGGTAGGCTCAATTCCAGAATAATCGACCGGGCCACCACGGTACATAGACCAACGTCCGGCATGATGGTCGGTTTTCACGCCTCCCGGGGCGGAAAGCGAAAGGCCTCCGACCTGCGCGTTCACGGGCCGTCAGGGGATCTCCAAGTCGATCACCTGGCGGCCAGGCCGGACTTCCTTCCGCAGCGGTGTACTGGTTACCGCCGTGTAGCTGTCCGGCACGCGCGAGGGCCGCGCATCTGGTGGCGGCGCAGAGTCGTCCAGCTCCGTATCGACCGCGCCATGGTCGCGACGACGCACGCCGGTGGATACCGACAAATCCTGCACGGTCACCCGGTGCCAACCGACCGAGGCGCCTGCTTGCTGATCGTCAAACCGCAGGCGAAATACACCCTGGGCATCGGTCAGTCCGGTCGAATGGCGCAGGCCGGCGCCCTGCCCGGTTTCCGGCAGGAACGTGACCAGGCAGTGGTTGAGCGGGTTCCCCTGGCAACGGAGCGTCCCCTCGACGGTCGCGGGGGCGGCGTCAGGGCCGCAGCCCGGCAACACCAGGAGCCAGACGGCCAGCCACCGGCGGCGCGGGGCTGAGATGGCGCCCTTCAGCCGACAACCGACGTGGTCGGCGGACAGGGCCGGGAGCCGTGTGATCATGGGTCGACCGCCGCCTCCGCGCCGCGCCGTGTGCTCAATGCCCGCAACGTCGCCAGCGACATGTTCTCGGAGAAGAAACGGACCGAACCGTCGGCCAGCGATAGATTGGCCCCCTGGGGGTGCTGGCTCCCATACGCACACACGCGCAGGTCAATGTAGTACTTGAAATCCGCGGCGCTGTTGGCGGGCGGCACGGCGCTGGCGCGGTGCTCGTAGTCGAACGGCAGGCGGTAATTGATGGGCGGGTAACTGCTGAGCGTGACGTGGGCCAGCACCAGGCGGCTGGCACCGCACCAGTTCCCATAGAACCGGAACTCCCAGTCCCAACCTTGCGCCGCGAACGTGTTGTAGTTCGGGTCCCACCGACTCCGCTCGCCGAAGAACAGCGTGTTGCTCGTGCCGTCCTTGATGTCCGCCAGCCGAACCGGCTGCATGCCCGGCACCGGTTGGGATTCCGGGCCCGACGTGAAGAAGATCCCGTCCGTCATCAGGAACCCGGAGTCCGGATGATAAGAGCGGGTCCCGCCGTTCCCCGCGTAACTGGTGACCTTGATGTGGCGGGGCGGCATCTGAATGCCCTGGATGTGCTGCGAACCATAGTCCAACGGGTTCTCGCTCTCCAGCTCCGAAGGGCACAGCAGGTTCGGGCCCTTGGCGGCCAACGAGTTCGTGTCTCCCACAAACGCCCGGTCCGGGTCGTCGAAGGTCCACCGTTCGTAGAGGCTGTTCATTTCGATGTAGGGCAGCAGATGCACGAACAGGCTGATGCCTCGCTTGCGCGGCTGCGGAGCGGTGAAGCTCCACCCGGAGAGATAGGCGGGTGGAAAACAGCGGGCGACGTCGTGGTAGTTGTGCGCCGCCAGGGAGATCTGCTTGAGCATGTTCGCACATTGCACGCGACGGCTCGCCTCGCGCGCCGCCTGAACTGCCGGCAACAGCAAGGCTACGAGAATACCAATGATGGCGATCACCACCAGCAGCTCCACCAGCGTGAAGCCGACACGGGTCCGCCCCGGTGGCCTGCCCCGCCCACCGTCACGCGCCTGGCCAGGCCCGGAGCCACTCCGGACCGCGGGCATCGCCCGCTGACACGAGGCAGTCAGAAGATTGTCATCGGCCATGCATTCGGACCTTTCATCGCATAATCCCTTTACGACGGAAAACAGAGAGAGGTAACGTGCAGGTCAACATACCGGACAAGACATCGGTCTGCAAACCGCGGCGACCCCAGGGCCCGGCAGCGGGCGGCCGGGGACCATCGGCCCGACATGCTGCCGGTACCGCGTCGGGCAGGGCTAGTCAAATACCCCCTCGATGGGTATGCTGGAAACTGCGTGGTCAACATGTTCCTGGTCGCAACTGCTGTCGGCGTGCGTCGCGGGCAGCGGCGGTGTTGTTCCATGTCTTTTGATCCCTATTACGAATGGTTTGGCATTCCGCGCGACGAGCAGCCGGCGGACCACTATCGGTTGCTAGGGATCCGCCGTTTCGAGACCAATCCGGCCGTGATCAAGAAGGCTGCGGAGCGCCGGTTACAGCTTCTGAAGGCGATGCAGCCCGGGCCGAGTGACAGGTTGATGCAGCAGTTGATCAACGAGATATCAGCTGCGCGAACCTGTCTCCTGAATCCGGGCAAGCGATCCGCGTATGACGCGCGGCTGCGGCAGCCGACGGCGGACCGGGAGACTCTGGAGTTCGACCTTCGCCCGCCGCAGTCGGAAGGCTCGTCGCACGGGTCACAGGAGTTCAACCTGGCGCCTCCGTCGCGCGAACTCGAACTGGCGGCGTCGGATGACGACGACTCGGCCCCTGTGGTGCAGTTGCCGTCTTCGCCCGCTGCCGGCCGCTGGCACGAACTGAGACTCGTGCCGGATGATGCCGAGCGGCGGCAGCCGGAGGCGCGGCCATCGCAGCCAACGGCGAAGGCGACGGTCACTCGCGGGCCGGCGCTGGAGGCGCGGCCGCCGGCTGCGGAGCCGATCTCGGTCCGGGCGCCGCTGGCCCCGGCAGACCTGGACCCGCCGGGAACCGTCTCCCAGCGCCGTGTTCCCGGCGTGCCGAAGATCCCGCGCAAGCCCGAGCTTCCGAAGCTCCGGCGATCAACGCCCCGCAAATCCCCCGGTCGCCGCGCACTGATCATCGTGGGCGGGCTGGCCGTCGGTGCCTACATCGGCACGACCCTGATGCTGATCTGGTTCTACGGGGGTGGCGGTCGCCGCCGCGCCGTCGAGGAACAGACCCAGCGAAACGCGCCGGCGGCCGTGGGAGTCGATGCGGATCGCGACCGGGACCGGCCGCGCACCGCGCCCCGGACGGTTCGCAGGACCTCGGGGCGATCCGGCCATGGCACATTCAGGTGCTGACCATTGCATTCGGACCCGGCCGCTCTCGGATCACTCGGCCGTGATGTCGAACTGACACGTTCCGGTGACAGTCCCGTAGAGTTCACGCGTGTCGAAGGTCACCGTGGCCGTGAACGTCTCGCGCTTGCCGGCCAACTTCAGGTCGTTTGGTACTCGCCACGAGTACCCACAGGTGCCGCCTCACCCAAAGGGCATCGGGCCACCGGCCACTTTCTGGCCGGCGGCGTTGGTGATCGATACCTGCGGCGCAAGCGAGGTATACACTGAGAAGGTCCGCTCCTGGCCGTTCAAGTCCATGTACTTGCGCTCGCTAATCTTCCGCGTTGCGTCGTCCAACCCGCCCACGATGGAGTTGATCGCCGGATCCACCAGCAACGCGCTGAAATCAATCTTCGTGCCTCGGCGGAAGGCCTGAACGGGGTTGGCAACGGGGCTGACAAACTTCATCGTCGGCTCATTGGACAAGTTCAGCACATAGGCCTGGTCAGCCCGGATCGCGATCGGGAACGCCGATGGCGGCGCCGTGGACTCTGCGACCTGCTCACGCGACCGGTAATCGGCCGAGAGACGCACCAGCAACTTGCCGCAGGCGACCGTCAAGTACCCGATCTGGTAGTCGCCGACCGGCAGCTGCACCGTGCGCACGTACTGTTCCGAGCCGTAATCGCCCGGCTCACCCAGCCAGACGGCCGACCCGGTAGCGGTCTGCAGCACGCCGGCCGCGGCGAACTCGTCCACCTTGCGATCCCCGGCCTCGAGACGCAACTCACCCATCGGGCCGGTATACCGCGCTACCGTGAGCTGGTCGCCGGCCGGGTTCGTGGATAGCTCATAAAACCCTCCCTCCACCTGCTGCAGGCCCAGCCCCAGCGTCCGCCAGGAGTGCTTGCCCGGCGGATTCGCGTCCGGCGAGGGCTCGCGGCGCACGAGCAGATTGGCATGGTCGCCGATCGACGTGCCCACGACAGCTTCGTACCACGCCTGGCCGATCCGGATGCGGCCTTTGCGAATGCCGGTGGTCATGACGACAAGGTAGGGGGCTTCGTCGTCCTCATCGACCCCATTGAGCCAGGGCAGCATGCGCACGGGCTTCGCAGCCTGGGCCGCTTCGCCGACGGGCTTGATGTCCAGGTGGTCGAACACGACCAGCGACGCCGAGTCGAATGCGGCGAACGCCTTCGGCCGCTGCCGTATCGGCCGCAACGGCGGGTCGTTCGTCAGGTCCCGGTCGCGGTTGAGGTCAACGTACAGCAGGTCGTATTTCGTGGGTCGCCGCGGCGGCGCTTTCGAGCCGGACAACCACGCACCCAACCGGCCGAAGAACGATGGCTTTTCCTGCTCCGCCGGCTCGGCAGCGGGTTGCGATTCGTCGATCACGAAATCGATCTCTTCCTCTTCTTCGCCGTGTGTCGTCAGCGGCAGGCGACCGTAGAGCGGCGCGGGCGAGGTGAGCTTCGGGTAGACGACGCCCGGCAGGGGCGTCGTCATGCATGCCGCGTATTGCATCTCCGCGACGCGATACATGATGGTCATCTGATGAACCGCATCGTCAGATGAGTCGGCCATGCTGTCGAGGGCCGACGATTCGGTCAGGGGAAAGACCGCAGGCTCTTCGGCCCGCATCGCAGCCGAGGTGCACAGAGCCAGCATGAGCACGTGCAGAACGATCAGGACCTTCCTCCCGTCGTGCATTGGCGTTCTCCTATTGTCCAACAGATTTCACAGGGTGGACCCGCCGGTGGGGCATCCTGGGCTGTAGAAAATGATCTCCCGGCAGCAGGTATGACCTGGTCGGATGCGGGAGTAGTCGCGCGTGAAGAACGCCCCCGGAAGCACCAACGACAGAAGGTATTGGAACTGGATGTGATACAACACGCTGCAAACAGGGATCGTCTCCTGGCCCTTGTGGGCGCAGTACATCAACACGGGGCACCAGGATTGCCAGTCGACGACCAGCAACTGGGGCTCGCGCGACATCACGACCCCGTCGCCCGACACGTCGATCCCGAGGTTGCTCTGGTACACCACCCGCAGCACCAGGTCCTGCCACGCTTCCCCCGGCGCGGGCACACATTCGTCTCGGTGCGCTTCGTACCACGTACGTTTGCTGTCCAAACGCGCCTGCAGGAAACTCGCCGTCAGCGCGGGGTCGGCGAGAATCTGAGCGTACTCGTGCGGCGCCACCTTCCCGTGGCAGCCGCTCTTGAGGGCCTCGTCCAGCTCCTGGGGGTACGGTGGCTTCACGTGCGACCTCCGCTTGGATCAGACTCCGCGCCATCCGCGTCCAGCTGCGAAGTGCTCTTTTGGCGGTCCTCAGAATACCACATCCTCGCCGGACCTGCGCAACTGTACTCCATTCGAATCCACAAATCATCCGGCGGGAGGGCGCGGGCGGTCGCCCCCCCATGCCGGTTATCCCAGCCGTACGCGAGCATGCGTGCAGTCGAGGGCCGTGTGTTGCGATTCGTCTAATCGCTATGGGCGGCCGCGATTGAGCTTCAGCGCGTTTGGGCGAGCGGCGGGCCGCGTGGCGTGCGTGCTACAGTTCTGTAGTTGAGTGGGCCCCGTGGGGGCCAACCGTGCGGACCGTGTTTCCAGGAGACGACAACGTGACCCAGTACTCGTTAGCCCCCTCAGGTGAGCAGTTCCCACTTCCAGAAGCAGCCGACTATGTCCGGGAGTTGGAGCGGCTCGAGCAGCTCGCGGCCCAGGCGCGTGCGGAGGGCCAGGAGATCGTCGTCGTCATGGGGGTCGGCTTCGTGGGCGCGGTGATGGCGGCGATCATCGCCGACACGGTGGACGAGAAGACGGGCCGGCCCAGCAAGTTCGTGATTGGCTGCCAGCGCCCCAGTTCGCGGAGCTACTGGAAGATCCCCCTGTTGAATCGCGGCGTGTCGCCGGTGAAGGCGGAGGATCCGGAGGTCGATCCGATGATCGCCCGCTGTGTGAAGGACAAGAAGACGCTCACGGCGACGTTCAACAGCGATTGTCTCGCGTTGGCCGACTGCGTGGTGGTGGACGTGCAGTGCGACTACACGAAGCACGAGCTGGGCAACATGCGGACCGGCGACGCGGAGATGAGCGCGTTGGAGGCCACGATGCGTACGATTGGCGAGAAGGTCCGGCCGGAGTGCCTGACGCTGATCGAGACCACAGTGGCGCCCGGCACGACGGAGTTCGTGGCCTGGCCGATCATGAAGAAGGCCTTTGCCGCGCGGGGCATTACCACGGAGCCGTTGCTGGCGCACAGTTTCGAGCGGGTCATGCCGGGCCGCGAGTACGTCTCGTCGATCCGCGACTTCTGGCGCGTCTGTTCCGGTTGCAACGGGGAGGCTCGCCGCCGTGTCGAGAAATTCCTGCGCGAAGTGCTCAACACGCAGCAGTACCCGTTGACGGTCATGGATCGGCCGATCGAGTCGGAGACGACGAAGATCGTCGAGAACTCGTACCGCGCGACGATCCTGGCGTTTTTGAACGAGTGGAGCGTGTTCGCCGAGCGCAACGGCGTCGATCTGCACAAGGTGATCAAGGCCATCAAGGTCCGCCCGACGCACAGCAACATCATTTTCCCGGGCCCTGGGATTGGCGGCTACTGCCTGCCCAAGGACGCCGGGTTGGGATACTGGGCCTACAAGCACATCCTGGGCTTCGAAGACGGCGACCAGGTGTTCAAGATCAGCCCGATCGCCGTGGATATCAACGATACGCGCGCGCTGCACGTCGCACAGCTCACCCGCGACGCCCTGCGCAACATGGGGCGCCACGTGGCCGGCGCCGATGTGTTGCTCTGCGGCGCCAGTTACCGGCAGGATGTCGGGGACACGCGCTACAGCGGCTCGGAGATCATTGTCCGGAAGCTCACGGAGTTGGGCGCGGAAATGCGGGTCCACGATCCGTACGTCTCCCACTGGTACGAGCTGGAAAGCCAGGACACCTATCCGGCGCCCGGCCATTCCTGGTCCCGCTTCTTCCGGAACCAGGACGGGCTGCAGAACCTGCGCATGCAGCCGGACCTGTCGCAGGCGCTGCAGGGCGTCGAGGCGGTGATCTTCGCGGTCCCGCACGAACCCTATCTGCAGCTGGACCCGGCCCAGATCGTCGACTGGGCAGGCGGCCCGCTGGCGGTCATCGACTGCTTCGGAATCCTGTCGGATGACGTGATCCGGAAATACTTCGAACTGGGCTGCGAGGTGAAAGGGCTCGGCCGCGGCCACATCCAGCGCATCAAGGAGCGGGTGCGCTCCCGAGTGCGATAGTCGAAGCGTGGCACAACCGGGTCGCGTCGCGGGCACGATCCATCCGCGCGGCGCGCGGCCCGGGGCTACGGCTGCGCTTTCCAGACCGGTACCCAATCGGGCGATTCGCTCCGCGCGGTGCCCAGATAGTCCGCAATGATCTGGGCCACCTCTGGGTGTTGTCCGGCCAGATCCGTCTGTTCGGCGATGTCGGTCTGCAAGTCGTAGAGCGCCACCGGCTGATCCGGCCCGCCGCGGCGGATCCCTTTCCAGCGGCCCTGGTAGAGCGCGGCCTGTGAGAACCCGCCCTCGTGGAATTCCCAGTACAGGAACTCGTGCCGCCGTTGCGCCTCGACCTGCCCGCGCAGTGTCGGCACGAAACTGATCGAGTCGAGCCCCTCGGGCAGCGTCGCGGAGGCCAACTCGGCGGCCGTCGCGAACCAGTCGCCGAAGTACCCCACATGCTCAGACTCGGTGCCCGGCGCCACGCGGCTCGGCCACCAGGCGATCAGCGGGATGCGGATGCCTCCGTCGGTCAGGCTGCGCTTGATGCCGGTCAACGGGCCCGACGGCTGGAACCGGGTCAAGTCCTGGCCGCTCTCCCTGTGCGGCCCGTTGTCGCTCGTGAAGATGACAAGCGTCTTCTCGGCCAGCCCGAGCAAGCGCAGCTGTTCCAGCAGGCGGCCCACATAGCTGTCCATCCGAGTGATCATGGCCGCATGGCCCTTGTCCTGGGGCGGCCAATGCATGCCGGCATACGGCCCGTAATCGGGCACTTCCGCCCCGTCCTTGAGCACCCGATTCCGTTCGTTGTTCGCGTGCGGGATCACCATGCTCCAGTACAGGAAGAACGGGCGGTCTTGATGGTTGGCGACGAACTTCAGGGCTTCATCGGCGAACAAGTCGTCCGCATACAAGAGCCCGTCTTCCGAATAGCCGCTGCCCCCCTCGCCGACCGGCACGAACGTGTTGGGCAGCGCGACTTGCCGCTCATTGCGCCACAGGAACTCGGGGAAGTGATTGTGCGCTCGAACCTGGTTCAGGTACCCGAAGAAATCGTCGAACCCGTGTCGGCCGGGCAGCCCTGTCGCAGCGGCCCCCACGTCGCCCAGTCCCCACTTGCCGATCAGCGCGGTCGCGTAGCCGGCGTCCTGGAGCACCTTGGCGATCGTCACGTCCTCCGGGCGCAGCGCCTGGGCGGCCGGGTTGGCGGGCCCCGCGTTGCCGCGCACCCGCGTGTGGCCATGATGCTGCCCGGTCATCAAGACGCTGCGCGACGGCGCGCAGACTGTGGCGCCGGCATAGAAGTGTGTGAAACGCAGCCCTTCAGCGGCCATGCGGTCCAACTGCGGAGTGCGGGCCACCGCCTGCCCGTAGCAGCCCAGTTCGCCGTAGCCCAGATCGTCGGCCATGATCCAGATCAGGTTGGGCCGCTGAGCCGACGCGGCCAGAATGCTCTTGATCAGGCTCGGCAAGTGGGCGTTGTATCGCGCGTGAGGCGAGGGACCGCCCGGCTCCATCGTGCGGACCAGGTTGTGCAGCGACACGGCCTTGAGCCCCAGCGCGTCGATCGCATCCAGCGCGGCGGTGGCGACCAGGATGCCGTTCGTCTCGGGCGGCGCAAGTCCGCGCAGGACGGACAGGGCCGGGGTGAGGTCGGCGTCGGCGCCGTACTGCGCCACAGCCTGCGCAGCGGCAATCCGGACATAGGGTGACGGGTCGTTCAGCGCCGCGCGCAAGGCCGCCGCACTGCTCGCCACGGCCGCCGGTCCGCGCATCAGGTGGCCGAGCACCGCCCAGTAGCGGACGGCGCTGTCCGGGTCCTTCAGCAACTGCTGCAGTTCCGGCAGCGCGGCGGGGTCGAGCGAGGATGCCAGTTCCGCGGCGGCGAAGATGCGGGCGAACGGGTACTTCGCGTCGTCGCGTGCCAATTCGTACGGCGTGCTCCCCTGGCAACGCTCATGGATCTCGCCTTCCGGCAGGAAACACACGTCGCGGATCGCGGCGGCGTGTTCGCGTTGCGCCCGCCGCAAACGTTCCAGGATCTCGCGATGTGCCGACGAACCGGCCAGGTTCCGCACTTCGTCCGGATCGGTCTCCAGGTCGTACAGTTCCTCGGGCGCTTTCGGGACTCGCCAGAAAACCGATTGCGCGTCGTCGGTCAGACCGCGCTGGTACCGGTCGTACCAGACGCGCGTCGTGGGCGTTTCGAACTGGTAGGCGTTGTGCTGCGCCTGGGAGACGTGCGGGAAGTAGTTCCGCACGTAGACGTAGCGGCCGTCCGTCACACTGCGCACCATGTCGTAGCGTTCATCCATGCGCCCTCGCGCACCGAACAACAGCCCGGGCGGCTCGGCCTGGTACGAGCCCGCCAGGGCATGCCCTTGCATCCACGCCGGAGGTTGGATGCCGACCAGGCTCAGCAGCGTGGGGGCCAGGTCCACGAAGCTGACCAGGCGCGTCGATTGGCCGCCCGGCCGATAGTCCTTCGGCGCCAGATGACGCCACTTCTCGGGGAAGTAGACGACCAGCGGCACATGCAGACCCGAGTTGCCGGTGAAACGCTTGCTGCGCGGCATCCCGGCGCCATTGTCCGCGTAATAGAACACGACCGTGTCGGCGGCCAGGCCGGCCTCTTCGAGCTCCTGCAGCCGCGCGCCCGCTTCCGCGTCCGCTGCGCTGACGCAGTCATAGTACTGGGCCCAATCCCGGCGCACCTCCGGCGTGTCGGGATGGTAGGCGGGCACACGCACTGCCGCGGGATCGGTGACCTGGCGGTGCGGCCGCGTGCGAACCCGGCTCTCGTGACTCTGGACCGAATTGAACACGGCGAAGAACGGTTGGCCCGGCGCGCGATTGCGCCAATGGGCCTGGTCAGACGACTCGTCCCACAGATGCGGCGGCTGGCTGCAGTTGTAGTCTTCCTTGCTGTTGTTCGTGCAGTAGTACCCGGCTTCGCGGAGGTACTGCGGATAGAGCCTGATCTCGCTGGGCAGCGGCACCATCGACCGCATGTGCAGCGCGCCGCAGGTCTCCGGGTAGAGGCCCGAAATGATCGCGGTGCGGGCCGGCGCACAGACCGGCACGCACGACCACACGCGTTGGAAACGCATCCCTCGGGCCGCCAGCGCATCCACGTGGGGCGTGCGGGCAAGCGTGTCGCCGTAACAGCCCATCTGCGGGTTGTGGTCCTCGCTGGTGAGCCACAGGATGTTGGGGCGATCCGCGCCGACTGCGACGCCGGAGCAGATCGAGACCAGCAACACGGAACGGATAAGGCAGCGGGATTGCAGCATGATGCCGGACCTTGTGAGGACTCTTGCGGGTGGCGCGCCGCGCTGTACGGAACCGCCTGTCATGATACCGAGTTGCGGCCAGGGAGGATATCACGGGGACGCGTGCTGCGGCACACCCCGTCCGCACCGGAATGTGGCGAGCCGCCGGCGCCGACCGCCGGGCAGGACGCGCCGACCGTCGGATCCGTGGCAGGTTGCGCCGCGCCCACCCGCCAAACCGGGGCGTCACGGCGCGTTGTAGATCACGTTGCCCACGGACTTGAGCCGCTGATAGCAACGGTCGGAGCGCCGCGGCGGCAGACTGCGATCCGAACCGCGCGACGGATCGAAATAGACCGCCACCTCCGTCTCGTTCCACACCAGGACCTCTTCGCGCCCGTCCCCCGAGACGTCGCATACTCGCACCCCCGCCTCCATCATGCCTGTGTGGCGGGTCAAGAGCAGTCGCTCGCCGGTGCGCCATTTGTGCACCGACGCGCGCGGGCGCGGCGTGTGCCGCTCGACGGCCAGGATCTCAGCCTCGGCATCGCCGTCCCAGTCGATCGCACGCGGATACTCGCCCTTGGCACGCCCGCCTTCGTGATCGTCTGTCCAAGGGGTGTCCAGCAAGGGAACGGCCAGTTCGCGCACATTCTCGGGCTGGAGCGGGTCCAGGATCCGGTGACGCCGCACGTCTTCGGTTCCGCGGTGCGTGTTGTTGCGAATCAGAATCTGCTCGAGTTGGCTGTCGGCAAGGAACCGTCCCAACGTGACGCTGTGCGTGTTCTGCGAAAGCTCCAAATACAGGGCGGCCGGGGCCGCCGCGACCGCTCCAAACCCATTGATGTAAAGACCCCGATCGGTCCCGGCATGCCCGTATTCGCCGATCACGACTTCCAGGCTCGGGCCGGGCAGCAGGCTGCCGATTTGGAGAGTGGTGTACTGATCGGACCGGCCCTCGACCTGCCAGAGCCGGCGACCCTGCCGGTCGAACACGTCCAACCCGACGATCACTTCGTCCCAACCGTCTCCGTCCAGGTCGATCGCCCGGGCGGGTGCGTAGCAGATGCCGAAGACCTCATCGTGCCGCCAGGCGCTGCCGTTCTGCGGCGCCTGCCAGTCGAAGACCAGCACGTTATCCTTGCCTTGGAAGGGCACATGCGCCGGGTGGCTGACCACAACCATGCCGGAATCCTCGGTCTGGCGGAACAGCCGCGAGGGCACCACATGCGTGCAGGGCCGGAGGTCCTCGAAGATCGTGCGGAGATCGACGCGGCGTTTCTCGCGGCCCGAGGCACCTTCCAGGGCCACGACCTCATAACCGGCGGCGTCGAGGAAGACGAATTCATTGCGACCGTCACCGTCCACATCGGCCACCGCGCCGTGCAAATCCGACGCCATGGGCCGGAGCGCGTTGGGATCGTCACGGACCCAGTCGGCGTGCGGGCCCGCGAAATAGCGCGGCGGAGTGGCGTTGCGCCACAACGGTCGCCCCCAATGATCATAAGCCGCCATGCCGCCGCTGCTCATGACGATATAGTCCGTCTCGCCGTCCTGATCCAAGTCGCCCAGCAACAACATGGCCGCATGAGTCGGATCGGCCCGCAGCGGCGAGATCGGGAAGACGAAAGGGCTCTGGGCGTACTGCGCACCCGGGCCGGTATCGTGGCTCGCGGCCGCCGTTTCCATGATCAGGCCGGTTGCCGCTAGGAGCCACAGGACTCCAACCGGCACGGTACGGCCTCGCGACCAGATCCGACCTCGCGAAGCTCGAATTGCGCTGAACAGGCGGCGCAGAGCCGGCACCGCCCCGCGCGGTCCTCGCTCCGTCGAATCGGGAAAACACACAAGGCGCATGCCGAGACTCCGCGGTGAAGGGGTGCACTTCAGTCCAAACAACAGGTCGGCCGCCCGGGCGGCAAGGAGACGCACTCTCCAGACCATACGGTCAGGACCCATGGACGACAAGAGGATCGATCGATCGCCGCGACCGGCGCGAAAAGACTCCGCAAACAGAATTAATGAGTCCTGACCCCTTTTTTGCGCGGTGGGGGTTGGGTAGTTGATGTTAGGGATCGGGAGTGCAACCATGTACGTGCTGCGGGCTCTGATGGGGGCGCGGTTGCGGGAGCCCAGGGCGTTGCTGGTCATCGAGCGAAGACGCAGGCATGATGCGCCGAGACGGGAAGCAGGGAGGACGAGGTGATCGAGCGTGAACAGGTGCCCGTTTCCGTCCGCGAGGGTTGCCGGCCGGGCCTCGAGGCGGACGAGCCGATGGCCGAGGATGCGGACTACCTTTCCCGGCAACTGCTGACCTATCTCGGGAACAAGCGCGCCCTGCTTGGCCACATCGGTCGGGCGGTCGAGCAGGTCAAGCGTCGGCTCGGCAAGCGCCGCCTCCAGGTTCTTGACGCTTTCAGCGGTTCCGGGGTCGTGTCTCGTTTCCTGAAAGCCCACGCCTCGCTCCTGATCAGCAACGACCTTGAGGACTACGCGGCGGTCACGGCCCGATGCTACTTGCGCAACCGCAGCACCGTCGATCTGCCCCTCTTGGCCGAGATCGTTGCGGACTTCAACGCGCGGGTCTTGACGGAGCCTCTGCGGCCGGGGTTCATCGAAGAGCTCTACGCACCGGGGGACGAGACGCGCATCACGCGGGAAGATCGGGTCTTCTACACCAGGGCCAACGCGCGGCGTCTGGATAACTACCGGCGTCTGATCGACACGGCGCCGACGGCGTTGCGAGACCTGTTGCTGGGCCCGCTTCTGAGCAAGGCGTCTGTCCACGTGAACACGGCGGGCGTGTTCAAGGGCTTTTACAAGAACGGCGAGACGGGGGTTGGCCAGTACGGAGGGAGCGGCTCGGATGCGCTCCTCCGCATCCTGGGCGAGATCACGCTGGAAGTGCCGGTGTTGAGCAACTTCGAATGCGTCTGCCAAGTCCACCAGGAGGACGCCAATGCGCTCGCGCCCAAGCTGCCACGGATGGACCTGGCCTACATCGATCCGCCCTACAACCAGCATCCGTACGGCTCGAATTACTTCATGCTCAACCTGCTGGTTCACTACCGGCGCCCGCGCCACGTGAGCCGGGTGTCGGGCATCCCGGCCGACTGGCGCCGATCGGGATACAACCGCCGCGCCCGTTCCCTGCCGCTGCTCGCGGAACTCCTGCGATCGCTCGATGCGCCGTTCCTCCTGGTTTCGTTCAACAACGAAGGGTTCATTTCACCCGGCCAGATGCGGTCGCTGCTCGACACACTGGGCTCCGTCGACGCATTCGAGGTCCCGTACAACGCTTTTCGCGGCAGCCGGAACTTCCACAACAGGCCGATCCACGTGACCGAACAGCTGTTCCTGGTCGAGCGGAAGTAGACTGAGAAGCAGACACTAGGCAGCGTGCGCGGCAACTGCCCGGAACCCCTCCCGGGTTGTGCCCACGCTCATTGCTGATAGAATCGGCTGACATTATTTTCAGGCGCTTCCTCTTCGAGACAAAGGGAAAAGAATGAAAAGAGGGTGGTTTCTTCTTGGAGCACTCGCTTGCTTGTTCGTGGTCAATACGGCCTCCGCCGCGATCATTTCGGGCGGTAGCCATGATCTAGCGCCCGGTGGGATTTATACGATCCCGATTACCACCAGTAGCGATAAGGAAGGAGAATCGGTGTGGGGGTTGGACCTCTACCTAGAGATCGTAGAGGGAGAGCCCGGAGTCCCTACAATCCTCGACATCGATCTGGTGGGCGAAGGGACGCTCTTCCATGGCAACAATACCGGGCAGCATGTACTGGAACGACCTACACTGTGGCTGCTCCCAGCACTCATCACCGTGCCTGGCGATGACGAGATCCCCTTGGGAGACGAGACTGTTCTTGCGTGGCTCCAGATCGACACCCGGGACGCACGACCAGGGCGTTATGAACTGCGTCTTAAGAACGTGATGGATGATGAGGTGTTCACCTCTGACTTCACCTCGTTGAAGACCGGTGGTCACATGGGCGCAACAGTCTATGACGGTGTCTTGAACGTCGTCCCAGAGCCAAGCTCAATCATCCTTGGAGGAGTAGGCGGATTAGTGCTATGGGGCTTCGGACGAATCCGGAAGCGCCAGAACTAACTGACCGCGCGCGATTCGGCCATCATGGATGAGAATGACGAAGCACGAAATACCCAAGCACGAAGGAATGACGAAGCCCGAAGCTCGAAGAGCTCATGCGGTCAACCGAAGATGACGCTCGTACGAACGTCCGGCTCGTCATTTGTGCTTCCTCATGCGAGCTTCCTTCGTGCTCTAGTTTCGTTCAACAACGAAGGGTTCATTTCACCCGGCCAGATGCGGTCGCGGCTCGACACACTGGGCGCCGTCGACGCGTTCGAGGTCCCGTGCAACGCTTTTCGCGGCAGCCGGAACTTCCACCACAGGCCGATCGCGCGCCGGGCGCGTAGCGCCGGCGGACGGGTCAGTAGCTCAGGACAATCACGTGCTGCCGCGCGGCCGGCTTGTCGAGCCGCACCCACTCGCGGACGGCGTCGAAAGCGGCCGGCTGGCCGTTGACCGTGACCAGGCGGGGCGTCCGGGACTCCGGATGCCGCACGCGGACCAGCAGCGCCTGCGGCGCGGGACCGGGAGCCAGATCGATCTCGACCCGGATCTCGCCCTGCGCGGCGCGGCTTTCCAGCAGGGCCGTGAGCCGGCCGAAGTAGGTCGGCGCCCGCGCGATCTCGATCTTCCGGCCGTCGGCGAGCCAGTTGCGCGGCGTGGCCGGGAACAACAACAGGCTCTGGTCGTCGCGTTCGTGGATCAGCATGTGGCGGTACAGGTCGAACCAGGCCCCGTCGGTGCTTGGCGGGCAGAAGTACTGCGGCCAGGCCCAGCGGTGCTCGACCGCCTCGTACACCGAATGGCTGAAGGCGCAGGCCATATAGCTGTAGAACGCCCGCACGGCCGCTTTCGGCTCGTCGCGCAGGAGGTATGCCGTTGCCTGCGGGTTGTAGACCGGTTCGTTGGCCATGCCCCAGCCGTGCAGGTAGAGGTTGTCCTCGTGATCGTGGAGGAGCGCATCGGCCGGCAGCCCGGCGGCATCGAGGGCTTTCAGACGCAGCAAATGCACCGCCCCGGTATCCACGTCGGTGGGATACCAGATATCCATCATCCGCCGCGGCGTGCTGACATCGCAGGGGACGTACGGGGTCCAGGTGTGATCGCGAAGCTGGACCAGCGGCGATTGGACCATTGCCATCGCGAAGCCCCGCGTGACCGCCTGGCGAAACGCCTGCGCGGCGTCCAGGCACTCCTGCGCCCGCGGGTGACCGTGGTCCCGCAACGCCCGGCCGAGCAGTTCCAGCCCGGCGTAGAAGTACGCCTGGTTGAAGGCCGAGACCCCGTCGCCGGTCAGGTCGTTCAGCGGCGCGCGAACCAGGCCGCTGGCCGCGCCCGCGTCCTGGGGCGCCTGCCGGATCTCGCTCAGGCACCAGTCGAGCGCTTTGAGCGTCGGCGGCAAGAGCTGCTCGAAGGCCGCCGCATCGCGCGAGAGGAGATAGTGCTGGGCCACGGCGTAGAGCATCGATGGCGTGTAGACGCCCCAATTGGCGAACCCTCCGACCCGGCCGCTCGGCTCCTGATTGTTGCGATACATCACCAGCAGCTCTTCGGCGGCGATCGCATGATAGCCGCGGAGGTCGTAGAGCATGTAGTCGACGTAAATCGCCTGGTTCACCGGCCAGGGCGTCCCCTGCTGGCTGTAGGCGAAGTTCGAGTAGGGCAGGTCGATCGCCACTCCCGGCTCCGCGTCCCCGTGCCGTCGCGGCAGTCGCAACGCATGCCAGAGCGTCGTGCGGAACAGGTCGTTGACGGCCTTCTCCGGCACGCGGAACTGAGCCCCGCGGGCGACGTAGTCACTCCAGAACCGGACGGTCTCCGCCCGCGCGGACGCGTAATCGAGCGCCAGCAGCTTCGCCCGGTCCTGCGGCAACACGACCGGCGACGGCAGCTTCACGATGCACTCCAGGGAGCCGCCGGCGGGCAGACGGATGGCCGACCGGGCCTCCGCCACGGCCGTCCAGGCCGGCTCGGCAGACCTGCCCCGCTGCGTCCCGCCGGCCTCCGCGCCGGGCTTCTCCACATGCGAGGTGAGCTGGAGCGGTTCCGGGCCGAGGCCTTGCACTGAGAACAACACCCGGCCGCCGCGCGTTTCCTCGATCACGCCGTCTGTGATTGACAGATTAATGTCAGTGCCGGTCGGGAACTCGCGGCGATGGGTCATCGCCAGCGGGACCGACTTGGGCTCGCCGACGAGGTTCGTGAGCTTCACCTTCTGCATGAGCACCAGCGGAATGTCCCCGCGGCGCTCGGGCGGCGGCCCATCGAGCGGATAAGCGAACTGCTCGATCTCGTAGCGGACGCCCCCTCTCTCCAGAGTCGTCGTGACGATCGGCAGCCCGTCCTGGAGCTGCTGTCCGCGCCATACGTCTCGGATCGCCAGGCCGTACTCGCCGGCATCCAACCAGAAGCGGAAACGGTCGGGGTTGCCGTAATCGTTCCACACGCCGGCCCCGCGGTCGATCCCGTATTTCGGGATCGCGCTGTCCCAGGTCAGGGCGATCACATGCCCGGGCGCCGGCTGGCTCTTGTGCACATACGCCGGGCTCCCCATATCTTCCCAGCGGCTGGCGTACTGCTCGTACGTGGCCTCCGGCTCCGCGTCCACCTGGTCGAGAACCCGCCTGCCCCGGTACGGCTCCAGCGACTGCTGGTGTTCCTCGAAAGAGGCCGGCTGGTCGCCGGCCGCGATGTAGAGATCCAAGGCCGGTACCCAGAACACGCCATGCACGAGGAGTTGATCGATCGTGAGGCTGCAGCCGCGCGTCCGATCGGGGTCCAGCGCGATGGTCAGCTTGCGGCGGTCGCGGCGGCTGCCCGCGTCGAGCGTGAGTCGCCGGGCGGTGTCCGCGTCGCTCTGAGCTATCAGCTCGCGCCAGATGACGTGGTAATCCGTCAACGAGGTAACGGTCACATGGTTGCAGGTCACCGACAGGACAATGCCGTCGACATCGCCGGCCCCCGCCCAGGTCCGCCACACGCCGTCCTGTTCGCCTTCGCCGGCTTCCAAGCCTTCTCCCCTGACGTCGGCGATCGTCACTTCTTCGCCCGTCACCCGGACGTCATAGGGCGTGGACGCCCCGGCGGCGTGTCCCCAGGAGATATGGACCGTTAGTTCCTGCCGCGGGGGCTGGGCCGCGGGCGTATGGGCTGCCCACGCGATTCCGAACAGGAAGATCAGTACGCGGTGGAGTGACCCCTTTCGTTTCATGCTTCTGACTCCCTTGGGCTGAGCGGACACGATCGGGTGCCGAAGCACCGGCGCTGGCCGTGCCCATTCTACTCGAACGACCGGGCGGAACGGCCACTCTCCTCGGCGGTGCGCGCCGCACAGGTCGGCTCATCCGGGAGGTCGCGCGGCCCCAGCGGCACGATTTGCCAGCCGTCCGTGCCGAAGCGGATGTCGCGCTCGACGAACTCCCACACGACGACCTTCTTGCCGGGCAAGACGCGGGCTGCGCGGCGGGCCAGCTCCTGGCGGACCACGGTCGATGCTCCGCCATCGCTGACAATCGAGCTGAGGGGCTGTCTCAGTTCGCGGGCCAGGTGGGCCACAAAGCCCGCGCTCCGCGGCTCGTCGTGCTCGTAGATCCGCAGAAAGCTGTCCCCGATGACCAGGACCTCGGCGTCGCGGGCGTCCCGATACGGCCGGCCCGTGGCGGTATCCACGACCTGCATACAGGCGATCTCCTCCGGCGCTGTCGACCGCTCGATCTGCGGCACCTGGAGCATCGTCACCAAGTCGCCCAGTCGCGTGACCGGCGCGGGCCGCGCTTCGTACAGGGCGTTGCCCAGCTGGACCCGCCCGCTCTCGACCAGATGGCGCGCCGTCGCTTTCGCCGCCAGCTCCAGGCCGTAGGGCGTCCAGTGGCTGTCTTGCGCCAAATACAACGGCGGCAAGCCGCTGGCGGGCGCCTCCCGCTTGGCCTGCCGGTAGAGCGCGAACAAGTCGATCACGTCGACGCCTGAGGCCTTCATCCGCTCCATCAGGCCGCGCGTCTCTCGGCTCAGGGCGATGTCCAGCGCTTCACCGCGGCGCGAAAGCCGCTCGGGATAGATGCTCTCCTTGTTAGGGGCGGGCAGGACCAGCAGATGGATCCCCCGGGCGCGCAGCGCATCGCGGAACGCCACGATCGCCCGGATCGGATCGTCCGCCTGATCGGCCGTGGCGCTTGGCACCCGGGATGCCAGGTACTCGACGCTCGGACGGTAGAAGAGCCAGCCGTCGCGGCCGATGACCGCCTTCTCGCCCGCATCCCCGAGGAGACGGTAATTGGCATACTGCATCCAGGGGCGCAGCGCTCGGGCGACCACGCTCGCGGCTTGGAGCTCGGTTTCAAATTCGCGCAGGTGCCGGGTCGTTGGCGTCCGGGTGAAGACCTCGCACGCCTGGACTCGCTCGCCGCGATACAGTTCGACGCTCGTCTGCACAATCGCCACGCTCGAGATCACCGCCAGAAAGGCGACTGTAAGGGCAACGCTCACACCGCGTCGCGCACCGCAGTGCGCGCCCGCCGCGGCCGGTTCCGCCGGTATCAGCTTGCTCGGATGACGGTTCAGTTCGTGCTCGGTCATCGATCCGTCACATCCTGGTGGGTCGTGGAGCGGGCGAGTGCTCTTTTCATCTTCTGTTCCTGGTCCCCGTCAGAACTGGAAGTACAGGAAAGGGCTGAAGGACTGGACGAACATGGCCAGGAGCGACGCGCAGAACAGCGGCTGCAGCATGAGCGCCTTGGGCCAGGTGATCGTCTCGGACCAGCCATGAGCCTGCGTGCGCGCCATCGCGACGGCCGCGCAGACGACCATCAGCAGCATGGTGCCCTGGGCATAGAGCAGCGACGACACGGCCACGGTGCCCTCGTTGAACCGGCCCCCGCCCAGCAGGAAACCGAAGTAGCGAACCGCTTCCTGGAAATCCCCGGCGCGGAAGAGGACCCAGGAGAAGAGCACCAGGACGAACGTGAACAGGACGCGCACCGGCCGTGGAAACGCCCGGTACAGAGTCTGCTTGCCAAGGAACCGCTCGAAGGCCAGCAGCGCCCCGTGGTAGGCGCCCCAGGCGATGAAGGTCCAGTTGGCCCCGTGCCAGAGCCCGCCGAGGAGCATCACGATGCAGAGATTCAGGTAGGTTCGGCAGGGCCCCAGGCGGTTGCCGCCCAGCGGTATGTACAGGTAGTCGCGCAGGAACGTGGAGAGCGAGATGTGCCAGCGGCGCCAGAACTCCGTGATGCTCTCGGAATGGTAGGGGGAATCGAAGTTCTTGGGGAACTCGAATCCGATCATCCGCCCCAACCCGATCGCCATGTCGGAATAGCCGGAGAAGTCGAAGTAGATCTGGAAGGCATAGGCGGTCACGCCCAGCCAGGCATCCGCGGTGGTCAGGGCTCCAGCGCCGAACGCCGCGTCCGCCACCCGGCCCACCGGATCGGCCAACAGGATTTTCTTGCTCAGCCCGAGGATGAAGAGCGCCACGCCGGAGGCGAATTTTTCCCACGAGTGGCCGCGGCTGACGAGCTGCCTGGCCACCGTGTTGTAACGGATGATCGGCCCGGCCACCAGTTGCGGGTACAGGGCGATGTAACAGGCGAAGTCGATGAACGAACGGACCGGGGGCGAGGTCCGCCGGAACACGTCGATCGTGTAGCTCAACGCGTGAAACGTGTAGAACGAGATGCCCACCGGCAACGCGATCTGGAGCACGCGGACGCCGTCCGATCCGAACCAGCTCAAGAGGTGGTTCAGGTTGTTCTGGAAGAACACGAAATACTTGAAGAAGCCCAGCGAGGAGAGGCTGATCGTGATCGCGGCCGTCACCCCCCAGAACCGCAGCCGCCGGCCGGCCTTGGGCCAGCCGATCACCAGCGCGCACCAGTAGTTGAGCACGGTGACGGAGAACATCAGGAGGACGAACCAGGGGTTGGCCCAGCCGTAGAAGACGTAGCTGGCCACCAGCACGAACAGGTTCCGCGTGAGGGAGACACCGGCCGGCCGACTACCCACCGCGCGAGCCAGCCAGCCCAGGCCGTAGTAGACCGCCAACACCAGCGGCAGGAAGTAGAAGACGAAGATGTGAGTACTGAAAACCATCGGACCTACTTGGACTCTGAGACAAGATTCGTCCACACCGCCCAGTAGATGTCCGGCGTTTCCTCCCGGCCGAAGTACTTGTTGACGATCCCGCCCATGTACTCATCCTCCAGCCAGCATACCAGTGCCATCCGGTGAACCTGGCCGGCCTGGAAGACCTTGAGGTCGCCGCCGATCCCCGTGACGAACTGGTCGGCCGCCTCCGCGCGGGGTTTGATCGGGTTGTAGTGTCCCACAAAGAAGGTGTTGCCCGGGATCGTGCCGCGGTGAACCTGCAGGACCTTGTACTTGAAAACCCCGGTGTAGTTGTACAAGTCGCGCTTGAAGATCGTCCCCTCGGGGATCTCCAGCAGCTCGGCCGTCACTTCCACCTCGCCCAGGGTGCGCACCTCCGGGCTCACCCCGGTCGCCGCGCTCTCCTCGATGCCAGCCGGAGCAGCCGACCCGGCGCTGACGCCCGGCTCAGGCCGGCGGGTACAGGCGGACAGCAGCAGGCCGGCGGCTGCCAGCAGGAAAACGGTCGAACGAGCGGGAGTTGTCTTCCAGCACATCATGCTCTTGCTGCCTTTCGTTGTGGACTGAGCCGGTTGATCGGTAGCGGGCCGCGCGACTCCAACTAACGCGCGCCGGGCGAAAAATCGGCCATCGTCCAGTCCGGTTCCCAGCCGTGGCCGAGGTCCAACCGCGGGCCGCGTGTTGCCTGCGGGTACTTCTGCGCGAGCCGCCCACTGGTCTCGCCGATCATCGGGGTATCGGACCAGCGGATGACGGAGATCCAGGTACCGACGGCATCGTTTTCCCCCATGTCCTCCCGGCTGCGGGTGAAGGCCAGGTACTTGCCATCCGGGGACGCGCAGGCCCCGTAAATGTTCAGATCATCCTCGCCGTAGAGGAAGCGCTGCGCCCGGCCGTCGCCGCGGGCCGCCCACATCTCGGCGTAACCGCCCTCTTCGGGAATGATCCCGCGGGCGTACAGGATGGATTGCGAATCGGGCGCCCAGTCCGGCGTGCAGTTGTAGCGGTTGTTCTCGCTGACCAGGTTGACCGCGCCGGTTGCGGCGTCGACGCGGCCGACGTTCCAGTAGGGCCCGAGCCGGTTGGCGGTCGCACAGAACCACCGGCCGTCGGGCGACCAGGCGAGTTGCTGCGCCAGGCCGAGTCCGGGCAGTTCGCGGACGACTTGCCGGGTGGCGAGGTCGACGATCTTGATCCCGCCCTTCTCCAGGTAGGCCAACTGCTTGCCGTCCGGGCTCCAGGTCGCGTACCGCAGGCCCCGGCCGAAAGACACCGGCGCGCGGCCGTCGATCCCAGCGATCACCAGCTCGTGGTGACCGTACGTGTTGTTGGCCACCGGGGTCTGGCGGTCCATGCGGTAATAGAGGATCCTCTGGCCATCGGGCGAGACGCGAATGCCGGCTTCGTTCGTCTCCGGTGTATCGGTGATCTGATGCCGATCTGATCCGTCCGGGCGCATCGCCACCAGATCCCAGTTGTCCGCCTCTTTAGCGCTGAAGACGATCCAGCCGATCGCGCGGACTTCCGCCGCCAACGCGGATCTGTCCGGTGATGTGGCGGACGGCTGTCCCGGCGGCGCCTGACCCCACGTGCATGGAGCAAGCGTGGCGATGAGCAGCGCGGCGGTCAATCGCGGGTTGAGCATGACGAGCGGATTCCGAGAGTCTCCTGCTGCAGGGAAGCGGCCGACCGGTCTGACGCTACTGGAGGTGGAGCAGGATGATGTCATCGCCCGGAATGGTGATGGGGACACCATCGGCGACCAGTTGTTGAACGTCTAATGTCGCACCCTCGCGCGCGGCGACGCGGTCGGGTGAAGTTGCAGCCAGGTCCAGCCTGGTCGCGCGCGTGAGGCGGGCGAGAGGATGTGGAAGCCGATCCGGATGCACAACGCACGTGACGTCGCGGGCGTCAGCCTCCAGGTTGGCCAGAAGCACATACGACTCGCCGGGCCGGCTGTAGATGGCGGACGCGCAGCGCGCGTCGGATAGCGTCACCGCCTGATTGCGCCAGTCGGCGAACCGATAATCGCGGAACTCGCCCAGCGGCTTCAGCAGGGGCAGCAGGGCGAACGTCTCGTTGCTGGCCGGCCAGGGCGTGACGCCGTTGACAAACGCTTCGATGGCGAAGAGCCGATGGAGCCGGCGCGGGGCGTTGGCGTCAAGCACCCCGTAGCTGATCACGCCCCGCGGGACCGCGCCGGCCAGCGATGTCTCCAGCGGGAGGTCCTGCAGGTCCGGCGCCCGATCGGTCCATTTCTGGTAACCCCATTCCGTCGCCACGACGTAGTCGGAGAAGTTCTCCATGGCAAACATCGGCACGGTCGTGTTGTGGATGATGATCAGGCCGTCCCGGCCGACGCGACTGCGGGTCCACTCCATCAGCTCCAGCAGTTCGTCGATATCCCAGTGGCCGGCGGCCGGCGCGCCTTCCTCGCGATGCGCCTCGTGCCGCGGATTCTCGCAGTACAGCGCGACGTTCCAGTCGTAATAGACGCCGTCCAGCGGGTGATGGGTGAGCACCCGGTCGATCGAAGACTTCAGGAACTCCAACCAGCCCGACCGCAGGCACATCTGCGCGCCGAACTCGGCATTCGGACGGTAGAAGTTGTGTTGCAGGTCCCCGGCGCGGTTCATCCGGCCCCACTGCTGCCCGTGGTCCTGATACTCCTGAGTGCTCGGGTGCAGCTCCTTGTTCGAAAAATAGGTCGCGGTTCGAATCCCCACCGCACGGCAGTCCGCGAGCACCTTGTCGTAACGATCCATGTCCGGGTAGGGCGGATACGCGCCGTCGCGCCAGAACAGGCCGTCGTCGTAGTAATCGCCGTCGTGGTGGCAGTGGATCGTCTGAATTCCTTGCGCCGCCCAACGACCGATCTGCTCCGTCGAGACCCAGTTGCCGCGATTGCGGTTGAAGGTTGTGTGTAACCAGGGCCCGAGCGCATGGTCTTCACGCAACGGGACGGCCAGATAGAAATCTACGGCGTAGCCGCTCGGCACCGGCACCGCATGGCCGGGACTCCACAGCGGTGCGATCGATAGCGCCAGCCCAGACGGGTTCGCGCTGCGGCTCAGGAGACACTGCCCATCGCCACGCCGCCCGGTCAGTTGCATCTCCCACGGCGCAAGGTCGGATCCGACGAACCATTCCAGGCCCTCCACGCCCGGATCGACGAAAATCATGGAACGCGGGACATACTGCGTCCGGAGGTCGGGGTCCGCCGGGTCCGTGAGGCGCAGCCGCGCCCACCGGTTGCTGCCGAACGCGAACGACGGAGCGTTCTCCGTCTCCGTGATCCCTTCCCGATAGCCATAGTCCGAGAGGCTGGGCGCAAGGACGGTCGACACCGGACAGATCTCCTGCACGCGACTGCCGGCCGGACAGAGCAGCTCCCTGCGGATCTTGATGTATCCCCAGCGATACTGCAGCGTCGTCCTCAGACGATAATCCGACGCACCCCCGGCCTCGTTCTTCAGCACGCACTCCACGGTCACGATCTCGTTCAACCCGTCTCGCTGGCGGGAAACGGCCGGCGCCGAATCCCGCAGATCGGTCAGCACGGTTCCGTCCTCGTCCCGGACTCGCGCCGCCAGCGGCTGCAGGATTAAGTTCGCCGCCTTCCCATGGGTCAGCGCAATGCGCGTGATGGCGCCGCCCTGCTTCAGGTCCTGCTCGATCACGTAGTAGGGTGTGCTGAGGGTCAGCACGCCGACGGACTCGTCGTGCACAACCGAATACGCTTGCGGCCACGAGCGAGGCGTGCCTGGTCCGGGCGCTTCGTCCGACCAGCCGGTGGTCGCCAGGACGGACAGAATCATGCACAGGCCGCTCATCGGCACAATCGCGCGCACGGACCATCGGCGCACGGCGCCTGTACCCAGGTGGCATGGCTGTATCGTTTGCATGGGTAATGACTCACGTGATTCGTGGTTGAGGGCACACCGCCTGCCGCGCTGAGTCGGACCAACAGGGCTCATGGCAGCCGGACGCGGCGGTCCGCCGGAGCGGTTCAGCCCTGAATGTGCACCAGCGGCGCCGCGAAGTCAACCACGACCTCGGGATACCGGGAGATGCCACCGGCGACGCGCGCCGGCTGGGCGTTAGTTGTTGATTCGATCGGCGGAGTTCCTATACTGCCTGATGGGGAATACACCCCCGGGATCGGTGGAGAAGACAATTCAGATCGAAAGGGCCCTGGAGATGTTGAGCAGGTCAGCCACGTTGTTGGTGATCGGGTTGTTCGGCGCAGTCCTCTCGACCGATGTGGGGATCAGGGGGTCCGAGTCGCCACAACAAGCGGGCGCCACAAATGCCTATCGCACGTTCACCGACCAGCGCGGCCGGCGGATTGAAGCGCGCGTGCTGCACATCCGCGGCGACCAGGTGACGATCCAGCGCCGCGACGGTCGCGAGTTCACGGTCCCGATCACGACGTTCTCCCAAGCGGATCAGGACTTCCTGCGCCAACCGGCTGAGCCGAAGAAGGGCCCGGCGTCCGGGAAGACCGCGGCCTCGGAGCCGGCGGGTCTGGCCGTCCAGTATCCGCAGGACGAAGGGCTCGAGCGCGACGCGCAGGTGATCTTCGCGGAGGGTTTTGAAGGGGGTGCCCTGCCCGAAGTGGGCTGGGAACAACTCGGTGGATTCTACGACCTGAACGGCTACCCGGACTGGATGCACATCACGGACCAGGAGGCTGCCGTGGGCCGGCACAGCCTGGAACTGGTGCATCCGGCACACGAGGTGAGTCCGCAGTGGCTGCACCGCAAGTTCCCCGGCCAGGACACGCTGTTCCTGCGGTTTTACCGCAAGTTCGAGCCGGGTTGGGTGTGGGCCCCGTGGGGCATCCACGACACGTATGTTTTCGCCGGCCGCTACGACAGCCCGGCCGCCAGCGATCTGACCGCCTACCTGGACATCTCCGGGATCGACCAGCGCTGGAGCGCAGACAACACGCTGACCGAGATGGTGGTGTCCAAGCAGCCGTTGCTGGTGCTCAAGTCGAGCTTCCAGGGCTCCGGCCTGGATTTCGGCATTGGGCGTGAGATTATCTCCCACACGGGATGGGACAACTATTACGCGCTGCCGTACAACATCAACCGCGCCCCGGTGCTGCAGGGCGGGCGATGGTATTGCTTTGAGGTGATGGCGAAGATGAACCGCGTTCCGGGCGGGAAGGATGGCGAGCTGCGACTGTGGGTCGACGATCAACTGGTCACCGAGATGACGGGCCTGGTACTGCGCGACGACACGCACGCGAGCACCCAATGGGACCATTGGATGCTCGGGCCGCGCTATGGCGACAGCGACGAGTACGGATCGGGTCCGCCGCGCGAGCTGAAGAGCTGGATCGACGGCATTGTCATTGCGACGAGCCGTATCGGACCGGCGTCGAAGGCCAATCCATAAACGCTCACGGCGGATACGGAACTGGCGCTGTAGCCCCCCGGATCGTGCGGCTGTTCCCGTCGGCGGCGATGGCTATAAATATGGGAAGAGGGAAGAGAGTCGGCGTGTGCCGGTGGACGATACAGGGTCGGGAGATGGCGGCCATGAGAGCCCGAAAGCACAGCAGCGTACTGGCGATCGTTTTCCTGTCCAGCGCCCTGGTCCTGTATGGTACCTGCGCCGAGGTCGCGGGGCAGAACGCGCAGCGCGGTTTCAGCTCGCGCGGGGTGAACCGGGTCGGTGGGCCGCGGACGGCGGTTACGCCGCGGATGAGTCGGCCGACGGGCGGCACGTCGGTGTTGAGCAACCGCGGGGTCGTGAATCCCGGGGGGCCGTTGCAGGTCGACCTGGCGCCGTACATGAACGGGCCGGTGGTGATCTTCGACTCGCCGATGCTCAACGCCAATGGGGACGGGACGCTGCAGACCGACCTCGGCCTGGAAAGCGGCCCGTCATTGCCGGCCACGCGGCCGAGCATCCGGCCTCGATTGGACCTTGCGGACCGTGATGTGCTGAGTTCGAAAGGGGTCCTGGGCAGGATCCGGGACAAGGTCCTGCAGCAGATTGCCCAGTGCCCGGAGCGGCCGTTTTCACCGGAATGGCATGCCGCGCACCCGGATGTCGCGCCCGTTGCGACGGTGGGCGGCAATCCGTGGGCGAGCAGCAACTGGTCCGATGTCGCGGCGTGGGTCGGCGTGCATGAGGAGCCGGCGCGTTACGATTTCCGGCCCGACCGGTTTGGGCTGATCTTCGTCTATCACAACGGCGTGCAGGAGGGGCGTGCCGTGGACGCGCGCGGCGCGGCCGAGGCGCTGGCCAGTCTGGCCGCGCCGGCAGCGGGCGCGTCGCCCGGCCTGTCGCTGGGCGTGTTCGCCGCCGTGCCGCCGGTGGACAAGCCGGTCCGCTCGCTGGTGCACCTGGTCCTCGCCGCCTCGGGAGCCGTCTCGGGCTACCAATACGACCTGGCCACGGGCTCGGCGCAGCCGTTGCTTGGCGCGCTGGATCACGCCACACAGCGCGTGGCCTGGCAGACCGGCAGCGATGTGACGGAGGCCGGGCTGGCGAACCTGGCCGACGAGGCGGCCCGCGCGCTCGTGTTTCGCGCGGACGGCTGGACCCAGCCGTGGATCCTGATGCGCGTTCCCGAGCTGGTGACGGTCGAGGCGAAATGATCGTGCGCGCAACGGCCGCAAGGTCGTGGGCGGCGGGGGCGTCAGGCCCCCGGCGCGGGATGCCCGGAGCCGCCAATCGGCGCGGCGGATACTTGTTGCGAGCCCTCGACCGGCTGACAATGAACGGGCCGGTGCGATCCGTTTCCATCATTTCGTGAGAGAGGGCTGTCATGAGAGAGTTCGTCGTCCAACTGTCCCACCGTCCCGGCGAGCTGGCGCGGGTCACCAACGCGCTCTCGCCGCTGGGCGTGAACATCAAGTCGGTCGCGGCGATGGCCGTCGGCGAGCAGGGGATCATGCGTTTCATCCCCGACGATCCGATCGCCGCCAAGAACGCGCTGACCAACGACGGGATCCGGTTCGAAGAGCATGAGGTCGTGGTGGTCCTTCTGGAGAACAAGGCGGGCGAGTTGACGGGCGTCGCCGCGAAGCTGGCCGAGGCGGGTGTGAACCTGCTGGCGGTGTACGTCGTGGGCGTATCGGACGACTTGATCGAGCTGGCCATCGTCTCCGACGACCCGAAGAAGGCCCGGAAGCTGTTGGAGTAGCCGCGCGGGTCAGACGACCTTCTCCAGCTCCTGCGCGTCCCACGGCTCCACCTGCCCGTTTTCGTCCGGGGCCTGCCCGGCGGGGCGGCGGCCGACGAACTGCTTCACGAGCCGGCTCAGGTCGTCCCAGAGCGAGTAAGCGACGGGCGTGACCAGCAAGGTCAGCAGCAGGGAGAGGGTCTGGCCGCCCAGCACGACTTTCGCCAGGCTCGCGCGGCTGGCGGCGCCCGGCCCGCGCCCCAGCGCGATGGGGACCATCGCCGCCAGCAACATCACGGTCGTCATGAGGATCGGCCGCAAGCGCGTGTGATTGGCCTCCAAGATCGCGTCCCGGAGCGGCATGCCGCGGCGTCGCAGCACGTTGGTGAAGTCCACCTGCAGAATGCCGTTCTTCTTCACGATCCCGAACAGCATGAACAGGCCGAACATCGCGTAGATGTCCAGGTTGGTCTGCAGCAGGATCAAGGAGATCAGCGCGAAGGGCAGGGTCAGCGGCAACGCGAGCAGGATCGTGAGCGGGTGGATGAAGCTCTCGAACTGCGCCGCCAGGATCATGTACATGAACAGGAAGCTGGCCAGGAACGCGATCAGGAAGTTCTGGTTCGATTCCCCCAGCACCTTGGCACGGCCGAGGAATTCGTAGCGGTAGTCGGGCGGCAGGTTCAACTGGGAGTCGACGAATTCACTGAGATCCCTGACCGCATCACCCAGCGCCTTGTTTCCTTCCAGGTTCGCGGTGATGACGACCTGGCGCATCATGCCGAAGCGGTCGATCGTCGGCGGTCCCTCGCTCTTGTCCAGCGTCGCCAGGCTGGACAGCTGGACGAGTCCCGCATGCGGGGAAGGCACCATCAGCCGGCCTACGGCGTCCGGGCGGTCGCGGAACGGCAGCTCGGCCCGCAGCCAGACATCGTACTGCTCGTCCAGCTCCTTGTACTTGGTCACCGGTTCGCCGCCGACCAGGACGTTGAGCGTGGAGGCGATGGCGGCGACGGAAATCCCCAGATCGGAAGCCCGTTCCCGGTCGATCTGCACGCGGAGCTCCGGCTTCTGGAACGACAGGCTGGTGTCGATGTCGACATAGGTGTCCGGGTGCTGCCGCATGTAGGCCATGATCTTCTCGGAGTATTCCTGGAGCTCGTGGAGGTCCGGGCCTCGCAGGTTCAAGTCCACCATCGCCTGGCGGAAGCCGGACGCCGACAAGAACGAGGAATCCTGGACGGCGGTCCGCAGCTCGACATAGTTGTCCATGATCTTGCGCGCTTCGCGCTGGACTTCGAATTGCGTGAAATACCGCGGATCCTTCTCCGGCAGGTTGAAGATTCCCTGGTACCAGAACCGCCAGTCATACCAGGGGCGCGTGCGCTGTTCCAGGTCGAGCAAGCGCGCGTAGATCGTGCCGGAGGTCACGTCCCCCTGGCCGCGCGCGATGCGGCCGGTCGTGTCGCCGATCGTCGTGAAGACGTTGGTCACCCCGTGGAGCTGGATGAGCTGGTTCTCGATCTCGGCGAACAGCCGGCTGGCCTCGTCGAGCGTACAGCCGGCCTGCAGCGTCACAGCTACTTCGAACTCGCTCTGGTCGTCGCGCGGCAGGAAGTCGAATCCGACGATCTTGAACAAGGGCACGGTGGCCGTCAGCAGGGCCGCCGTCGTGGCCACAATCACCCAGCGGTGGCGCAGCGACCAGCCCAGCACCCAGCCGTACGACCGGTCGATCGCCCGCCAGATCGCGCCCTCCTTGCTGTGGCTGCGGCCCGGCACGCGCCGGAGGAACCGCGAACAGAGCATGGGCGTCATCGTGAACGAAACGAACCAGCTCATCAGGATCGCGAACGCCACGGTCGCGCCGAAGCTGCTGAAGAACCGGCCGATCCGCCCTCCCATGAACACCACGGGAATGAAGATCACCAGGAGCGAGAGCGTGGTGGCCGACACGGCCAGCGCGATCTCCTTGGTGGCCGACGAGGCCGCGGCCAGCGCCGAAATGCCCTGTTCCTCCATGTGCCGGAAGATGTTCTCGTTGATCACCACCGCGTCGTCGATCACGATGCCGATCGCCAGGATCAGGCCCAGCATCGTCACGTTGTTGAGCGTGTAGCCGACGAAGTGCATGAAGGCGAAGGTGGTCACGATCGACGCCGGAATGGCCAGGCTGGCAATGACCGTCGTGCGCCAATCCTGGATGAACAGCAGGATCGTGATCGCGACGAGAATCGCCGCGACCACCAGGTGGAAGTTCATCTCCTCGATCGACCGCACGATGAACCGCGACTGGTCTTTCACGATGAAGGTCTCGACGTCCGCGGGGAGCAGCGCGCGGAGCCGCTCGAGCTCGCGCCGGACGCTCTTCACCACGGCGACGGTGTTGGTCCCCGACTGCTTCTGGATGATCAGGCTGACCGCGTTCCGCCCGGGCGCGATGCCCCCTTCCGCATCGCGCTCCACCAGCCGCGCCAGGCCCCGCGGCTCCTCGAACGAGTCCTCCACGCGGCCGATGTCGCGGATCCGCACCGGGTACCCGCCCTGGTTGGCCACGATCAAGTCCAGGAAATCCGCCGAGTCCTCCACGCGGCCCATGGTCCGCAATACCAGCTCCCGCGACCCCTGATCGACGCGGCCGCCCGGCAGCTCCAGGTTCTGCCGCACCAGCGCCTGCCGCACGTCCTCGACCGACAGACCGCGGTTGGTCAGCTTGTCCGTGTCCACGTAGACGTTGATCGCCCGCTGCCGGCCGCCCACGATGATGACCGCCCCGACCCCGGAGACGCTCTCCAGCTTCTCCTTGATGTCCTTGCGCGTGATCTCCGTGATCTCCTGCATCGGACGGGAGCTGGCCACCGCGATCTGCAGGACCGGCATGGCGTTCAGGTCGAGCTTGTCGATGATCGGCGTCTCCGTCCCGACGGGCAACTGCGAGATGATCGTCGAGATCTTGTCACGCACTTCCTGCGCCGCCACGTCCGGGTCTTTCTCCAGGAGGAACTCGACCACGACCTGCGAGATGCTCTCGTGGGTCGTCGAACGCAGCTCGTCGATCCCGGAAACCGTGTTGATGATCTGCTCGATCGGCTTCGTGACGCTCGTTTCCATCTCCTCGACGCTGGCGCCCTTCAACACGGTCGTCACGACCACGATCGGCAGATCGACGTTGGGCAGCAGATCCACGCCCAGCTGGGCGCGGCTGACGATGCCCAGCACGATGGGCGCCGCGACGAGCATCACGGTGAAGACCGGCCGCCGAATACACAGGTCCCACGGAGTCACAGGTGCTACCTCGTCGTTGATTGCGGCGCCGCGACACGCGCCAGTTCCGCAGCGTTGCGGATCGTCACCGGCGTGCCTTCGGCCAGCATCTTCAGGCCGTTGGTGCCCCCACGGATGATGATGTCGTCCTCGCGCAGCTCCGAGCGGCTGTCGCGGATCAACTCCACCCAACCCAAGGCCTGGGCAGAATCGCGACCCTCCGCGCCGGTCTGGACCAGGATGGGATGCGCCTTGCCGTCCCGCCACACGAAGACGCGCGTGGAACCGACCGATTTCTCGACCGACTCGACCGACACGGTCCAGGCCTGCTCGTCCTCGCGCGTCAAGATCTCGACCTCCGCGAAACCGCCCGCCTTCAACTTCCGCTCGGGGTTCGCCACGTAGATCTGCACGCCGAACGTGCGGCTGGTCCGCTCCACCGCCGGGTGGATCCGACCGACCGTGCCGGTGAAGACGCTGTCCGGATAGGTGTCCACGTGGATCTCGACGCGCTGCCCCAACTCCACCTCCGCCGCATGGACCTCCGGAATCCGCACCTCCAGCTTCAGAACCCCGTCCATGACCAGATCGAACGTCGCCGTGGAACTGCCCGGCGCGTCCTTGAGCATCTCGCCCTCGGTCACCCGGCGACCGGCCACCGCATACCGCACCTGCTCCGGCATGTATTCGCGGTGCGTCGGGGTCGGGACCACGACCGTGGCCAACTCGAGCCGCCGCATGGCGATCCGCAGCAGCACCGCGCGGTGACGAATCGCCGCCAGCGCCGCCTCCGCATCGTAGCTCGCCTGGTCGAACGCCGCCTTGGCCACATCGTACTCCGTCCGGCGCTGCTGCCCTTCCTCCTCGCTCATGGCCCGGCCCTGCAACAGGCTCTCCGCACGCTGCAGCCGCGAGAGCGCGATCTCCTGCAGCTTCTGAGCACGCACGACGGACGGCAAGCCCTGGACGTCAAAGCTGCGCAGCAGCGCCGCGATGTCCTCGAGCGTCGGCGGGTCCGGCGGGATCTTCGCACCCAGCCGGACCAGTTCCAGCTCCAGCGAACGACGCGTCTGCTCCAGCTCCAGCTCGAAGTCGGTCTTGTCCAACTCCATCAGCACGTCCCCCGGGCTGACGATGTCCCCTACGTCGTGGCATACCTTGGCCACCCGGCCACTGACCTCCGCCGCCACCGTCACTTCGTCATACCCCGAGAAACTCCCCACCGCCCCCACGCTCCGCTGCACCCTGCGAATCGCAATGCGCTCGCCCTCGAGCGTAATCGCGCGCTCGGGCCGCACGGCCGCATTCGGCGCCGACAAGGGGTCCGACTGCGCGCCTCCCGCCGCCGAATCCTTGCCGGACTCCGTCAACTGATGCAGTCCACCCGCCGCAATGCCCGTCACGAGCACCGCCAAGAACGCCACGGTCCTGATTCCCGGCCGCCTGCGAGCGGCCGACGCCACGCTCGTCTCGTTCATGCCCACACCTGATTCGTCCAGCTTCCCACACAGCACACAGATAGTTCCCGGATCCGGCCACGACGCTCAGCGACGGGTCGCCCGGCGACCTCCACGCGCCTTGTCGCCCGAGACACCATTCAGGAAGAGCCTGCTGAGCCACTCGACGCAGTGCTCGATATCGTCCGGCGGGTCCGATGCGATCCAGATCTCGCAGAATTCGGCCACGCACGCCAGGAACAGCCGCGACAACCGCGCCGGATCCTCACGCCGGATCTGCCCCTCGCGCATCCCCTGCACCAGAACGGCAGACACCATCTCCGCCATCCGCGCGCGGACCGACGCGCTGACCGCGTCCGAGCCATGACGTGCCTCGTTCCGCACCAGCGGCACCAGCAACTCCCGGTGCTGCTCCACACCGTTGAGCGCTGCACGGATGATCCCCCGCAGCTTCGCCGTCACCGGCTGGTCCCCGCGGACAATCTCCTCGATCCGCTCCGCGATCGGCGCCATGATGCGGTTGGCGACGAACGCCAATAACTCGTCCTTGTTCTGGAAATAACCGTACAGGCTGCTCTTGGCCAGATCCGCAGCCTCCGCCACCCGATTCATCGTCGTCCCCTCGACCCCGTGCGTGCTCAGCACCGCGGTGGTCGCCTCGAAAATGCTGTCCCGCATCATGGTGGTCAGCAGTTCTTTGCGCGCCTTGCTGAGTCTCGGCATGCCACGGACCTCCCCGGCCGGTCTGGACGATGTAAGCCACTACACACGACAGTCACTAATATCAGACCGGCGGTCGCTATACAAGACCAAAGGTCGGCATTTCGGGAATTCGGTGGATGCCGTCGCAGGGCGTTGCATTGGGCCCGCCTGAATGGCATCCTGGGAACCGTATTGTCGGCCGCCTGCCGGCCCGGCCTGTTCAGCGGGGCCGGTTCCGACTTGACCACCTGTGCAGCCAGGAGTCTCCCACCATTAAACGCTCAGCCTCGTGCACCGTCGTTGGACTGCGGCTGGCCGCCGCGCTGGCCGGCCTGATCGTGTCGGGCCCCGGCGTCCCATCACCCGCCGTGGGGGCCGATGCCGTGTTGTGTGTGGCGTCCAGCCGGGTGGAATTGCCCATTGCCGTGGATCTGCCGACGGGAATGACGGTCGATCCGGGGGCAACCTGGCGGTTATCTCAAGAGGGGCGTGACCTGTCCGTCCCGGCGCAGATCGGGAGCGCGGTATCGGCCGATGGCACACCCGAGGCGGGTCGGCAACGGCTCTTGGCGGTGCTCCCGGCGAGCGGCGACGGTCCGGGCGAGCGGCGGTTTCATCTGGTGAAATCCGACGAGGCGGCCGCACAGGTTTTCGCGTTCCACGAGATCACCTCCGCGTCCCTGCAGCTTGCGGAGGGCCCGCGGCCGGTGTTTGTTTTCAACCACGGCGTGATCACGCGCGGGGATCTTCCGGAGCAGGAGCATCGGCGCAGCCGCAGCGACTACTTGCATCCGCTCTTTGGCTTGAGCGGCGAGGTGCTCACGGACGACTTCCCGCGCGACCACTACCACCACCATGGCGTCTTCTGGACCTGGCCGCACGTATTGGTTGACGGGACGGAGCACGACCTGTGGGCGGGCGCGACCATCGCGCAGAGGTTCGGCCGGTTTCTGGTGCGCGAGGCGGGTCCGGTAGCCGCCGTACTGGGGATGGAGAACGGCTGGTATGTCGGGGAGGAACGGGTCCTGATCGAGCGGGTCTGGATCCGGGCCTATCGGGCGGCCGAGACCGATCGCGCGCTGGACATGGAGCTGTACTTCACGCCGCTCAAGCCGATCACACTCCAGGGCGCCGAGGAGAAGAGCTACGGCGGCCTGGCCATTCGGTTCGCACCCGGTTCGCGGGCGGAGACGCGGATCATGGTCCCGAGCGGGCTGGCCGACGATGACCTGCCGGACACGCGGCTCAAGTGGGCCGACTTCACCTCGCGATTTGGCCCGATGGAGCATCCCAGCGGCGCGGCGATGTTCGTCTCGCCGCGGCACCCCGACTATCCTCCGACCTGGTTGACGCGTTACTACGGCGCCATGTGCATCGGCTGGCCCGGCGTGGTGGCGCGGTCGTTCGAGCCGGACGTGCCCTTCCAGCTGGACTACCGCTTGTGGCTGCATCGCGACGCGGTGGATCACGGGCAACTGCAGGAGGTGTACCGAGGCTACACGCAGGCGGTCGACGCCCGGTGGGAGCGCGTCCCGCATTCCTAGATCGCCCCCCGCCGCTCCGTATTGCGGCGTCCGCGCGACGTCATGTACCATGGGGCCGTGGCCTGCGTGCGGGTCGGACGACGCGCGCCGGTTCGGGCCGGTGGCCGCGCAGCAGGCGGGTGGCGGGCAGCTGCCGGCCGGATGTCGAGGGCACATGGCGGAAGGGTCCGTTGGGGAGCGATCGATGGGGACGAGGCGTTTCATCATGAACGCGGCCCGAACCGCCAGGCAGGGCCAGCAGATCAACATCGGCAAGGAGCATGCGGAGTACCATGCGATTGTGACCACGGTGACGATGCATCCCGCGGACATGAGCGCCTTGGGGATCCAGTCGGGCGCGAAGCTGCGGGTCCGCACGGAGCACGGCGAGGCCACGTTCACGTGCGAGGCCGGGAAGGTGCCGGAAGGCATGTTGTTCGTGCCCTACGGGCCGCCCACCTGTCGGCTGATGAGCGGCGACACGGACGGCACGGGGATGCCCACGTCGCGCGGCTGGGAGGTGGAAGTCGAGCCCGTCGAAGCGGACGGCCCCACCTGAATCGTTGTAATGGAACCACTCAAAACGCTGTGAAATAAGGCTGAACCAACATGAACTTACCGGACTCCCGTACCTCCGCCTCGGAGCGGCGGTCGGCACAGTCGCCCGCGCGCCCGCCGGCGGCCGAGGGGCCGCACCCGGTGGCCTGGGAAGAAATGGAAAACGGGACGTTCCGGCCGCGCCGCATCCGCGGCAGCTGCCTGGACATGGAGCTTGGGTGAATGTTCATTCTGCCGTCCGGTTCGGACGGCACGCAGACGCGGAGAACGTGATGAGCAAGACCGTGACGGACCATGCCGTCTGTACGTTCTGCGGTTGTACGTGCGACGACATCGAGCTGCATGCGGACGGCGCGCGGATCACGGAGGCGAAACGCGCGTGCGCGCTGGGCAAAGCCTGGTTCCTGAACCACGGCGCGGAGCAGTCCCAGCCGGACGCGTTGATCGGCGGCCGGCCCGCGTCGGCCGACGAGGCGATCGAAGCAGCGGCCGAGTTCCTGCACCAGGCCGATCTGCCGCTCGTGTATGGGCTGAGCAACGTGACCTGCGAGGCTCAGCGCGAGGCCCTGTCGCTCGCCGAGTTGCTCGGCGGCGTGATCGACAGCCACTCGTCGTTGTGACACGGCCCATCGGAGATGGCCGCCCAGTTGGGAGGCAAGGTGAGCTGCACGCTCGGCGAAGTCAAGAACCGGGCCGACCTGGTGATTTACTGGGGCTGTAATCCCGCCGAGTGCCACCCGCGGCACCTGTCGCGGTACACGATCGCCCAGAAGGGCCGCTTCCTGCCCCGCGGCCGCAAGGATCGGACGGTGGTCGTGGTTGATGTGCGGGAGACGAAGACATCGAAGGCGGCGGACCTGTTCCTGCAGGTGCGGCCCGGCAAGGATTTCGAGGTCCTGACGGCGCTGCGCGCGCTGGCCAAGGGCCGGCCCGTCAATGCCGCGTCCGTGTCGGAAACCGGCCTGGCCGTCGCGCAGCTTGAGGAGCTGGTCGACCGCATGAAGCGGGCCCGGTTCGGCGTGCTGTTCTTCGGCATGGGCCTGACCATGACGCGCGGCAAGCACATGAATTCGATGGCCATCTTGACACTCGCCACCGAACTCAACGCGTTCACCAGGTTCGTGGCCATGCCGATGCGCGGGCATGGCAACGTCACGGGCGCGGACGTGGTGATGCGCTGGACGACGAGCTACCCGTTCTCGATCGACTTCAGCCGCGGCTACCCACGCTACAATCCGGGCGAGTTCTCCGCCGTGGATCTGCTGGTCCGCGGTGATGTCGATGCGGCCCTGATCCTGGGCGCCGACCCCGGGGCGACGATGCCCGCGCCGGCGATCGAGCAGTTGGCGCGCATTCCGACCATCGTGCTCGACCCGAAGATCACGCACACGAGCCGCCTGGCGCGCGTCCACCTCACCACGGCGGTCACGGGCATCAGCGCGCCCGGCACCTGCTATCGCATGGACGAGATGCCGTTGACGCTGCGGCCGCCGTTGCGGTCGCCCTATCCCACGGACGAACAAGTACTTCGCCGCCTCCATCAGGCCGTAGCGCGGAAACCCGACTGGCTCGCCGCCACGCCGGGACCCCGGCCGGCGGCACAAACATGAACAGGGTACCGGCATGCTGCGGATCACGGGAGGCCGCGTCTACGATCCGGCAAACGGCGTCAACGGCGTTGTCCGGGACGTCTGCATCGCCGATGGCCGAGTGGTCGAGAGCGTCTCCGAGGGCCGGACGATCGACGCCACGGGGCTGGTGGTCTTCCCGGGCGGCGTGGACGTGCACACGCACATCGCGGGCGGTTCGGTGAACTTCGCGCGCGGCATGACGCCCGAAGACCATCGCCGCGCGGCCGTCTTCGCGCGCTCCGCATCCCACCGTTCGGGGATCGGCGGCATGACTCCGACCACCTTCGCCACCGGGTATCTGTACGCGGGGATGGGTTGGACGACGGTCAATGAGGCGGCGGTGCCGATCCTGTTCGCCAAGCACACGCACGAGGAGCTCCGCGACATCCCGCTCGTGGACAAGTGCAGCATGCTCCTGATGGCCAACAACGAGATCCTCTTGGACCTGTTGGAGGCCGGAGAGCACGAGCGGGCGCGGCACCTGGTCGCCTGGCAGATCTGGGCCTCCAAGGCCTACGCCGTGAAGGCGGTCAATCCGGGCGGCGTGGTTTCCTGGAAGTGGGGCAAGGACTGCCGCCGACTCTCCTCGCCGATCGAGGGCTATCGGAACGTGACCCCCGCCACGATCGTCACGGAGCTGGCCCGCATCGTGGACGAGCTGGGACTCCCGCATCCCCTGCACCTGCATTGCAACAGCCTGGGTGCGCCGGGCAACGTCTCGACGACGATCGAGACGATGAAGCTCCTGGAAGGAAACCGCGCGCACATGGCGCACCTGCAGTATCACGCGTACGGTGGCGACGACTGGGACACGATCTGTTCCGCCGCCCCGACGATCGCTGCTTACTTCAACGCGCATCCGAACCTGACCGCGGACGCCGGGGCGGTCCTGTTTGGCGACACGGTGACCATTACGGCCGACGGTCCCTGGCAGCACCTGCTGTACCAGCTGACCGGACGGAAATGGGGCAACGTGGATATCGAAAACGAGACCGGCTGCGGCATCGTCCCCTATTCCTACCGCCCCGGCAACCCGGTCAACGCGGTCCAGTGGGCGGTCGGGCTCGAACTGCTCCTCCTGATCGACGATCCCTGGCGGCTGTACCTCAGCACGGACCATCCCAACGGCGCGTGTTTCTGGCGTTACCCGGAGATCATCCAGTTGCTGATGAGTGCCGAGTATCGGCGCGCGTGCCTGGCCGGCATCTCGCCCCGCGCGGCGCGGCGCATCTTCCTGCCCGACTTGGATCGCGAATACACGCTGAACGAGATCGCGATCATCACGTCGGCGGGACCGGCCCGCGCGCTGGCCCTCCCCCGCAAAGGGCACCTGGGCGTGGGCGCGGATGCCGATGTGGTGATCTATCACGCGGATCGCGACATCGCGCGGATGTTCGGACACCCGCGTTACGTGATCAAGGCCGGGGAAGTCGTGGTCGAGGAAGGCGAAATCCGGCACGTCACGGACGGCCGGTCGTTCCTCGTGCGGCCCTCTTACGACCCGAGCATCGAGGACTACCTCCGGCCGTTCTTCGAGGACTACTACACCATGTCGTTTGAGAATTATCCGGTCGAGCTGAATCGGCTCGACCGGCCGGAAATCGTCGGATGCAAGGGGAGGGAATGACGCCGATCCAGTTGACCCTCAAAGCGCCTCCGACGGTGCCGCTGGAAGTGGAGGTCTTGACACCCGACCGGCTCTCCGGGCTGACGCGGCACGAGGTCTGCGCCCTGCCGGTCCGCTTGGGCAAGCGGCAGTACCGGCTGGACGATTTCTTCGACGTCGAGGGCGATGGCAGCGAGGAACTGCAGATCTTCGGGTCGACGCGCCAGTTGAAATCGATCGGCCGCGGCATGACGCGCGGCCGCATCACCGTCCATGGCCATGTGGGCATGCACGCGGGCGCCGCGATGCGCGGCGGTGCGATCGAGGTGCATGGAGACGCCGGCGACTGGCTGGGCGCCGAGATGGTGGGAGGCCTGATCCGGGTCCATGGCAACGCGGGCGGGCAGGTCGGCGCGGCGTACCGGGGAAGCCCGTCGGGGATGCGCAACGGGGTCGTGGTGATCGACGGATCCGCGGGGATCGAGTTGGGTGCGCGGATGCGCCGCGGGACGATTGCCATCACGGGCCCGGTGCGCGATTTCGCCGGCTTGGAGATGAAGGGCGGCACCATCTTCCTCCTGGGCGGCGCCGGGCAGCGGACTGGGGCCTGGATGCGGCGCGGGACGATCGTCGCGATGCAGCCGCTGGCCCTGTTGCCGACCTTCGCGTTTGCCTGCACCTACCGCCCGGACATCCTGCGCGTGCTCGGGCGGCAGCTGGCGCCGCTGGGGGTCGCGATGGCGCCCGGGGCGCAGGACGGTGCATACGATCTCTACGCCGGGGACGTCTCCACTGAGGGCAAAGGCGAGATCCTCGTCTGGCGTCAGAGCCCGGGCGGCTGAACCCGTTCTGGGCGCTTCCGCCGCAGCGGATATGCTGGAGGATGCCACCCCGGCTGAACGCGACGAATTTCTACACAAAGGATGATCGACGATGAAATGCCATGCCATGACCCCGATGCACGGCCTGGAGAGTCATTATTCGCGGCGCCGGTTCCTGGCCGCAACGCTGGCGGCCGCGTCCGCGTGCCCGCTGCTCGGACCCGCGTCCGTGCACGCCGCCCGCAGTGCGGCGGCGCCGGCAGCCGGATTGTGCATCGGCACGGCGGCGGCCGACATCACCCCCACCCCGCCCGTGGCGCTGACCGGGTTCCAGACGGTCCGGCTCACATCCACGATCCAGAGCCCGCTGACTGCCAACGTCCTGGCACTCGAGTCGCGGGACGGGGACCGGTCGCTCGATCAGGCGATCATCGTCTCCTGCGACCTGTGCGTGATCCGGCCCGGCGTGCAGGAGGCGTTTCGCAGGTTCGTGGCGCCGCGGCTGCCGGGATTCGACATCCGGAAGCTGTTCCTGGCCGCCACGCACACGCACTCCGCGCCGGTGACCGTGCAGGACCAGTACGACGAGAAGGACTACGACGGCGCCATGCAGCCGAAGGACTACCTGCCCTTCCTCTACCAGCGGATGGCCGACGCCGTCGTGCAGGCCTGGGAGAGCCGCGCGGCGGGCGCCGTCGGCTATGGGCTCGGGCATGCGGTGGTGGGCCACAACCGGCGCATTGTGTATGCCGACGGCAGCGCCCAGATGTCGTTCGAAACGGACGATCCGAAGTTCCGACAGATCGAGGGCTACGAGGATCACGGTATCGACATCCTGTGTTTCTACGACGACCAGCACCGGTTGAAGGCGACCATGCTGTCGCTGGCCTGCACGGCCCAGATGTCGCAGGGCGAGACGGTCGTCAGCGCCGATTTCTGGCACGATGCGCGCGAGCTGCTCCGGGCCCGCTACGGCCGGGGCCTGGGCGTGCTCGGCCTGTGCGCGCCGGCCGGCGATCAATGCCCTCATTTGACCTACCGCAAGAAGGCCGAAGCGCGGATGGACCGGCTGCGCGGGCTCTCGCGGACCCAGGAGCTGGGCCGGCGGGTCGCGCACGCGTTCCTGGACGTCGCCGACCTGATCGGGCAGGACATCCGCGACGAGGTTCCGCTGGTCCACCTGGTCCGGCAGGTCGACCTGCCCACGCGCCTGGTCACCGACGAGGAGTACGCGATTGCCAAGAAAGTCTGTGACCAGATCGACGCGAAGCCCACGCGAGGCGGCTGGGACGCCTGGGTCCGCCGGCTCTACGGCGGCGTGTGCGAGCGCTATCGGGACCAGCAGCAGGGCAAGCGGGAGGTCGCGATCGAGCTGCATGTGATCCGCTTGGGCGACATGGCCATCGCCACCAATCCATTCGAGTTGTACGTCGACTATGGCATCCAGATCCAGGCGCGCAGCGTGGCGCCGCAGACGATGCTCATTCAATTGGCCGCCACGGGCGCCGAGGATGGTTACTATGCACCCACGCCGCGCGCGGTGGCCGGCGGCAACCTGAGCGAGGCGGTGATGAACAACTACAGCGCCACCGTCATGACCAACGTCATCGGGCCCGAAGGCGCGCAGGCGCTGGTCGAGCGTACGCTCGAGACCATCCAGGAGTTGTGGTCCGCGGGATAGGCTGCCGACCTGCCGGGCGAGAGCGGTTTCCCCGGCGCAGGATTCAATGCGAATGCCCGCCCGCGCCGCGTGAGGCGGCCGGATCGTCCGGGGGCAGGATCTCCGTCCGCGTCCAGCAGGGTTCCCAGCCGGCGGGCAAGATGAGGACCGGCCCGCTGTTCGTATCGGGATGCACCGCGCGGAGCGCCTGGCTTTCGCCGCCGATGATCGGCCCGTCGCTCAGACGCATCAACCCCATCGGCGCGCCCGCCCGGCCCGGGTCGCCGTCCTCCTGCATGTTGCCCGTAAACAGCACGTAGTTACCGTCCGGCGAGACATGCCCGCCGTACACATGCCGGCCGTCCTCGCCGTAGACGAGCTGCGGGGAACGGCCTTCGATGTCGGTGCGCCAGAGCTGCGTCCAGCCGTAGCCCGGGTTGGACTTCTGTCCGGGCGGGCGCCACGAGAAGATCACCTGCCGCGAGTCGGGGAACCAGTCGGGCGTGCAGCAATCCACGCGGTGCACTGCGGCAGCCTCACCCGTTGCGACATCCATGCGGGCAATGCTCCAGCTGACGCCATACGCGTTTGCCACGCCGATGAGCCACTTGCCGTCCGGGGACCAGGTCAACTGCTGGAAGAAACCTTTGCGCGGCAGATGCCGGACTTCCTGTCGCGTGGCCAGGTCGACGAAGGAAATCCCTCGGATCGACAGGCAGGCGATCTGGCGGCCGTCCGGACTCCAGCTTGCCCAGGTGAAGGTTCCCGGCTCGCCCAGGGCCTGGGGATCCGCACCGTCGCTGCCGGCGGTCACCAGTTCGCCTTGTGCGCCGTGCTGGTTGTTGTCGATGCTCGCCGCGCGCGGCAGACGGCGATACAGGAGCTGCTTCCCGTCCGGGGAAACCAGTGGAGAGAATTCGTTGTGCTGCGGCGTGCCCGTCAGATTGCGGATGTCCGTGCCGTTGGGGCGACAGGCGAAGATGTCCCAGTCGCCCTCCGCCGAGCGCGCGCTGTAGAGGACCCAACCCAGTCCGGCAACCTCGGCCGACAGGGCGCTCACGGCATCGTCCGCGCCGGTCGTGCCAGCCGTTGCGGTCGCATGGTCCGCCCAGATCCGTCCGGCAGTGAGCGAGAGCAACAAAACGGTCGGCATCATGGCGAGGCGATGCATCGGAATGGCCCTGGGTTGGATGTGGACAGGCGGGGCGCCTTTTCCACTGTATCGGGAACGGCGTCGTGTGGGAATGGTGGTTCCGAGCCTGTTGCTATTCGTCTTGGCCGGCGTCATTGCCTTGAAGCGTCCGGGATGGGACAATGTTCCGACTCAGGACAACCGGAAGCGAGTGCCCGCATGGCCTTGAATATCGACCTCACCCTGTTCACGCTCTACATCGTCTTCAACATCGCGCTGGGGCTGTGGGTGGCTCGACGCAGGATGTCGGACACACGGAGCTATTTCCTGGCGGGAGAGGGTCTGCCGTGGTATGCGATCGGCGGTTCGATCATTGCCGCCAACATCAGCACCGAGCACTTCATCGGCATGATTGGAATTGCCTACGCGGTGGGGTTCGTGGTCGCGCAGTGGGAGTGGGCCAACTGGTTCACGTTTTCGGTGCTGATCTGGGTCTTTCTGCCGTTCTACATGCGGGGCGGGCTGTACACGATGCCGGAGTTCCTGGAGCGGCGCTACAACTCGACCTGCCGCTATCTGTTTGCCGTATGTTCACTGGTGCTCTGGATCACGGCTCAGATGGCCGTGGTGATGCTGGCCGGCGGGAAGGCGATGCACGCCACGTTTGGTTGGCACCCGATGGCGACCATCATTGGGCTGGCCATCCTGGCGGGCAGTTACACGATCTACGGCGGGTTGGTATCGGTCGCGTGGACGGACTTCCTCCAGTTCGTCGTCATGATGCTGGGCGGGTTGATCGTCACGGTGGTGGGCCTGCACAAGGTCGGTGGCCTGCAGACGCTGATGATGAGCGCGCCGGAGAAGTTCAAGTTCATCTATCCGCTTACGGACCGGGAGTTTCCCTGGTTTGGCGTCTGGACTCTGGCGCTCTCGATCGGGATCTGGTACAACTGCACGAACCAGTTCATCGTGCAACGTTGCCTGGGCGCGCGGAGCGAGTGGGACGCGCGGATGGGTGTGGTGTTTGCCGGTTTCATGAAGATCGTCCTGCCGCTGTTGGTGGTGATCCCGGGCATCGTGGCGTTCCGGTTGTATCCCGGCTTGCAGGACAAGGACGACGCGTTTCCGACGCTGGTGAACAACCTCGTCCCGATCGGGCTCAGCGGCATCGTGATGGCCGGCCTGGCCAGCGGCATCCTGTCGCACATCAGCTCGGTGCTCAATTCGTGCAGTACGGTCTTCACTATGGACCTGTACAAGCCGGTTCTGGGGCGCGGCAAGTCGGAACGGCACCTGGTGCTGGTGGGCCGGTTGAGCGCGTTTCTCATCCTGGTGATCGCCACGCTGCTGGCCATCTGGTTCAGTTACCGCCAGCTTGGCGTGTTCCTGCTGATCCAGGACATCGGGGCCTGGGTCGCCGCGCCGATCTCCGCGGTATTCCTGATGGGGATCCTCTGGCGGCGCACCACGGCGTGGGCGGCCACGTTCGTGCTGCTGTTTGCATTCCCCTATACGGCGTTCGTCGAATACTACCTGTTCAAGCATGTCTCCTGGCTGGCGCCGTATGACAATCCCTGGCATCGCACGTTCGTCGTCTGGGCCACCTCGATGGTGCTGCTCTTCCTGGTTTCCCTGGCCACGGCGCCTCCGGACCCGGAGAAGATCCGGGGCATCATCTGGTCGTGGGATGTGGCGAAGCTGCCGGAATCGGAACGTCGGCGGAACCGCGGGCTGCGGAACCTGTTCCTGTGGTGGTGCATCTTCATCGTGATCATGGTCGCCTTGTACGCATACGTCATCTGGTTCCAGTTCTGGGGTCCGGGCAGAGGGTTGCCATAAGCCATGGTCGGGTTTACATATGACAACACGGCAAGAAAAGTGACATCTGCAGCCTATGAAGACAGATCTCTCGATTGAAAAACTGCTCGGCCCTTCGGGCCATAAGATCGTGGCGGCCATGCGGAAGGGTCTCGACTTCCTGAAGGTGCGCATTCCGGAGGAGCTGCTGCAACAGGTCGGCCGGACGATCCGCAGCGTGCCCGCGTTCCGACCCATCGACAAGTCCGCGCTCCAGGACTCATTCGGGGGCGACCAGACGGGGCCGAGCGACGATTTCCTGGTGGGGCGCGGGTTGTTTTATCTCTCCGAGCAGCGCAAGCTGTTCCTGGACTGCACCTCGGGCCACTATCAGATGCTCTGGGGTTACAACCATGGCGGGCTCTGTGCGGCGATCAGCACGGCGCTGCGCGCGGGCGTGATTTGGGACAACCACTCGAACATCCCGCAATCGCCACTCAAGCGGCTGGCACACCGGCTGGTGGACCTGGCCAACGCGCCGGGCGCGAAGGACCCGCTGGACACGATCCACCTGGGCGTCTGCACGGGATCCGTGGCGTGTGCCGCGGCGCTCAAGATCCAGCTCCGCGTGTTCGAGCGGACGCGGGGCAAGAGCGCTGTCCCGATCATCGTCGTCCTGGATGGCAATTATCACGGCAGCGACATGCTGCCCCAGGTCATGCGCGGGATGTGGCCGGGCATGGTGCCGCGCTTCAAAGTCGTCACGCTCCAGCCGAACGACTCGCGATCGCTCGAGAAGACGTTTGCCAAGTACGGCACGCGCGTGGCGGGGTTCTGGGCCGAGCCGGTGATGATGAACCGGGAAGCGATCGCCGTCGAACGCGACTACCTGCTGCTGGCGCAGCGCTGCTGCCGGAAAGCGGGCGCGCTGATGTGTCTGGACGAGATCCAGACCGGGTTCTGGCAGCCCGAGGTGTTCGAGTTCCGCGCGCTGGGGTTGCAACCCGACCTGGTCGTGCTGGGCAAAGGCTTGACAGCCGGCTTCCATCCGCTGTCGGGCGTCTTGATGCATCACCGGCACGACGTGCTGGAGCAATACGACGCGATCAGCACGAACGGGTCGGCGGCGTTGCCGGCGTTTGTGGCCCTGTGCTCGCTGGAGATGATCGAAGACCGGGCGGAGCATACGCGTGCGATGGGGCAGCGGATCCAGGAGGGGTTCCAGACGCTGGTCGCCGACTTTCCGCAGGCGCTCGAGGCGGCGCAGGGGCGCGGCCACCTGGCCGGCCTGCGGTTCCGCGAGGCCGAAGCCGCGCAGCGGTTCCACCGCGCGTTGCTGGACGAAGGCTTGTGGACGCGCGTTCATGCCTACCATGAAGGCCACCGCACGCTCCTGACCAAGCTCGGCCTGTTGGCCGACGAGACGACCGTGGATTTCGTGCTGGACCGGTTCCGGAGCCTGCTCCGCCGGGGCGCGGGAAAGGCGTAGGTGACGGGCATCGTCGCCCCCAGGTCCGCCGGCGGCAGCCGGTCTCAGGCAGGTATCACAGAACGACGAGGTGCACCATGCATGTCGGGGGACGACCGAAAGTCGGATTGCTCGCGCTGACGCTGGAGCTGTACGAGTCGCTCGCGCCGGGCTTGCGCACGGCGCGCGAGGCCTGGTTGCGCCGGGCGCTGATCCCGGCGCTCGAGCGGCAGGCGGACGTGCTGTTCGAGGCCGCCGTCTTCCGCCGCGAGGACATCGAGTCGACGGTGGCGCGGTTTGAAACCTCGGGCGCCGATGCGATCCTGGTGGTCCTGCTGACCTATTCGCCCAGCCAGTTGGCGCTGCCGGCGCTCCAGCGCACGCGCCTGCCGCTGGTGATCTGGAACACGCAGGAACTGCAATCGGTCGACCAGTCGTTCACGATGGCGCACATGGTCGACAACCATGGCGTGCACGGCACCCAGGATCTGGCGAACGTGCTGATGCGCGCGGGCGTCCGGTTCGATTACGTGACAAGCCCGGTTGACGACGCGGCCGGCCTGGGCGAGCTGGGTGACTTGCTGGCCGCCGCCGCCGCGGTGCGGCGATTGCGCTCTGCGCGCGTTGGCATGCTGGGGTATCCCTTCCCCGGCATGGGCGACTTCGCCGTGGACACGACGCACCTGGTGGCAACGCTCGGCTGTTCCTGGACGAATCTGACCGTGGAGGATTACATCGAGCGGTCCGCGGCGGCCGACGGGGCGGACGTGGCGCGGCTGGTGGACGAGTATCGGGCGAGCTACGACGTGGCGGAGGGCGTGACCGGCGCCGACCTGGACGCCACGGCGCGTGCGGAGCTGGCCGTGCGCGGCCTGGTCCGCGACCACCGGCTCGACGCGTTGACCTATCAATTCACCGCCTTTGGCGATGACCAGCGCACGTCGTCGCTGCCGTTCGTGGCCGCCAGCCGGCTGATGGCGGAAGGCATCGGCTTTGGCGGCGAGGGCGACCTGGTCGCGGCGGCCGCCACGACGTTCTTCCACTGGCTCAAGCCGCCGGCCAGCTTCTCGGAGATCTTCACGATCGACTTCGCCGGCTCGAGTCTGCTGATGAGCCACATGGGTGAAGCGAATGTCGGCATGGCCCGGCGTGACCGGAAAGTGCAGCTGGTCGCCCGGCCCACGCCCATCACGCGCACACGGGACCGGCAGCTGGCCCTGGTGGTCAGCCTCGAGCCCGGGCCGGCGACGCTCGCCGCCCTGACCATTCTCCCGGGCGGGAAGTGGCGGATCATCGCGGCGCCGGTGACCGTGCTGGACTACGGGCCGTTGCCCGACTTCTGCGTGCCGCACTTCAAGATCCAGCCGGAACGGGAGGTGCGCGCGTTCTTGACCAGGTATGCGAAGTCCGGCGGCCCGCACCACAACGCCGTCTGTTTTGGCGATGCGCGCGGGCGATTCCGTTCGGCGGCGGAGATGCTCGGCGCCGAGTATTGCGAGATCTGAACGATGTTCCTGGGCCTCGATCTGGGCACGACCAATATCAAGGCGCTGGTGACCGACCAGTCGGGCCGACGACTTGCGCACGCCAGCGCGCCGGTCCCGCTGCTGCATACGGACACCGGCGGCGTGGAGCAGGACATCGATGCCATTTGGCAGGCGACGCTGGCCGTCCTGCGGGAGTCGGCCCGGGCGGTCGAGCCGTCGCGGATCGCGGCCATTGGCGTGTCGAGCCAAGGGGGCGCGATGCAGGTGCTCGACGGGCACGGCCGGCCGCTGGGCCGAGTCATCAGCTGGCTCGACGCGCGCGGGCGGCCGTTCGATCAGGCCCTGGTGTCCGAGTGGGGCCGCGAGTGGTTCCTGCGCCATCTGGGCCGGGGCTCTGCCGGCCTGAGTATCGGCCAGGTGCTGCGTCTGCGCCGGGACGACCCGCAGCTGTTGCAGGCGCCGAACCGCGTGGGCTTCGTCGGCGACATCCTGGTGGGTCGTCTCTGCGGCCGGGCGGCGCAGGACTGCACGTCGTGCAGCCTGACGATGCTGTATAACCCGCACCTGGGCCACTACGACCTCGAGTTGTTGCAGCACCTGGGGCTCGATCCGACCCAGCTGCCCGACCTGATTGCGCCGCGCGACGTGGCGGGCGAGCTGCGATCCGACATCGCTCAGGCGACCGGCCTGCGGGCCGGCATCCCGGTCTCGGCGGCGATCCACGACCAATACGCATCGGCCCTGGGAACGGGTGCCGTGCGCGCCGGCACCGTGATGGTGGGGACCGGCACCGCCTGGGTGCTGCTGGCAGTCCATGACCGCTTGGCGCCGCCCGTGATTGACGAGGCATTCGTGTGCCAGCATGTCGTGGAAGGGCTCTGCGGCCAGATCCTGTCGCTGGTCAACGGCGGCTCGTCGTTCACCTGGGCGCTGGACCTCCTGGGCCTGAGCGACCGGGATGGGGCCGCCATCGAGCGGTTGCTCGCGTCGACGCAGCCCGGCGCCGGCGGGCTCAGCTTCTGGCCGTTCCTGGTTGCGACGGACCTGTCCGGGCTGGCGCCCGGCACGAAGGGGCGTCTGGCCGGCCTGCAACTGGTTCATGGTCCGGCCGACCTGTTGCGCGCGGTCCTCGAAGGACTGTCCTTCGAGCTCAGCCGGTACTTGGACTTCCTGCGCGCCGCCCGCTGGCCGGTGCAACGACTGGTCGTGGGGGGCGGTGCGGCGTCGAGCGGAGTGGCGACGCAGATCCTGGCCGATGCGACCGGCCTGCCGCTGGCCTGTCTGGAGACGGGCGAGGCCAGCGCGTTGGGGGCGGCGATCCTGGCGCGCGGGCTGGTGGACCGGACGGCGTCGCTCGCCGACCTCTCCGAGACGATGTCGCCGCGGGGACGTCCTGTTGAGCCGGGCAGCGACGCGCCGTTTTATCGCGAACAGTATCAGCAGTACCTGCTCAGCTTGCCGTTGCGGGAGGCGAGGCCGTCATGAGCGATACACCACTCCACTACCATTGGACATACACGGATGTCGACCGGGCGTTCTGGGCGGAGCACTTGGAGCCGTGGTTGCCGCGCCGCATCATCGATGCGCACACGCACGTGACGGGCCCCGGCCTGCGGCACACGCCGATGACGGAGGCGATGCGCCGGCAGTATTGGGTGAACGAGGTGTTCGAACCGATCGACGCGCCGACGGCCGAGCGCTGTGCCCGGACCGTGCTGCCTGGCCGGGAGTTTTCGTGCGTGGCCATGGGCCTGCCTGATTTGTCGTTCGACATCGAGGCGGGGAACCGCTACCTGCAGGCCGAGTGTCCGCCCCGAGGCTGGCACAGCCTGGCGGTGATCCGGCCGCAATGGACTCAGGACGACCTGGCCGCGCTGCTGGACGCGCCGAGCGTCATTGGGGTGAAGCCCTACTACGCGCTCATCAGCCCCAGTGACCAGACGCGCGATTTGCACTTGGAGGCGGGCATCTTCGACTTCCTGCCGCACCATCTGCTTGAAGTGATCGACGACCGTCACGCGTGGGTGACGCTGCACGTGCCGAAGGCGGACCGGCTGGGCCACGCGGACAATATCCGCGAGGTGCGTGAGATCCGGCGTCGCTATCCGCACATCGTCCTGGTGCTGGCGCACTTGGGCCGCTGCTACACGGAGCCGCACGCGCGGGAAGCGCTGCCGCAGCTGGCCGACGATCCCGGCCTGTACTTCGACACGTCCGCCGTCCTGAACCCGGCAGCGCACCGCACGGCGCTCGAGTGCTTCGGGCCGCAACGGCTGCTCTACGGCTCCGACAACCCGATCTTCTACATGCGCGGCCGCCGCCAGTATCGCGGGCGCACCTACGTCAATCGGACCAGCCATCCGTTCCACTTCAACACGGACCGCGAGCCGCCGGACGTCGAGGCGCGCTATACGCTGTTCATGTACGAGGACATCCGGGCGATCCGGCAGGCCTGCGAGGAGCTGGGCATCACGCGGCCGTCGGACATCAACGCGATCTTCCACGACAACGCCGCCCGCCTGGTCGACGGCATCCTGCAGAAGAAAGCACAGCGCCTTTCAGGAAGCAACGCATGAAAACGATTCGATTCGGCGTCATCGGGTGCGGCCTCATGGGCCGGGAGTTCGCGAGCGCCGCGGCACGCTGGTGCCACCTGCTCGACGCCCAGGCCCGGCCGGAGATCGTTGCCGTCTCCAACCGGAGCCCTGCGAAATTCGACTGGTTCCGCCGGCACTTTCCCGCCGTCGAACAGTACACGCAGGATTACCGGCAACTGCTGGCCAACCCGGCCGTGGAGGCCGTCTACGTCGCAGCGCCCCACCACCTGCACCAAGAGATCTGTTGTGCCGCGATCGAGGCCGGCAAGCACCTGATGGCCGAGAAGCCGGTCGGGATCGATCTGGCAGCCAATCGGGCCATTGTGGAGTGCGCCGCCCGGCATCCCGCCGTGTTCGCGCGGTGCTGCTCCCAGTTCCTGTTCTTTCCGGCGGTCCAACGGATCGGCGAGTTCTTGGACCGCGGCGCCGTCGGACGGATCATTGAAGTCAGTGCCGGCTTCCTGCACTCGAGCGATATCGACCCGCAGAAGCCGATCAATTGGAAACGGATGATCGAGTTCAACGGCCAGTACGGCGTGCTGGGCGACCTGGGCATGCATGTATGCAGCGTGCCGTTTCGCGCCGGGTGGCGGCCCATCAACGTGCGCGCCGTGCTCTCGGACATCGTGAAGGAACGTCCGGACGGGCAGGGCGCGCGGGTCCCCTGCCGGACCTGGGACAATGCGACCTTGCTGTGCGAAGCCGTCGCTGCCGACGGCGGCGAGTCGTTTCCCATGCACATCCGGACGCATCGGATCGCACCCGGCGAGAAGAACTCGTGGTACCTCGAGATCCTCGGAACGAAGACCTCCGTCCGGTTCTCGACGCGCGATCCCAAGCGGCTGGAGTTGCTCGAGTACACGGGTGGCGAGGCGGTATGGAGCCATATCCAGACGGGCTACGAAACGGCCTTCAAGACCGTCTCCGGGGCGATTTTCGAGTTCGGGTTCTCCGATGCGCTTCTGCAGATGTGGGCCGCATTCCTGCATGAACTGGCGGGCGGCCCGCCGCTGCCGCGCTTCGCCCGCTGTGTCACGCTCGAGGAAGTCGCATGGAGCCATCGGTTGTTCACGGCCGCGTTGGAGTCGCATGCGCGCCGGAGCGTAGAGCGGGTGTGACAGTCGAATCAGCAGTCCCGCAACCAGGGAGCCAACTGGGCGTTCGCGGCGTTCGCGGGCTGCAGCCTGTCGAGGCAGTTGGACCGCCGGGTGTCATGGCCCGTGCGCTGCCTTACCTGCGGCTCGCTGCGCGTACTTCACAATCGCCTCGGCCAGCTCCGCGGATGGCACGGTCGCCCAGACGAACAGCCGGTTCGGGTCGAGCGCGCGGCACAGGACATCGAGTTCTCGTGTCAAGTCGGCATGCTCGCCGTGCCCCGGCCCGTAGTACAGCTGGACGGACTTGCCGCCCGCTTGGATCTGTTGCAGCAACTCCATCCACTGGGACGGCAACGGACTCCCGGCACCTTGGATCCACTGGATGCAGTTGAGCCGCTCCAGGCGCAGCAGCAGCGGTACGTGCCGAATCGCGCCCGGTCCGTCCAGGTGATAGATCGAGTAGTCGACATGGGCGCAGCACTCGTAGTTGTCATGTCGGCAGAACGACTCGAACATCTCCGGGCTGATCATGCACGAGAAATCGTTCTGGCCGATACACAGGAATCGCTGCCGGCTCCAGCCCATGGTCCAGTTGGACGTGCCCTGGCCGGCGGGCAGCACGATCTGCGAGACGGTATCGACGACGTACTTCCACAGATCGGTGAGTTGCCGCATGGCCTGGTGGATGGCTGCGGGATGATTCACGAGGTCGAGCGCCAGGTTCTCGGGGCCGCGCAGGGCGCTCAACGCATCGATCCCGGTGTGCAGGTCGGGGTAGCCGGTGATCCATTTGCCGGCGCCCGCGTGGACCGACTCGCGGACCAGTTGCAGATACAGCTGCCACCAGCGGTTCTGCGGATCGATGCGCAGCTCGGCATGCTCGCTCCAGTCTCGTACCAGCGGCGTGCTCCAGGAGGTGGACTGGCGGGGCCGCAGCCTGAGGTCGGCCCCCAGCCAGCCGGCGAACTGGTCCGGGCCGAGCCACGGGCAGTAGACGGGCAACGCGTCGCCGGCATAGTGCGTGCCGGCCAGGGCCGACTCGGTGGCCGCCATCACGTAGTCGACGTTGGTCCACAGCTCATCCTCCGTCGCCGGTTCGGGAACAGACGGCGCGGGACGTGTCGCGGGCGCCGTTACCCACAGCAACGGACCTTCCTCGAGTTCGCCCTTCCAGAACGCCTCATTCCGCTGCAGAGCCCGGGACAGCTGCCGGTCCTCAATCCAGATCGTGTCCATGTGATGCGATGGCCTCCCCGTTGTTGATCCAACCATTGTCTCAATTCGCTGCTCGCACGCCTACTCCGCAAATGTGCCGCCCGGCTATTCAGCAGCGGCAGCATTGCCACGCGCCGTGGCTCGTGGTATCTGTATATCCTGATGGATACGCCTGAATCATCCGCCGAGGTCAGGCCGAGCGCGAACAGCGCGTCTGGCAGGCGTCCGCTGCTCGATCAACCGCCTGTTGAGACATGAATCAGATTCACCCATGAACGAGGGAAGAAACCGATGACAAGGCAGCCACATGATCACGCCTGGTTCGTATTGCTGATGATCCTGGCCGTGGCCGTACCGGCCACAGCGATGGCCGCTGACGATGACCAGGACAAGGAGGGTGTCATCAAGTTGTTCAACGGCAAGGACCTCGCCGGATGGAAGGTCAAGGGGGGCGAGGGAGGGTTCTGGAAGGTGGGCACCGCCGCACTCGACCCGAACGATCCGCGCGAGCTGGTGGTGGATCCGGCGGGCCACGAGTTGATCAACAGCCGGCGCAGCGGGCGCGACATTTACAGCGAGAAGGAGTTCGGTGACGCGATCATCGAACTGGAAGTGATGGTGCCCAAGGGTTCGAACTCGGGGATCTACGTGATGGGCGAATACGAGATCCAGGTCTGCGACAGCTTCGGCCGCGACAAGCTGACCCAGGGCGACATGGGCGCCATCTACAGCGCGGCGGCGCCGAGCACTCAGGCCTGCAAGGCGCCCGGCCAGTGGCAGAGCTACTCCATCCGTTACCGCGCGCCCCGTTTTGATGCGGATGGGAAGAAGACCGCCAATGCCCGGATCGAAGAAGTCAAATTGAACGACGTCGTGATCCACCAGGATGTCGAGGTGAAGGGGCCCACGGGAGGCAGCCTGCGCAATCGGGAAGCACCCCGAGGCCCGCTGATGTTCCAGGGTGACCACGGCCCCGTGTCGTACCGCAACATCCGGATCACGCCGCTCGACGCGAGGTAGTCACGCGTTCTCCAGGCCTGGGAAATATGCCATGCATCCGCGCAACCTATTCACACTGCTTCTGATCGTCGCCTGCTGGCCGGCGCCGGCGTGGGCCCAGCCTGCCGCGCCGCTGCCGCGCGGCCATGTGTTCTTCGAGGCGGATTTCGAACGTCCCGATGCGTTGCAGCCGTGGTCCGCAGCTGCCGGGAAGATCGTGCGCGAAGGCGATGGACACGCGTTGTTCGTCGAGCGGCCGAGCGGGTCGCCGCGCGGTTCGGCCACCGTCCAGATCACGTTGCCGATCGAGCAGATGCGGGGATACGTCGTCGACTTCTCCGCCCGGGTGAAGGCCGCGGATGTGAAGGGCAAGCCGGACCCCTGGAACGGCGTCAAGTTCATGGCGCCGTGGACCGATGCGCAGGGCGAGAAGAACTGGCCGGCCGAGCAGTTTGAAGAGGGGTCTTTCGGCTGGCGCCGCGCCGCGTTCCGCGTGGCGCTCCCGAGCGACGCGCAGCAGATCAGTCTCGTGCTGGGCCTGGAACTGGTCACGGGAAAGGCCTGGTTCGATGACATCCGAATAACCGTCCATCGCTCTCTGAGCCGGGCGTCGGCGCCCGTGACGACCGGGCCGATGTACAAAGGCCACCAGCTCCCGCGGTTGCGCGGCGCGATGGTATCGCCGGATATCGACGAGGAGGGGCTGCGCGTGCTGGGCCAGGAGTGGAATGCCAACTTGATCCGCTGGCAGCTCATCCGGCGCGGGCGCATCGCCGATCCGCTCGACTTGAAGGCCTATGACCGGTGGCTCGCCGCGGAGTTGGCCAAGCTGGATCGCATCCTGCCGATCTGTCGGAAGTACGGGCTGCTGGTGGCGCTCGACCTGCACTCGCCCCCGGGCGGCCGCTCGACGAGCGGCGGCTACGCGGGGTCCGATTCCGCGCTGTTCACCAGCGTGGAGTGCCAGCAGCGTTTCGTCGAGTTGTGGCGGGAGATCGCGCGCAAGTACAAGGACTCGCCGGTCATCTGGGGATACGATCTGGCGAATGAACCTGTGGAGTCTGTCGGGGCCGACGGCCTGGCGGATTGGCAGGAGCTGGCCGAGCGGGCGGCCCGCGCGATTCGCGAGATCGACCCGCAGCGGGCGATCATCGTCGAGCCGCCGAACTGGGGCAGCCCGGAGGGGCTGCGCACGTTCGAGCCGATCAACGTGCCCAATGTCGTGTATAGCGTGCACATGTACATCCCGCACAACTTCACGCACCAGAACGTCCATAGCGCCACGACACCCAAGACCTATCCCGGCGAGATCGACGGGCGCGTCTGGGGCAAGGAGCAGTTGGCGGAGGCGCTGCAGCCGGCGGTCGACTTCCAGAAGAGGTACAACGTGCAGATTTACATCGGCGAGTTCAGCGCGATCCGCTGGGCGCCCGGCGACAGCGCCTACCGATACCTCAAGGACGTGATTGACATCCTGGAATCGCACGATTGGGACTGGAGCTATCACGCGTTTCGGGAATGGGATGGATGGAGTGTCGAACATGGTCCGGACCGGCAGAATCGCCGGCCTGCACCGAGCCCGACCGACCGTGAAGAACTCCTCCGATCGTGGTTTGCCAAGAACCAGAAACCGGGATTCTGAGCGTGGGCACGTGCCGGGGAGTCGACAGCGCAATGAGGGCGGCCGCGCAGGCGGACACGCCTCGCGCGCCGTGCGCTGGCTGGCCACTGGCGGCGGTGCTCCTGCTGCTGTCGGCGCTGGCCGGCTGCGACGGCCGGCCCGCGCTCATGCTCTACTGCGGCGCCGGCATCCGCCTGCCGGTGGCCGAGGCGGCCGAGAAGTTCCGCGAGCTGCGCGGGGTCCACGTGGAGGTCGCCTACGCGGGGAGCGAAGTCCTGCTCGGACAGATGAAGCTCGCCGGGCGTGGCGACCTGTACATGCCCGGCGACGGGTACTACGTCGAGCAGGCGCAGCAGGCCGGCCTGATCGCATCGACGCAGCCGGTCTGCTACTTCGTGCCCGTGATCCTCGTGCAGAAGGGGAACCCGGCGCACATCCGCGCGCTGGCCGATCTGGCGCGGCCGGGGCTGGCCCTGGGCTTGGGCGAGCCGGAAGCGTGCGCCGTGGGGCGGCAATCCGCGCAGATCTTCGCCAAGAACCACATCTCCGCAGAGGAGATCAACCGCAACGTGGTGCACCGTGCGCTGACGGTCAGCGACCTGGCCAACGGCGTGAAGCTCAAGGCGCTCGACGCGGCGATCGTCTGGGATGCCGTCGCCGCCGGCGTGTCCGACAGCGCGGACGTGGTTCCCATCCCGCCTGCCGAAAACATCGTCTCAACGGTGTCCATCGCGGTCCTGAAGAGTTCCTTGAATCCGGCGCTGGCCAACGAGTTCGTGGACTTCCTCGCATCCGAGCAGGGGCGGGAGATCTTCCGGAGACACCATTACACGCTCGACCCAGCAGAGTAGACTCGACGCGATCGCCGTCCAGCGGCGTGGGATGGTCTGGGATCCTGTTTGCGGGCCCCCTCTGATGAACGTGGAACGAACCGTGTCATCGCGATCTCGTGCAGGTGCGCCGATCTCTGGTCGGAGCGGTCGCCTGTTTGCCGCGTCGATGCTCGGTTTCGTGGCGCTGTTCGTCATCGGCTGGTTGACGCTGCTCTTCAACGACGTGGCCTATACGGTGCGGGAGGCGGCCAAGGAGGCCCAGGTCGGGGAGTCGGGCGGGGCCGACTCGGTACGGGGGCCGGGCCCCGGCCCATCGACATCCCTTCTTCGGAAACTGGTTTCGCCGGAGATCGCGTCCGCGTTGTGGCTGTCGTTGTGGACCAGTGCGGTGACCGTCGTGATCGATCTTGGTCTCGCCATTCCGATGGGTTACGCGCTGAGCCGTTACCGTTTCCCGGGGCACTCCCTGGTCGATTCGATCGTCGATTTGCCGATCCTCTTGCCGCCGCTGGTGATCGGGCTGTCTCTGTTGGTCTTCTTCCAGACGGCACCGGGGCGTTTCCTGGAGGGTCTGGGTTTGACCTTCATGTTCCAGAGGAAGGGGATCATACTCTGCCAGGTTCTGGACTCGGCTTCGTTCGGGATCCGCACGGTGAAGCTGGCGTTCGACGGCATCGACCCGCGTCTGGAGCATGTGGCCATGACGCTCGGTTGCGGCCGCGCGGCGGCCTTCTTCCGCGTGGCGCTGCCCCTGGCCCGCCGGGGGATCGTGATCGGCGGCATTCTCGTCTGGACGCGCGCGTTCGGCATCTTCGGGTCGCTGATGGTCTTCGTGGGGGCCGTACGGATGCGGACCGAGGTGCTGTCCACCACGATCTACTTGGAACAATCCGTGGGCCGGATCGAAGTCGCGCTGGCCGTGGCGATGCTGATGGTCGGCCTGGCCACCGTGGCCCTGGTGCTGGTCCGGCTTGTGGGGCTCAGACGCTGATGATCCGCATTGCAGACCTGCGTTTCTCCGTCGGCGCGTTCGCCCTCCAGGACGTGTCACTCACCGTCGAGTCGGGCGAATACTTCGTATTGTTGGGCCCGAGTGGTTCGGGCAAGACGCTGCTGCTCGAATGCATCTGCGGGCTGAACCGGATCGCAGCCGGGCGGATCACGATCGGCGACCTGGACGCCACGCATTTGGAGCCGCGTCAGCGCGGGGTGGGCTATCTGCCGCAGGACTACGCCCTGTTCCCGCACCGGACCGTGCGGGACAACATCGCCTTCGGCTTGCTCCATCAACCGTTCCGGAAGGCCGCCGTGCGGACGCGGGTCGACGAGTTGATGGAGCTGCTGGGCGTGGCGCCGTTGGCCGACCGCTTCCCGGCACGCCTTTCCGGTGGCGAGAAGCAGCGCGTGGCGCTGGCCCGGGCGCTGGCCATCCGGCCCCGCGTGCTGCTGTTGGACGAGCCGGTCAGCGCGCTGGACGAGCAGAACCGTGACGCCATCTGCCGGCAACTGAAGGAACTGCACCGCTCGACGGGCACGACGACGCTGCATGTCTGCCACAACTTCGCCGAGATGCTGGCGGTGGCCGACCGGGCGGCCGTGATTTGCGACGGCCGGATCGTGCAGGTCAGCGCGCCGCGCGCCATTCTGCAGCGGCCCTGCAACGCGCGCGTCGCCGGCTTCGTCCAGGCCGGCAACCTGTTCGCCGCCCACGCCCGGGCCGATGGGCCCTGGTGGCGGCTGACCACATCGGGCGGAATGAAGCTCACGGCGGCCCGATCGCCAACCGTACCGGTGGCGGGCGACATCTATTGCATGGTGCGACCGGAGCGGATTGCGCTCTCCACCAGGGCGCCAGCCGACGGCACGCCCGGGATGACCGTCCTGGAAGCCGTGGTCCGGCACGTCGCGGACCTGGGGCCGTTGGTTCAGATCACCGCGGCGTGCGGAGAAGCGGAGATGCTGGTGTCGATGGGCCATCGCGAGTACGAAGGCACTCGGATCGTGCAGGGCGACCGCGTGCACCTGGCGATCGCCGCGGCGGACGTGCACGTGATGCCAACCTGAGTTCGACACAGGCATTGGGGGTGCTCCCCAGCTGTCCGATGGTCGGTGAGCGGGCGAGGCGCTTACCCTGCGACATGGATCGCGGTGTGTTGTGCGATGGCGGGGCCATGGGCACTGCTGCGCCGGCGGAGCCCGTGGCTGCCGGTCCCGGGAGGGAGGGAGTTGCCGGGTGCGGCGCATGACAGTATCTTCTGGGTTTCCCGCGGGCCGGTTTCAATCCCGGGAGCCGGTGCATCAGGCGACGGCGCGGGTGGTGCGTGGCCGGGCTGGTGATGAAGGTCGAGCGAGCGCTCAGCAGTGCATGAAAGGTACGTTCATGGACGTAGTATTTCTCTCGCGGGTCCAGTTCGGCCTGACGATCATGTTTCATTACTTGTTCCCGCCCCTGACCATCGGGCTGGGCATGGTCCTGGTATTCCTGGAATTCCGCTGGTTGCGGACTGGTGACGAGATCTACCACACCGCGGCGAGGTTCTGGACGAAGATGTTCGGGATCAATTTCGCGCTGGGCGTGGCGACGGGCATCGTGATGGAATTCGAGTTCGGAACGAACTGGGCGGTCTATTCACGGTATGTGGGTGACGTGTTCGGTTCAGCGCTGGCGGCCGAAGGGATCTTCGCCTTCTTCCTGGAGTCGGGATTCCTGGCTGTCCTGTTGTTCGGTTGGGACCGGGTATCGCGTGGGTTCCATTTCTTCTCGACCTGCATGGTCGCGCTGGGCAGCATCTTCTCATCGATCTGGATCGTGGTCGCCAATTCATGGCAGCAGACTCCGGCCGGTTCGCACCTGGTGGAGCGCGAGATCATCAACGGTCACATGTTCTGGCGGGCCGAGATCGTGAACTTCTGGGAGATGGTCTTCAACCCGTCGACCGTGCACCGGCTGGTGCACGTGTGGCTGGGCGCGTTCACGCTCGGTGCGTTCTTCGTGATGAGCATTTCGGCCTGGTATCTGCTCAAGGGGCGTCATCTGGAGTTTGCCAAGCGTTCGTTTGCCGGGAGCTTGCTGCTCGGCACGCTGGCGTCACTCGGCCAGTTGGTCTCCGGCCACTTGAATGCCGAGATGGTGGCGCGTCATCAGCCGGCGAAGCTGGCCGCGTTCGAGGGGCACTTCGAGACCGGCCGGGGCGGCACACCCCTGTATCTGTGGGGCTGGCCGGATCAAGCCGGCCGCACGGTCCGGGGCGGGCTGGCGATCCCGGGTGGATTGAGCCTGTTGGTCCACCGGTCGTTCGACAAGCCGGTGTCGGGGCTCGACCAGTTGGAGCCGGTGTACGGGACGCCGCCCGTCTGGTGGTCGTTCCAGTCGTATCACCTGATGGTCGGCCTGGGCATGTTGTTCATCGTGAGCACGTTGTTGGCCAGTTGGTTGGGGTGGCGTGGCAGGCTGTACCAGACGCGCTGGCTGCTGTGGTATTTCGTGTTCGCCGTGGGGCTGGCGTTCGTAGCCAATGAAGTCGGGTGGGTGGCGGCGGAGGTGGGGCGCCAGCCGTGGGTGGTCTACCCGAGCGTCGATGCGGCCGGCCAGCTGATGGGCCTGCTCACGTCGGACGGCGTGTCGGAGGTGGTCACGGCGGGGCAAGTGCTCAGCTCGATGGCCATGTTCGGCGTCACCTACCTGTTGCTGTTCGCGCTGTGGGTGTTCCTTCTGGACCGGACGATTCGGCGCGGTCCGGAGGCGGTGGTTGCCGGGGGACCTATCGGGGCCGGCGACGGTGCGGCGGCGGCGATCACCGCGCGCGCCGCGCACGATCGCTCGACCGGGGCGGTGGATTCGGGAGGGGGTGACTGAGATGGACTTGAATCTGATCTGGTTCGTCTTGTTGGGCGTGTTGTTGGCGGGCTACGCGGTGCTGGACGGTTTCGACCTGGGGGTCGGGATGCTGCATCTGCTCGCGCGCGGGGATGCCGAGCGGAGGACGTTGATCGCGACGATTGGGCCGATTTGGGACGGCAATGAAGTCTGGCTGGTGACCTTTGGCGGCGCGTTGTTCGCGGCGTTTCCGGAGGCCTACGCCACGGTGTTTTCGGGCTTCTACTTCGTCTTCATGCTGGTCCTGCTGGCCCTGATCTCCCGCGCCGTTTCGCTCGACTTCCGCAGCAAGACCGAGTCCCCCGCATGGCGCGCGACGTGGGATGTCGTGTTCTCGGTGTCCAGCATGGTGGCGACGCTGCTGTTCGGCGTGGGGATCGGCAATGCGATGGTCGGGGTACCGTTGACGGACCGCGGCATTTACGCGGGCGGGTTCTTCAACTTGCTCAACCCGTACTCCCTCCTGGTCGGGCTGCTGGCTGTCGCCCTGTTTCTGATGCACGGGTCGATCTACCTGCACTTGAAGACCGAGGGCGCGCTGCGGGATCGGATCCGGCATTGGATGTGGCGGACCTATGGGTTGTTCGTGTGCATGTATCTGCTCGTGACGCTGGCCACGTGGATCCTGGTGCCGCGGGCGACCGCGCCGTTTGCGCAGTACCCGGCCGCCTGGATGGTGGTCGTGATCAACGCCGCAGCGGTGTTGAGCATCCCCTGCGCGTTGGCCCGCGGCTGGTCGGGCCGCGCGTTCCTGGCGTCCTGCCTGTCGGTGATCGCGTTCGTGCTGCTGCTAGGTGTCGCGCTATTCCCGAACCTCGTGACCTCCACGCCGAACCCGGACCACAGCCTGACGATCTACACGGCGGCGTCGAGCCAGCGGACGCTCGGCATCATGTTGATCATTGCGGCGATCGGCATGCCGTTCGTGCTCGCCTATACCGTGATCATCTACCGGGTGTTTCGCGGCCGTGTGGCGGTCGGGAGCGGGGACTACTGAACGTCGCGACGCCGGGGGGCTCGGGTTCATCCCCGTCACATGCCCGGCGCGCCCTTGCCGACCGCTCACGGCGTGGTATCCTTCTTAGGTCCGGCTGCTGACCGTGCTGTCCCAGCGTTTCGCGTGGCGGTGGCAGCGGTGGCGACGGGGCCCGGGTGGCCGGGGTGAGCGCATCGGGCGCGGCGGCGGTCGAAAGGTGGTGAGATGTCGAAACGGTCCGAAGCACGCAGCATTGTGGTGACGCACTCGCCAGGGCTGCACGCGCGCCCCTGCCTGGCGATCGTCAACACGGTGCGCAGTTTCCAGTCGCGCGTGACGATCGTCAAGGGCGATGAAGAGGTTGATGCGGGCGAGATCCTCCAGCTCATGTCGCTGGGCGTGCCGCAAGGCACGGAGGTCACCCTGCAGGCGACGGGCCCGGATGCCGTCGAAGTCCTGGACGCGTTGGAGCGTCTGTTCGCCAGCAACTTCGGCTTCGCGGACTGATCTGCGTGGTCACTTCGACGTCGGGGCGAACGACCTGGCGGCCCGCCCCGGGACGTTCTGTTCGAGCACCTCGCGCGCGTCGGGCACGACCGCCCGCGGATTCAAGACGACCAGCTCGCCTTCGTTCACGCCGTCCAGGGCCTCCACCACGTCATTGCCCTCGTCCGTCGCGGACGTTTCATCGACGGCCGTGCCGATGATGCCGACGGCCAGCGGCCGCCGCTCGAAACCCTCCTTGGTCGCCACCCAGCAGACATGGTTGCCGCCCTGGTCGATGACCGACGCCACGGGGATCATCAGGACATCGTCCTTCTCCTCCAGCACGATTTCGCACTTGGCGGTCATGCCGGGGCGCAGGCCCTCCGCGGCGCTTTCGATCGCCACGATGGCCGGATACTGTTTGATGTTGCCCGTGCGGAAATCCGGCGGCGCCGGCTGGTTCGCAATGCTCATGAGCCGGCCCTGCAGGCGCCGGCCCTGGATCACGATCCGCGCGGGCAGGGGGACACCCGCATGCTCGGCCTGCCGCAACGCCCGTCCCAACGCCCCCACGCGCGACTCGTGCACCAGGATCTTGACTTGCATCTGCGACAGGTCGGGGAGCCGCAGGATGGTCTGCCGTTCCCGAACCGCGGCGCCCTCTTCGATCTGCGGCTGATCCGCCCGGCCGCGATGGTCCGCCTCGTTGGCATAGACCGCCATGCCGTCGGCCGGCGCCGTGATCACGCACTTGAGCACCTGTTGCTCCAGACGATTCAGGCGCGATTCCTCGAGCGCAAGCGACGCTTTCTCCGAGTTGACCTGCGCTTCAGCCGAGTCGCGCTTGCTCTCCAGCTCCTGCAACGTCTTCACTTTGGTGTACTTCGTCAGCACATCCTTGGCCGTGTACGCCGAATCCAACTCCAACTGCGCCCGCTGCACCGAAAACGTCTGGCTGGCCAGGTCCAACGCGCTGATGTACCCCTTGCGGAACATCCGCTCGGAATGCTCGAGCGTATTCTGGGCGGACCGCAAGTTCTCGGCCGCGATCGTGATCTGGCTCTCCACCGCCAGCAGCTCCGTGACGAACGTCCCCTCCAGGTACTCCTGGACCGCGATCTTGGCGGCCGCGAAATCCTTCTCCGCCTGGATCGTGGCCGCACGCGCCTTCTCGTAGGCGATCCGCTGCGTGTTGACCTGCTCCTCCAGGCTGGAGGAATCCAACTCGACCAGCTTGTCGCCCTTCTTCACATGCTCGCCGTCCTCCACGATCCAGAGAATGGCGCTGCCACCCATCACCTCGCACTTGAGATCGATGTTCACCGCGCTTTCCACGTTGCCGTCCGCGGACAAGATCACCGCCAGCTCGCCGCGGCGGACCGCTTTCGTCTTCAGGTCCCGATTCACGTACGGCCCGCGACTGGCCACGTACTGGGCGGCGCCCCAGACCCCGCCGGTCAGGACGAGCGCCGCGGCGAGCCCGAGGATCAACGGCCGGCGCCGACGGCGGCGCGTGGGCGCCGGCGCCGATGACGCCAGACCCCGCAGCGGCGGCTCCTGCGGCGGTGTCCCGCGATCGGCGATCGACGCGAACATATCCATGATCAGACTCCCCGCCGGCTCTACGCTAGGAGCCGGCCAATGTGAATTCGGGCAACCGCACGATCACGCCGCCACCGACCGCCGACTCGTGGGCGCAGATGCCGACGCACGTCCAGTTGGCGGAGGTGGCCGCGTCAGGCCAGGGGTCGCGGTTGGTGGCCAGCGCCGTGATGAACTCGTGGACCAGGTGCGGGTGCGAACCGCCGTGGCCGGCGCCCTGGATGAACGACAGGTGGTCGGCGTCCTGGATCGACCGCGTGAAGGGGCGGATCGGCTCGGGCAGCAGGTGCGCGAAGTCGGGCACTTCGACCGGCGAGGGGATCTCGGGTTCCGGCTTCTTGGCCGTGTGCAGCACGTGCGGCTGGCCCTCCACCAGGGTCCACTCGAAGCTCTTCTTCGTCCCATAGACATCGAAACTCTCGCGGTATTGCCGCGCCGTGTCGTAGAGCGTGCGCCAGATGTGCGCCACGACATCCGAGTCCTGGATCTTGATGTGGCAGGACTCGACGGCGAACCGATTGCCCGACTTCTGCCGGATGTCGTCCCGCACGGTGCCCGAGCCCAGGCAGGTGACATATTCTGCCCGCTTGTCGAGCAGGCCGAGGCAGGGGCTGACCACATGCGTGGCGTAATGCATCGGGATCATGCGCTCCCAGTACTCCGGCCAGCCATCCATGTCCTGCGGATGCGATGCCTGCAGGTATTGGATCTTGCCCAGTTCGCCTTGGCGGTACAGGTCTCGGAGGAACAGGAACTCGCGCGAGTACACCACCGTTTCCGCCATCATATACTTGAGCCCCGTGCGGTGCACCAGCTCGACGATCTGCTCGCATTGCTCGACGGTCGTGGCCATCGGCACGGTGCACAACACGTGCTTGCCCGCCTCGAGCGCCGCGATCGACATCGGGGCGTGGTCGGGGATGGGCGAGTTGATGTGCACGAAGTCGACCTGAGGGTCCGCCAGCACATCCGCGTATTGCGTGTACCGCCGGGCGACGCCGAACGTGTCGCCCACCTTGTTCAATCGCTCCGCGTTGCGTTGGCAGATGGCGTACATGTGCGCGCCCGGATGACGCTGATAGATGGGGATGAATTCGGCGCCGAAGCCCAGGCCGACGATGGCCACGTTGAGTCTCTTGTCGGTCATGATTGGTCCATCCATTGTGAAGTGGTCGGGCAACGATGCCCATTTTAGCACAACTGCGGCTGATCCGTGAATTCCGGCGGCAAGGGAGATGCGCGGCGGACGACGAATCGGCAGGGGCTGTCCACCGGGCGCCGGACGGCGACGGCCAGCCAATGGCGGCCGTCGATGCGCCACTGGCGGAACTGCCACTGGCGCGGATCGGCGTCGTCGGCAGGGTCGGCGAGGATCGGCCTGCCCCGGGCGTCGAACGCGAATGAGAAGTCCACGAAACGGAGGGACAGCCCCAGCCCGACCGCCTTGGAATAGGCCTCTTTGAGCGTCCAGTGGCGCAGCAAGAACGACCGCCGGTCGTGCGGATCGGTCTGTTCGAATTGCCGCAACTCGCTCGGAGACAGGCAGTGTCGAGCGATCCCGAGGTGCACGTCGCGGTCCGCCGGCTCCACGTCGATGCCGACCGCGTGCCTGAGCGCCAGGGCACAGGCGACGACGGCGTCGGTGTGCGAGTAGTTGAATTGCAGATGGGGCAGGTTAAAGTGCGGAGCGAGATGCGGCTTGCCGGCCGCTGTCGTCACGAACTCCCAGTCGCCGGGCGCCGGAGGCGCGTAGCAGGACAGCACGGTGCGCACCAGGGCGTGTGCCAGCAGGAACGGCCACCGGTCCTTGTCGAACAAGAACCGGTGGAAACGGCGGCGTTCGTCGTCCGACAGCAACGACAAGCACGCCGGTTGCAGGTCGGTCCAGGGCGGATCGTCGACCAGCGCATACCAGACATGCACGTCCTGTGCGTCCAGACGGATCTTCATGCCCAGGCTCCCGCCGCCGGTCGGCGCGACACCATTGTGCTTTCACCCCCGCAGTTCCGCCAGCATGTCGAGCAGGTTATCGATCAGGATCACGGACGTGTCTTCCTGCACTCGACAAGTGCCGAGCCACGTTTCATAGCCGCCGAGCTTGTGCTGTTCGGGGGTGGGCAGATAGCCGTTGTAGCCGTTGGCGATTCCCATCACCATCGTGCGCGGAAAGGGGCTGCGCTTCTTCAGCTCCAGGCCGATCTCCACGAAGGTCTCGAAGGGGATCGCACAGATGGCCAGATCGCCGATCCGCACCGCCTGGAGCGGCACGGTCAGCGCCTCGCCGCTTCCGGCGAGCGCCAACACGCGACGGGCGTAGATCTCGGCCAGTGGCGGGAGCTGGTCGCGCTGTGCCTGGTCGGTGACGGCCAGCACTGCGTTGGCCGCCGCGATCTGTTCCGCTGTGGGACGGCGCGCCTTCAGCGTGACCTGGCGCTGGATCATGCCGAGCCGCGCGTCGGGGTCGTGGCGCGCCATGGCGGCGCGCGCACGCCACGCCGCGTCGGCGGCCTTCTGCGCCACAATGCGGATCTGCTCGAATGGTTCGCGCGGAGGCCGATCCACCAGGAACGGGATGTTGTTGATGTCGCCGGACGTGCCGTTCGACATCATGGCGACGAAACGGTCGTCGCCACCCACGCGCGATCGCATCAATCGCGCGAACTCGCCGTAATAATCGGCCGACGCGATCCCGGCAGGCACGCCGCCGACGTAGTGCAGGGAGTAGTTGGCCAGCAGCGCGAGCGGTCGGCGGGACTCGGCGTCCTCGACCGAGAGGACCGTGATATCCGGGTCGGTCGGTCCAGCCGGCCGGTCGAGGATGTCCGCGGTGGTGCCGGGGTTCATCTTCACCTGGTCGAAGGAGCCGAACGGGTTGGGCGTCATCCTGCCGGGCTTGAGGAACCAGCGCCGGTTGAAGACCTCGTCGGGCAGCGGGCACGCGGCGGCGCCCACCGCCGCCGGCCGCAGCGCCGCGTGCGCCTGGACCAGCGACTGGGCAATCCCCGCCACGAGCAGCTTCCGATACGCCACCGCCGGCTCCGGGCCCTCCTTGACATTCGACGCCGGGGCGCTGTGGGTATGCGTCGCTGCCACGAGGATCTTGTCGACCGGGATCCCGCACTGGGCGGACGCGACCGCTTTCGCCTCGTCCGCGGTCTCCTGAGCCACGCCCAGATTGTCCACCACGACGATCCCCAGCACCGTCTGGCCGTCTTCCAGCACGAGACTGCGCGCGAACAACGGGTCGTGTGCACTTCGGGCCATATTCTCCGAGAACCCGCCCGGCAGGTTGACCGGGAACTGGGTCGGCGTAATGTCGACCGCGGACGCACCCGCGCGCAGGCCGGGAGACTCGTCGGCGGCGGCAGGGCAGGAGGGCGACCCAGGAAAAGCGAACAGCGCGAGAAGAAGCATGGCGTGGCGCATGGCAGGCCTCCCAGTCATCATCATCATCGAGAACGTTGTGGCCGCGGAACTCACCTGAATCTAACCGGCGCCGAGCGTCCGGGCAACCAGCGGCCCCGCGGGTACTTATCCCTTCGAAGGCCCGATCAAAGATGATGCAGGTATGCAGAACGGTGGCCTGCCGCCGGCCACCGTCGACCGCGTGTTTACGTCGCGCTGCGCGCACGCCGGGCCGCGAGACTGCTCCGAAACCAGAGTGCCGGACTCTCCGTCTCCGGCCTCCCCACTGCGCCCAGGAGTCACTACTGCGGACCCTTCTTCGGTGGTAGGTCCGTCTTCGGTGCTCAATTGTGTGCTGAATTGTCGAGAAGGTTGGAAGTCAGACGAGCACCGCCGGACCGGGATCGCTCGGGGTTTCACATTTCACCCCCCTCGGTCCCCCCTTGTACAAGGGGGGAAGATAGTGGTTTCACCTTTCACCTCCCTTGGTCCCTCCTTGTACAAGGGGGGAAGCTATCCGTTGCTGTTCGAACCACTGAGCTCCTCTCCCTTCTTCCCTTCTGCACTCTGCACTCCTTGTTCTGCACTCTGCACTCTGCACTCTGCACTCTGCACTCTGCACTCGTCTTCTTCGAATGAGGAAGCACGAATGACGAGCCGGACGTTCGTACGAGCGTTATCTTCGGTTGGCCGCCTGAGCTCTTCGAGCTTCGAGCTTCGTCATTCCTTCGTGCTTGGGTATTTCGAGCTTCGTCATTCTCATTCTCATTCATGATGGCCGAATCGCGCACAGTCATTTCGGGCCGTCCCGTTGGGACTTGGGTCTGGTGGGTGGACGCGACCCAGGGCTGCGGCCCGGCTCGCACGGCTCGCCGGGCCTGCGCCCTGGGCTGTGATAC
>JBPOJB010000063.1:0-23024 GCA_052034005.1 Planctomycetota bacterium | reverse complement strand
CGGGACACGGACGTCCCTTCTCTTCCACACCCCCTCCGCACCGACAAAAACTCGGAGCTTTGCGTCCCCTACGCAATCTCATTCAATCCGAGCCTACCCGTCTCAAAGAATCCGAGCCTTGTCACCGGCACGGGCAACTGGTCGATTACGGCAACCCCGCTGCGCTGCGGTGGATTCAGGACACGATCTATGGAATCATCGCCAAGCACCAGATCGACATCTTCCGCCAGGACTTCAACATGGACCCCGGCGGCGTCTGGCACGAGATGGATGCGGCGGATCGCGTCGGGGTCTCGGAACCGAAACATATCGCACGGCGATGCCGGTAAGGGAGCAGTCTGCGCTCAGCGCTGCAGCGGGCTGTCATCGCAGCGCAGGTCGCCGGCGGCGTATTGAATCCCGTCCAGGACGAACTGCAGCAGGGCCGGCCGGGTATAGCAGTCGGGGAAGTGGCCGGGCGAGCAGAAGAACACACGGCCCTGGCCGTACGGCCGGACCCAGGCCGCGTAGCGGACCTGGTCCGCGAAGCGCCCGAGCGGGTCCTGCAAGCCGTGATGATCCCAGGCCAGGAGCGGCCGGAAATCGTGGCGGTCGTACGGGCCGGCGAAACAGTACGGCTCGTCCTCGTACACGAAGGCGCCCTGGCCGCGGAAGGCGGCGACGAGCGGATGGTCGGGCTCCACGGCCCGGAGCGTCACCTGTTGGGCCGGCGGGTGGTAATCGAATGCGCCCCCCACCATCCGCGTGAACTGGGGCGACTTGTTCAACAGCGTCGGCGCGCCGTGGATCGCCACCAGTCCCTTGCCGTCGCGCACGAACTCCAGCAAGCCCTGCTCGAGCGCCGTGCGCCGGTCCTGTCGCTGCGCGTCGGTGAGTTCCCGATAGCGGTCTTCGGTCTCCAGCACATCCAGCAGCAGGTCGCGCCGCGGGCTGACCGAGCAGGTGTTGTTGAGCACCAGGACGTCGTACGTGTTGAGCTTATCCGCCGACAGGTCCTCCAGGTCCCGCGAAATGACGGCGGAAAACGCGCCGGACTTCTTTCCGAGTATCTGCAGCACCTGGTCCAGGTAGGGAGTGACGCTGTGCTGATAGCCCGTGGCCAGCGAAAACATCAGCACGCGGCGCGTCACGCCATCTGGCACCGGCGCCGTCGCCTGTGCCGGCGCATGCTGCTCGACCGCCGCCCTCCAGGCCGCGGGGTCCGCCGGCTCCTGTGCCGCACAGCGTGCGGGCTGAGGCAGGATCACAGCTGCTGCGACGGCCGCAGCCGCCACCAGGTTCGTCCGCAGCCACTGATTCATGATGACACTCCGCGGCAGTCGGATGTGAGTATGCGTACAGGGTGTGACGGCCTCCGTCGTGCCGTCGTTTCGCGCGCACCCCTCCGGGGTCCACATCAACTTGCCGCGTCCAACGCCGCGTGTCAACCGCAGGCGATGTCGCCGCGTGGCTTGTACGCGTGCAGGATGCGCGCCAGCGGCTGGGAATCGGGGTAGAGTTGGATTATCGTGGTTTGCACAGCCCCAGCCGGGCGATCCGGTCGACCATGGGGGATGTTGAGCCGGCTTGTAGGCAGTCTCGTCCACGAGGAACTGGGCGCACATTCGATGAACCGGGCGGCTGGCGTGGCCGGAAGGGCCTTCGGCGCCGCACAAATGGCAAAAAAAGGCGATGAATATGTTCCGGCGTGGAGTATGCCTGTGGCTGGCGCTGGTCGCGGCAGGTTGGTGGTCGACAGGTACCGACACGAAGGCGGCCCAGCCGCGGGTCTACGTGAGCCGGATCCGGCCGCACTGGTTCGGCGACAATACGCGGTTCTGGTACCGCAACGACCTGCGCGAGGATGCGCGGGAATTCGTGCTGGTCGACGCGGCGGCCGGCACGCGGACGCCGGCGTTCGACCACGCCCTGGTGGCCCGGGAGCTGACCCGGCTGCGCGGCGTCGACGTGGACGCACGCCGCCTGCCAGTCGAGTCCCTCGAGTTCATCGAGGATGGCCGCGCCGTGCGGTTGTTGGGCGAGACGACGGTGTGGCGGCTCGCCCTCGAGTCCGGCCAGTTGGTGGAGGAACCGCAGCGCGACGACGATGCATCGACCCTGCCCGCGGGCGCCGAGGTGTATCCGTCCCGCAGCACCGGGCCGGAAACCGCGATCATCTTCGTGAATCGACTGGACACCGAGGTCCAGCTTTTCTGGATCGACCCGGAAGGAAACCGTCGGCCTTACGGCGTGCTGCGGCCGGGCGAGTCGCGGCGACAACACACTTTCGCCGGCCACGTGTGGCTGGTGGCCCGTGACGAAAGGACCGTGGCGGTGTTCGAAGGCACCGACACGCCGGCCCGCGCGGTGATCACCGGGCAGCGGCGAGCGCGCCCGCGGAGCCCGCAGCGCGGGGCCGGCGAAGCCGGGCCGCCGACCAGTGTTCGGTCGCCGGACGGCCGCTGGGAGGCATTCGTGCGCGAGCACAACCTGTGGATCCGCTCGGCGGACGGCAGCGAGCGGTTTGCGTTGAGCGTGGACGGTTCGCCCGGAAACACGTTCCGGCGCGACGTGTCGCGCGACCGCCTGATCGAAATGCAGTATGACCGGCCGGACCCGCCCGATACGCTGCCCGAAGTGTTCTGGTCGCCCGACAGCGCACGCCTGGTGGCATTCCAGACGCGGCCGGTGCCGGAACGACGCGTGCACCTGGTCGAGTCCAGCCCTGCCGACGGCGTCCAGCCGCGGCAGCAGTCCTATCCGTATCTGAAAGCGGGCGATGTCGTGCCAGTGCCGACGGTGCGGTTGTTCGACGTCGCGGCACGCCGCGAGGTGCCGGTGGCGGCGGACCTGTGGCCGAACCCGTGGAGCCTGGGCCAGGTACGATGGGCGGCCGATAGCGCGGCCTTCACCTTCGTCTACAACCAGCGCGGGCACCAGCTGTTGCGGGTGATCGCCGTGGATGCACACCAGGGCCAGGCGCGGGTGGTGGTGGAGGAGACCAGCCGCACGTTCATTGATTACAGCAGCAAATTCCTCTGCGAGTGGATTTCCGATGACGAACTGCTGTGGATGAGTGAACGCGACGGGTGGAATCACCTGTATCTCTACGATGTGGCGAGCGGGCAGATGAAGCGCCAGGTGACGCAAGGCCCGTGGGTGGTGCGGGAGCTGGTACATCTGGACCGGGCGGCCCGGCGGGTCTGGTTCCGTGCGGCGGGGATCTACCCCGAACAGGATCCATACCATTTTCACCTTGCCATGGCGGAACTGGACGGCGGGGAAATCCAGACGCTGACCCAGGGAGACGGCACGCATTCGATCGAGTGGTCTCCGGACCGGCGGTTCTTCCTGGACACATGGTCGCGGGTCGATTTGCCGCCCGTGCACGAGCTGCGCTCGGGCGCGGACGGCCGCCTGCTGTGCACCCTGGATCAGGCCGATGCCGAAGAGGTGCGTCGGGATCGAGGCCGGTTCCCGGAACGCTTCGCTGCGCCGGGACGCGATGGACAGACGATGATCTACGGCATCTTGCACCGGCCGCGCGACTTTGACCCCGCCCGGCAGTACCCGGTGGTGGAAGCCATCTACGCCGGGCCGCACGGCTTCCACGTTCCCAAGGCGTTCGCCGCACGCTACCACAACCAGGAGGAGATCGCGGACCGCGGTTTCGTCGTGGTGCAGATCGACGGCATGGGGACGAACTGGCGTTCGAAGGCGTTTCACGACATCTGCTGGCAGAACCTGAAGGACGCCGGTTTTCCCGACCGGATCGCCTGGCTGCGGGCGGCGGCCGCCGCCCATCCGGAGCTGGACCTGAGCCGCGTGGGGATTTACGGCGGGTCGGCCGGCGGCCAGAACGCGCTGGCTGCGCTGCTGTGGCACGGCGACTTCTACCGGGTCGCCGTGGCCGACTGCGGCTGTCATGACAACCGCATGGACAAGATCTGGTGGAGTGAGCAGTGGATGGGTTGGCCGGTCGGGCCGCAGTACCGTGAGAACTCGAACGTGGACAACGCGCACCGGCTCCAGGGCAATCTGCTCTTGATCGTCGGCGAGCTGGACCGGAACGTGGACCCGGCGAGCACGCTGCAGGTGGCCGGGGCCCTGCAGCGGGCCAACAAGGATTTCGATCTGCAGATTATCGTGGGGGCCGGCCACGGCGCGGCGGAGACCGCCTACGGGTCGCGCCGCCGGCTGGAGTTCCTGGTGCGACACCTGCAGCCCTGAATCGCCGCGAACTGGGCGGACCGAACGCACGGGCCCGATCGTGGGGGGGCCGGCTGGGGGCCCGGCTTCCGCCGACGGGCTGTTTCCGCTTGGCGTGGGCTGTCCATCGCAGCGGGCTGCGCTAGGATGTCAGCAAACGGTGGGAGGCGCGTCAGCGGCCGGTGCGGGCGGCTGGCGCTTCGAGCTGCCGGCGCGGGTGCCTCGGCAGCAATGCACGGCTTGGCTTTTCCCTAGCAAACGGAGTCATGGAAATGCTGCATCAACAGATCGAGCTGGACCTGGCTGAACGCGAGGCCTGGGCGCTCCGCCGACAACGGGGCATCCCAAATAACCGGCGGCTCTTCGTGCTGGCCTGCATGGATGAGCGGATCCCGGTCAATCACGCGCTGGGCATCCGCGACGGCGACGCCCACGTGTTCCGCAACGCCGGCGGGCTGGTCACCGACGATGTCATCCGTTCGGCCATGCTTACGACGCAGTTCTTCGGCACCCAGGAGATCATCATCATCAACCACACCGAGTGTGGCATGATGACCGCCAGCGGCGAGTTCGTCACGGCCGCGCTGAAGGAGAAAGGGATCGACCCGGCGAAGGTCCCACTCGACCCGGCCCTGCCCGAATTGAAGCTGGCGCCGGAGGCGTTTGCCAAGTGGATTCGGATGTATCAGGACGTGGATGACACGTGCGCCGAACAGGTGCGGTTGCTCCGCGAGAGCCCGCTCATTCCCGACAACGTCATCATCCACGGCTACATCTGGGAAGTCGAACGTATGGCGCTGCGTCGCCCTCACTTCCGGCTCAGCGAGCACGTCAACAGCGCGAAAGCCATGGGCGCGAAAGGCTGACGGCGAGGCACTGTTCACAGCGGCCGCCGGGCCTGGATCGGTCTCATTCCAGCGCGGTATGGCTGCGATTCAAGGGGCGGTAACCCGGCGTGCGCCGCTGCGCGTCACGTCAGATCTTGTCGTACGCCGGATTCCGCCGCACGGTAGGCCGCAAAGACCACTTCCAGCACGTGCAGGCTATCGCGGGTGGTGAGCGGAGGTTCGCACATGCCCGCGGCGGCCTGCACGCATGCTCGGACCAGGGGCGTATAGCCATTCGAGCCCTCCATGTGTTCCACTCGATGGACCTCCGCCTGCGGTTCGTCTTGGCTGTACCAGGTGAGCGGCAGTCCGCCGTGCGGTTCCAGCTGCAGCCAGCCCCGCGAGCCCCAGATCTTGATGTGCGAGTGGTATCCCTGGTCGAGGTAGTAGCCCGAGGTCATCGTGCCGAAGGTCCCGTTGTCGAACCGGAACGCCAGGGCTGCCGAGTCTTCCACCTCCAGCGGTTGACCGCCCACGACGCCCCGGAATCCGCTCACCTGCGTGATCCGGGCACCGGTGAGGAACATGGCCAGGTCGAGCCAGTGAATGCCGAGCCAGATCAGGTGTCCGCCGCCCGCGCGTGCCAGCTGCGCATACCAGCTTTGATGATAGGCGGGTCTTGTCAGTCGGGTCTGGTCCGCGATCAGGTGCATTTCCAGTCCATAGAGCCGGCCGATCCGCCCTGCGGCGATCAGCCGGCGTGCTTCGTGCACCTCGGGATTGAGCCGATTGGCCAGCGCCAGCATGAGATGCCGCTGCTGACGTTGGGCCAATGCCGCGAGCTGTGCGAAATCCTCGATCCGCACACAAGCCGGCTTTTCAGCCAGCACGTGACAGCCGGCCCGCAGTGCGGCCTCGATCAGCGGCGGCGCCAGCCGCGCCTCCATGGTCACCAGCGCCAGTGCCGGCCGCTCGCGTTCGAGCATCGCCTCGGCAGACTCGTAGGTCGCCGTCAATTTATCGCCGAGGCTGCGGCGCGCGTCGTCGACCGTGGCCCCTTGCGGGTCGGCCAGCACGACGGAACCTGCTTCCGGCACCTGGGCCAGACCCTCGAAATAGGCGCCTCGATGGGCACCGTCCGCGTTGGTGATGACGCCGACTTTGATCGGCGCCTGCCCCTGGTCCGCTCGCCCCAGCGCTGCCAGCGCGACAGGGCCGGCCCCCAATACCTGCATGAATTTCCGCCGTTCCATTCTGCAACGCCTTACGTGTCGAAAGATGCAGTGCCATTCAGTCCTGACCCGCCGTGGACCCGCCCGGGTCCATCCTACGTGGCCAGTCCACCGTCTCGCAAGCTGACGCCGAGCGCCTCCAGGATGTGGGATCGGATGTGGAGATAGTCGGGAGAATCGGGGTCACGCGGACGGGCCAGCTCCACAGGCGCGATCAGTTGCAGCGTGGCAGGGCGGCGGCAGAGCACCACCACGCGGTCGGCCAGCTGGAGCGCTTCGTCGATATCGTGCGTCACGAAGACGATCGTCTTTCGCTCCTGTTGCCAGATCCGTACCAGGTCGGACCGCATCTTCAAACGCGTGAAGAAGTCGAGCGCCCCGAAGGGTTCGTCCATGTAAATCACCTCGGGGTCCGCCGCCAGGGCGCGGGCCAGCTCCACGCGCTGGCGCATGCCACCTGAAATCTGTCGCGGGAAAGACGCTTCAAACCCGCCCAGGCCGACCATTTCCACATAGTGGCGTACGATGCGGTCCCGTTCATCGCGGCTCTTGCCGGCCAGGCCGAAACCGACATTGTCCCAGACGGTCAACCAGGGGAAAACGCCGCCCTCCTGGAAGATGAAGATGCGCCGGCGGTCAGGGCCGCGCACCAAGGCGCCTTCGACGCGGACGTCGCCGCGCGAGGCGGGTACGAAGCCCGCAATGACGTTCAGGAGGGTCGTCTTGCCGCAGCCGGACGGTCCCACGATGCAGATGAACTCGCCCGGATCGACCGCCAGGTTGATCTGCTCCAGAACGTGGATCTCCTCGCCCGGATTGGGGCCGGGGAACGACACCCACAGGTCCCGGACCGCAATGGCAGGTACCTTACTCTCGACCGCGTCAGTCATGGTGGATTCCATAGGCCCATTGGATCGCCTGCAACCGCTCGAAGCGGCGCATCAGCAGGTCGAGTGCCAGGCCGATCAGTCCGATCAACAGCATCCCGGCGACCACCAGGTCATATCGCTTGCCGGCGTTGCGGGCGTCGATAATCAGGTAGCCCAAGCCGGAATTGACGGCGATCATCTCGGCCGCCACCACGACCAGCCACGCGATCCCCAGCGCGATCCGCAAGCTGGTGATGATCTGGGGAATGGTGGCGGGGAGAATCACGCGTCGGAACAACTGCACCGGGGTCAGCCCGAAGTTCCGCGCCGCGCGCAAATGGACAGACTGCACGTTTTTCACCGCCGCCATGGTCGACACGGCAATCGGGAACAAGCTGGCCAGGAAAATCAGGAAGATGGGTGCCGCATCCGATACGCCGAACCAGAGAATCGCGATCGGGATCCAGGCGATCGGCGAGATGGGCCGCAGCACCTGGATCAGCGGATTGAACGCCTGTTCTGCCGGCCGGAACCAGCCGAGCAGGAGGCCGCCCGGCACGCCGACGACCACGGCCAGCGCGAAGCCCCAAGTGACCCGGAACAGCGATGCCACGACATACTTGAACAACAGCCCCTTGCGCACCAGTTCCGCCAGCCCCTTGGCGACGTCGATCGGCGCGGGAAACAGGTCGCTCCCCGACCAGCGGACGGCGGCGTGCCACCCTGCCAGAAACGCCACGCCGACCAGCAGCGGCCACAGGATCGCCGGCCACGCGACGCGTGACGGCCGGCCCCTCCCTGGCGGACGCACGGTCATGGCGCTCGCCGCCGGCGCGGAGGCAGGCCGTGGTTCGGCGCCCGGTTCCACACTCATGGCGCATCCTCCCAGGCATAGGACGGGATGGTCGCATCCTCCCGAACGAAGGACGCGTCCGCATAGTCCTCGAAATGGGCGGTCCCCTGCAGGATGCCCGCCTCCCGCCCCAGCACTTCTATCTCCTCGAAATCCGGACGCCGGACCGTCAGGTTGGTGTACTTCACGCGATCGACCGGTTTGCTCAAGACAAAAGACAACAGCCGGGGATCCTGGTGGTAGTAGTTGGCGGCGGAGAAGCGGGCGGCCTGCAACCGGTGATCCAGGGACTGGTCGAGCCACTTGCCGCTCTGAGCAATGCCGTCAACCAGGCGTTGGACAGCGTCCCGGTGGTCCCGGATGGTGCGCTCGTTGACCGCCACCACGCAGGAAATGAACTCCGGCCACACGTCTTTGGTCATGAACAGGATGCGACCGTAACCATCCATCTCGGTTTGCGCCATGAACGGCTCGCCCGAAATGATCGCGTCCACGGCACGGACGTGCAGCGCCGCCGGCATGTCGGGCGGCGGCATTTCCAGCAGGACCACGTCTCGGATCGACATGCCGAACTGCTTGAGCGTTCGGTAAATGATCAACTGCTGGTTGGAGAAGCGATTCGGGACCGCAATCGTCTTGCCGCGCAGATCGGCGATCGAACGGATGTCCGAATCCTTGTGGACCATCATCGTCGTCCCGTCACGATGTCCGAGGTACACGATCTTGATCGGCACGCCCTGCTCGCGCAGGGCCATCGCCATCGGCGCCAGAATGAACGTGGCTTGCAGGTCGCCGGACAGGAAGGCTTCTTTCAACTCAGGCCATCCGCTGAACCGAACCGGTTCAAATATCCCGTCCCCCGTCATGTGCTCGTTGATGAAGTGGGTCACGGGACAGGTCAGGTGTCACGTAACGGGGAGAAAGCCGACGCGGAATTTCGTCCCTGCCGGCGGCGGACCGGCCAGGATCCGGTCGAGCGTCTTGGTGTTCAGCCACAGGTGCAGCAGCGTCACGGTCGCCAGCCAGGCGACCACGGCGAGCAGGATTCTCAACGGCGCAGACATACATGCGACTCCCACAGAAACCGCGTCTTTCCGGCACGGCCGGCGGCACAGCGCCCCCGGGGTTGACCGGCGCACCACGCAACGCACACGCCCGGCCCGCACCGCAGGTCGACAAGCGGCCTGTACCGGTCTACGCGGGAGCCGGGGCGCCTGTTCACGGGGCAGCCTCCGCCCGGCTCCGGCGCTGGACCCCGCAAGCAACTCCACATGCGGCGGGCTTTCGCTTGGGCACCCGGGCGCGTCCGGGCCGGGAGTCCGGGCGCGCCCGGGCAGCCGGTGCCTCGGTAGAGACAGGTGCAGGGTTGGGACACGGTACCGAACGGATGGACGAGAACCAATTGCCGGGAGGCTGCGTAGTAGCAGCGAGCAAGGCGGATGCAGGCCACCATGGTGCGACTGGAGGGGCCGGCGCCGGCTTGGCGATCGGGGGTTCTCGCCGCGTGGTCGGAGTGTGTTTCCGCGGCGTAGCGTCTGAGCACGCGGTACTCTGCGCGTCCGGCAGGCGGTATTGCGGTTTGCCGCCCCCCTGCCAGCCCGCGTCCGGGCCGCGGGTTGACTGTGGCTCAGGCTACGCCCGGCGTCTGCGTGACACGGCTCGAGACCCGTCAACACACGCCGCGCGCCTCCACCCGCTTCGCCCGACAGACGCCTGAGTGGTAGTTGCCCGAATAGGTAGTTGGCACAGAGACGCGATGAATACGAACCGATCTCAGCGCCGGTTTGTGACGCTCCTGGCGGTCGCCGGCCTGGCTCTCCTCGCGGTGGGCGGAGTCGCCGGTTGGCTGGCCTGGCGGTCGATGTCCTTGAGGCAGGGCAGTGCGCCGGCGGCGCCGACGGCGGCGCCGGCGTCGGCCGAGGACATGGAGCGGTTCTATATCGGTCTGGCTGCGCTGGATGTCGAGGCGAACGAGCGAGCACTGAAGGAGTTCCAAAGCCTGTCGCAAAGCCTGCCGTCGGAGCCGGCGGTGTGGGCGAACCTGGGGATTGCCTGGCTTCGGCTCAGCGACAATTCCGCGGCGACCGAGGCGCTGACGAAGGCGGCGGAACTGGCCCCCGACAACCGCCAGATCTCGCTGCTGCAGGCGCTGGTCGAGGAGTTGTCCGGCGAGTTTGAGCGGGCCATTGAGCGGCTGAAACAGATCCCCGACCCCGAGCCGGCTGCGCTGTATTCGCTGGCGCTGCTGGTCGAGCGGACCGGCAAGGAAGCCTCACTGGTCGAGCGGCTCGACCTGATCAACCGCATTCTCAAACGCGAACCGGAGAACGCGGTGGCTCAGTTCCAGCGGGCGCGTTTGGCGGCCCGGCTGGAGGATGGGCCGCAGCTGGCCGACGCGCTCCAGGCGCTCGCCCAGCGCCGCAGCGAATGGACGGCGGTCGCGGCCAAACAATTCGAGGCGGCGGATCGTGCGGCCCGTGCGAAACGTTTCAATGACGCGGCCAAGGCCCTGACCTTCATGGAGAATGTCAGCAGGGCCTCGCCGGCCTACCAGGAAGCGCTGGTGTCGCTCGGCAACGTCGGCGGCTCGGTCGGAACGCCGATGCGCCGGTTCCTGGCCGTGGCAGAGCAGGCAGCGGCCTTAGCCGCGGCGGACTTGCAGCTGACGTTCCAACCGCGGTCGGAAGCCGAGCCGGCCCCCGAGGGAGAGCTGGTCCTGGCGGCCGTGCTCTCGAGCGGCGCGCCGGCAACGCGGATTCGGCTCGAAGGCACCCGGCTGTTCGTGGGAACGGACATCCAGCTGACGTTCCCCCGCGGCGACGCGACGCGCCCGGTGGGTCGAGACGCCGTGCTGCCCGTCGATTTGAACGGCGATTTCCGCCAGGACTTGGCGCTGGTCGGACCGGAGGGACTGCGGATCTACCTGCAAGACGACCAAGGTCAGTTTGCACCCTGGGTGCCAGGGGAGTCGGAGCGGGACTTCCTGCAGCCGGCCGGCGACGGCGTGTGGGCGCTGGATTATGAGGCAGACGGCGATCTCGATCTGCTGGTGGCGCGGGACGAGGGGCCCCCGCAGTTGCTCCGCAACAACGGCGATATGACCTTCACGGCAATCGATGCGCTCAGCCACCTGCCGGCGCCTCGGGAATTGTACTGGTGCGACCTGGACAACGACGGCGACGTCGATCTGGCGGTGTTAGACCGCAGTGGCGGGCTGCTGGTTGCGTGGAACGAGCGGGCCGGCCAGTTCTCGCCGCCCGTGCCGCTGACACTGCCGGTGCCGGTGGTGGCCTGCGCGGTGGGCGACATCGACCGCGACGGCGTGTTCGACTTGGCGGCCCTTGCCCAGGACGGAGTGGTCCACCAATTCTCGTATGATGCGCTCCGCCGGAAATGGTCGCAGCGGGCGCTGGTGACCTGGTCAGCTGAAATGGACCTCGAAGCCCTGTGTGCTCAACGGCGCACGTCGCTATGGCTGGCGGACCTTGACAACAACGGCGCGCTCGATCTGGCGGCCTCGGCCGGCAGCCACACCGCGATCTGGCTCCAGGAGGCGCAAGCGCGGTTCCAGCCGCTGGCACACGCCCCCTCGCTCTTCGTCACCTCGGTGGCCGACGCGGATGGCGACGGGAGGCTGGACCTGACAGGTTGGAGCCCGGACGGCGGGCGAACGCTTTTCGGTGGAGGTGCGCTGGCACATCACTGGCAGGTCATCCAGCCGCACGCCACCCCGGGCGGCGGTGACCAGCGAATCAATTCATTTGGCCTGGGAGGCCGGATCGAAGTGCGGGCCGGCCAGTCGCTGCAAGTCGCGCTGATCGATGGGCCGCTGGTTCACATCGGGCTCGGGTCGTGGCCACGCGCTGGCGTGGCCCGCATCGTCTGGCCCAATGGCACGGCACAGGCGGAGTTCGACCTGGCGGCCGGCCAGACCATCACCGCCCAACAGCGGCTGAAAGGATCGTGCCCCTTCGTCTTTGCTCGGAATGACAACGGCTATACGTTCGTGAAGGACTTCATCTGGCGGTCGCCGCTCGGTCTGAAGATCAATTCGCAGGACACGGCGGGCGTTACTCAGACCGAGGACTGGATCAAGATTCCGGGCGAGCTTCTCACGCCGCAGCACGGTGTTCACGACGTGCGGATCACGGCCGAGCTGTGGGAAACGCACTTCTTCGACCATGTGGCGTTGCTGGTGGCCGATCATCCCGAGACGGTGGAGGTGTTCGTCGATGAACGCTTCGTCGCCGCTCGAAGTCCTGCGTTGGAAGTGGTCCCCGTGACGCCGCCGAAACCGCTGCGACGGGTGCTGGACGACTCCGGCCGGGACGTGGCGGCCGAACTGAGCGCGATCGACGGAGACTATGTCGATTCGTTCGCGTTGGGAAGATTCCAGGGGATCGCCGCGGAACACTGGTTGGAATTCGAATTGGACGAGAGCCTTCCGGACGGGCAGGTGATCTATCTGGTCGGCACCGGCTGGGTCTATCCGACCGACAGCTCGTTGAACGTGGCGATTTCGCAGGGCGATCACCCGCGGCCGCACGGGTTGATTCTCGAAGCCCCCCAGTCGGATGGCGGGTGGCACGCGGTGAGCGACGACCTGGGGTTCCCGGCGGGCAAGAATAAGACGGTGCTCATTCCGCTGCCCGAGGCGCTGCTCAGGGCAGGCCAGCGGCGGTTTCGGCTCCGGACGAACCTGGAGGTCTATTGGGATGCGCTCGGCTGGGCGGCCCGGGTGCCGGACGAGAACGTGCGAACTCGGCGGATCGAGGCGACGAGCGCGCAGATGCGGTATCGCGGTTTTTCTGAGCTCACGCCGCTGGATCGCCGCAAGCCGGACCTGCCGCTCTACAACCGGCTCGCCAGTCACGCGCCGCGATGGCGTGACCTGGAAGGGTACTACACGCATTTCGGCGATGTCCGTGAGCTGTTGGAGGCGGTGGATGACCGCTACGTCATCATGAACGCCGGCGACGAGATCCTCATGCAGTTCGCCGCGACTGATCCGCCGCCGCCCGGGTGGAAGCGGGATTACGTGCTGATTGGCGATGGTTGGGTCAAGGACGGCGACTACAACACGACCCATTCGCGCACCGTCCACCCGCTGCCCACCCATGCGAGTCCCGACTACAGCCAGGCCGGCGGTACGCTGTGGGAGGATCCGCTTTTTCAGAAGCACCTGGACGATTGGCGGGAGTATCACACCCGCTACGTGACGCCGCGGCACTTCGCGCGTGGTTTGTGGCAGACCGACAGTCCGGTGGCGGTGGAGGACGACGAATGAAGATCGACAAGAAACGCGCGCTGCTGACGTTCTGCTTCATTGGGCTGCTGGCGGGGCCGGCGGTGTTTCAGCGTGTGGCGGGGACGGACTCGGCCGTGCGGCCGGCGGCCGACGGGCTCGACCGGCAGTCGCGGCTCGACCGCTACGGCATGTGGCTGGAGGAATCCGCCCGGGCCGCCGGGCTGGATTTCCGGCATACGCCGCCCGCCATCGATCCGCGACTGGAGCACATCGGGCCGCAGGTGGCGGCGATGGGCGCGTCGGTCTCGGTAGTCGATTTCGACCGCGACGGCTGGAGCGACCTGTACGTCACCAACAGCAGCCCCGGCAGCCTGAACTGCCTCTACCGCAATCAGCAGGACGGCACCTTCCGTGACGTCGCGCAGGACCTGGGGGTGGCGGACCTGAATCAGCCCGGCACGGGGGCCTGCATCGGCAGCGTCTGGGCCGACTATGACAACGACGGCTATGAAGACCTGTTCGTCTACAAGTGGGGCCGCCCCGAACTGTTCCACAACGACCAGGGCACCGGGTTCACACGCGTCAGCCAACAGGCGGGTCTACCCGAATGGGTCAACGCGGGTGCTGCGACATGGTTCGATTACGACCGCGACGGCTGGATCGACCTGTTCATCGCCGGGTACTGGCCGGACGATGTGCGGCTCGAGTCGATTTCACACACGCGGATCATGCCGGAAAGCTTCGAGTACGCGAAGAACGGCGGCCGCAAGTGGTTGCTCCGCAACACCGGGCGCGGTTCTTTCACGGACGTGACCCGCGAGGCGGGGATCAACAGCACGCGCTGGACTCTGGCCGTGGTTTCGGCCGACTTCAACGCCGACGGCGAGCCCGACCTGTACCTGGCGAATGACTACGGAGTCGCGGAGCTGTATATCAACGAGGGGGCGAGCAGCCCGCGCCGATTTCGGGAGGTGGCCAAGGAGTCGGGCATCGGCGTGGCGCCCAAGAGCGGCATGAACGCCGCTGTGGGCGACGTGCTGAACACCGGCTCGCTGGCGATCTATCAGACCAATATCTCGGAAGAAGGGGTGCTGCTTCAAGGCAATAACCTCTGGCTGCCTGCGCAGCCGGGATCGTTGCAGTTTCAGAACATGGCCTCGGTGATGGGCGTCGAACTGGGGGGCTGGAGCTTCGGCGCGCAGTTCGGCGACTTGAACAACGATGGCACGCTCGATCTGTATCTCACCAACGGCTATGTCTCGGGCGCGACCGGCACCACGTACTGGTACGACTTCTCCCAGATCACGGGCGGCCACAGCCGCATCATCTCCGACGCCCGCAACTGGCCGGCCATGCACGGCCGCAGCCTGGCCGGTTATCAGCGCAAACGCGTCTGGCTGAACGACGGCTCGGGCGGGTTCACCGAAGTGGCTCAAGCCGTGGGTGTTACCGATACCTGGGATGGCCGTGCCGTGGCGCTGGCCGATTTCCAGAACCGGGGTGCGTTGGACGTGGTCGTGGCGAATCAACGCGGCCCGCTACTGCTGTATCGCAATCACGTGGACCCGCGGCGGAACTGGATCGGCGTGGAGCTGGCAGGCCGGAAGAGCAACCACAGCGCGGTCGGAGCAGAAGTCCGGCTCTATTGGAATGGTCAGGAGCAGTTGCAGGTCCTGACGGCCGCCAGCGGCTACGCCGCACAGAACCAGCGGCGCCTGCATTTCGGGTTGGGCGCCTGCGACGCCGTCGACCGCCTGGAAATCCGCTGGCCGTCCGGCGGCAGGCAGACGGTCGAAGCCCCGGCAGTCAACACGATCCATCGTATTTCCGAGGAGTGATGAGCATGCCCACGCAACCGGCTACGGACCCGATCTCCGACGCACCGCCGCCGGCCCTCGCCGCGCCATCCGGCGGGTGCCGCCTGCTGGCCCTGTGGAAGCGGTTGTTCAGCTTGGACAATCGCTTCCTGGCGCCGCTGCTGGTTTCCTGCACCCTGCTGGCCGGGGAGTTGACCTTCGGTGTGCTCGAAAGCTGGGTCCAAACCGCCCTGGCCATCGTCACCGCCATGGTTACGGAAGCCGTGCTGGGGCGCTTCGTGCTCGGCAGATGGCCGAACCTGGCCAGTGCGTACATTGCGGGGACCAGTGCGGGCATGCTGCTCCGTTCCCCGTTCATGTGGCCGTTCGTCGTGGGCGGGATGCTCACGATCATGTCCAAGTACGTGCTGCGCTGGAAGGGGCGTCACCTGTGGAATCCGTCGAATTTCGGTGTCAGCGCCATGCTGTTCTTGTACCCGTCCGCGGTCGCGGCCTTGAGCGTGCAATGGGGCAACGCCTTCTGGCCGATGATCATCATCTGGACGTTCGGGACGATCATCATCTGGCGGGTGCGGCGCTTCCACATCTGCCTGACGTACGTGAGCTGCTTCCTGCTGTTCGCGTATTTCCGCAGCCAGATCACGGGTGTTCCCTGGATCGCCAACGTGGCGCCGCTCACTGGGCCAATGTACCAGCTGTACGTGTTCTTCATGATTACGGATCCGAAGACGAACGTCAGCACGCGCTGGGGACAGTGCCTTGTCGCTGCGCTGGTGGCGGCGGTTGAAATGGTGCTCCGCCTGGGCCAGGTGATCAACGCGCCGTTCTATGCGCTGTTCCTGGTCGGTGCGCCCGCCCTGGCCGTCGAACTCGCCTGGAAAGACCGCGCTTCCCGGCGGGTTCCGAAACCGGAACTCGCCTGCTGTGCACCACAAGGGTCCTGACCGGCTGGACCGCACGCTGTTGGGTTGGTACGTGGTCGCCAGTTCGCCGCTGCTCCGCACAAAATTCGGGGCCGGCGGCCGGTCGGCGCGTGCGGCCCGGACGCCGAGACCCGCGTCCCGGGCCGCCAACTCCACCCCTCATTCGATCCGCATCTCGTCAAAGAACGCCTCGTCATTGAAGATGCCGTGAGGGCCGCCGTACGAGACCTTCACCACCACCGTGATCGTCCGGCCGGCGTAGGGGCCGAGTGGATACTCCAGCTTCCGCCACCCGTCTTCCGAGGGCGTCGGGCCGGGAGGGACGATGACCGTCGGGAACCAGTGCGTCGCCTGTCCGTCGTGCACAGCCACATCCAGGAGGAAGTCGGACTTCTCGGGCCCTTCATAGGGATCGCCGCTGACTACCAGTGACAATGTCTTGTCGGACCCGGCGGGCAGCTCCACTTTGCGCGTGATGATGGCCGGAGTCCCCGCGTCTTGCGGATGGACTGCGAGGATTCCCTGCCGGCCGGGGTGCGGGTTGCCTGGATGCCCGCCCGCCGCCGCCGGCGTGTCGATCCAGAACGGATGGGTCCCCACGTAACAGCCGCTGATGCGCACTCGTTTCAGATCGTCAGCGGAGTCGAACGTATTGGTCAGCGAAGTATCGAGGGGCGTGCTCGAGATCAGCTCATCGAGATCGGCGCTGGGGCGGCTGCTGCGGGTGAGCGGCGATTGGCGCTCGGCCGGCGGCGGCAAAGGCTCGTGCGTGTAGCCGGCCGGCTGATCCTGGTACCAGTAATAGACCGCATCGTACTGGACCCAGCAGCCATCGGCCGCCACGCGCTCGCCCCACGCGGGCAGCCCGGTAATGGCCCTCTCCTCGCGCCAGTTGATCGACCAACGCACTTCCTCACGGAAGCGAATCGGCTGGTGATCGTGAAACCGGTAGATCGACAAGCGTGACGGCGAGCCGGTCGTGAGGTAGGGCATGCCGGCCCGCAGCCCGACAAACGGCTGCTGAAACCCCCAACTGAACGTGAAGGAGTCTTCGGTGCCCAGGTAGTCAACGGCGCGTTCGACGCCGTCGATGTCGATTTCGTTGTTCCCCTCCATGACCACACCGAAGTTCTCGAACAGCGGCTCGTCGGTCGCCACGCTCCACTGGCGCCCGAGGATGTGTCCGGTTCCTTTCGTGTGGAAGAATTCCACCTCGGTGTCCTTCGACAGCTGGAACAGGCGTCGCAGGAACGTGGCGTGGAAGTATCCTTGCCGCGCGGGCAGCTCTGCAAGCGGCTCCCATTCGATATAGCTGTAGTTCGACAGGTTCCTGTCGGTGTCGTTCCGCAGCACCACCTTCGCATGTTTCGCGAACGGCATGGGAAAGTAACAGTTGTAGCTCCACGGCGCACATTCGATCCAGGGCGTGCTGAAATACATGCTCTGGCCATTGCAGCCGTCGCCGAAGAAGTCGGCCAGCGGACACAACACGGCCGGCTCCGTCGCCCCGTCGAAGTAGATTTCCAGAATCACGCCGCGCGCCGCCAGGTCCGCCGGCTGGTGGCGAGTCGTGTGGATATGGCGAATGATGCCCGGACCTGCCAGGTCGGCCACCGTCATGCTGCTGTGGGCGTCCAGCGATGGCAGGTCTTGATATCGATCATACTTCCAGCCCGCGTTGGAGAATCGCGTGGTCGTATCAGGCTGCAGCGTGGCAATCGAATCACCGGGAAGCGCGTGGGCGGCCGGCGATTCGACACCCCGACTGGTCGACGCCACGGCCGAGAGGACCAGGCTCCAGACCGAGGCCACATGACACACAGAACGCAGCGATCGCAGCATGCAGCGCATCATCCGTCGTCTCCTTGTCTCTTCCCGGCGGTGTCCGTGCAGCCCAGCCAGGAATTCTGTTCGGCCAAGAACCTGTGCGCACCCTGCCGAGCGGCCGCGGCGGCCATACCCGCCGGACCGCCCCCGGCTACCGGGTGGCATGGCGCTTCCCTCCCGGTCCGCCGTCATATCAGTGTACGATAAGGTGCGATAGGGTGCGATAGAGTACGATAGTGGTCGGCCAGAAGGGTGCGAACCGGCGCACCGGTCGCGATTAGATCACACCCATCGGCACGTTGGCGAGGAGACCATGGACAGACGAACATTTGTGCAGACGGTCGCCGCGTTGGGCGCGACGCTGGCGGTGCGCGGTCGCGGCGAGTCGACGCGTGATGAAGCGTACGCGCCGGCGCCCACCGACTGGCTGGCCGGCTGCCGCTACGGCGTCGGCGTCCATTGGACCGCCCAGACGGTTCCGCGGCGGGGCGAGCCGGTGCCGTTTGCGGAGGCCGTCGCGGCCTTTGACGTGGAGGCATTGGTCGAGCGTGTGGTGTACGCCGGCGCCGACTATCTTCTGTTCACCGCCACCCATGCGCTTCAGATGTTGCCGGCTCCCCATCCGGTGATCGACCGGATCCTGGAAGGGCGCACCTGCACGCGGGATTTGATCGCCGCGCTGGCCGACGCCCTGGCAGCTCGAGGAATGCCGCTGCTGGTGTACTACAACCATTCGTGCAACGGCCAGGATGATCCCGCCTGGCGCGCCGCTGTGGGATACGATGGCGCGGACAAGAACGTCTTGGCCCGCAATCTGCTGGACATCGTCGGCTGGATGAGCGAGCGGTACACGGACAGGGTCAAGGCGTGGTGGTTCGACAGCCCATACTCATTGGATAGCCGTGGGCCGCACCAGAGCGTCACCACGGACATAGCCGGTTTCCAGTTCCCCTGGGAGCAATTCACGGCGGCTGCCAAACGGGGGTTACCGAGCCGGCTGGTGACCTATAACGCCGGCGTGAACGAGACGTTCCTCTACACGACGCACCAGGACTACTGGGCCGGCGAGCTGGTGGACCTGCAGAATCCCGCGCCCGCCCGCCACCACCCGGCCAACGGCCTGCAGTGGTTCGGCTGGACCTGCCTGGACGACCGTGCCTGGGTTCACCGTCGATTGAACGCGGCGGTTCCCGAGCCCCTGTACACCGACGCGGAGGTTATCCGCTTCGTCCGCACCTGCAACAGCCACCAGGCGCCTATGACGTTCAACGTTGGCATCTACCAGGACGGGACGCTGGCCGAGCCTTCCATCGAGCAGCTCCACCGCCTGGGCACCGCGCTCTAAAAAGGGGTCAGGACTCTTTTTCACAAAAGGGGTCAGGACTCATTTCCGCGTGCCATGGGGGCGCGAGGGCGGGACGAGGCAGGCCTGAGGGATCGTTGATTGCGCTGTGAGCAGCGGGTAGACTCTCCGCCAATCGGCCGAACCGCATACAACTCATCTGTCCGCTGTTGGAAAAGGTCTCTATGCGATCTGTGCCATTGCTATCGGTCGCCGTCTGGTGGGTGCTTGCCCAGCTGGTTCAGGATTGCGAAGCGGGGCCTGTCTCGCAGCAGTCGGGGCCGGCCGGCGGCCCGGCGGCAGCCGTTGCCCGGGCGCGCGAGATTCCCGACAACGCGGAGGACGAGGATGGAGACGGGTGGTTGGGCACATCGCACGGGTACCAGGTACGGGCTGCGCACCCTCGGGTCCTCGTGACGCCGGAGCGCCTTGCGGCGGCGCTGCGGCGGATGGCCGGGCCGGCCGCTCGGGAACCTTATCGGGGTTGGCTGGCGAAGCTGCAGGCGGCCGAGGATACGGGAGCGCAGGTGGATCTGACCAGCCTCGCGCTGCTGTACCGGGCCACAGGCGATCGCACCTATCGAGACAGGTTCCTTGACCGGCTGCCTGCGACCGGGATACCGGAGCGCGAGGAGCTGTTCGGCATCGACCTGTTGTTTGATGAGTTGCCGGAGGACCGGAAGCGGGCCGTCATGACGCGCGTGGCGGAGAACCCGGACGGCTGGTACTACCACGCGTTGGCCGAATCGCACGCCGAGCATGCAGAGTGGGGGTATCATAGCGCACCGGGCGTGGCTAACGCGCTGGCCTACGCCGGCATCTTCGCGTACACGACGGTCGAGCAGGCGGCGGAACCGACCGCGCGGCAGTTCAACACCCGCCAGTATCTCCGCCTGGTCCACCGCGAGCTTTCCGATCAGGGGCATTTCCGCCGGATCGAGAACCGCATCGCGGGCGACATGACCTACAACGACGCTTTGCCTGGCCAGCCGGGCGGCATGTATGACAACTTCGGCTACGACGCCGCTGAGGAGTCTTTCAGCATCAACGTGCTGGCCCAGTGGTGGTTCCTGACCGGCGAAGACCGCGTGCGCGGTGCGCTGCACGACCAGTACCGCGCCAGCTTCTGGCAGAACCTGCGCTGCCCGCACTTATTCACCCGTTACGAGACCGACCAGTGGTGTCGTCGGGCGGGGACGGAATCGCACCTGCAGGCTCGGATCTGGAACACGCAGACCGACTGGATCGACCAGCCGGATGCCGACAAGGCCGTGCTCACCGCCTGGCTCTATCAGGACCGGCGCATGCAGTGGTACGTCGAGCAGGGCGTGCAGCCGATCCTGTGCGGCGAGCCCTACCATAACCTCTACTGGTGGCTGCTGTTCCACGACGACACGTTGCGTGCCGAGCCGCCGTCGAGCAACCCGACCGCGGCGTATTTCAGCGGGCCGGGCCTGGTTGCGATGCGTGAGAACTGGACCAACGACGCCGCTTTCGCCGTGTTCATGGCGGGTGAGGGGATCAGCCGCCGCTACGAGGATGCCAACTCGTTCCTCCTGCACCGCAAGGTCGAGGTGATGCCGCACGGAGGTGCCCGCATCCGCTTCAATCCCGACAACGACCGGCATCACTGGTATCACGTCCGCTCGATCTCGAAGAACACGCTCAGGGTCTACGACCCCCAGGAGTGTCTCGACCTGGACGCCTCGAGCAACCGCGGCCCGCTTCATTCCGGGACCCGGCTCATGGCGTCGGACAATTTCGGCGGGCAGATGTTCGAGACGCCGATCGCCACGCGGGAGGGCGAATTCACGCTGGACGGGGCCGGCCCCTGCCGCGGTGACAACCCGCACCATCCGCTGGGTCTGTACGAGTCGGCCAATATTGTCAAGTTCGAGCATGTGCCGGAGCTGTACACGTACGCGGTGGGTGACGGGGCGGCTTCCTACACTCGGAAAGTCACGTTCTTCGAACGCGAATTCGTCTTTCTGCGGCCTGACGTCTTCGTGATCTTCGACCGCGTCCAGACGCCGAACTCGTCGTTCCGCAAGGTGTGGGTGACCCACACGGTCGATCGACCTGTGCCCGAGGGGACGGCGACCCGAACGGGCCAGGGTTGGCAGGAGTTCTCCGATGCCGCGTCGATCGTAATCACCAATCCGGCTAACATCACCTACCTCGACACCCTGCTGCCGAAGCAGCGGCGCATCGTGATGCGCGGCGGCGACACGGTGCTGGCGCAGGACCTGGTTCTCACCCCAAGCCGACCGATCGGCCCCGGCGCGGTGCGCGACTTGGAGATCCCGCGCTGGCTGGAACTGTTTGCCGTCGGGGCCCGCGTGCAAGGCTCGCTCGAGATCTCGGGCGACGCCGAGGAGGGGGTGGACATGTCGGAAACCGTCGTCTTCTCGGACGCGCGCCAGGCCTATGTGACCTCCGTCCCGTCCGAGCGGGTCGAGACCACATCGCTGACCGATCGCACCCAGGCCTGGGCCGCAAACCAATGGAGAAACCACCTGGTCGAAATCAAGGGCGAAGGAGCCGGTGACTTCCTCATCACCGGCAACGACGCCCACACGCTCTTCGGCGACTTTCCCGGCGGACAGGCCTGGCAGTACGTCATCTACCGGCCTATCGCCAACACTGTGAATCACTGGAAACGCATCGACCGCGTTACGACCGGGGACATGGATGTGGCGGCGCTGACGGTTTCGATTCCACACTACTTCGATACGGTCGCCGCGGACGGCACGCTGTACTCCTTCTCACCCCACACCGATGGCAAGGATGACTCATATTCCAAACGCCCGGACCTGGGACAGTACACGATCGAGGTCGAGGCGGCCGTGCCCGAGCAGCTGGATAATTTCCTGAACGTGGTCACCATGAGGGATCCGGGGATCCGTCGGCCCTCGGTGGCGTTGATCGATGGCACGAACGTCGCGGGCGTGCGGGTGGACGACCGGTTCGTCGTGTTCGCGCGAGGGCGGGAGGTGCTCGCAGACCTCCGGTTCGAGCTGCCCGGTGACGGCCCGGCAGACGGCCTGGTCGCAAACCTGCGACCGGGCAGTACGGTTTACGTCGACAGCTCTGGCCCGGTGGTCCGGGTTTCCACACGCGGGCCCGGCGTCCAGCGCGTCACCGCTTCAGCCATGGGCCTTGTGCGCTTCACCGTTCGGGGCGGTGAGTAAGCCGGAAACAGGGTCCGGAGTCCCTTCCGACCGGGGCTCATGGCGCCGTGCGGATCGCTTTCCGATTCAGCCAGCCAAACAGGAACAGGCCGGCAAGCAGGAACAGCGGTCCGGAGATCGGGATCGTCCATTCAGGGTGGCCTCGCCCTATGGCGAACCAGATGTATAGCAGCCCCAGAGCAGCGAAGAGGACTGCCCCGGCCCACTCCCATCGCCAGGAAACCGCCAGGGCGCCCAGGACGGCCCAAGTAGGGATCAAGTGCATGAAGAGGGCGAACGCCGTTTCCCAGGGTCCGTAGCCCGCCTCAAACACGTCGAAGGCGAACACGCTGAGGAACAGGGCGAACAACACGGCCAGTGTCCTGGGTGACCAGAACAAGAGTCGCCGGGCGAGCGGCTTCGACAGCTTGTGACCATTCATGACGATTCCCCTGTACTTTGTTCTACTCTGCATCTCCGTGAGAGACCGCAACAGTAAGAGAACGGGCGCGACCCGCTCTCCCCGACAGGGCACAGCCCCGGGAACCGGCACAAGACCTACCAGGTATCCAGCCATGGCCGGTAGCCAGCTATGGCCCCAGGTTAGCGCGACAATGACGCGCACCTTGCGTCGCCGCAACTCATGCTTCTTGAATCCCTGAGTCGCATCGCACCGGAGACACCGTTTGCGATAGCGCTGGTCGTGGGAAATCGCCTGCTGATGCCTC
>JBPOJB010000069.1:0-26691 GCA_052034005.1 Planctomycetota bacterium | reverse complement strand
TTTTACCCCCCTCAGTGCCCCCTTGTACAAGGGGGGAAGGTATCTGCTACTGCTCCCCTTCTGCAGTCTGCACTCCTTGCTCTGCACTCTGCACTCGTCTTCTTCGAATGAGGAAGCACGAATGACGAGCCGGACGTTCGTACGAGCGTTATCCTCGGTTGACCGCCTAAGCTCTTCGAGCTTCGGGCTTCGTCATTCCTTCGTGCTTGGGTATTTCGTGCTTCGTCATTCTCATCCATGATGGCCGAATCGCGCACGGTCATTTAGGCCCGTCCCGTTGGGACTCGGGCCTGGCGGGCGCCAGCTCCTGATGCCGGCCGCCGCTCCATCCGGCGCGCCGGGTTGCCAGCCCGGCTCCACACGTCAGGTCAAGCACGCGTCGACGACCTCGTTCCAACGCTGCATGAACCGGTCCATGCTGAACCGGTCGACCACCTCGCGCGCCCGCTCCCCCAGGCCATGCCGCGTGACCGGGTCGGAGATGAGTCGGTCGATTGCGTGCATCATCGCCACGGGATCCGCCACGGGGACCAGCAGGCCGTCCACTTCCGGCCGGATGATGGCGCGGGGCCCGCTATCGCAATCCGAGCTGATCACCGCCAGGCCGCATGCCATGGCTTCCAGCAGCGACGTGGGGAACCCTTCATAGCGCGACGACATCACGTACAGCGCGCCCCGCGACAGGAACTCCGCCGGGTCGGCGACCCAGCCGACCAGCTGGATCCGCGCGCCCAGCCCGTGCCGATCGACCTCTTGTTGCAGCGCGGCGCGTTGCGGGCCGTCACCGGCGATCTGCAGTTGCCAGTCGGGATGCTGCGGTGCCAGCCGGGCGAACGCCTCGATCAGCAGATCAAACCCTTTCTCGGGGCTCAGTCGCCCCATGGCCACCACCGTCCGCGCATCGCGCTCGGTCAACGCGGCGGCAGTGACCGCCGGCGCCACGACGCCGTTGGGGATCACGTAGACCGGCCGGTGCCCGACGAGCGCGCTCAGGTGCTGTGCGACGCTCTGCGTCTGAGCCACGGCCGCAGTGCAACGCGGGTAGGTCCAGCGACGCAGATGCTCCCAGATCCGGCCCATGGATTGATGTCGCGGATCCGACCGCTCGGCGATCACGATGGGCGCATCGAACCCGCGGGAGGCCAGCAGGGCCAGCACGTTCATGCGATCGGTGATGCTCACGACACAGTCGGGCGTCGCGGCGCGGATCGCCTGCCGCAGCCCGCGGATCCGCTGGGCGTTGTTCCAGCCGGCGTGCAGCGAGTTGCCGGAGAACCGCATGAGTCCCAACCCCACGCGCTCCACCTGCGGGCCGACCTGGTACACGTCCGAGTCCACGCTGTCAAGCGTGATGAGCGTCACGCGGTCGCCTTCTGCCGTCCACCGGTTCGCCATCGTCGCCGCCACGCGTTCGGCCCCGCCGCCGTGCAGCGCGTGGATGACCAGCGTCAGGTTTCGTGACACGTCTCGCTCTCCTCCCTCGCCCAAATCGGACTCGGCCATTAGGATATCGTTCGGCGTCACGGTCACCAACTCCCCGTGCGGAGTCTCAAAAATGCGCATCTGGCTGGCAATTCGCGTGTTCTTCGGGGTCTTGTTGGACAGCGCGACGGCGCGCGCGGTGCGCGCCGCGCTGGACGGTCCGCCGACGGCGGTCGAGCAGCCGGCCGCCGCGCCGCGGACCGGCGTCGCGGAGCCCGTGGGCGGGCGCGCGGTGCAGCGGAACGATGCGATTACGCTGCTGGCGACCCTGCAGCGGGAAGCGCGGCTGATCGACATGATCCAGGAGCCGCTGGGCGATTACAGCGACGCGCAGGTCGGAGCGGCGGCGCGCGACGTGCTGCGCGATTGCGGCCGCGTGATCGATCGGCTGTTCGACCTCCGCCCGCTGGTCGATCTCGAGGAAGGCAGCCTGGTCGAGGTCCCGGCCGGCTATGACACGGGCCGCTGGCGGCTCACCGGGAACGTGACCGACTCGCCGCCGTTTCGCGGGCGGCTGGTCCATCACGGATGGATCGCGGGGCGTTGCGAGCTGCCCAGCTGGTCGGGCAGTGCGGATGCGCGGATGATCGTGGCGCCTGAGGAAGTCGAGCTGGAGTGACCGACACCATGGGTGCTCAATATGTCCTGGGCCTGGACCTGGGAACGACCAATTGCGTGCTGGCCTACACGCCGCTGGACGCGGACGAGCCGACGATCCACGAGCTGGCGATCCCGCAGCTCGTGGACGCGCTGACGCTCGAGCGCCGCACGATGTTGCCGGCGTTCATCTACCTGGCCGCCGACCACGACGCGCGGGGCGGGGCGTTGGACGTGCCGTGGGCGCGCGAGCGGCAGTTCGCGGTGGGCGAGTACGCGCGCCGCAAGGCGGCCGACGCGCCCCAGCGGACGGTCGGCGCCGCGAAGTCCTGGTTGTGTTACAGCCGTGTCGACCGGCGCCAGGCGATCCTGCCCTGGGACGCGCCGGGCGACGTGCCGAAGATCTCGCCGGTCGCCGCGGCGCGCCGCTACCTGGACCATCTGATCGCGGCCTGGGACGCCGCGCATCCCGAGGCGCCGCTGGCCGCGCAGCGTGTCGTGCTGACCGTGCCCGCCTCGTTCGACGCGGCGGCGCGGGAATTGACCCATGAAGCGGCGCTGGCGGCCGGCTTCCCGCCCGACTTCATTCTGATCGAGGAGCCGCAGGCGGCCGTCTACGCCTGGCTGGCCGCCCAGGGCGACCGTTGGCGGAGACTGCTGCAGGTGGGCGACCGGCTGCTGGTCTGCGACGTGGGGGGCGGCACGACGGACCTGACGTTGATTGACGTGACGCAGTCGGCCGGTGAGCTGCAGTTGCAGCGGCTGGCGGTCGGCGATCACCTGCTGGTCGGCGGCGACAACATGGACCTGGCGCTGGCGTACCATGCGGCCGAACGCCTGGCGGCTGCGGGGCACAAACTGGACCCGTGGCAGACGGTGTCGCTCTGGCACGCCTGCCGCAACGCGAAGGAGGCCCTGTTGAACCCCGGCGGGCCGCCCGCGCACACGGTGTCGGTGCTGGGTCGGGGCAGCAAGCTGATCGGCGGCACGGTCTCGGTGGAGGTCGCGCGCGAGACGGCCACCGAGCTGCTGGTGGACGGGTTCTTTCCACGCTGCTCCGTGGACGAAGCGCCGCGGCGCCGGCGGGCGTCGGGGTTCCGCGAGATCGGGCTGCCGTACGAGCAGGACACGGCGGTGACGCGTCACCTGGCCGCTTTTCTCACGGCGCACGGCGCGGAGCAGCGCGCGGCCGTTCCGACTCACGTGCTCTTGAACGGCGGCGTGTTCAAGGCGGCGGCGCTCCGGCAACGGTTGCTGGAAGTGCTCGGCAGCTGGGCCCCTGACGGCCGTCCGCCACGGTTGCTCGAAGGCGAGCCGGATCTGGACCACGCGGTCGCGCGGGGCGCGGCGCACTACGGTTGGGCCAAGGAGCGGGGCGGCATGCGGATCCGCGGCGGAGTGGCGCGCAGCTACTATATCGGCGTGGAGACGGCCGGCCTGGCCATCCCGGGCGCGCCGCGGCCGCTGCGCGCCATGTGTGTCGTGCCGTTCGGCATGGAGGAAGGCACGCAGATCGACGTGCCCTCCGGCGAGATCGGGCTGGTGCTGGGCGAGCCCGCGCATTTCCGGTTCTTCAGCTCGGCGGTGCGCAAGGCCGATCAGCCGGGCACGCTGCTCGATGCGTGGACGGACCAGGAGCTGGTGGAGACCGATTCGCTCGAGACGGTCCTACCGGTCGACGCCGCGCTGGACGACCCCTACGTCCCGGTCCGGTTCCAGTCGCGGATCACGGAGCTGGGCATGTTCGAGCTGTGGTGTGTCAGCACGCAGAGCGACAGCCGATGGAAACTCGAGTTCAGTGTGCGAGAGGACGGATGACCTCCGATGTCGGACCGGTTTGATCCGCTGATCGATCGCCTGCCCGCGCGCTATGTGGTGGGGATCGATTTCGGCACGACGAACTCGGCGGTGGCCTATGTCGACACGCAGGAATCGGCGTGGCGCGTGCGGGTGCTGGGGGTCCCCCAGTTGGTCGCCTCCGGCGTGGTGGAGACGCGGGACACGTTGCCGTCGTGTCATTACGAGGCGATTGCGAGCGAGGCGGCGGCCGGCGCGCTGCGGCTCCCCTGGGACCGTGAGGACCCGCGCGTGGCCGTGGGGTTCTTCGCGCGCGATCAAGGCGGGCGCAGCCCCGGCCGCCTGATCACGTCGGCCAAGAGTTGGCTCTGCCATTCCGGAGTGGACCGCACGGCGGACCTGTTGCCGTGGCACGGCGCGCCGGATGTCGAGCGGCTGTCGCCGATCGCGGCCAGCGCGCGCATCCTGGGGCATCTGCGCCAGGCGTGGGACGCCCGGTTCCCCGAGGCGCCGCTGGCCGAGCAGGATGTCGTGCTCACCCTGCCTGCCTCCTTTGACGAGATCGCGCGCGAGCTGACGGTGGAGGCGGCCGCGCACGCCGGACTGCCGCGCGTCGTGTTGCTCGAGGAGCCGCAGGCCGCCTTCTACGCCTGGGTCTATCAGCACAGCGCGGACTGGCAGGCACGGGTCCAGCCCGGCCAGTCGATCCTGGTGTGCGATATCGGCGGCGGCACGACCGATTTCACGCTGATCCGCGTGCGCGCGAGTCGGCCGGACGCGGGGGCGCGCGAGGAGCGGATCCAGTTCCACCGCGTGGCGGTGGGAAACCACCTGATCCTGGGCGGCGACAATCTCGATCTGGCGCTGGCTCGACACCTCGAACGGAAGCTTGTAGGTGACAATAAACTGTCATCCACACAGTGGGACGTGCTGGTCCGCGTGTGCCAGCGCGCCAAGGAACAGCTGCTGAGCGGCGATGCGCCGGAACGGATGACGGTGAACCTGCCCGGGACCGGCGCGCGCGTGATCGGCGGCGGGCTGCAGGTGGAAGTAACGCGCGACGAAGTCCGCGCGCTGCTGGTCGAAGGGTTCCTGCCCGCCGTCCCGCTGCAGGACCGGCCTCAGGCCCATCGCTCGGGCTTCCAGGAGTTCGGGCTGCCCTATGCCGCAGACCCGGCGATCACGCGCTACCTGGCCGCCTTCCTGACCGCGCACCGCGACCCGGACGGTACCGGCCCGGACTCCTCACCCTCCTCGCCACGCGCCGCCGCCGTCCGACCCGATATCGTGCTGTTCAACGGCGGGTTCTTCGCGTCGCCCGCGTTGCGCGGGCGAATGATCGACTTGATCGCCGGCTGGTTCCAGGTGGATGGTGCGCCGAGCTGGTCGCCGATCGTGTTGGATAACGACCGGCTCGACCTGGCCGTCGCCCGGGGAGCGGCCTATTACGGGATGGTGCGCCGCGGCCATGGCGTGCGAATCGCCGCGAATCTGGCGCGGAGCTACTACATCGGGGTCGAGTCCCAGGAGCCGACCGCCGTCTGCCTCGTGCCGGGCGATGCCGAGCCGGGCCAGACGATCGAGATGCCCGACCGCCTGTTCCAACTGCTGATCTCCCAGCCGGTGGAGTTCCCGCTGTGGGTGTCCAGCCTGCGCTTGACGGACCCGCCCGGCGCGGTGGTGGCCATCGACCGGGAGCAGATGACGCCGCTGCCGCCCATCCGCACGGTATTGCGGACCCAGCGGCGTCGCGAAACGGGCCGGATCGCCGTGCGCCTGCATGCGCGGCTGACCGAGATCGGCACGATGAACCTCTGGTGCACCGCGGCCGATCGCGACCGGAGCTGGCGATTGCAGTTCGACGTCCGCGCGGCCACCGAGACGGACGCCGTCGCGCACCGGTCCGACGCGGAGTCGGAGGGGTTCCTGGAGGAAGCGACCTGGGACAGGTGCCATCAGGCGCTGGCAGCCGTCTTCGCGCCGCACGGCACCGACCGGCCTGACGGGCTGGTCAAGCAGCTGGCCAACGCGCTGTGCAGTCCCAAGCAGCAGTGGCCGGTCCCGCTGCTGCGCCGGATCTGGGAATCGCTCATCGAATACGAGTCCGGTCGGCGCAAGAGCGTGGACCACGAGATACGCTGGCTCAACCTGCTGGGCTTCGCCTTGCGGCCCGGCTACGGGCTGGCCGTGGACGATTGGCGGGTGGCGGAGACGTGGCGCACGGTGCAAGGGAAGCTGGTCCACCTCGGCCCGAGTGTGCGCAACGAGGCTGTCGTATTGTGGCGCCGGATCGCGGGGGGCCTGTCGCGCGGCCAGCAGCAGGCGTTGGCCGACCCGCTGCTCTCGTCGATCCGGAGCCTGTACAACCGGTTCGTATTGGGCACGACACGCGGCGAGGACGCGTCGCTGCGGCCCAACGAGCTGGCGGAGGCCTGGCGCCTGCTCGGCTCGCTGGAGCTGCTGGACCTGCCCCGCCGCATCGAGCTGGGCGACATGCTCGTCGCGCTGCTGCCCAAACGGAAGCTCGAGAACCTGCGGGACCCGATGGTCTGGGCGCTGGGCCGACTCGGCCAGCGCGTGCCGGTCTACGGGCCGCTCAACACCGTGACGCCGCACGAGACGGTCGAGCGCTGGCTGGAAGCGCTGTGGCGCGCCGCGCCGACCTCGCTCGGGACCGCCACGCTGGCCGTCATGCAGGCGGCCCGGCGCACGCACGACCGGTACCGCGACCTGTCCGACCGCTGCCGGCGCGAGGCCGTCGCGTGGCTGACCGATCACGCCGCCCCGCCGCACCTGATCGAGCTGGTCCGCGACGGCGGTCAGCTGGACATCGACGAGCAGCGTCAGGTGTTTGGCGAGTCGCTGCCGAAAGGCCTGCGATTGGAATGAAGCGCGCTCCGCGTGGCGCCGGGAACTGCCGGCGGAGGGGAGCCGCTTCCCGCGCGGCGCGTCACGCCAGCAGCAGGCCCGCGTAGCCGACGACTCGGTCAGCACTGCCGCCGGCGTCGGCGCTGGTGGCATAGGCGATCTCACGGCAGGTATTGAGCTGGTTCAGGCGGCGCAGCGCCTGCATGACGATCACGGCCGGCAGCACGCCGCACATGCTGATGTCGTGGTCCCGCACGGTCGCATAGAGCCGGGCCGGGTCGAGGCTTCGCATGGCGTCCAGGGCCAGGCGATCCAGCCGGCGGTTCTCGTCCACAGGCGCATAATGGTTCAGGTCGGACGAGATGACCAGCAGCGGCCGAGCTTCCTCAGTGCGCAGGAAATCGGCCAGCTGCCGCGCGAATCGTTCGCACTGGTCCAGGTCGCCATCGCCGATCACGATGCCGACCACGGCGGACCCCGGGGCCAGACGGGCCAGCAGCGGTAGCTGGACCTCGATGGCGTGCTCTTCCTGGTGCGCTGCGGCGTCCAGCTCCAGGCCGGGGATCGCGGCGGCCAGGCGCCGGGCCAGGTCCCGGTCGGACGGGATCCGGCACCCGGGGACGCTCCACGCCTCGTGCGGCGCGACGGCCCAGGGCGTGCCCAGCCGCGAGTGCTTCGGGGCGATGATGATCAGGCGACTGGGGATCTCGATCCGCCGGAACACGTCCGCGGCGATACGTCCCGAGTAGCGCAGCCCGGCATGTGGGACCATGACGGCCGGGCACCGCTCCGGAGGCGCGGCCGGCGCGTCGGCCAGCAGCTGGTCCAGCAGCGCATCGAGCGCGGCCGGCTGGTCCGGATAGAACACGCCGGCCACGGCCGGTGGGCGGACGGCCGGGCCTTGTTGCGGACGTGGCAGGCTCGAGACGACCAGCGACCGGCAGCTGCTGTCCACCGCCAGGCTCACGATATTGGCGGTCTGCGGGTTCATGACCTGCACCCGCTCGGCGGCCGTCGCCAGGAGCTCGGCGGGGGTCTGTTCGGCATTGAATGTCCAGGCGAATCGGCCGCGTTCGAGGACCACGACGGCGCGTCGCTGCGGGTCCACGCCCTGCAGGTCGGCATCGGCCACGGTCCCGTGCATGGCCGAATCGTACAGGACGGCCACGTCGGCGTGCAGTTCGTCCAGCGCATCCTGCGGCAGTTGCCAGGACCGGATCGCTTGGGCGGCGGTCTCGGCGCACTGGTACAAGGTCGATTGCAGGGGGATTCCGGGCCGCAGCGACAGGCGGGCCATGGTGGACTCGATCTGGTACCTGGGAATCCGCACCGACAGCGCGGCGCTCTGGACGTTCGCGTCGCGGCAGGCGGGCAGGTAGTAGTTCGGCGTGGCGCCCTGCACGAGCGCGATCACATTGAACCGGCAATGCTCGGCCAGCCGCTGGAGGTCCTCGGGCAGGAACTGGCGCGGCGCTTCGCGCGGGACGTCGGTCAGCAGGTCCGGATCGATCGAGCCTTCGATGAGCAGCGCTTCGAACGTCTGCAGGCGCGCGTCCTCTTCCTTCCAAGCGCTGGTAGGCAGGCCGGCCTTGCGGCAGACATGGCGCAGGAACGTCTCCGCATCCCACTGGTTTTCGACCGCCACGACGGGCAGCAGCAACCCGCTGGCCTCGCCGCGGCGGATAGTCAATCCGTGCCGGCCGACTTCCACGGCGGACGCGCGTTCAGCGCCCTGGGCCGCCACCGGCTGAAAATCGTGCAGCACCGACACATCGACATGCAGGTGGGGCAGTTCCGTCGGCGAGATCGGCGGCAGCCGCGTGTCGTTGGTCGCCGTCCGGTGCGCCGCGCTGTGCAAGGCCTCGATCAACGGCACGTCCGGGCTGATGTACCCGCAGCATGCGCGCAGGTGGGCGCCCCGTTTGAGCGTGACAAACACGCCGGCGACCGGCAGTTGAGCGGCGCCTGCCAGCGGCTGCGCCAGCCAATCGCCGGAACGCTGACAGACCCCTGACACCACCATGTCGCAGGCCGTGCGGAACACCGCGCGCCGCTGCACTTCGGTCAGGCGCCGTGCAGCGTCTCGCGCCGCGTCGGTCGAAGGGTCCGGATCAGGAGCTGTGGCCATCTGCGAGTCTCCTGTGCGAGTCGGCTCGGCGACGGGTTGTTGTTGTTGTTGTTGTTCTTGTCGTGGTGGTGATGGTGGTGGTGGGGAGGGTGGCCGCGTGTGTTGTGCCGCCGACGCGAATTGGGAAATCCGCACCGGCAGGCGGCGCTGGCCCCAATCGCCGGGCTTGTCCAGGAACCGGCCGGGGATCGACGTGCCGCACCGCGGGCACCGGTTTCCTTGCAGGCGATAGGTCCGCACTTCATGCCAGTTGCGCGCGATCAGCAGCATGTCGCAGGAGGGGCAATAGGTATTGTGGTGCCTGGGGTCGTGTACGTTGCCCAGGTACACGTAGCGGATCCCCTGCGACCTGGCGATGTCGTAGGCCGTCAGGAGCGTCTCCAGCGGTGTGGGCTCGTAGTCCTGCATGCGGAAGTCGGGATGGAAGGCGGTGAAGTGCACCGGGACCTCGTCCCCGACCTGTGCGAGGATCCAGTCGCACATGCGGCGGAGGTCGTCCTCCGCGTCATTTTCGCGTGGGATGACCAGGTTGGTGATTTCGAGCCACACGTCGGTTTCGCGCTTGAGCCACGCCAGCGAGTCGAGGACCGGCTGCAGATGCGCGTAGCTCAACCGGAAGTAGAAATCCTCGCTCAGCGCCTTCAGATCCACATTGGCGGCGTCCATGGCCTGGAAGAAATCGCCCCGCGCTTCCGGCGTGATGTAGCCGGCGGTGACCGCGACGGTCTGGATCCCGCGCTCGTGGCAGGCGCGGGCCGTGTCGATCGCGTACTCCGCCCAGATCACTGGATCGTTGTAAGTGAAGGCGACGCTGTGGCACCCGAGCTGTACCGCCGCCTCGGCGATCGTGGCCGGCTCGGCCGCCTCGCTCGCACGGTCGACGGCCCGCGACTTGGACGACTCCCAGTTCTGGCAGAACTTGCACCCCAGGTTGCAGCCGGCCGTGCCGAACGACAGGACCGCGGTGCCCGGCAGGAAGTGGTTCAGCGGCTTCTTTTCGATCGGATCAACACAGAACCCGGTGCTGCGGCCGTAGGTCGTCAAGACCATTTCGCCGCCGATGTTCTGGCGTACGAAGCAGAAACCGCGCTGGCCGTCCTGCAGCGTACAGCGCCGCGGGCACAAGTCGCACATGATCCGCCCGGCCTGCTCCGTCTCGTGCCACCAGCCGCACCGCGACATCATGTCCCCGGGCCGGCGCGGGGGAGGCGAATTCACCGTGCGCCCCATGGGTGATCAGTCTCCTGATGGGCCCATCGGCGGGTCCACACGAGATTCTCGCGCAGTTCCGCCCACGTATTGCGTAGCCCGCAGGACTCCGCCGGGAGCCTGCGCACACTCAATACTATCCCCGCCAGGCCGGACAAGACAAGCACGGCACACTCGGGGCAAGCCCGGCGCGGCACCCCGGGCGTCAGAACTCGTATGCCTGATCGCCCAGCAGGACCAGCACCTGGCCCTCGAGCGCCAGGTATTTGGCGACCTCGTTGCCGTACTGTTTCGTGAGCGCGAAGTACTCGTCGCTGTACCGCTCGATCTGCTTCCGTTCCTGGATCTGCCGGTCGCTCAGCGCGGAATCCTCCCAGCGGCCGTTGCGTTGGAAGAACGTCTTCGAGCCGACGTTGATCACCGTGGTGACGACCGGCGAGCTTTCCGCGGCGGCGCCCAGGCCCGGCAGGGCGCCCGCGCTCGGCGGGCTGGACGGGTACGCAGCGCCGCCCGCCGGCGCGCCACGCATCGCGGCGCCGCCCCGCGAGAACGCCATGTCCAGCGCGTAGCCGGAACCGGCCTGGCTGGCGCTCTGCAGGCTGCCTTTCACGACCCGCTGGCCCACCCCGTACGCGCCGCTCTCGGTCCGCAGCGCGTCGAGCGCCGCGCCCGCTTGCAGTCGCACTCCCGCCAGGTCCCGAATGTTCGCAGTCTCGTCGGCCAGGAAGGATGTGTAGGGGGTGAGGATGCCGTGCCGGGTGGCCAGCGCCACGAGTTCGTTGACCAGCTCCTGGTTCTTGCCGTTCAGATCGATCTGATCGATGATCTCGCCAACGCGGCGGACGGCCCACAGCTTCTCGATGAAGGCGTGGGTGTCGTCGAGCGACTTCTCCACGAACTTCGCCGGGAAATCGAACGACTGCTCTTGGCCGTCGACCCGGCCGCGGATCGTGACCTGGGCGTCGCCCGGCTGCTTGTAGCGACCGACCAGCACCAGCTGATCGCCCGCGAACAGGTCGATCTCGTTTTTCGGGTACACGCGGCTGACCGCCGGGCCCCTCTCGACCGGCATGTTCTCCAGGTGGAAGTCGACTTTCAGGTCGACCAGGATCGGCGCGCCGATCCGCGCATAGAGTTTGGCTACGTGGGCTTCGATGTCCTCGTTGGGCAGCACGTACTGGCTCTGCCCGAAGCACTCCCGCGCCATCTTGTCCAGCAGCCGGCTGTTGACGTCATAGCCGACGCCGAAGACGAAGATCCGCGCGCGGACCTTGTTGTTCGCCTTCGCGTTGGCGATGATCTGCGGCTCGCGGCGCTCGCCGGCCGTGGGCAGGCCGTCGGTCAGGAACACGACGTAGGTCGGCCGGCCGGCGTCCTGCAGCTGGGTCAGCGCGGCCTGCAGCGCCCCGTCGATGTTCGTGCTGCCCCCCGCGTAGATGCCCTCCACAAACCCGATCGCCTCGCTGCGCGTCTGCGCCGTGTACCGTTGCAGTTCCGGCCGGAAGCTCTCGACGGTACTGTCATACGCGATGATGTTGAACAGGTCGTTTTCCTGGAGGTTGTTCAAGACGAACTTGAGTGCCCCTTTGGCCTGCTCGATCTTCGGGCCGCTCATGCTCCCCGAGCGATCGACCACGAACACCACGGTCTTGGCGAGCGAGCTCGTCGTGGCGCGCTGGATGTCCGGGCTGACCAGCAGCAGGAAGTAGCCTTCATCGTTCGTGTCCGGCCGATAGCTCAGCACGCTCGCCCCGACAGGCTCGCCGCCCACATCGTACATCAGTCGGAAGTCGGACGAAGGGATTTCGTTGGAGCCGGCGAAGGCGACGCGCGCCGTGTTGTCCCCCGGACGCTTCAGCTCGATCGAATGCGTGGGGCTGTAGAGGTTCTTGATCGGCGCCTGGCTCTGGATCGTCACGTCGATCGTGATCTTCTCCACCGGGTGCGACGTGTATTTGGCCGTGCTCAACGGGAACAACCACTCGGTCAACCCCTCGGTCTTCCGGCAGACCTGACTGTAACGCAGGGTCACCGTCCGCTTCGCGCCGGGCGGGACCGGGAACACGCTCGTCTTGAACATGCCGGTGCCCAGCCACTCGAGCAGGGCCGGGTCCTGGTTGCGGCGGATGTACGCCTCGTACAGGCGCCGCGCTTCGTCGGCGTTCAACAGCTTCGCTTCATATTCCTTGCCGTCGACCATGAAGGTCATCTGATCCACCGCGCCGTCGTACGGGAGCGGGAAGATGAAGGAGACTTCCATCTGCCGGCTGCCCGTGTTGACGAACGACTGGGAGACCTGGACCTTGGCGACCTGATCCGTGACCGTCGCCTGGACCGCCAGTTCCTGGATCTTGTACGACGCCGGAGGCTCGGGAACGGGTGGCCGAGGCCACGGCATCGGGTGCGGGAAAATCGGCGGGCGGGGGAGCCGATAGGGGTGGCCCGGTTCAATGTCCACCAACAAACCCTGCCCCCAAACCAACGCGGGCAACAGTGCAACGGCGAGCGCCGACAGGCCAGTCAATATCCGGGACATCAGACATCCTCCCCGCAAACGCGTAGACGAAACCGTATGCTCTAGCGACGCTCCACGGCCCAGAAAAGTTCCCTGCCGGCGCCAACTGGCCTTGTCGCCGAACCCGTTTTACGGGACACTACCGCCCCCCCGGATGACGACCGGCCCCATCATGTTGCGCGCGTCGCATGGACGAGTCATGAAACCCATCGGATGGTGTTGGATTTCGGTGTTCCTGATCGTGCCGACGGTGACAGCCGCGTGCCGATGGCATGACGGACGGCTCGGGCTGCACCATGCCAATCCGCCCCCGCAGGCCGCCCTGGCCCAGAACCCGATGTACGTGCCGCTGAGCGATCGCGAGTTCCTCTGGAATCAACTCGTCGATACCGTGGACGATTACTTTGATATCCGGCGGGAGGAACGGGTGCGGTCGGTCGGGGGTGTGCTGACCGAAGGGCAGATCGAGACCCTTCCCAAGCCGGGCGCCACGTCGCTCGAGCCGTGGCACCAGGATTCTTCGCTGGGGTTTGAGCGTCGGTATGCGACTCTGCAGTCGATACGCCGTCGCGCGATGGTCTTCGTCCGGCCGCAGGCGGACGGCGGGTACCTGGTGGACCTGCAGGTATTCAAGGAACTGGAGGACGTCAGCCAGCCGGAATTCTCGACGGTGAACGTCGAGGGGTTGCGGCACGACGGGGGGCTTGAGCGGCCGCAGTCGGACCCGCCGGACGGGCCAGGAACGCTGGGTTGGATTCCCATGGGCCGGGACACGATGCTGGAACAGCGCATGCTGGCGGACCTGCGTGGTCGCCTGGGGGTGATCGCCCAGTAGCCGGCCTTGTGTCTCGGTCAGGACGTGGGCTGCTGGCCCGCATCCGCGGTCGGCGCCGGGACGCCCAGTGTGGGGGTCGCGGCCGTCGGCTGCGTCGGCCGGGCCACCGGCAGCATGATGGTGAACGCGGTGCCTTTGCCGACCGTGCTTTGCACCCGGATCCGGCCGCGATGCGCTTCCACAATGCCGCGGCAGGTGGACAGGCCCAGCCCGGTCCCACCCTTGCCCGTTTCGTCGGGCCCGCTCTTGGTGCTGAAAAAGGGGTCGAAGATGCGCGACAGCTTGTCGGCCGGGATGCCGGCGCCGTTGTCGCGGATCACCAGGACCAGCATCTCCTCGGACGGATCGTAGTCGAGTTTGACCAGGATCCGGCCGCCGCGCGGCATGGCCTGCCGGGCGTTGATCAGCAGGTTCAGCAGGATCTGCTGGATTTGGTTCCCGTTGACCAGGGCGGGCGGCACGGCCGCAATCTGCTTGTCCACCGTGATGCGGTACTTGTTCATTTCCCGTTCGAGCAGGACGAGCGCGTCGTCCACCAGCTGTTTGAGATCCATCGACTCGAACGAGTCCGACCGGTTGCGGGCCACGCCCAGGATCGTGTTGGTGATGCGAGCCGCCTTCTGGCTGGCGGCCAGGATCTTGTCGAGCGCCTTGTCGCGCGTCGCATCATCGCGGCAGCGCAGGCCCAGCTTGGCGTAATTGATGATGGTCATCAGCACGTTGTTGAACTCGTGCGTCGTCGTGCTGACGAGTTCGCCCAGCGACGTGAGGCTCTGCGCCTGTTCCAGTCGGGCCGTCAGGATCTGAACCTGCTCCTCCAGTGACGGGCAGTTCGGGGTGCCATGCGCCATGCTGCGGAATCCTTATCCACATTCACATTCAAACGCGAGCCACGTGCGGGGTCTGCCAGATGCCTATCTTGACTCGTTTGCCACACTCGCGGCGGCCGGGCTGTCTTGCGCCGCAGTTGTGGCTTAACGTGTTGTCGGATAATCGGTTAGCTCTAAGTGAGGTATCGTCGAACCGAGCTGGGCAACTGTAACCGAAGCCGCTATAATCCGCCCTGCTCAATTCTGGTTCGGCCACGGACTCAAGGCGAAATGGGGGAGCTGGGATGCACGCGGTGGAGTTGTTGGAGCAGGCGTGTGAGGTTGCGGATCGGTTGGGGTATCGCACGCGCCAGGAGTGGCTCGGCGGCACGGGTGGTGGAGCGTGCGAATTTGCCGGGCGGAAATGGATCTTCATCGATCTGGCATTGAGTGTGTACGAGCAGTTGGAGCAGGTGGTCGAGGCGTTACGGCAGGATCCGGCCGTGCACTTGCTGGACCTTTCGCCGCCGATGCGGCAGATGTTGGGGGTCCGCAGCGCGGCGTGAGCTGCGCGGCCGCTCACCGGTAGAGCTGGTGGGTTTCGATGTATTTCTCGACCGCGCGAGGCGTCTGGAACCGAATGCTTTGGCCGCGTGCCACGCGTGTGCGGATTTCGGTGCTGGACAGTCCGATGGTCGGCATCGTGACCTGGTGGCTGCGGATCACGTGGAAGCGGTCGGGCGCAACGAGCGGTTCAATTTGTGCGTAGCACGGCGCGTCGGCCCCGGCGCGGTGCACGACGACGGGAATGGCCAGTTGGCAGATCCGTTGTGCCTCCCGCCACTGAGGCAGGTCTGCCAGGGTATCGGCACCCATCAGCAGGAACAGGTCGGCGTCCGGGTAGCGGGTGTGCAATTCGTTCAGGGTATCGACCGTGTAGCTGACGCCCCCGCGATCGGTTTCGAGCGTGCTGACTTCGATCGCCGGGTGCCCGCCGACGGCCAGTCGCAGCATTTCGACGCGGTGGCGTGCCGAGGCGGTGCGGCGGTCCTGTTTCGAGGGTGACAAAGCGGCGGGCAGCAGCCAGACGCGGTCCAGCGCGCATTGTTCCCGGCACGACTCGGCCAGCAGCAGGTGCCCGTAGTGGACCGGATCGAAGGACCCGCCGAAGACTCCCAGACGCATAGACGCTTCACCATGTCATCGCACAAACCCCGGAGTTCCCCTAGACTGGTGCTGTCATTGTCGGTTCCGGGAGTCGCCGTGTCGATGGGCCCTGAGCAACGAGACCTGTTTGACAAGCGGCCGCCGCCTTGGGAGTTGGACGCGCAGCAGGAGTTGTGCGTGGCGGCCGTGGTGTTTGCGGACGTGCCGTTCGGTCCGTACGACTACGAAGTGCCGGACGCCCTGCGGGCGGGCGTGCGTCCGGGCGTGCGCGTGGTGGTGCCGTTGGGGCGTGGGAACCGGAGGCGGATCGGGTATTGCACGGCGGTCGAGAACCGGGCGCGGTCCGAGCGGCTGCTCAAGCCGATCCGCGAGGTGCACGACCCGCAGGCGCTGCTCTCGCCGGCGATGCTGCGTTTGACGGCGTGGATGGCGGACTACTATTTGTGTCCGCATGGCCAGGTGCTGGACGCGGTGCTCCCGGCCGGCGTGCGCGGCCGGGCGGGGACGCGTGAGCAGGTATACCTGCAGGTCCCGACGAAGGTGGCGGCGCGTCTGACGCAGCTCCGCCTGCCCGCCAAGCAATCGCGGGCGCTGGAGATCCTGGCGATGGCGCCGCAGGGGTTGACGCTGGTCGAGTTGGCGCGGGCAGCGGGCTGCACGTTCGCGCCGATCCAGGAGCTGCGCCGCAAGGGGCTGGTGGCGGCCCAGGCGCGGCGCGTGCAGCAGGTGGTTCCCGCGCCGCGGGTGGTGGAGCGCACCGGCCGCCTGGTGCTCAATCCCGACCAGCAGGTCGCGCTCGAGGCGATCCTCCAGTCGCTGCGTCAGCGGCGTCACGAGACGATTGTGATCCACGGGGTGACGGGCAGCGGGAAGACGGAGGTCTACATCCAGGCGATTGAGGAGGTGATCCAATACGGCCGGCAAGCCATCGTCCTGGTGCCGGAGATCAGCCTGACGCCGCAGACGCGGCAGCGATTCGAATCCCGTTTCGAGCGGGTCGCGGTCCTGCACAGCCAGTTGACGCCCGCCGAGCGGCACTGGCACTGGCAGCGCATCGCGCGGGGCGAGGTCCAGGTGGTGGTCGGCGCGCGGAGCGCCGTGTTCGCGCCCACGCCGGACCTGGGCCTGATCGTGATCGACGAGGAGCACGATGCGTCGTTCAAGCAGGACCTGGCCCCGCGGTACCATGCCCGCGAGGTGGCGCGGCAGCGCGCGGTCGCCCAGAGCGTGCCGCTGGTCCTGGGCTCCGCCACGCCCTCGCTCGAGAGCTGGCATGCGGCCGTGTGCGGCGACTATCGGTTGGTGGACATGCCTCGCCGTGTCTCGGCCCGGCCGCTGCCCGACGTGGCCATTGTCGACCTGCGGACGCGCGGGCAGGGGCGCCGCGCCTACGGTGCGATCAGCCAGCCGCTCTACCAGGCCGTGCGCGAGGCGCTGCGGGAAGGCGGGCAGGTCATCCTGCTCCTGAACCGGCGGGGGTATTCCACGACGATCCAGTGCCCCGCCTGCGGGTTCGTCGTCAAGTGCCCGCATTGTGACATTGCCCTGACACATCACCGGCAGCGCGAGCGAGCCGCCTGCCACTATTGCGACTACGAGATCGACGCGCCGGCACGCTGCCCGGAGTGCCGATTCGACGGCATCCGCTACTCGGGGCTGGGCACCGAGCGGCTGGAGGTGGAAGTCCAGTCGCGTTTCCCGGACGTCCCCTGCCTGCGGATGGACAGCGATTCGATGTCCAAGCCGGGCAGCCACGAGGCGGCGCTGGACCGGTTCCGGAACGGGGAGGTGAAGATCCTGCTGGGCACGCAGATGATCGCCAAGGGGTTGGACTTTCCCAACGTGACGCTGGTCGGCGTGATCAACGCCGACATCGCGCTGCACCTGCCCGATTTCCGCGCGGCCGAGCGGACCTTCCAGCTGGTGACGCAGGTCGCGGGCCGGACCGGGCGGGGCGCGCGGGGCGGCCGCGTGCTGGTGCAGACGTACAGCCCGGACCATCCGGCGATCGTGGCGGCCCAGCGGCACGACTACGCGCTGTTCGCCCAGGGCGAGCTGCCGGTGCGGCGCCAGTTTGGCTACCCGCCGCTGGCCGCGATGGTCCGCATCGTGGCGCGCGGGCCGGCGGAGCCGGTGGTCGCGCAGTTTGCCGAGCAGGTGGCGGCGCGGCTGCGCGAAGCGGCGGCGGAGCAGGGGGTCGAGCCGCGCATCCTCGGCCCCGTCGCGGCACCGCTCCCCAAACTCCGCGGCCACTTCCGCTACCATCTGCTGCTCTACCACGCCGACCAATCGGCGCTGCACCGCGTCGCGCGCGTGGCGACCGAGGGCCTCCAGGCGCCGGACAACGTCCTGTGGATCGTCGATGTGGACCCGGTCGACATGCTCTGACGTTGCTCTGGCTCCCCGACCACGCACACCGTAGAATACCGGCAAGCGCCGCGCCAGCCCCCGGGCACGCGAGGAATGGTCGACTTGCGCGGCGCGACGGGCGACGGCGTGTCGCCGCGGCTCCCAACCGGCGATCAGGTCCCATGAGTTACCGCTCCATCAAACGAGTCCTCGGTGAAACCAGCCTGGAGCGCAAGTGCCGCTTCCTGTTCGGCGCCTGCCTGCTGCTGCTGATCACCGGGTCGTTCTGGGGAGTCGATCGGATCGCGGGCAAGATGGTCATGACCACGACCCGCAACCACGGCCACGACCTGATCGACATCATCATGATCAAGATCCATTCGCTGACCTTCCACACCCTCGGCGCTCAGCAGGACAGCGAGGACCGGGACACGCGGATGCGCCGCGAATGGTTGCAGGAGATCATCACCAACGTCGAGGAGACCCAGGATTACGATTACGAGATCGTCACGCTCGATCAGAACTTCTGGCTCAACTACGTCACGCCGGAGAAGCCGCAGGACGACGTGGAACAGCAGCTGCTGATCGAGCTGGAGCGGAAGTTCAAGGAGCAGCGGCGCGAATCGATGCTGGAGGCGGAATCGCCCCTGCCGAAGCTGACGCCGCGGCAAGCGCTGGGAGAAGCCGAGGAGAAGGTCAAGCGCCCCGTGTTCGTCGACCGGCTGCCGGACAAGGGGGGCGGGGAATACCATTATTTCGAGCCGGTCTACTTCAACCAGACCTGTCGCGGCTGCCACACCGCCCAGACGGACGTCGGGGCCATCTCGGTGGCCGAGGTGGGCGAATCCTACGCCGAGGAGCCGCCCATGCTGGCGATGAAGGTGATTCTGCCCTATGCGGACACGGCGGAGGCGATCAGCAACTCGCGCGCCATCCTGATCGCCGTCGCGATCCTGACCGTCTTCCTGGCCATGATCACGCTGTACCTGATCGTCCGGTACGTGATCGTCAAGCCGCTGCAGCACCTGCGGGACGTGAGCGACGACGTCAGCCGCGGCAAGATGGAGGTGCGCGCCGAAATCCACACGAACGACGAGTTCGAGGATCTGGCCCAGTCGTTCAACCGGATGCTGCGGCACTTGACCGACACGCAGGCGGAGCTGCGGCGCGTGAACAAGGACTTGGACGGCAAGGTGGACGAGCTGGCCCAGTTGAACATGCGGCTCTACGAGATGAACCGATTGAAAGACGATTTCCTGGCGAACATGAGCCACGAACTGCGCACGCCGCTCAACAGCATCATCGGCTTCTCCGAGGTGCTCCAGGGCATCGAATCGCTCAACGAGAAACAGAAGCGGTACGCGGCCAACATCCAGAAGTCCGGCCGCGTGCTGCTCGAGATGATCAACGATATCCTCGACCTGGCCAAGCTCGAGGCCGGCAAGATGGAAGTCCGGCCCAGCGAGTTCCGGATCGACACCGTGATCCATGCCCAGTGCGACGTGGTCCGGTCATTGGCTGAAGACAAGAACATCGACCTGGTGGTCGCCGTGGAGCCGCATCTGCCGGCCGTGTACCAGGACCAGGCCAAGGTCCAGCAGATCCTCACGAACCTGCTCTCGAACGCGATCAAGTTCACGCCCGAAGGCGGGCGCGTCGATGTGTTCGCCGGGCACGACAGCAGCGGCCGATTGCTCATGACGGTCACCGACACCGGCGTGGGGATCGCGGAGGAGGATCGCGACATCATATTCGAGAAGTTCCGGCAGAGCAGCTCGATCATGGGCGAGGACGGGTTGAGCCGGGAGTACGCCGGGACCGGCCTGGGCTTGTCGATCCTCAAGGAGCTGTGCAAGCTGCTCCATGGCGAGATCAGCTTCGAGAGCGCGCTGGGGCGCGGCAGCAAATTCACGGTCGTGCTGCCCTGGGTCGCCGCGGACCGGTCCCCGCGCGAGAGCCGGCTGAGCGCGCAACTGCACGACCTGGCGGCGCCGAACGTGGACGAGTTCAAGCGTGCGCGGACCGCGCCCTGAGCATGCGGGGCCCGGCTGCGATCTGTTTGTCTGCCAACGCGAGCTTCTCCGGACAGGACCACCGATGACACAAGACGGCACACCCGCTCAGGTGCATTTGTTTACCGACGGGGCCTGCAGCGGCAACCCGGGTCCGGGCGGCTGGGCCTACCTGCTGCGCCACACCGCGACCGGCCGGGAGAAAGAGGAGTCGGGCGGCGAGCGCGACACGACCAACAACCGCATGGAGCTGCTCGCGGTGATCCGCGGCTTGGAGGCGCTCAAGCGCCCCTGCCGCGTCGAACTCTTCACCGACAGCGTCTACGTCGGCAAGGGGCTCCAGGAGTGGCTGTCCCGCTGGAAGCGGAACGGCTGGCGGCGGCGCGAGGGCCAACGCTCCCTGCCCGTGAAGAACGAAGACCTGTGGCGGCGGCTCGATCAGCTGGCCCAACGCCATACGATCAAGTACACCCGCGTGGCCGGCCATAGCGGCCACCCGGAGAACGAGCGCTGCGACCAGCTGGCTGTCGCCGCCTGCCAACGCGCCAGAGGGTGAGAGGCTGCCAGCCGGTCCCGCGCGGCGTGCTACACCTCCTCGGCCACCTTGAGTCCCAGCAGGTGAGCCAGGTGCCGGATGCTCCGCGTGCGATCGCCGTAGTACATGACGCGGTGCAGCGAGGCGTAATAGTCGGTGGCGCTGGCGCCCAGCGCTCCGCCGCCCCAGTTGGCCAGCAGCTTGTCGCCATCGCGCACTTCCGCCACCAGCTCCGTACGGCAGCCGCGCTCGGTGCCCGCGGGCACTTCCGGAACCTCGACGATCGTCCCCGTGAACACCAGCAGCGTCTCGAGGTGGACCAGCTTGGTGAACGTGACGGTTTGGCCGATGCGGTAGTGGACTTCCGGCACGGCCCCGCCTCGCATTTCCGCGTGCCGCCGCAGCAGATAGGGCGCGGCCGGCCCGTGGGGCCCGTCCATCCGCAGGGGCGCGGAGCAGTGTGCGAGGTGGAACGCGTTCCGGGACGTGTCCACGCCGGCCGCGTTGCCCAGGAAGCCCGGCTGGTTCCAGGCGTGCTGACAGATGAGCATGGTCAGGACGCAGTCCGCGTCGCCGTCGCATGCCGCCGGGATGCCGCGGTCGTTGAGGCGTGAGAAGCCCAGGCAGGGGAACCCGCGCGGGAGCCAGCCCATGCAGGTCCCGACGCACAGCGCTTGTGCCCGGCTGTCCGCGATGAGCTGCTGCAGCGCCAGGCCGGCTTTCGCCGCCTTGACGACATCCTCGCGCTCCGGCTCGACCAGCCGCTGCGCGCCGTCGATCCATTGCTGCGCGTCCGCTTCGGCTGCCGCGGAGTCCACGCCCTGGAGCAGCGCGTCGTAGCGCCCGTCGGCGATCGGTACCAGGTCGACGCCCAGCCGCGCCTTGACCAGGTCCGGAGCGTAGGAGGCTGGCGTGCCTTTGAAGGGCGGCGAGATCAGCACGCGGCTCCGACGCAACAGCGGGACCACGCGGAGCAATGCGGCCGCCTGCTCCAGCTCGTTGTAGTCGCTCGTGTTGAACAACGTGATCCGGTGCCCCTCCGCACGCCACGGGTTGACCAGGCACCAGTCGTGCCCGCCGATGACCGGTATGTGGAATACGGCGACCGGCCGGCCGGCTGCGAAGATCGTCGGCATCACGCCCTGGCTCAGCCCGAAGATGTCCGTGCTGACCGCCAGCACCGGCGCGTCCGGCCCGGCGGCCTCCAGCAGCTGAGCCGTCTCGGCGGCCGTGGCCGCCTGGCCGATCACGAACTCGACGTTGCTCAGGTTCTTCTCGGCCTCCACCAGTCGAGCCTTGATCGCCGTGACCTCCGTGTCCGACAGGGCCCAACTACGTGCCCCGGGCGCGCCCGCCATCACGACGCAGATCCGCACCTTGTCCGCCGGCGGCTGCGGCGCGCTGGCCGCGTCGTCCAGCGCGACCACCTGGCTGGAGGCCAACGCCATCCCGCCCAACATACTGGTCCCGAGAAACTGCCGGCGTGTGCAATGCGTACACATGACTTGCCTCCCCCGAAGCTGTGCATGACAGGAATCCCGCGACGACGGTCCAACCTACTGCCGCCGGCATCGCGGGTCAACCGCGCCGCCCGAAAAGCGAAAAGGGGTCAGGACTCATTAATTTGAAGACCCGCTAGCTCATCACCAGCCGCGAGTTCGACACGGCCACGCGGCTTCAGTACAATCGCGCTCGGTACTACGATGCCGCTGTGGGCAGGTGGATCAGCGAGAATCCGCTCGGCTTCACGGCCGAGGGATGTGGCTGTGGGGAATCGTGCTCGAATTGCGCCTGTTGCGTTTCAAGGAAATGACAGGCTGCCAGACGAATTGGTCATCACAGGCAGTATTACTGGCGCACAAGCACTTGCGGAGTTGCCGATTGCATCGATGTTCGCAGGGCCGGATCTGTCCTACGTCGGGAGTAATGTGTTCACCGGCAGTTTTGCGCCACGTTGGCGAAGGTCCTGGGGGGAGACGCTCGAATACCTTCTGGCAGGCAACCGTGAAAGCCAAAAAGGGAAGCCAGGGGTCAAGACTCATTAATCCCCGAGACAGGCGCGCTGGTTTCGGGGCCTCAGCTTCTATCGCCGCGGGCCGAAGAGCCAAGAAACAGAGTATCTGCAACCTCTGGCGAGCGACTGCGGCGTCGTCGATGTGCTCGCGTTAGGGCCGCCACGTTGTGGCTACCGTGGATTGGGTCCGTCGACCCAGGGCGACGCCAACGCTCGCTCGGGCTCGCGTTGGCTTGCCCTGGGCTGTGTTTTGGCCGTCGCTTCGCGACTGGAAGCAACTATGACCAGAATTGTCGTGCGAGGTCACGGACACTCTGACCCAAGGTGCGTCGGTGTGAGTCGCGCATGAATGGCTGACCGAGAGCCGCGTGTGGACACCCTCGTCGCAACGTGTTCACCTAACCGCCGGGTGCTCCGTGTGCCGATCGTCACACCCGAGAGCTGATCATGCCGCGCCCGGCGTGCGCGCGGGTACGGCATTTGGCAGCGGCCTGGGCCCTTGGCATACGGGGCGTCCGGACCACCCCTCGTCCGCTTCGTCCAGGCGACCCGCACCGCGCTGCGTGTCCAGCCTTCCAGGCGGTATTGCACCTCCTATGCGCCCCGGACAGCCCGGGTGTTTACCCCGTGCCACCCCCTACTGGCCCCTCGAAGTCAGAGTGTCTGTCTCTTGTTACAAGACGCTCGAACGGGCCGATTCATTCCCGACCGCTGAGAGAGAAGTGCGCAGCCGAGATTCACTTTCGGCGGTTGGTCTCCTGGCTGCTCCATTCCCCGAACAGCTCCGCCACAACGCGAAAACGGGCGTCGTCGAAATCGTTCTTGGGCAGGCAATACAACCGGATCCCGTCACACACTTGGCGGGAAATGCCCAGGATGTCGCGGAGGTACTCCGGGCTGCGCGGGCCCGGCTCTTTGGTGCCGGACGACCCCGAAGCGTACACGTTGATCAAGAGCAGCTTGTCGGGGCCGAGCCACTTCCGGCAGGCGGCCAGCTGCTCCGGGAGCGACTCCGTGGATTCCAGGTCTGCGTACGGGAATACGATGCCGTCCAGCAGCGCCCCGTAGCTCTTAATGAACTCGGCGTCGCCGATCGTGTTCCAGTACAGCGTGGGCAGGAACGCCAACTTGGGGTTGTGGCAGCGGAGCGTTTCGACCAGACGGGCGATGTACTGGGGGGTGAACAGTGAGTGGTTCTCGTCCGACCAGAAGTCGTCGATCACCAACGCGATCAGATTGTCATAGCGTTTGGACAGCCTGCCGATTTCGTCGGCCCAACGCACGTAGTCGAGCCCGAAGGGGGCGGAGGCGGGCGGTTCGCTGGGCGGGACCAGCGTCACCCACACCTTCAACTGCCGCCGATGCGCTTCGGCGAGAAAGAGCTGGAAGTCGTCCCAATCGGTCGGGGCATGCCAGATCAGGAAGTCGTACATATCCAGGTGGGCTGCCTCGATTTGCCGGAACAGGCGGTGGATGTCGACCCGTCCGTCCTTGGTCCGCGGTTCGGCATCGTAGTCTCCGTGAAGTCCAGCAAACGCCGGCCGCAGCAGTCGGCCTCGTTCCGCCTGAGCGGCAGCCATGCGGGCCGCGGCACGGCCGTTCAAGGCCAGCGGTACCCGCACGGGCTTCACGCTTGCACCGTCCACGACGCCGTCCACGACGAGGCAACCGTCGCAATCGTCGCCGTCGGGAATGTCGATAGTGGCGTCCACACGTGAGTACGCTGCGTCATTCCCGGCCGCCTTGAGCGTCGCCCTGACTTCGACCGTTGGTCCCACAACAGTCCCTTGTGCGCGAGTGAGCCGGGCCGTCAGCACGACTCTCTTGCCAGCGTAGGCTGGCCGCGCGATCACTGACAACCGCAGCGGCATCTGGGCCGGCTGCTGCACCTCGTGCGGTATCTGTAGCGGACGGATCGCACACGAATCGGCGTTGAGTAAGGCGCCAGCGAGCAGGTACTCCAGCGAGTTGACCAACAGGGTCTGTGCCTCGGGTGAGTCGCTGAGCCAGACGATCCAGTTCAGCAGCACGGCGACGCCGGGGCCGGTCTCTGTAACCACGACTGCCGGAAAAACATGCCTCCTGTCCTCGGGCGGCGACGGGTGGTCTGCGGGGACGGCCGACGATTCGACCAGGACCTGCCCCGTGGCCTTCAGGGCCGGGTTTCCAATGCCTGCTGCCTGGAAATCGGTCAGGCCCAGGCAAAGCGGATGATCGGCACTGCGGATACGAAAGGCAGCCTGGCTGACCGGAGCGTAGGTGCAGCCGGCCTCGATCCCGAGGACGGCGAGCAACTCGCGATCCCGGCACCGAGCCGGGCCGTCGATCCAGAGCAGTCGCCCACCAGCCTTGACGAAGGCAGCCAACCCGGCAGCGGCTGTGTCAGGAACGATATAGTTGCTGGTCGAGATGACAGCGGCGAAGCGTCCCAGCTTCACAGGATCAGCGACTGTGTGATCCCCGATGACCTCGAAGTCGTAGTGATTCCGCTGCAGCCAGGCCCGTAGCGGCGATTGATGAACTCCGCGGTATTCCGCCGCATTGGCTTCGGATTCGTAGACTGCGAGGCGAAGGCTGTTCGGCGGGTTCGTCGTTTCGCCCCGAATCGTCGACGCTACGCAGATTGCAACCAGGAGACAGAAGCTGCAGTGCTTCATGGTTGAACCTCCACACGGTAGGGATGACGCCTTTCTCAGCACAGCATTGTGACAGAATGATGGGGCCCAGCGATAGACTGATGACGCACGCAATCGGTACTGCGACCGAAAACTGAGAGGGGAGATTGGCTGGCTGATCAGCCCCCTTCCTGGACGGCTTCTACTATCCCCAACCCAGGGCAGAGCTGAGCGGTCCAGCCGCGAAGCGCCGCCCTGGGGCAGCGCCACCCTTCACCCCTCACCCCTCACCCCTCACCTCCCGCCCTGAGCCCTGGTACCTGATGCTGCAGATGCAGCTCCGCGAGTTGTCACCGGGCTTCCTCGGCTTGCTGAGTCCGATAGGAAACGCGAAATTGGAGACTTGACATCGTGCTGGTGAAATCGATCAACGGCAATGGAAAGGGAGGGACGACAGCTATGAAGATCGCAATCGTATGGTCCTGCATCCTGGCGGCCGGCACCGCGTTGGCCATTGACTTCAACGCCCCGATCGAAAAAGTCGCCGGTGACTTCCAGTTCACCGAAGGCCCGGTCTGGGTGGCCGCGAACAGTGAACTCCTCTTCAGCGACATTCCGGCCGACCGCATCGTCCGCTTCAAAGACGGAAAGTGCGCGACGTTCCGCTCTCCCAGCCGCAACGCGAACGGCCTGACGCTGGACAAACAGGGCCGCCTGATTGCCTGTGAGCACGGTTCGCGCCGCGTCACCCGCACCGAGACCGACGGGGCGGTCACGATCCTTGCCGAACGCTACGAGAGCAAGCGACTGAACAGCCCCAACGATGTGGTCGTCAAGAGCGACGGTGCCATCTACTTCACCGATCCGCCCTATGGCGTGAAACGCGAAGAACGGGAGCTGGATTTCCAGGGCGTGTACCGAATCTCCGCCGACGGCAAGACGCTGGATTTGCTGGCCAAGGATTTCGTCATGCCCAATGGGTTGGCGTTCACACCCGACGAGAAAACGCTGTACGTCAACGACACGGAGCGGGGCCACATCCGGGCCTTCGATGTCGCCGCCGACGGTCGACTCACCAACAGCCGCGTGTTCGCCCAGACACCCGGCGCTGATGGGATGAAAGTGGACAACGCCGGCAACGTCTACTGCACAACCCAGAAGGGCGTGATGGTCTTCGATCGTACCGGCAAGCATCTGGGCACGTTCGTCACGCCAGAACAACCGGCCAACTGCGCCTTCGGCGACGCCGACTGGAAGACCCTCTACATAACCTGCCGCACGGGCCTCTACCGCGTCCGCCTTGCCGTTTCGGGCGTCAAGGTGCCGTAGGCAGCAGCAATGTTGAAGATGTGATTATGCCGGACAGACTCTCGTCATCGGAATAAAGCAACCGAAGCGGACACTCGGGTTTCGGCGAAAAAACAGAGTGTCTGCAACCTCGGCCCCATCGTGCCGGCAGCCGCGGCGCCGATCTGTGTAACCGCAGGGCCAGAGTCCGCCGTCAGGCGGACGGCGGCCCGCGCGCTGGACGTCGGCGGCTAGCGCCTGAGCCCGCGGCGGACGACGGTGGCGGCTGAGGGACCGGGCGCGTGCGCTGGTCCATGCCGCTGCGCACGGGGGCCGGGCGAGGACTCGCTGCCGACCGCCTCCCCACAGCGCGCGGCCCGTTGGGCCTGCGGTTACACAGGTGGAGTCCGCCGCCAGCCGGACGACGTGAGCGCGCGTAGACACCGGCGGGCTTCGGACCCGGGGCCCCTGC
>JBPOJB010000025.1:0-124850 GCA_052034005.1 Planctomycetota bacterium | reverse complement strand
AGCCTGTTGAAGAACAATCAGACGAAGAAGGTCGGCATCAAGAACAAACGGCTGGCCGCCGCGTTGAACGACGAGTATCTTACGGAAGTCCTTGTGGGGAAATGATTTTTGGTGCAATCGCCCTGGTGGATGACCGTGGTCGGGTACTTCAACTCAATGCGGGAACTCGGAGGGATGCGGCGTCTGGTGGACGACGACGTGTTCACTCGGTGTCGGTCACAGGATCGGCGCGGGCTGGCGAAGCGGTATTTTGGCAACGACTATCTGGCCGAGCTGACGAGCCGCATGCGGTCGGAGGATATTCCGCAGATCCTGGACCGCTTGGAGTCGGGCTTCGACCCCGAGATGGAGGAGCGACGCAAGGAAGCCTTCAAGAAAAAGGACTACCAAAACATCCCCAAAAAGCCGCTCGACGTGCTGCTGGCCACCAACATGATCTCCGTGGGCGTGGATGTGCGGCGGCTGGGGCTGATGGTGGTCGCCGGTCAGCCCAAGGCCACGGCCGAGTACATTCAGGCCACCAGCCGCGTGGGCCGCGCCCATCCGGGCCTTGTCTGCACGGTGTTCAACTGGGCCAGACCTCGCGACCTGTCGCACTATGAAACCTTCGAGCACTACCACGCGACGTTCTACAAGCATGTGGAGCCGCTGTCGGTCACTCCGTTCTCACCGGGTGCACTGCAGCGCGGTTTGGCGGGACTGCTCGTGTCCTTGGTGCGGCTGCGGGGAACCGAGTTCAATCCCAACGAGTCGGCCTCCCGCGTGACTACGGCGGACCCGTATGTGCAGGAGGCGATCGATACGGTGGCCAAGCGTGCTGAGCTGATCGGTGATGGTCCCCGGACCGGCGACTTCTGCCGCGCGGAACTCTTGAGCAAGGCCGATGTCTGGCAGGCAGAGGCGCAGAACACGGCGGGCGGGCGGACGCTCACCTACACGCAACCGTACGGCGAAGGGGGCGCGAAGAAAGGCACCACCGTCAGCCTGCTGCACAGTCCCGGCATGGAACGCTGGGAGGAGTTCACCTGCCTCAATTCACTGCGCGAGGTGGAACCACCTGTAAAATTCATCATCAGTGACGGCGGACTGGATGGAGATGGCGAGAGCGAGGAAGCCTCCTCCCAGGCACCGCAGCCGGAGGACACACCATGACGACTGCCTCGTCCTCACTGATGCGGAAATCCGAAGTGGGCGAAGTGCGACCCAGCCAGACGCTCACCACATTCGGCATCGGCTCCCTGGTCGATCTGCCCAACATGTCGGTGATCGTGATGGGGCTGGATGACTGGCCCATCTCACACTCCAGCGAAATTGCGGAAGAGCGGCTGCTGTCGTCCGCGCAGTCGATTCTGGGAAAGCAAGTGAGCCGGTTCCTGACGCCGCCGCGCGGACCGGAGTCGGTGGGAGCCCAGACCAACTGGTTCGACGAGTCGCGTCAGATCGGCGTGCCGGTCGCTCCGTTTCCCCGCTGGATGGTGTGCTCCCGTTGCCGCCTGCTGGCTCCGCTCAAATCCGGCCTGTTCGAGCCGAAGGTGTTTCCCTATCGGCCGGACCGGGCCTGTTACGTCCACAACTGCAACCCGCAAGGGCGGCCGCCACTGGTCGTACCGGCGCGCTTCCTGGTGACGTGCGAGCGCGGGCACCTGGATGATTTCCCTTGGCTGGAATTCGTGCACCGGGGGGCGACAGACTGCCACGGGCCGTTACGCATGTACGAGTTCGGTCCGTCGGGCGAGATGGCCGATGTGACGATCGTCTGTGACAAGTGCGAGTCGAAGCGCAGGCTGGCGGAAGTCATCGGCCCGGTCGGCGCGAAGCAGATGCCTGCCTGCAAAGGGCGACGGCCACACCTGCGCGACTACGACCCCAATGGGTGCGACCAGGAAGCGGTCCGGGCGATCGCCTTGGGGGCATCCAACCTGTGGTTCCCGGTCGTGATTTCGGCGCTGTCCGTGCCGCAGGCCGCCGACGACCTGGGCCGGTTGATCGAGGAGAACTGGGCGGTGCTGGACAAGGCGGCGAGCTTGGATGTGCTCAAGGCGTTCCGCCAGATCGGCCAGCTGAAGGATCTGGCCAAATTCACGGACGACCAGATCTGGCAACGCCTCCAGGAGAAGCACGCGGCCCAGGGCACGGCGGCTGAGGCACCCGATGACCTGAAGTCGCCGGAGTGGCGGGTGTTTTCCCAGCCCGCGACAGCCCGCGAGAGCCGCAGTTTCAAGCTGCGACCCGTCGACCCGCCCGAGGATTTTGCACAGTACTTCACGCAGATCGTACTGGTGGAAAAGCTGCGTGAGGTGCGGGCGCTGGTGGGCTTCTCGCGCATCATGTCGCCGCGCGACTTCGACAACCCCGCCGATCTGCCTCAGGATCGCCGCGCCAGTATCTCCCGCAAGACGCCGACGTGGGTTCCGGCCAGCGAGACGCGCGGCGAGGGGATCTTCTTCCACTTCCACGAGGACTTGGTCCAGCGCTGGGTGGTAAAGAACCATGCGTACGATCGCGAGTTCGAACTGGGCCATCAGGCGTGGCGCGCATCACGGAACCTCGGCCCGCAGCTGGGCTACCCCGGCATCCGGTACGTCCTGCTACACACCTTCGCACATGGCCTGATCCGGCAGTTGGCCATCGAATGTGGTTACACTTCGGCGTCGATCGCGGAGCGCATCTACTCACGCAATCCTGCAGACGGTGACCCGATGGCGGGTGTGCTGATCTACACGGCCGCCTCCGACAGCGAGGGGACGCTCGGCGGGTTGTGTTCACTCGGAGAGCCGGGGAAACTGGGACGCCACATCCGACGCGCGCTGGAGAAGATGAGCCTGTGCTCGTCCGATCCGTTGTGCGCGGAGCACTCGATCGGCGGCGGCGAAACGCTCCATGGGGCCGCCTGCCACGCCTGCTCGTTCCTCCCCGAGACATCCTGTGAACGCGGCAACAAGTACCTCGATCGATCCGCGCTGATCGCCACGCTGGAACGCTCGAATCTGGCCTTCTTTGGATGATCCTATGGACCCACAGCGTGCCATCATCGACGCGGCCATCGAGTTGGCCAAGGATCTACCGACGGCCGCAGCGCTGTCGCTGGCAGAAGCGATCCTCGTGACCGGCAGGCCCGGCCTGCGGGCCGAAATCGCCAAGCGTGTACCGCATCATCACCACCGCGAGCTGGCGCTGGAGTTCGTGGATCGCTGGCAGGACGCTCTCGGCGCGTTGGATGCGCCGGTGGTGGCAGCGGCCCTGCAGACCGCCGCCATGTCGGCCAAGAAGCATCACGATGCCCAGAGCGTCGAACTGGTGTGGACCGGGCCGGACGCTGGGGAGGTGGCCTTCCGCCGCACCGAGCAAGCGATCTTACAGGTGCTGGATTCCGCTCGGGAGCGACTGCTGCTGGTGAGCTACGCCGTGTATGCCATCCCGAATATTCAGAGCGCCGTTGTCCGCGCCGCCAAGCGCGGCGTGCGGATCACGGTCGTGGTGGAGACACCCAGCACGGCCGACGTGGAGAACGAGTACTCGACGCTGCGGGCATTGGGCAACGACGTGGCGGCCTGTTCCCGCGTGTACTACTGGCCAAAGGAGAAGCGTAGGCAGGACAGGTCGGGCAAGGTGGGCATCCTGCACGTCAAGTGCGCCGTGGCCGACGGCACTTGGCTGTTCCTCTCCAGTGCCAACCTGACCGAGTATGCCTTCACGATCAACATGGAGCTGGGCACGCTGATCCGTGGCGGGCAGCTGCCAGCCCAGGTCGAGGCGAATTTCGCAGCCCTCATCGCCCAGGGCGTGCTGCAACCGATCTGAGAGCCCTGGTGCGGCGTGGCTGCTCTCAGCTGGCAGCGGTGCCATCATCGCGCACGCCCGCCGTGCGTCGCAGCACGCTGGCCAAGTACGCGCGCACCTCGACATCCGAGTACCGCAGTGGCGCAAGGCCTCGTTCCAACAGCGTCTTCAATTCCTCTGCGCGCTGCCGGGCCTCGGCCAGCCTCCCGTCGCGCATGGCCCAGTACATTTCCAGGTAACATTCCGTTGGGTCGGTATCCATGGCAGACTCTTGGCGCAGAGCCGCGAGCAGTACGCTCGTGCGGTCGACCCATGTGTCCACCAGTGAATCGCAAACCGTGCGTTCCAGCCATCAACGATTTCCAGAAATCTGCGTGAAATTCGTCCAATGTCCTGCGGTCCGCAGACCCGCGCCGTCGCGTACGACATCGACCGACCGGCATTATCGCATTCGCCTGAGTTCGGACTGGCGGAGAACAACCGACCACGTCGAATGGCCACCGTCGGCAGTCCGGCCCCAGCAGTCCATCCATGGGCTATGGCCGCCACCCTGCGGGGCAGTTCTGCGGGCCAGACGCACGCCAGCACATGGCCGCCCGGAGCGTTTGCCGTGGCTACCAGCACCGGGCGGCCCAAGTGTGTTTGCCTGCTCGGCACGATGACCAGCAGGACCGGCGGGCAGTCGGTTCCGTCTTGGGGAGCATCCACTCGTCAAGCGGAGCTGCGGCCACGCGAAAGCCCAGGTTGTTGTTGCGGTTGCCCGGCTCGTTCCTGTTACGGTTCGCCGTCCGGCAGTTCGTCGCAGAGTTGTTCCAGCTACCGCCCCGGTTCACGCGGTTGGAGCCTTGGGACCGCCCACCGGCAATCGTTGTAACACATCCCGCCGAAAATGCCAGCTCCGCAACTCAGGTGTCCGCGTGAACGCGATGAGCGACGTGGCCTGTTGTTGAAGCTGGGACTCACCGATGCGGCCCTGCAGGTACTGTTCCTCCAGTGCCCGTAGCTTCCACCTGAATCGCGTCCGGCTCGGCCGGTTCAGGGCCAGATGATGCGGGTACACGCGGCAGCCCAGGAAATCCACGCCCTGGCGGCTGCGGTTCAGATAAGGCGTAGGCTTGAGGTCCAGCGCGAGTTCGTCATGCAGAAACGCCTGCGCGTCACGCCACGCAATCCGCAGTGCTGCGTTGGAATGACCCCACACGATCATGTCATCCATGTACCGGACGTATCCCGGCACGCGCCATTGCTCCTTGACCACGCGATCGAACCAGCCCAGGTAGAAGTTCGCGAAGTGCTGGGACGTGAGGCTACCGATGGGCAGGCCGCGCCCCGTGGCACCACGGAACGAGCGGACGATGCGTTCCAGCAACTCCAGCAGCCGATCGTCTTTGAATCGCCTGCGGAGCCGCGCGAGCAGCTGCTCATGCGACACGCTATCAAAGTACTTGCGGATGTCGAGCTTCAGGAAGAACGGGAAGCGGTGGGCGAATTGCCGGGCGCGCAGCAGCGCCGCAATGCGGCCTTTCCCACTTCGGCACGCGAACGTATCGTCGATCAGCCAGCGATCGAAGTGCGGTTCGCAGACGTTCATCACGGCGTGGTGCAGCACGCGCTCGCGAAAGCAGGGCGCGGTGATCACCCGCTCCTTGGGATCATGAATCACGAACTGCCGACAATGACCCAAGGGGACCGTCCCTGACAGCAGCCGCTCGCGCATGATCCGAAGTTGCGTATCCAACTGCCCCACGAATTGGCGAGCATCGGGTCGGCCCCGCTTCCCGCGCAGCGCGCGAGCCACCGCCAGCCGCAGATTGTCCCAGGCCACGATTTGGTCAAACAGATTCCCCGCTCGTTTCATCAGGTTTGTCCACGTCGCGCCGCAACACCTCCAGAAAGCGCTGCCCGTATTTCTCGATGCGCGCGTCACCTACACCGGCGATCCGTTCGAGGTCCGCGCGGCTCTGCACCTGGGCCTGGACCATCTGCGCGAGCTGCTCGTTGGTGAAGATCGTGTAGACGGGAACGGCCTCCGCCTGCGCCAGCTCCTTCCGCAGTTCCCGGAGTTGGGCAAACCGCGTGAAATCGTCCGGGCTGAGGATCTCGCGGTAGTCCTTACCGCGCGTCCTGCCCCCGCGCGACTTGTCGAGTGAACCTGAACCGTACGCGCTGTCAAAGTAGTCCACACAGAATGCCCAGAACGAATCGCCACCCTGGTCGACCCACCGACGCTCCACGGATAGCACGCGATGGTTCACCAGAAACGCATTCAGTTCGGACTCTGCAGGTCCCGGATCCCGCACGGCGATGTAGAAGAATTTGAATGGCATGGCTACCTGTGCCTGCATGTGTTCGCATGTTCAGTATTGGACAGTGCGCGTGTACACTACCCCACTTGGGCCGCGACGTGGGCAGCTCCAGCGGTCGGCAGACTCTCGCTCCGCGAGGCACGTCACGCCGACCGCTCCGCTGCCGCACGTCGCTTTGCTCGGCTTGACTTGCCTACCTGCCAGACGGAACTGCGGCCACGCGAAAGCCCAGGCGGCTGTTGCGGTAGCCCGGCACGTACCCGCTACGGTTCGCCGCCCGGCAGTTCGCCGCAGAGACGCTCCAGCTACCGCCCCGGAACACGCGGTCGGAGCCCGTCGCAGGCCCCGTCGGGTCTTCCGGCGGCGACTTGGCGTAGTACTCGGCGCCATACCAGTCCTCACACCATTCCCACACATTTCCGTGCATGTCGTACAGACCCCAAGCATTCGGCCGCTTCGCGCCCACGGAATGAGTCTTCCCATCACTGTTTCCGTAAAACCAAGCGCTGCCCCCAAGCTGCGATGTTTCATTCCCAAAGTTGTACGCCGTCGTCGTATTCGCACGACACGCATACTCCCACTCCGCTTCCGTCGGCAGCCGATACGTCCGGTTCTCCCGCGCCGACAGTCTCTGGCAAAACTCCTTCGCCTCCTCCCAGCTGACGCTCTCGACCGGAAGGTCCGAGCCTTTGAAGTACGACGGCTTCTTACCCATCACCGCCTCGTACTGGGCCTGTGTCACCTCGTGCACACCCAGGTAAAACGGCTTTGTGATCTTCACCCTGTGCTGCGGGCCCTCGTCGCTGTCGCGACCTGCTTCACCGGCGGGTGATCCCATCAGGAACTCACCGGCGGGGATCAACTTCAGCTGCATGCCGATCGAGTTGGTGATCACATCGTCAACAGGATGCGTCGACGGTCGGAGGTTCGTCTTCTCGGCTTTGTCGTGCAGCACGGTGACGTGATCCTGCGGAAAGCCGCTGGCCGTCAGTTGTTCCGCGAGCGCCCGCATATCGGCCCCGCAGTACTGCAGCTTGCTGGCCCACGTGTAGTCGTCCACGCCGATCAACAGCGCCCATCGCTGGCCCACGGCGGCAGCGGCCTTCGCCACTTCCTTGGCCGCCGGTGTGTCCTGGGCCACAGCGTAGGACGACTCGAAACCGCCGCCGATGGCCAGCACGCACGCCACCACAATCACACGGTACGTCATCTTCGAATACTCCTCGCGTCGACCCGCGCGTTACGTCGCTCATTCCGCTTCGCCGTAACGGATGTGGATCACCGCCAGCACATTGCCCACTGTCACTTTTTCCCCTTCGAGTACTCGCTCATCGCGCAGTGTACCGGGCGCGGTCCCCAGACCACGGTCCACGCCGCCCGGCGCGTAGAACGCGGCGGTGATCAGGCCGATCTGGTCCGTGAACTTGCGCCGCGCGGCGAGCGACTCCGCCGCATCCACCACCTTGAACTCCCGCAGCTTACCCTGCGGACCCACGTCGGTCAAGAAGCCGCGCACCGTGAACTTCTGGCCGTCTTCGGGGCGCAGCAGCCAATGCCGCGCTTCGTCCAGGTTCACCCGCTTGCCGATCACGTACGTGGCCACGCCCTTGGCGGCGTCCTCCTTCTCCGGCAGCGTGTTCAGACCATCCACCAGCAGGCGCATGAGGACCAGATGCCCACTGCGGTTTTCCACCGCGATCTCATACACCTCGCCCTTGCGCAGGGGCACAAAATACTCGTTGCCCCGAAACTCGCCCGCGCGTTCCTTCCCGTCCACCCGGATCTTGACGCGCAGCGGGAACGACTCGTCCTGCAAGGGATGTGGCCCTTCCGCGCGCTGGTCCAGGCGATCGACCACCTGATCTTCCGGCGGTTTCACGGGATCGCCGCCGGGAGTGTGCTCCACCACGCGATCGGCGGGCGTCACGGCCACACTCCGGCCGATCATGGCCCACTCGTTGACGTTCAGCAGCACGCGCCCGCCGACGCGCTCCAGCACGTCCCCCGTGTCCCCGTTGCGGAGCTTACACTGCCAGATCATCTCGCGGCCCGCGCGATGACGCAGCGTGCCGTCGACTAAGTGGACCTGACCGCCCAGTCGCTTGGAGAGCCGTTGCAGGGCGGCCGGTGAGCCCAGATCGGCCAGACTGAAGCCCTCGTCGGCCAGTGCCCGCTGGAGGGTCTGCCGGTCCACCACGCGCAGGCGGTCGCCTCCGGCCCGCGCCAGTTCGCCCTCCAGAAACTCGGCGCAGTAGCGGCCCAGCAGTCCGAAGTTGGCGTGCAGCATCTCGCCCGCCTCGGTATCGTTCTTGAACTCCAGTACGCCCAGCTGCGGCCGCTGCTGGTCGGCCCCGGCGCTGGCCAGGATCTCCGCCAAATCGCTCAGAGCCTGCCGCAGCGTCTGGGCCGCCGGGCGGACCACCACCTGCACGCCCGTCACGTCCGCCGGGATGATCCGCGCGGGTGTCTGCGCTACGGAGAACCGGGCTTCGACGCTCGCCCGCACTCGGTTCTCCACGAACTTGTAAAGTTCGTCTACGTCCACCGCCCCATCCGCGTCCAGGTCGGCCGGACCGCGCAGCCCCAGATTCAGCCAGAAGCTGAACAGGGACTGCTGCTTCTCGTCCCACAGCTGGCTCTGTTGGCTGGCCTTGCAGCTGGCCAAGGTCACCACGCCGCTCAGGTCTTTGAACGATTCGCCCAGGTCCGTCGGCACCAGCTGATCTGCGCCGGACAGACTCTTTTCCGAGCCCGCATGGCAGGTGTCCAGCACCAGCAGTTTGAAGCGAGCCGGGCACGCTTTGATCACATCGCGCAGCCACGCCACGGAGATGCCGGTCGCGTCGAGTTGTTTCACATCGCAGTCCAGCGGAGCCAGATACATCTTCTGAGACGTTGGGTCCCGAAACCCGTGGCCGCTGAAGTAGACCAGCAGGGTGTCCTGCGGTCGCGGCTTGGCGAGCCACCCCTGCAACTGCTGTTCAAGATTAGCGCGCGTCGGTTGCAGCGTGGCGTCGGCGTCGTGATCCGTGAGCGTCAGCAGGCAGCTCGGCGCGTAACCGCAGCGTTCGCGGAGCGTGGCCGCCAACTGCGTGACATCCCGCACCGTGTACTTGAGCGGGGCGACATGCTGGTACTTTTCCACGCCGACCAGGACGGCCCAGGCACAGGACTCGTCCAGCGCGGGCTCCTCGGCCGACTGTGCCGCCCGAGCCTGACCCGGTTGCGCAGACACAAGCAACAGTGCGGTGACGAGGGCCGCGAGCACCGGCCCTGGTTGGCGCACACGCACATCGCCGCTGGTTGCCTCGGACCTGCTTTCCCTGGGCCGCTGATCAGACCTGTGATGCATCGTTCTCCCCTCCCGGCGCTATTTGGTGCTGACGGACTGCGGCTGCGGAGCCAGCAGGACGGGCAGCAGGATGGTGTCGATCAGCAGCGGTTCCTGGTAGCCCTGCGCTCCTTGGCCGCGCAGGAACTCGAGCTGTTTGTCGCGGTAGTGTTCAAAGGCCTGCCGCGCAGTGACGGGTTTGGGCAGGTCGCGCATGGCTTCGGCGAGATAGTAGGCCATCAGCACGGGCTTGTCTTTCGCTGAGTAGCCGGACTCCTCGGGCGTGCAGGCGGCCATCACCAGCATGTTGGTCTGAGACAGTCCTTTGACCGTGGCGGCCTTGGCGGCGAAAAAGCGGGTGAGCACCCGCTGATCCAGCATCGACGCGGCATGGCAGGTTTCGAGCATCAACACGATCTGGCGGCCCGGAAGTTCCTGCAGCCAGCGGGCCAGCGCGTCATCGGAAACCTGCTTCTCGCGCAAGTGGCCCTCCAGCTGCGCCACCGACTCGACCGGGCCGGGCACCTTGTTGTCATACGTGGAGAGCAGGCCGTCACGCCCACCCGGCTTCTCCGGGTCAGCGCTCGGGACCGTCAACCCATGGCCCGCGTAGAAGATGAACACCGTGTCACCCGGTGCCGACACACTCGGTAACCAGCGGACCACCGCCTCTTCGATCCCGGCGCGGGTCGCATCCTTCCCCAACAGGATCTTCGTGTCCTGGGGCGAGACAGCCCCATGTTGAGTCAGCGCGTCGCGCATCAATTCCGCGCCGGTACGGAACCGCTGGCCCGGTTCACACAGCTGCGGATCTTCGTAGTCGTCCACGCCGATCAGCAGAGCCACGCGGCGCGCCGGTCGCGCTGGCTGCGGCGCGGCTCCAGCCAGGGTTTCGATCCGCACGCGGTGCTCCGTCCAGCTGCCCGGATCCTGCGCCAGCCGATTAGCGAGCCGTGCGATCAGCTCGGCAGGAATGACCGGGGCCGGGCCGCTGTCCCGCACCAGGGCGTTGAGTTCGTCCAGCGGCACGGTGGTGGCCAGGATCTGAAAAACTTCCTTTCCCAGCGGCGGTTGGACACGGAAGCGATAGTCGCCGCCGGGCGTGGGGATCGTCACACGCTGCCCGGCAGGCAAACGCTGGTCGCGCGCGGCGGGGTTGGGATAGAGCAGCAGACTCTGGCCGTCCGCCTGATGGTACAGGAGATAGAGGAACGCCTCCTTCTCGGCCGTGAAGGTGGCGGACAACAGCTCGCCCTCCTGATACTGCAGGTTCGCGTGCGAAACGGTGACGCCCACGAGGAACGGTGGGTGGCTGTTGAAGAGCGCGGCACCGGGAAAATCACTCTTCTCCGGCTGCGCGGCGTCGGGGGGGGCGGCGGTCGTTTCCCTGGGTGGCTCTGGTGCGACTGGCTTTGACTCCGGCGGCTGCGCCTGCGCAACGGATGCTATGACCCACACGAGCGCGGCGCTGATACAGGCCACGGCGAAACACCGATGCCGTCGACGCCAGCGGAGCCACAATTCACCATGCATCGGATTACACCTGTCAGTTGGCAGTGCACATTCTTTCGACTTGAACTTGTCGCAGCAGCAGGCGCGTTACAGCCGTTCGGCACCGTTGCCTCACGGCTTGATCACGACCGGCCGCGTGCAGCTGCTCTCGTAGTGCGGCCGATAGGGTTCCACGCGGGGCTTGCCGTCGGCCTGTAATTTGTCATTGAGTTCCGTAAACAACTTCTCCATGTTGGTCGCCAGCATCTGGTGTCCTTGTTCGACCGTCAGCGGACCGGGCGCTTGGGCCAGCCAGCGTGTCAGGCAATGCGTCATCAGGCTCAGGTCTTCCGGCGCTCGTAGCACGTCGCTATCGCGCGGCCCGCACGCGCCCAGCAGGGCGATCTCCTGTTGGCCCAGTCCCTTGAGGCGACTGACCCCATCGCCCCACAATTGGCGCGGCGACAAGGCGTCGTTGCCCGTTGCCGCCGACCCCTGCGGACCCCAGGCCCCGGCGTGCGCCGTGTCGAGGATCAACACGACCTGCCGTCCGGCCAAGCGCTGCAGCCAGTGGGCGACCAGCGGCTGAGGCACGCCGGTCTGGCGCACCAGCTCGATCGCCGCGCGCTCTTCCGAACCGGCCTGCTTCACCACCCCCACGGCTCGCTCGATGAACGGTGCGAGGTCGGCCTCCACTTGGCCCTGCTTCTCCTTGATCCGTTTCAAGACACTCACGAGCGCTGGCCAGGGCAAAAAGTCATAGGGCGCGAGCACTGCCGCACCGTGGTTCGCCTGATCACCGGGCAACAACAGCACGCGGCCCGAGAAGTAGATCAGCACCACGTCGCCCGGCCTGGACACGGAGGGCAGCCAGCGGGTCAGGGCCTCTTCCACGTTCTCCCGCGTCGCCTGCTCATTGGTCAAGACGCGCACTTCGCTCAACTGGCCGACTTCCTGCAGTACATCTGCCAGAGCGCGGGCGTCCCGATGCGCGGGCACTTGGTTCAGGCTGGCCTTGCCTTCGGTGGCGGCCACGAAGTCGTCGTTGAAGGCATACTGCCCCACGCCAATAAACACGCCCCACCGCCGCACGCCTGCAGGCAGTTGCTGGTCGCGGGCGTAGGTCATGATCTCGACGGTGTCTTCGGCCCACGTCGGATCAGCGGGTCCCAGTTCGAGTGCAATGCCCTTAGTCTGCGCCGGGGACAGGCGATTGAAGAACTTTTCCCGGAGCGCTGGGTCGGATAGCCCTTCGAGCGGCTCTTTGGCAGCCAGCACCTTGATCGTTTCTTTGCCGAACGGCGAGCCGACGACCCAGCGAAACAGGTCGTTCTCCGCCGCCGGGATCTGGACCGTCTGGCGCGCGGGGACGCGATTCTGCGACTGCTCGTCGTTAGGGAATATCTGGAAGATCTGGCCGTCGGCCCGCTTGTACAAGACGTACACATAGGCCTCTTCCTACGAGGCCACCTGGACGTAGAGCGTGTCCCCCTCGCGATACGACCGAGAACCTTTGTTCACGTCTGCGCGCACGAGGAAGCCGGGATTGTTTTGGCGGATGTCCTGCGGCGCGGGCTGCGTGTCGGTCGGTACAGAGCCTTGGCCGATAGCCCGCATGCACGCGCCCAGGACCAGCAAACCTGCGAGACATCCGGCTACGCCATGGTACGGAGCCGTGGCACGCAATGTCCGAAATCTGCGCTTAGTATCAAGGGCTGTGTTTAGAGGATAACTCATCATCTGGAACCTTCTTTTCATGCGGTCACCACCTGCCGCTCGCTCCGCCGCCGCTCCAGCTCGGTACGGGCCGGGGCTCCGCCCTGCGGCCCTACCGGCTTGCGCTCGCGGCTTCGCTCGCGGGACTTGCTGGACTGGCTGGACTGGCTGACGGAACTGCGGCCACGCGAAAGCCCAGGTTGTGGCTGCGGTCGCCCGGCTCGTTCCTGCCACGGTTCGCCGCCCGGCAGAGCGACGCAGAGCTGCTCCAGCTACCGCCCCGGTACACGCGGATGGAGCCCGTCGCAGGCCCCGTTGGGTCTTCCGGCGGGGACTTCCCGTAGTACTCGCCGTCATACCAGTCCTGGCACCACTCCCACACGTTCCCGTGCATGTCATATAAACCAAAACCGTTCGGCGCGTACGATCCTACCCGCGCCGGACGCACCAGATACGGACCCTTCTCCGTCGTACCGTACGGATAATTCCCGTCGCAGTTGGCCTCCTTCCCATTGAGCGCCGTCCCCCAATGAAATGGCGTGGTGCTACCCGCACGGCACGCATACTCCCACTCCGCTTCGCTCGGCAAGCGATACGCACGGCCCTCCTTCGCGCTCAGCCACTGGCAGAACGCCATAGCATCGTTCCAACTCACATTCACCACAGGGTAGCTATCCGGTTGAGGGATCCCGATGGTCCGCCAAGTGAACTCAGGTTTCCGCCCCTCCCATTTCTTTCCCGTCCAACCCCAACCGCCTTCCCCATCCCGCTCCGCCTCCGTGCGGTAATCAGTTGCCTCCACAAACTGCCGGAACTGGCCCACCGTCACTTCGTACACGCCCAAGTAAAACGGCCGCGTGATCCGCACCGAACGTTGCGGACCTTCGTCGTTGGATCCTTCGGCTTCACCGGCGGGTGATCCCATCAGAAACTCCCCGGCCGGGATCAGCTTCAGCTGCATCCCGATCGAGTTGGTCAATTCTGCAGGAGGCGCGAGCGTCAGGTCGAAGTTGTCGTAGAGATCCATCTTGAGTCCAGGGCGCTGGGAGTCGAAGAACTTGCGCGCCACGTAGGTCTTCGTCTGGACGTTGGTGAACTCGTACAGCTCAGTGAGCGACACGCGGCCGTTACGGTTCGAGTCGGCCTGCCCGGTCAAGCCGCTGAGCAGGAAGTGCATAAAGACCCCGTGCTTGAGTTCTTCATCTTCCCGTGCGATCTCGCCCGGCGCGCAGCTCGTCATCTGAAAGATGCCGTGGGGCGGGCGTTCCAGGGACGCGGCGAAGTCGCCGACGAAGGCCTTGGCGTCCCTATCGGCTGTGAGGCTCTTCTCGCTCCCGGCGCGGGGATCGTTGCGGCAGGCGTCGACAATCAGCAGCTTCAGCGAGGCCGGGCATTTTTCGAGCATCTCGTACACGCCGTCGACCGGCACAAGCGTCTGCGGATCGTCGAGCTTGGCGTCCTGGGGACACAGATAGCTCTTGCCGTCCAGATGGACGCCATGCCCGCTGAAGGCGACAACCAACAGGTCGTTCTTCTCCACCAAGCCCAGCACAAGCTTCAGATTGTCATCCACATTGGTCTTGGTCGGGCGATACCGAGTCGCGTCCGCCTTATCGTGCAGCAGGAACACGTGGTCCTTGGCGAACCCGGCGGCCGTCAACTGCTCGGCCAGCGCGCTCACGTCCGCCCCACAGCACTGGAGTTTGCGCGCCCACTGATAATCATCCACCCCGATCAGCACCGCCCACCGCTGGCCCACGGAGGTTGTCTGTCCGCCCTGGGTCAGCGTGGCAACAGTGGTCGTGGTTTCCTTGGCCGCTTCCTGCGCGCTCACAGGCGTTGCAGGCAGTACCGCAGCAAGCAGTACCAGAACAGGCAGAGTGACAACGCGGACGTACATGGCGGCCTCCCCGTGACTGGACTTGAGGCGGAGGTACGGACCACTCGAACGGACTGGTTCCAAGATACCATCGGCACCGTCCGATGCAACAGTCTTCGCCCCATCCTGATCTCCACATATGGCCGTCGCTGAGCAGTCCGACAATACGGTCTGTTCTCGGGACGCGCCGACGGATCCATTCTGCCCCGCCGCCGCCCGGCCGCCCAACAGCGACCGCCGGATGCCTCTGCGGAGGCGGGCGAGCGCCGCGCATCCAACGGTGGTTACTTGCCTCGATACGCACGGGCAGCGAGGTCTCGTGCATTCGAGCCCTCATTCCGTGGCGGACTGCCCCAGTCGCCCCGTTTCCGCCTGTGCGAGGAAGTACTCCATCTCCATAATTGCCCGTCTGTCACTAAGTGCCCGGGTAATGCGTTCCCGAAAGCCCGCGTCGTTGTCCAAAGTCCGTTGAAGGATCGCGGAGTAGAACAGTGCTTGACATAGCTCGCGTTGCCGCAGTCCATCTACGTCCGAAACGTAGGATAGCATCTCCGGCTCACTTATCTGGTCCAGCAAGAAGGCCGCTATCGGCCCTGGCCAGTTCTTTGCCCGCGACCTGAAGAGCAGCCGTCTCATCGAACTGCGCGCGAGCGCCACGCAACCGTCGTCTCCCGTCGAGACTCCGGCAAACCACAGATTGCACCCGTGTTCAACGCCGCCCGCAGCGTCGGTGTAGGTGATCGCCCCACGCTCAAGTTCCGTGACGAGCATGCGCCAGATCTGTTGGGCTGTGTCATGTCGTCCGGCAACCCAATGGACGCCGGCCAACCATTGCCGGTCTGCACCGCACTTCAGGGGTTCGAGTCGATCCGCAGTCTCAAAGTCACGGATGGCCAAGTCATATTGACCCGACGCGAGATATGCCACCGCACGGGCAGCGTGCCAGCGCGATTCGGTCGATTCGGGCGTTGACCGAATCCGTTCCGAATACGCCTCAATCGCGGTGGCGTACTCTCCTGCCTCGATGAAGTACCACGGATCGTTGAGGTCTGGGGTCGGAAGTTCCATTTCACTGGTGCCAAAATCCTCGATAGGCATGAAGTCTATAATTCGGTCCTTGCGTATCAACGCCACACCCCAGCACACCGGCGTTCGGACCTCGCGAAGCTGGTCGCCGTCTCTCATCTTCCGACGGAACTTGAGCCACTCCGAATGAAGGTATCCAAACGGAACGGGCTGCGCGCTTCCGGGAACGACAATCAAATGAGCCGCCTCTAAGTCGTCCAAATCGTCCGACGTCAGGGACTTGTCAGTCAGAAACTTCGCCGGGAGGAACTGATTGTCACGCATGGGCGTAGCCACTCACATTCGGTTCCGATCCACCTACGTCCTTCAATCTGCCTGAGGCACGCTCGCCTTGAGCGAGGTTGCGACACACCCGGCTGCCTCGGCCAGTAACGTTCGATTCTCGGGACGCCGACGGCTCCATTGTAGTCCTCGCCGCCCGGCCGCCCAACACCGGCCGCCGGATGCCTCTGCCGGGGCATGCGTCCGGTCGCGCAGCAAAGGGTGACTTAGTGCAGCCCAAGCTCCAATGCGGCCGCAATCACCAACAAGCCGTGAACCACCAGGACAACCAGACTGAATACGGCTGCCATCCGCGCGAATCCCTTCGCGCGGCGGACACCGCTCAAGGCACACAGCCACGCCGCACCCCAGATGGCCGCTGGAAGCGGTGCCGTCGCCGCAACGACTACACTAACTGCTATCTCTCCCGATGCCGCGACGGCCGATCAATGCAGAAGAAAAGGCGATACCGCAGCCGACCAAGAGCCCAATGATCTGCCCCCAAAACAAGCCCCACCGATCCGAGAGCAAGTGCGGGAACACGGCGCCCACTCGGTATCCAACCGCAGTTCCGATGAACGTCACAGCCGGGACCGACGACAGGCCGAGTGCTTTCCACCTTGTTTCGCTAGTCACAGCCGGCGGGTCGGCTTGAATGCGCATCCAGACAACAGCAAATACGAAAAGGCAGGCGGCGATCGCGACCACTATGCCAGACTTCAGGAACCCCCAGCCGTCATCAAGAAACCACAAAGCGCCAGACAAACACAGTGTCATGGAGATCGCCGCAAGCGAAACGCTCCGCAAGGCGTTGCGGCGTCGAACTGTCGCGGCCACCGCCACGAGAGCGAGGTACATTCCCAGAAGCGGCAAACCAACCAATTGTAATAAGGCCAGCAACATCAACATTGCTGAACACTCTCATGCCGCCAAATATGTAATTATGCCGCCGGACGCACACCGCTCCGACGGACTATTGCGATCACATCAGCGGCATGACTCGCGGCACAACAACGGCGATTCGTGCTACCAAGTGTCGCCCAATCAACTCACTGGAGAGCGACCAACAACAGTTCGGTTTCCAACACACGTGGCCACCGACTGGGATCGGTACCACCGTTGGTCGTCATTTTGCCATCTCGCAATCAACGTGCCAACTGTCCGTCGGCGAAGTAGTTGATTGGATAGGTGACGACTGGCAGACGGCGTCATCCTGTGACCATTGCGAAATACCAGCCGCATGGGGGCTAGTTGCGAAAGGGTTGCGACCGATTGAGCGCTCGCAACTCCTCGATAACCCAGGCGGCGCGAGAGTCAGAGACTGGCGAGAGTTTGGGGCGGAAATGGGGCCGAGCGGCGGCCGCAACTGTGTGAGTGTGAGTCGCGCGCGAATTGCGGACCGAGAGCGCGGTCTGTAACCCCTCGGTGCAACTCATTGCCACAACAGGCCCTAAAACGCGAAAAGGCCGACGACTCTCGGCGCCGGCCTTCCATATAACCCTACGGTCTCGGGATTTCGAAACCGGGGTGTGAAGTTGCGGGGACAGGATTTGAACCTGCGACCTCGAGGTTATGAGCCTCGCGAGCTACCGGACTGCTCCACCCCGCGTCATGCCAGATGAACGCCGTCATTGTACACATTCGACGCGCGTCGTCGAGGGGGATCGATCCGGTTGTCGTCGCCGGTGCCGATCGGGCCGACGGTCGTGCCGTTCCTGCCGGTCGTGCCGGGGCATCCTTTGCCGCCGGTGCGGCGGCCGACCAACCAACGGCCCAACGGCGGGGCGGACCGGAGTTTGCTTGCCGGTTCGAGCGTGACGGGGTAGACTCAACCAAAGGGCCGCCGCTCAGGCGTGGGACCGCGATCATGACGCGGAAAAAACGGGACCGTCGCGAGGCGATTCGGCTGCCGGACTTCTCGGTGGTCACGTCTGAACCTGCGCCGCGGTCGTCGGCCGGGATACCCCTCAAGGCCGGTGAGCCCCCGCTGCCCACGGCTCGCGCCCTGCCGCAAGCCGCGCCGCTGCCGCTGCCCCGCAAGGGAGCGGGAGCCCTCCGGCGCGAAACGCCCCCCCCACCGCCGCGGAGCCCGTCCGTCCCGCCCGGCTCGGCGCGCACCGCCGATCAGGGCGCGCTGGCCATCGATGGACCGGCCCCGGACCCGTTGGAGCCGGAAGATCTGGCGGAAGTGGCCATCAAGACCGCACCGGCCTGGCTCATCAGCTTCGTCTTTCATACGGCCGCGCTGATCATCCTGTCGCTGATCGTGGTCGGCCGGGAGCTGCCCACGTTCCTCACGATCAACGCCACGTATGCCGAGACGTTGGGCGACCAGTTGGACGACGAATCGCTGCATGCCCCGCTGGACTTGTCGAACGGCCAGACGTCCGGGTTTTCGATGGGTGAGATCGAGGTGATCGATCCGCTGGCCCGGCCGCCGGTGCTCGATGTGAATCTGGGCGGGTTGCTGCCCGAGAGCCGTCTCAGCGCGCCGTCGATTGGCATGGCGTTGAGCGGTCGAGAGGCCGGGAGGAAACGTGGTCTGCTCACCCGGTACGGCGGCACCGCGCTCACGCAGGAAGCGGTCACGCATGCGCTGGAATGGCTCAAGCGGAACCAGCGTCGGGACGGCAGCTGGAGCCTGCAGGGTCCGTATGTGGGCGGCGCCTACAGCGAGAACAAGGTGGCCGCCACGGCCATGGCCTTGATCGCCTTCCAGGGCGACGGCCACACTCCGGAGCAGGGCGAGTACAAGGAGCAGGTGCGAAACGGCTGGCGGTTCCTGCTCCCGCAGCAGAACCGGGACGGCAGCTTCTCGCGGGAAGGCCTCGACCAGGAACGCGCCTACAGCCAGGGACTGGCGATGATCGCGCTGTGCGAGATCTACGGGATGACCAAATCGTCGGCCTTCCGGGGGCCGGCGCAGCGCGCGGTAGACTACGCCGTGGACATCCAGTCGGCGGAAGGCGGTTGGCGTTATCAGCCGCGGATCGACAGCGACACGTCGGTGACCGGCTGGTACGTGATGGGGCTGCAGAGCGCTCTGATGGCGGGGCTCGACGTGCCCAGTCCCACGCTCCAGCGCGTGTCGGCGTTTCTCGACACCGTGGCCCTCGACAGCGGCGCGCTCTACAAGTACCAGCCGGTCCGGCAGGGATACAGCCCGGCGATGACGGCGGAAGCCTTGCTGTGCCGCGAGTACCTGGGGTGGGGCCGGAAGGATCCGCGACTGCTCCGCGGCGCACAACACCTGCTGAACAACCCGATCGACTGGGAGGAGCGCGACGTCTACTACTGGTATTACGCCACGCAGGTCCTCCACCACTTGGAAGGCGAACACTGGGTGCAGTGGAACAGCACGATGCGCGAGGTGATCCCCACCAACCAGGTCAAGTTCGGCAAGGAAGCGGGCAGTTGGGACCCGACCGGAGACCGCTGGGGCCCGCACGGTGGCCGGCTCTATGTAACCTGCCTGTCCACCTACATGCTGGAAGTCTACTACCGGCATCTGCCGATCTACTCCTACCGGCTGGACAAGCAGTGACTCCGCGCGGCGAGTCCGATAGTCGACGGCCGGGCGGGTGCGGCCAGCGGGGGGGCGCGCGTCAGGGCCGGCACGCGCGGCGGCTGGCGACTCCCAGGGAGTCGGTCAGGCCGGTGCACCCCAGTCGGCGATCAGCCGCCGGCATCCCACTGGCGGAGCGCTTCATAGGCGGCCACGGCCACGGCGTTCGACAGGTTGAGGCTGCGCACGTGCGGCCGAATCGGGATGCGGACGCTGCGCGCCGCGCCGGGGTCCAGCAAGCTCCGCGGCAGGCCCACCGTTTCGGAGCCGAACACCAGCGCGTCGCCCGGCTCGTAGCGCACATGGGTGTAGACCCGGCGCGCCGACTTGGAGAAGAACCACGGCCGGAAGTCGGGGATCCGCGCCAGCAGCGACTCCCAGTCATCGACCACTTCCCACTGCAAGTGCTGCCAGTAGTCCAGCCCGGCGCGGCGCAATTGCTTTTCGCCGAGCTGGAACCCGAGTGGCCGGACCAGCCACAGCTTCGCGCCGATCGCGACGCAGGTGCGGCTGATGTTCCCGGTGTTCTGGGGGATCTCCGGCTGGTGCAACACGATATGGAGACGGGGTGGCGTGTTCACAGGCTACTGCCATATCAGCGCGGTCGCCGTGCGTCAAGTGCGGCGGGCGCGGGGTCTGGGCCGGCTTCCCGGACGGCCGAAGCGCCGGTAGCATGAGCTGGAGGCGGCTGGCACGCGGAGGGTGGCTGGGTAAGGCAACAGGTCATGTCAGAGACGAATCGCGTGGCGCGGTACGAGCGGGCGCTGGAGTTCGCCGAGCGGCAGGTGGCGGCGCTGGTCGACCGCCACCCCGACTATTTCCCGATCTACACGACCGGCGGCCGCTGGCGCCACGGCGGAGAGCTGTGGACCGACTGGACGGGCGGGTTCCTGGTCGGCATGATGTGGCAGTTCCATCGGCGGACCGGTGCGGCCGCGTGGCGCGCGCGGGCCGAACATTACGCTCAACTGCTCGAACACCGCAAGCGCGACACGCAGGTCCACGATCTGGGGTTCGTCTTTCTCAACGCCTACCTCCCCTGGTACGAGCTGACGGGCGACGAGCGGCTGCTGGAGACGGTCATCGAGGCGGGCCGGACGCTGGCCTTGCGGTTCCAGCCCCGCGGGCGCTACCTGTGCAGTTTCATCGGGCCGGAGTCGCTGTTTATCGACATCATGATGAACGTGCCGCTGATCCAGTATGTGGCGAACAGGACGCTGGACCAGGACCTGGCGCGGATCGCCGCCGCGCACTGCCGCACGACGCGCGACTGCCTGGTGCGTCCGGACGGCTCGGTGGCTCACGAAGGGATCTTCGACCTGGCGACCGGGCGGTTCTTGCGCCCGTCGACGCACCAGGGGTTGCATGCCGACAGCGCCTGGGCGCGCGGGTTGGCCTGGTCGCTCTACGGCTACAGCCAGATGTACGCGCTGACCGGCGATGGCCAGTACCTGGCGGTTTCGGAGCGGAATGCGGACTACTGGCTCAGCCACCTGCCCGCCGACCGGGTCCCCTACTGGGACTTCGACGCCGACCTGGCGCTCCCGCCGCCCGAGGGGGCCCAGAAGGAGACGTCGGCGGCCGCCATCGCCGCCAGCGGGCTGCTCGACCTGGCCCGCCAGACGGCATCCCCGCAGGGGCGCGAGGCGTACCGCAACACCGCGCTCGCCATGCTCGACGCGCTGGTCGCGCCGCCGTACCTGGCGATCGACGCGCCCGGCTGGGAGGGCATCTTGCGGCATGGGGTCTATCACACGGCCAAGGGGCTGGGCGTGGACGAGTCGGTGATGTGGGGCGAGTATTTCTTCGTCGAGGCGTTGATGAAAGCGCTGGCTGAATGACGCACCGCGAGAGATCCAGGCACACAGCCATGGCGAGACATGACATGCCGCAAGGCGAGGAACTGGCGAAGCCGCAACTCCCACGCAATCCGACGCGGGCCGTGGCGATCGGTTCGATCACCATCGGCGCCGGGCACCCGATTGCCGTGCAGAGCATGACGGCCACGAGCACGCGCGACGTGGCGGCGACCGTGGCGCAGGTCCGCGCCCTGGCCGACGCCGGGGCGGGCGTGGTCCGGATCGCGGCGGACAGCCGGGCGGACGCGGCGGCGCTGGCGGAGGTCCGGAGGCAGACGGCGACCACCTTGTCGGTCGACCTGCAGGAGAACTACCGGCTGGCCGAGGTGGTGGCCCCGCACGTCGACAAGCTGCGTTACAACCCCGGGCACTTGTACCATCACGAGCCGGGCAAGCCGTGGCAGGAGAAGGTCCGGTACCTGGTCGATGTAGCGCGTCGGCACGACTGTGCGCTGCGGGTCGGGGTGAACTGCGGCAGTGTGGACCCGGCCCGGAGTGCACAGTACGCGCCGGACGACCGCATCAACCCGATGCTCGAGAGCGCGTTGGAGCATTGTGCCCTGCTCGATGCACTCGGCTTCACGCGCTATTGCGTGTCGCTCAAGGATTCCGACCCGGCCCGGGTGGTGGCGGTCAACCGGCGATTCGCCGCGGCGCGGCCGGACGTGCCGCTGCACCTGGGGGTGACGGAGGCCGGCCTGCCGCCCGACGGAGTCACGAAGACGCGGTTGGCGTTCGAGCAGTTGATCAGCTGCGGTATTGGGGACACGATTCGCGTGTCCCTGACCGTGCCCAATCGCGAGAAGCGGCAGGAGGTTCTGGCGGGCCGGCAGATCCTGGCGGACATCCGAGCCGGCCGGATGCTCAACGCCGCCCCGTTCCCGGCGCGCGGCTTGAACATCATCTCCTGCCCCAGTTGTTCGCGCGTCGAGAACCAGGCATTTGTCGAACTGGCGCAGCAGGTCCAGGCGGTGACGCGCTACGCCCGGGACTACCCGATCACGATTGCCGTCATGGGGTGCCGCGTCAATGGGCCGGGCGAAACGGACTCGGCCGACCTGGGTCTCTGGTGCGGCCCGACGTTGGTGCACTTGAAGCGCGGCAGCCAGCTGCTCGGCGCGTGGCCCTACGACCAGGTCCTGGGGCGCCTCACGGAGGAGCTCGACCGGCTGATCACCGACCTCCCGCCCGCGGCGGGTACGGATCGCACCGATTATGCGCACTGAGCGGCCCGCGGCTCGGTCCGGATATGGCGGCTCGATCGATCGCTTGCCCTGCGCTGGGCGCGCCCGCCGACCGGCCTTGCGGGCTGGACTGTGAGCTAGACTTGGGGGACGGAAGTGCCCCGGGTCTGCAAGAGGTCGTCATGCTCGTCATCGTCGGTTCGATCATCGTGATAATCGCCGTGCTCACCGGCTTCACCATGGCGGGAGGGCATGTCCACAATCTGATCCATCCGTCCGAGTTGGTGACGATTGGCGGCGCGGCGTTGGGCGCGCTGGTGACGATGTGCCCGAAGCGGGTGCTGAAGGACATGTTGCGCGGGATCATCCAGTCGCTCAAGGGGTCGCCGTACAACAAGCGCGCGTATGAGGAGCTGTTCAAGGCCATGTATCAGCTGCTCAAGATGGCGCGGTACGACGGGGTCCTGGCGTTGGAATCGCACATGTCCGACCCGCACAGCAGCTCGGTGTTCTCCAAGTATCCGAGCCTGATGAAGAACCATCACGCGCTCAAGTTCATCTGCGGGTCGCTGGCGATGATCGTCGACAACTCGGTGACGTCCGACCAGCTTCCCGAGCTGCTGGAGACGGACATCAAGGCTTTGGAAGAGGAGCATCACGGGCCGATCGCCGTGCTGACCAAGACCGCCGATTCGCTGCCGGGGTTCGGCATCGTCGCGGCCGTGCTGGGCATCGTGGTGACGATGGGCGCGATCGACGGCCCGGTGGAGGAGATCGGCGAGAAGGTCGGCGCGGCGCTGGTCGGCACGTTCCTGGGCATCCTGTTGTCGTACGGTTTCATCCAGCCGATCAGCGTCCAGATGGATTTCCTGGCGGCCGGAGAGACCGCTTACTTCCGCACGATCGCCACGATGCTCGAGGGGTTCGCCAACAACCGGTCGCCGCGGGTGGTGATCGAGCAGGCGCGGCGCGGGACGGCCAGCGACGTGCGACCGGACCGCGACGAACTCGAGGCGGCGCTGAAGGCGCTGGATTGATGCGCACACCGGGCCACGGCTTTCCGGGAGACTGAATCATGGCGGGACATGGCGGCGGTGCATGGAAAGTCGCCTACGCGGACTTCACCACCGCGATGATGGCGTTCTTCATGGTCATGTGGATCACTTCGCAGAGCGAGGAGATCAAGGAGGCGGTGGCCGAGCATTTCAGCCACCCGCTGGGGCGGTTCGACGAGGGCGGCGCACTCCGCCCCAAGCGCAAGGATCTCGGCTATGTCGAAACGCACCCCAAGGCGCACGGCGACGCGGCGTCCGATAACGACCCGAACAACCGCCGGCCGTTTCGGCTGCGCGGCGCGTTCGGCCAGCGGACGGGGATCGGCACCGTCATCCTGTTCGCCGATGACTCCACGGAGCTCGATGACGCCGCCCAGGACGCGCTGCGACGATTCGTGCCGATCGTGATCGGCGACCCGCACCGGATTGAAGTGCGCGGCCATGCCGCGCGCCAGCCGCCGTCCGTGCCCTCCTCGGCGAAAGATCCTTGGCAACTCTCCTATGCGCGCTGCCTGAAGACCATGGAGTTCCTCGTCCAACAAGGGATCCAATCGGAACGCATTCGGCTCTCGCAGGCGGGGCTGCACGAGCCGCAACAGCGCGAACTCAACTCGCGCGTCGAAGTCTTCCTGCTCAACGAAATCGCTGAAGACCGCCGGGGGCTGCCGGAGGAAGAGGCCCGGCAATAGCGCGCCGAGCGGACCGCAGCCGCCGACGGGCCCATCCTGATGAGCCCGACGTACGCCGGCACGCGCCGCGCACGCCGGCACGCGGCAAACCGCCTCCCGCGCCTGGCCGGTTTCTGTTACAATCGGCCCGCTTGGTGAACCTGGGAGGAGCCCCATGCGAGCAGGGAGGCGCTTGATCTTCGGTGCGGTGCTGCTGCTGGCCGGCTGCCTGCTCTCGCGCAACACCGTCACGCTGCCGACGGACGATCTGCTGGAGCGCGGCCAGCTGGTGATCCACAGCGATTTCCGGCTGCCGAGTCATCATCGGCTGGTGGAGGAGCTGGTGGCGCGTCGCCACGACCTGGTGGAGCGACTCGGCCTGCCCGCGTCCGACGAGCCGATCCACGTGTACCTGTTCGATAGCGCCGAGCGGTTCGAGCGGTACATCGCGGCAGCCCACCCGGAATTCCCCGATCGACGCGCGTTTTTCCTGGAGCGGGACACGCAGTTGGAGGTGTATGCGCACTGGGGCGATCGTGTCGCCGAAGACCTCCGGCACGAGGTGACGCACGGCTACTTGCACACGATGGTGCCGCACCTCCCGTTGTGGATCGACGAGGGGTTGGCGGAGTATTTCGAAGTGCCGCGCGGCCAAGGCGGACTGAACCGGCCGCATCTGGCCATGTTGCTCGAAGCCACGCGCCGGCGCGATTGGGTCCCCGACATGCAGCGACTGGAACGCCTGACGATGTCGGCGGCGATGTCGCAGCAGGACTATGCCGAGGCCTGGGCGTGGATGCACTTCCTGTTGGACAGCACGCCGCAGCGCGCCGCGCTGCTGCGCGCTCACCTGGCGCAGATTCGCGACACGGGGACAGCTCCGCCACTGTCCCAGGTGCTGGCGGCGGCGGAACCTCAAGCATCCCAACAGCTGCTCGAGCACCTACAGAAGTTGTCGGCCGCGCCGTAGCCGCCCTTACCCCGCCGGCCGCGTCAGCTCCACCGCCTGCTCAACGGCTTGGAACCCGAGCTTGTGGAAGAGCTGCAGCAGCGCAGCGTCGGCCGCACCCAGATGCACTTCGACAAGCGTGACGCCGTCGAGCTGCATCAGGCGCAGCGCTTCGCTCAGGAAGAACACCCCCAGCGGTTCGCGATCCAGGTGAGCGGGCAGGTCCAGGCGCGTGAGACCGCGGGCGTGCACGCCCCAGCTGCTGGCCAGCGGCTCCATGTCCCAGAACATGGCCACCGCGACCGCCTCACCGCCGGCGCGCGGGCGCACGACGTAAACATGCCGATCCAGCAGGCCGTCCGTGCAGGCCTCCCACCAGGTGCGCGGCGCCGGATCCGCCGCGGGTTCCACGATGTACTGCCGCCGCAGCTGAATCTGCTGGCGATCCATCACGGCCCGGAAGCCGGCTACCGGTCGCTGCAGGATCACACGCCGCGCCGTCTCGACATACCCGGCACGGCGATAGAGTTCGAGCGTGCGGTGATCGGTCTCGAGGACCCCCGGCACGCTGCAACCCCCGTACAGCCCGGCGTAGAAGGGCGCGACCCGCGGCGAGCCGCCGCCGCGGATCGTCGTTGCGCCGCAGGACCGCAAGTAGGCTTCGCTGTGTGCCAACAACTGCGCGGCGATCTCCGCCCGCTGCATGTGCTCCGCGACCAGAAGCATGCAGGTCGCGCCGACCGAATGGTCGAGCGCCGATTCGGACGAGTCCACGGCGAACCCCGCGTGCACAAACCCGACCGGACGGTGAGAATCGGCCGCCACGATCAGCCCGTGCCGATCGAAAAACGGCCGGGATAACACCCCGCCTTCCAGCGCTGCCGGCGAGAGCGGCTGGAACATGGCGCGCAGGTTCGGCTGCGCGCACCAGATCTCACACAGCGCCGGCGGGTCCGTGTTGCGGAAGGGGCGAAAGTCAATCATGGTCGCGTGCCGCTCCGCACCAAGACGCGCGCCCGCAAGACAAAGGCCCATCCCCTTGCTCGGACCGCCCTACCGGGAAACCCGTGCCGTGTCACCCTCATCGCCGGCAGACAACCACTCCAGGATGCGACCCGCATCGTCCAGCGCCCCACCCCCAGACCGTCCCGCCGGCCGTCGCACCGGCACACGCCGTGGGCCGCCCCCAACCATCTCCCCTATGCGGCTTTGGCGCGCCGACCGGGCGGCCGACCCTTCCAGCGGCGATGCACCCACCAGTACTGCTCGGGCGCCGCCAGGATCATCTCCTCCAGCCTCTGGTTATACCAGCGCGTCAACGGTTTGACAGCCGCCAGGTCCGGGTCCCAGGTCTGCGGATCGGCGATTCCCGCCACGTCGATCTCGAAATGCATCGGCCGATCCGTGCGGCGCAGGAACGAGACGATCAGCGGGGCACCGGATGTCAGGGTGAACAAAGCCACCGCCTTGTGGCAGGAAGCCGGCCGGCCCAGGAACTCGACCCAGCAGCCTTTGTCGCCCGCATGCTGATCGCCCAGCACCGAAAGCATCCCGCCGGATTCCAGCACCGCCTGCACCTGCGGCGCGCAGCCCTGCTTGGGTAGGATGTACTGGCCGGTCAGGCCGCGAAACTTGTTCAGGTAACGGTCAAGATACGGATTGTCGAGCTTGCGGGCCACCGTGTAGGTTGGAAACCCGAACATCCCCAAGACGTAACCCGCCACCTCGAAGTTGCCGTAGTGGCCCGTCACGAGAACCTTCGGGCGCGCGTCCAGCAGGTATCCCACCAGCAACGGCTTGTTGTGGAACGTCACGTAATGACGCCAACTCATCGCGTGCACCCGACGGTGGACCTGGGCAACCTCCGCCACCATCAGAAAAAGATGCTCCCACATGCGCCGCATGAACCGGCGCCGCGCTGCGCGTTCCCAGTCGGGAAACGTGTGCCGCAGATTCTCGTCCACCACGCCGGACCGAAGCCGCACAACGTCACTGGCCACGATGCTCAAGAACCTGGCCAACGTGTGACAGGTCTCGATCGGTAACGTCTGCACCAGGCAGATGAAGATGCGAACAAAAAGGTAGACCAGCCAATCCGTCAGCGGTTTCAGGCGCACGAAGATGCCCAGTCCTGTTCAGCGACCATTCAGACACCGACGTGGACTTCCATGCCCAACGTCGATGTGGCGTCCATTGTGCCAAGATTCAGGCCAACCGAGAAGGTCGATTCGTCGATTCGTCGATTCGTCGACAAAAAACCGTCGGACAGCCCGACGTCTCCCCGAGTCTCCCTCGGCTCCGTCCAGCCGGCGGCCAGTCACAGGCGCAATGGGCGAACCTTGCGTCGACTGCCTAGATCGACCAGTCTCGCGCCGCTTGTCATTCCATTCAACCTGCCCAGCTTGCCGTCCGAGCGAAAGGCCGGCGGGACGGCGCGGTCGGCGGTCGTCTACCGCGTGCCGAGGGTCACGGTGCGGCCGGATTGTGCGGCCTTGTAGATGGCCAGAATCACTTCGACCGATCGGCGCCCTTCCGGTCCATCGATCAGAGGCCGGCGCCCGTGTTTGATGGCGTCGAGCACGTCCTTGAACTGGGCGGTATGGCCGTGGTGGCCGATCGCCGCGGGGTCTGCCGCGCCGCCGCCGGTCTTGGTTTGGCCGGCCATTTGTTCGAGGAGCCTGGCATCAGCGCGGGTCGGTCGGTCGAAGCTCCAGGTGGTGATATCTTCTTCCTGCAAGACGGCCGACCCCGCGGAGCCGTGGATTTCGATCCGTTTGAGCGCGCCGGGATAGGCAGCCGTGGTGGCCTCGATGACGCCGAGCGCCCCGTTTTCGAACCGCAGCGCAGCGACGGCCGTATCTTCCACTTCGATGCGCTCATGGGCGAGCGTCGCGGCCCGGGCCGACAGGTCGTGGACGGGGCCCATGAGCCAGACGAGGAGATCGACGCTATGGATCGCCTGATTCATCAGCGCGCCGCCCCCGTCGAGTTTCCAGGTACCGCGCCAGGCGCCGCTATCGTAATACTGCTGGGTGCGATACCACTTCACATAGGCGTCGCCCATGGTGAGCCGGCCGAACCGTTGCTGGTCGATCGCCCGTTTGAGCAGTCGGGCCGACCGATGGAACCGAGAGGGGAAGATCGTGGAGAGCACGACGCCCGCCTTGTCACAAGCCTCGATGATGCGGTCACAGCGTGGCAGGGTGACTTCCAGGGGTTTCTCCACGATCACATGCTTGCCGGCCCGCGCCGCCGCCACCGCCGGTTCGAGATGTGCTCCGCTGGGCGTGCAGACCGTGACGACATCGACATGCGGGTCGTCCAGCAGTGCCGGGAGCTGGTGATAGGCTCGGCACCCAATCGACTCCGCGAGCCGATCAGCCGCTGCCGGGACCATGTCGCAGCACGCAACCACTTTCGCGCCGCGGATATCGGCGACCGCCTGCGCATGGAACCTGGCGATCATGCCACAACCGATAATGCCAAAGCCGACTGCCATGACAATGCTCCTCCGCGCACAAGCCGAGATCGGGCCCGGTCCGACCATCACCGTCGACCTGCGTGCCTCAACCGGTGACGGCGCCGGACCTCCGGGTCCTCGGGGGTGGTGCATCAGCCCCGGGAACGACGACGCCCATTATAGGAACCCGGTTCAGGTGGACATAGGGATCATCAGCAAGCTGCAGAGGTTGAGCAGGAAGTGGACGGTGACGGCGGGCAGCAGCCGGTGTGTCTGGCGATACAGATAGCCCAGGCCCAGCGCCAACACGAACAGCGGAACCCAGTCGGGCCCGTGTTGGATGTGCAGCATCGCAAACGCAGCGGCGCTCACGGCCACCGGCCAGCGGGCGGGGCGCATGTCGCCGGTAACGCGTCGCGCCCAGAGGGGCGGCGACGGTCCGCCCAGCACGACCTGGGGTGTGCCGTCTTGCCCATCGGCCACCCGCTCGAGCCAGCCCTGGAGCAGCCCGCGAAACAGATACTCTTCGACCACCGGGGCAACCACCACGGCGGAGAGTGCACAGACGGCAATCAAGTCCGGTGCGGGGCGCTGCCGGATCAACTCGATGATCGGGTGCTTCGACGGGAACTGCAGCCAATGGACGAGCACCATTTGCAGCAGGTACACCGGAGGCCCAAGCGCCAGGAACGCGATGGCGCCGAGCCGGACGTCGCTCATGATCCGGGCAGCCGACCAACCCAGATCGGCCGCGGTGGCGCCATAGCGCACGCGGATCGCCAGGATGGAGATCAACAGGACGCCGATCGACGCGACGGCCTGGGCCAGCACACTGCGGGTGGTCAGCGCTGCCTCGGTCGACTCGGGCGCCGCGACGCCGGACTCCGCCGGCCCGCCACCGGCCATGGTCAGCGCCACGGTCGTGAGGACCAACAGCAGGCCCAGGGCCAGGCACACATCCAGCAGGGCCCAGGGCACCACTTCGCGCGGCGCGTAGGGGACCCAGCTTGCACCCGCCCGGTGACGCGCGATCAGAGCGGACCAGACGGCCAGTGTCAGGCACAGCAGCATCGCGGCGAACGCCAGTTCCAGCATGGCCCCTCAGCCCCCGGCGCCCGTCTAGCGAAAGTGCTTCGCGGCCACCACCACGTAACCAACACCCGAGTAAATCGTGGAGATCACCGCCAGCCAGACGGAGACGAGAAGCAGGCCGGCCAGCCAGGCCGGGGGCCGCGCGCCGGCCGCGCCGCGCGCGATGCAGGCCAGCACCAGCAGACTGGCCACCACCGCCACACACTGGAGCACCATCTTCAGTTTGCCGGCCGTCTTCGCCGAGAAGTCGCCCCCGCTCTGCTCGATGAAGCTCCGCAGCGTCGTCACCAGCATCTCCCGGCCCACCACCACGACGGCCATCCAGGCCGCGATGCCCGAGTCCGGAACGGCCCCCAGCAGGATGAACGCCCCGCAGATGATGATCTTGTCCACGAACGGGTCGAAGACCCGCCCCAGCTTCGTCACCTGGCCGTAACGCCGCGCCCAGTACCCGTCCACCCAATCCGTGGAGGCGGCCAAGACGAACACGACCATCGCGGAGATGTACCACCCCAACGGGATCAACACGAACACGAACACCGACAAGACCAGCCGGGTCGTCGTCAACTGGTTGGGGACGTTTAAGAACTGGCGTCGGATCGATTGCGTGTCATCTGCCATCGGAATCTCGATTCTAGCCCCTCGATTGCGACGCCCGTCAGAATAACCCCGCTCCGCCGTGAGTGGAAGAGAACGGGCGCGGAGTCTCCGGCCCTCGACCGCCCGCGGCCGGCTCACCCACCGCCACGCCGATCAGATCATATTGTTGGGATGCGACGATTTCGCATTGGACCAGATCGCCCGGTTGCAACGACGGCCGGTCGCCGCGCGCGATGAACACCAGGCCGTCGATGTCGGGCGCGTCGGCCGTCGTGCGTCCGATCCAGGCATCCGGCTGGTCGGGGACCGGCCGGTCCACGATGACCGGCCGGGTCTGTCCGATCAGCGCTTGGTTCGCTTCGGCGGCGATCTGCTGCTGGATCTGCATCAGCTCTTCGCGCCGCGCGTGTCGCACTTCGGCGGGCACCTGATCCGGGAGCGTCGCGGCGGGCGTGTCCGGCTCGCACGAATAGGGGAACACACCCAGCCGTGCGAACCGTTGTTGCCGGACGAACTCGCAGAGTTCTGCGTGGTCCGCGTCCGTTTCGCCGGGGAACCCGCTGATCAGCGTGGTGCGGAGGGTCAGGCCCGGGATTCCGCGGCGCAGCCGCGCAAGCAGCGCTTCGGTTTCCGCTCTCGTCACGCGGCGTGCCATGCGGCGCAGCACGCGGTCGTTAATGTGCTGCAGCGGCAGGTCGATATAGGGGAGGATCTTGGCGGAGCCGGCAATGGTGTCGATCAGCGCCTGGTCGATGTACATCGGATACAGATACATCAACCGGATCCAGTCGACCGGGACTGCCTCCAGGGCCTGGAGCAAGCGGGTCAGCTGCGGCCGCCCGTCGAGATCCAGGCCGTAATACGAGGTGTCCTGGGCAACGAGGATCAGCTCGCGCACACCGTCGGCGGAGAGCCGATGCGCTTCGTCCACCACCTCGTCCAGCGGCTTGCTGGCGTGCTTGCCGCGCATCTTCGGGATGGAGCAGAAGGTGCACAGGCGGTCGCACCCTTCGGAGATCTTCAGGTAGGCGAAGTGGCGGGGCGTGATCCGCAGCCGGTCGCGGTCGGGCAGCGCGCGGACCGGGGCCGGCGCAAACACGGTGCGCTGTTCGGTCAGCCGGCCGATGAGCCGATCCGCGACCTGCGCGACCTGCTCGCGTCCAAAAACGCCCACCAACGCGTCGATCTCGGGCCGCTCGGCGAGCAGGGCTTCCCGCTGGCGCTCGGCCAGGCAGCCCGAGACGATGACGCCCCGCGTCTTCCCCTCGCGCTTCAGGCGCAGCATCTCGTCGATCGCCGCGTACGATTCGTCCCGCGCCTGCTGGATGAACCCGCACGTGTTGACCACGACGAAGTCGGTCCCGACGGGGTCCGGTACGAGCTGGTAGCCGTCGAGTTGGAACAGACCCAGCATCCGCTCGCTGTCGACCAGGTTCTTCGGACACCCCAGGCTGATCAACGTGTATCGTCCCTTCCGCGGCGCGGAGTCGGTCGTGGCGTGTGCACGCCGTGGCTTCCTGGTCACGTGGCCACCTCCCGCAGCGTATTCCAGAGATCGGGCAACAGGAGCGGGATCGGCAGCACGGCGGCGACGCCCGCGGCCACGGCGCGCTGCGCATCGTCGTACCGCGGGAACCCCAGCAGCACGACGACGCGTGCCGGCCGCGAGTGGGCCACGACCTGCTGCACAGCCTGCCACTGGTCGGCCGCGCGCAGATGTCCATGCCACAGGACCGCGACCGCGTTCCGCGCACTCCACCAGGCCTCGGGCGACATCCAGGCGGTCGTATAGCCGGCGATGCGGCAGGCGCCCGCCAAGGCATCGAAAAACACGGCCTGGCGCGTACAGATGGCGATCAGGCCGCCTGCGCGCGGCGGCGACCGCAACAGATGGTCGGCCCGTTCCGCGTCGGACACAGTCCGCGGCATCTGCCAACTGGTGGCGGCCCCATCGACCCGCAACTCGGATGCGGCGCGGGCGGCGAACTGATGCCAGTAGACGCGCACGACGCCGGGCCAGGGCCGCCCGCTTCGCAGTTCGCCTTCGCAGCAGCTGCCCAGCAGGGCGATCAGACGGCTCAACGGCAGAGCCCGGCTCAACTGGTCGATCGCGCGCTGCGAAAACTCGCCCGGCCGCGACAGGCCGATCACCACGGTGTGCCAACAGGCCTGCTGCCGCTCGGCGAGTTCGATCGCCGCCGCCACGGTCGGTACGGTGTCCAGCTGCGTGTGTGCGCGCAGCCACTGCACGGCGGCGTCGAACTCGTGGAAATCGCGGGCTCCGATCAACAGTACGGTCGGTCGACGGTCTGGCACCACAGCTACCCTACCCGAATTGTTCCCGCTCGTAGCCCGCGATCGCCCGGTGCACGTCCGCCGCGGTCGCGGCCGCGCGGATCGACTCGAGCAACATCGGATCGCCGATCAGCCGGCTGAGCCGGGCCAGGGTCCGCAGGTGGCCGCGGTCGTCGACTGAGAGGATCAAGAAGTACAGGTCGGTCAACTGCCCGCGGGAACCGCCAAACGCGATCCCTCGCTCGGTGCGGCCGAACGCCAGGAACGGCTGCGCCAGGTTGTTCGGCTGCGGTCGCCGCGGGTGCAGCAAGGCCACGCCGTTGTCCAGCGCGGTGCTGTGCAGGTTCTCCCGCGCACTGACCGCTTCCGCCATCTTCTCCGCATCCCATAACCAGCCGGTGGCCGCCGCCAGCTGCACCATCTTCTCGATCACCGACCGCCGCGTCCGCGCATTTAACGGTACGGCAATCGCCTCGGGCGGCAGCGCGTCGGCGATCGAGATCTCCCGCGCGCCGGGCGTGGCCTTCTTGAGCACCCCTTCGACGCGCGCCAGTTCGTCATCGTCCGACGCGCCGATCGAATCCTCCAGCCAGTGGTGGATCTCCGCCGCCGGGAACCGCCACTGGCCGCGGATCTTGCGGCCGGGCAACCGGCCGCGGTCCGCCATCTTCCGCACCTGGGCCGCCGTCAAGTGCAGGTAGTTGGCCAGGCTCTCAATGTCATAATCATCGCTGGACATGGCGGGTCATTATAGGCCGCGGGGACGAGAGGCGATAGGCGCACCCCACGATCAGGGCCGGGCGGAAACCTGCCTTGACAGGTTCGTCGAAATGATCACAATTCGGCCCGGCTAAGCCATGGATTCGGACGTCGGTTCGACCATGGCGACGCGCCCGGCGAGGCGTCCCGCCGCCTCGTTACCAGCAGGATGCTGGAGGCGTGTGGCCCCCAGGATACACAAACCCCCATGTGCGGCGATCCGAGGCAAGGAGGCCAAGGAGATGCAGCAGCTCTTGGATTCCGCGGCGCACCTGCAGCTCCGCGAGATTCTCCCGCACGGCCGGTTCATCGGCGCCGCCGATATCCGCGTGCGATCCTGTTGCAGCGACCCCCGCCTCTGCCGGCCCGGCGACCTGTTCGTGGCGATCGTGGACGCCGAGGGGGATGGACATGACGAAGTGGACCGGGCGGTGGAACAAGGCGCCGTGGCGGTCGTCTCCGAACGCCTGTTGCCGACCCGAGTCCCCTGTTGCCTGGTGCCCGACACGCGGGAAGCGTACGGGCAGATCTGCCAGCGTCTGGCGGGCCAGCCGGATCGGGCGCTGCGATTGGTGGGTGTCACCGGCACGCACGGCAAGACGACCACGGCCATGCTGATCACGGCGATTCTGCAGGCGGCCGAGCAGCCTGTCGGCATCACCTGCTCGCTGGGGTATTGCGATGGGCAGACCACGGCCGCCACGTACGAAGCGACGCCACCCTCCCACGAGCTGGCCCGCTGGCTGTCCCAGATGGTCATCAACGGCTGTTCACACGGGGTGGTCGAGGCGTCGAGCGACGCGTTGGCTTCGCGACGGCTGTCCGGAGTGTCATTTGACGCCGCCGTGTTGACCAACGTGCGTCGTGAGCACCTTGACCTGCATGGCAACCTGGCCAATTACCGCCGTGCCAAACGGCGGCTCTTCGAACACCTCAAGCCGGGCGGATTCGCCGTTCTCAACGCAGACGACGCGGGGAGTCAGGACCTGATCGCTTCGCTTCAGACCCCATCGATCACGGTCGGCATGCGGTCGGCCGCGCAACTGCGGGCCCAGGTCGTGGAGCGCTGCGTGAGCGAGCAGACGTTCCTGCTCACGGCCGGCCACGAATGCATTCCGGTCCGCACGCGCACCATTGGAGACCAATTCACCTACTGCTGCCTCTCGGCGGCGGCTGTCGGACTGGTCATGGGGCTGGATTTGACGACCATCGTCCGCGGATTGGAATCGCTCGATTATGTGCCCGGCCGCCTGGAACGGCTCGAGTGCGGACAGGAGTTCAGCGTCTTTGTGGATCATGCCCAGACTCCCAGCGCTTTGGCGCTGGCCCTGCACACCGTGCGGCAGGTGACCTCGGGGCGCGTGATCTGTGTGTATGGCGCCGCCCACTGGCAGAACATGGAGCTGCGGGCGGCGATGGGCCGCGTGGCCGAGCGAGGGGCCGATATCGGGGTGATCACCAGCAACAACCCGGGACACGAGCCGCCGCTGCAAATCGCCCACGACATCCTGGACGGGTTCCGGCACCCCGGGAAAGCCCACATCATTCCAGATCGGAAGAAGGCCATCCACTGGGCGCTGAGCGAAGCACGACCGGGCGACACGGTGATCATCACCGGCAAAGGAGATGAACTCTATCAGACGCTGGGCCAACGGCAGGTCCCCTTCGACGACCGGGACAGCGCATGCCGCTGGTTGTACGGCAGGCGACCGAAACTGGTGGAACGTACCGGCACCGCGACTCTGCCGTTCCGGCTCGGCCCCGAATGGAACTGAAACCACGCAACTGGCGGCCGACGGCGCGCCAGACACAGTGACAGCAACTCACACGGACACTTGGGAGAGAATTTGACGAAATCGCACTTGTGCTGCCCGCCGGTTGCGATTATTACCTGCACCCTCAAACTATCAGAAGTTCCGTCGTTCGCGTTGACTTTGCGGGAAGCTGACGCAGCCCTCCCTCCTGGGTTGGAGCGACATACTTGCTAAACCAGCGGTTTCTGGGTCAATCGCTCTAGCAAGTGCTTCACGACGGGACTTAGTGCTGAGCACCGGAGTGGCTTCGGCCACTCCGGTGCCAGGGAACACGAGGCGGCGTCCGTCGAAGCGGCGGACGCCGCCTTCTATCTTGATGGGCAGTACACCCGGCCCACGAAACGGAGACCGCGTCATGACCGAGCAACCTGCCGCCATCGTCACGGGCGCCTCGCGTGGGATCGGCCGCGCGATCGCCGTCGCGTTGGGACACGCCGGCTATTCGGTCGTGGTGAACTACGCCCGGAGCGCGGAAGCCGCCGAGCAGGTGGTGGCACAGATCCGGCAGGCGGGCGCCGCCGCGATCGCCGTGGCCGCGTCCGTCGCCAATGCGCAAGACCGCCATGCGCTCGTCCAACGCGCCCAGGACGAGTTCGGGGACCTTCACCTGCTGGTCAACAACGCGGGGATCACGTCACCCGGGCGCAAAGACATCCTGGAGGCCACCGAAGAGAGCTGGGACACGGTGTTCGCCACGAATCTCAAAGGCCCCTTCTTTCTGACACAACTGGTGGCCAACCGAATGATCGCCGCCCGAGCCGCACAGCGCACGGTCCGCGGCACGATCATCAATGTCTCGTCCATTTCCGCCTTCGCCGTCTCGATGAACCGCGCGGACTACTGCCTGACAAAGGCCGCCCTGCAGATGATGACACGCCTGTTCGCCGCCCGGTTGGCAGACCACGCGATCCGCGTCTACGAAGTCTGCCCCGGCGTGATCGCTACCGACATGACCGCGCCGGTCCGCGCGAAATACGACCAGCTGATCGCGGACGGGCTGACACCGATCCGCCGCTGGGGCCGGCCGGACGATGTCGCACAAGCCGTGGTCGCCTTGGCGCGCGGCGACTTCCCGTTCAGCACCGGCGACTGCATCCATGTCGATGGCGGGTTCCACATCCGCCGGCTGTGATGGGGGTCGCCGGTCCTGGAAGCGCACGCCACTGCACGCCCGACATGGTTCGGGCGCGCGCGCCGCCAGTGGGCGGCTAGGGACTGCGCGGCAGGGCGGGAAGCGGCTGCGGAAGCAGCCTCGCACCTGCCGGTGGTTCGACCGCCGGCTTGGCAGTCGGCTCAGCCGACGGCTCGATCGGGACCGGCACTGGAACCGGAACGGGAATCGGGGCTGGGGTTGGGTACGGGTTTGGATCGGAGTCGGGGACCGGGGCCGAAACATCCCGGCTGGGCGCAAGCGGCTGGACATCCGGCACGTGCGGCAGCGCGTGCGGGGCAAGCCGTGGATGCGCCGGTAGGGGCATCATCATGCGTTCCGGCGGGGCGTAATCCTGGCGTTGGGCGAACACGGGAGCCGACGGGACCGGATGGAATCGCGCGTGAGGCGGTAAGAGTTCCGCTTCAGCTTCTCCGCCCGACACGCGTCCCGGATGGAACAGCGGGCCACAGCAGCGTCTGAGCGGCCTGCAACAGCGCTGGAGTAATCCGCGGGACCACGCCCACAGCGGCGGACAATCATCGGCACCGCAATAGCCCTCGGGCGGCACCACGCACGCGTCGTCCAGGGGGCATATGCTCGCGGCAGCCGTCTGGACGGGCGCGACGGCCGGATAAGGCGGGGGCCCGTTGAATCGGGCGCTCGGCACGCCCCAGCAGCAGCAGCCGGCCAGCCAACAGACCCAGACCGCGACCGCAGCTGAGAGGCGGCCGTGAGCGACGGTCCGGGAACCAGCATGTTGGCGCATCGACGGCCCCTTACGCGACTCGATCACGATGTCCTATTTCATCGGCCGGAACAATCGGCAAACTTGACGCAGACCGCAAATCTTCTCCGGTGGCACAACCGGGTTGAGACTTCGCCTCTTGGAGACGTAGGCAAGCTGTGCGGCCTCACCGCGCGGCGCTTATCGTCGAGCGTGGGGCGCGTCGAAATACGTTGGGGGACCCGTGTGTTGGTCTGGATGTCGACAGTCCGCACCGGCAGGAACGCTTATCGAGGTGTGCGTCACACGTGGCGATCGGAGTCCTGGGCGAAGGGACGCGATGCCCGAGGCGACGGGATGAGGACACTATTCCTACTTTGGCGAGCCCACTGATGCCAAATCAATCCATGCTGGCCTGCAGCCGCTGGGGGCTGTTATCGGGTTGCCTGGTCGTCTTCGGCCTGATCGTAGGGGACCTGGGCTTGCAGGCTTGCGGCGGTTCCTCGCTGCGTCATTCGGCGATTGTGGAGGCGGTTTCCGCGGCCCAGCCGGCGGTGGTGAACATCCACGGGCGCAAGACGTTGCCGGCCGAGCAGGACCTCCAGGGGGCGGCCGACGTTGGCCACCAGGTCAACGGCATGGGCACGGGGATCATCATTGACGAGCGCGGCTACATCATCACCAACTACCACGTGGTGGAGGGCGTCAAGCGAATCCGCGCGACCCTGGCCGACGGCACGACGGTGGTGGCCGAACTGGTGGCGAACGACCCGGTGACCGACCTGGCGATCATCAAGATCCCGGCCGAGAAGACGTTCCCCGTCATCAAGCTCGGGCTGTCGAACGATGTGATGCCGGGCGAGACGGTGGTCGCCGTGGGCAACGCGTATGGTTACGAGCACACGGTCACGCAAGGGATCGTCAGCGCGTTGCATCGCTCGGTCCAGGTGAGCGACTACCAGAAGTATGCGGACCTGATCCAGACGGACGCCAGCATCAATCCCGGCAACTCGGGCGGCCCGTTGCTCAACATTGACGGGGACATGATCGGCATCAACGTGGCGGTGCGCGTGGGCGCGCAGGGAATCGGTTTCGCGATCCCCGTCAATCAGGCGATGGAAGTCGCGGCCGACATGTTGTCCTGCGAGCGGGTCAGCCTGGTCACGTACGGGGCCAGGTTGAAGACGGACTTCTCGAACGAGAACAGCCAGGTCGTCGTCGAGGCGGTCGCCAGCGACGGGCCGGCCGCCAAAGGCGGGCTCAAGCCGGGCGACGTGATCGTAGCCGTCGCGGACCAGGACGTGCGCCGCCGCCTGGATGTCGAGCGTGCGCTGATTGGCCGCGAGGCGGGCGACCAGGTCGCATTTGAAATCGTGCGCGACGGCGAGGCGCGGACGGCGGAAATCGCCTTGGCGGCCGTATCGAGCGCCGACCGAGCGGTGTCGAACCTCGCCTGGTCACAGCTTGGCGTGCGCCTGGCCCCGATCTCCGCCGCGGCGTTCCGCAAGTACAATTCACGGTACCGCGGCGGCTTGAAGGTCGCCGCCGTGCGCGAAGACAGCCCGGCGGAACGGCACGGGATCCGCCGCGGCGACGTGCTGGTGGGGATGCACAAGTGGGAGACCATCTCCGAAGACAACGTGGCGTATATCCTCAACAGCAGCGAGTTCAAGGCCACTCAACCGTTCCGGTTCTACATCCTGCGCGATGGCCAGACGCTGTACGGGAACATGCAGCTGGACAACCGGGATTAGGCGGCCGCGTGCGGTTTGACGGCCTCCTCGCAGCGAACGGCCGATCATTTTTCGGTGGCGACAACCGCTCATGGAAACCGAATTCCTCGCCTGGTTGCGCGAGCACCTGCCCGCGCACCGGCACTTGCATCTGGGCCCCGGGGACGACGCGGCCGTGCTGTCGTGGGCGTCCGGCCAGGACGTCGTCGTGACGACCGACCTGCTGACCGACGGTGTGGATTTCCAGCTCGGCGCCTGCCAGCCGTGGCAAATCGGCCGCAAGGCGATGGCCGTCAATCTGAGCGACCTGGCGGCCATGGCCAGTCAGCCGGTGGCCGCCGTCGTTTCGATGGCGCTGCCGCGCGCCGAGGCCGGCGAGCTGGCACGCGGCTTATACCACGGCATCCTGGATATCGCACAGAAATACGACGTCGCGATCGCCGGCGGCGATACCAACACGTGGGACGGCGGGCTCGTCATCAGCGTCACGGCGCTTGGCCAGCTCACGGCGCGCGGGCCTTTGCGTCGCGACGGGGCGCGGCCGGGCGATCAGATCCTGGTCACCGGCCGGTTCGGCGGCAGCTTGTTGGGACGACATTTCACGTTCGAACCGCGCGTCCATGCAGCGCTGCTGCTGCATCAGCAATACGAGCTGCACGCGGGGATCGACGTGAGCGACGGGTTGTCCCTGGACTTGGCCCGCCTGGCGGCGGCCAGCGGCTGCGGCGCGGCCGTCGACCTAGGACAGGTGCCCGTCGACCCGGCCGCACGCGAACTGGCCGCGCGCCAAGCCGATGGCCGCTCGGCGCTCGACCACGCCCTGTCGGACGGCGAGGATTTCGAGCTGATCGTGACCGCCTCGTCGGCGGAAGCGGAGCGGATGCTGGACCGGCAGCCGCTGGACGTGCCGCTGACCCGCATCGGCCGGATGATCGCCGAGCCGGGCCTGTGGCAGACCATGGCGGACGGAACCCTCACGCCGCTCGTCGCCCGCGGGTTTGAGCATTAGGCGCTCCGCCTTAGCGTGTGGCGAGCCGGTCCAACACGGCGGCCGACTGCGGACCGTGGGCCAGCAGCTGGAATGTACGCGTCTGGGGCCCCGTGATGTGGATCTGGATCTCCAGGTAGTCGTCCGGCAGGCAGGCCGCGATCCGTTCGGCCCACTCGATGAGCGTGATGCCGGGCCCCTCGAAGTACTCGTCGATCCCCAGTTCCAGGAACTCGTCCAGGTCTCGAATGCGGTATGCGTCGACATGGTGCAGCGTGCGCGTGCCCTGGTAGGTCTGGCACAGGACGAAGGTCGGGCTGGTGACGCGCAGCGCGTCCAGGCCGCAGGCTGCCGCGATCGCCTGCACCAGGCGGGTCTTGCCGGCTCCCAGCGTCCCGATCAGCGCGACGGCGGCCGTCTCGGGCAGGCAGGCGCCGAGCGCGCGGCCGAGCCGCTCGGTGCCCGCTTCATCCAGGGTCTCGAACGCCAGTTGCCGCATGGCCGCCCGCGAGGGTGTTACAGGATGTACTTGCTCAGGTCTTCATCTTCCGTGAACCGCTGCAGCCGCTCGTTCACGTAGGCCGCATTGATCAGCACGCGCCCCATCTTCATGTCCGGGGCTTCGAAGTTGAGTTCGTCGAGCATGCGTTCGAGGATCGTGTACAGCCGGCGGGCGCCGATGTTCTGCGTCGACTGGTTCACCTTGTGCGCGTGGGTGGCCAGCGCGTCGAGGGCGTCGTCCGTGAACACGAGTTCGATCCCTTCGGTCTCCAGCAGCGCGGCGTACTGGCGGGTGAGCGAGCTCTTCGGCTCGCCCAGGATCCGCACGAAGTCGTCCTTGGTCAGATCGTTCAGCTCGACGCGGATGGGGAACCGGCCCTGCAGTTCGGGCATCAGGTCGCTGGGGCGGTGGCGGTGGAACGCACCGGCCGCGATGAACAGGATGTGGTCGGTGCAGACGTACCCGTACCGCGTCTGGACGGTGGTCCCCTCGACGATGGGCAGCAGATCGCGCTGCACGCCCTGCCGCGACACGTCCGCCCCGCGCGACTCACTGGCAATCACCTTGTCGATCTCGTCCAGGAAGATGATCCCGAGGTTCTCCGCCAACTCGATCGCCTCGGCGTTGATCTTGTCCGGTTCCAGCAGCGCGTCGGATTCCTGTTCGAACAGCACCTTCCGCGCCTGCGCGACCGTCACTTGGCGCGTCGTCGACTGGCGCGGCATGATCTTCTCGAGCACGCCCTGGAGGTCCATGTCCATGTGCTCCATGCCCAACCCGCTGAACACGACCGGCGTCGCTTTCTGCTCGACCGTCAGCTCGACTTGACGCGTATCGAGCTCGCCGGCCACGAGCATGCCGCGCATCTTGTTGCGGCTCCGCTCGTACCGCTCCGCGTCCTCCGCTGCCTGGTCCTGGTCCGGATAGCGCACCGGGCGCGGCAGCAGCAGGTCCAGGAGCCGCTCCTCGGCGCGCCGAGTGGCCTCCTGCTGGATCTTGCCCCGCTCCCGTTCCCGGACCAGGCCGATGGCATTCTCCACGAGCTCGCGCACCATGCTCTCCACGTCCCGCCCGTAGTACCCGACCTCCGTGTACTTCGTGGCTTCCACTTTGATGAACGGCGCGTCGGTCAGCTTGGCCAGACGCCGGGCGATCTCCGTCTTGCCCACACCCGTCGGGCCGATCATCAGGATGTTCTTGGGCGACACCTCCTGACGCATCTCGTCGGTCAACTGCTTCCGCCGCCACCGGTTGCGGACCGCGATGGCCACGGCCCGCTTCGCGTCGTCCTGGCCGATGATGTGCCGGTCCAACTCCGCGACAATCGCGCGCGGTGTCAGGTCCCGCAGTGCCTCGGTCGAGTCCGCCGTGCCGCCGATCAGTCTTTGCACTCCAACTCCTCCAGCACGATGTTCGTGTTCGTGTAAATGTCGATGCCCGCCGCGATCAACAGCGACTCGCGGGCAATCTCGGCCGCCGACAGGTCGGAGTACCGCGTGAGCGCCCGCGCGGCCGCCAACGCGTAGTTGCCGCCCGACCCGATGCCCAGCAGGCCGTCGGTGGGAAGGATGACGTCCCCCGTGCCGCTGATCAGCAACGAATGCTCCGCATCGGCGACCGCCAACAACGCCTCCAGACGCCGCAGAACCCGGTCTGTCCGCCAGTCTTTGGCCAGCTCGGTCGCGGCGCGCGGTACGTTGGCCGGGTAGTCCTTCAGCTTCGCTTCGAACCGCTCCAGAAGGGCAAACGCGTCGGCGCTGCTGCCAGCAAAACCGCACAGCACCGTACCTTCCGCCAGACGACGGATCTTGTTCGCGTCACCCTTCACCACGGCCGTGCCGAGCGTCACCTGCCCATCGCCGGCCATCGCCACTCGGCCCCGATGGCGGACTGTCAAAATGGTCGTTGCATGGATTTCCATTTGCGATCGACTTTCTCGGTGTTCGCGGAAGACAACTGCCGATGGCTCAATGCGCGCCGGCCCTGCCGCCACCAGGTCACGGAGGCATACACGGGACAGCCGGGGCCCGCTTCCTCTTGGTCGCCGAGTCCCCCTGCGGGCTATTGTCGCCGATCCCGGGCAGTCCCTCCAGGGGCTAGTAGACTGCGGGCGCCCCGGCTGCTTGCCGACTGCGGTCGAGGTCAGGTATTCTGGCGGCCATGAACGAAAATGAGATCGCGCTGCGCAGCCCGGAACTCATGTCGCGTCACGATACGGCCCTGCTGGTCATCGACGTGCAAATCAAGCTGCTCCAGGCTATGGCCCCGCCGGCGACGTTGGTCTGGAACATCGGCCGGTTGATCGACGGCGCGCGCATCCTGGGAATCCCGGTGGAGGCGACTGAACAGTACCCGAAGGGACTGGGGGCCACGACCGAGGTGCTGGCCAAGCGGCTGGGCCAGATCCCGTCGAAGGTCATGTTCAGTTGTCGGGAATGCCAGGGCCTGTTCGAGAAATGGCGCGATCGGGGCATTTACAAGATCCTGGCGGTCGGGATCGAGACCCACGTGTGCGTCCAGCAGACCGCACTGGACCTGCTGGCAGCCGGTTTCCAGGTGTACGTGGCGGTCGACGCCGTGGATTCGCGGTTTGCGGTGGATCGCGAGACCGCGTTGCGCCGAATGGAGCTGAGCGGCGTCACGCTCACGACGACCGAAGCGGCCCTGTTCGAATGGTGCGAGTCGGCCGGCAGGCCGGAATTCAAACAGATCAGTGCCCTGGTTCGCGAACTGCCGCCGCCGAGCGATTTGCCCGCGAGCGGCAGCAGCGGAACAATTCACCCGGCCTGATGCTTGCAACAGCGCACCGGCGTTGCTACATTGCGCTAGCATCGCCACCACCTGCCCGATTGCCCCGTTTTCTGCGTGCTCGGAGCTGTCATGCTTGTACTGAGTCGTAAGGTCGGCGAGCGGATCCTGATTGGGGACCGAATCACCGTCACCGTGGTGCGCATCTCCGGGGGCGGTGTGCGGCTGGGGATCGAAGCGCCGTCGGAAATGGCGGTCATCCGCGAAGAGCTGCAAGAGGATCTCGACCAGCGCAAGACGACGCGCGCCAAATTGACGAAAAAGGGATAGGGGATTCGCGAGACAGCTACGACCCCGCCGTCGGACGCAGATCGATCACCGTGGTTGGATCCAGCTGATCAAGCCGCCCATGCTGCTCGACATACTGTCGCAAGCGCAGCAGCTTCTCGGCCGCTGATGCCTCGCCCGGCGCTTCCCGCCCGGGCGCGTGACCCCATCGCACTTCCAGACTCGGAGTATCCGACGGCAGATCCGAGAGCTTGACCAGACGTGTGGTCCGGCGCGCCGCCACCGCGTCAATCGGCGCGCCGAGCGGCAGCAGCAGGTAGGTCGGCTCCACCGGCTGACCAACGTCCTCCGGCCGCTCCTGACGGACCAGAACCCACTCCAGTCCCATCGCACTCCAACTGTCCTTCAACACGGCGGCGACCAGTGCAGCCCCTGCAACCCCCGCGTCCCCGTACGAGGTGCCCACCGCGCCGGCCGGGAGTGAATTCCCGGCCTCCACCCGCAGGTACGCCTTGGTCTGAGTCGCCGAGAACTCCTCGGGCGGCAGGAATACACCCTCCGTGTCCACCGGCCAGAAACAGTCCCCTTGCCAACGCGGGTCGCGAGTCCGCACCATGATCACCGGCTCGCGATACCGCAGTTTCACAATGACGCGCGGCGCCGTGCTACCCGGACGCTTGCCCGCCCAAAGCACCTCGGCCACCCAGGCGTTGAGCTCAAACGCCTGCACCACACGCTTGGTGAAGTCGGGATCCAGCACTGACAACTCCGTCAGATTGCCGTCCCGGATCACAATCGATCGAATGTCCGAGTGAATCCACGATGGCTGAGGCGTAATCTCGAAGCAATCGACCGTCAGCCGATACTGCGGCCGCCGCGCAACGATGTGGCCCCATTTTGCCCAGCCGGCGTAGCCTCCGACGACTACCAGCAACAGCAGGGCCGTGATGCCGAACAGACTGCGGCCACTCCCAGCCAACGGCGCGAAGACGCGGCGTAGCAGAGACACCACGGAATTAGTCCAAGCGGGGCCCTTTCGTGCATTCATCGCCATCCTCCATGATGGTGCACGACTCTACCAGATCTCAATATCCGTTTCCAGTTCGACCCCGAGGCGGTCGTTGACCCTTTGGGCAACCAGTTCGATCAGGCGAATCACTTCGTCGCTGGTGGCGCCGGAATGAACCACGACGAAGTTGGCGTTCTCATCGCTGATTTCCGCGCCGCCGGCTTTCGTGCCTTTCAGGCCCGCCTGCTCGATGAGGTTGGCGGCACGCAGCCCGATCGGGTTCTTGAAGATACGCCCCATGTTCTGGTCGCGCGATGGTTGTTTGGACTTCCGGACAATCCACAGCATTTGCATGCGTTTGGTAAGCTCTGTGCGATCCTCCCGTTCCAACGCGAAGCTGGCCCGGAGGATCACCAACTCGTCGATGCTGCTGTAATGGTAGGCGAAATGCAACTCGTCACGACCGTGGACCAGCACCTCGCCACTGCGCGTCATGACCTCGGCCGACGCCGTCCACTGCCCCACATCGTGGCTTTCCGTTCCCGCATTGCCGTGCAGTGCACCGCCCACTGTCCCAGGGATGCCCACCATCGGCTCCAGTCCCGCCAGGCCCTCCCGCACGGCGGTTGAAACCACATGCCCGAGCTTCGCACCGGCACCGGCCGTCACCACCTGATCGGACACCGAAATCTCCGAAAAAGCGGCCGCACCAAGATGGATGACAAGCCCGGGTACCCCTTCGTCACGGATCAGTAGATTCGAGCCGGCCCCCAGAACACGAACCGGCATTTCCAGCTCGCGGCACCGCTTCACAAGCGCGGCAAGCTCCGGGCCGGACGTCGGTTCGGCAAAAAATTCGGCGGGCCCCCCCAATCGAAACCACGTGTAGGGCGCCAGGGGCTCGCCCTCACGAACAATATGTTCGAAACCACTCAGTCGGCCCATGGTTCACCCCTCTGGATTACCCCATTTCCGTCACCCATGATGGTGCGTTGAGGTTGCTTACCGCGTGCGTCCCGGTAAATCGCCTGCGATCCTAGCAGATTCCGCTCGTTGGAGCGAGTGACACACAGGATGAACAGGCCTCATCCTAACCGCTTGCTGCGCAGGGCAAGGCTGTTGGCGACCACCGAGACACTGCTGAGGGCCATGGCACCGGCCGAGAGGGCCGGCAGCATGTGCAGGACGCCCGGGCCGGTCAAGGGCAGAATCAGCCCGGCAGCCAGGGGCAGGAGCGTGAGGTTGTAGGCAAACGCCCAGGCCAGGTTCTGCCGGATGGTGCGGAGCGTGGCGCGCGACAGCTGGATCGCCTCGAGCACCTTGCGCAGATCCTGTTGCACCAGCACGATGTCGGCCGATTCGATGGCCACGTCTGCGCCGGTGCCGATCGCCAGGCCCAAGTCGGCGGATACGAGGGCCGGTGCGTCGTTGATTCCATCCCCGACCATCGCCACGACGCGCCCCGCGCGTCGCAGGTCCAGGACCGCCTGCTGCTTGTCGGCCGGACGGACTTCGGCCAACACCTGGGCGATACCGACTTGCCGGGCCACCGCCTCGGCCGTCGCCCGCTTGTCGCCGGAGAGCATGATGGTCTCCAAACCCAGGCGTTGCAGGCCGGCAATCGCTTCCGCGCTGTGCGGCGCCGGCGGATCGGCGACCAGGATTGCGCCGAGCAGTTGCGTATCTTCGGCCACCAGGATCACGGTGCGTCCCGCGGCGCGTGCGTGTTCCAGCGCATCCGCATCCAATCGACTCAGATCGACGGCGTGGTCGGCAAGCAATTGTTCCGTGCCGACCGCGAGGCGCATGTCGCGGCGGCGGCAGACGATCCCCTGCCCCGGCACGACTTCCAGCGCATCCGCGTGTTCCACGTCGATCCCCCGCTCCTGGGCGGCGGCCACGATGGCGTGCGAGAGCGGGTGTCGGCTGAGCGTTTCGGCGGCGGCGGCGGCGGCCAGCAGTCGTCCCTCGGGGACCTCATCAGCGGGCAGCAAACCGACCACGCGCGGCCGGCCGAGCGTGATGGTGCCGGTCTTGTCGAGCACGACCGTGTCAATGCGGCCGGCCTGTTCGAGCGCTTGCGCGTCCTTGACCAGAATCCCGCGCTCGGCACCGCGCCCGCCACCGACCATGATGGCGGTCGGCGTGGCGAGCCCCAGCGCGCAGGGGCAGGCGACGATGAGCACCGAGACCATGCAGATCAGCGCCGTATGCGGCTGGCCGACCCACCACCACAGGGCGAGCGTGACCGCGGCGATTCCGAGCACTCCCGGCACGAACCAGTTCACGACCCGGTCCGCCAGCCGCTGCACATCCGCTTTGGATTCCTGAGCCTTGCGGACCAGTTCGATCGTTTGCGCCAGCGCCGTCTGAGCTGACGTATGGATCACCACAGCCTGCAGCGCGCCGCGGCCGTTGATGGTCCCGGCGTAGATCGTGTCGCCCACCTGCTTGTCCACCGCGGCCGATTCGCCGGTCAGCCAGGCTTCGTTCACGTCACTCGCGCCGGCCGTGACGCGCGCGTCCAACGGGATCTTGTCCCCGGGGCGCACCAGCAACTGGTGTCCCACGTCGACCTGGGACACCGGCAGCTCTTGAGGCTGACCATTGAGCAGCACGGTCGCCCGCGGCGGGGTCAACTCCAGCAGCTGCCGGATCGCCTGGGACGAGCGCCCCTTGGCTTTCGCCTCCAGATACTTGCCCAGCGTGATGAAGGTGAGAATCATCGCGGCGTCATGGAACGTGAGCATCGCGGCATGCGAGAACACGCCCACCACACCCGCGACGTAGGCGGTGGTGGTACCCAGCGCGATGAGCGTGTCCATGTTCGCCGACAGATGGCGCAAGCGCTGCCAGGCACCGCGAACGTACGGCCAGCCCGCGTAGATCTGCAGCAGCGTGGCCAGCAGCAGCTGGGCCCACGGCGCGGAGATCGGCAGCCGCGCCGGCCAGAAGTGGTGCACAAGCCCCAGCCCGATCAACGCCGCCAGTGACGCCACAAAACGCCGCCACCAGTAGGACTGCTCGCCGCGCTCGCGCGCCGTAAGTTGCTCGGCCGCCTGCGTCACCGGCACCGACGGCGCGGCGTGGTACCCAGCCTGGGCCACCGCGGCTTGGATCGCGCCGGCCGTGACCCGCTCGGGATCCATCACCACGCTCACTTGGTTCATCGCCAGGTTGCCGTGCACCTCCAGCACGCCCTCGACGCCCAGCACCGCACGCTCCACACGCGACAGGCAACTCGCGCAATGCATGCCGTCCACATCGAACAGCTCCCGCGCGCCGCGCTGTGCGACCGCGCCGGAGACACCGGATCTGGTTCCGCCGTCCATCATACGCCAAGCCCATCGCCGCCCATCACGCGCCCCGGAATACGCCGCCCACCACGCGCCCACGATATGGTAACAGCCGGGCCCGCGGTGACCACCCGGGAAAACCCACTGGCAGAGCCGGCCAAACATTTGCCACAATGGCGGGAGCTTGATCGAGGTCGATTGGCGGAGCGATGCGTTTTGATGGCCATCCGCGCGGAAGTCGTTGCGATTGGAGATGAGTTGACCTGCGGCCACCGGCTGGACACCAACTCTCAGTTCTTGAGCCGCCAACTCGGGCTGCTCGGCATCCCGGTAACCCACCACACGACGGTCGGAGACGATCAAAACGCCATCGCGGCGGTCCTCGCCGCCGCCTGCGGCCGGTCCCAGGTCGTGGTCATCAGCGGCGGCCTCGGCCCGACGGCTGACGATGTGACGCGACAGGCGCTGGCTCAAATGGCCGGCCGCCCACTGGTCCGGGATGAACCGTCCCTGCGCCACATTCGCGCACTGTTCGAACGTCGCGGGCGGACGATGCCCGAGCGAAATACGATCCAGGCCTACCTGCCGGAAGGCAGCCGGGCGCTGGGCAACCCCCACGGCACGGCACCGGGTATTCATCTGACCATCCCGCGCGCGAGCGGTTTGGCCGTCGATCTCTTCGCGTTGCCGGGTGTCCCGGCCGAGTTGACCGACATGTGGCACAACGCGGTGTGCCCGGCGCTGGTGGCGCGCCTGGGCCCGGCCCGGCGCGTGATTCAACAGCGCTCGATCCGCTGCTTCGGTGCGGGAGAAAGCGAGGTTGAGAGCCTGTTGCCCGACCTCGTGCGGCGCGGACGGGATCCATTGGTGGGGATTACCGCCAGCCACGCGACGATCACGCTGCGTGTCGTCGCGGAGGGATCCAGCGCGGCGGAATGTGAAGCGAAGATGGCACCGACCGTCGCAATCATTTATGATTGCCTGGGGACGCTGATCTACGGCGAGGGGGACACGGAATTGCAGGACGCGGTGATCGAGTTGCTTGCCGCGGGCGGGCACACGCTGGCGACCGTCGAGTGGGGTACGGCCGGCTTGCTGGCCGATTGGCTGGGCAGCGCGTCGGTCGGGAGTCCTTGTTACCGCGGTGGCCTGGTGGTCGGCGATTTCCCGACACTGCCGCGCCTGCTCGGTTTGGACGTGAATACGGAACATGATCCATCTGGCGACCAGCGGCCGCTTGTCGGTCGGATGGCGCGCGCCGCGCGAGAGAAGTACGGAACCAGCCACGGTCTGGCGATCGGCCCGTTTCCAACGGAAGGGGACCCGGCCGGCGCGTCGGCGGTGCACGTGGCGGTGGCGGGCCCGGGCCCGGAGCAGCTGGTCAGCGAATCCTTTGGGTTTGCCGCACATCCGGCGATTCAGCGGAGCCGTTGTGCGAAGCAGGCGCTGAACTTACTGCGCCTCTCGATGCTGGAGCGGCGCGTATAGTCTGGCGAGGTACGTCATAATGCATAACCGTCCCAGGGTGATCCCATCGATTGTCGTCGGGCTCTTGAGTGTGCTGGCAGCCCGCAGCATTGCGGCGGCCGACTGGCCGACATGGCGTGGCGATGCGGCGCGGAGCGGTGTCACCGACGAGCAGCTGTCGACCGACCTGACGTTGCACTGGCGTTTGCACCTGCCCAACCCGCAGCCCGCCTGGCCCGACGAGCAGGGCAAAGTCCGTTTCGACGTGTCGTACGAACCGGTCGCGGCGGGCGGGCGCCTGTTGGTGCCGTCCATGGTCGACGACAGCGTCGCCGCCTACCGCTTGGCGGACGGCCAGCTGGAGTGGCGGTTCTACGCGGACGGTCCCGTGCGGTTCGCGCCGGTGGTGCATCGGGACCATGTCCTGTTCGTGTCCGACGACGGATATCTGTACTGTCTGACCGCCGTCCGCGGCTCCCTGGTGTGGAAGCTGCGTGGCGGCCCACAGAACCGGAAGGTCCTGGGCAACGATCGGCTCGTCTCGATGTGGCCCGCGCGCGGCGCGCCGGTGGTGTACGAAGACACTGTATACTGGGCGGCCGGCATCTGGCCGTTCATGGGGACCTTCGTGCGCGCGGTCGACGTTCGCACGGGGACCCCGGTGTGGACCAACAGCGGGAGCGGGTCGGACTACATCGTACAGCAGCACTCGAGCCCCGCCTTCTCCGGCGTGGCGCCGCAAGGGTACCTGGCGGTCAACGCGTCCGTCCTGCTGGTCGCCGGCGGCCGCACGGTGCCGGCGGTTTACGATCGCCGGACAGGCCGGTTTCTCTACTATCGGCCGAGCGACCGCGAGCTGGGCAAGGACCGGGGCGGGTACGATGTGCTGTTGGGTCCGGATTGGTTTGCGAACCATCGTGCGGTGTACAATCTGGCCGACGGGATGCCGACGATCGAAGCGCCGATCGATATCATCGCGCCGCAGTGCGTCTACGGCGTTTCCGGCAAGCACTTGATCGCCTCCCAGCCACAGGTGGTCCGTTCGGTCGAGACGACGATCGACCGCAAGGGCGCCGAGAAACAGACGATCAAGCACGAGATGCCCGAATTGTGGCGCACCGAACTGCCGGCTGGTTTGACCACGATCCACATCCAGGCGGGCAATGCGCTCCTGGCTTCGGATGCCGGATCGCGCGTCGCCCTGCTGAGCATTCCGCACAGTGACGCCGAACCGTGCCGCGTGCAGTGGGAAAGCACGGTGGGCGATCCAGTCTGGCGGGTCCTGGCAGCGGACGGCCGCCTGATCGTAGTTGGCCACCACGGTACCATTTCGTGCTTCGGTCCGCGAAGTGACGGCCCGCCGGCGCCGCGCGAGGTCTTCGACGCGCCCGCCCTGGATGACCGGACCGGGGTGCCCGATGCCACACGTCAAGCGGTTGCCGCCTGGCTGCAGCACACGGCCGCGCGCGCCGGCTACGCGATCGTCGATCAGCCTCCCGATGTGGAGACACTGGCGGCGCTCGCCCAGGCGACGCAGTTCCACATCATCGCGCTCGAAGAGGATGCTCAGCAGCGGGAGGCGCTGCGCAGGGCGCTGCGCAGCCGGGGCCTGCTGGGCACGCGCGTGGCGGTCGTACCCGACCAGTTGCTGACGGCGGGTTTGCCACCCTACCTGGCCGACCTGATCGTGACCGCAGCGCCTTGGGGGCCGCGCCCGAGCGCCGCGCGGGACGTGGCCGGCTGTGCGGAACTGCTGCGCCCGTACGGCGGGACGGCGGTCTGGTCATGCGCGGTACGGGATCCGGCCGGGATGTCCGCGTCGCTCGCTACGTCGATGCCCGAGGTCCAACTGGAGCCGGTCGAGGGGGGGCTGGTCCTGCGGCGCAGCGGCCCGTTGCCGGGCGCCGGGACCTGGACGCACCAGAACTGTGACGCCGCCAACACGCTGGTCTCATCCGATTCGCGCGTCAAGACGCCGCTGGGGCTGCTGTGGTTCGGCGGCCCGTCGCATCAAGGCGTCCTGCCGCGGCACGGGCACGGGCCGACGCCGCAGGTGATCGGCGGTCGGCTGGTGATCGAAGGGCGCGACATCCTCCGATCGGTCGATGTCTATACGGGCCGGCTGTTGTGGCAGCGGGCGTTCCCCAACGTCGGAGTCTTCTACGACAACACGGACCATCACCCGGGCGCCAACGCGATCGGCGGCAACTACGTCTGCACGGCGGACAGCGTGTACCTGGTCTGGGGCCAGCGCTGCGTGCGTCTGGACCCGGCCACCGGCGCGACGCTGGCCGAGTTTTTCCTGCCGCCGGACGCGTCCGGCGAGCGGCCGTACTGGGGTTTCATCGCCGTGCAGGGCGACGCCCTGATCGCCGGCAGCTCGCCGATGCTGCTGCTGGCGCGCGGGCCGGGCGAGACGATCGACAAGGACGACAAGGAGCAGCTCCAACGCGCGATGCCGTTGTTCTCGCAGTTCGGCGAAGGGAGTCGGCGCTTGGTGGTGCTCGACCGCTTCGACGGCCGCGTGCGCTGGGCGCGCGACGCGCAGTACAATTTCCGCCACAACGCGATCGCCGTCGGCGGCGGGAAGGTGTTCTGTCTGGACCGCATGACCGAACAACGACTGGCTCACTACCGCCGCCGCGGCGAGGTGCCCGCCGCCGATTTCTGCCTCTACGCGCTGGACATCGAGGATGGCCGCGTTGTCTGGCAGTCGACCGAGCAGGCCTTCGGGACCTGGTTGGCCTACAGCGAACCTCACGGACTGTTGCTGCAGGCGGGGAGCAAGAACCGCGATCGGGCCGACGACGAAGTGGGAAAGGGGCTCGCCGTCTTCCAGGCGGCGACGGGCGAACTGGTCTGGCGGAATGATGATGAATACGGAGGCCCGCCCCTGCTCTACCCGGACACGATCGTCACCCAAGGGACTGCGTACCACCTGCAAACCGGCGCGGTGGTGCAGCGCGAGCACCCGCTGACCGGCGAACTGATGCGTTGGAAGTTCACGCGCAACCACGGTTGCAATACGGCCATCGGCTGTGTGAACCTGCTCACGTTCCGCAGCGCCGCGGCCGGCTACTTCGACCTGGCCAACGACGGGGGGACGGGCAATTGGGGCGGGTTCCGGTCCGGATGCACCTCGAATCTGCTGCCGGCCGACGGCGTCATCAACGCGCCCGACTACACACGTACCTGCATCTGCAGCTACCAGAACCAATGCTCATTGGCGCTGGTCCCGATGAGCGACGTCGAGACCTGGACGTTCAATTCGATCCCGTCGAGCGGCAAGCGGGTCACGCGACTCGGGATCAACTTCGGCGCGCCCGGCGATCGCAAGGCGGACGATGGCACATTGTGGCTCGACTACCCGAGTGTCGGCGGCCCGTCGCCGGACGTCCCTGTGTCCGTGGCCGGCGACCGGCTCGAGTACGTGCGGCAACATGCGTCGCTGGCGCCGAGCAGCCGGTGGCCGTGGGTCTTCGCGTCGGGAGTCCGCGGCGTGCGGCATCTGCAGCTGCGGCTTGCCAGTCGCGAGGAGGCGGGCGAGACCCTGTGGACCTACACCGTTCGGCTGTACTGGCGCCATGTGGCGCCGGCCGACCTGCAAGGTCCGCGGCTGGGCCTGCGGCTGCAAGGACAACCGCCCGGCGCGGACTGCCGTGTGCTCGGGCAACCCGACCCCGGCAACGGCTGCCTCGTGCAGCAGTGGGAGCAGGTGACCGCGGGCGAGTTCCTCGAGCTGGACGTTTCCGGCGCGTCACCTCTGGACCTCGCCACGCCGCGGCCGCTATTGTGCGGAATCGAAGTGATCCAAACAGACCATTGAACACGCTAGGAGACGGCATGATGAAGGTTGCAACGATCCAGACGCCTCGCGGTTCCATTCGCCTCGAATTGTTCGCGGACAAGGCGCCGAAGACCGTGGCGAATTTCGAGAAGCTGGCCGCGGAGGGCTTTTACAACGGGCTGACCTTCCACCGTGTGATCGCGGACTTCATGATCCAGGGCGGCTGTCCGCGCGGTGACGGGACCGGCGGCCCGGGGTACAAGTTCGCCGACGAATTCCACCGGGATCTGAAGCACAGTGGAGCAGGGATCCTGTCGATGGCCAACTCGGGCCCGAATACCAACGGATCGCAGTTCTTCATCACCCACGTGGCCACGCCGTGGCTGGATGGCAAGCATACGGTGTTCGGCCGGGTGCTCGAAGGACAGGATGTTGTGGACTCGATCCGGCAAGGCGATACAATGACATCGGTTGCAGTCACCGATGAGGAGCCGTAGGGCTGGGAGACTCCCATGAATCAGTGCGCGACATCCAATTTGTGGCGGCACGTGGCGGGAGCGGCAGTACTCTGCGCGACATGGCTTGCCGGCTCCGCCCGGGCGTGCGACACGCCCGTCTATCGGTACGCCATGTATCGTTGGTTGCCGGCGCCGTATGAGCTGTACTGTTTCCACGACGGTCCACGAGATGCGGGCACGCAGGCGATCTTGGACGCCGCCGAGCGTTGTGCGACGGATGAGTCGGTGCCGGCAAACCTGGTCGCCCTCCCGGTCGACGTGCGCGACGAGAAGCAACTCGCGGGCTTGCGCCCTGAAGTCCGGGAAGCGTGGGACACGCAATCGGCCTCGCAGGCCCCCTGGTGTCTGCTCGCATCGCCGGTGGGTATCCACATCTTCGGCGGGACCATGGCCGCGGCCGATGTGGCGGCCCTGGTCGACTCGCCGGCGCGGCGGGAAGTGGGCCGGCTGCTTGAGGAGGGCAAAGCGGGCGTTTACGTGCTGCTGACCGGCGAGGACCGGGCAGCCAATGAACAGGCGGAGCAGGAGATCCGCGGCGTGATCGACGATGTCGCGGCGGGCAGGATCGAACTCTACACGCTGCCCGCCACGTCGGCCGTGGAGGACGCGCCCCGGGGACCGGCCATCGAGTTCGGCCTGGTGAACGTGGCGCGTGGCGACGTGCACGAACAATGGTTCGTCGACTACTTGCTGGCGTTGGCACCCGACCTGCGGGCACATGCCGAGCCGCAGGTGTATCTGATCTATGGGCGCGGCCGCGCCCTGTTTTCGTCGCTGGGGAAAGGCATCCATCGCGACAACCTGACAATGGATGTCCAGTACATCACCGGCGCGTGCTCCTGCCTGGTGAAGGACGAGAACCCGGGCGTCGACCTGTTGATGAGCTACGACTGGGATGCGGTCGCCGAGTCGCTGGCGGAGCAATATGGCGCCGAGGAGGGCAACCCGTACAGCTTCAGCGGCGGCGCGCTCTTCCCCGAACTCGTGATCCCCCTGGACGAACCGTCAGCGCCGAATGCCGAGATGATTGCCGGTGCGGTCACGACCGCCGAGACCCTGGTGCCCGCCGAGAGTACGACGACAGCTACGACCGCCACCACGACCTCAGCCACTCCGGCGGTCGACACGGTGGACGATTCGATCGGAGAAGCGAGCGGCGGCGTGCGCGCGAGCGATGCCCGGCAGGCGGTGGAAGACACGGGGCCGCCAGGCGCGGTGGACCCGATCGGTGTCGACACCACCAGTCCGTGGCGCACCCTGGCCTGGGTCGGCGGCGGGCTCCTGGCCACGTTAGCCGCGTTGTTTGGCGCGACATTCCTGGTGCTCTGGCCGCGCTGAACGGCCCGGCGGAGGCGAGGCGCCCGAGCGGCCGCTGCGCTCCAGGCACGATCGGCTACTCAGGCGCCACGGCACTGGCTTGGATGACCGACGAGTCCGCGGGCCGCGGTTGGAGCGGATGCATGGTCACCGTGCGCAGGATGCCCTGCCGTTCCACCAGCAGGCTCACCGGCTCCGAGGACTGCGTAACGAGCCGGCCGAACTCCTGCCCGTTGGCGAACTCGCGTCCATCCACCTGGTAGACGCGATCCCGGACGCGCAGCCCAGCCTGGGCGGCCGCCGAGCCGGGCACGATCCGCGTGAGCATGACCATGGACGGCGCGGCACGGTCTTGGTCCCAGGAGAATCCCAGCCGGACGGGATCGCCGCGCAGCGTGACGGGCAGCGACCGCGGCTGCTCGTCACCAGGTCGCTGAATCACAGCGTGCGTGGTGCGGGGGGCGGCCAACACGATCAGCTGGAAGTGGTCGCCGTCCGTGACCGGGTGGTTGTCGAACCGGAGGATGCGATCGCCCACGCGCAGTCCGGCCTGCTCCGCGGCCGATTCCTGCAGCACGCGCGTGATGGTCAGCCCCGGCTCCGCCGCCTCCGCGTTCCAGGAGACTCCCAGCCGCGGGGGCGCATCGGCGATGGTCCGTTCGAACTGCGCGCGCATGGCCACGGACTCATAGCGTGCGGCGGCCCGGAACGCGGGGACTTCGTCCGCCTCGGCCAGGTCCAGGGCCAGACGGAAGATAAGCCGCGAAATGCTCTGCAGGCCCTCCCGGTTGATCCGGTCCGCGTCATCGCTGGGACGATGGTAGTCCTCGTGCAGGCCCGTATGCAGCATCAGGAACGGGATCTCGCGCTCGAAAAACGAGTAATGGTCGCTGTCGCCGTTGACTTGCCACATGAAGTCCAGTTCCAGCCCGAATTCCGCGTTCTCTCGACTGACCCGCTTCCGTAGCCCGGGAGCCGACCGGGCGCCGTACACCTCCACACGGTTGGCGCGCAGCCGCCCGATCATGTCCGCGTTGAACGCGAACACGACCTGTTTGAGTGGCACGGTCGGATGGGCGACCCAGTGTTTGGAGCCCAGGAGGCCCATTTCTTCTCCGTCCCAGAAGGCGAACAGCACGCTGCGCCGCGGCGGCTCGGGCAGCGCCATGAAGGCCTGCATGACCTCCAGGATCCCGGCCGTGCCGCTGGCGTTGTCGTCGGCACCGTTGTGGATCTCCCCCACCGGGCCGAAGCTGTTGCGCGCGGTGCCGAAGCCGACATGGTCGTAGTGCGCGCCGAGCACGATGCACTCGTGACTCAGTTGCGGATCGCTTCCCGGAAGGATCCCCAACACGTTGCGGTAGCCACTGCCGAACGATTGGAAGTAGCCCCCATCTTCGCCCGCCGGCTGGATGTGGTTCTCCGCGAGCACTTCGGCAAGGTAGGTGCCGGCGGCGCGCCCGCCGCGACTGCCCGCTTCACGACCCTCCAAGGCATCGGCCGCCAGCACGTCGACATGGTGTCCCAACTCGGTTGAGGTGATCGTGTGCAGCGCCGCGCGGGCCGCGTGCGCTTCGACGGCGCGGGCGGCGTCCGCGCCTCCGCTGACTGCGACGGCCAACGCCGACAGCCAGACCCATCGGGAAAAAATACCCATCGAACCAAACTCCAAGGTGCAGCATCAATGTTGTAAGAAGGAGCAGGCTCGCTGACAACAACGGGTAGGCCTCCGGATGCGAGGCCAGGGACAAGCCACAGACGAGATCGGAGCCGCCCTTCGCGGAAATATAGCTCAAGGCTCGACGATGGGCTGCCCGCCCCGGGCCGACCGACCCGAAACGGGCGCGGCCCGGTTGCCAAAGACACACATGTGGTGCGCAAGCCACACCCGGGACGCGTCCCACGATGTGGGAATGCGACCGGCCTGCGGCCGCGACGTGCACTTTCGGCAACGGGCCACCCGCGTCCGCCGCGAGGTGATCGGAATGGGCTTGTCCGCCCCGCCAGATGTGGTACTCTGGGAGGCGGCAGTACGAGTATCGACCGGAGAGGTGGCTGAGTGGTCGAAAGCGCGGGTTTGCTAAATCCGTGACCGGGAAACTGGTCCGCAGGTTCGAATCCTGTCCTCTCCGCTGGCCGTCGCGGGTTCACTCTCCTCGAGGAAAGGGTTGATACCGATGAATACGCCATTGCAAAGTCGTCGTGAGTTTCTGTCCACGCTCGGCGCGGTCGGGGGTGCATCGATGCTGGCGGGTACCGCCGCAGCGGCGCCCGCGGCGGGTGCGGAAAAGGCAGTCAAGCTGGCGATCGAGGGCGGCACGCCGGTCCGCGAGAACATGCTCGCTGCGGCGCCTTACGGACCGCAGTTTTACGACGACAACGACAAACGGGCGTTGATCGAAGTGCTCGAATCCCGCTCGCCGTTCCGATGGTGGCACGACAACTCGGCAACGCTCCAGTTCGAACAGGCGTATGCCTCGCAGCTCCGCGTGAAGCATGCGCTGGGAGTCACGTCGGGCACCACCGCCCTGTACACGGCCGTCGCCGCCCTGGAGATCGGGCCCGGCGACGAAGTGATCCTTCCCGCCTGGACCTGGTACGCCGATTATGATGCGGTGGTGCTGGCCGGCGGTTTGCCCGTGTTTGCGGAGATCGACGAGTCGCTCGCGATCGATCCGGAGGACATCGAGCATCGGATCACGCCGCACACCAAGGCGATCATCCCCTGCAGCCTGCAGGGCGGCGTGGCCGACATGGAGCCCATCCTCAAGATCGCGCGGAAACACAAGCTCCGCGTCCTGGAGGATTTCTCGCAGTGCGTCGGCGGGCAGTACCACGGCAAATACCTGGGCACGCTCGGCGATATCGGCATCAACAGCTTCCAGCTCGGCAAGACGATCACGTCGGGGGAAGGGGGAGCGGTCGTGACCAACGATCCGGAGCTCTTCGAGCGGGCCATGCGGTTCCACGACGTGGGCTGCATCCGCTCGCCCTACCTGGAGGAATTCAACGGCGGCGCACTGGCCGCGTTTGCCGCCTGCAATTTCCGCTTGAACGAGTTCACCGGCGCCGTGCTCAAGGGGCAGGTCCAGAAGCTCGATACGATCTGCACGCTGCTGCGCACCAAGGCGCGCCGGGTCTTCGAGGGGATCGCCGACCTGCCCGGACTCAAGCTGCGCAAGATCAACGACCCGGAAGGCGATTTGGGCGTCACGATCTTCCTGGATATGGGTAACCGCAAACGCCGTGATCACTTCCTGCGCGCGCTGCGCGCCGAAGGCATCGCCGCCTCGGGGCCCGGCGGATCCGTGATCCTGCCCGCCGACGAACGCATCGAGCGGAAGGCGACCGTGCATCCCGATTGGCCCAGCTTCAACTCGCCGCGCGGCAAGGCGATCCAGTACGGTGCAGAGTCCTGCCCGCGCACGATCGATATCATCGACCGCATGGGCGGCGTGATCATGGACCCGAATTTCACCGACCAGGACCTGGCCGATATCGTGGCCGCCATCCGCAAAGTCCACTCGGCCATGAACCACGCATAACAGACAACTGCCGCGCGCTGGCCCGCAGCCAGTCACCCGCGGCCCTGCAGTGACGAGTGGCATGGTCGGCCGCCGGCCGAGGCGGCAAACGCACAAGCGGCGGCTCAAGAAACAGGATACCCGAAGCGTGCGCGAAGGGCCGAGTTCTCTGAGGCTCCCTCGCCCGCGCTTCGGGTTACCCGACCAACATCAAGGCACCAACGTGAGCCTCTACCGGCGGCGACGGAACCACGCCAAGCCGCCCACGCCCAGACCGAATACCACGAGCACCCAGCTCGCGGGCTCCGGGATGACACTCAGCACTCCCCGACCTTGGATTTCGAGCGGGATATCAAAGACTTGACCCGTATTGACGTCGAAATTGGAGAGCACGGTGTCGCCAGCCAGAGTGTCGAGGAGCAACAAGTCCCAATCACCTTTGAAAAATCCGGTCGTGTCGAAGGTGAGCGTCACATAATCGCCTTCCGCGATGACGTAGGGCGTGTCAGCATACCAGTCGGTGGAGGCTTGATAGCAAATCAGCTGAGGGTAATTCTCCAGTTCATCTTGATTCGAGCGCGTCTGGGAAAAGATTCCGCTCAACAAATCCACGCCGGTGATGGCTGGTCCGACAGGGGATAATGGGTTCACCTCCGGACCGCCACCGCCCACTTGGACGGCCAGGATCGTAGACGCAATTTCTTCCCCGCCGGTGATCTGCAACGTCACCTGTTGCCCCGGCGTGTTGGGCAATAGTTCGTACCGCTCCAACTGGATCACAGCCCCACTGGCTGCCAATGGCAGCACACAAATCGCGACCCACACCAAACCGACGACCAGGACCTTCTGCAAATACGCGGACATGAGAACTCGCTCCACACAGGTGCCTCTACATGAACCCAATCAGAACATGGCGCGCAATACCGGATCAGACGCTACGCTTGTTGCTGAACGACCCTGAACATATATGTGCCCCGTGGCAATGTCAACAACCTCGGGCTTAAAAAAAACGGGTTAGACGAGTATTGCCGCGCTGTCACAATAAGACAGAACAACGATGCTATTCTATATGTTTCGTATCCATGCAGGCTAAACGCCGGCAATACGTCAGCAGCGCGCTTTGAGCGCTACATGCGTGCGCACGCACTGCACTCGCCTATGTGTGTGTGGCCCACTGTCCTGCACTAACACACAGCACACACATGGCCGTTCTGGCCAATCAGTGCGTGTATCGAGCCTTTCGCAGCGCGACGCGCGGTGTGCGGTGCGCGGATGTGCACCAGCTCGAATCCGGCGGTTGGGGTTCCGTGCACAAATGAGCATCCCTGCTGTTGACTTTCGATTCTGTTTCGATAGGTTGAGGTTTCGGTGAAGAGAAGTGTGCTTGCTGCGGAGTTTTTTCGGCTTAGCCAATCCGCAAGGGAACCGTCGAGGTGAACCTCTGATTGGGTCCTCTGTCCCTTGTGCCGACGGCGCGCGGCGCTAACGTGCGCGGCGCATCGAGTCTCGAATGTCCGTTGTGCAGCACGATCGGGAGATCAATTGTTGGTCGCAAGTCGGAACTGCTTTCGCGTGGATCGCTCGGTGGTCGGCATTTGATTGCGCCGTAGGCGTTTCACGTCCGGTCGATCCTTCTACTTGGGAGTTGCAGCATGTCATGTAAGCGCAGAGAACGACGTTCGTCACGCCGGACCGCGAATCATATGTTCCTGGCGACCGAGTCGTCCGATCCCGGCTCCACCTGGATCGCCCGCCCGTTCGGTGCGCGCCGCGACGCCCCGGCATCGATGGGTCGCGCGTGCCGCCGGATGCGGGTCGAGCAGTTGGAGAGCCGCATTGTGCTCTCGACGGCGACTCCCGCGGAGTCCTTCGCGCCGTTCTGCACGCCGGTCGATCCCAGTACTCTGCCGGCCACGACCACGCCGGCGGGCCTGTGGAAAATGGGCGAACTGCAGTACGGTCCGCAGCAGCTTCGCGTCGCCTCTTACGCGGATTCCAGCAACCATTTGCAGGCGCCGGCCATGCCGGGCCTGACCGGTTTGAGCAGCAACATCGCCGGCGCGGTCGTCCAGGCGTGGGACATCCCGGCCGATTCGATGACCGATGGGTGGGTCGTCGGGCTGGCCGACGGCCAGAGCCCGCAAGTGCTCCAGCAGGTAGGCTTCGAAGCGGCCGTCCAGAGCCCGTATCTCCCCAACACGTTCATCCTGCAGTTGGGTGAAGCGCGGAGCGTGGTCGAGTTGCGGGAGCAGATTGCGGCGGTGGAGGCGGTCGAATTCTACTATCCGCTGATCGCCGCACCATTGTATTCGCGCTTGCTCCCCAGCGACTCCGGGTTCCACCACCAGTGGTACTTCCGCAACACCGGGCAGACCATGCCCAGTCAGACGGGCGGCACGCCTGGTGAGGACATCCACATCGTCGATGCCTGGGACAGATACCTGGGTCATGGCGTGGTGATCGCCATTGTGGACGACGGCGTGCAGTACTCGCATTACGACCTGATCGACAACGCCTGGACCAATCCCGGCGAGATCCCGGGCAACGGGCTCGACGATGACGGAAATGGCTACATCGACGACGTCTATGGCTACGACTTCAACGACGGAGATGGCGACCCGTCCCCGGTGGGCGCGCAACTGCACGGCACGCAGATGGCCGGGATCGTGGCCGCGGCGTCGGGCTTCATCCCCCAGCGCCAATCGGGGATCGTCGGCGCCGCGATGGGCGCCCAGTTCGCCAGCCTGCGGCTGACGGGCGCGGCGAGCACGGACCAGCAGCAGGCGGATGCTTTGGCCTACGCCAACCAGGACATTGATATCTACAACAACAGTTGGGGTTCCGCGGACGACGGGACGCTCTCAGCGCCGGGCGCGCTGACCCTGGCGGCGATCCAGAACGGCGTGACCAACGGCCGCGGCGGCCTGGGCAACATCTATGTCTGGGCGGCGGGCAACGGCGCGGCCGTGGGCGACAACGTGAATTACGACGGTTACGCGAACTCCCGGTACGTGATCGCGGTAGGGGCTTTGGACCATCACGGGCACCATGCCCAGTACAGCGAGCCCGGTGCGCCGATCCTGGTGGCCGGGTATTCGGCAAACGCGCTACGTTATCCGGCCGCAGACTACTCCGGCGTCTTCACCACGACGGTGGAAGGTTACGGAGACGCGTCGTTCTATCTGGGAGGCGCCGACGATTTCACGGCCCGCGCCACGGGCACCTCCGTGGCGGCGGCCCAGGTGTCGGGCGTGGTGGCGCTGATGTTGGAGGCCAACCCGAACCTAACCTGGCGCGACGTGCAGCACATCCTGGCCAACTCGGCACGCCATGTCGATCCGGCGAGCCCCGGTTGGGCGACCAACCGCGCCGGGCATGCGATCCACTACCAGTATGGCTTCGGTGCGGTCGACGCCACGGCGGCCGTGAATCTCGCGGAAACCTGGACCAGCGTCGGCCCGGAACTGACGCTGTCGAGCGGCCCGGTGGCGGTCGGCCAGCCGATCCCCGACGGGAGCGCGTCCGGCGTGTCGTCGACCGTGTATGTCGACCAGGCGATCAAGATCGAGAAGATCGAAGTGGTCCTCAACGCCACGCATCCCTATCGCGGCGATTTGCGTGTCGTGCTGACCTCGCCGTGGGGTACGGAGTCCGTGTTGGCGGAGACGCACGATGACGGCGGCGCGGACTACAACAACTGGGTGTTCACCACCGTGCGGCACTGGGACGAGATTTCCTACGGCGACTGGACCTTGACGATTACGGACAATTACGGCGGCGACGCCGGGACGTTCGATTCATGGCAGATCAATTTCTACGGGACGGAATCGACGGCGCTGGATTTCGGTGATGCGCCGACCAGTTTCGGGACCCTTCTGGACGACGACGGCGCGCGCCACCTGATCGGCGGCCTCCACCTCGGCGGATGGGTCGATTGGGAAGCGGACGGTCAGCCGACGGCCGACGCCTTGGGCGACGGTGCGGACGAGGACGGCATCCGGTTCATCGACCCGGTGGTGGCGGGCCAGACAGTGCGCTTGCTGGTCACATCGCGGCCCGCCGGCGGCGTCTTGGACTTCTTCTTCGACTTCGACGGCGATGGCGTCTTCGGCAACAACGCCAACGAGGTCTTCTCCCGCTCACTGGCCGGCGGCGTGGAGCTCATCAGTATCGAGGTGCCGGAGGAGGCCGTGGCCGGGACGACCTATGCGCGGTTCCGGCTCAGCAGCGGGGGCGGGCTCGGCCCGACAGGCCCGGCCCCGGACGGTGAAGTGGAAGACTACCGGCTCACGCTGCATGCCGAGAGTCCGCCGCGCGATTTCGGCGACGCGCCGAACCACTATGGCACCCTGCAGGCCGATTTCGGACCCAGCCATTTCCGCGCCGGCCCGTATCTGGGCAGCGCCGTCGACGTGGAGCCGGACGGACAGGGCAACGCGGTGGCCACCGGTGACGGCCGCGACGAAGACGGCGTCCATTTCGGCGACCTGCTGATCCGCGGCCAGGATGCCCGCATCGACGTGACTTCGTCACCCGGCGGCGGCGTGCTGGACTTCTTCATCGATTTCAACGCGAACGGCGTGTTCGGCGACGTGGCGTCGGAGGTGTTCCGGGCCGTGCTCACGGGCGGTCCGCAGTCGATCCAGATCACGGTGCCGCCCGACGCGGTCGTGGGCACGACCTATGGACGATTCCGCATCAGCAGCGCGGGTGATCTGGGACCTCTCTATTACGCGGAGGACGGCGAGGTGGAGGACTACCAGTTGGTGATTCTCGCGCCGCCAGCGGCCGTATTGTGGGAGAGCTTCGATGGCGTTGCCGCGCCCGCCTTGCCCAGCCTGTGGACCACCGAGTCGGACGGGTCCGACTGGCTGACGGTGGCCTCGGACAGCGACACGCCGCCCAATCGGGCCTTCGTGGCAAACGATGGGTACATCTCCGAGAACCGCCTGATTTCTCCGCCGGTGCAGCTTCCGGCGGGCATCAACCAACTGCGCTTCCGCAACTGGTACAACCTGGAAGCGCATTGGGACGGCGCGTTGCTGGAGATCTCCATCAATGGTGGCGCGCCGCAAGACATCCTGGAGGCGGGCGGCTCGTTTGTCGCCGGCGGGTATGTCGATATCGTGGATACCGGGTACGGTAATCCCATCGGCGGACGTTGGGCCTGGACCGGCGACAGCCACGGTTACATCGATACCATCGTGGATCTGCCGCCGGCGGCTCTCGGCCAGACGGTTCAGTTCCACTGGGTGGCCGGCAACGACGAATACAACGGCCTGGACGGCTGGAGCATCGACACCATCGTACTCTATGAAAGCCGCGGCCTGGATTACGGCGACGCGCCGGATCCGCCTTATCCCACCTGGTCGGCCCACAACGGCGCTGGCCACGTGGTGGGCGCGGGCGTGTACCTGGGCGCCCTGGTCGACGTCGACACCGACGGGCAGCCGACTGCCGACGCCACCGGCGACGACGCGAACGGCGATGATGAGGATGGTGTGATCTTCACCTCGCTCCTGATCCCAGGTTCGACCGCCACGGTGGACGTGGTCGCCTCCGCCGCGCAGCTCTTGAGCGCCTGGATCGACTGGAACGGCGACGGCGACTGGCTGGATGCCGGCGAGCAGGTGTTCCAGGATTACTGGGTGGCCGCAGGCGTCAACCACCTGTCTTTCGACGTGCCTGCGACCAGCACCACGGAGACGTTCGCCCGGTTCCGTTTGAGCACGCAGTCGGGTCTCATGCCATCCGGCCTGGCCGGCGACGGCGAGGTGGAAGACTATAAGCTGTATATCGGCCTCGATTTCGGCGATGCGCCCGACACGTATGGCACGTTGCTCGCCAGCGACGGTGCGCGCCACGCGGTGAGCCGTCTCCGCTTGGGCACTGCCGTGGACCAGGAGCCCGACGGCCAACCTACGTCGGATGCCACGGGCGATGGCAGCGATGAAGACGGGATCCTGTTCCTGGAACCGTTCGTGGCGGGCGACACCGTTCGTTTCTCGGTCACAGCGAGCGGCCCGGGCGTGCTGGATTACTTCTTCGATTTCGATGGTTCGGGCGTTTTTGGCGACAGCCCGCAGGAGGCCTTCAGCGCGACGCTTGCCGGCGGCACGCAGATGCTGAGCGTGGCGGTGCCCGAGGGCGCCGTGGCCGGGACGACCTATGCCCGGTTCCGCCTCAGTAGCGACGGAGGGCTCGGCCCGACCGGCTTCGCGGCAGACGGCGAAGTCGAAGACTACGCGATCGAATTGTTCGGCGCGGACATGTTGCGGGATTTCGGCGACGCGCCGGACGTCTACGCCACTTCGCGGCAAGACTTCGGCCCGAGCCACTTCATCGGCGGCCCGCGGCTGGGCAGACTGGTCGACGCGGAACCCGACGGCCAGAGCAACGCGGTGGCGACCGGTGACGGCCGGGACGACGATGGCGTCCACTTCGGCGAGCTGCTGATCGCGGGCCACACGGCCCAGATCCAAGTCACATCGTCACCCGGCGGCGGCGTGCTCGACTTCTTCTTCGACTTCAACGCCAACGGCGTGTTTGGCGACGTTCCGGAGGAGGTCTTCCAGGCGCTGCTGACCGGCGGCACGCAGACCCTGCAGGTCGCCGTCCCGGCCAACGCGGTGGCCGGCACGACCTACGCGCGGTTCCGCATCAGCACAATGGGCGGTTTGGGGCCGATGTTCTGGGCGCCGGATGGCGAAGTGGAAGACTACCAGGTGCTGATCCTGTCGGATGGCGGGCGCGTGTTCACCGAGTGGGAGTATTTCGATGGCGTCGAGGCCCCTGCCCTGCCGGACGGCTGGACGATGGTCGCGGAACAAACCCCGGAGCTCGTGTGGACCACGGTCGCCTCGGACACCGAGAGCGACACGTTGCCGAACCATGCCTTCATCCCGGATATTCAGCCTGAGGACCCGGAGGTTCATGCCTATGGCTTGACCCGGCTGACCTCACCGGTCATCGAACTGGTCGGCGGCATTGACCAGCTGCGGTTCCGCCACTGGTTTGATCTGGAGAAGGACGAGGATGGCGCGTGGGACGGCAGCGTGCTGGAGATCTCCATCAATGGTGGGGAGCGCCAGGACATCCTTGACGCAGGCGGTTCGTTCGTGACCGGCGGGTACACCGACACGCTCGATGCATACCCGGACTACGGACCGCTCTACGGCCGCCGGGCCTGGAGCGGTGATTCCGGCGGTTACGTCACGACGATCGTGAACCTGCCGCCCGCCGCGATCGGCCAGAGCGTCCAACTGCACTGGATCCTTGGCGTCGACTCGTACTCCGGCGCTCCGGGCTGGCGCGTCGACACGATCGAGTTGGGGCATCGGCCCTACGACTTCGGAGATGCCGCAGACCCGCCCTATCCCACGTTGTGGGCCAACAACGGCGCGGGCCATGTGCTGGGCAGCGGCGTGTATCTGGGCGAGACCGTCGACGCGGACCCTGACGGCCAGCCGAGCGCCAATGGCATGGGCGATGACCTGGATGCCGATGGCGACGATGATGATGGTGTGATCTTCACCAGCTCGCTGGTCCCCGGATCGGTGGCCACGCTCAACGTCATCGCATCCGCGCCCCAGCTGCTGAGTGCCTGGTTCGACTTCAATGCCGACGGCGTCTGGAACGACGACGTCGAACAGGTGTTCCAGGACCTGTGGCTGACCACCGGCACGAACAGCCTGTCCTTCATGGTTCCCGAGGACGCGACGGAAGGTGCGACCTTTGCACGGTTCCGGTTGAGCACGCAGTCGGGGCTGATGCCCGACGGGTTGGCAGGCGACGGTGAAGTCGAGGACTACCTCGTGTGGATCGGCACCGGCGTGGTGGGCCGCCACATCTTCTACAACAACTCGAAATGGGACGCTCACCCGGGATTCACCAACGGCGACCCGGCGGCGAACGAGTTTGATGACGTTGCGATCGCGCCCGACAAGCAGGCGCTGCTGAACGGCCAGAAGGCTACCTTCGCCAACTACACAAGCTACAGCCGCGGGATCAACGGGATCATGGTTGACATCGCGGGCCTGGCTCAACCCGCCGGCCTCTCGGCCGCCGATTTCGAGTTCCGCACGGGGAACGACAACAACCCGGCCGCCTGGCCGCTGTTGACGTTGGACCCAGCGCAGATCACGATCGCGGTGCGCGCCGGAGCGGGCGTCGACGGCAGTGACCGGGTGACCATCCTGTTCCCGGACGGTGCGGTCAAGAAGACCTGGCTGCAGGTGACCGTCAAGGCGACGGATGCGACGGGACTGGCCGCGCCGGACGTCCACTACTGGGGGAACGCCGTCGGCGACTCCGGAAACTCGCGGACCGATACCGCCGTCGACGTGAGAGACGCGCTGGGTGTGCGCGCCAATCTGCGCTCGCTGCTTAACCCGGCGCCCATCGACCTGGCTTTCGACTACAACCGCGACAAGCAGGTGGACGTGCGCGATGAACTGGTTGTGCGTGCCAATCTCACCACGGTGCTGAGCGACCTGAACCTGATCGACCTGACCGCGTACCCGCACCCGGTCGGTGGTGAAGGTGAGGGCGAGGGCGAGAGTGCGGGAGACGACTGGGGCTGGGCTGACGGTGCGCCAACGCTGCGCGGCAGTGCCCCGGCGGCCCAGCTCAGCACGGCCATGGCGTTGGCGCAGGCGCGCCTGAGCGTCGGCGGCGCGTCCGCAGCACCGTGGACCGTGACATTCGCTTCGGCCGGCCGGCTGTGGGAGGGTGACTCCGGCGCCGCGGCGCTGGCGTTGCGGGCGGCACTGGACGGTCGCGCATGGTCGCACGTGCCGGCCCATCAAGACCTGTGGGCCACCTGGCCGACCGGTCGGCAGGCGGCGGTTCAGGCGGCGGATCTCGTCGCTGCCGGGCATGCTGCAGATCGTCTGCGAGGTCGTGGACTTGGGGCATTCCATCAGGCGCTCGAGCAATGGCTCGAGGAATGGGAGACCATCACCGGCCGGCTGGAATGACCTGCGAACAACAGAACGAATCAGCGGGATAGGCGTTGGGCCTGCTGGATTGCAACGGCAGGCGCGGCGTCTGTCCCGCTTGCGCATTGTGCACCGGGGCATGAGCGTTGTGTGTCTGCTCCGCGCGGGACACATGCGTGAGAATGGCGACATGGGCGGTCAGAGTTCCCGGTGGCGGGGCTCGAGCCATTAGAGGTGCCACATGCGTTCGGGACCAGGCGGGTTTCGTGCTTCTCGTCGCGCTTCGCACCGCGCGCGTAACAAGACTCATTCATCTCGTCGCCGCCGGTCACGGCCACGGCGCCTGTTCTGCGAGCTGCTCGAGGATCGGCGGCTGTTGAGTGCCAATCCATGGGTCGATGGGCCAGGGACGCTGCCGGACGGACCTTCGGTTTCGCCAGCGTGGTTTGCCGACGTCACGCCTTATCTGACGGCCGAGCCCCCGGGTGACGACGCCGCGACCGCCCGCCCCGGCACTGCGCTGGGCGACCCGCCCGCGCCGGAACCGCCGGGCGCGGAGGTCGCGAACCAATGGTTGGTGCAGTTGACTTCGGAGGCCGCCCAGCGCGCCGGTTCGGTGCTGGGCACCCGCAGCCTCTTCGAGGCCTACCGCTCTGACGTACAGGTCGTCCGCGGCCTGGGCCTGGAAGGATCGCTGCTGGTCCAGGCGCGACCCGGCCTTGCGCCGGAGACCGTCCAACAGTGGCTGAACGACAACCCGGCGGTAGCCCGTTTCGAGCGCAACGCCTACGTGACAATTCGCGCCATGCCCGACGACTCAAGCTTCGACCGGTTGTGGGGCCTGCACAACACGGGGCAGACGGGTGGGGTGGTGGACGCCGACATCGACGCGCCGGAGGCCTGGGATTTCACGACGGGCAGCTCGGACATCGTCATCGCGGTTATTGATACCGGGGTTGATTACACGCACCCCGATCTGGCGGCAAACATCTGGACGAACCCCGGCGAGATCCCAGGCAATGGGATCGACGACGACGGCAACGGCTTCATCGATGACGTGCACGGATACGACTTCGTGAATGACGATGGCGATCCCATGGACGACCACTGGCACGGCACGCACGTGGCGGGGACGATTGGGGCGGTCGGCGACAATGGCGCGGGGGTGACGGGCGTCAACTGGTCTTCGTCGATCATGGTGCTCAAATTCCTGGACAGCGGCGGCGGCGGCTGGCTGTCCGATGCCATCCGCGCGATCAATTACGCCACCATGATGCGCGAGCGTTTCGGCGTCGATGTGCGCGTGACAAACAACAGTTGGGGCGTGGTCGCCGTCGGGGAGATGCTGTCCGACGCGATCGCCGCCAGCGGTGAAGCCGGGATCCTGTTTGTGGCGGCGGCGGGAAACGACGGCACCGACAATGATGTGTCACCGCACTATCCTTCCAACTACGCGCTGGACAACATTATTTCGGTCGCGGCGACGGACAGCCACGACAGCCTGGCGAGTTTCAGCTGCTATGGCGCCACCTCCGTGGACTTGGCGGCCCCGGGGGTCGACGTGTACAGCACTGTACCGGGCGGCGGCTATCGAGCCCTCAACGGGACCAGCATGGCCACGCCGCACGTGGCAGGAGTCGCCGCGTTGGCGTGATCCCTGGCTCCCAACGCGACGGCGACGCAGATTCGCGATGCCATTTTCGCTGGCGTTGACCCGGTTGCCTCCCTGTCGGGCAAAACGGTGACCGGCGGACGACTGAACGCGCGGGGCACACTGAACCAGCTCAAGCTGAGTGTGGCGGGAAGCAGCCCGCGGCAGGACAGCGCGGTGGCGACTCCGCCCACCGATTTCATGATCACCTTCACCCATAGCTACGACCCCCAGACCATTGACCCAGCCGACCTGCACGTGAACGGACGCGGCGCAGACACGGTCACCCTGGTGGATTCGGAGACGGTCCTCTTCCATTTCAACGGCTCGCCGGTCGTCGCCGAAGGGCCGCAAGTCATGTCCATTCGCGCCGGATCGATTCTCCGCGCCCAGGACGGTGACTGGATCGGCGATTGGGAAGGGGTCTTCTACTACGACACCGTGCCGCTCATGGTGGTCTCCGCGACTCCCAGTGACGGACAGACGGTACCCAGTCCGCCGGTTCAGATTGTAATCGACTTCAACGAACCTATCCTGGGCGCGTCGGTCGGCCCCGACGACCTGATCATCAGTTCCGGGACAGTCGTGTCCGCGGAGGTGCTCGGCACAGAATCGGCCGTGTATACCGTCGCCGATTTGATCAGAGAGGGTGCGGTGACCTACAAGCTCAAGGCCGGCGCGGTCCTTGACGCGCATGGCACGCCGGGCCCGGCCTATGTAGGTCATTTCGTGATCGATGATCCCCTGATTGAGCGTTTCACCTCGACGGACGTACCGCAGAGCATTAGAGACCTTCATACGATCACCTCGACGGTGGAGATCTTCTCGTCTTTCACCGTGGCTGATGTCGATGTCGAACTCAGCATCAGTCACACCTGGGACAGCGATCTGGACGTGTTTCTCATAGCGCCCGACGGCACGCGCATTGAACTGTTCACGGACGTCGGTGGTGGTGGCAAGAACTTCACGAACACGACGCTAGACGACGATGCGGCCGTCTCCATCGCCAACGGCACCGCGCCGTTCACCGGCCGCTTCCGGCCGGAAGGGCGTCTGGCGGACCTGAATGGCTTCAACGCTCAAGGCACTTGGACCCTCGAAATCACCGACGATTACGCGCGCGACCAGGGCACTCTCCATAGCTGGGCGCTGCTCGTGGAACAAGATGTGGAAATCTCGCCACGCATCAGCTCCATCCAACCGCTCCCGACAGACGGACTGAGCACCTGGGCCGCGATTCACACACTGGCCATCCGATTCTCGGAGGTCATGGACCCTGACACCGTCAATGACCTCAACAATTGGTCTTTGGTGGCGGCCGGTCCGGATCAGCTGTTCGATACGGCAGACGATGTGCCCTACACGTTGGCGCTCGCAGCGCCTTACGACGGAGGGTTGACCGTGCATCTGGCTGTCGTTGCGGGCCAGCTGCCGGTAGGCCGGTACCGCTTCACCGCCATGAGCGGCGGACTGGCGGACCTGCTGGGCAACCCGCTGGACGGCGACGGCGACTCTATGGGCGGTGACCATCTCGTGCGCTGTTTTGAAGTGCTCCCCAAGGCGCCATTTCCGTTCCTGGAGGACTTCGAAGCGGGTTCCCTGACGGAGGTTGGACGCCATTGGGAATGGTCCGCAGGTGCCAACGGCCGGGTTGCGATCAGCTCTTCCCATGCGCCGCACGGCGGCAACTACCACCTGCTATTGGACGAGACGGCGGCCTATGCCGGCGTTCAATCTGCGACGCTGCACGTCGACCTGGCCGGCCAAAGCAACGTGGTCCTGGATTTCTGGCAACGACAGTTCGGAAGCGTCTATGAGTCGCGTGACGACCGCGTGCAGATCAGCGCGGATGGGCAGAGCTGGTATGAGCTCGTCGCACTTACGGGCACCAACAGCCAACACGTCTACCAGCACCATGTCATCGACCTGGATGCCGCGGTCGCGGCCGCCGGCTGGTCATATACTGAGGATTTTCAAATACGCTTCAGCCAGGACAACTATTACCTTGATGACGGCGGGTTCGCTTTCGACGACGTCCGCTTAAGCCGCTTGGACCTCCAAGGGCCACAAGTCCTGGCGCACACGCCGGCCACAGTGGCCGCGACAGACGGTCCGCTGGACACGATCACGCTCCTGTTCAACGAGGAGATCCTGTCATCAAGCTTCGAAGCGGACGGCCGGGACGTGGCGCTGCTGGACCCGCAGGGCCGTCCGATTGCGGTGGAGGTGGTGCCGGTCGCGGGCAGCGGCGGCATGCAGTTCACCCTGACGTTTGCCGAGCAGACTATGCGCGGGTCCTACCGTCTGAAGGTCGGACCGCACATCACCGACTTGGCCGGCAATGCGCTGAACCAGGACGGCAACTCCCTCAACGGCCAAGCGACGGACGCTTATCACGCCACGATCTATCTAGAGCCGACCAGTTGGTCGCCACCGGCCCCGCCGCCTGAACTCTATCGCGAGACGTTCGATGCGTGGAGCACTGCACCGCCCTACTGGGCGTTGGAGAGCGTCGCGGGCGGGATGATCCTCCCGGTGTCCAGCGGGGCACCATACAGCGCCGGCCAGCACTTGTTGTTCCACACCGACGCGGGCACACAGCAATCAGCGATCGTGGTGCTGGATCTGGCGGACTACGCGGCCGCGGCGGATCTGAACCTAGAGTTCTGGGCGAAATGCGCCGTCGGCAGCTGTGCGCTGTCGGTGGACTTGAGCGGCGACGGCACGGACGGGAGCTGGCAGACGGCCTTGTCCGTCAACGTGCCGGCCGCGTACGGGAACTATTTCCTGGACCTTCATGCGCAGGCAGCGCTGCTCGGCATTGCGCTGGACGCGGATGTCTACATCCGCTTCCGGCACGGAGCTGAAGGGTTCGCAGATTCGCAATTGTATCTGGACGATGTGCGTGTAGTAGCAGACGACACGACCGGTCCGCGCGTGTTATCGCATCGACCGGTCAGCGTACCGGCGGGGGACGGCGTGCTGAGCACGATTACCGTCACTTTCGACGAAGAGATCTGGTTGTCGAGTTTCGAATCGGATGGCCGTGACGTGACGCTGCTGGACCCACAGGGCCGACCGATCGCGGTGGAGGTGGTGCCGGTCGGCGGCAGCGGCGGCCGCGAGTTCATGTTGACGTTCGCGGAGCAGACGACGCGGGGGTACTACCGACTGGTAGTGGGCCCGGACATCTTGGACACGTGGGGCAACCCGCTCAACCAGGACGCCGACGCGCTCAACGGCCAGGCGACGGACGTGTACGTGGCAGACATCTATCTGGCGCCGACCAGTTGGTCGCCACCTGCCGCGCCACCGGAGCTGTACCACGAGCCGTTCGACGCGTGGTCCATGGTGCCGCCCTACTGGGCGTTGGCCACTGCGGGCAGCGGGACCGTTTTACCCGCGTCTGACGGCAGCCAGCAGCTGCGGATGGACACGGATCCGGGTACGCAGCAGTCGGCGACTCTGGTGTTGGACTTGACGGATTACACGGCGGCGACCGATCTGAACCTGACGTTTTGGGCGGTGTGCCCGGACGGGGGCAGCACGTTGTCGGTGGATCTGAGCGATGACGGCACGGACGGGAGTTGGCGGACGGTGCTGTTGGCCAGCGTCTTGGACACGTACGGCAACTATACGCTCGACTTCGATGCCCAGGCGGCCCTGGTCGGCGTCGCGTTGGATGCGGACGTGTATGTGCGCTTCCGACACATCGCGGATGGCGTCGCGGACTCGCAATTGTACCTGGACGACGTGCGTGTGCTGGTCGGAGACGTGGCAGGCGCACGAGTGGTGTCGCACACGCCGGTTCTGGTGTCGGCGACAGATGGTCCGCTGAGCGTGATCACGCTGACGTTCGACGAGGAGATCTTGCAGTCGAGCTTTGAGGCGGACGGCCGGGACGTCATGCTTTGGGACCCATTGGGTCGGCGGATTGCGGTGGAGGTGGTACCGGTCGCGGGCAGCGGCGGCCGCGAGTTCATGTTGACGTTCGCCGAGCAGACGACGCGTGGATCCTACCGGCTGGTAGTGGGCCCGGAAATCCTGGACGCGTCGGGCAATCGGTTGAACCAGGACGGGGACGCGCTCAACGGCCAGGCGACGGACGTGTACGCAGCGGAAATCTACCTGGCGCCGCGCAGTTGGACACCTGCCGGCGCGCCGCCGGAACTCTATCACGAGACGTTCGCGGAGTGGTCCGCGGCGCCGGCGTACTGGGCCTTGGAGAGCGCTGCTGGGGGGACGCTGGCTTCGGTCGGCGGCGGTTCTGGGCAGGCTGGCGGCCAGCGTCTGCTGCTGGACACGGCGCGTGGTACTCAGCAGTCGGCGACGGTGGTAGTGGACTTGGGTGATTCCGCGGTGGCGCGGGAGCTGACTCTGACGTTTTGGGCGGCGTGCGTTGGAGGCGGCACGTTGTCGGTGGACCTGAACGATGGCGGCGTGGACGGCACGTGGCGGACGGTGTGGTCGCTTGCCGTGCCGGACACGTACGGCAACTATGTGTTGGGCCTGGGGGTTCTGGCGGCTGGGCAGGGCGTCGCGTTGGATGGGGACGTGTTGATCCGTTTCCGGCATGGGGCGGGCGGGGCAGCGGACTCGCAGTTGTACCTGGGCGACGTGCGGATTTTGGCGGGCGATGTCAGGGGCGCGACGGTGGTCTCCCATGTTCCGGCGGTCGTGCCGGCGCCGGACGGCGCGTTGAGCGTGATCCGGCTGACGTTCAACGAAGAGATGTTGCTGTCGAGTTTCGAGCACGACGGTCGGGACGTAATGCTTTGGGACCCACAGGGGCGGCGGATTGAGGTGGAGGTGGTGCCGGTCAGCGGCAGTGGCGGCCGCGAGTTCATGTTGACGTTCGCGGAGCAGACGACGCGCGGGTACTACCGGCTGCTGGTGGGCCCGGACATCCTGGACGTCTCGGGCAACCCGCTCAACCAGGACGCCGACGCGCTCAACGGCCAGGCGACGGACGTGTACGCAGCGGCAATCTACCTGGAGCCGACCAGTTGGTCGCCCCCTGCCGCGCCACCGGAGCTGTACCACGAGTCGTTCGACGCGTGGTCCACGGTACCGCCCTACTGGGCGTTAACCACTGCAGGCAGCGGGACCGTTTTACCCGCGTCCGACGGCGACCAGGGGCTACGAATGGACACGGATCGGGGTACGCAGCAGTGGGCGACCGTGGTGGTGGATTTAGCGGATTATGCGGCGACGACCGATCTGAACCTGACGTTCTGGGCAGCGTGCCCGGACGGAGGCGGCACGTTGTCGGTGGATCTGAGCGATGACGGCACGGACGGGAGTTGGCGGACGGCGTTGTCGGTCAGCGTATCGGACACCTCTAGCGGCTATTTTCTGGACCTGGGCGCCCAGTCAGCGCAGGTCGGCGTTGCGTTGGACACGGACGTGTATGTGCGCTTCCGGCACAGCGCGGATGGCGTCGCGGACTCGCAATTGTGCCTGGACGACGTGCGAGTGCTGATCGGAGACGTGGCGGGCGCACGGGTGGTGTCGCACACACCGGTTCTGGTGTCGGCGACGGCGGGTCCGCTGAGCGTGATCACGCTGACGTTCGACGAGGAGATCCTGCAGTCGAGCTTTGAGGCGGACGGCCGGGACGTCCTGCTTTGGGATCCACAGGGCCATCCGGTTGCGGTGGAGGTGGTGCCGGTGACGGGCAGCGGCGGCACGCAGTTCGCCCTGACATTTGCAGAGCAGACGACGCGGGGCTACTACCGGCTGGTAGTGGGTCCGGAGATCCTGGATGTATCTGGCAACTGGTTGAACCAGGACGGGGACGCGCTCAACGGCCAGGCGACGGACGCGTATCACGCCACCATCTATGTGGAGCCGATCAGTTGGGCGTCTGCCGGTGATCCGCCGGAGCTTTACCACGAGACGTTCGCGGAGTGGTCCGTGGTACCGGCGTACTGGGCCTTGGAGAGTGCCAGCGGCGGGTCTATTGACCCGCTGCCTCGCAGCGTGGCGGACGGAGGCGGGTGGCACCTGCGGCTGGACACGGACCCGGGTACGCAGCAGTCGGCGACGGTGGTGGTGGACCTGGGTGATTCCGTAGCGCCAGCGAACCTCACTCTGGCGTTTTGGACGACGTGTGTTGGTGGCGGCACGTTGTCGGTGGACCTGAGCGACAGCGGCGTGGAGGACACGTGGCGGACGCTGTGGTCGGTTGCCGTGCCGGACACGTATGGCAACTACGCGTTGGATCTGGGCGTCCTGACGGCCGGTCAGGACATTGCGTTGGACGGGGAGGTGCAGATCCGTTTCCGGCACGGGGCGGACGGCGCACCGGGCTCGCAGCTGTACCTGGGCGACGTGCGAATCCTGTCGGGCGACGTCAGGGGCGCAGCAGTGGTCTCCCATGTCCCGGCGGTTGTGTCGGCGTCGGACGGCGCGTTGAGCGTGATCCGGCTGACGTTCAACGAGGAGATGTTGCTCTCGAGCTTCGAACCGGATGGCCGGGACGTGACGCTGCTGGACCCACAGGGCCGTCCGATCGCGGTGGAGGTAGTGCCGGTCGACGGCAGCGGCGGCCGCGAGTTCATGTTGACGTTCGCGGAGCAGACGACGCGGGGCTACTATCGGCTGGTAGTGGGCCCGGACATCCTGGACGTCTCGGGCAACCCGCTCAACCAGGACGGGGACACACTCAACGGCCAAGCGACGGACGTGTTCGCAGCGGCAATCTACCTGGAGCCGACCAGTTGGTCGCCCCCTGCCGCGCCACCGGAGCTGTACCACGAGTCGTTCGACGCGTGGTCCACGGCGCCGCCCTACTGGGCGTTGGCCACTGCAGGCAGCGGGACCATTGTACCCGCGTCCGACGGCGGCCAGGGGCTACGAATGGACACGGATCGGGGTACGCAGCAGTGGGCGGCCGTGGTGGTGGATTTGGCGTACTATGCGGCGGCGACCGACCTGAACCTGACGTTCTGGGCGGCGTGCCCGGACGGGGGCGGCACGTTGTCGGTGGATCTGAGCGATGACGGCACGGACGGGAGTTGGCGGACGGCGCTGTCAATCAGTGCACGAGAGGAGTACAACAACTACTCTTTGGACCTCGACGAGCAGTCCGCGCTGTTGGGCATTACCTTAGACGCGGACGTGTATGTGCGCTTTCGTCACAGCGTGGATGGCGTCGCGGACTCGCAATTGTACCTGGACGATGTGCGAGTGCTGATCGGTGACGTGGCGGGCGCACGGGTGGTGTCGCACACACCGGTTCTGGCGTCGGCGACGGAGGGTCCGCTGAGCGTGATCACGCTGACGTTCGACGAGGAGATCCTGCAGTCGAGCTTTGAGGCGGACGGCCGGGACGTCCTGCTTTGGGATCCACAGGGCCATCCGGTTGCAGTGGAGGTGGTGCCGGTGGCAGGCAGCGGCGGCACGCAGTTCGCCCTGACATTTGCAGAGCAGACGACGCGGGGCTATTACCGGCTGGTAGTGGGTCCGGAAATCCTGGATGTATCTGGCAACTGGTTGAACCAGGACGGGGACGCGCTCAACGGCCGGGCGGCGGACGGGTACACAGCGGCAATCTACCTGGAGCCGACCAGTTGGGCGCCTGCCGGTGATCCGCCGGAGCTTTACCACGAGACGTTCGAGGAATGGTCCGTGGTACCGGCGCACTGGGCCTTGGAGAGTGCCGGCGGCGGGTCTATTGACCCGCTGCCTCGCAGCGTGGCGGACGGAGGCGGGTGGCACCTGCGGCTGGACACGGACCCGGGTACGCAGCAGTCGGCGACGGTGGTCGTGGACCTGGGTGATTCCGCAGGGTCGAGGAACCTCATTCTGACGTTTTGGACGACGTGTGTTGGTGGCGGCACGTTGTCGGTGGACCTGAGCGACAGCGGCGTGGAGGACACGTGGCGGACGGTGTGGTCGGTTGCCGTGCCGGACCCGTATGACAACTACGCGTTGGATCTGGGCGTCCTGACGGCCGGTCAGGACAGTGCGTTGGACGGGGAGGTGCAGATCCGTTTCCGGCACGGGGTGGACGATGCACCGGGTTCGCAGCTGTACCTGGGCGACGTGCGGATCCTGTCGGGCGACGTCAGGGGCGCAGCAGTGGTCTCCCATGTCCCGGCGGTTGTGTCGGCATCGGACGGCGCGTTGAGCGTGATCCGGCTGACGTTCGACGAGGAGATGCTGCTCTCGAGCTTCGAATCGGACGGCCGGGACGTGACGCTGCTGGACCCACGGGGCCGTCCGATCGCGGTAGAGGTGGTGCCGGTCGGCGGCAGCGGCGGCCGCGAGTTCGTGTTGACGTTCGCGGAGCAGACGACGCGGGGGTACTATCGGCTGGTAGTGGGCCCGGACATCCTGGACGTCTCGGGCAACCCACTCAACCAGGACGGGGACGCGTGGGGCGGTCAGTTAACGGATGCCTATCAGGGTCGCATCTACGTGGCGCCGGCGAGTTGGTCGCCATCCTCTGGGTCTTTGGAGTTGTACCACGAGCCGTTTGAAGACTGGTCGACGGTGCCGCCCTATTGGGCATTGGAGAGTACTGGGAGCGGAACGATTTGGCCGGTGACCAGCGGTGCACCGCATGGGAGCGGCGGGCATTTGCTGCTGGATACAGATCCAGGTACGCAGCAGTCGACGACTCTGGTGGTGGACTTGGCGGATTACGGCGCGGCGACCGATCTGACTCTGACGTTCTGGGCAGCGTGCCCGGACGGGGGCGGCACGTTGTCGGTGGATCTGAGCGATGACGGCACGGACGGGAGTTGGCGGACAGTGGCGTCGATCACTGCGCGAGACGAGTACAACAACTACTCTCTGGACCTGGACGAGCAGTCCGCGCTGTTGGGCATTGCCTTAGACGCGGACGTGTATGTGCGCTTCCGTCACAGCGCGGATGGCGTCGCGGACTCGCAATTGTACCTGGACGACGTGCGAGTGCTGATCGGTGACGTGGCGGGCGCACGGGTGGTGTCGCACACACCGGTTCTGGTGCCGGCGACGGAGGGTCCGCTGAGCGTGATCACGCTGACGTTCGACGAGGAGATCCTGCAGTCGAGCTTTGAGTCGGACGGCCGGGATGTGACGCTGCTGGACCCACAGGGCCGGCCGATCCCGGTGGAGGTGGTGCCGGTGGCGGGCAGCGGCGGCACGCAGTTCGCCCTGACATTTGCAGAGCAGACGACGCGGGGCTATTACCGGCTGGTAGTGGGTCCGGAGATCCTGGACGCGTCGGGTAACCCGCTGAACCAGGACGGGGACGCGCTCAACGGCCAGGTGACGGATGTGTACGCAGCGGCAATCTACCTGGAGCCGACCAGTTGGTCGCCACCGGCCGCGCCGCCCATGTTATACCGCGAGACGTTTGACCAGTGGTCGATGGCCCCCGCATACTGGGCGTTGGAGAGCGTTGCGGGCGGGATGATCCTCCCGGTGTCTACCGGGGCGCCACACAGCGGGAGCCAGCACTTGTTGCTCCACACCGACGCGGGCACCCAGCAATCGGCGATCGTCGTGCTGGATCTGGCAGACTACGGGGCGGCAACCGATCTGTATCTGGCATTCTGGGCGTCCTGCCCGGACGGTACCGGGACGCTGTCGGTGGACTTGAGCGGCGACGGTGCAGACGGGAGCTGGCAGACCGCGCTGTCGGTCGCCGTGCCGACCACGTACGGGGACTATTTCCTGGACCTTGATGCGCAGGCGGCGCTGCTCGGCATTGCGCTGGATGCGGATGTCTACATCCGCTTCCGGCGCGAGGCGGATGGACTCTCTGGTTCGCAGTTGTACCTGGACGACGTGCGGGTGGTGGTCAATGATGCGGATCCCCCCAGGGCCGACGTGCTCCACGTTGCCCCCGACCCGCGGACGACTCATGTAGACACGATCACGATCGTCTTCAGCGAACCGATCGTGGGGTTCGAGTTGAGCGATCTCACACTGACACGGAACGGAGGCGACAATCTCCTGACCGCATCACAGACGTTGACGAGCAACGACGACGTGACGTGGCACTTGAGCAACCTTACCCCGCTCACTCGCACGGCGGGCACGTATGTGCTGACACTTCTTGCCGCCGGGTCCGGCATCGTCGATCTACTGGACAACCCGCTGGTCGACAATGCCAGCGATGTGTGGGTCACGCACAGCACGATTGCAGGCCGCCACATCTTTTACAACAACTCGAGATGGGACGCGCACGCGGGTTTTCCCAATGGCGACCCGGCGGCCAATGTATTCGACGACGCGGCGATTGCTCCCGACAAACAAGCGCTGGTTGCCGGCCAGCACGCGACATTCGCGAACTACACGAGTTACAGTCGGGGCATCAATGGGATCATGGTCGACATCGCGAATGTGGCCGATCCGAGCGGCCTGTCCGTAGTCGATTTCGAGTTCCGGACAGGAAACCACAACAACCCAGCCGGCTGGTCACCGTTGGCATTGGATCCTGCTTTGATCACGATCGACGTGCGGCCGGGCGCGGGCACGGACGGCAGCGACCGGGTGACTATCGTGTTTCCAGACAGTGCGGTCCGGAAGACTTGGCTGCAAGTCACCGTGAAAGCGACAGATGCCACGGGGCTGGCCACTCCAGATGTGCACTTCTGGGGCAACGCCGTCGGCGACTCAGGCAATTCGCCGAAAGACACGGCAGTCAACGTGTTGGATGCGTTGGGCGTGCGCGCGAATCTCCACACGCTCCTCAAGCCGGCGGCGATCGACAATCGGTACGACTACAACCGTGACAAGCAGGTGAACGTGCAAGACGAACTGATCGTGCGTGCCAACCTCACGACCTTGCTAAGCGACTTGAATCTGATTGACCTGACGGGGTATCCCCGTGTCGGTGAAGGCGCGGAGGAAGGGGAAGGAGACGCCCAGGGTTGGGCCAACGACGAGCTGCTTGTGCTGGCGTCGTGCGGCGACGCCATGACGGGCCAGCAGGGAGCCAGCCTGGCTCGGCAGCCACAAGACGTTGACCTGGCATGGTCATCACCGACGGTGGACGGGCCGATCCGCACTCCACCGCTCGGCCTGACGGTGATGGGCACAATCGGTGAGACGCCGTTCCAGAAGCACCTGGACTTCGCGCCGGCCGGGTCGCCCGCCATTCGGCAACCGGCTGTTACGGACAGCTCCATGCAGCCCAGGCATCCGGGTCAACCAGACCTGGGGATGGCCAAACCAGCCGAACCGCATGTCGTCGCGGTTCGCAACCGGGTGGCTGTCCGACAGGCTCGAGATCGCCTGCCAGGCGACAGCCTGGATGCATTTGACCGGGCTCTGGAGGAGCTGCTAGACGAACTCGAGAGCCTCTAACCGCTCACTGCCTCAGTTCAAACGGCGCGAACAACCCGTAGCCCAGCGTATGGTAGGCGTGGCCCGGAGGTGGGCCTTGCGGCGGGCCCTGCTGGAACATGCCGGGCCATGCCGAGCCCACGCCGGTCCCGGCATGGTGCGGGCCGAGCGTGTTTTTGAGCGTGCCGATCACGACCACTTCGACCACATTCTCACCGGTCTTTAAAGCCTCGGTCACATCGACTTCCCACGGTTGCGAGACCAGGTGTCCGCACAGCGCGCCGTTGACCAGCACCTTAGCGACGCTCCCGTACCACTGCGGCACACAGACGTGGTAGCTTCCATCGACTCGGTCGATGTGGAACGACTGGCGGTACGCGACACCCGCTGCATAGAACGGCATCCCCTGTTCGTTCCAACCCAGGGGCGTCTCGCCCAACCCGCTGCCGTCCACCACGTGGACGGCGCGGCGGTCGAAGCCGTTGTCCACCACCAATTCGCTCGACACGGACTGGATTTTCACGTCGGGGACGACCTGCAGCTGTCCGTCCGAGCCGGCCGCATGGAAGCGCACTTCGCCGAGCCCGACGAAGGCATTGTCCGTCTTGCCGTCCTGAGTCGGGAAGTTGACGCCGTTGTGGTTGGCAAGGATCGTGAATTTGACGTATCGGACCTTCCGGCCCGCAACCGGGAGCGTTTCCGCCAGCGCCGTCCTGGTCCCCAGCGGTCCGCCTCGCCCGGGCGCCAGCTCGAATGTGCCTAGCGGGACCGACCAGGCATCCGCATCGCGGAGCGTCTCGGAGCCGCGGATTTCCATTTTCTTCACGCCGCGGCGCGGCAACGTGGACTCGTTGTAGTTCCACACTTCAATCGCCGCCAGGTCGACCGGGCGACCGAGGTCGAACGCGATGTAGGGCGCTCCGTCATCGCTCTCCTTTCCTCCCGAACCGGGCTGGAACCCGATCCCGGATGTCATCCAGGCGACGCCTTCGATATCGGTCGAGTGCGCCACGGCCGCAGCCAGCGCCGGCGGCCGCGGTGGGACGATCACGAACCCGGCCGGCGCGGGCTGCAACGAGAACTCGCCCAGCACATATGCCGCGGCGATCTCGTGGAACATCGTGAACGGCCGAGCCTTGAGCGTCACCCGGTTCTCGCCCGGCGCGGCGGCCGCCGTGAGGTCGATCACGCCGAACGCCTTGTCGAGCCACCAGGCACCGGCGGTGGGCGTCACGGGTGTGTCGTTACAGGCGATCGAGTATAGATCCGGCCGCTCGATCACGATCTGCAGTGGCTGCGGGACCTGGCCCTCGATCGTGAACTTGTAGGTGACTTCAAAACCGCTGTCCGGCGGGAACTGCCTGGAAATCAGTTCATCCTTGTATTGCACAGCGCTATCCCACGGGTTGCGCGGCAGGCCGTTTTTCTGCCACGCCAATTGATTGGCGCGGTAATAGTAGAGGTTCTGCTGCGTCTCGCCGCCGGCCGTGAGATCGACGAAATCAAGCGTGAGCACGTTGGGCGCAGTGCGGCGGATCTCCAGCGGGCTGCTGGCCGCCACCGGCGTGGACTTCCGGCTCTCCGCAAGGCCCGGTTGGCGGGGCGCTTGGGCCAGGAACAGCAAGAGGCTGCCGCACGGCGGGAGTGCGAAGTCCACTTCCGCCGCGCCGTGGTCCGTCCGGAATGGATGTGGGCGGACGGTCCCCGTGAACAGATCCCACTGTTCAACGCCCTTGGCCGTCGTCTGGACGACGCCCGCCGACGGCGCTGCCATGCTCGTGTTCACCAACAGCAGCAGCTCGCCATCTGCCAGTTGCCGACGGTGATGGAATAACGTGCCCTTGTCCCCGGCGGCTCTCTGGACCACGCAGCCGTCGCGCTGGAGGGCCGGGACGAGAGTGGTCGCGGCATCCGTTCTGGCACACTGCTGCCAGCCGCGGCTCTTGGCCAGTTGTCCGCCGCGGTCTGAAGGCCGGCCGTCGACCAGCGCCGGCGGCGGGTCCAACGCGATGACTCGGCCACCGTCCGCGGCGAACCTCTCCAACAGCGTCATCGTTTCGCTCCGCAGCGTCTCGGTCAGCGGCGGCAGGACCACCGTGTGGTACTCGCCCTGGCCGACCTTCAACCGGGCCCCCGTCTGCGGCGGCGTGCCCGTGTCGACGGCCCCGTGACGCGCGATCACATCTTCACAGCCCAGGTCGAATTCGATCTGGGCCTGCTCGAGCTCGAACACCAGGTCAAAGAACGGCTTGCCGATCTCGCCCAGCCGGCCCGCCGGCTCCGCCGCGCCCTGGTACATCCACGCGGTTGTCGTCGGCTCGATCACCAGGATGTGGTTGCGCTGCCGGCCGACCGACATGGCGGCCGAGAGCCGGGTGATGTACTGAGCGATCACGTGATAAGAATCCCACCACGGCTCGTGATAGGAGAACGACTGCGGATGGTCCGCCTTCCGGGCGCCTCGGAGCGTGATGTAGGACAGGTGTTCGTCGAACAAGTTCACGCCCAGCACGCCGAGCCAGTCGGCAATGCGTTTCATGTCTTCGAATCGCAAGTCCCAGCCGCCGGCGCCGTACACCTCGCACAGGCACCGTTTGCGATCCAGTTGGTTGCGGAGGCTCCCGACTTCCTTCACGAACCGTACGTTGCCGAACTGCGCATGCGTGTCCTCACGGTACTGGTTCATCAAGCAATCGATACCGGGCATGTGCTGCCAGGCACTCAGAGCCATGTTGTCCGGGACGCCGATGCAGTTGGGCCATTCGTGGTCCCAGTAGTGGCCGGTGAACGCGATGCCGTTCTTCTCGCACCACTCGTAGTACGGTTGGCCCCAATGGGCGACAAACTGGTCCAGCACCACCTGGAAGTAGTCGTGGCGGACTTGCTTCCAGTTGCCGATCGGCCGATGGAGGCTGGGCAAGTGCTCCAACAGATCGTAACCCCACCGCTGCTGGAACGCGCTGGGCAGGTGATCGGTCCAGGGCCAGCCGCCGGCCGGCGCCACGTTCGGCTCGTCGGTGAACGCGCCCAGCACCCGCTTGCCGAACTGGTCGCCGATCTGTTTCCGATACGCATCGAGGGTCACTTCCAGGAACTTCTGGGTGACGCCCGGGTACATCAGATCCACGTAGCAGCGGTCGCCGTGCCACGGGGAGTCGGCCGCCCGGACGACCGACGCGACCAGGTACTGTCCCTCCGGCAGCGACTCGCCCTGGCGCAGCTTCTGGGTGACATCTTCGGTCCCGGTGGGCGCGACCCGATACACGGCGATGGTATCCGGCCCGACCTGAGGCGCACGCGTTTCGTCGCGAAACGCCAATCCGCGGCCGCGCGATTCGGGCATCAGCTCGGGCACGTGCCCGCCGGCAAACCCCGACGGATACGAGTTCTCGTCGTAGATCCACACGTTCATGTCGAGCTTCGCGGCCTCGTCCAACGCGACGCGCCAGCACCGGAACCATTCGTCGCTCAAGTAGGGCGTCATCAGGCCCGGCCGCGGGTGCACAAATACCTGCCTGACCTGCTGGCCGGCCAAATCGCGCATCGTACCGCGGATCTGCGCGTCCGTGAGCATGTCGTTCCACACCCACAAGGGTGACGTGGAATACTCGCGAGGCGGCGCGGCGAAGAGCTTCTGAACCGCCGCCGAATCAAGCTCCTTGCCTTCCGCGCCTGCTTCGCCGGCCGATATGCCAATCACCCAACAGAGACAGAACAGCGTGAGATGTGTCAGCAGTCGCATGAGGTCCTCCCGGCTGCGCACGTGGATTTCAGAGTTTCGATCGTGGAGCTACGATTTTAAGTCTTGCCCGGAGGGAGTGCCAAGCCCGCCACGCCGCGGTTCATGGCACCGGGAGGGCTACAGCCCGTCCGTGTAGTTCCTCCGAGCGGCCCGCCGCTCGACGAAGGTGACCATGCATGCCACAATGCGGGCAATCCGATTCAACCATGCCCCCCCCTTTGCGAGAGGAGTCATCATGACACACCGGCCTGCCTGGGTTCTTGTGATCAGCGTCTGCTGGTGCGCATCGATGCAGGCGACCCTGTCCGCCGTATACGCCGGTGCGGTCCCGCGCGCGATTCGACTGCCCGACGACTGCAATACCCCCGATGCCATGGCCGTGTTGGCCAGTGGAGACATCATTCTGTCGGTCCCGAACTTCACCGACCCCTCGTCGCCCGGCGTGTTGATGAAGATCACCCCCGCGGACGAGGTCTCGTTGTTCTGTAAGCTGCCGGTGCATCCGCAGACCGGGCATGCCTGCCCCATGGGGATCCGCGAGGCTCCCTCAGGCGACCTCTACGTGGCGGACTGCCAGGTGCTGGACGAAGTGCCCAACAACTCGCGGCTGTTGTGCGTGCGCGTCACTGGCGGCAAACCGGGTGCGGTCGAGGTCGTGGCAGACGGATTGAACGTGGCCAATGGCGTCGCCATTCACGGCGGATACGTCTACGTCACCGACTCGTCGATGGGCAAGACCGACGACGGAGCGGAGATGAGCGGTGTCTACCGGTTCCGCCTCGACGCGCGGGACGTGCAGGTCACTCCGGGTGGTCGGGACCCGCATCTGGTCGCCACGCTCAAGACCGTCTGCCAGGAGATCCCGGTGGGTGCCGACGGGATTGATATTGATGAGCATGGTCACCTGTATGTGGCCAATTGCGGCGACGCGGTTCTGGAGAAATTCGTCCTGAATGAAGCGGGCCAGGTGACGCGCCGCGACCTGCTCACAGCGCCGGGGCAGATGAAGTCGGCTGACGGGATCTTCTACGATCGCGCGTCCCAATGCATCTACGTGGCCGACATACTGGCCAACGCCATCCATGTCGTGTCCGCCAGCGGCGCCGTGCAGACCATCGCTCAAAATGGAGACAATGACGGATCCGACGGACAACTGGACGGCCCCAGCGAAGCGGTGGTGCGCGGCCAGGAGCTGATCGTGGCGAACTTCGACCGGGTGTTCCCGGGCAGCGTCAACACGAAATCGGATCGACCGTACACACTGAGCGTCATTGGTCTCCAGAAGACTCGCTCAGCGTCTGCCGAAGCAGGCCGAAAAACGTATACGGGTCCACGACCTCAAAGGCCAACTCCGGATGTTTCCGGCGGAGCGCGTCGAGCGTCGCCAGGATCTGCGTCGGGCCCACCCACACAATCCGGAAGAAGTAGAACCCGGGCGCGCCTGGCGGCTTATCCTGCAGCGACTGGTACAGGATGTCGGCCGTCTGCTCCGGGCCGGCGAAGTTGCACGCGTTGTTGATCAGGTTGGTCACCGGCATGCCGTTCCAGACATGCGGCCGAGGTGATCCGCCGCCCGCAGCGTGCAAGTCCATGACGATCGTCGCCAGGCCGTCGGGCGCGAACTGTGCGAACGCATCCTTGACGCGGTCGGACGGTTGGTCCCAGTCGAGCACCATGGGGGCCATGGTCATGTCGGTTTCGCGGAAAAACCGCGCATTGTGCTCGATGAACAGGGGCAAATACTCCTGCTGCACGCGGTTGGGGTTCATATATCCCGCCGCGCTGGCGTCCGCCGTGAAATGGTCGTTGTCGGTGGCTGTCTCGTACAGGTAGGTTACGAGGTCCGGATAGCTTTCGATCAGGTTCGGGTTGATGCCCCACGCCAACGGGATCTTCCCGCGATTGGGATCGTCCCAGTGTCCGGGAAGGAACTGATACAGCGGTGTCGTCGAATCGTAGTCGGCCATCAGGATGCACACGTATGACTTGCCGGCGTCGATTTCCGTGCGTGCGGCGGGCCGCCGCTGCCGGAGCGGCTTCCATGGCGCCCAGCAATGGAACGACTGGTTGTAGCAGTCGCTGGCCACCGTATTCTGGTAGCAGTTGTAGGGGGAAATGAGCCAGACGGTTTCCCATTCGGTCGGCACCGGATCATGGGCGCTGGCGTGGCCCGGCACATTGCTGTACTTGGCAAAGGCAAAGAAACCGGTCAGCTCGGTCATCTGGGCACCGCCGGATTGCCGCAGCACTTCTTCCAGCATCAGCCGGTATGTCTGCAGATCCGTGCCCAACGGCTGGTCGGGATCATCCTGGGGCGGCTCGTCGCCCCAGGGCGAGAGATCGAATACAAACGCCCGATTCTTGACCGACCAGTCGCGGGTAACGACATATCCGAGGTCGCCCCTCGCGCGCGTGGAGTACGCGTCCTCGAACAGGCACAGCCAGTGTGCGGAACAGCGTCCCTTGGCCAGGTACTCGCGGATCGCCCAGCGGTAGGCGTCGTTCTTCGAGCTCCCCGTCTCCGAGCCTGTGAACCGTCCGCGCAGATCGACCAACACCGGCAGGTCCCAGCGCGCAAGGTGCGTCTCCGCCCAGGCGGGGCTGAGCACGATCGCGTCTTCCACGCCCGCGATGGTGGTCGCCACGTTGATCGTCGCGGGCACGGCCGGGTCCCAGATCACAGCCCCTTGCACACGGTCGCCGGCCAGTCGCCGCAGCGCATCGAGATCGGGCAGTTCCGACATATGTCGGCCGTGCAGCCACCGACCCGCGCTCGACAGCCGGTCGCGCCAGTACTGCGGCCGGTCGTTCTGTTCCGACAGGAAGTAGACGCGCGGTGCGCGACGGTTAATGATCCCCTGCAGGCAGGCCGCCACGAGCGCCTCATCGTACGCCTCGGCCGTGCCCTGCTGTGTCAGCCGGTAGATCCAGAGCACGTCGGGCGCGCCGACGCCCTCTCCGCCGGAGTCCGTGCCGGCCGGCTGCTGAGCCGGCAGCACGGAAGCCCACACCAACAGAACCGCCCCGACGAAGCCCGCCGCATGCATCCCCCTGTGCCTCATCCGGATCTCCTGGAATCAGGTCGTGGCCGCACGACAACCGCTGTGCCCGGCGGGTCGGCCCGTCGCCCTGCCGCGGCGCGCACATGGTGCACACCAGTGTCCACCGCCGTGCCGCGCGGGTCAACGGGGCGCCGCGCCCGCCGGCCCACGAGGCCGTGCTCGGCGGGACAGGCGGGGAGCCGATCCAGGTTGGAATCCGTTGGCGGGGGCTTGGCCGTCTGCTACCATACTACAATCGCGCCGGCACGGGTCCTGCAGGTATAGGAGAAACGGTCCAGATGGCACAGATCCCAGAGAAAGCAATTCTGACGCTCGGAGATCAGCAGATCGAGCTGCCGATCGTGGTCGGGTCCGAGGGTGAGCGGGCCATTGACATTACGAAGTTGCGCGACCAGACAGGCTATATCACGCTCGACCCGTCGCTGGGCAATACCGGGGTGTGCCAGAGCGCGATCACATTCATTGACGGCGAGAAGGGCATCCTGCGTTACCGCGGCATTCCGATCGAGCAGTTCATCAGCTACCCGAGTTTCGTGCGCGTCGCCTGGCTGCTGATCTTCGGCCGCATGCCCACGCCCGACGAGCTGGGCCAGTTCAGCGAACTGCTGACGCGGCACGAGCTGTTGCACGAGAGTGCCCGGCACCAGTTCCAGCAGATCCCGGTGGACGCGCCTCCCATGGCCATCCTGTCGGCCAGCCTGAGCAACTTGTCGTACTACTACCACGAGCTGTTGGCGATCGAGGATACCGAATCGTTTGTGGAGGCAGCGGCGCGGCTCATCAGCAAGGTGCGGACGATCGCGGCGTTCGCCTACCGGCGTTCCCAAGGCCTCCCGTTCAACTACCCCGACCCGAAGCTGCGGTATTGCGAGAACCTGTTGCACATGATGTTCTCGCTGCCGCATCAGCAGTATGTCTGCACGCCGGAGATCGTCGACGCGTTGAACCTGGTGCTGCTGCTGCATGCGGACCACGAACAGAACTGCAGCACGTTCACGGTGCGCGTCGTCGGTTCGTCACGCGCCAACCTGTTCGCCTCCTGTGCCGCCGGCGTGTGCGCGCTGTGGGGCCCCCTGCACGGCGGCGCGAATGTCAAAGTCATCGAGATGCTCGACCAGATCCACCGGGGTGGGATGTCCCCCGAGCAGTGCATCGCCGAAGCGAAGTCCAAGAGCAGCAGCTTCCGGCTGTACGGGTTCGGCCACCGGGTCTATAAGAACTTCGACCCGCGATCCCGCATCATCCGCGACGCCTGCGACCGCGTGTTCGCCACGCTCAGGCACGGCGACCCGCTGCTGGACATCGCGCGCAAGCTGGAGGAGCTGGCGCTCGAAGACCAGTACTTCATCGAGCGGAACTTGTACCCCAACGTGGACTTCTACAGCGGTCTCCTCCTGCGCGCCATGGGGATCCCGACGGACATGTTCACGGTCATTTTCGCGATCGGACGTCTGCCGGGCTGGATCGCACACTGGCGGGAACAGCACGATGATCCGACCAGCCGCATCTTGCGGCCGCGCCAAGTCTACATCGGGTCCCAGGAGACCCACATCGAGACGGCGCTGATTCAAGCACCGGAGCTCGCCAACGCCCAGGCCGGCGAGCAGAAATAAGTCTACTTCACCCAGAAATCGCTCGGCGTCAAGCCGTAACGGCTGATCGCGTCCACACACCGGGACATGCTGATCGGCTGATCGTCGAAGTTGTTTGTGCCGAAGGTGAATTGCGCACCGAGGCGCTTGGCCAGCCGGATGAACCGCTCGCGCGGCCAAGGGCTGGACGCGTTGATCTCCAATGCCACGTGGTGGTCCACCGCCGCCTGGATCACCTGCCGCATGCGCTCCTCGGTCCACAACTGGTCGTACTTGTCTTCCAGGCCGGGCGGCAGATAGGTCGGATTGGCGAGGATCGTGATCGGCTCGGAGAGCACCCGCAGGTTGTGTTTCAGGTAGCGCTCCATCCACGCTTCCGGGTCGTCGATCGTGTATTGACCCGCCACCCACAGCTTGACCGGCGGGCTGTCATCGTCGGGCATCGGCATGATCATGGTATCCGCCAGCACGTAGTCCAGCCGCGCGATGAGTTCCGGCGCGTGGCGGTGCATCCAATCGCGATCGTTGACCTGGATCCCGACAAACATCGGCAGGCCATCGACCTGATCGAGAAACGCCCGCAACTGCTCATCGGTCTCGATCGTCCACCCTCTGCCGACGTTGTCCAGCACGCCGCTGTAGATGCCCGTGACCGCCTGGCGATCCAAGGCTTTGGCCGGCGTCAGGCCGCCGCGCAGGTGGATGTGGTAGTCGATCAGCGGGATCGATTGTGCCGATAGCAGGTCCACGGTCGCCGCGTCAACGCCGTAGCCGACATCCGGCGCACGGTCCGCCAGACCGGGATCGGCGTCCGGGGCGAGCAGCCGGATCCGGACGGATCGAAACGCCACTTCGCTGGCCGGATCGTGGGCCTGCAGGGCGATGGTGCCGTGCGACACCCGTTTGCCACGGTGCTCGACGCTGCGCGGCGGGTCCTCGGGTTGGAGGTAGTCCACCGTGGGCAGATCGTTGACCCACACGCGAATCCGGTTGCCGACTACGCGGACGCGCATGCGGAACCAGACGCCATCGGCCACACAGGACTTGTAGATATTCCGCACGCCGTACAAGCTGCCCGTCTTCTTCAGCTCGCGCGCGCCGCCGGCGCCCGCATAGGTGTTGTTGATCTGGACTTCGTACCCCTGGTCCGGCCAACCGACCTCCTGATACGCGGTGTGGAAGTAGATCCCGGAATTCGCCTGCGGCCCGGTCTTCACTTCCGCCTCCAGTTCGAAGTTCCGGAAATCAGCGTCCGCAATCGGTCCCGTGTAGAACAGGTGGCTCCGCGGCCCCTTGGCGACAAGCAGCCCCTGCTCCACGCGCCACGTGTCCGGGTGCTCGGCCGCGCGCCAGCCGGCCAGCGACTGGCCATCAAAGAGCGGTATCCAGCCGGCCGTGGCGTCATCGCTCCCGGCAGGCTGCCCGGCAGGCCCGGGCGCACCGTCCCGCAGAGGTTGATCCAATCGTACGAACACCGGGCAATCGCGTTCGATCAGCAGGGGCGCCGCGCCGTCGGTCACCGTGAGCGGTGCAGCCTCGCCCATCAGGTCGACCCGTTCCGCGCGGCCTTCCACGCCCGCCAGCGTGACCGTCTTCCGATGGCGGGTATCCCACAGGGCGAGGACGGCCGATCCATCTCCTTCGCGCACGAATTGATATGCGACGACCGAATCATCCAGCTCCAGCGTCCTGTCGATCCGGCATCCTTCGAGCAGTCGCGTCATCGTGGCAAACGCGCGGTAGGCCGGTTTCAAGGCGAACTGCTGCGTGACGATCCCCAGGTTGTGTTCGAAATTGAACGGGTCGTCTCCATCGTTCCGGAAGTCGTACCACGAGACGTTCGAGCAGACTCCGGAGGCGATGGCATCGATGTATGCCCGGGCGAGCAAGCAGGCCTGGTCGCGCTCGGTCGTGACGCGGAACCCTTCGGACGGGCTGTTATGGGGAACATGCGTGGCCCACCCCATTTCTGTGATCCAGACGGGGCGCGGCCCGGCGTGGGGCGCTGCCGCCGCTTGGGCCGCCTCCTGCAGGTCGGCGACGAATCGGCGGTCCGTCAACTGAGCGCGATACGGATGGATGGTGAGCACATCGAAGGGCGCGCCCAGTTCGACTGTGCGCCGGATAAAAGGCAGGTCGATGCCGGCCGTCGAGCAACCGAGAACCTGCGCGTGCGCGTTGCCGGCGCGGATGGCGGCGTACGCCTTCGTGAGCAGGTCGGCGTACATATCGCGCGGGCCCTGCCAGAAGAAGATGTTGGGCTCGTTGTAGACCTCCCAGTGCCGGATCTCGTCGCGGTATCGCTCGGCGGCGGCCTGGGCGAACCGGCAGTAGTCCGCGATCCCCTCGGGCGTGTACGGCTTGGTCCAGCGGGACCAGTAGGCCAACAGCCCATAGACGCTGATGCCGTGCCGCTTGGCCGTCGCCACCATCTGGTCGTAAAACGACCAGTCGTACTTGCCAGGCGCCACTTCAATGCGCGCCCAACTGAACTCCTCACGGCTCCACTTGACTCCTGCCGCCGCGCCGAGCCGCGCAGCGCGATCCATGGCCGCCAGGGACGCCGGGTCCGCACCGTAGCGATACAAGTACAGACCCATGCCGAACGGAGACGCCGGGCGTAACTCGGGATCGGCGGCCGGATCCGGAGAGGCCGTATAGTACGCCTGAGCGGCCGGAACCAACTGATCGGGCACGTCCAGGATGAACTCGGCCTCGAGCAGCGGCTGTCCCTCCGGGCTGCAGCGCACCTCCGCCTGTTGCGTGCCACCGGCCGGTACGGTCAGCGGCGTCGCGCCGGTCACCAGCGTCCGGCCCGACCAGTCGCGGATCGAATGCCTGAGCGTACCGGTCAGCGCCGCAGGCGCCAGGCTCTGCACGGTGGCCACGAAGGCCTGCTGGTCACCCGCCGGCTGGCACGACGCAGTCAAGACGCAGCAGCGGTCCGCCGCACACGATGTGTTGACGCGGATATCCACCAGCTCCAACTGAGGCCGGTCCGCCTGCTCATTGGCATCGACGTACAGCCCTCGGATCCGCAAGGGACCGTGCCGCTTCCCGTCGTTCTCGCCACCGTACCAGCGCCACCCTTCACCGGGCGGCGCCGGCACGACGATCTCCTGGAGCCCCTCCCCGGAGAACTCGCCAACCGTCTTCTCGAAGGTCATGAAATGCGTGGCGATCTGCAGACGCACGGGGTGTCCGGCCGCGTTGCCCCGCGCACGGATCCGGATCTCCCGCGGGTCGCCCAGCAGCGACTGTTCACGAGGCACGATCCCGATGGTCGACGCGCCGCGCGAGAAGTCCAATTGCCAGCGCGCGCCGGTCAGCGACGAATCCCCGGCGTCGCCGTGCGTGCGCAGCGCCCACTGCTCATCCTCCCCGAATCGGAACGCCTGGTAGTGCGTCACGACCAGGCCCGCGCCGCTGGCCGGGTTCCCAGCCACGAACCGGATGTCGTCCAGCAGCAGCGCCCCGGATTCCTCGGCCCCCCGGTCGATCAGGATGGCCACAGACTTCGGCGGCCCATGGATCTGCCCGTCGTCGGCGCCACCCCAGTGGCCCGACCAGCCGTCGAACGGCACCAGCACATCGACCCAGCGGCCGGCCGGCGCCCACACAGGCCGCTGCAGGGTCTGGCCGGTTTGATCGGTGTAGCGGAGCGCGAGTGAATGGCCGGCGGGGCTGTGCAACTTGAGCCGCACCGCGCAGAGGTCCGGCGCGTCCGCCAACCGGACGATCGCTGCAACATAGCTGCCGCCGCCGCGGAAATCGAATGCCAACTGCCCGCCGTACTCGCCAGCCTGCGCGGCCGTCCTGGTCCGCTGGAGACTCCCTGCCGCGCCCGGAAACTCGGGCCCGTTCGAGAACGACCAGCGTGCGGGCTGCCACCCCGACTCGAAATCCTCGTCCAACGCTCCGACGTCTCCCCAACCGGGCGTCGTTACGCATGACAATAGCAGGACACTCGCGAGCGTGCGCATCAGTGACATAGCCGGCTTCCTCCTTCTCCTCTCCCGTTCTTCGCTGCTGCCGCTCCCGGTTCATGGAGATGCTTCGATGACCAACGTCAGGCCCGCATCGATGTACTGCCCGCCACGCGTCTGCCGGCAATGGACAGCCAGCGTGTTCTCTCCGACCTGAAGCGTCCGGATCGCGTCGGGGCCCAGCGGCACGACCGAATAGCTGGTTGTGTAGCCGTTGAGCGACTTGACCAGCCGGCCGTTGAGGTACACTTCCGCATCCTCGTCATGATGGATCGCCAGGCTGAGCTCGCCCTGGGCCGGTACCGCGTCGAGTGTGAACGCGCGCCGGATCCAGATCTCGGGCGTGTCCCACCTCGTGGCCACCACGGCGCCGGGCGTGCCGGGCGTGCCGAACCCACCCGGGCCGCTTGCCCAGGCGTCGTCCGCGAACCCCGGTTCGAACCAGCCGTCGCCCGGCTGCTGGACCGTATACTTCCAGGTCTGCGGCTGCCGTTCGGAGGTCGGCAGGAGCGTCTCAAAGCGCGGCGGGGGCAGGTACAGCTTCCGCGCCGCGTCGGCCGCGCGCTCCAGGTCGATCTTGTTGACCTCCCGGTCGTAAGTCATCAGACCGTTCACTTCGATCTCCACGTCGGTCGTCTGCGTGTAGACGGCCGCCGACAGGCCTTGCGCGATCAGCGGGCGCATCTGCGTGAGCAACTCGACATACTTGTCCGTCAGTTGTTCGGCGTTCTGGAACGACACGTAACCCCAGTTGTCTTCGGCCTGCCAGGTGTGGCCGGACAGGGGCATGCCCAGTCCGCCGAACTCGCCCAGAACCACGACGCGCTGCTCCTCCACCGGCCGCATCGCCGGCCCGGGATAGCTGTGCATGTCCGACACGGTCCCGCTGCCCCGGTCGGTCCAACCGCTGGCCTCGTTCACCGGGCGCGTCGGGTCGTAGTCTTCGATCCACCGGACGACCTCCGCCGTATCGTGCTGCCCCCAGCCCTCGTTGAAAGGCACCCACATGACGATGCAGGGGTGGCTGCGCAGCGCGTCGATCATCGCCTTCAATTCCGACCGGTAGTTAGCTTTCGATTCCGCGTTCCGCCCGGCGTCTCCCGACGGCATATCCTGCCAGACGAGCAAGCCGAGCCGATCGCACCAGTAGTACCATCGGGCGCATTCGTACTTGACGTGCTTGCGCGCCATGTTCATGCCGAACTGCTTCGTCATCTCGATGTCGTACCGGATGGCTTCGTCCGTGGCGGGCGTGTAGAGCCCGTCCGGCCACCAGCCCTGGTCCAGCGGGCCGTACTGGAACAGCACCTGGTTGTTGAGCATCAACCGGTTGATCCCTTGCGCGTCCTTGCGGACTTCGATCTTCCGCAGACCGCAGTAGCTGGCCACCCTGTCCACGAGCTGATCGTCTTTGGTCAAATCGATCTGCAGGTCGTAGAGGTGCGGCGTATCGGGTGACCACAGCCGGGCGTCCGGGATGGTCACTTCGACCGGCTGCCCGGACGCGCCTCGGGCGCTGCCGCAGGCACGATCTCCGTCGCTGGCTGTGATCGTCACGCCGAATCCCGGCGGGGCGTCGACGGTCACGGCCACCAGGCTGCGATCGATATCCGGCACGATCCGCAGCGCTGCAATGTGATCGCGCGGCACGGTCTCCAGCCACACCGTCTGCCAAATGCCCGTGACGGCGGTGTACATGATGCCTCCAGGCTTGAGGACCTGCTTGCCCTTCGGTTGATAGCCCGTGTCGGTCGGATCCCAGACCGCCACAACGAGGTCATTGGCGCCCGGCCGGACGGCGGCCGTGATGTCGATCGAGAACGGGTCGTAGCCGCCGGTATGCTCACCCACCTGCCGACCGTTCACCCAGATCGTGCTTTGCCAGTCGACGGCCCCGAAGTGCAACCACAACTGCTGGTCGTCCCGGATCGCGGGCGCCGTGAACGATCGACGGTACCACAGGCGCTGGTCGGGACGGACCGGCCTCTTCACGCCGCTGAGTGCCGACTCCACGGCGAACGGGACAAGAATGTGCCCGTCCCAGGAACTCGGCTGTTCCGCGCTCCGGGGCGCGATCGCGTACTGCCACAACCCATTCAGGTTGATCCAGTCGGGACGGACCAGCTGCGGGCGCGGGTACTCGCGCCAGGCATTGTCCGGCGTGACCTCCTTGGCCCAGCGGGTGACAAGCGGCCCCGCGGCCGGCGTCCACCGGGCCGCATGGGACAACGGCCGGTCGACGCCGCGCGTGACGTGCGTGTGCAACACCCCCTGGTCGTCGAACCAGAGGGGATCGATCGCGAGGAACCGGCGCCAGCCCACCCGTGCGCTCTCCTGCTGGTGATAGACCATCCACAAGCCGCCATCCGGTCCTTCCACGACGCAATGGTGGCCCGGACCGAACACACCGTCACCTTGCTGCGCGATCGGGTTGCCGGCGTACTTCGTGAACGGGCCCATGGGAGACGGGGAAGTCGCGTAACCGATGCCGTATTCGGGCCCGTCGGCACCGCTGCCCGAGTACATCAAGTAATAGAGGCCTTGGTGCTTGAGCATCCACGGTCCTTCGGTGACAGCGCCGCGACGCCGCTCCCACGGCTCGGTCGGTTGGATGACCATCACGGCGTCTCCCTGCCCGGTCCGCGGATCGCTCATCCGCTGTGCCATGATGCGGAACCCGCCATCCATCTTGACGTAATAGAGATAGAGCGCCCCATCGTCATCTTGAAACAGGTGGGCATCGATGGCGTTGGTCTCCAGGGTCTGCGGATCCTGGAACGGTCCGAGCGGCCCGTCCGCCTCGGCCACGCCGACGAGCTTTCCACCCTCGGGGTTGTTGACGGTGAAGTAGAGATAGAACTTGCCCCCGCCGCGCCGGTCGTGAAACACGTCGGGAGCCCATGCGCCTCCACGCGGGTCGACAAAGCACTTCGGTTTGCGCTCCCAACGGATCAGGTCGTCCGAGACCAGCACGTCATAGCCTCGGCCGTCCCAGGTCGGATACAGGTAATACTTGCCCTCGACACGGATCACGCATGGATCCGCCGGCCCGATATCCGGCAGGATCGGATTGCGATACATGGGAGGCTGGACCGGCGCGGAGTCTGCGCTCGCCGCATCCTGGGAAAGCTCCGGCGAGGTTCCTTCCATCCCCCGCGCCCGGGACACGGCCAGGGCGCCCAGGGCCCAGGCGGCCAGGCAGGCGAGGATTAGAGCACGGTGGTGGTGGTATTGGCGGCGGCGGTGGGACGCGGGGGCATGTCGGTGATTCATCATGGTGAGTCTCGACTGGCGGGTTGCGTGGGATACTGCAGGCACACGGGGCCGTGGGGACGCGCCATGGCTGTCCGGCGTGGTCGGCCGTGACCTTAAGGTACCACGTCTCCACCAGCCACGATACCCGCCCCTGCCCTTCGCCCGCCTGCCTGTCAGTCGGCCGCTCTGCCACGGGAGGGGCGTTTCAGGTTAACATGGACTTACTGCATTTGTCGGTTCTCGATCTGTCCCCAGGAGCGTGCCCATGAAGTGCTGGTCCCTGTCGTTGCTGGTCGTGATGACCCTGCCGTTCGCCCCCGAGGTCGCGGCGCAGGAGTCTCTGTCCGCGCTGCCCGGTTATGCGGCTTATCAGCGCGTGCGTGATGGCATGTGGTCGCTCGGCGCGGACGGCCGCATCAGTCAGATCGTGTGGTCGGACGACGGCGCCACGCTGACCTACCGCCGGCAAGGGAAGCCGTTCCAGGTCAACCTAACCGAAGCCTCGATCGTGCCGATTGAAGCTGCCGAAGAACCCAAGGTTCAAGGTGGCGGCGGCAGTGCACCGCGGCGCAAGCCGCCGGCGGGGGCGCGCGTGGGGCGGGCGCAGCAGAGCGCATCGGTACGTTCGCCGGACGGCCAGTGGATCGCACACTATCGCGACTTCAATGTCGTCCTGGAAAAGGCGGCGGCCGGCGAGGCAGCGGAGGCGCCCGAGACGCCGCCGTCGGCCCACGCCGACCCGCCTGAGACCATCCGCGTGACGACCAGCGGCAGTGAATCGTTCCGCTATGGGACGGCCTGCTGGGTGTACGGCGAGGAGCTGTTCCAGCACTCGGCCATGTGGTGGTCGCCGGACAGCCGCCTGCTGGCGTTCTATGAGATCGACGAACGGCACATGCAGAACTACTATCTGACGCTCGACAACGTCAAGACGTTCACGACGCTGCAGGTGGAACGCTACCCGAAGGCGGGTATGCCGAACCCGTATGTCGGGCTCCTGATCTACCATCTGGACACGAAACGGACGGTCCGCGTGGACGTGGGCGGCGACCGGCTCCAGTACGTCTACGAAGTGCGTTTCACGCCGGACGGAAGGGAGTTGCTCTTCAGCCGCACCAATCGGCGGCAGGACACGCTGGAGGTCATGGCAGCCGATCCGGCCACGGGCCAATCGCGACTGGTGGTCTCCGAGACTCAACCCACGTGGCAGAACAACAAGCCGCTCATGCAGTTCCTGTCCGACGGACAACGGTTCATCTGGGAGACGGAGCGGACGGGCTGGAAGCAGTTCGAGCTGAGACACCTGGACGGAACCCTGCTCAATCCGCTCACGCAAGCAGCGCCCTATCCCGCGGACTCCGTGGTGCGTGTGGACGAGGCGGCCGGTTGGTTCTATTACACGGCCTACAGCAGCGAGAACCCGCTGGACGCCCAGCTGCATCGTGTCCGGCTGGACGGCACGCAACATACGCGTCTCACGAACAGGCCCCGGCATCACTCGGGATTCAGCATTGCGCCGAACCACAAGTGGGTGGTCGCCACATACGAGTCCGTGGATGCGCCGCCGACGACCGCGCTGTTCAACGAGTCGGGCGAGGAGGTCGCCGTGCTGGCCACGAGCGACACGGCTCGGGCGCAGGAACTGGGGTTGGCCGCGCCCGAGCTGTTCACGTTCAAGGCATCGGACGGCACGACCGACCTGCAGGGCATCCTGCACAAACCGTCCCACTTCGATCCGGACCGCAAGTACCCGCTCCTGATCAGCGTCTACGGCGGGCCCACGGTCCGGGGGATCTCCGATCGCTACCAGCCGGCCGATCCGTACTGTGAGTTCGGCTTCCTGATCGCCACGATCGCCAACCGCGGAACCACGGAACGCGGCAAGGCCTTCGAGACGGCCACCTATCTGAAGCTGGGCACCGTCGACATCCAAGATCAGGTGGATGGCGTCAAGCTCCTGTGCCAACGGCCTTATGTCGATGCAACACGCGTCGGCATCTTCGGACACTCGTACGGCGGATACCTGTCGACCATGGCCATGGTCCGATACCCGGATGTGTTCCACGTCGCCGTGGCGGGCGCGCCGGTGACCGACTGGCGGAATTACGACACGATCTATACCGAACGCTACATGCGCACGCCGGATGAGAATCCGGACGGCTACCGGGAGGGTTCCTGTTTGACGTACGCCCAGAACCTGAAAGGCCATCTGCTGCTCATGCACGGCCTGATCGACGACAACGTGCACCCGTCCAATACCTGGCAGATGGTGGACGCGTTCCAACGAGCGAATCTGCGCTTCGACCTGATGGTGTTCCCGCTCAGCCAGCATGGGCTGGGAGGCAACTCGCACGCGCTGCAGTGGACCTACCTGCACGAGCACCTGCGGCCCGAGCCCGTGGCGAACTGACGGAGGCGGGAACACGGAACTCACGCTGGATCTCGTCGCGCGTCATTCCCGGACGCCCAACGAAGTCGGGAGGCGCCACGCCGCTCACACAACCGCCCTTCTCATGCAGGTCGGTCCACACCTCCGGGGTGAGGCCCGCCGCCAGCCGGATCTGCTGGGCTGTCTCCAACGCGCGCCGGAACGGACTGGTGATCAAGCGGGTCAAGCGCAAGTCCGACATATACAGGCCCAGCCGGCGCGCCTGCTCGAACCCGAGCTCGGTCAACCCGGGGTCCTCTACGCGTTGCTCCATGGGCAGGGCATTGTTGAGCGACTGGGCGTGACGGAGGAGATACAGTTCCACGATGCGTGTCTTCCGGTTGATGACTCTGCTGCGAGTGCGCTCCGTCAGCTGCCAACGGTCTTCTGCCGCGCGTCGGCCAGCTCAGGCCACTGCCGGGTGAACCGCGACATGCGCTCGCCCGATTAGTGCGACAAGAGCATCTCCAGCGTCCGGCGGTCGGCGATCCCCCGATGCTCCGATACCGGCCGGCCGCGCTTGAACAGGATCAAGGTCGGAACGGAGTGCACACGATAGGTCTTCGCCAGCTGCCGACTCGCGTCGATGTCCACCTGGACCACTCTGACGCCCGGGGTGTCGGCGGCCACTTCCTGCAGGACCGGCGCGAGTCTCTTGCACGGACCACACCATGGGGCATAGAAATCCACCAGCACCGGCGTATCGGCTTGAAGCACGGCGGTCTCGAAATTGTCGGCCGTGACCTGCTCGAGCGGCCGAGTCGCGGGCGCGCCCGGCGCGGCCGTCACACCGGAAGAGTCGATTGCAGCTGGATCGCCCGCGGCCCGATCGGCGTCCTGACGATCCGTCGAGTCCTCGTGGTTGGTCAGCGCCACATGGTCCCGCCTGTCTCCGGCCGGCGGCGGATCCTCGTCCGGCGGCGGATTCCGCCCAGGCTCCACCGCGTCCTCCCGGAGCGACGTCGCAGCCTCCACCGCGTCCAGCTCGTCCATGGCGTCCTCCAGCGACATCCGCTTGGACGGGAGTCCGCAGCCCACGGTAAGACAGCCCACGGTAAGCCAGCACACGATCCACAGCCACAGGGTTCGCCTGCTCATCGTCGGCATCCGAGCCAACATGGTCCGCATCCTCCGTGACTGGTGCCCAGGTAAACCCTCCGGTTCAGCGAGAGATGGCGTATGATATCCCAACGGCGGTTTCCATAGAAGGGGAAAACCGCCGCGTTTTCTTCGGTTTCCGCGGCTCGACTGGGGTGCCGACCAGGCACCCGTTCGTGCCGTGTTGCGGTCGCGCCGGCTACGCTATGGCCGCGTTCAAGTCATCCCAGCGGATGCCGACGCGCCGGAGGGCATAGCCGAGCTCCTTCCGGTAGTCGCCATAACCGGTCATCCAGTGGAACCCCGGCATGCGCTCGGCGACAAGCTGATCCGGCACGTCGTAGGCGACATCGATCTGGTCGCGGCAAATGGGCAGGAAGGGCGCATCGACGATCTTGCCGAGCAAGCCCATCCAGCGCTCAGACCGGAAGTCCGGCGCGATGCAGGTCACCACTTGTCCCTTGGGCATTTCCACCTTCGGCGCCGCGCCGTAGTCGGATTCAAAGTGCGTGACCAACCGCACCGGATCGAGCGACTTGCCGTTCATCTTGCGCGGGCCTGTGCAGTGCGCCAGCGTGATCACGCCGTCATGCGGATAGGTCGGATCGTTGAGGAACACCGGCCGGCCGGTGATGTTGGCCAACAGGATCCCGGACGGGATCACCACGAAGTCCGATTCGCAGAACGCGTAATAGCCGTCGTCATTGAGCGTGCTCAATGTCAGGCAGGCGGTCGTCTGGGCCTTCGGAATGATGGTCGACATGCACCCATTGACCGTGATCGCGCGGCAGTCGGCTTCCGCCATGAGCCGGCGAAACACCTGGTCCAGCAGGAAGCAGTTGTCCACGAACTGCCGCTCGGTTTCCAGGCTCGTCTCCGGCAGCGCCAAGTAGGCATCGGCCCGTTTCCGGGCCAGGGCGACCGCCTGCGCGTCCGCCCGCGCCTCGTTGATCAGCACCTCGAGCTCATCGTAGGGCACGGTCGTCAGGTCCATGTTCCATGTCTCGCGGACCAGATCCGGCACGATGGTGCCCGGCTGAGCCCACGCGGCCGGCCCGCCGATGCACAAGATCTTCGACCCGACCGTGTTCTTGAGCCCGCACAAGGCGCGCAGCCGCCACACCAGTTGCTGCAGATCGTCCGTCACCACATCCTCGTACGTGATGTGCTTGTGCATCAGCTGATCGGTGTGCTGACGCAAGAACCGCGGGCTGACGATCTCATACTGCAGATAGACCGGCCCGCTGCGGTGGCGCTGGAAGATGATCACGTCCTTGCCGTAGTCCTTGCAGGCGTCCACCGCCCACCCCGCGCCGTACACGATCACCACGTCCGCCGCCTTCAGTTCCGGAGCTTCCGCCACCTCGGCCGCGTTGTGCGCCGATGCCACCTTGGCAAACTTCACCGGGAAATCCGCCTCCTGCTTGATCTTGGCCAGCTCGCCCTCGATCCGCCTGAGCTCCTCCACCGCGTCATCGTCCGTGTGCACGCCGCCCCAGCCACGCCAACTCGTCTGCGGCGCACGCTGCGGCTTGTCCCACACCAGGACCGGATATACCTTCAACGGCACCCGCGCGGGAGGCATCGGCAACTCCCCTTCCCCACCACGCGCCAGACTCGCCCAACTCAGACTGCCGAGCACCGCGCCGCCCGCGGCAGCCGTGGCCAGGAACCCGCGACGTGACAGGGCCAGTTCCCGGTGCCATGCGTTGTCGGGACAGCAATGACAGGGCTGCCCGGCATGATGAGAATGTCCGCTATGGTCCTTGGAATGAGTCATCGTCTTGTCTCCCAATAAATCAGATGTTTCAGATACACCACCCGTCTCCCGGCAGCATGCCATGGATTGCCGCATCGTACGCCTGATTATAACCTATGATACGACTGGCGCGTATGATACGACTGGCGCGACAGCCTGGTCATGATGGACGGAGCTGAGCGCCACGAACCGCAGAAGGGACCGCTGCATGGCGTACAGTTCGCGAGGCTGCCGGCCCGGCTTGAGTCGTGCGATCCCGTTTCGGGCGTGGATGGTGGCGGGCGCCATCCTCGGCCTGCTCGCGGGGACTCTATCGGCCGACGAGATCCCCGTGGCGACCGACGCGCCGGGCCCCTTGTCGCCGGCCGACAGCCAGCGACTGTTCCGCGTCCCACGCGGCCTGCGCGTCGAGTTGGTCGCGAGCGAGCCGTTCCTGGCGGACCCGGTGGCCATGGCGTTTGACGCCCGAGGCCGCATCCTGGTCTGCGAACTCCACGGCTACAACCTCGAGGGCTACCTCGACACGCTCGAACTGAACAAGACCGGCCAATTGGACCGGCAGGTGCGGCGGATCCCGGCCTCGGACGAGGCCATTCGCCGCGCGGCGGAGGACCAGTTCGGGACGGTCAAGCGGCTGGAGGACACGGACGGCGACGGGCGTGTGGATCGCGCGACCGTGCTGGCCGACCGACTGCCCCCGTGTTACGGCGTCGTGCCGGCGCGCGATGGTGTGATCGTGTTCTGTGCGCCCGAGATCATCTACCTGCGGGATGCGGACGAGGACGGTGACGTGAGCCCTGGCGAGGTGTTGCTGACGGGCTTCGGAGCCGACGAGATGTGGACGCGCATCAACAATCCGCGTTGGGGCCTGGACAACTGGATCTATGGCGTGAGCGGGATGAACAGCGGCGGGACGATCCGCGGCCCGCATCTGCCGCAGGACGTGACGATCAGCTCGGTCTGCTTCCGCTTCCGGGCGGACGGCAGCGCGTTGGAGCCGGCCAGCGGCTGGACCCACGGATTCGGTCAGGCGATGGACGAGTGGGGTGACCAGTTCCTGTGCACCAACCAGCAGCACGTGCTGCACGTGATCCCAATCGCACACCACTACCTGATGCGCAACCCGTACTTCGCCGCGCCCGATCTGGTGCGGAACATCAGCGATTACGGGCACCCCGCACGCGTGTACCCGACGAGCCGGCCGGACCCGTGGCGCCGCCAGCGGGCCGCCGATCCAGAGTGGGTGCGCTTCTATGGCGTCGCGGAGGCGACGGCCAACGGCTATTTCACGGCCGCCAGCGGGCAGACCATCTATCTGGGTGACGGCTTGCCCGCCGAATACTACGGCAACCATTTCAGCGTCGACAATGCCCAGAATCTCGTCCATCGCTGCCTGCTCACGCCCCGCGGCGTGACCTACAGCGCAGCGCGGCCGGACCCCGACGAACAGTGCGAATTCCTGACCTCCACGGAACAGTGGTTCCGCCCGGTGAATCTGCTGACCGGCCCGGACGGCATGTTGTATATCGTGGACATGTATCGCGACATCATCGAGGACTATTCGGCCATCCCGCGCTATCTGCAGCAGCTGTACCTGCCGTCGCTGATCGCCGGGGCCGACCGGGGACGGATCTGGCGGGTCGTGCCCGAGGGGAGCCATACCTCGTGGCGCGTCGACCTGGCACAGCTGACCAGCGCCGAGCTGGTACCGCACCTGGCGCACTGCAACGTGTGGTGGCAGGAGACGGCCCAACGCCTGCTGGTCGAGCGTCAGGACCGATCGGTGGCGGGTCTGCTGGACGATCAGCTCCGGCGCGGCGAGGTGGCTGTCGGCCGGCTGCGCGCATTGTATGTGCTCGACGGGCTGGGCCTGTTGGCCCCGGCGGCCGTCATCGCCGCGTTGGGTGACGAGTCGCCGCGAGTGCGTGTCCATGCCCTGCGGCTGGCGGAGCGCTGGGCGGCGGACACGGCCGTCTGGCGCGCGATGTTGAGCCTGGAGCACGATCGTCATCCGCGCGTGGCGTTACAGCTCGCATTGTCGCTCGGCGCGAGCGAGTCACCGGCGGCGGTCGCCGCACTGGCACGCCTGGCCTGCCGCGAGCAGATGGATCGATACCTGGAAGACGCGATCGTCAGCTCGTCGTTATCCACTGCCGATCAGCTGGTGGCCATCCTGATCCAGGACCCGGACCGCACGCCCACGGACTCGCTGTTCCGGTCGCTCTGCGCGGCGGTTGGGGCGCGCCGTGACGAGCGGCAGCTGGGGCAATTGCTCGCGACGCTCGGCCAGCTGGGCGACGCGAGCCGGGCCGAGTCGCGGGCGGCCTGCCTGGAGGGCCTGCTCGACGGTCTGCGCCGGAGCAGTCCGCGGGGCGTTTCGACGCCGGGTATCGTGCGGTCCATCCAGCAGCTGCTCCGTTCCGAACGCGACGAAACGCGGCGGCTGGCGGTCCAAGTGGCGTCTCAATTGCAGGTCCAGGAGCTGGAGGAAATGCAGCTCCTGTTCGCGGCGGCCCGCGCGCAGGCGCTCGACGACGCCGCGCCTTTGGACGCGCGTGTGGAAGCACTCGGCCTGCTGGCCGCCGCGCCGCCGGGGTCCCTGAGCGGTCTGGTCCCGGCACTGCTGGCGCCGCAACAGCCTGTGGAGCTGCAGGCGGCGCTGGTCCGGGCCGGCGGCCAGACGGATGACCCGTCCGTAGTGCAACGGCTCCTGGAGGGAATCGCCGGTTGCACGCCCCAATTGCAGAGCGCCGTGCTGGAGGCGGCTTTCGGACGGCAATCCCATTTGATGCGGCTGCTCGACGCGCTCGAGGAGGGGACAATCCACGTGAACATGGTGGATGCCGCGCGCCGGGAGCGGTTGCTCAGCAACCGCGACCCGGAGATCGCACAGCGCGCAGCGCGGCTCTTTCAGGGACTGGGCTCGTCCGCCGGCCGCCAGCAGGTGCTGGAACGCTACCGGATTGCACTGCAGCTCCCGCGCGACCGGCAACGCGGGCAGGCCGCGTTCGATCGGCAGTGTGCCAAGTGCCACCGGTTGGGCGACCGCGGCTATGCCGTCGGCCCGGACCTGCTGACCGCTCGGACCCGCGCCGACGAAACGCTGCTCTCCGACATCCTGGATCCCAGCAATCAGATCAGCGTCGGCTACGGCACGTACAATGTCATGACGATCAGCGGGCGGATCTTCACCGGGGTCCTGGCGGCGGAGAGCGCGACGAGCATCACGCTGCGCGAAGAAGAGGGTAAGGAATCGGTCATCCTGCGGCAGGAGATCGACGAGCTGACGACCTCGACCATCTCGATGATGCCGGAGAACCTCGAGCAGGAAGTATCGCCCCAGGATGTCGCCGACCTGCTCGGGTTCCTGCGCCAGATGCTGGGAACGGACGACCCGTCGGAACTCGTGCTGTTCGACGATGAGGCCCAGTTCCCGACCCTGCTCGAGGAAGGCGACGGCGCGGCCCGGCTCGTCACCGACGATTGCTACCGCGGCGCCGCGGCGCTGGCGGTGCGGCCGCTCCAGAGGTTCTCGGCTGCCATCCCCGGTTGGCAGTATCGGATCACCGAGCATCCCGGGCCGGGCGAATACCGGTATCTGCGTTTCGCGTGGAAACAAGCGGGCGGTGACGGCGTGATGCTGGAACTGGCCGCCGACGGCGCGTGGCCCGCAGCCGACACGCCGCGCGGGCGGTACTACAGCGGGCGCAACGCCACGGCATGGCAAGCCAGCTGCGTTTCCCCGGAGCGTCCGGCGGAATGGACCGTCGTGACCTGCGACCTGTGGACGGACCTCGGCACCTTCACGCTGACCGGGCTGGCGCCGACCGCCATGGGCGGCGAAGCGCTGTTTGATGACATCCGGTTGCTGCGCACACTGGCGGACGCTCCGGACGGTCCATGACGAGGCCACATGACCGCCAGCCAGCCAACACTCCGGCGCTACGACTTCTTCTTCTTTTTCTTCTTCTTCCGGCCTTTCCCGAGCGCAGCTGCCGAGACCGCTTGCTTGCCCTTTCGCGCATCGGAGACCCGCATGTAGATCCGGGCTCGGCCACTGTCGGACGTACCGTACGCGTACTCGATGTTGATCTTATCCAGCGCGAACTTCCGCGCGATTCTCGCCAGCGCGCCCGGCTTGTCATCCACTTCAATGGCGAGCACGTCCGTTTCCACGACCATCACCCCATGGTCGCCCAGCAGGTGGATTGCCCGGGCCGGATCATCCACAATCATCCGGACGACTGCATGATCGACCGTATCCGATACGGACAGGCCCCGGATATTGATCTGGTGATCTCCCAGCGCCTCACACACATCGGCCAGCACGCCCGGCTTGTTTTCCAGGAACAGGGAAAGCTGTTTTTCGATCATGGGATGTCCTCCTCAACGAGAAAGGAAAGCCGCCACGCCCGGCACCGGGTCGGGGACGTGTCGCACGTCTCACGTCATGGTCGCCGCCCCGGATGCCCACAGGATGATTCTAACGCGGTCGGCCTCAGCGTCCAGCGACCGCGCGGGGCCCGACGGCGGTCCCGGGGCAGGCCCGCTAGGCTGGACAGGCCGCCTGGGACGTGCCCAGCCGGCTTGCCGCACCGCGCGCCGGCGCCGCGGCGAGTTCGACCTTCGCGTGGACCGTGGCATAGGGCGACGCCAGCAGCACACGCCGCAGCGCTTCGAACTCGGCGAGCCGGCCTCGGCCCGCCTGCCGCGCGTGCTCCCAGCAGGCCTGCAGGTCCAACCAGTGATAGCGCGACGGGATGCGCATGGCGGCGACCCGGTCCGGGCACAAGGCCTGTTGAAATGCCCGGAAGTCCGTCAACCCGACGGCCCGCATGCAGAGCATCTGCCACAGACATTTCGAGCAGCAGCCGCAGTTGGTTGACAGGTCCGCGCCGGCCCAACAGACGCGCAGTTCGGCACGGGCCGTTTCACAATGATGCAAGACCTCCGTCTTCTGGACGCGCGTCGCATCGGCCACGTCGTGCGTGATCCGGAAATCGTGCGACGACAACAGCCAGTCGCTCACAGCGCTCGAACCGTAGCCGCCTTCATACGCGCAGGCATTCCGATAGTTCGCCGCGGAAGCGACCAGCCCTTCGGAGAACCGCCGGCCGAAGAGGGACAGCACGGCCGCCAGCGCCGTCGGATAGGACTCGGGCCACGGCGGGAGCAGCGTGCGCAGGTTGGTGCGGACCGGCACCAGTTCCGAGCCCAGCGACGTGACGACTCGTTCGGCGCGCTGAAACGCACCCTGGAACGCGTCGTCCATCACCGGGATGTCGTAACCGTGCACGAACACGCACAGCGGGATCCGGCGGCTGTTGCGGCCGCGCAACCGGTGCTGATGACAGTACAGAGCGTGGATCGAGTCCAGTCCGCCGGAGAACGCCAGCACGGCCTCGGCGGGCGCCGCCGACGGGGCATCGGTCAGCTCCCGGTCGGCCGATACGTCCACCACGCGGTATCTGTTGGGCCACCAGTCGCAGATGATGCGCTGATACACCTCGATATTGGCCAGCAAGGCGGCCGACACGTTCCCGTGGATCACCAGATCGCGCCCCGATTCCATGGCCGGGAAGATGGCCGCCCGCAGCCAGATGTCGTGCCGGTCGTCGGCCGCTCCTTGCAGCGGCGTCCACGCGGCCAGGCGGTCGGGGACTTCGAAATACACGGTCCCGTTCCGGCGGTCACGGCGCCGCCATCGATGTGGATGCCCGGCGATCGCGGCCCGGACGGCGACCCAAGCGCCATGCTGCTCGTTGGGAAGCGGCTCGACATGGATGCAGGGTGAGTTCATGGGAATATCCGTACTTGCGTAGCAACTGAACGCTCGGATCCGAGACCCAGGGCATCCCTCACGCCGCCGAGCGCTTCATCGCGTCGCGCGGGCAGGCCGCAAACTCACAGCCCAGGTCCTTGAGCCAGGTCTCGTACATGCTGGCGTTCTTGTGGTAACTGTTGGGCAGCAGGGTCGTTCGCCGGCCCAGCAGCAGTCCGCAGATCGCGAAGTGCAACCGGTCGGTGACGATTCGCGCATAGCGTGCAGCCAGCGCCAGGTATTGCTGCGGCGTCTCGCACATCCGCACCGGGTCGCGTGGAAACCAACCGCGCGGCATCACGCCTTCACGGTCCCGGCGCAGGAACAGCCCGAACTCCTTGTCCGGCACGACGGAGCATTCGACGCGCAGCCCCAGCGCCAGGTCGGGCGCCAGAATGCCGCGGCGATGGAGTGCCAGGCTGGCGCGCTCCCGAACGTAGACGCGTTTGAAAGGCTGATCTTCGCGCGATGTGAACGACTGGGGCAGGATGGTCAGCGGCAGCCTCGTCTGCAGACACTGCTGGCGAATCCGCCAATTCCGCTCCCACAGGGTCCCCATGTTGCCGCCACCCCCGAAGACCAGCTCGTCCACGTCGTCCAGCGGCTCGGCCGGGTCCTGCAGCTTCCACTCGATCGCGTAATGCTCGAACAGTTGTCGCGTCGCCCACTCGATCAGCGCATCGCCGACATTGCCGCACGGACGGACGAAGCCGATCCGCTTGCCCTGCAACGGCTCGAAGACGCTCGCGAAACGATCGGGTGATAGAAGGGGCATGGGTTCGCCTCGCATCAAGCCGCGCGCAGGATCGACTGTTCCGGCGACGGCCGGCGCGTCATGCATGTTTCGAGTGTGTGCAATCGTTGCATCAGTTGGCCCGCCTCCAGCGGGCTGAGGATCAGGTCCGCAGCGGCTGCGCGGTCCATCGGAATCGCGCGGCCTTGGTCGACCACCAGCACGTTCCAGGTGGCCAGCCCGCTCCACACGCCGCGGCCGGGATGGAACAGGACCTCCGCAAATGCTTTGCGCCGGGGCCCGCGCGCCGCCTGGATGCCGGGCGCCCGCAGGTCGGTGGCAGCCCGCTGCTCGAGGTCTACCAGGCCGTTCAGACAGCGGGCAGGGCGCGTGCGATTGAGTGCCAGGTAATCGACGTTCTGGCCGTCCCGCAGCCGCTGGGGGCACGAGGGCGCCGACGGATGCCACAGATGGTAGGTCCAGGTCCACTTCAGGATCGAACGGATGGCCACCCCGCAGCGCCGCAACCTCAAACGCAAATCGTCGTCTTCACCGCCCCATCCCACGAACCGTTCGTCATAGCCGTTGACACGCAGATAGTCCCGGCGCCAGATCCCCACGTTGTTGCCGATCAACCTGGGCTTCGTGGGGTGGCGCAACAGGCTGTAGAGCCGGGCCTTGCGGTCCTGGCGGCGCAGCCGCCGCCACTCGCCGCTCAGGTCACCACCCACCCAATCCCCGCGCGTGATGGCCTCAACGTCGAGGGACGCGGATACGTCTTCCGACAGACGGCAGCAGTCGCCTGCCATGACGACCCCCGGCCGACGTCGACGCAGGTGCGCGGCAAGGTGGCCCCGCGGCATGAAACAGTCCCCGTCCGAGAACAGCAGGTAGGGGGCCTCGGTGACCAACGCCCCCTCGTTGCGACAACGCGCCAGCTGAAATGCGGCGTGGTCGTGCGTCGTGAGCTTCACGGGAAACGCAACGCGCGCCGCAAACTCGGCCACCACCGCGATCGTGTCGTCGCGCGACCCGTCGTCGGTGACCACCAGCTCCAGCCGGTCACTGGCTTCCTCCTGGTAGGCAACCGAGGCGAGCGCACAACGCAGGTGACGCGGCCGCTCGAAACTTGAGATCAGCACTGCGATTTCTGCCGGTGCATTGTCCATGACAGGTTCCCGACCATCACACGCTGGTGTGCGAGCCTACGGGCGTTTGCCCCCCGCCGTTGTTGTTCCGACTGTATCGATTGCGCAGACTTTGCCGCGCCATTTGAACATCGGCTAGGCAGGGCGTTCGCGTTCAGGAAAAAACAGCCAATCGATCTTCATGGCACGCCCGGGGGCCTGCACACCGTTGACTTGGCGAGTGTCTCGTGTAGTACAATACGGGGGGGCCGTGCGAGCAGCTTCGGAGGCTCCCGTGCCTGAGCAGCGACACGCGTGTGGGATCATCCAGTCCAGCATCGGGAGCCGATCCATGCAACTACTGCCACCCCAGGAAGAAATCCACCGGCTGTTGGCGTTCGTCAGTGCGCACTCTGCGTCGGACTTGCACTTGAAGGTCGGTTATCCGCCGACGATCCGGATCGGGGGCCACTTGCGGCGGATCGACTCCCCGGAGCTGCCCGATTCCGAATACATCGAGCAGATGATGGGCGTGCTGATGTCCAAGGCCAAGCGGGAGGACTATGATCGGCGGGGCGGCGCGGACTTTGCCGCGCGGGCGGCCAACGGCGACCGGTTCCGCATCAACGTCTTCCGTTCGGAGGGGGAGATGCACGCGGCGCTGCGTCGCGTGCAGAGCAAGATCCCGAACTTCGAGGACTTGAACCTGCCGCCGGTCTATGAGAAGACGATCATGCACAGCCTGGAGGGGCTGATCCTGGTGGCGGGCGTGACGGGCAGCGGCAAGAGTTCGACGCTCGCGGCCATGCTCCGGTACATCAATGCGCACCGCGCGCTGCACGTGATCACGATCGAGGATCCGATCGAGTATGCGTTTTCGCCGCAGAAGTGCATCATCTCGCAGCGTGAGATCGGGATCGACGTCGCGAACTTCGCGGAAGCGCTGCGGTTCGTCGTCCGCCAGGATCCAGACTGCATCATGATCGGCGAGATGCGTGACAGGGAGACGATGTTGGCGGCGCTCCAATCGGCGGAAACCGGGCACCTCGTGCTGGGCTCGATCCACTGCAACGACGCGGAGCAGACGTTCTCGCGCATCCTGGAGTTCTTCCCGCGTGACGAGCATGCGTTCATCCGCTCGTCGCTGGCCAACAGCCTCCGCGCGATCATGGTCCAGCGCCTGCTGCCCGGCCTGGAAGAGGGGAAGCGGTTCCCGGCGACCGAGGTGCTGCTGAACAACTCGATTGTCAAGGAGAAGATCGTCCACGAAGAAGACGGGGACATCCCGGCCATCCTGCACGCCTGTCGCGACGAAGGCATGCGCGACTTCACGCAATCCCTCTATGAGCTGGTCGAGAAGGCGGTGATCTCGCGCGAAGTGGCGATGGACTACGCCCCCAATCGCGAGGCTTTGCGGTCGCGGCTCAAAGGCATCGACACGGCTGCCGAAGGGCTCATCAGCCGGCTGCGCGGTTGAGCTAGACCGGCCAGAACAGGAGCACCAGGCAACCTGCCGCGAACGGCGCGGCGAACAACAGGGCCAGGTGACGCCGCAACGCCGGCCCGCCGGCCGCCGCCGCCATGAGCCACTTGAACACGAGGTTGCCCAGCGACGCGACCACGATCAACCGCCAGGCGTCGCTCGTGGCGAGCCCCCCGTTGGCGCCGAGCCGCACCATGCGCGAAATGGACAAGGTGATCGCGTCCATGTCGGTGAGGCCGGACACGATGGCGATCCCGTAGAGTCCCTGTCCGCCCAGGTAGGCCTTGGCGGCGGCCAGGGCCATCAGCACGCCCGCATACAGCACCGCGAAGACGACGGCTGACCGCCACTGGGTCGGGTTCTTCGGCGCCGGCGGCTCGACCGGCTCGCGCTGCACGCGCAGCCAGGTGACGACCGCCACCAGGACGCCGACACTCATCATGACCAGGATGGGCGGCGCCAGGATGATGAACTGCTGGGGCGCGACCAGGAAGATCTCGATGAGCACGCGCACGAAGCTGACCGAGGAGGCGATGACGATGACCAGCGCCGCCATCCGCCCGTGGGCTGCCTCCGCCCGCGTCCGCTTCGCGTAGCTGATCGTGGTGGCCGTGCTGGATACGGCCCCGCCCAAGATCCCGCCCAGCATGATCCCGGCGTTGCGGCCGACAAACTTGTAGGCCAGGTAGCCGCTCAGGCTGATGCCCACCATCAGCACGACCATCAGCCAGATCTCGAACGGGTTGAGCACGTTCAGGGGTGCAACCAGATCGTAGGTGGTGTTCGGCAGGACCGGTAAGACGATGCAGGTGATCAGGACGAACGTCATGATCGCCCGCAGGTCCTGGTCGCCCAACCGGGTCGCCATGCCGTGCAACTCCGGCTTGAACTGGAGCAGCACGGCCACCACCGCGCCCGCCGCCACGCTCACAACCCGGTGACCCACCACCAGATACGCCCCCACGGCGTACATCATCAGGATCGCCACCTCGGTTGTCATTCCGAAATCCGAGTCCGGGTGCCGCAACCGATGGAGATTGGTCACCGACACGACGGCCACGATACTCACGAAACCAGCCGCAATAATCCACCCCTGGGCGTCACGCGACATGTCCATCGCCGCCGCCAACGTGCCGAGCATCGTGATGATCGGGAACGTGCGCAGCCCCGCGATGACCGGATCCGCCCGCTCGCGCTGCAACCCCACCAGGATCCCCAGCGCCAACGCGATCCCCAGTTGTTCAAAGAGCAGTTGGACGGCTTCCGGCATCGGCCGCACCCCCTGACGCTCGCCTGCATGTGGCCCCGCACCCGCTGCTCAAGTGTACCGCATGAACCGGCGAGAAGCGGGAGGCGCGCGACGCGACGCCTGGGCGCGGCCGGTTGGAACCCGCCCGGTACCCGGACCGGATTGCCCGGTGCCGACCGCCCGAACGGTCGGTGGTATCGCCGCACCGCGGGGCATCGCCCCTGGTGCCAGCCCGCGTCCGGAACGGTAGACTGGTGAGCGTGGCGAATTGCCAGCGCCGTGATCCGGATCGGCGGCGTGAACAGTGCCCCGCGGCCTTCCTCAACATTACGGGAGACGAAACATCATGAAGACGAGTCGGCGTACTTTTGTCAAAGCGTCTGCGGTGACCGCCGGAGCGGCAGCCACCTGGAGCGTCCCCACGCTCCTGCTGGGCCAACGCGGCGCCAACGAGCGGATCCGCGTCGGACTGGTCGGCTTGGGTGGCCGCATGCAGTCGCATGTCGGGAGTCTGGCGGCGATGGCCCAGTCGGACAACGTGGAAATCGCCGCGGTTTGCGACTGCGACCAGAGCAGGCTCGACAGGGCCGAGACGGTTTATCCGAAGCTGCAGGGCTTGAAAATCAAGAAGTACAACAATCAGCGCGCGCTGTTCGACGACCCGTCGATCGATGCGGTCAGCTTCAGCACGCAGGACCACTGGCATGCGCTGCAGACCATCATGGCCTGCCAGGCCGGAAAGCATGTCTACGTCGAGAAGCCGCCCACCTGGTGCATCTGGGAAGGGCGCAAGATGGTCGAAGCCGCCCGCAAATACCGCTGCATGGTCCAAGTGGGCACGCAGAACCGGTCCAGCCCGAACATCCGCGAAGGCATCCAGAAGCTGCAGGAAGGCGTGATCGGCAAGCTGTACATGGCCCGCGCAATGTCCTACAAGATCCATGGCAACCTCGGAAAGCACGAGCCGAAACCAGTGCCTCCCGGCCTGGATTGGGATAGCTGGGTCGGGCCCGCACAAATGGTCGAATACAGCGAATTCCAGCACACGCGGTGGTACTGGATCGCGAACTTCGCCAGCGGCGACGTGGCCAACCAACTGGTGCACGACGTCGACAAGGTGCGCTGGGGCTTGGGACTGACCAGCCACCCGGTGACCGTCGCCTGCATGGGCGACCGCTACATGCTCGGCGCGCCGGACAGCGCGGACACGCCCAATACGCTCGCCTTTCTCTGCAAATGGGCTGACAACAACGCGCTGGTCACCGTCGAGAACCGTCACTGGTACACCAACAGTGAAGCAGGGATGCGCGACCAGTATCCGTTCATGGCACCCAACCAATGCGTCGGCGAGATCTTCTTCGGCAGCGAAGGCTACATGATCATGCCGGATTACGTCAGCTACTACACGTTCCTCGGGCCCAAGAACGAGCCGGGACCGTCCGCCACCGCCAGCGGCGACTTCGACTGGTCCAACGAGAGCGTGCCCCACTTCCGAAACTGGATCGAGGCCATTCGGAGCGGCAGACACGAGGACCTGAACGCCGATATCGAAGAAGGACACAAGTCCTGCACCGTCTGCCACCTGGCCAAAATCTCCCAGAAGCTCGGCCGCAGCGTGCATTTCGACCCGCAAACCGAGCGGTTCGTGGATGACCCGGAGGCCGATCAGTATCTCAAACGCCAATACCGCGAGCCGTATGTGATCCCCGAACAGGTGTAGTGTCCGGCCGTCAGACACCGCCGCGCAGATGCATGTCAGGATCGTCGGCGCGGCGACGAATTGAACGCGGACACCAAGAATCCGCTTCTGTGATCGGGCAGCAGCGGGGTGGCGCGGTCCAACAGCTTTGCGTCTTTTTTTTCGCCGATCCGCGCCACCCCGCTGGGGTACACGCACCCCGAACCGGCGCGCTGGGCACGCATGTCCAGCATGCTCCACCCCGTCTCCGCACCGGGCATCCTCTTGATCCCGTCTTCCTTTGTCCGCGCATAGACGCGATAAACAGGTAGAGACGGGCTGGATGGGTTCGGCAGGATCTGCGCCGCGGAAGCCCGATCCCCGTCGCCTGTTACCGTAGATGGGTTATCGACACCTGGGTGATGGAGGGGTTCGCGCGATGAGACACTCATCCACGTTGAGCGTATCGCTGGGAATCTGGGTCGCGTCGTCCGCCATGTGGTTGGTCCCCTGGGCCGCCGCGCGGGAATTGTCAACCGATCGGTTTGCGAACGTGTTCATCGAAACACAGCCGGTTCAAATCGCCATATCGGCGGGTGCGGCCATGCCGGTGCCCCTGCGCGACCTGGCTGGGGTCGAAGTGGCGCGGCGCGACGCCTCGCCGGACGCCGGCACGCTGGAGTATGGGACTCTCCCGCCGGGGTACTACGAGGCGGTCGCGGGCGACCAGGTGCTGCCGCTGGTCGTGTTGATCGATCCGGACCGGCGTGTACGTGGCCCGAGCCGCCTGGCGATGGACAACGCGATGTCCTGGCTGGTGGGTGAGGATCAGTGGGATCCGGTGGCCGGAGTGCTGCAGCAGTGCGGCATCACTTGTGTGCGCGAGCGGTTGTTATGGAACGAGGTGGAGCGGACGCGTGGCCGATTCGACTGGGGCCGCTACGACCGCACAGCCACGATTCTGCACCAGCACGGGATCGACGTGTATCAGGTCTTCCACAGCATCCCGGGTTGGGCGCGTGCCGACAAGGACCATCGTGCCGCGCCGGACGATCTGCGGGACATCTACCGTTTCGCCCAGGCGCTGGCCGGGCAGTTCCGCGGCCGCGTGCAGGCGTGGGAGGTCTGGAACGAGCCGGACATCTTCTTCTTTTCGCACACATCCAGCGAATGTGCCGCCTTTCAGAAGGCCGCCTTCCTCGGCTTCCGGTCGGTCGATTCGGAGCTGCGTGTGCTGGGCCCTTCGATGGCCCACGGGGCGGGCGCGTTTTCCGAAGGACTGCTGGAGAACGGCACCGGCTGGTATCTGGATATCTGGAACTTCCACATGTATGCGGACCCGTCGGCGTATGCGGCGCGCCGCGAGGAGTTCCTCGCGCAGTTGGCCCGCTACCAGGTCGTGGTCCCTGATTGGATGACCGAGGCCGGCGATCCACTGCAGGGGCCGGAAGGGGTGCTGGGGCGAGACGCACGCATCCATCAGGCGGAGTTCTTGTCGCGCGCCTACCCGCAATCGCTGGCCAACGGCGTCGACCGGCATTTCTGGTTCGTGTTTCCGTTTCTGCGCGAAGGCAACGGCGGTTGGGGGCTGTTCGAGCCGCAGCAGCGCGTACCGTATCCCGGCCTGGCCGCACTGGCTGCCGCGACCTACGCGCTGGGGCGCGGCGACTGCCTGGGGACTCTCCCGTTGGCCGATGCCACCGATCGCGCCATCGCCTTCGCGCGCGGCGACGACACGGCAGGCGTGGCGGTGTGGCGCGAGTCGGATGAGCCGGCTGAAGTCGCTTTGCCGTTCGCCTGGGAGGATGTCCGCGACGCGCGCACGCATCTCGGCACCCCCATCCCGCTGGGCAGCGGTCCCGCCCGGGTGCGTGTGGCACGCGGCGCCGCCTACGTGATCCTGCCGCGCGCGCTGCTCGAGGGCAAGTGCACGCCGCCCGCCCGGTTGCCGATCCAGCCGCGCGGCACGAACGCTTGGAGCGTGCACGAACCGCAGCTGCGGCACGACCTGGTCGTCCGCCTGAGCGTGCCGCAGGGCCGGCCGGACAAGGCGGTGGACGCATATCGCGTCGAAGCCGGTGCGGCCCTCGAACTGCAGGCGGAAGTATACAACTTCGGATCCGCGGAGTTTGCCGGCCAGTTGAGGCTCTCGGCGCCCGCCGCTTGGCAGGCCGGACCGGATGACGCGCCGGTGTCCGTCGCGCCGGGCGAGCGAGCCGTCGTACCGGTTCGCCTGACGGTCCCGCCGCAGACCGATCCGGACACGATCCGCCTCGTGGCAGAGTCCCCCACCGGACACAGCAGCCCCGCGGTCGTGCGGTTGTGTGCCGATCTGAATTCACTCGCACCCGCCGACAGCTGCGGCTTGGACCTGGATGACCCCACGCGCTGGCAAGAGAACATCGCCGGGCACGGCGCCATGCAGATCGCGGCCGGCGACGACGGCGGCGTGCGGTTCTCGTTCACGTTCTCGACCGACGGGGACAACTGGGCCTATCCGCGCGTCACGTTCGCGCCGGAACAGGACCTGTCGGCGTACGACGGCCTGCGGTTCGAATACCGCACCGATACGGCAGACGCCGGCGCAGTGCGTGTGATCCTGTTCGAACCGACCGGCAGCGGGTATATTTCAGACTCGAAACTGACTGGCAGCCAGGAGTGGCGCACCGCGACCGTCCTGTTCTCCCAGCTGGGTCACATCGCGCTCACGCCGCCCGACCCCAACGGGAGGCTCGACATCGACCACGTGGCCGGTTTGAGCGTGGGCGCCCACAGCGAGCCGCGGTCGCTGACCCTGGAAGTGCGCAACATCCGGGCGGTGAAGTTTTGAAACCTCTGCATTCAGTCCATTTCCTCAAGGAGCCATCCCATGTCATTCACACGCCGGCAGTTTCTGCAGCGATCGGCCGCAGTGGCGGCCGCGGTCGGATTCCCCCAGGTGGCGGCGGCCACCGTGCGCGGCGCCAACGACGCGATCCGAGTGGGCGTGGTGGGCTGCGGAATCCGCGGGAACCATCACATCGATCGTTTCGGCAGTCAGCAAGGCGTGATCGTCTCCGCCGTGTGCGACCCCGATCGCCAGCGGCTTGACAGTGCGGCGGCGCGGATCCAGGAGCGGTTCAAGAATGAACCGGCCAAGTTCATCGATCCGCGCGCGATGATCGATACGGCGGAGCTGGACGTGATCGCGGTGGCCACCATGCAGTACTGGCACGCCCTGCCGACCATCTGGGCCTGCCAGGCCGGCCGGGACGTCTATGTGGAGAAGCCTCTGGGGCATTTCATCCGCGAGGGGCAACGGATGGTGGCGGCCGCGCACAAGTACAACCGGCTCGTCCAGATCGGCACGCAGAGCCGCTCGACCCGCGCGGCCATCGACACGATCCGTCACGTGCAGGAGGGCCACCTGGGCCCGATCCAGTATGTGACGGCCTTCGCCAACAAGCCGCGCACGCCGATCGGCAAGCGAACGACGCCGCTGCCGATCCCCGACACCGTGGACTACGATCTGTGGTGCGGGCCGGCGGACAATGGACCCATCTATCGCGACCGGCTCCAGTACGACTGCAGCTTCACGTGGGACAAGGGGGACGGCGAGTCGTGCAACCAGGGTGTGCACGAGATTGACGTGGCCCGTTGGTTGTTGCAGGAGCCGAGCATGCCGCGGCGCGTGTTCAGTGCCGGCGGACGGTTCCTCTTCGACGACGCCGGCGACGTGCCGAACACGCAGATCATCTACTACGACTTCCCCTCCGTGCCGGTCCTGTACGAGGTCCACAACCTGCATGCCGCCAAGGGCTCGAATGTAACGCCGACGTTCCGCGGCGTGCAGACGGACGTCTGTGCCCATTGCGAAGGAGGCTATGCCCTGATTCGATCGGGGCTGGTGTACGACAACGACGGCCGGCAGATCGGAAGATTCAGCGGAGCGGAAGAGCATTTCGAGAACTTCATCCAGGCGGTCCGCAGCCGCCGCCAGGAGGACCTGAACGGGAGCATCTTGGAAGGGCACCGATCCACGGCCGTGACGCACTTGGGCAACATTTCGTACCGGCTGGGCAGGCCCGCCTCGGGCGCGGAAGTGCGTGAGCAGATCGCCGGCATACCGCTGCTGGAGGAGATGTTCGACCGGCTGGTGGAACACCTGCAGGCCCACGAGATCGACCTGGACGCGCCGACCATTACGCTCGGACAGTGGCTTGACGTCGACACGGAGAACGAGTGTTTCCGGAACCACGAGCAGGCGAACGCGCTGGTGGCCGGCACCTATCGTGCACCGTACCTGTTGCCGGACGAGGTGTAACGCTTGATGACTTTGCCCGAGAAACGGATCATCTCCCTGGACGAAGTCACCGCGCTCACCGCGCTGAACGAGCGCCTGGGACAGGACTATCCGGGGATCGAATTGGGTGTGCTGGACGTGGACGGTGACTGCCTCCTGCGCGCCGAGCATGGGGGCATGAAAGTGCACTGGGTCTATCGCGGGCAGGGCGACGTGTTCCTGCCGGCGGGGTACCGCACCCAGGAAGGCGGTGGCGATCCGCTTCCCGACGCGTACGTGCCCGACGCGATCGATTCCTCGTTGGCAGACACGCTGCGAATACTGCAGCGCGGCCTGGAGTCGGTCTCGCCGGCGGCCGCTCCGCACGTGCGTGCGATCCTGGGGCGTCGGCGCGGCGGTGTCTTCGTCGGGGATTTCCCGGTCGAACTGTGGAATCTGGAGCATGTCGCGCGGCCCTGGGCCCAGGACGACGCGGCGGAGGCCGCCCTCGTGCACCTGTTCAGCACCTACCGGGCGGCCGGCTGGGCCACCAAGCGGACCGGTTCGTTCGAACCCGTGGCGCCCGGCGACCAGTTGGTCGCCTGTGGCGACGAGGGCGTCCGCGTGCGGGGCCGATTCCGCTGCCTGACGCTGGAGAAGACCGATCGCACGGTCAGTCACATTTCGACGGCGCGGCGGCTGCAATACCTGGTCGACACGGCCGGCGGCTGCAGCTTCGACTTCGATCCGTTCCGCCGTTTGCCGCTGACCTGGTACATGGACTATCCGGGCCAACTGGGCGACGGCGTGAACTTCGTGAATGCACATGTCGTCCACATCCCGCAAGAACTGTCGTCAACTCATTTCCACCCGCGGCAGCCGCGGGTCGGCGGGCTCGCGCAGACGGAGATTTACCTCGTGCTGGATCCCGCCGCGCGCGGGCTTGCCGCGCACGACCGAACGGCGTCCATCCTCCTGTTCCCCGACCTGACGGACCTGAGCCGTTATGAGCAGCATGCGTTGGCGCCCGGCGATCTGGTCCACATCCCACCGGGTGTCGCCCACCGCGGACTGGACGTGTTCGTCAACATCCTGACGATCCCCGGGTTCAAGCCGCACAACGAGTTCTACATCGACCTGGACATCCATGACCGCGCGGGCGACCGGGCGCCCTACAACGAGGCCGGGTTCGCGCGGCGCAATTTCGACCGGCTGGAAGACCTGCTCTGAAGCGAAAGGGTGAAACCATGAAAACGACCAAGACGGTGGGACCCTGTGGACCGGAATCGGCACGAATGGGGCGGCGCAACTGGCTGCGTGCGGCCGCCGCGACGCTGGCCGCCAGCCAACTCCCGGCGTTCGCCCGACCTGTGCGGGCGGCCGACGAGGCCCTGCGGAGCAAGGCCAAAGAGAACATCCGACTGGGCGTGGACGCCGGTCCTTATGCGGCGTTGCCGGTGGCGGAGGCGGCCCGGCGGATCCGGGATCAAGGGTTTGTCAGCGTGCTGACGCACTACACGTTCGCCGATGCGCAGTTCAATCCATTGGCGCCCGACTGGCAGGTCGCCGACAAGATCGTCCGCACGTTCGAGCAACACGGCATCCATATCGCGGCCAGTTTCGGTTACGTGAACATCGTCGATCCGCGACCCGAGCGCCGCGCGAGCGGCGAAGCGCGCATGGCGTGCCTGATCCAGAACTGGAAGCGCCTGGGTTGCGCGAACATCTCCACCGAAACCGGCACGTTCAACACCGAATCGGACTGGGCCGACGCGCCGGAGAATGCGACGGAAGAGGGCTACCAGCAGTGCCGCCAGGTGCTCGAGCGACTGGCGCGCATGGCCGAGAAAGCGGGCGCGGTCGTATCCATCGAGCCCTACTGGCGCAACGTGATCGACTCGGTCGAACGAGCGGAACGGCTGTTCCGCGAGGTCCAGTCACCGGGCTTGCGATTGGTCATGGACCCGTGCAACTATCCACGCAAGGGGGATCTGCCGCGATTGAACGCGTTGATGGACGACATGTTCCGGCGCTTGGGCGACCAGATCGTCGTGGCCCACGCCAAGGACGTGGCCCCCGCCGAGACGGACGACACCGACCTGCCGGCGGCGGGGCGGGGCGTGCTGGACTACCCGCATTATCTCCGCCTGCTTGCCGGGTTGGGCCGTCCGATCGACCTGCTCGTCGAGCATGTGACGCTCGACGACGTGCCGCGCGCCCGGGACCATGTCCGGGCGGCCCTGGACGCGGTGTGACGCCGCCGATCGTTTAGTGGTAGCTCGCCAGGAACCGCCGCTTGGACAGCCGATTCACACCCGTGTACGACGCCGTGTCGGCGGCGTTGTGGAGCGCCGCGCCCGGGTCGCGGCCGGTGACGGTGGCCGTGTTGCTGTAGACGCCGGCGGTCACCACGCGCGTCGCGGTGTACACCCACGTCTCCGTCACATCCAACACGCCGTCGCCGTCCGTATCGCCGCTGACGTACACCGGCGACCAATCGTCCGCAGTGGTGCCCGACGTGCCGTTGTCGTCCGTGACGATGATGTCCGTGAGCGCGATGTTGCCCGTGTTGCGCACCTGGTAGGTGAACGTCACGAGCGACCCGATGGCCAGCGTCGGGCCGGTGCCGATGCCCGTGTCGATCCCGTTGACCAGTTTCGTGATCGCGATGCCGCCCACGTACCCAAAATGATTGCTCACGTCCGTGTTGGTCGCGTCGGGCGCTCCCGGGATGTCCGCGCCGGCCGCATTGACCGGGTGGCCGGTGACGGTGGCCGTATTGGTGTACTGGCCCGCCGTCACGGTGCGCGTCGCCGTGTAGGTCCAGGTCTCGGTCGTATCCAACAGGTTGTTGCCGTTGGTGTCGCCGCCCGTGAAGGTCGGGTGGAAGTCGTCGCCCGGGTTGCCCGGCGTGCCGTTGTCGTCCGTCAGCGTGATGGACCGCAAGGCGACCGATCCGGTGTTGGTGACGACGTACGTGAACGTCGCCGCGCTCCCGGCGGCGATTTCCGGGCCGGGCGGGGAATTCGCGTCCTGGCCGTTCGTGGATTTGACCACTTGGATGCCCGCGGCGACGCCGAAATGGTTGCTCGGGTCCGAAGCACTCACCTCGGCCAACGTGGTGATATCGGAACCCACGTCGTCGACCGGGTTACCGACGACCGTAGCCGTGTTCGTATGCTGTCCGGGCGTCACCGTGCGGGTGGCGGTGTAAGTCCAGGTCTCCGTCGTGTCGAGGCGGTTGTTCCCGTTGGTGTCGCCGCTCACGTACGTGGGTGCGAAATCGTCGGCCGGGTTGCCTGGCGTGCCGTTGTCATCCGTGATGGAGACGATCGTCAGCGCGGTATCACCTGTGTTGGTGACCACGTAGGTGAACGTGGCGGTCGTGCCCACGAGCAGCCACGGCCCGGGCGGCGTGTTCGCATCCTCGTTGTTGGTCGACTTGACGATGCTGATCCCCGTCCTGACGCCGTAGTGATTGCTCGGATCGCTGTCCGTGGGTTCCGCCAGTCCGTTGATGTCGGCCCCGGTCGGATCGACCGGGTGGCCGGTCGCGGTGCCGGTGTTCGTGTGCTGGCCGGCCGTGACAAGTCGAGTGGCTTCGAACGTCCAGGTCTCCGTCGTGTCCAGCAGCCCATTGCTGTTGGTATCCCCACCTACGTAGGACGCGGTGATGTCGTCACCGGTGCTGCCGGGAGTGCCGTTGTCGTCGGTGACGACCACGTTGGAGAGCGGCACGTTGCCCGTGTTGGTGACCACGTAGGTGAACGTGGCGGTGGACCCGATCAGCAACAGCGGGCCCGTAGGCGAATTCGCGTCCTCGCCGTTCGTGTACTTGACGACATGGATGTCCGCCGTCGCGCCGAAGTGATGGCTCGGGTCCGTATCCGTGACCTCGTCGCCATTCAGGTCCTCAGCCACGACGCTGCCGATGTTGCCGTACTGGCCGGCAGTGACAGTGTGCGAGTATTCGTAGACCCAGGTTTCCGTGGGGTCCAGGATGCCGTCGCCGTTCGTGTCGCCGCCCGTGAAGGTCGGGTGGAAGTCGTCCGCGGTATCGCCCGGCGTGCCGTTGTCGTCCGTGACGACCACGTTCTGGAGCGGTGTCCCTCCCGTACTCACGACGTGATAGGTGAACGTGACCGTGCCGCCCACGGCCACGTACGGGCCGGATCCGACCGTGTTCGCGTCCTGGCCGTCGGTGTACTTCGTGATCCCGACGCCCGGCTCCAGGTTCTCCAGGTCGAACGTCAATTCGCCCGATCGCAGGCTGCTGACCAGCTCCACTTGCGCATCCAGTTCCGGCACGCCATCGATGAACAGTTCGATCGCGCCGACCGACGTGAACGTCGCGCCGGCGCCTGTGGGCGTGAACGACGAGAATGGCACGAAGATCTCTTCGACGGTCGCCTGCTGAGGGATGTTGATCGTGGCCGTCGAGTAGTTGGACGCATCCGTATACACGCGCAGTTGAGCCGTGGCGCCCGCCGCGTCGCCGCGCGTGGATAGCAACAGACCGGCATAGGGATCGCCGTCCGACAGGTTGACCCCGCCCAGGCCGGTCGCGGCAAGTGTGGTGGCGTCGCCATCGATGCCGTCGTACTGGATCAGGATCGTGCCGAGCGAGTTCAATCCCGACTCGAAGGCAAACACGCCCGTCGCGCCGAACTCGTTGATCCGGGCCGACACGTTATTGCCGGAGGTGAGCGTCACCAACACGTCACGCTCGCCACCGATCGCTTCGCTGGCCGCCATCGAATCGCCGACCACGGGCGTCCCAAGGCTGGCGGTCACTAGTTGCTCGGTCACATCGAACGTGTCGATGGTCTGCACCGTCGTGCCATTCACATGCCCTGGGGTGAGCGTGACCAGCGCTGCGTCGGGCGGCATGTAGCCGACCTGCGGCAGCTGGCGCACGAAATAATCGCCGGCTGTCAGCGTGCCCGCGGCCAGCAGCCCGCCCGCATTCGTACTCGCGAATCGGTACACGCCGGACGGGTTCGTCGTGGCCGTGCCGAGCAGCGCATCACCCGCGTTGAAGATCCCGTCCCCGTCGTCGCGGTAGAGTTCCACCGTGGCGCCGTTGATCCGCGTGTCGTCGCCGGTGAGCCCGTCGCCGGTCAGGTCGACGTAGGCCGTGCCGGTGATGGCGGCCAGGTCCAGCGCCAACAGGGTGCGCGTCTCGAGCGGTTCGAGCAACAAGCGGCGTGCCGGCTTGCGGCGGGCCTTGAATGACTTCCAACGTCGAAAGAATCCCATGGCTGCTCTCGATGGAATTGCGAAATGATGATGGGTTACCAGGTGCACTCGAGGCCCAGGCTCAGGCCGTTCACCCACAGGTCGCTGCTGACGAAATCAAATGTCGGCCGCTCCAGGCCGTTCAGCGGCGTCAGCTCGGGAGGCATCAGGTTCGGATTCACGTCGCGGTCGATCTGGTCCCCAGGCCGGACCACGTTGCTCCAGTAGAGGAACGTGTATCCGACCGTGAACCGCCAGCACGGCGTGAGCGCGCAGCCGACCGTGACACCCAGCTCGGGCACGACCGCGAACTGATTCCGCTCATAGACGCCCATGTTCGTGCGCTGGGCGAGCAGCCCGCCGGCCGCGCCGGCGATGTTGTTGGCCGGGTCGCTCGAGCCGGCGATGGTGGTCGAACCGTCGATCAAGACCTTCTGGTGCGTCGCGCCGATCGCCATCCGCATCAGCAGGTCCAGCGTCCACGAACCGCGCGCGGTCTTCCACGCCACCCCGAGATCCGCCCCATTGAACATGTTGCAGGTCTCGAACAGATCATCGACCAGGAACCGCCCGTCGTCAGGTGCGGGCAACAGGCTGGTCAGGTCCTCGTGGATCCGCAGGCCTTCTGCCAGGTTCAGATAACGCCAGCCGGCAAACCCGCTCAAATGGCAGGATAGCGGCACACTGCCGCAACCGGACAGCGCGGGCGCACAGCCGGCGGTCTCGCAAAACGTTCGCATTCCGTGGACGCCCACTCCGTACAGCCGGCTGTATGCCTCGACCGTCACAGCCCCGCTCAACTCGCCGGGGTAGGCAATCAGCTCCGCGTCCTCCAGACCGTTCGGGTAGTTGGAAGAGGTCAACACGTTGAAGAACGGTCGAGCCAGCAGGCTGCTGTTGACGGATCCGGTCCCGCTGAAGGTGTACCGGTCCGTGACTTCGCCAATGAAAAACCCTTCCGCTTCCCAACCGTGCAGGTGACACGGGTCGGCCCACAGGCCCAGCCGCAACCGGGCGCCGGAATACATGCGATCCAGCAGCTCGCCTCCGACCAGCGTCTCGGTGCCGTCTTGGCCGAGCCGGCCGCCCGAATCGAGCGGGCCGCTGGTGACCAGCGCGGGCACGTCCATCGGCCGTGGCCACCACATCAGGTACTCGCCGCTGACCCACCCGTGCACACAACAGGGCAGGCACGCCGATGCACACGATCCGCAAGCCGTCACACCACCATCGGCGTCCGCGGCACACGACTCACAGGTGTCTCCGGCCGACAGCACCTCGTCGGCCACCGTCGGACTCTCCCAAAGGCTCGACTCGCTCACGCCCGGCGTCGCAGGCACCGGCGCGTCGGACGACGCGGCCACGCCCTTCTTCAGAGCCGATTGGCGCGACGGCTCCTGGAACGTGGCCAGCCGAGGGCTTTGAGTCCGCGATGCCACGCGGGTGGCCGAAGGACTTAAACCAGCGATCCGCTGCTGGGCCCGTGACGTCGTGCCGTGCATCGCCCAGACCAGAACCACCAGGGCCGCCAGAGAGTGTCTCGCTTTGTTCACTGCTCTTCCTTCTCTGGAAACGGAACGTGATCACGTACTGGAGCAGCGGGATGCCTGACGGCGAAGGTCCCCCAAGAATGGTGATACGGTCGCGTGAGGGCATCTGCCATCCCTGACCCGTATCGGCCCGCACAACCCGAAAAGTTTAGATGATCGCCAAAATCGGCCCAATCGCTACGTTCGCAGGCGGTTTCACATGCAGCAGCAGCGCCGGGCCAGGAGATGTATGGCTCGATTGCCACTACCACCGCCACCCGGGCGCCTTTGAAGGTACGGCCTTCGGCGCGCGGCCGGTGAAGCGAAGAACAACGAGAGCTTTTGGTCTGATGGCCTGGCTTTCCTCAAGGCAGACCCCCCCTTACCCCCCCCTTTTACAAGGGGGGGAGAAGAGGTAGCGCGGTGCGAGTGGTACAGGCGCTCATCCCCCCCTTTACAAGGGGGGGAGAAGAGGTAGCGCGGTGCGAGCGGTACAGGCGCTCACCTCCCCCTTTGCAAAGGGGGCAAATTAACACGCACACACACGCCGCGCCAAACGATTCTCTCTCCCCCCCTTTACAAGGGGGGGCAGGGGGGGGGTAGAACCTCACTCGTCCCGTGTCTTCTGGTCACCCGGTACGAATGACTGCTCGGCCATCCGTTGACGCATCGTCCTGGCGAGCACTTCAAGTAATCCTTCGAGGTTGTCGTACACATCCGTGTTCAAGA
>JBPOJB010000046.1:0-6407 GCA_052034005.1 Planctomycetota bacterium | reverse complement strand
GTAGCCGCCCACCGCGATCCACGCCTCGACCGTGTTGCTGTTGGCCGTGCCATCGCTCACCCGATACGTGAACGAGTCAAATCCCCGATAACCCGTGGCCGGCGTATAGGAAAACGTGCCGTTACTCTGGAAATTGCTCACCGAACCGTGGCTCGGCCCGGACACCAGCGACGCACTGATCGAGCTGCCTTCCGGGTCCCAATCGTTGGCCACGAGTGTCGTCCCCTGCGTCGTGACGTTGAGCGTCGTGTTGATCGGCGTGCTGTACCACGGGTCGGCCACGGCGACCGGCGTGCCGTTCAAGACCACACGCGGCTCAAGGCGTTCGATCAGGCTCTGTCGCCGCGCATCATGTCGGCGGCGCTGCAGAGTCCGACGCGATCTCTTAGCTACCCCCCCCCCAATTTTCCCCGTCGTGACAAGATATGCCCCAGATGTGCCATGGATGCTGCCCCTGCAAATGCGTCACGAACGCAACGGCACCGCCTATGATCAGCCGCGCTCTCGCGCTAGCTGGCTCTGTTTCTACCGCGCCGCCGGCCGTTGTCAAGCGTTTTCTTTTTCAAGAATTCCGCGGGCCGGCACGGACCTGCTGGTCTTGCCGGGCAGGCTGGTAGTCCCGGTCCGAGCCCCACTTCCTGAACCGGAACGGCTTGCCCCTCGTTGCACACCCGTGCCCGACCGGCCGACAATGGCTTGACGGACGCGTCGCGTTAACCGTCCGACGGGGGTGCTGCACTCCTCCCGTGCTACACAGCTCACCGGGTACGGAGGTCACGAACATGAATCAGCGAATCCGCCTGTTGGGCGCCGCCCTGTTGGTGGGCGCCTCGGTCTGTCCAACCCCGATCGTCCACGGCCAGGTCCTGTCGCTGGACGGCCAGTGGTTACTGGCCGTCGATCCCGAGAACGCGGGGCTCGCGGACGCCTGGTGGACCGCGCCGCGGTCGGATGCCCAGCCGACCAAGGTGCCGTGGATCATCCAGGACGCGTTCCCCGGTTACCACGGGGTCGCCTGGTACTGGAAGGATTTCGAGGGTCCGGTCAATCCGCACCTGGAGGGTCGTACGCTGTTGCGATTCTGGCAAGTCGACTACAAGTGCGATGTGTGGCTGAACGACCAGGCCATCGGATCGCACGAGGGTGGCGAAACGGCCTTCGTGTTTGACGTGACGGGCATCGTGCGGCCCGGCCGGCAGAACCGGCTGGCCGTGCGCGTGCTGAACCCGACACACGAGCCCATCGACGGAATCGTCCTGAACGAGACGCCGCACCGAAACAAGGCGCTCCCCTACCGATCGGGCAGCGCGTGGAATCAGGGCGGCATCTGGGACTCGGTCGAAGTGCTGACCGTCCCGCCGGCCTGGGTGGAGGACCTGTTCGTCCGACCCGACTGGCAGACCGGTGCGATCCGCGTGCAAGCGAACATCCGCAGCACGGGCTCCGCCCCACGGAAGTCGCGGCTGCAGTTGTGCGTGGCCCCGGCCGCAACGGGAGAGACCGTGACCAGCGCGCATCTCGACCCGGTCCTGAACGTGGGCGACACGCTGGTCGAGACGACTTTGCAGGTCGACCGCCATCGTCTCTGGAACCTCGACGACCCCTACTTGTATCGCGTCACGGCCCACCTGTGCCTGGATGGCGGGGCCGACGGCGGGGCGTTTCACGAGCACTCGGTCCGCTGCGGGTTCCGCGACTTCCGGCTGGAGGACGGTTACTTCCGGCTCAATGGCAAGCGGATCTACCTGAAGTGTTCGCACACGGGCAACTGCTGCCCGATCGGCTTGGAGATGCCGCACGATCCCGACTTCCTGCGGCGGGACCTGATCAACCAGAAGATGATGCGCTTCAACGCGATCCGTTTCATTTCCGGCGTGCCCAAGCGTTATCAGCTCGACTTGGCCGACGAAATCGGCCTGATGGTCTATGCGGAATCCTACGCCGCATGGTGCCTGGCCGACTCGCCGAAGATGAAGGAGCGTTACAACGAGTCGGTGTTCGGCATGATCAAGCGAGATCGCAACCACCCGAGCGTGACGATCTGGGGCCTGCTCAATGAGACGGGCGAAGGCCCGGTCTTCCGGCACGCGGTGAGCGTGTTGCCGGACATCCGAAAGCTGGACGACACGCGTCTGGTCCTGTTGAACAGCGGCGATTGGCATGTGGCCGCCGGGAGCACGGCGGGGATCGAGGTCTGGAGGAACCAGGAGCGCACCGATCCATGTGTGACGCGCAACGGAACCCGCCACGTCGTTCAGGCTCTGGGAATCACCTGGCAGCCCGGCCAGTTGGCGTTCCACCCGGGCCAGTACGGCGAATACGCCGCTGTCCGCTGGACGGCACCCGCCGAAGAGAAGATTGAAATGGCGGCCATGTTCCAGAGCATTGCCGAACGGGCTACGACCAGCGTCCATGTGCTGCACAACGGCCGGCCGCTGTTCGACCGCCTGATCAACCTGGAGGGCAACGGCCCCGCGTGCGATTACGCGGCGTCGCTCGCGGTCAGGCAGGGCGACACTCTCGACTTCGTCTGCGGTTGGGGCAACGGCAATTACGGCGCCGATACGACGGCCTTGGCGGTGCGCGTGAAAAGCGCCGCCGGCACGACATGGACGGCGGATAGGGACTTCTCCGTCGCGCAGAACCCGAACGGTCCATGGAGTTACGGGATGCTGCAGCCGGCGGACACGCCCGACTCGCGGACGTTCGCGCTGTTCCCGCTCGGCAAGACCGAAGAGAGTGTCGGGAGCGCCAGCAACCCGGGTTCGCTGGTCTGGGAGGACATCCTGAGCGACCAGCATCCCTATCGCCGGGTTCCGCACACCGCCGATGTGATCCAGGTCTTGCGGACCCTCGATGGCGGCGGCCGGCCGCTGTTCATCTCGGAGTGCGGGATCGGCAGCGCGATGGATCTGATGCGGATCGTCCGCTGGTACGAACAGGCGGGCAAGCCGGATGTCGAGGATGCGCAGTTGTATCGCAGTTGGCGCGACCAGTTCCTGGCCGACTGGCAGCGCTATCGCCTGGACGAGGTATTCGCGCGGCCGGAGGATTTCTTCCAGGAGAGCATTGCCCGGATGGCCGGGCAACGGCTGGTCAGTGTCAATGCCGTGCGCGCGAACCCGGCCTGCATCGGCCACAGCATCACCGGCACGCTCGATCAGGGCATGACGGCCGAAGGTCTCTGGACCACCTTCCGCGAACTCAAGCCCGGCACGACGGACGCCATTTTCGATGTCTGGGCGCCCGTGCGCTGGTGCCTGTTCGCCGAGCCGCTCAACGCCTATCGCGGCACGTCCGTGAGACTCGAGGCAGTGCTCGTGAACGAAGATGCCCTGCCGCCGGGCGACTACCCGGCACGCCTCCAGGTCGTCGGGCCGAACCTCACCAGGGTGTTCGACCAGACCATCACCGTCCATGTGGCGGACCCGCGGTCCAAGCCTGAACCGCCCATGGTCCACCTGGCTTTCTCGCAAGACGTGGCCATCGACGGGCCGCCCGGCACCTACCGCTTCCTGGCGACATTCCAGCAAGGGGCGAGCGCCTGCGGCGAAGAGATCCAGTTCTTCGTCGATGTGGCACCGCAGGAGATGCCGGCGGTGGAGACCGAGGTCGTGTTGATGAGCCACGATCAGGACCTGGCCGCCTGGCTGACCGATCACGGCATTGAGCATCGCCCGTATACGCCGGGCCCGCAGACGAGCCGGGAAGTCATCCTGTGCGCCGGGCCGCCCACCACGGAGCCCGCCCGGATGTTCCCGGATCTGGCTCGGCGGATCGCGCGCGGCTCCACCGTCGTGTTCCTGACGACCGACACCTATGCCAGGGGCGACCAATCGACCGGTTGGCTGCCGCTGGCCGCCAAAGGCAGCTTAAGCGGCATCGCTCGTTGGCTGTACCATTCGGACGAGTGGTGCAAGCGGCATCCGATCTTCGAAGGCCTGCCCGCCGGTGGCGTCATGGACTATGGCTGCTACCGGGAACTGATCCCGGACCTGGTCTTCGCGGACCTCGAGCCGGGCGGCGAGCCCGTGGCGGGCGGGATTAACGCCGCCTGGGGTTATCAGTCGGGTCTGACGGTGGTGGTTTACCCGTTGGGCGCCGGCAAGTTCATATTGAACTCGCTCCGCATCCGCGAGCATTTGGGCACTGTGCCGCAGGCCGACCGGCTGCTGAGGAATATGCTCCGCTTCGCCGGCCGCGACGCGACCGAGCCGCTGGCCGACTTGCCTGCCGACTTCGATGCGCAGTTGAAGGCGATCGGATACCCGTGAAGCGTGTCCGGGGCAGCCGCCCTGGACCTCACAGCCAGGCAACACACCGGGCGGCGTCGCTCAGCCGGCCTCAGGGGTGATCTCCGGCAACGCCTGCCCGAGCCGGTCGGCCAGGTCGCTGCGCATCCTGCCAGCCAGGTCCGCGTGCGCCGCGATCACGTTCCTGGTCTGGTCGGGGTCGTCTTCCAGGTCGTACAGACAGGGCCCCGCGCCCCGGTTCACACCGGCAATGTGCTGGAAATAGTGCCACTTCTTGTCGCGGATCGAGGCGAACTGATTGAACTGGGTGAAGACGCGGTCGTGGATCGTCTCGACCTCCCCGGTGACCAATGGCCAGACACTTTGGCCGTCCATCTGCTCCTGGTCATCGATGCCCAGCAGATGGCAGAGCGTGGGGGCGAAGTCGATCGCCGAGACCAGTTCCGCGACGCGCGTGCCGGCGGTGCTGCGTTCCGGATGGCGGATGATGAGCGGCAAGTGCATCACGAGCGAGTTGAGCAGTGCGGCCTGTTTCTGCACGTAGCCCATTTCACCCAGGTGCGTTCCATGGTCGGTCGTGAACACCACGACGGTGTCATCCAACAGCTTGAGCCGGTCCATCGACTCGACGAGGCGGCCGATCTGGTGGTCGACGTACGACACTTCGGCGGCGTACAGGTCGCGGATCACCGGCAGATAGGGCGTGAGGTCAGGATGGGTACCCCCGTCCTGAACGCCGTATCCAAACAGGAACCGCTCGTAACCGTAATCGTCGCGGTACATCTTCTGGAAACTCCGCGGCGCATCCCACGGCTCGTGCGGGTCGAATATCTCGACCCAGAGCATGAACGGCCTGTTGGTGGCGTTCTGTTCGAGCCACTTGATCGAGCGTGTCACGGTTTGGCCGGCCATGTAGTCATCGTCCGTCTCCCAGTGCTGGGAGTTCATCAGGTACGTCCGCATCGCCTTGTCGTAGGCCGGGTTCCACAGCTCGGGCGGCATGTGATCCTTGGGTTGGAAATTCGCGTGAGGGCCGCCCAGGTACGCATCCGTCTCTTGGCCGCGGACCCATTCCCAGGTGTCGAACCCCGCGTGGAGGTTCATGTCGGGCTTGAAGTAGTGATAGACATCGCAGACCAGTCCGGTCCAGAACCCGTGGGCGCCGAGGATCTGGGCCACGTTCACCTCTCCGGCCGGGTGCGGGATCCACGCCGCCCGCGGCACCACCGACTTGCCCGTGTGGTAACAGCGGCGACAAGGGATCGTGGGCAGGCCGTCGGCAAAGGCGTTGTCAAACACGACGCTCTCGGCCGCGAACTGGTCCAGGCACGGCGTCTTGACTCGCTGTGCGCCATAGACGCCCAGGTGATCGCGCCGAAACGTGTCGGCGATGATCACCACCAAGTTGAGCCCGTTCGACTTGGCCGTTCTCGTGATGGCCTGGACTGCCCGGTTGCGGACGTCACGTTCCTGCAATTCTCTTTGATCGGGCGCAAGCTCGCTGCTCGGCTCCGATGCCACCTGATCTGCGCGCGCCGCGCGCGCGGGCCCCGCGCAGGCGGCCGCGCCGAGCCCCATCTGCCACAGAAACCCGCGCCGAGCGATGCGATGGCCGTTGTCACGATCTGGGTTCCCACGCGATTCCATGGTCCGGCTCCCCTTCTGGTTGTGTCAGTTGTCTTTGCCAGGTTCGCTGGAGAAAACGCGGCGGCGACAGGTGACACCGCGCCCTGCCGAACACCTATTGTAGCACCATCGACATAGGTAGGCCCTCGCGGGCTGTCCCTGTCACACCACCGGCCATACGGGGCCGTACCACGGCGGTTCGGCCCAGAAGCAGACACTCTGGTTTCGGCGAGACTGCTGGTTGTCTCGGCTCACAGCGGGTACTGCCAGCACGTGTGCCCGCGCTTCATCTGCCGGCCGAGAGAATGACGCACTGGACTTTGCGGCCAAGCGCGCTGCGATGTGCGTGTTGCATTGCGACACGAGACGCGGACCGTCAGACCTGGACCGACGCGTGCCGAGCAGGGGACTGCGTTCGGCCGCGCGCGGAGCGATCAGGCCAGGGTGGCAGATAGGGTGACCCACGCCCGTCGCAAACTCACTGGGCCAGCAGCGTCAGGCGGTCTTTCATTGCTTGAGCCGCTGCGT
>JBPOJB010000020.1:0-82404 GCA_052034005.1 Planctomycetota bacterium | reverse complement strand
GGAGCGACGTCTACGCCACGGTACTGGAGTCAGCATCAGCGACACCAATACGAACTTACGGCACAGTGCCGGCCAGAAAACACAAAAATGCTGCATAAAAGCGCGCACCACAGAGACGGCACCCGACGAAAACACCCATCGCGGCCACAGCAAATGCGACGACAAAAAAACGTGATCTGTACATCGCAATCTCCTGTAACAAAAAGGTTGTTGATCGCTGCCCACCCACCACAAAGAGACCGCCCGCCGGGTATGAAGAGACCGACAATACGACCAGAACATACAAGCATCCTCGCAAACCTCTTCGGCTTGTGCAATGAACATTTGTAAAAAGATCCACAGAATGCACCGAATGGGGAGGCTATGCCTCACGGCAGATGCACTGAGCAACCGAGGTGATTGGTAAGATGCGAGTACCAACTGCCATCCCGCCCAATGCGATAGGCGGTCGGGCGGAAATCAGCGGATAGGCTGCGCGACTTCTCTGCTACGAGGAATTTAGCGACTGTCGCTCAACAGCGTTGCACTGGGCGAACGCCCAGCTCAGATGAGCGGCCCACAACCGCCACAACCTTCCGGCCCTTGCAGGCTCTTGACGTCATCCGGTACAGGATGAGTACGCCCGACAGGATTCGAACCTGTAACCCTCGGTTCCGAAGACCGATGCGCTATCCAATTGCGCCACGGGCGCCCGGCCGACCGCCAATTCTAGGGATTGATCCGGGGCCTGGCAACTCGCCCGCCCGGCATCCTGCGGCCCGCCCGGGGGTGTCCGGGTCGCGGGCCGTTTCTGCGGGTGGCGCTTGACCCGTGATCGGCCGGGATGCTATAAGCGCATGATGGGTCCGTCCCGGGCCCGCATTGGGTCATCCATCGTCTTCTGGCAACGAATCTGGCGGTCGTCGATGCCGTTCGTGACGTTACGAGTATTGGACGGGTCGGATCGAGGCAAGGTATTCGACAATCTCCAGCCCCCCGTGACGATCGGGCGCGAAGAGGGCAATACCATCCAGTTGAACGACGAGCGTGTCAGCCGCTTCCACGTCAAGATCCAGGAGGACCACGACCGGTTGGTGCTGACGGATCTTGAGAGCACAAACGGGACGAAGGTCAACGGTGAGCCGATCCAGTTGCGGATCCTCCGGGTGGGAGACACGGTCACCGTCGGGCGCTCCGTCCTCCTGTTCGGTTCGCGCGACGAGATCGCCGCACGGCTGGCGCGGCTCCGCGCCGGCCAGGAGGAGGAGGAAGGGACGCTGGACCCGGAGTCCTACCAGAGGCTGGAACATCAATCGGCGCTGGATTTCGAACTCAACTGGGGCGACGACTCCAACATGCAGGCGACGTTGCATGCACTCAAACCCCCGGAGCTGCCCGAACGCCTCTCGCCCGGCCAGTCGGCCCAGCTGGCCGAACTGCTCGAATACATCCACATCCGGCTCCGCAACCTGATCGCCACGGCGCAACCGGCGAGCGAGGACAAGGAGAAGATCGTCCTGAGTCTCCGACGCTGGCAGAATCTGATCGACGTGCAATCGCGGCTCGCCGAGTACTTGCGCCAGGTGGGCAACCCGGAGTGAGCGGGGCCGGCCCATGGCGGGCATCCCGACGGCGGTGTCCGATGGTCTAAAGCGCCGGTGACCGGTCGTTTTCTTCTCGGCCCCCGGCCGGGGAATCTGGACAACGGTCGCGGCGAGCTTTACCCTGGGTGGACATCGCCACGCCACGAGTCAGCCGGCTTGGGATTGCGGAGCGACGCTGTCTGATCAGCCTGCCGGCTGGTCTGCAACATGAGACCCTCTCACGACGGATCGTGTGATCTATGGACGGTAGGCCGTTTGTTCACCTGCACTGCCACAGCCACTACAGTCTCCTGGACGGTGCCGGATCGATCGATCGGTTGGTGCAACGCGCGCGCGACTACGGCATGAACGCGCTGGCGCTGACCGACCATGGGAACCTGCACGGCGCGCTCGAGTTCTACCAGAAGGCGCGCAAGGCGGGCATCAAGCCGATCATCGGCTACGAAGCGTACATTGCGCCGGGCAGCCGGTTCGACAAGTCGTCGGGCAGCATGCGCGAGGCGAGCCACCACCTGACGCTGCTGGCCGAGAACCGGACGGGCTTCCAGAACCTCTTGAAGATGGCCTCCGCGGCCTACCTGGAGGGGTTCTACTTCAAGCCGCGGATCGACAAGCAGTTGCTCGAGGCGCATCGGGAAGGGATCATCTGCCTGAGCGGCTGTGCGTCGAGCGAACTGAATCGGGCGCTGCAGCAGGGCCGCACGGGCGAGCAGGGGCTGTGCCAGGCGGTCCGGGTGGCCCAGTGGTTCCAGGCGGTGTTCGGCGACCATTACTTCATCGAGATCCAGGACAACGGCGCCGAGATCCAGCGCCAATCGCTGGCGGGAGCCGTTCAGGTGGCCGGCCAGCTGGGGATCCCGCTGGTCGCCACCTGCGACACGCATTACGTGGATCGGGCGGACGCGGAAGCCCAGGATGTGATGCTGTGCATCAACATGGGCAAGTACCGCACGGACACGAGCCGGATGCGGATGGACGGCGACCAGTACTACCTGCGCAGCCCGGAGGAGATGTACCAGGCTTTCCCGGACCAGCCGGAGGCGGTGGCCCGCAGCCAGGAGATCGCCGATCGGATCGACCTGCAATTGGAGCTGGGCCGGCGCCACTTCCCGGTGTTCGACGTGCCGACCGGTGCCACGGCGGAATCCTACCTGCGGGAGCTGTGCGAGCAGGGCTTGCGCGAACGCTACGCGGACCAGCCGGAATACTGCCGGGACGGCCAGCTGAGCGCGCTGGTCCGCCAGCGCCTGGACCGGGAGCTGGAGGTGATCAACAAGTTGGGTTTTCCCAACTATTTCCTGATCGTGTGGGACTTCGTGCGTGAGGCGCGGAGCCAGGGCGTGCCGGCCACGGCGCGGGGCAGCGGCGTCGGGGCGCTGGTCAGCTACGCGCTGTACTTGAGCCATGTCTGCCCGCTCCAGTTCGACTTGCTGTTCGAGCGGTTCCTGGACGAGAACCGCATGGAAGCACCGGATATCGACATCGATTTCTGCAAGGAACGCCGGGCGGACATCATCCGGTACGTGAAGCACAGATATGGCGACGAGAACGTCGCGCAGATCGGCACGTTCGGGACGTTGGCGGCCCGCGCGGCGATCAAGGACGTGGGGCGCGTCCTGGGCATCCCCTTGCCGCGCGTGAATCAGATCACGGCCATGGTGCCCGAGCAGCTGGGCATCACGTTGTCCAAAGCGCTCGAGCTCAGCGCGGACCTGAAGGAGGCATTCGACAGCGACCCGGAGATCCGCGAACTGCTCCAACTGGCGATGCAGCTCGAAGGGCTGGCCCGGAACGTCGGTACCCACGCGGCCGCCGTGGTGATCGCCGACCGGCCGCTGACCGAATACGTGCCGCTGTGCCGCGTGACGGGCAAGGAGGATGTGATCACGCAGTGGCAGATGGGGGACGTGGAGGCGGCCGGGCTGCTCAAGATGGACTTCCTGGGCCTCCGCAACTTGACCATCCTGCGCAAGGCGGTGGACCTGATCGAGCAGACGACGGGCCGGCGGATCGACCCGCACAAGTTCCCGCTGGACGACCCCGCGACGTTCGCGCTGCTGTGCCGCGGCGAGACTAAGGGTGTGTTCCAGCTCGAAAGCGGCGGCATCCGCGACCTGCTCCAGAAGATGAAACCCGACCATTTCCGCGACATCATCGCCACCAACGCGCTGTACCGCCCCGGCCCACTCGAAGGCGGCATGGTCGACGACTACATCGAAGTGAAACACGGACGCAAGCAGCCGGAGTACCAGCATCCCGTCCTAGAGGAGATCCTCCGTGAGACGCACGGCGTGATGGTCTATCAGGAGCAGGTCATGCGGATCCTCAACCGGCTCGGCGGGATCGAGTTGGCCAGCGCCTACACCTGCATCAAAGCCATCAGCAAGAAGAAGCAGGCCCTGATCGACCGCAACCGGGAACAGTTTCTCGCCGGCGCCGTGCACAATGGATTGACCGGCAGCCAGGCGGCCGAGACCTGGGAGCTGATCACCAAGTTCGCCGGCTACGGCTTCAACAAGAGCCATTCCACCGCCTACGCCTTGATCGCCTACCAGACCGCGTACCTGAAAGCGAACTACCCGGTCGAGTTCATGGCCGCCCTGCTGTCGGGCGACATCCCCGGGCGGAACTTCGTGCGGAAAGACGCGCTGGTCGAACACCTGGAAGACGCGGCTCGCCTGAACATCAGGGTCGTGCCGCCCGATGTGAACCGGTCAGATGTCGACTTCACCGTGGTCGACGGGCAGATCCGCTTCGGACTCTCCGCCATCAAAGGGTGCGGCGGCGCCGCTGCCGAGGCGATTGTGCGCGAACGCGAGCGCGGCGGGCCGTTCCGCCACTTGTTCGATTTCTGCGAACGGGTCGATGCCACGGCCTGCAACCACGCCACCGTCGAGACACTGATCAAGGCCGGCGCCTTCGATTCGTTCGGCGCGCGACGCGCCCAGCTTGCCACTGTGATCGACCGGGCCATGCAGTCCGGCGCCGCCGCCCTGGCCGACCGGCGCAGCGGCCAGAAAAGCCTCTTCCAAGACCTGGGAGAAAACGACTCGGCCGACGAAGTCGTGCTGCCCGATACCCCCGAATGGGCAGATCGCCAGCGGCTGGCCATGGAGAAAGAAGTGCTCGGGTTCTACCTGTCCAGTCACCCGCTGGCAGAGTACGAGAAGGCCTTATCCACGTTCTGCTCCCACAGCACTGCGGGACTGACCGATGTGCCGCACCGCACGGAAGTAATCCTGGGCGGCATGATCTCGGCCATTAAGGTCTCTCACGTCCGCAAACTCAGGCCCGGGTCGACCGCCACCCGGTTCGCCAACTTCGATCTGGAGGATCTGCAGGGCACCATCCGGTGTATCGTCTGGCCCGACGAGTTCCTCAAGTTCGGGGAGCTCGTCAAACCCGACGCGATCCTCCTGGTGCGCGGCGCGGTCGACCGGCGGGGGGGCGATGAGGCGAACCTGGTGGTCAACGAGCTGATTCCGATGGAACAGCTCGATGCGCGCTACACGAGCGGCCTGATCATTCGCATCGACCAGCGCCTCCATGGGGAGGACATCCTGCCGAAAGTCCGGGAGATCGTCCGGTGTTACCCGGGCAGCCGCGAGCTGGAACTCCGGCTCGCCCTGGAGGATGGGACCCGAGTCCACCTGAAATCGCACCGCCTGCAGTTGGAGATCCAGCCGGAGCTGCGGCAACGCATCGACGACCTGCTCGGGCCGGGCCATTACCAGCTGATCGTTTCCCCGCCTAAGCCGTCCAACGGGAACGGCAACCGGGGCCGCCGAGGACCCCACGTGGGTTAGGCTTCTCGCTTCTCCGGGCTTTCGGGCGGGGCGGACGCCGACCCCACACCCGGCCGGCTGCACGCCGGCCCCGCCGGCGGCGTACTTCCGGTACTTTTTCTTGCCAAATGGTGGGGTTCGGATTAAGATCGGTCTAAGGCGTGGGTGCGGGCTCACTTCCTCGTGGCTGCCACAATATGCGAGGCGTGCGGCATCTGCGATAATCTGGACAGTTCCAAGCTCGGGTATTCCGGAAGACACATTTCTCTCTTGGCCCGCAAGTGGTTTGAGGTGAACGTAATGGACCGGTGTCGTTGGACAGTGCGATTCGTCTTCGTTTTGACTGCGGCGGTACTCGTCATCATGGCCTCATCGGCGGTGCAGGCACAGATCGGTGGTGGTGGCGGTATCGGTGGTGGCGGCTTCGGTGGCGGCGGCTTCGGTGGCGGCGGCTTCGGTGGCTTTGGCGGCGGCAATTACCAGAATGCGGGAATCGTCGTGGACGCGCAGGGCGTGCTGCGCATCCAGCGCGTTGACGACCGCAGCGGCGCGCTCGCCAAACGGATCGTCGCGGCGGCCGTGGCGTCGCTGGATCCGAAGCTGGCCAAGTGGTCCGATTTGCGGAAGATCTCGCTCAATCGTCTCGAGCAGGCTGTGGCCAGGCAGGTGGAAAGCGGCCAGCCGATTACCGACGACATGAAGAATCTTGCCGGGTTGCTGCGCGTGCAGTACGTGTTCTTCTATCCGGAGACCGGTGACATCGTGCTGGCCGGCCCGGCGGAAGGGTTCGCGGCGGACCCTGTGGGCCGGGTCCGCGGCTTGACGACCGGACGAGCGGTGCTGCAGCTGCAGGATCTGGTGACCGCCCTGCGGGCGTATCCGCCCGGCGGTGACAAGTTGAATGTGATCGGCGTGTCGATCGATCCGACGCCGGAAGGCTCCGAGCGGCTACGTCAGACGGTCGCCAGTATCGGCAGGTCGATTGTGCGCGGCCAGGAGGCTCAGATCGCGGCCTCTCTCCGCCAGGCGCTGGGCATGCAGACGGTGACGGTCCAAGGGATCTCTCCGAAGACGCACTTCGCCCAAGTGATGGTCGAGGCGGACTATCGCATGAAGCTGATCGGCATCGGCGTCGAGAAGCTGCCCAAGGAGTTGAAGATCCGCAGCTGGGCGTCGCGTGCGGATTCGGGGTCCGCCCAGCAGATGCAGCGCTGGTATTTCGTGCCGGACTACAAGTGCGTGCGTGTGACGAGCGACGGCCTGGGAATGGAGCTGGAGGGTTGGGGCGTAAAGCTGGTGGGTCAATCCGAGATCGTGCTCCCGGGCGGCGTGCGGCAGGAAGTGAAGGGTGAGAGCCGGGCCAGCAAGGTGTTCTGCACGGAATTCACCGAGAATTATGCGCGGCTGGCCAATTGGGAGCCCGTCTATGCCGAGCTGCGGAATCTGATTGACATGTCCGTGGCGGCCGCCTTCATCCAGCAGAAGGACTACTACCAGCAGGCCAGCTGGGACCTCGGCGTGTTCGCGGACGAAAGCCAGTTCCCAATCGAAACCTATGAGACGCCCAGGCAGGTCGAACCGGCGCTGGATGTGATCCCCAAAGGCGCGGGGATTGCCGTTCCCATCGGTGGCGGTGTGCACGTCGAGCCTTTGCAGGCGATCCAGTCGAGCAACATCCTGGCGGACGACCAGGGCCAGGTCAGCGCCGGCTACCAGAAAGTCTCGCTGAAGGACCTGCCCGAAGGGCAATGGTGGTGGGACTGACACTCAGGTCCCGGCCGTTTCCCGCCGATCCGTCAACACGACCCGGACGTCGCACACGTTCGTGTGGGTGGGCCCGGTTCTGATGAGCCCTCCCAGCGGCGCGAAGAAATGGTACGCGTCGTTGCGTCGCAAGTGATCGGCGATGTCCAGGCCGCGCGCGAGCGCCTCGTGCGCCAACGGACCGTCAGCCCACGCGCCGGCGGCGTCCGTCGGGCCGTCTTCGCCGTCCGTGCCTCCCGACAAGATCAAGATCCCCTCGAGCGGCTGACCGGCCGAGCGCTCGGGCGCCGGTGCCGTCAGGCTCTGCAGTGCGGCCAGAACCAGTTGTTGATTGCGTCCTCCCAAGCCGCGCGTGGCGGCCGGCGCGAGCGTCACCGTCGGTTCTCCGCCGCTGATCAAGCAGTCCGGTCCGGCAACCGACCGCATGCGAAGGGCTAGTGCGGCCAGGTGTCGGCCGACCGACTCGGCGTCGCCCTCCGGCTGCCGCGCGGCCACCAGGGCAGGCGCATATCCGCGGCGTTCGGCCTCCGCGCCGGCCGCATCCACCGCCACGGCATTATTCCCGATCACGAAGTGATCGACGTGGCCGGTGGTCTCACTGGTCGGCGAGTGCGCCGCCGCAGCCTGTGACCGCAGGTGTTCGAACACAGCCGGCGCGATCCCTGCCGCCTCCGCGTGGAACTGCGCGAGGACTTGCAGCGCCTCCTGTGCGGTGGTCGTGTCCGGGACCGTGGGTCCCGAGGCGATGGCATCCAACGGGTCGCCCAGCACGTCGGAAATGATCAGCGTGATCAGGCGACCGGCGCGGCAGGCGCGCGCCAGGCGGCCGCCCTTGATCCGGCTCAGGTGCTTGCGGACCGTGTTGAGCTGCTGGATATTCGCGCCCGCGCCGCTCAGATGTTGCGTGACGGCCCGCTTGTCGTCGAGCGTGATGCCGGCGGCCGGTGCCGGCAGCAATGCCGATCCGCCGCCGGAGAGCAGGCACAGGCACAGGTCGGCGGGCGTCAGACGTTCGACCAGCCGGAGGATCCGGGCGGAGCCCTCGACCCCCGCGGCAGTCGGCTCGTTCACCCCGGCGGGGCGGGCGGCGTGGAGCGTGATACGCTCAAGCGGTCGGACACAGTCGGCCGGCACGTTGACCCAGCCGGTCACCCGCTTGGCGGCCAGCAGATCGCGCCCCAGGGCAGCTTCCAGCCCCGCCGCCATCCCCGCGCCCGCCTTGCCTGCCCCGACCACGACGATCCGCCGGATCTCTGCCAGTGACAGCTCTTCGTCGGCAATGCACAGCACATCGCCTGCCACGCGGACGCACTGGCGCACGAGCCGGGCGCTGTCGACTGCCGTCACGCCGGCCTGCCAGATCGCCGAGGCGTCGCTGCGCAGTTGTTCGGAGGAACGCCGGGAGTGCATCGCCTAGAGATCTCGGATTCGCAGAATGTCCAGCCATTGTCCTTCGTGCTGCACGACGAACTGGCTCAACGCATTGGGCTGGTGCGCACAGCACACGAGCCCCACCAGGAACAGCCGGTCGCCGACCTGCAGCTTGCCTGCAATGCTGCACCAGGGCGTGCCTTTTCCGCGGTCGCCCGGCAGAACCAGGTGATTGAAGAACGACTGGGCGAAACCCTGTGTGCTGAGCTGGGCCGGCCAGCGGCAGATGAGCGGCTGATGGTGCGCGATCACCGCGGGCAGGCCCGGGATCAGGCGATCCATCAGCGTCGGCATCACGCCCGGCGGCGGCAGCTCGCCCTGACGGCCTGCCGGAGCCACGACGATCACGGCCAACCGGACCGGCGTCCCGTAGAACTCGAGTCGCGGTCCCTCTGCGGGCGGCCCGGCCGCGCCGAGCTGGCCGAGGTCCACAAACAGGTCGGGCTCGGGCGGCCCCCACATCCTGCGGCGGCGCCGCAGGAGGCCGACGAGCACGCAGAGGGCGACCAGTATCAGGATCAGCAGCAGGGCGGCGACCGCCGCGGCCAACCACGGCGGCACGACATACAACGCTCCCCACACGGTGGCAATCTCCACGGCTGCCGGGAATGATCCGCGCATAATCGATCATGGTCGCCCATGGCCGCACGCTTGAGTAGAGGGGTCAATGGAGTTGCGCCTGCCACGGGGTGTCGTCGGGCCGTGACGGGGTGTGCGGAGCGGCCGGTTCCAGCAGGTTGATGGTGACGCTGTCCAGCCACGCTTCGCCGACGCCGGTCAGCGCGAACGTGATCGTCACCGAGCCGTCACAGGGTGCCGCGCGGTACAGCGTGAACTCCCGCCAGTCGCGCGCCTCCTGCACCCGCTCCGCCAGATCCGTGCCGGCCAACGAATCGTAGATCATCAGCCCGTCGGGGCTGCCTTGGACCGGTGACGGCACGCGCACAAAGCCGTGAATCCGCAGGATTTGTCCTGTCCGAATGGGGACCGGTGCGCTAATGATCGCGATCGGCGGCGGCGCGTCGGCCATCAGGCCCGGCTGTTTGAGGCGTGGCCAGCACTGCAGGCGGAGGGACGAGCGGCCGGCCTGGGGCGCGTGCAGGGACAGTTCCGCAGCGGTGGCCAAATCGGCCTGCTGGCCGGCCAGATGGCGCCAGCCGCTGGACTGCATCAGCTGCAGGTTTTCGAAATCGCCGCCGGCCAGCGCGTTCGGGCCCCAGACGGCTCCGCACAGCCGCTGGCTCAGCGCGTGGTGGTGGGGTAGTGCGAAGTAGCTGACGCACAGCGGGCTGGTGACGGGAGTGGGGAAGGAGCCGGCCGCGGCGTGCCAGTCGTAGTAGCGGGCCGCGGCGAGCTGCTCGAGGCCGCGTTGCAGGAACTCGTACGCGCGCTCATGGCCGCCCCCCTCGATCAGACGCTCGTAATGCTGCAGCTCGCTGCGGGCCTGGGAGAGCGATTGGCCTTCCAGGGCGTGGCTGGTCAGGCTGGTGGCCGGCGCGAACGTCAGCAGGTCCTGGTGCGCCTCCACCACCGCCGCGTAGAACTGCGCGGCAATGTCCCGGGAGAGCCGGTCGCGCTGCTGCCGCCCCTGCTCGATCTGCCGAGCCAGGAAGTTGATCACCAGGCGGTCTTGAGTCACCACGACCGCCGTCACTTCCGGCGCGTTTTCCAGCGTGATGCGCATGCCCGTGCCGCGCTCCTGCCGGATCCGCTGCAGGCCGTCCTCCACCAGGCGGTAGGCTTCGTCCGTCTCGGGCACCCCGGGTACCTCTACCGTGACGGGCCGCGGGTCTCCCAAGCCGGCGATGTACTGCTGGTCCGCCGATCGCCGCATGATCAGCAGCACGCGGGAGCGGTCGGTCTTGAGGACGCTGGCGCGGACGCGCCCGTCGGCAATCGACAGCTCGGACTCGTGTTGACCGGTGGCCGCCCACGGCTCGAGCATGGCCAGTTCGAGGTTGAGCCGCTGGAGGACCTTGGCGCGGAGGATGGAGTGCCGATCGGTGGCGTCCAGCCGCGACTCGGAGCGGAACCACAGGCCGCCCGCGCCGGAGGCGATGGCGTGATACGCCAGCAACCGGATCTGTTCCGGCTCGAGCGTCCAGGTCGGGGTGGCCACGCCGGCGAGCGTCCGGGCCTGATCCATGATGGGCGCGCGCACCTGCGTACGGATGGACGCCCAGAACCGGGTGCCCATCCGCATCTGGCGGGCGCGCTGCAAGTACCAGGGTCCGAGGTCTGCAAGTGGGAAGGAGCCATTGGGCCCGGGCGGCTCGAGCGCCAGCAGGTCGGCGATGCGGCTGGCCTGCCAGATGTCGTCCCGCGGCAGGCACATGATCGGCCGACGGGACTCCTCGGGCACGCTCCGCAACTGCACGGCCAGGCGTCGCGCCGGCTCGGCGGCTTCCGGCGATGCCAGTTCACCCAGATCCCATGCCAGCATGTGCGTCAAGCCCGGCCCGTAACCGGCCGGCGACTGGCTCAACGGCGGCGGCGCGATGAGCTTCAGACCGCTGGCTGCCGCCTCCCGCAGTTGTTCCTCACTGGGCGGCGCGCGCAGGTGTACCGCGTTGAAGCCGAGTGATTGGAGCCAGGCGAACGACTCGCCTTGGTGGTCGATCGCGCGCCACAGCAACGACGACGACGGCCGGCCCGCAGCCGGCTCCACGCCCGTCGAGTCCGGCGCGCCGCCGCCCGCCGGTGACCCGTCCTGCGGGTCGGCGACCGTGCTGGGCGAGACTTGCCCGGCCACCTCCAACTCGTCGATCCAGAGGTCCGTCTGACCGGGCCCGCCATAGGCGTTGAGCACCACGAGATCCACGTAGGCCTCCCGATCGCTCACCTCGGTCTCCACCTGTGTGCGCAACATCGGGACCTGTCGTGCCACCAGCAACGCCGCCTGCTCGATCGTGAGCTTCTGCCACGTGTCGGCGTGGGAATAGGTACTGCCCTGGATCAGCGTGGAGAGGGGCTTGCCGGTGCGCGGGTCCCTGGTGCGTGGCAGGATCACGCGGGCGGCCAACCGCAAACCCGCCCGGTTCGATTTGACCCACAGGCTGATCGCCAGCTCCTCGATCACCCGGGACCGCGGCACGTCGTGGATCAGGTGAATGAACGTGCCGGAGCCGGCTTCGAACTGGATGAACTCGCTCGCCTGCCCCGACTGGGCCTGGTTGAACGTGCGCACATGCTGCGTCACGCGCAGATTGCAATCGTGGTCCGCCCGTCTCCAGCTGGTGTCAGGCCCCTCGAACGACTCGCGATGCTGGGCCAACGCCAGCCCGGGGCCCAACCAGCACGCGACCGCACACAGGCCCATCCCGACCAGTGCCCGTCGGGAGGCGCAATGGGCGGCGGCCGGTGAACATCTTGAGGCTCGGTTCCGTCTAGGATGGTGGTGGAGTGTCAGGTTGGGGGACGATGCGTGCATGCCAGGGAGGGCGACGCCCGGGCGGCCGGCACGGGGCCTCCCAGCAACGCCGGTGCGTGACCTTAGATGTAGCGAAACGGCAACGCCGGGCGTACCGGACATTGTCCGAGCGTAAAGCCCGCTTGTAACAGGATTTGCGATCGGCGACCAGAGCAATGACGAGGCGTTTTGGCGACGCGCGGGGCGCTGGGTGGTCGCGCCGTATTTTGTAAGTGATTGCTGGATAGTCACTTGCGCATTTCATTGCCGAATGCGCGGGAAACGGCACACGGTATGCGGGTAGACAGGTCATCCACCCTGCCCTCCCGGAGACGACGACTGATGGGTACTGCACCGCGATTCATACCGGCCGACGCCAACGAACTTCCGCGCGACGTGATTGAACTGGGTCAACTGATTGCCGGTCTGCCGCCGCAATACCGCACGCCCATCGAACCGGTATTGGAGCGGGTGATCGAGAGTACGCGTCGTCGGCGCCGGATTCTCACGTTGGTCCAAGAGGCGCTGAGCCAGTTGCGACTGGACATGAAGTATCTGGTGTTCGATCTGGAGGCCACTCGGCGTGAGCGGGATGCGTATCGTCAGAAGTCGGGGGACGATGCTCAGGCTGACTAGTGGATGGAGGGACCGCGCTGAGTTGTATCCGTCCTTCCGGTCGAATACCATGGGAGGGAATGGCGCGTCGGCACCTTCTCCGGTGTTGGCCAACGCAACTTTTCACTAGGAGCACCGGTTTCCGATGGCCGATATCACGGCGGAGAAATTCGCCCAGCGGGCATTCGACTGCGACCTTGTCGACGCCTACCAGCTCGAGGCGATCTGGGGCGAGTTTGGCAGCCGGGACGTGCCTTTGGATCAGTTCACGGCCCTGATGGTCCGTCGCGAGTTGCTGACGAATTTCCAGGTGGATCGCATTGTCGAGGGGAAGCGGGACGGGTATTTCTACGGCAATTACAAGGTCCTCTACATGGTTGGCGCGGGGACGTTTGCCCGCGTCTACCGAGCCTTGCATCGCGAGACGAAGCGTGATCGGGCCGTCAAGGTGCTCCGCAAGCGGTATTCGGACGACGCGGTGACGACCGAGCAGTTCCTGCGGGAAGCTCGGATGGTGATACCGCTGCGGCACCCGAACATCGTCCCGGTCTATGAGGTGCTCGAGCAGCATCGTCGCCCGTTCATGGTCATGGACTTCATCGAGGGCCAGAATCTGCGCGACTTCATCAAGGTCCGCAAGCAGTTGGATCTGGACGTGTCTTTGCGCCTGTTGGCCGACATGCTGGCCGCGCTGCATTACGCGTTGACCAAGGGGGTGACGCATCGCGACATGAAGTTGTCGAATGTGCTGGTCTCCAGCCATGGGCGTGCGAAGCTGGTGGATTTCGGCTTGGCGGCGATTTCAGCGGACATGAGCGACGAGGCGATCGCCGCGGCGCCCAACCCGCGGAGTATCGACTATGCGGGGCTGGAGCGGGTCACGGGCGTGCGGAAGAACGACAAGCGGAGCGACATCTATTTCGCCGGCGCCATCCTCTACCACATGCTGACCGGTCGGCCGCCTTTGTTTGAGACTCGGGATCGCATCAAGCGGTTGAGCGTCGTCCGGTTCCGCGACGTGCCCCCGCTGGGACAGCTCTTGCCGGATCTGCCCAACTACGTGATCGCGTTCTGCAATCGGGCGATGGATCTCAAGCCGGAGCGGCGGTTCCAGACGCCCGGCGAGATGCTGGAAGAGCTGAACCACGTGCTCAGACGCCTCAAGTCGGGCGATCGCGGTGTGCTGGTGCCCGACCAGGTGCTGGCCGCGGCGGGCGACCCGGACGAACAACTGGCGGCCAACGATTCGCCGCTGGAGCTCGAAGGGGACGAGCGCACGGTCATGCTGGTGGAGTCGAACGTCCGCATGCAGGACACGATCCGCCACGCGCTCAAGAAACGCGGCTACCGCGTGCTCGTGTTCAGCAGTCCGGACCGCGCGCTGCAGCGCTTCCGGGACCATCTGGAAACGGACCCCCTGGCGGACTGCGTGATCCTGTCGACCGGCGAGCTGGGCGACGAGGCCGTCGACGCGTTCAATGCGTTGATCGAGGACGAGCGGACGCAGCGCACGCCGGCCATCCTACTGGTCAATCTTGAAAACCAGCACCGGGTGCAACGTGCGAAGGTTGATGACCACCGCATCCTGCTTCCGTTAAGCGTCAAGATCAAGGACCTGCGCGACCACCTGAAGCGGTTGCTGCACGAGGCGGAGCCGAGCAGCTCCTGACCAGGCCCGGACGGGGCGAACGCCTGCCGGGGCGGACTGCCCATCGAGCCGGGCAGGCGCCCGGGCGGCCCGCTAGGCGGCCGGCGGGCCCGGGATCGGAGGCGGCCCGGAGTCCGGCGTGATCGACAGGCCGTCGGAAGCACGCAGCTGCACCTTGTACGACTTCCCCTTCTGGAGCTTCATCGAGGGCGCCTCGCCATGAGCGGCGCGGATGCCCAGCTCGTTGGCCTTGGCTTCATCGTTGGCGATCGTCCAGAAATCACCCCAGATCTTCTTCTCGAGTTCCGACATCTGGTCGCCGCTCCCGTACGCCTGCGGCCGCGACCCGACCGTGTCGATCACGAAGCCGTCGTTGGGTGTCTGATCCTCGCCGAAGATGCGGCGGAACAGCACGAGCGAGGTGGACCGATCGATCTCCGCCTGCTCCACATACTTGTCGTCGAACTTCACGACCCAGTTGTCGATGTAGACCACGTTCCCCTTGATCCGGAAATCGGTCGGCTTCCCGAGCGGGCTGCCGCGGTCGTCCACCTCCACGAACTGCCCGGACGTGTACAGCTGGTTCGTGGCCGGGTCCACCTCCTGTTCGGTGACGGTCAACCAGCCGACGCGGTGGTTGACTTTCAGCAGGCGGAGCGACATGTCGAGCTTCTGGATCCGCTCCTCCTTGGCGCGTAAGTCGTCATTCAAGGCGGTGATCGTCTGGTCCTTCTCCCGCAGTTGCTGGGACTGCTGGTCCAGCAGGTCCTGCGTGACGCTCAGCTCACGCCGGACGTTCTCCAGCTGCTGCTCTTTTTCCTGCAGGGCCAGATCCCCCTGGTTGTAGACGCGATAGCCGTACCAGCCGGCGGCCCCGATCAGTCCGACCAGGATCATAGCCAATCCGGTGCGCAGCAGGCTGTTGATGGTCGACAAGGACTCAATCATCCCGGGCATGTGTTCAACTCCGCACATGTCGTGGAGCAGACGTTCCCAGCCTGTCGGGCAGGCTGACGGGCGAGCTGCCCGCCTCACATTTCCGAGCACCATCATAGTGCTCGTGCGGGCAGGCGGCTACGCGGGTTTTTCCAGGCCGAGCAGCGCGCGCACGGCCTGGCCGATGTCCGGCGCAGCCATCAGCTGCTCGCCCACCAGCACCGCATCGACCCGGGCACGCTCGAGCCGCAGCATCTCGGCGCGGGTGCGGATCCCGCTCTCACCCACCACCATGCGATCGGCCGGGATCTGGGCCCGCATCCGGAGCGTCTGGCCGAGATCGGTCTCGAACGTGTGCAGGTTGCGGTTGTTGATGCCCACCAGCGCGGCCTCCAGCGCCAGGACCCGCTCCAGGTTGGCCGGCTCGTGCAATTCCACCAGGGCGGCCATCCCCAGCTCGGCGGCCGCCTGGAACAGCCTCGCCAGCCCATCGTCGTCCAGGCACTCGGCGATCAGCAGCACCGCGTCGGCGCCCGCGGCGCGCGCCTCGAACACCTGGTAAGGGTCCAGGAGGAAGTCCTTGCGAAGCACGGGCAGAGGGACGTGCTGGCGGACCGCCTGCAGGATGTCCAACCCTCCTTGGAAGAACCGCCGGTCGGTCAGCACGCTCAGGCAGGTCGCACCCTGCTCGGCATAGATGCGGGCGATCTCCAGTGGCTGGAAGTCCGGCCGGATCACGCCGCGGGATGGGCTGGCCTTCTTGATCTCCGCGATCAGTTTGATCGGCCCGCCACCGCCCAGCGCGCGGCGGAAATCCCGCACGGGCGGCGCATCCCGGACGGCCGCTCGCAGCTCGCGCAGCGGCCGGGCGCTCTGCGCCGCCGCGATCTCCTGCCGCTTGACCGCCAGGATGTCGTCAAGGATGGTGGCCACGCTCGTCAGCTCATCTAGTGCTTGAAATGCCGGCGGTCGGTAAACAGCATCGGCACCTGTCGCGCGTTGCAGGCGTCGATCACCTCCTGGTCCTTGCGCGAACCGCCGGGCTGGATCACGGCCACAATACCTGCGTCTGCCGCGCGGTGGATCGAGTCGGGGAAGGGGAAGAACGCATCGGAGGCCAGCACGCAGCCGGCCGCCCGCGCACCCGCTTTGCGGATCGCGATCTCCACCGAGTCCACGCGGCTCATCTGCCCTGCGCCGGCGCCGCAGAGCGTGCGGTCCTTGCTCACGACGATGGCGTTGGATTTGACGTGCCGCACGAGCGACCAGGCGAACTGCAGTTCCACCAGCTGTGCCGCGCTGGGCGCCGCGCTCGTCACCACTTTCCACTGCCCCGGCTCGTCGGCCTGGATGTCCGCCTCCTGCACGAGCATGCCGCCGTCAATCCAGCGGTAGTGGATGCTGTCGCGCGGCGCCTCGAGCGGTCCCACGTCCATCAGACGGACATTGCTGCGCCACTTCGTCTTGGTGGTGAGGATCGCGATGGCATCCGGATCGTAGCCCGGCGCGACGATCGCCTCCACGAACAGGCCGGGCGTGGCCAGGTACTCGGCCGTCGCCACGTCGACCGACCGGTTGAACCCCAGCACGGAGCCGAACGCGCTGACCGGATCGCCCTCCAGCGCGCGCCGCGTGGCGTCCGAGAGCGCGGCGGCGGACGCCGCGCCGCACGGGTTGGTGTGCTTGATCACGACCGCGGCCGCATCGGGCAGCCCGCGCGCGATGGCCAGGGCCGCGTCCAGATCCATCAGGTTGTTGTACGACAGCTCCTTGCCGTTGAGCTGGCGCGCCGAGACCAGGTTGGCGCCCGGCGCGGAGGGCGCTTCGTAGAGCGCCGCGGCCTGGTGCGGGTTCTCGCCGTAGCGGAGCGCGGTCCGCCGCTGCAACGACAGGTGCAGGGAGGCCGGAAACGGCCCGCCCGGCTCCCGCGCGGCGAAATAATCGGCGATGGCGCGGTCATAGGCGGCCGTGTGGGCAAACGCGTCGCGCGCCAGACGCAGACGCAGCTCGGGCGAGGTCGTGCCGTTGCGCGTGATCTCCTCCAGGATCGCCGGGTAGTGGGCCGGTTGCGTGGCGACCGCCACGAACGCATGGTTCTTGGCCGCGGCCCGCACCAGGCTCGGACCCCCAATGTCAATCTGCTCGATCGCCTCGTCGAGCGTCACGCCGGGACGGCGCACGGTGGCCTCGAACGGATAGAGGTTCACCACCACCAGTTCGAACGGCACGATGTCATGAGCCGACAGGGACGCCATGTCGTCCGGCCGATCGCGCCGGCCCAGGATCCCGCCAAACACCTTGGGATGCAACGTCTTGAGGCGTCCATCCATCATCTCCGGGAACCCGGTGTAGGCGGATACCTCGTGGACCGCCACCCCCGCCTCCTGCAGGACGCGGGCCGTGCCGCCCGTGCTGTAGATGGCCACCCCCGCGCCCGCCAAGGCACGGGCGAAGTCGACCAACCCCGACTTGTCGCTGACGCTCATCAACGCGCGCTGAACTGGCGAAGATTCCATGGTGTTGCATCCGTCCCTGCAGGTATCGTTCGGAATGAGACAACTACCATGGTTTACGGGGATGCCGCGTCGCGGTCAACCGGAGTGGCGCTGGTTCGATCCGATCCCCGACCCGCCACTGCCCTCAATGGTCGCTAAACGGGTCCTCCTCCTCCTCGGCCGGCTCCTTCTCGTCGGCCGGCTCCTTCTCAGCGGCCGGCTTCTTCTCGGCGGCCGGCTTCTTCTCGGCGGCCGGCTTCCCGCCGAAGGGGTCCTCCTTGTCGGCCGCTCCGGTGGCGAACGGATCGGCCGGCTCCTCCTGCTTCCCGGTGTCGGGCGCTAGTTTGCTGCCGGATTGCCGCAAGATCTTGCCTTCCGCCTGGGCCGCAGCCGCCGCATCCATCTCGGCGCCGCTTACGTGGATCGTCGGCCAGAACGCGCCCTGCTCGCGAAGGCACTGGATGGCCCCCGACTCGGTGCCGATGTAGATCCGGTCCGTCTGATTGTTGACGAACGCGCGGTCCTGGAGACTCAAAGGGATCTGGGACAGGACCTTGCCGCTCTCCGTGTCGAGCATGGTCAGGACGTTGGCGTCGGTTGTGACATACACGCGATCCTTGGTGGCGGCCACGAAGTGCTTGACACCCGGCGCCCACCATTTCTCCTGGCCGTCGGCAGTCCAGATCGCGCGCATACCGGAGTCTCGACTCACGACATACACCACGCCGCTCACGACCGAGGCGGGTTCCGCAGTCAAGTCACCCGTGGAGTACCGCCAGATGATGCCACCCGTCCTGACGTCGAAGCTGTAGAGGTATCCCAACGTCGTCACGGCCAGCATCTGGGTCGGGGGCGAGAAGACCAGCGATCCGGCGATCGGGTCTTCCAGCTGCAGCCTGAACTGGGCACCGAACTTCTTCGGGTCGATCGCGGTGATGATGCCGGCGTCGGTCGGCCATATGACGTAGCTGCCGATGGGCGTGGGTGGGTATTTCACGGAGCCTTTCGAGCGGTAGATGCCCGGCCAACGGGGTTCGCCGGGGCCGAACTGGTAGGTGTGCAGGGAACCCTTGAGGATCGGCACGCAGACCGTGGTCCCCAGAATGGCCGGTCCGGCGGCCGGCGAGCCGCCGGTCACCCGCCGCGTCTCGACGGATGTGCCGTTCTCGGCGTCCAGCACGTAGAGATCTTGGCCGTTGGTCAGCGCGACGAACTCGTCCGTGGCCGCCAGTTCCGAGGTGAAGTAGTCGGAGCGCCCCACGGACGTGGTCCACCGGATCCGACCGGTTTCGGCGTCCGCAGCCTGCACGATACCCGCACTGCTCGACATGTACAGCACGATGTCCGGCATCACCTGCTGCTCGACCGTGGCGTCAATCCCGTTGAGTTTCAGCAGCCGTACCTTCTCGTCCGCCGCTTTCTTGGCCCCCTCCACGCCCAGAGGCTTGCCGAAGATGTCCAACTGCCGTTCGGAGAAGTTGTAAGTCTGCCCGTGCTGATCGGTTACGCGGCAGATCGTCTGGGAGTGCGTCTGGCTCACATGCAGGCGCAGGTAGGGAATCTCACCGCGCTGAGGCGAGACGCTGGCCTGGGTGAACCACGCGCGCTCAAGGCCATACCGCTCCGCGACGCTTTTCGCGATCAGATCGGTAGTCTCGCGCTGCGCATGGAGGAACGGAGCCTGCACGTGGCAGGCCACAAGCGACAGAGTCACAACAACGAGCCGGCGGATCATAGGGATCATCTCTGGTGACGAGCGGCGACACATCACGACCGGGCAGACCACAACCGGTCCGCCAAGAAACGGCGATCAGGCCCAGCGGCGCCGCGCGCGGCGCCACAAATCCAGCCTGCAGTACTCATCCATCATAATCGGAGAGCCCTCCATGTGCACCTCGAAATCCCCCAGATCCCGACGGCCCGGCCGCCTCAATCGCCCCCCTGCCGCACCGCCCGATCTAACCGCTAGACCACTTCCCGACCGGCCAATACCATGAGAGGCTGTCCACGGGGTGTGGTGCCCGGCCTCCCTCTCCTGATGGGTGCGTTGGGGGAAGCCGTGTCCGATGGGTTGCTGGGAGTCCGGGGTGATGAGAAGTCGAGAGCGCAGGCCGACGGACCGGCAGTTGATCGACCGGATTCTCGGCTATCTCAACTTCTCGTCCGGCGCTTCCGACCCGCAGTTCCTGGGCAGCTTGAACCAGTTGTTTGCGAGCCTCAGCGGGAGCGGCCCTGCATGGCGGGCCGCGGTGATCAGGCTGGAGGAGGAGTTGCCGCGGCTGTCGGAGCAGTCGGGGACATTCGCGGACGTGGCCCAGGCCCGCAGTGTGCTGCGTCTCCTGCGTGACGACGTGCTGCCCGGCTATCTCGCGTTTCACGCCGACCTGTTGTTTCACCAGACGGAGGAGACGCTGTTTGGCGCCTTTTTCGTCGGTCGCGCATGCGAAGCCATCTTGCAGCAGGGCGGGCCGTGGGACCAGACCGCGCGGATCGTGCAGGGCACCCTGTCGCGCCTGAACGACTACATCGGTCACCGGCCGGTGGTGGCTCTGGAGACGCGCCGCCACGAGCCGTATCCGCACGAGTGGGTGCGGCCGGTGCCGCTGTACGTGGAGGGCGCGGGCGTTGAGATCGGCCGGTATCACGAGGTCGTCACTCGTGCGCTCGAGATCCTGCGGGCGACGGACGAGTACATTCTGCACGCGGCGCATTTCGATCCGACGTTGCTCGAAGAGTTGGCCTTTGATCCGCGGGCTTATGACTTCGACCATCCGGTGAACAAGCGTCCCAACTACCACTTCGGGCAATGGGACCCGCACCACATGGACAACGAATGGCGTTATCGCCGGTTTGTGGTCCAGCACGTGACGCTCGAAGCGCTCATGGCGCGCGTGGAAACGGAGGGGGGCGATATTCCGCACGACGAGCTGTTGTTCGAGGCCGCGGCTGTGCTGGCGGGCACCATGTTGATGGCGTCCGGGGTGAGCGGCAGGGGGCCGGGCGCCCACGACTCGACGGTCACGCTTTCGAGCCTGTTGCCGACGATCGCGGCCTACCGGGACGCGTTCTACGAGCAGCTGATTCGCCGGGCGGCGCCGGGCCAGCGCCGGCGTCTGGAGCAGGAAGCGCAGACGCGGCGGCAGCCGTTTGGCGGTGCCCGCCAGCATCTGAACGCCTGGCTGGCGCGTCGCCGGGCCAGCCAACTGGAACACGTCCGTCTTGCCAAGATCTTCGCGCGGATGGGCCACGCCGATGCGGCGGCGCGGCAGGCGGGCATTGTGCCGGTCGCCTCGGCGCGCATGCTGTGCGAAATCGACTGTCGCCTGGCCGCCGGAGACCAGGCGGTCCGGACCGGCGACCTGGAACGCGCCGTGCAGCTGGCGCGGGACATCGTCGAGCTGATTGGGCGGGCCATCGCGTGCGGCGCGATCATCGATCCCTGGAGCCTGTTGGGGTTCGACGCGCACTTCAGCCTGTTCCCGGCGCTGGAAAACAGCGTGCACGACCATCGTGCCGACGAGCTGGTGGCGCTGATGGAACAGCTGTTCCGGTTCTGTTCGCGGATTTGGAGCACGGCCGCCGCGGAAGACAACCAGGACATCTGCCGGCAGATCCGGCAGCAGTTCCACGAGACGGCCGACTGGTGGCGGCAGTTCGCGGCCCACCAGGTCTCCAGCGTGGGCGCCGTGGATGCCCACGAGGTGTTTCGCGCGGCGGAGCATGTGGCGGAGAGCCTCAACTTGTGGCACAAGGGCGGTGCGGAGACGGGTGACATCCGCTTCTGGGCCCCGCACGCGCACCGGTTCGATTCGCCCAAAGCGTTTTCACTCGTGATCGAGGCACTGCTGGAACGCGATGACTTCGTGGCCGCGATGGGGCTCCTGATCCACTGGCTGAGCGAGGCGGAGCGCGTGCCGTTGGAGCAGGGCAGCAGCTCGTTCCATCAGTTGTCCCAGCAGTGGCTGCTCAAGCTGCTGCACCGCGCCGCGCCCGCCGGCGCCGCCCGGTCGTGGCCGCAGTCGACCCAGCGGTTGCTGCGCCGCTTCTTCGACCTGCTGGAGGCCAATGCGGAACAGTATTGGAGCGCGCCGGATTTCGCGCTGGCCACCCAGGCCGAACGGCCGCCGGGAGAAGTGGGCGGCACGCGCGCCGCGTCGGGCTCGGAGGAGGATGAAGAGTCGAGCCTGTTCAGCGCGGCGTACGAAGACGTGGTCTATATCGACAGCACGGATGACGGCGTGGAAAGCCAGCTGTTCGAAGCCGGTGACGCCACCACGGACGAGCTGGCACGTGAATCGCAGCGGATCACCGACCGGGTCGCCTTCCTCAGCGCGCTGGCCCGGCTCTGGAAACTGGCCGCCGTCTTCGATGCGCTGTCGACCGCCCCGCCCGATCAGCGCGGCGAGGGGCCGTTTGAATGCCTGCCGACCATCCAGCACTGGATCGGTCAGTCGATCCGCAACCACCAGCGGCTCCTCGAGCTGCTCGATACGGTCCGCCGCTACCGGATTCCCCTGGTCGGCGCTGACCCGGACGCCTTGATGCAATACGATCGCCAGCGGCTGGTCAAGGACGCGCTGCTGGAACGGATCGCCGGTGCGTGCGTGGACCTGTCGAGCGTCGGGCAGACCATGTTGGCCGCCCTGGCCTCACGTTCGCATGAACACGACCGCGAGATCGAGGCGTTGGCGGCTGCGTTCGGCGACGAGGCGTCGATCATGGTCCGCGTCCTGGCGGCCGTGCTGCGCGGTGACAACGAGCAGGTCGCCCGATTGTGCCCGGAGCTGCAACAGACGCTGGCCGGCAAGTCGCTGCTGTATGTTCCGCTCTCCAAGGAGGGGGACACGCGCCAGATCATCGCGGCCCGCTGCCGACAGTGCCTGCTGCAGGATCTGTTGGCCTGGTTGCCCCGCCGCGGCCTGTGGCTGGAGACCTGTCAGCTCATCGAGACGGCTCGACGCATGGAACGCAACAATCCGGTCGGGCCGGGCGCCGTGACGGAATTCGACGAGCTGTTCAAGGTCGGGTATCGCGCGCTGGTGGAAAGCCTCGTGCGGTCGGCCGACACCTGGACGCCGGACCAGACCGGCCGGTCGCCGGAGAAGAGCCTGACTGTGGCGCTGGAGGAACTCAATGAAGTGCTGGTGGCCAGCTGGCTCCATCACAGCCACACGCTGCGCCTCTCGGTGCTGGAACGTATCGTGGACCAGCAGAACTGGCAGCGGCTGGTGGGGTTCATTCAACGATACGGCGCGGAGCTGTTCACGCAGCGGTTCTTCAGCCTGGGGAATGTGCGCGCGATCCTGCATCAGGGCGTGGGCCAATGGCTGGAGCGGCTGGAACGCGAATCGGGCCACCACGCGCAGCTCAGACTGCTGCAAGACTTGGATACGCGCCTGTCGCGGCAGGACGCCACGGATCACCTGTCATTGGTCCTGGAGGCGATCCTGGAGAACTATGGGGAATACCGGGACTACAACAGCACGACGACCCAATCCGACCGCGGCGACATGCTCTACACGCTGCTGGACTTCCTCCGCCTGCGCACCGAGTATGACCGCATGTGCTGGCAACTCAAGCCGCTCGTCCTGGCCCACGAGATACTCGTCAGCCAGCACAAGGAGAAGGCCGCACGGCTGTGGCGCCGCACCCTGGCCAACCGCACCCGCGGCAAGGCGGACCAGTACTTGACTCGCCTCCGCACGTTGCAGGACGGATATGCCATCCGGCTCTCCACCGTCGCCGACCGGATCGCCGAACGGTTCGTGCGCCCCATGTCCATCGACCGGATGCGGGCGCTGGTGCGCCCGGCCATGGCGGAAGCGCGGCGGCCGGGCCCCAAGTCGGCGTTCGAATTGCTGGAGCATGACACGCAGGTCCTGGCGGGCGAGTCGACCGGCATCGGGTTCGACGTGCCGGTCTGGCTGCTGGCGCTGGAGGAAGAAGTCGAGCGCGCCCGGGAGCCGACGCATCGGCGGAACTTCGAACATGAGATAGCGGCGGCCATTCCCGGCCTGGCGTTGTCGTGGGAGGCGGTTCGGCAGCAGCTGGATGCCTGCGCGGCGGACGAGCATTAGAATGGGCAGCGGCATCCGAACTTCGAAGGCGGGCAGCATGTCCGGGAGGTGAGCCGTGTCGAGCGAGGCGGCCAGGACCAATCACGACCAGTACCTGTTTCCCGGCGTGGCCTTGGCCTTCTGTGTCGGCGTGTTCGCGTTCGTCTGGCGGTGGGTCGACACCTCCCTGCTGTATCACGGCGACATGGTGACGCTGACGCCCCAATGGTGGATCGTATTCCCGCCGTTCTTCCTCGGCTGGGATTTCTTCTGGGAGCAGGTCCGACAGCCGGGCGGACTGGTGTCCTATGCGGCCAATCTACTGATGCAGTACTATTGTTACCCCAGCGCGGGGGCGCTGATCGTGGCCGCGCTGGCCGGCGTTCTGATCTGGGGCGCCCACGCGCTGGGCGCGGCGATCGAGGTGGCTGCGCGGCGCGTCTGGGCCTTCGTGCCGGCGCTCGCGCTCCTCGGCACCGTGACCTCCTACCTCCTGCTCCTGGACGCGTTCCTGTCGGTCGCCTGCGCGCTGGCGTGCCTGGCGGCGTTCGCGCGCGGCCTGGCGTCCGCGCGCGGTGCGCGCCGGGCGGTCTGGGTCTTCGTCCTGTTGTCGCCGCCGCTGTGCTGGGCCCTGGGCGGCGCTTACCTGCTGTGCGCGCTGGGGTACAGCCTGGTCGTATGGCGGAAGCGGCAGCGCCCCCTGGCGGCCATGACCCTGCTGTCCTTTGCGGTCGTGGTGTTCTGCGGAGCGCTGTACCTACAGCGGATCCGGCAGCCCGACGAGGGATTCCACCTGTCCGTGGCGGGGTTCGCCGGCGATGCGTACGAGGCCGCCTGGCCGACCCTGGCGGGCCTCCCGGTGATTGCCGCGATGCTCGCCTGGGACCGGGTGGCGTGTCACCGGTCGCGCAAGACTCCAGCGGCCCGTGCCCAGCAGGACCGGGCGCGCGGCGCGGTCGTCGGGATCGCCGTCCTGGTCGGCACGAGCGTGCTGGTCAGCTTCGGGCTGATGGATCAGGAGTCGCGCACGCTGTTGCGGGCGAACTACTTCGCGCGGACGAACCAATGGACCGAATTGCTGGCGGAAATCCGCAGTCACCCGCCGACCGCCTACGCGCCGGGCCTGTTGTACGACATCAATCGCGCGCTGTTCGAGACCGGCCAGTTGGGCGACCGGATGTTCGAATTCCCGCAGGACCCGCGCTTCCTGCTGCAGATAGGCACGGACGCGGTTCCGTATCGCGGCTGCGCCGCGCTGCTGCTGCGTCTCGGATGCGTCAACGAAGCGGAGCATACGGCCTTCGAAGCGCTGGAGGTGCGCGGCCCCCGCCCCTACCTGCTTCGTGATCTGGCCGTCATCCACATCGTCAAGGACCGCCCGGAAGCGGCCCGCGTGTTCCTCCGCCGGCTCGCGTGCGACCTGATCCAGGGCCGCTGGGCGCGCGAGTGCCTGGAGCGACTGGCCAAGGATCCGCGTTTGGAGGGGGATTCGGAAGTGACCGAGATCCGGCGGCGGATGCTGCAGGAAGACCGCATTGTCCTCTCGAGCCTGGATCTGCTCAGGGCCCTGGTCGATGAGAACCCGCGGAACCGGGCCGCGTTTGAATACTTGACTGCGCACTACCTGCTGACCTGCCAGTTGGAGGAGGTGGTCAAGCAGATCCCCAAGTTGCGCGACGCGGGGCTGACGCATTTGCCCGCGAGCTATGGCGAGGCCCTGCTGCTACACTGCGAGTTGACGGGGGATCAGCCGGATGTCGGCGGGTGGACGGTCACGCCGGAGGCGATCGACCTGTTCCGCAAGTTCCTGGCCGTTACGCGGGACTCCCCGCGCGATCCGAATGCACTGAACGAGGTCCTGGCAGGCACCTATTACCCGTACTTCGCCACACACCACACGAGCACTCATGAAGCTGCGAAACCTTAGCGCGATCGGCTTGGCGGCGCTGGTGTTGGCCGCCGCTGCGCTCTTCCTCTGGCAGCGGTCCGGCGACGGCGGACCCCTGCCCGGCGCTGCGCGCGGCACGGGACGCCCAGCGCGGATCCGCCCCGATTACACCGACTGCTGCTTGCCGCCCAACATCGCGCCGATCAATTTCGTGATCGACGAGCGTGGGGCGCAATTCCGCGTCCGCTTCCACTGCGGGACGGAGGAAGGGTTCACCGTCTCCAGTCGCGACGGGCGAGTCGTGATTCCGCCTGGTCCATGGCGCACGCTGCTGGCCGCCAACCCGGGTGGAGAGCTGTCGATCGAGGTGTATGCGCGCGATGAGCAGGGGAGTTGGAGTCGCTATGAACCAATCCGGAACTCCATCGCCCGGGAGGAGATTGACGGCTACGTCAGCTATCGCCTGTTGACCCCGATCCACATCCTGTCGGCCAACATGGGCACGTATCAGCGCGACTTGACGGGATACCAGCAGTCGCCGATCCTCGAGAGCCAGGAGGGCACGTCGCAACGGTGCGTCAACTGCCACACCTATGTCAACAACGACCCGGAGACGATGCTGCTGCACCTGCGCGGTGCGGAAGGCGTAGCCATGCTGCTGGCGCGCGACGGCAAGGTGCGCAAAGTCGACGCGACGCCTGAGGGCCGCTCCTGGCCCGCGTCCTATGCAGCCTGGCATCCCAATGGTGAGATCCTGGCCATCTCGTTCAACACGATGGTGCAGTTCTTCCACATGGCCGGACATGGTCGCGATGTGTTCGTCTTCGACTCGGACGTCGGGCTCTACCACACGCGGTCCAACCGGGTCTCGGCGGTCCCCGCCATCAGCGATCCCGACCGGATGGAGACGTTTCCCAGCTGGTCGCCCGACGGGAAGTACCTGTACTTCTCCAGCGCACCGAGGCTCTGGAAGGAACAGTCCGGTCCCGTGCCGCCCGCGTACCGGGACGTGAAGTTCGACCTGATGCGGGTTGCGTACGACGCCGCGACCGACACGTGGGGCGCGTTGGAGACGGTGCTTTCCGCCAGCCGGACGGGGCTCAGCATCCTGGAACCGCGCGTTTCGCCCGACGGCCGCTACGTGCTGGTGACCCTGTGCGACTACGGCGCGTTCCCGGTGTTCCGGGAGAGCAGCGATCTGTACTTCGTGGAAGTCGCGACCGGGAAGTACTGGCCGTTGCCGATCAACAGCGCACAGAGCGATTCCTGGCACGCCTGGTCCAGCAACGGTCGGTGGATCGTATTCGCGAGCAAACGCGACAGCGGCGTGTTCGGTCGACTGTACTTCGCGCATGTGGACCCGAGCGGCCAGGTCGCCAAACCGTTCCTGCTGCCCCAGAAGGATCCGGAGTTCTACGACACCAACCTCCGGAACTTCAACGCGCCGGAGTTCGCGACCAAAGCGGTGAGCGTCGCGCAGCGCGCGTTCCTGGCGGCCATCTACAGCAGGGACATGCAGACGATGACCTTCGATTCGAATGCCCCGGGCAGTGCGCCGGCTGCCCCGCCCGCAGACGCGGGCACGATCCGCATGGAGTAAGAGGCCCAGCCGGATCGCCGTCGGCCATGGCGCGATGTCCGCAGGTTCGGGATGCGATCACCGGGCCGTTCCACTCTTCGATTGCCACCCATGGCCGACAGAGCCGCTGCCAAAGGTGGCACGTAATGCCGCCATGCACGCCGCAAATCGAGCGGCGATCTGCTACAGACGGATTCGCGCGCGAGAAACCTCGAAATGCGCGAAACACGGCCGCGCGGCGCGGGTTCACAAGAACGGAGTCGGCGCGCGCGTTCTCGCGAGACTACCGCGCCAGAGAGGAGGCCATGAAACGTCATTATCGCTGGGGCATCATCTCGATAGGGATGGTCATCGGCTCGATGGCTCTGGGATCCGCGGTCGTTGCGGTGCGTTGGTATCGCGATGCTCACGCGCCGCTGCCGGATGCTGTCGAGTATCGTGACGCGGCGCCGCCGAGCGACGCGGTCGTACTGGACTTCCAAGTAAACCGTCCAGGGCTGGTGAATCCCGCATTCGCTGATCCGGAGGATCCACGCATCATCAATTCCATGCGCGTGATTGGCGTGGTCGTCGATCACCAGGCATACGCCTATTCGGTCAAGGCGCTTTCCATCCCGTCCAGGCTCCGCTACGGGACCGATAAGCGGGAGTTGGCACGGCGGCACATCGTGAATCAGCTGCTGGACACCACGGCCGTCTCCGTCACGTACTGCGACATCTCGGGATGTGCCCGGGTATTCAAGCTGGATCACCAGACAGGTGCCCTGCCGTTGTCCGTGGGGGGCCTGAGCAACGGGAAACTCGTGCTCTCCTATCACGGCAAGAACTACCTGCACAAAGACGAGAAGATCCCGTTAGCCGACTATCCATTCGAAGTCACATTCTGGGGCGATTGGGTTTCACGTCATCCCGACTCGCGGATCTACCTGGGGGGATGAGCCCGGGCCATCCTCGGCGACCGGGCGTGGATTGCACCCCTCCGGGCAGCAGCAGCTCACTCATGGCGCTCACGCCGTGAGTTCATGCCGGACCTCGGCGAATTTCTCCAGCGCGAAGGCCAGGTCATCGTGCGAATGGGCGGCGGAGATCTGGGTGCGGATGCGCGCCCGGCCGTGGGGGACCACCGGATAGGAGAAGCCGATCACGTAGACGCCCTTCTTGAGCAGCGCGTCGGCCGTGCGGTTCGCCAGGACCGCGTCGTAGAGCATGATGGGCACGATCGGGTGCTCGCCCGGCAACACGTCGTAGCCGACCTGCGCGATCTCCTGGCGGAAGAACCGGGTGTTGTGTTCCAGCTTGTCGCGCAGCTCGGTGGATTCCATCAGCAGTTCGATGGCCCGGATCGACGCGGCCACGATCGGGGGCGCGACGGAGTTCGAGAACAGGTAGGGGCGCGAACGCTGGCGGAGCAGGTCGATCAGGGCGCGGCGCCCGCTGGTGTAGCCGCCGCTGGCGCCTCCGAGCGCCTTGCCGAGCGTGCCGGTGATCAGGTCGATCCGCTCGGCGACCCCGTGGTACTCGGGCGTCCCGCGTCCACGCGCGCCCATGAACCCGACGGCGTGCGAATCGTCGACCATGACCAGCGCATCATGCTTGTCGGCCAGTTCGCAGATGCCCGGCAGATTGGCGATGTAGCCGTCCATCGAGAACACCCCGTCGGTGGCGATCATCCGGAAGCGGGCCTTGCGCGCCTGTTTGAGTTGTTCCTCCAGGTCCGCCAGGTCGTTGTTCTTATAGCGGAAGCGCTGGGCCTTGCAGAGCCGCACGCCATCGATGATGCTGGCGTGGTTGAGTTCGTCCGAGATGACGGCGTCTTCCGCCGTCAGGAGCGTTTCGAAGAGGCCGCCGTTGGCGTCGAAGCACGACGTATAGAGGATCGTGTCGTCGGTCTCCAGGAACTCGCTGATCTTGGCCTCCAGCTGTTTGTGGATGGCCTGCGTGCCGCAGATGAAACGGACCGACGAGAGCCCGTAGCCCCAGCGATCGAGCCCTTCGTGGGCGGCCCGGATCACCGCCGGATGCTCGGCCAGGCCCAGGTAATTGTTCGCACACAGGTTGAGCACCGACTGGCTGTCACCGACGCAGATGTGCGCGTCTTGGGGCGTCGTGATCACGCGCTCCGCTTTGAACAGCCCGTTGGCGCGGATCTGGTCAAGCTGCTGCTCGCAGTGTTCCATCAACGACTGGCTCATGAGCACACCTCGCTTCGGCCGAGTTGTTTCCGGCACGGGCGGAGCCTACATCGGGTCGTTCCAGTACAACACCACCTTGCCGGAGTTCCCGGATCGCATGGCGTCGAAACCCTTTTCGTAGTCCGCGTAATGGTACCGGTGCGTGATGATCGGGCGGATGTTCAGACCGCTTTGCAACATGACCGTCATCTTATACCAGGTCTCGTACATCTCGCGTCCGTAGATCCCCTTGATCGTGAGCATGTTGAACACGACGGTGTTCCAGTCGATGGCGATTTCATCGGCCGGGATCCCGAGCATCGCGATCCTGCCGCCGTGGCACATGTTCCGGAGCATGTCCCGGAAGGCGGACGGATTGCCCGACATCTCGAGCCCCACGTCGAAGCCCTCTTGCATGCGCAGCTGGCGCTGCACGTCGGCCAACTGCGTGTACCGCACGTCCACCGCCATCGTGGCGCCGAGCTTCTTGGCCAGCTCCAGCCGGTATGGATTCACATCGGTGATCACGACATAGCGGGCGCCGGCGTGCCGCACGACCGCCGCCGCCATCGCACCGATCGGGCCGGCGCCCGTGATGAGCACGTCTTCGCCCAGCACGGGGAAGGACAACGCCGTGTGGACCGCGTTGCCGAACGGGTCGAAAATCGATGCGACGTCGCGGTCGATCGACAGGTCGTGCAGCCACACGTTGGTCATGGGCAAGACCATGTATTCGGCAAACGCGCCCGGCCGATTCACGCCGATGCCCTTCGTGTCCTTGCAGAGGTGGCGGCGGCCGGCCAGGCAGTTGCGGCACCGCCCGCACACGACGTGACCCTCGCCGCTGACGATGTCGCCCGGCCGGAAGTCGGCGACATTCGAACCGACTTCCACGATCTCCCCGACGAACTCGTGCCCGACCACCATCGGGACCGGAATCGTCTTCTGGGCCCAGGCGTCCCAGTTGTAGATGTGCACATCCGTCCCGCAGATGCCGGTGCGACCGACCTTGATCAGCACGTCGTTGATGCCGATCGTCGGCTCCGGCACCTCTTCCAGCCACAACCCGGGTGCCCGCTCCCGCTTCACCAACGCCTTCATAGTCCGCTCGTCCGCTCGAGAACCTCGCCCGGGGGTGCCTTGGCAATAGCCCACTGGGCCGCGCTCGCCAACGTCGACTTGCCAATAACGCTACACGCTATCGCGTCCGGCTGGGGGCCACAAGCGGGGCACGCCGAAAAGGGCTTGCCCCGAGCCGGGCGATCGACGTCGCACGGGCGGAGCGATCCGGCCGGGTGCCGGCTACCGCTGGTGTGCCGAGCCGGGGTTCTTGGACGTGCGTGGCGGCTGGGCCGGTCGGCGCGACGGCTCGGCCGCGCCGTCGACGATGCTGGCCCGCTCGAACTGCTGGACCTTCTTGAGGTATTCCGCCAGCGCCGCCCGCTCGAACTGCTCGGCCTGCGAGAGGACCTTCTCGTCGTTGGTGGCCAGCCCCTTATCGCGCAGCTTGGCGGCATAGGCCAGGCGCTGTGCCAGCAGTTGCTCTTCCCGCGCAATGATCGTCTGGAGATTGCGGATCCGCCCGAGCATCTGCGTTTCCTGTGCGGCAGCCGCCTGCTTGCCGGCCGCCGCGCGGCGCTTCTCTTCTTCCGACGCCTCGATCTGCTCAAACGTCCGGATCACCTTGCCAGGCGCGACGGTGGTGGAGTCGCCGGACGGCTCCTCGGGCAACGCTTCGAGCCCCGACTCGTTGGCCGGCGACGGCGTCAGCATGCGCGGCGTCGCCTCGGTGGGCGTCCTCTCGAGCGGCGTCGCTTCGGTTGGCGTCATCTCGGCGGGCATGGCTTCGGCGGGAGCAGCCGCGGCCGGGGTCGGCTCAGGAGGCGCCGGGTCGACCAGCCGCTTGACAGGCGGCCTGGGCTTCGCGTTGATCACACGTCCTTCCGGATCCTTGGCCAGCACGGTCGTCGACATCCAGAGACTCGTGCCTGCCAACAGCGCCATTGCCCCGAGAACACGTCGCATATCAGGTCTCCCATCGATAGAACAATCTGGAATGGTCCTGACATGCCAGATCGGTGATCTTGGTGCCAATCTTAAGGATTGTTCCGATTCGCCAGATGCGTTGTCCCCGAGGGATTTTTCGATCAGTCAAACTGGGCAAAGACGGCGGGCGGCAGAGGATCACCTCGGCGGGTCAATGGGATGAGGTGTGCCGCCGAAGGTATTCTCGAATGCCGTCCACCAGTTGCGAGACCAGGGGCGCCAGCCGGCGCGCAATCGACTCCGCGCCGTCCAGCACGCCCTGCCTCCCCTGCTGCTCCAGCTGGTAGGCCAGCTCGGCCGCCTGCGTGAACGCGTAGCGGGCCAACATGCCTTTGAGCCGATGGGCGGCCAGTTGCAGTTGGTGCGCGTCGCGCGCCTGGATGGCCTGTTCAATCTGGTCCATCAGCGCCGGGCCGTCGTTGAGGAAGAACGACATTTGGCTGACCAGCAGATCCAGGTCGTTGTCCAGGCTCTCCAGCGCGGCGTGCAAGTTGTAGCCCGCATCGGCCGGTTGCTCGTCGGTGGGGGGCATCGTCGGGGTCCTTGCTTGTGGCCTGGCGGCCGGGATGCTTTCGACCAGTCGAATCAGTTCCGAGGGGCGGAGCGGCTTGGCCAGGTAGGCGTCCATCCCGGCCAGCAGGCAGCGTTCGCGGTCCCCGCTCATGGCGTGGGCCGTCAGGGCGATGATCGGCACATGTCCCCCTTCCCGATCCTCTCGTTTGCGGATCGCGGCGGTGGCCTGATAGCCGTCCATTTCGGGCATTTGGACATCCATCAGCACCGCGTCAAACGGCTGCCGAGTGATCGCGTCGAGCACCTGGTAGCCGTTGACCGCCTCCACGCACTGGTGGCCGCGTTTGGTGAGCACTGTCTTGACGAGGTTGCGATTGGCGTCATGGTCGTCGGCCACGAGGATCCGCAGGGTTCGCGGCGCCGGCGTGGCCAGCGTCGATACCGCATCGGTCTCGGCCGGCCGGGGCAGCCCGCGCGGCGAATCGGCCGGCAGCGCTGTGGGCGATCCGCTCCACTTCAACTGGACCGTGAAGTGGAAGGTGCTGCCCTGACCCACCTCGCTCTGGACCCAGATCCGCCCTTTCATCATCCGCACAAGTTCCGACGAGATGGTCAAGCCGAGTCCGGAGCCGCCGTACTTGCGCGTCGTTGATGCGTCCGCCTGCTTGAACGCCTCGAAGATCGTATCCAGCTGCTCCGCGGGGATCCCGATGCCCGTATCGCGTACCGAGAAGTGCAGGCGGATCTCCGCATCGTTCCGCCACTGCTCGTCGACCGCCACGGTGACGGCGCCCCGGTCTGTGAATTTGATGGCGTTGCCGATCAGGTTCAGCAGGATCTGGCGCAGCCGCGTCGGATCCCCGCGCACGAGCGTCGGCAGGCTGGGCGGCACGCTGGCCGTCAACTCGATCCCCTTCTGCTGTGCCTTCACTTCCAGCGTGTGCACCGCCTCGCCGACCACCTCGGCGAGCACGAAATCGATCTCCTCGAGTTCCATCCTGCCGGCTTCGATCTTGGACAGGTCGAGGATATCGTTCAGCAGCCCCAGCAGCAGGTTGCTCGACGAGCGGACCGTCTGCAAGTACTCGCGCTGCTCGTCGCTCAGCGTCGTGGCCAGCGCCAGCTCCGTCATCCCCATGATGGCGTTCATGGGCGTCCGGATCTCGTGGCTGAGGTTGGCCAGGAATTCGCTCTTGAGGCGGCTGTTCGCCTCGGCGGTCTCCTTGGCCGCGCGCAACGCGTCTTCGGTCTGGCGCCGCCTGGTGATGTCGTTGCCGATCCCGATCCAGCGCGTGAGTACTCCGGCCGCGTCCCGCACGGGGATCAAATCGCTTTCGATCCAGAACGTCGCCCCGTCTTTGCGGTAGAGCAGCAGGTCCTGCACCAGTTCGCTGCCCTGTTCCCGCGCGCGGCGATACGCGCGCACCGCCTCCGCGTCCGTGCTGGGGCCGCACAGCAGCTCGTCGAACCGCTGGCCGACCGCGTCCGCCGGCGCGTAGCCGGTCATCTGCACGAAGGCCGCATTGACGGCCATGATGGCGCCGTCCGGCTCCATGATGGCGATCGCGTTCTTGGTCTTGCTGATGACCAGCGACAGCATCGTCAAGTTCTCGGCATCCGTGCTGCGCGCCGCCAGTCCCGCCCGCAGCTCCTGAGCGGTCTGCGCGTGATCCAACGCCTCCTCGAGTGCTCGGGCGCGGCGCAAGACGGCGGCCAGCGCATCGAAGGCCGTGCTGGTCTGGAGCAACCGGGCCCATTCGGCAACCTCCGCGTCCGTGGGAAAGGCGAACGCAGGCGACAGCCTCTGGGCCATGCGGATCACCGCGCCCGCGACCGGCCAGCCGGACGATTCGAAATGATCGACCAGTTCCCCCACACGCTGGATCACCACCGACTCCAGGTCGCCCGGCGCCCGTGCCGGCCGGGCGGTCTCCTCCGGAGGTTCGGCCGCCGCACTCGACTCCGGGTCGCACACCGAGACTTCGATGCAGCGCTGCCCGCCGCGCTGGACCAACGAGAACCGGACTTTCCCTTTCCCGCCATGCGCGGCGATCGTGCGGCAGACCATGTCGACCGCCTGGGCCAGTTCGTTGCGTCGCCGCGGCGACAATTGCGTGAGCGCCGCCAGCAGTTGAGCTCTGTGCGCCAATTCCTTGGCGTCAGAGGCGTGACGGAGCAGGAACTCAGCAATCATGGCGTTCACGCGACTGCACTCCCCGGGTCGATCCCGATGGGCTACATTGTAGTGGTCCCATGAATCTCACGGTATTCATGCCATGCCGACAATCCTGGTCGTCGACGATGATCCGGCCGATCGTGACCTGGTGGTGCAGATCCTGCAAAAACAAGGCCATACGACCCTGTCGGCGGCCACCGTTGCGGAAGGGCTGGCACTGGCTCGCAGCCGGCAGGCCGACACGGCCGTGCTGGATGTGCTGCTCCCGGACGGCGATGGCATCGAGCTGTTTCGCCGGATCCGGGCCATCGACCCGGCGCTGCCCGTCATCTTCGTGACGGCCTCCGGTTCGAGCAATACGGCGATCGAGGCGATGCAGCTGGGGGCCCTCGATTACCTGGTGAAACCGCTGCAGGTCGCCGAGGTGCGGCGCGTGGTGGCGCGGGCGTTGGAGGTCCGCCGCCTGGCGACCGAACCGATCACGATGGACCCGCCGCCCGCGTCCTCCTCCAGCGGTGAGGGCGACGTGATCATTGGGCGGTCGCCGGCCATGCAGGACGTGTACAAGGCGATCGGCCTGGTCGCGTCGCAGAACGTGACGGTGCTGATTCGCGGTGAGAGCGGGACGGGCAAGGAGCTGGTGGCGCGTGCGCTGTACAAATTCAGCAAGCGCGCGCAGGGGCCGTTCCTGGCCGTCAATTGCGCCGCGATCCCCGAGCCGTTGCTGGAGAGCGAGCTGTTCGGGCACGAGAGAGGGTCGTTCACGGGTGCCGACAAGCGGCGTATCGGCAAGTTCGAGCAGTGTCATGGCGGGACGCTGTTTCTCGACGAGATTGGCGACATGCCCCCGTTGTTGCAGAGCAAGCTGCTGCGCGTGCTCCAGGAGCAGCAGTTCCAGCGCGTGGGCGGTGAACGGGTGATCTCGACGGACGTGCGGGTGCTCGCCGCGACGAACCGGGACCTGGAAGAGATGGTGGCCCGCAACCAGTTTCGGGAAGACCTGTTCTATCGTCTGAACGGCTACACGATTCACCTGCCGCCCGTGCGCGAGCGGGGCGCCGACATCGACCTGCTGGTGGACCATTTCCTGCGTCAGGCCAACCGGGATCTGGACAAGCACGTGCGATCGGTGGCGCCGGAGTCGATGCAGTTGTTGCGCGCGTATTCCTGGCCGGGGAATGTGCGCGAGGTGCAGAACGTGATCCGGCAGGCCGTCCTGCAGACGACCGGGCCGGTGCTGCTGGCGGACTTCCTGCCCGATTCCATCCGCCCGCCCCGGGACGCGGAGGCGCCGGCGGGTGGCGCGGCGCGCACGGGCGACGAGTTGGACCGGTTCATCGACGAGCGTTTGCGCGCTGGTTCCCAACAGCTCTACGATGACGTGGTGGCTCAGGTGGAGGCGCGGCTGATCGCACGGGCGCTGCACTATACGGGGGGCGACAAGCTGGAGGCGATCAAGCGGTTGGGGGTGAATCCGGCCACGTTCCGTTCGACGGCGGCGCTCGCCCTGCTCGATCTCGAACCTGGCGCGACGCGCGGCGCGATCGATGCGCTGATTCAGCCGGGCATGACGATGGACGACATCGAGAAGGAAGCCATCCGGCGCGCGTTGGCGCACACCAACGGGCGCCGGACGGAAGCCGCGCAGCTGCTGGGGCTCAGCGTCCGCACGCTGCAGCGCAAGATCCGCGAGTACGATCTCTAGCCGTGGCGGGCGCCGCCGGCTCTGCCTGGACAGCACCCGCTCACGACTCCGGTCTCTAGCTCTTCACCTCGTACTCGGCGTCAATCGGCTCATCGTCGCCGGCGGCCGCGTGGCTTGCCGGCCTGGCGCCGCAACACGAGCCGCTCCCCGTCTGGGCGCCGGCCCCGCACGGCTGGGCACGCTGGTAGATCATCTGGCCCACCGCCTGCGCGGTCTGCTCCAGGTCGGCCAGCGCCGACTTGATGGCGGCCAGATCGTTGCCTTTGGCCAGTCGACGGACCGTCTCGATCGACTGCTGCAACGGCTCCAGGTCGGCGCCGGCCAGCTTGTCGCCCTGCTCTTTGATCATCTTCTCGAGCTGGAAGCACTGCTGTTCCGCCCGGTTGCGCGTGTCGGCCAATTCGCGCCGCTGCTTGTCCTCTTCCGCATGGAGTTCGGCGTCCCGCTTCATCCGCGTGATGTCCGCATCGCTCAGGCCGGCCGAATCCTCGATGCGCACGGAGGCCTCCTGGGAAGTGGTCTTGTCCTTGGCACGCACATTGAGGATCCCGTTCTGGTCGATGTCGAACGTGACCTCGATCTGCGGGACACCGCGGGGCGCCCGGACCAGCCCCTCGAGGTTGAACTGGCCGAGCAGCCGGTTGTCGGCCGCCATGGGCCGTTCGCCCTGGAAGACGCGCACCGTCACTGCCGGCTGGTTGTCCTCGGCCGTGGTGAACGTCTCCCGCTTCTCGATCGGGATGGTCGTGTTGCGTTCGACGAGCTTGGTGAACACGCCGCCTTGGGTTTCGATGCCCAGCGACAGGGGCGTCACGTCGAGCAGCAGCAGGTCGCTGCGCTCGCCGGCCAGGACGCTGCCCTGGATCGCCGCGCCCACCGCCACGACTTCGTCCGGGTTGACCCCCTTGTGCGGCTCCTTGCCGAAGAACGCGCGCACCAACTGCTGGACCTTGGGCACGCGGGTCGAGCCGCCCACGAGCACGACTTCGTCGATGTCGGACGGCTCGAGGTGCGCGTCGGCCAACGCCTGTTGGACCGGCTTGCGGATCCGGTCCAGGAACGGATCGATCAGTTCTTCGAACTTGGCGCGTGTCAGGGTGAGTTGCAGGTGTTTCGGCCCGGACGCGTCCGCCGAGATGAACGGCAGGTTCAGGTCGGTCTGGGGCGTGCTGCTGAGTTCCCGCTTGGCCTTCTCGCAGGCCTCCTGGAGCCGCTGCAGCGCCATCGGGTCCTTGCGCAGGTCGATTCCCTGTTCGCTTTGGAAGCGCTGGGCCACGTAGTTGATCAGCGCGAGGTCGAAGTCGTCGCCGCCCAGGTGCGTGTCCCCGCTCGTGCTCAACACCTGGAACACCTTCGCGCTGTCCCCGTCACCCGTGCCGGCGACCTCGAGCACCGAGACGTCGAACGTGCCGCCGCCCAGGTCGAACACCACGATCTTCTCGTCCCGCTTCTTGTCCAGGCCGTAGGCCAGCGCGGCGGCCGTCGGCTCGTTGATGATGCGCATCACTTCCAGTCCGGCGATCTGGCCGGCGTCTTTGGTCGCCTGGCGCTGCGCGTCGTTGAAATAGGCCGGCACCGTGATCACGGCCTTGTTCACCTTGTGGCCCAGGTACGCCTCGGCGGACTCCTTGAGCTTGCGCAGGATCTTGGACGAGATCTCTTGCGGCGTGTGACGCTTGCCGTCGATGACGACCTGCACGTAGTCCTGCGCCGCGCCCGCCACCTGGTAGGGCACCATCTTCTCTTCCGTTTCCACTTCCTGGTGCCGGCGCCCCATGAGTCGCTTGATCGACGCGATCGTGCGCCGGGAGTTGGTGACGGCCTGGCGCCGCGCCAACTCGCCGACCAGCTCGCCCTTGTCCGTGTAAGCGACCACGCTGGGCGTGAGCCGGTTGCCCTCGCTGTTCTGGATCACTTTCGGCTCGCCGCCTTCGACGACGGCCACGACGGAGTTCGTCGTGCCCAAATCGATCCCGATGATTTTTTCACCCTGCATGACAGATTCCCCTTTCCGTATCGTGTTCCAGTCGCGCGGCCGACGCCGCGCGTGATGTGGCTGCTGGACCGGCTGAACGTCGGTCGCACATGAAGTGCGGGCCGCCCCGCGCCACCTACGCAGTGGCCGGTTGCGGCCCGCCGTGCAAGGGAGCAACGACTCAGACCCGCGTTGCTCAGCTCTTGACTTCGATGCGCCGCGGCTTGACCGCCTCCCGCTTGGGCAGGTGTACGGTCAAGACCCCATTCTTGAGTTCCGCCGAGATCTTTCCCGCATCGATCGCTTCGGAGACCGAAAACGACCGCTGGAAGTCCCCGATCCCGTACTCGCCGTACAGCAACTCGACGTTCGCGTTGCGCGGAGCGACTCGGCCGTAGATCTTCAATTCGCCCTTCTCGAAATGGATGTCCAGGTCCTCCGACGCCACGCCGGGCAGGTCCCCGTACAGGACCAGCTCGTCGTCGCTCTCCCAGATGTCGACTCGCGGGCTGTACGTGACGGCCCCTTTCAGCACCTGTGTTTCGGGCGTGGAGCTGTATGCGCCGTTCTTGGTCAGTGTATGGGTCATGGATAGGTTCCTTTCTGATAGTGTGAGTTCGTCGATCTTCATGATGGTGTGCGAGGTGCGGCCTGCGCGTCATTTGACCGTCACCGCGATGCGCCGCGGCTTGGCTTCCTCGCGCTTGGGCAGCGTGATCGTCAGCACGCCCTGCTTCAGCTCGGCAGACACCTTGTCGGCATCCACGTCGTGAGGCAGCTCGATCGTACGCTCGAAACTCCCGAACGTCCGCTCCTGGCGGTGCCAGACGCCGCCTTCCGCAGTCACCTGCCGGCGCTGACCCTTGATCGTCAACTGCTTGCCGCCATTGACGAAGATCTCCAACTCGTCCAACTCGAAGCCCGGCAGCTCGGCCTCCACGCACAGCTGATCGTTGTCCTCCCACAGGTTCAACGCGGGATAAGCCGCCTGCGCAAAACGCCGCGGCAAGCCGCCCGCGAATCGCTCAAACATCCGATCCATCTCGCTCTGCCATCGACTCCACTCTGCCACGTTCCACGGTTGCCAGCGAATTCCCAACATGTCTATGTCCTCCCTCGTACGTTCTAGCCTCGGTCCGCGACGGGACCTGTGAGCATCGGAAGGACTCCGTTCATTGCGAGTCCTTCACAAACGGTAGGAGAGATACGCAAGAAGCGTGCCAATCAGAAATCGCGCGGAACAGACGGCCCGCAGGCGAGAAGAAGGCCGTCCGGACGGGCGCTGGACCGGTGCCGGACAGGCTGACCGGTCCGCGGTACGTCAAATTGGCCGGTCAAATTGGCGGCGGCACGCGCAACCGGTCACAAGGCCGGGACGGATCCAATGGCCCCGACGCGCGTGCGGGATGCATGCCGACGGCTTACCGTGCCGCTGCCGGTCTATTCGGCGGTGGGGTCTTTGTCGGCGAAGGGGAGCGTGTCGGGGATCACGCGCACGGCCGTCGACACCTTGAACGGCACGTTCTTCACGCCGATATCGTAGGTCAGCTCGATGAAATAGGCGGTCCAGCCGGTCTGCGGCGCGTCCACCTGGCCGCGGTACACGTGCCGACCGCCCTCCACTTCCTGCAGCACCCGGTCGGTGTACTTCTTGCCGAGCGTTTCCACGCGGAAATCGCGCGCGGCCGGATTGGTGGCCTGCCACAGGACAACCTTGGCCGGCTGCGTCGCCGAACGGACCACAATCGATCCATCGTCTTCGAAGGTCCAGTCCACTACGGGCCGCGGCTTGTGGTGCAGCACCGTCAGGTAGAACGCGAGCAGACTGGTCACGGCGTCGCTGCCATCCAGCGAGTGATCGGCGTTCGGCACGTACCGCAGGTACTTGTCGCCTGGCAAGTCGTCGAAGTAGAACTGTGACGAATCCGGCAGGAAGAACTGGTCGCCGGACGCGTTCATGATGAACTTGGGCATCGTCAGGCGGTCGCGATAGAAGTAGGGGTCGACCAGTCTCTCGAGTTGCGCCATTTCGGGCGTGCCGAGGTGCTGAAAGATCTTATGCTGGGTATAGTCGCCGACTGACGGCGCCCAGAATCCGTACGCGGCGTAATGATGGCGCATCGATTCCTGCACGTTCAACACGTCAATCACCAGCGGTGCGATCGCGACCACGCGTCGGTCGACGGCGCCGGTCATCCACGTGGTCCAGCCGCGCTTCGAACCGCCGGCCACGACGAATTTATCGACCCGCAGCTTGCCGCCTGCTTCCCCGGCCAGCAGCGCGGTGATGGTGTCCATCGCCCGGACGACGCTCTTGACCATCGGGTTGCGAGCCGGCCAGGTCGGATCGCCGGTCTTGAAGAACTGGGTCCAGGTGTAGGCGATCAGATCGTCTTCCTTTCGCGCCTTCCCGTCGTTGTGGAACACCAGGGGCTGGTTGGGGACCATCGATAAATTGGCGACGATCGATTGTGAGCCGAGCGCCAGTTGCCTGATGCGCTGGTCGACTCCCTTGGGTGGCTCGCGGCCATTGCTCCCGCCGCCGATGAACAGCAGCGCCGTGTCCGCCTGGGTGCCGTCCGGTTTCGCGATGACCAGCCAGTGCTGCCAGAGTGTCCGGTTGACCTCGTCGGGCGTGCGCCACGTCTGGGACTTCAAGTCCACGATGAACGTCGTCAGGCCGGGCTCGCGCACGGTCTCCACGACGCTCCAGGTGTAGCTCGCGTCGGGTTTCGCTACGTACTGGTCGAGCGCCGTCTCTTCCGATCGGACGTCATTGGACAGGCCGGATGCCAGAGCCATCGCGATCAGCGCGGCACCCACACGTCGGTCCAGTTCGAACAGCCCACTACCCGGTCGCTCACGCATCGTCATGGAGGGTCCCTTTCGCACGAAGACTTCTCGTGCTTCGTCATCCACATGCAGGAGGGCGCCATCGCACGGCGCCGCATGTGGTTATGGTAGTCACGCCCCGGGGGCGAGACAACCACTTCGTTTTCCCGGTTCAGGAAAGGAGCAAGAAGAAGCACAAGGTTGCCCGCGCACCACTACTCCAGATCGATCTGCCGGAAGATCGGGAGGTGGCGGTAGTAGATTTCCAGGCAGCAGACGGCCAGCGAGGTCATGTAGATGCGGCCGCCCTGCGAGGTGAGCGGGCCGGTGGGGGTCCAACTGCCCGCCGCGTGCCCGTGCGTCTCCTGCGTGGTGACCAGCACGTCGCGCATCTGCAAGTTCCAGGCGTCCCACTCAGCGCCGCCGTAGTGATGGATGGCCTGCGTGGCATAGTACCAGTAGTAGATGTTCGGGTTCTGACGCGAGGGGGGTTCGTCCGTGACCATCCATCGTATGGCGGCTGCCAGGGGAGGGTGGTTGCGTCTTGAGCCCAGGTAGATGCGGCAGAGCTGAGCTTCCGCGGTCATCGGAGCGGTGGCCTGTTCGCGCGGCAGATACGAGTACTGTGCGCCATCGGCATGCTGTACGGTATCCAGGAAATGCCCGGCGTTTTCCAAGGTCGCGTCCGGCACCGACAGCCCGGCGACCAGGGCGCTGCGCAGCGCCATCAGCTGCCACCCCACCACGCTCGTGTCGCCCTGCAGATTGCGCGTCTCGCCCCGAGGATAGTACCGCCAACCGCCATCGGGATATTGCGCGGCCGCAATGAAGTCGACAGCCTTCTGGGCGGGCGCGCGGAGCGCCTCGTCGCCGGTCATCAAGAACGCCTCGCACAGCACGATGGCGCCCTGGCCGTGGGCATACATCCCGGGATACTGGCCGCGATTGCCGCGCAGGTCCCCGTCTTCCCGCTGGTTCTGCAGCAACCAGCGCAGGCCCTTGGCCACCTCCGCCTGGTAGATGCCGGTCAGGTGGGTCTGGCCGGCGCCCAGGAACGGCAACAGGGCAAGTGACGTGCCTGCGCTTTCGCTCGCCAGGCTGCCCTGATCGCCGCAGTCGCACCCGCCCGCGCGGTGGAACCGGTCCAGGCTCCAGCTGCCATCCGCGTTCTGATGGCGGGCCAGCCAGCGCAGGCCGCGCGCCACGGCCGCCTCCGTCAGCGTCGTGCCGCCCTCCCGCCGCACCATCTCGACCCGCAGGCGCGGGTCGCGGGCCGCCAACGACCGCGCCGCGGATGAACCGGCGGCGACCTGCCGCTTGACTTGATCCAGCTCCGGCAGGTGCGGGTTGTCGGGATCGACCAGCCGCAACTCGCGTGCATCCTGATCGGCGCGGATCAGCGCCTGTCGTTGAGCCGGATCGCTCACGTCCATCCCCTCGGGCACGCCCAGATCGAACACCGATTCGTCGGGCGAATCCGCGAGATGCACGAATCCCCCGTCACGCGTCACCGGACTGACGCGCATGGAGAGCGTGATATACGGGCCCTGCACGGGTGGTTTCGTCAGCAGCCCGAGGATGGTCAGCAGCAGGATGTGGAACAGCAGGCTGACCAGCCACGCGGGCATGTTCTTCAGCAGCGCGTCGAGCCAGTGGGACCTCCGGTCCGCCGCGTCCCGGCCCGGATGCACGGCGGCTTGCCGCAGTGCCGTGCTCCGCGGCGGCGGAAGCGGTTCATGAGCGATGTGCGGCTGACGCGTGTCGGGCAGGCGGGCTGCTGCGGGCGCGTACTGCGCATGGTCCCCCACCTCCGGCGCCGCATCGTATCCCGGGGCCGTTGCCGCGGCGCCCCCCCTTCCATCCCCGGCGCGATCGGCGCCCGCGGAGACCAGATGCCGCTCGAGCAACTGCCGCGCCGCCTCTCGGTCCGCCTCGGTCAGCTCGATACAGGTCTCGCACTGCCAGCAGTCGGCCAGCATGAGCCACCGCCGCACGGTCATCGGGGCGCCGCAATCGGGGCAAGCGCACATCAGGACGTCGCCGTTGAGCCAGAACATGACGGACCGTGAAGGAGGAAGCAGCAGTCGCACTCGGTCATGGCAACTGTTATTGTAGTGGTTTGCGGACGCCGGGCCACACAACAAGAACCGGCCCCCTGTCGCGACAGCGCTCGAATCCAGTGAGGCAGGCCATGCGGCCAGAATCCAGCCGGACCGAACCGATCCACGACCCGCGGGGGCCTCATGAGCGCGTCTCGTCAGAGTCAGCCGTCGAGACGGCCCCGGGCGCCGAGGGGGTCCTGTCATCCGCCGAGCTGCGTGCTCTGGTGCACAAGCTGGAAGCCAACATGTCGGGTGTGGTCCTGGGCAAGCCGCAGGTGGTCCGCATGTGCCTGGTGGCCTTGCTGGCCGGCGAACATGTGCTGTTGGAAGACGTGCCGGGCGTCGGCAAGACGCTGGTGGGCAAAGCGCTGGCCAAGAGCGTCTCGGGGGACTTCTGCCGGCTGCAGTTCACGCCGGACCTGTTGCCGAGCGACATCGTGGGCAGCAGCGTGTTCCATGCGAAGACCAGCGAGTTCCGGTACAACCGGGGTCCGATCTTCGCGAACATCGTGTTGGCCGACGAGATCAACCGGGCGCCGCCCCGCACGCAGAGTGCGCTCCTGGAAGCGATGAGCGACCGGCAGGTATCGGTCGACGGCGTGACCTACAGCCTGCCGCGTCCGTTCATGGTGATCGCCACGCAGAACCCGTTCGAGTTCGAAGGGACCTACACGTTGCCCGAGAGCCAGCTCGACCGGTTCCTGCTGCGGCTCTCGATGGGCTACCCGGCGCGGGCGGACGAGCGGCGCGTGCTGTCCACCCATCGGCTCAAGGAGCCCGTGGACGACCTGACGCCGGTGCTCAACGGCGGCCAGATCCTGCGGCTGCAGCGCGCGGTTCGTGACGTCGTGGTCGACGACGCGATCGCCGACTACATGCTGGATATCGTCGAATCGACGCGCCGTTGCGACGAGTTGCTGGCGGGTGTCAGCACGCGCGGGGCGCTGAGCCTGTACCGGGCGTCCCAAGCAGCTGCGCTGGTGGATGGCCGCGAGTACGTGGTGCCGGACGACGTCAAGGGGCTGGCCATCTCCGTCCTGACGCACCGCGTCATTCCGCGTGGGTTTGCACAGATGGGCCAGCGCCAGGAGACCGAGGTGTTGATCAGCCGCCTGATCGACCAGGTCCCCGTCCCCGAATGAGGGTGGGCAGGCATGTCGCAGCGTCGCATCACCCGGCTGTGTCCGGAAGGTTGGTACTACCTGTTCGTCGTGACGTTCATCATGGGTGGAGCGGTCCTGGGCCAGGTGAACCTGCTGGTGGTGCTGGGCGGGCTGATGGCCGGTCCGCTGCTGTTCAACTGGCGGCTGGTGCAGCTGATGTTGCGGGACCTGGTGGTGCGGCGCAGGGTCCCGCCGCGTGTCTCGGCCGGCGACGTGTTGACGGTCGTGGTGAGCGGCCTGAATCGCCGCCGTCGTCTGATGTCCTGGCTGGTGATGGTGGAGGATGCGCTCCAGCGAGACGGCGACGCGATGCGCGGCCGTCACCGCGTCCGGCTGGTGCTGCCGCGCGTGCCGGCGCGCGGTCACTGCGCCGCGTCCTATCGCGTGCGGCTGGCGCGCCGCGGGCGCTATCGATTCGGGCCCTTGCAGGTGAGCACGCGTTTCCCATTCGGGTTGGTGCGCAGCCGCATGACGGTGGACGACTGCCCGGTGCTGTTGGTCGTCCCGCGCCTCGGGCACCTGACCCAGCGCTGGCTGCAGATGATGGATTCGCGGACGCAGGGGAGCTACAGCGAGGGGCGGCGGCAGGGGACGCTGGAAGGCGACTTCTACGGGCTGCGCGAGTGGCGGCCGGGCGACAGCCAGCGCTGGATTCACTGGCGCACGTCGGCCAAGCTCGGTTCGCTGGCCGTGCGGCAGTTCGAGCAGCAGCGCAATCGTGACGTGACGCTCGTGCTCGACCTGTGGCGGCCGGATGTGCCTGACGAACCGGAGTTGCTCCACGCGGAGACGGCCATCAGCTTCCTGGCCACGGCGGTGACCCGCTTCTGCCAGCGCGGCGGCGGCCGCATGGTGATCAGCGTGGCCGGCCGTGACACACGGTACTGGTCGGGTTTCGCCTCGGGTCGGCTGGCCCACGACCTGCTGGATCATCTGGCCGAGGCCGAGCCCGGTGACGGACTGCAAATCTACCAGGTGCTGGACCACGTCCGCGAACTGAGCCACGCCAGTGCGCGGACCGTGGTGATCAGTACGCGGGGCGCGCCGTTCTTGACGGATGGTGACGACTGGGACGCGGCGTTGCGGCCGCAGCATCCGCCACGCGCCTACGGGAACCTGACGTGGATTGATTGCCGGAGCGATCGGCTGCGAGAGTACTTCCATGCGTAGCATGCGATTATCCATGGCGATCGCCGCGCAGACGTCCTTCTCGACCATGCTGCTGGGGATGGGCCGGGGCGATCGCTGGCTGCCGGTCCTGATGATCCTGGCGGCCGGCGCCTCGCTCCTGCTGACCGACTCGCTGGGTTGGTTCCGCCTGCATCGGATCCTGGCCAACGTGGCGATGGTCTTGGCCGCCCTGTTCTCGCTCGGCGGCTTCTTCGGTTCGAGCAGCCTGGACCAGCTGCTCGCCATTGCCCGGTTGCTCACCTACGTCCAGATGGTGTTGCTGTTCCAGGAGAAGAACAGCCGCATCTACGGCCAATTGACCGTGTTCAGCCTGTTGCAGGCGGTGGTCGCATCGCTGCTGAATGACAGCCTGGAGTTCGGCATCTTGTTGCTGATGTACATCGCGGTCGCGATTTTCTGCGGCGCGTTGTTTTTCGCGTATCGCGAAGTGCAGCGGACGGGGGCCGTCTTCCGGCCGCGCCGATGGTTCCGGCGCCGCGCGGGCGAGGGTCACGCGTCAGCAGCCGCGACAGCCCATGGCGGGCCGCCGACGATCGACGTGGTGGATCCGCCGGCTGCGCTGCTGTCGGCGGTCCTCACGCGGCAGCTCGCGGCTCCGCTGCTGGGGCTCGTCGTCGCCACGCTGACGTTCACTGGGGTGTTCTTCTATGCCGCGCCCCGGACGGGCGACGCCAATTGGGAGGGCGGATCGGCCCTGCGGAACGTGATGGGGTTTTCCAGTGACGTCTCGTTCGACATGATGGGCGAACTGTTGCAGAGCAAGGCGCGCGTGATGCGCGTCAGCTTGTCGAACGTGAAGACGGGTGAGGTCTACACGGTCGTGCGCGATCCCTATTTCCGGGGCACTGCGCTGAACGTGTACAAGGAAGGACTCTGGTTCGAGGGCGACTCGGATTCGACGGCCGACGTGCGGTTGTCACCCCCACCCGATGCCCGCGACCTGGTGCGTCAGGATGTGTTGCTGGAACCGACCGGCAGCGACCAGCTCTTCAGCCTGTTTCCTGCCTATGCTGCCGACGGGGCGATCGAGGGGCTGCGGATTTCGCTCCGCAATCGCCGGCTCTACCGAGTGGGGTTGACGGCCCGGGAATCCCACGACGAATTCCGGTACAGCGTCGTCACGACGGCCTTTCGCTACGGCGCGCAGTTCCCGGTCGCGCCCTATCACAGCCCGCTCACGCTGGAACAGGATCGGAAGCAGCTGGCGGACCGGAAAACGCTGTTGGCGTTCCTCGATACGCCCATCGATCGGCCGGACGCGTTCCAGCAGCTGATCGCGTTGGCGGATCAGGTGGTGCGGGAGAAGGCGTCCACGGGGAACCACTACGAGAAGGCCAAGGCGTTGGAGGCTTTCTTCCTGGAAAAGGACCGCTTCACTTATTCGCTGCGTCTGGACGAGATCCAAGCGCGGCGGCGGCCGGGTGTCGATCCGATGGAGGATTTCGTGAGCCACCATCGCACGGGTCACTGCCAGTACTTCGCGAGCGCCTTGACGTTGATGCTGCGCAGCCAAGGGATCCCGGCACGCCTGGTCGTGGGCTACAAGGGCGGCGAGTACAACTATGTCGGCGACTATTTCGTCGTCCGGCAGGAGCATGCGCACGCGTGGGTCGAGGCCTACCTGGCCCCCGAGGAGATCCCGGCCGACGAGATCTGCCCGGAGGAACGCCATGCCGGCGGCGGCTGGCTGCGACTGGACCCGACGCCGTCGAGCGACGAAGAGGCCCCGCGGCCCTCGCTGTTCGACCGCGCCATCAAGTCCTTCGACTATGCCCGCTGGCTGTGGAACGATTACGTGCTGCGCCTGACGGCCCGGCGCCAACAGGAATCGTTCCTCCGGCCGCTGGCGCCGGATTACGAGATCCCGATGGCCGACCTGCTGAGCCTGAAAGCCTGGACGCGATGGGGGCGGAACGGCGATCAAGCCGGGCTGGCGCCGGCTCGCAGCGGCCCGTTCAGCCTGTGGGCCGCCGGGTTCGCCGTGCTGTTCGGCGGGCTACTCTACGGCGGTTACCGACTGGTCCGCTTCTGCTGGCCATTGCTTGCGCGCGCAGTCCGCGCCCGCCGCTCGGTGCCGGCCCGCGCACGGCGTCGCGTGGTGGCGTTCTACCAGCAGTTGGAATCCATCTTGGCGCGGCTGGGCGTGCGTCGCGAGCCCGGGCAGACGCAGCGCGAGTTGGCGCGCGCGGCCGCGACGGTGCTGGCCGCCTCACGGGCGCCGGCGGCGGCTGCCGCGATCCCCGAGGCGGTCGTGGAGCTGTTCTATCGAGTCCGGTTCGGGCATTGGATCCCCAGCGAGCAGCAACAGGCTGAGATCGCCGCCCAGCTGCAGCAGTTGGAACGCCTCGTCCTGACGCGCGCACCGCGGCGATGACGCGACGCCCGACAATACGCGCCCCGACGTGAATGTGTTACGCTGTATCTCAAGCACACGGTCCGTCCCCGTCCTGCAGGTACTGAGCATGAAGATCGGCATCATCGGCTATCAGGGATCGGGTAAGAGTACCTTGTTCCACTGGTTGACGGGCGAGCGGCCCGATCCGGTTCTGGTGCATCGGACCCAGTCGGCGATGGCAACGGTCCCCGATCCGCGTGTGGACGCGTTGCGGCAGATCTACCACCCCAAGAAGGTGACCCTGGCCTCGCTGGAAATGGTCGACACGCCCGGTTTGAGTCGCACGCATGAAGGCACCGCGGCGCGGCTGGCCATGATCCGCGAAGCGGGTTGCTTGGTGATCGTCGTCGCGGCCTTCAATCAGAGCGATCCGGCGGCCGACCTGCGGCGCTTCGAGGAGGATCTGCTGATCGCCGACCTGGACATCGTCTCAGGGCGCATCGAGCGTGTGCGGGAATCGATCAAGAAGCCGCGGCCCAATCGCGACGAACTGCAGCACGAACTCCAGGCGCTGCTTCCCATGCAAGAGGCTTTGGAACAGGGCCGGTCGCTGCGCCAGCTGGAGCTCACGCCGGAGCAACGACGCGCCACCAAGACCTTTCAGCTGTTCGCGGACAAGCCGCGCGTGATCGTGATCAACACGAGCGACGCGGAAGAGCACCCGGAACGGTTCGCCGCACTGGCCGCCCCGGAATCGCCCGCCTTCGCGTTCTCGCTGGGCCTGGAAATGGAGCTCGAACAGATGGAGCCGGCGGAACGCGCTGAATTCTGCCGGGAGATGGAAGTCCAGCCGTTCGATCGCGATCACTTCATCCGCTCACTCATGGACGCTTCCGGCCAGATGCTGTTCTTCACCGTCGGCGACAGGGAGGTCCGGGCCTGGATGATCCGCAAGGGCGGCACGGCACTGGAGGCCGCCGCCGGCATCCATACCGATCTGGCACAGGGCTTCATCCGCGCCGAGACCATGAAAGTCGCCGACCTCGTGCGGCTGGGCAGCGAACGGGAGATCAAGGCCCGGAACCTCTTGCGGCAGGAGCCGAAGGACTACGTCGTCCAGGACGATGACATTCTGTTCATCCGGCACAACTGAGCGCCGACAGTCGCCGACGCGCCCTGCGCGGGACCGGCGTCCGGCCCTACAGGTTGATGCGCGAGCTGACATGCTTGCGGCCGCACTTCTCACAGTAACTGCAGGGGATCGCCTCGTTGGCCAAGCGCCACACATGGTCACAAGGGCCGGGCGGACGCTCTCGGCTCAGCCCGCATTTATGGCACACGTCGGGCGGGAGGCCCGCAAACGCTTCGCCAAAGCTGTGCTCGCACCCGTTGTCCAGTCGACGCGCGGCTTCTTCCTGCCGCCGGGCGCGTCGCTCGGCGCTCTCCGCCTGGATCTTGTGCACGTCTTTCCCCATCTGCCAGTCGCGGTAGAGCGATGTCACGACCGACCAGATGAAATACCCGATCGTCGCGAACACGGCGACAATCAGCATGGCCATGAAGAAGTACTTCCGCATGAAACCTCCCCTCGAACATGGGCCGGCCGCCGGCCAGGACCTATTCTCCCAGCGGCATCAGGGCGATCCAGGCCTTGTTCAGGTAACTGCATTCACAGCCGGCTGTGGCGTCCGGCAGCAGGACCAGGCCCCCCACCGGCAACGCGTTGATCCAGCAACCGGGGCGGATGCCCCCGTAGTTTTCCGTGGTCCGGGTGCCTGCCAGATCGTAATAGCCCAAGGTGGCGGATCGGAAGACCAGCAGCTGCCGCGCACTGGCCAGGATGCCGCACCCATAAGAACGCTTGAACTCGAATGGGATCGGCTCGCCCGTCAGCAGGTCCCAGGCCCCGCCTTGAGCATAGATCGTGCGATCGTTAATCATCGGTCGGGAACCGTATTTCGCCTTGATGTCCCACAGCCGCTGACCGTCTTCGATCCGGAAGGCGGCCAACCGATCACCCAGCTCCGAGTCGAGCCGGAACGCGGTGGGCTGGTAGCTCATGAGCACCACGCCGTGCGTGGCGCTGGCGGCCAGCAGCGTGCCGTAGATCTGGTCGGCGTTCTCCCACAGCACCTGTCCGGTGCGCGCGTCCAGAGCCACGAGCTTCCCGAGCGGGTGGTCTTTCGCGTCGGGCTTCTTTACCCGGTCGAAGAGGGCCTGGGGGCGGTCGATCACAAGCACCTTGCCGGACGCCAGGGCGATCGCGTTGTGTCGCACTGAATCGCGCGCACGATAGGTCCACAACGTCCGGCCGGATTGCGGATCGATCGCGAACAGCTGGGTCGACTCGGTGAACTGCCGAGTCATGTCACCACCCCGATCCAAGTAACGGTAGGTCACCGTGTGGGTCGGGTCGGCCGAGGAACCGAAGAGCAGGCCGTCGGACGCGGCGAGATAACCCCACAGCGTCGAGTTGCCGCCTTCGTCCGGCGCGGTCGCGAATTCGCCCGTCACCTGGCCGGTTGCGACATCCAGTTGCAGGCACCGGTGTTCGTGCGCTACGTAGAGCCGGTCGCCGGCCAGGCACATATTGCTGCCGGTGCCCGCCACGCCCATGAGTTCATCGCCGTCATAGGCCTTCAGGATGTTGGGGATGGCGTATCGCCACAGCTCGCAACCGTTGTAGACGTTGACCGCGACGACGCCGTCCAACCCCTCGTGGAACATCCGCCACTGGCTCTGCAGCGGCGCAGGGCCGCGGCCGTGCCGCGAAGGCAGATCGAAGTCCACGTCGCGGAACCAGAGCATGCCGATCGGACCGTGCAGCAACCTATCGCCGCTGTTGACCGTGTTCGCCGCATCGGCATACTGATGCGTCCACTCTCCGGCGCCCTCCAACACGCCTCGCACGGCGATGTCCAGCCGGTCCACGCGACCCCAGCACCGCACGCCGCCGTAGGGGCGCGTCAATCGGGCGGCTTCCTGAACGACCGGCAGGGCGAGGTCCGCATCAAGGCTCCGTTGGGACACGATCAAATCCGCGAAGTAGGTGGGGTAGCCGGTCGCCGCAAGTTCCCGCTGGTGGACCACCACGCGGGCGCCATAGAGTCCCGCGGCGGACAGCATGGCGCGCGCTTGCCGCACGCAGTCGGGATCGGAGTCCACCGCGACGATCTGCAACTCCGACTGCTGCGCCAGCGCCAGTGCCAGCTCGCCGGTGCCGCAGCCCAGATCGAGGCAATAGCCCGCGCGCACGCCGGTGCGCTGCAGGATCGCCTCCGCAACCGTGGCCCACGACGACGGCTCTGGTGGCGACGGCGGGGCTGCTTCCGGCTCGGGCGCCGGCGGCTGCGCCTCGGCCGGCGCCCCAGCCGGCCCGAAACAGTGGATCGTGCCGCGGTCCGTGCTGACCAGCAGATGACGATCGAACAGGGCCAGGCCGTGGGCCGTGCCGTCGATCGGTGCATCCCACACGACTTGCCGCGCCGTGGAATCCACGATCGCAACCCGGTCGGACCCGCCCAGGATCACCTGTGAACCGGCGGTGGCCAGCACATTGCCGGCCGGCACATGGTCCAACGTCCACGTGGCGACCAGGCTGCGGACCAGTTCCGGCGTTCCTTTCCGATCCGGCTTCTCCTCTTCGTGCCAGACGTACTCGGCCACCGCCGTGCCGACGCATCGCACGATGCCCTCGCTGGATGCAGCGAGCTGGCCCGGACCCAGCCGGGCCACGGACGAACCGTGAGCCACGTCGAACGCCAGTCCGCCGTTGAAAAACACATCGTGGACGACCATCGCCAATGCGTCGCCGTTCTGGCCGTACTTCTGCAAATGGAAATACTGGAGCGCGCCGCTCCGCCGATCGAAGCAGGCGGGCACGGCGCGCCCGGTTGGCACGAACAGCCGATCCCCGGACACCGCCAGGTAACCTTGCGCCGATACGCCGCTCTTGGCCTCTGCGGTCGGGTGGGGCTGCGGCATGTAGATGGAGCCCGAATCCGCGTTCTTCCACAGCACGTCGCCCGAGGCCGGATCCAACGCATAGATGAAAATGCCTTCCGACGGCCAGATGCCGGCGGCGAAGTACGCCACATCGTCACACACGACCGGTCCGCCGCGCGCCGGCCAGCGCGAGATCATGGTGCCGTTGCCCAGCACGTTGCTCGAGTCCGGACCGCCACGCAGTTTCCAGAGCAGGTCGCCGTCGGCCAGCCGCAAGGCATACAGGTAGCCGTCATCGCTTGCCACCAGCGCGCGATCGCGCCAGAGCGCGGGCGCGAACCGCACCGGGCCGTCCGTGAAGAACTGCCAGCAGACGCGCCCCTGAGCCGTATCGAGCGCCGTGACCGTCCCATCCGTCGAGCTCCCGAACACCACCCGGTCGCCCGCGACAACCGGCTGGTATGCCCGGTCGAACTGCATCCGCGGGTTCCGCGGCCAGGCCGGGCTCGGCGCGTGCCGGGCCCGGTACGTCCAAGCCGGCTGCAACGGCAACGGAAGCGACTCGGCGGCGCGCGCCCCGCGCGCCGCATCACCGCGATACATCGGCCAGTCAGCCCCCCATCCGTAGGTGGCGCCTCGCAATACAACCACGATTGCAAGCAGAGTCCAGGGCCTGCGCATCATGAGTCTCCTCGCCGTCGAGTGTGGTGATCCGCCGCTTTGATCATAGCATAACGACCCGCCCCGGAGGGAAACGCACGGGGAAGCGGAACGCGAGCCGCATGATGAAGAACGCGATGGCCATGCTACAATGCCGGCAGTTCGTCCGCGACAGCCCCAGCCTTTCGCCGGCCGAAAGGCGACACTGCCGAAGGTTGGAGGAAGCACCATGCGCGCCGCTCGCCGTTCACGCCGTCCCTTGCTGATCCCCGCGCTCGGGGCGCTGCTCCTGGCCGGTGTCGTCTCGCCGCGCGCCGGCGCGGCCGATCCCCGGCCGAACATATTGCTGGCGATCGCCGACGACTGGGGCTGGCCGCACGCGGGCGTGTACGGCGACACGATCGTGCACACACCCACGTTCGATCGGCTCTCGCGGGAGGGCCTGCTGTGCCGCCAGGCCTATGTCTCGGCCCCCTCCTGCACCGCCTCGCGTGCGGCGCTCCTGACCGGCCAATGGCACTGGCGGCTGCAGAGCGCGGCAAACCTCTACGGCGTGTTCCCGGACGAGTCGGCGACCTACCCGGAGCTTCTCGCGCAGGCCGGCTATGAGGTCGGCATGACCGGCAAGGGTTATGGGCCGGGGCGACCGGCGACCGCCGGCCGCCCACTGGCGGGACGGCCGTTTCCGAGCTTCCAGCAGTTCATCCGGCAGCGGGACCCGGACAAACCGTTCTGCTTCTGGCTCGGCAGCACCGATCCGCATCGCCCGTACGAGTTGGGTGTGGGATCGCGTGCGGGGCTGGATGTCGATCACGTCCAGCCCTTTTCATGCTTGCCCAACGTGCCGGAAGTGCGTAGCGACCTGGCGGACTACTACTGGGCGGTGCAACGCTTCGATCAGTTGGTGGGCGCAGCTGTCCAGACGCTCACGGAGATCGGCGAGCTGGACAAGACGATCATCGTGATGACCAGCGACAATGGCATGCCGTTCCCGCGGTGCAAGGCGAACCTCTACGACGGCGGCGTGCATGTGCCGCTGGCGATCCGGTGGGGAACGCGCATCCAACCCGCGCGGGTCGTGGACGATTTCGTGAGTCTGACCGATCTGGCTCCGACGTTCCTGGACGCCGCGTCCGTGCCACGCCTCGATGCGATGACCGGGCGCAGCCTGATGGATGTCTGGTTGAGCGACCGTTCGGGCCAGGTCGACCCGGCGCGCGACGGCGTGCTGGTGGGCAAGGAACGCCACTGTCCGGCGCAGGAGACACCGGATCTGGGCGGCTACCCGTGCCGGGCGATCCGCACGCACGAGTTCCTTTACATTCGCAACTTCGCCCCTGACCGCTGGCCGGCCGGCACGCCGGACTACACCCGGGCGACATATCCGGGTGCGTGGCTCGGCGACTGTGACAACGGCCCCACCAAGACGTTCATGGTCGCACATCAGGATCAGGATGCCGCCAGCCGTCGATTGTACGAGCTGGCTTTTGGCAAGCGGCCGGCCGAGGAGCTGTACGATTTGAAGGCCGATCCCGGCCAGTTGGAGAATGTGGCCGCCCGGCCGGAATACCTGGCGATCCGCCGGCAGTTGTCGGAGCGGCTCGAGCGCCAACTGCGCGCCACCGGCGACCCGCGCGTGGTCGGCGGTGGCGAGCTGTTCGACACTTTCCCGTACGAAGGCGGCGCGCCACGACACCCGGACTTCCCGGAATCGGACGATCCGGCGAGGCTCCCTGCCGCCTGGCAGGCCGCGTGGCAGCGGCCGCCCTTGACCGATCGCCCGTTGCAGATCGTGCATGGCATCCCATTGGATCCGAAGCTGGCGGACGACGAGCGCGCGGCGGCCATCGCTGAGCGTCTCGATGCCTGGCAGTCGCGAGGGCTGGGAGGTATCGTCTGCAACGTCCCGTTCACCGACTCCTACTTGCAATCCGCCGACGACTGGACGGCGCTTGCAGCCGTGATGGCCCAATGCCGCGATCGGGGGCTGGTCGTCTGGATTTACGACGAACTGGGATATCCGAGCGGTGCGGCGGGCGGTCTGGTGCTCAAGGAGAACCCGGCCTACGAGGCTTTGGAGCTCGCCTGGGACGCGACTCGCGATGACCCGTTCGTGGTCCGGCCGTCGTACGAGTTCACGCACGCGAACAACAACTACCACGCGTCGCGGCGTTACATCAACTTGCTGGATGCCGAGGCGGTGGCCTGCTTCGTGCGCACGACGCACGACGCGTATGCGAAGCATCTGGCGCCCTATTTCGGCGACCCGATCGTGGCCATGTTCACGGATGAGCCGTCGTTGCTGGCCGTCTCACTGGGCCAGATCCCGGAACATGCGCGGCGGAATGTGAGGGTCCAGGACCCACCGGATCCGCGGGTCCAGCCGCTGCCGGCCGTGCCCTGGTGTCGGGACATGGAGGACCTCTACCGCGCGCGCTTTGGCGAGGACCTGCGCGCGCAGCGCCGCAGCCTGTTTGAAGGTGACGCGGACACGGACCGGCGCGTGCGGCGCCAGTTCTGGTCGCTGGTGGCGGATCTGATCTCCGAACGGTTCTTCGGCGCGTTGGAAGGGTGGTGCGAGCAGCACCGCGTGGCCAGTTCCGGCCACACGCTGGTGGAGGAATCGCTCCTCCTGCAGCTGGCGGTGGAAGGCAACGGCCTGCAGGCGCTCAGCCACATGCAGATCCCCGGACTCGATATGCTCTCGTCCGACCCGGAGACGGTGATTCACAACGGTTGGCTGACGGCCGCCATGCCGGCCTCCGCCGCGGCCGTGTCGGGCAGGCGTCGCGTCATGACCGAGGTCAGCGATTTCGCGCAGCGGATGGCCGAATCCGGTCCGGCCGGCATCTCGGACATGCGGGCCACCGCCGCCTGGCAGGCCGCCTGGGGCGTGACCGAGTTCACGCTGTACTATTCACACCATGACCGGTCGGTCGCGGAATACCGCCGGTACTGCGACTTCGTCGGTCGACTCAATGCGATCGTCAAGCCGGCGGCGCGCGTGCCCGATGTGCTGCTGTATTATCCGATGTACGACCTCTGGTCCGAGTATCGGCCGGTTGCCCAGCCGCTGGAGCTGGCCAGTCAGTCCCCGAAGCTCCAGCAGATCGTGGCGTCGTTCATGCAGCTTGGCCAATCGCTCCAGCGCCACCAGATCCCGTTTGTATTGATCGACCATCGGCAATTGGCTGGTGCGTCGATCGCGGCGGACGGGACCATCGTGGTGGGCGGCCAGGCGTATCGGCGGATTGTGCTGCCCGAGGGTGTGCAGTTGCCCCAGGACGCGTCGGATCAGGTCGAGCTGGTCCGGCGGCGTGCGCCTCAGTCGGTGTGGCAGCGCGAGGCGTCGCGCCGTCTGCTCGAAGCCGGTGCTCCGGTCGCCCTGCTGCAACCCGCCTACTCCATCAGTCCGGCATCGCCGCATGTGGCACTCGGACAGTTCGTGCGCGACGGACGTCCGATCGTCTTGGTGGTCAACGTCGGACGGGAGGGCTATGAGGGCCGGTTGTCCGGCGCGGCGGGTCGGACGTGGCACACGCTGGACCCGATCAACGGCGCGGTGCGGCTGTTGCCGGTCGATGGCGAAGGCTGCGTGCCGCTGCGCCTGGCGCCGCTCGAAACGCAGTTGATGCTGGGATCGGCGCCGCGGTGAGATTCGCCCCGATTTGCCATGCGTATCCGGTTGTCTGCCGAGGCAGACTGCCGGAGAATCAGCAGGTAGTCCGACCAGTCACTACCGGGCAGGAGAGACACGCCATGATGCGCATGCTGAGCTTGGCCGCCGCCGTCTGGGTCTGTTCGCTGCCGCTCTCTGCCGACTCGGCGCGAGGGGCGCCGGCCGAGATCGTCTGCGATGGGCAGGCGTCGTCGCTGGAACGGCTTGCCGCCCAGGAGATCCGCCGCTACATCTACCTGCGTACCGGCGCGCTGCTCGACATCCGCACGCCGCCTGCGGCGGATGCCGCGGCGGAATGGATCGTGGTCGGGCGCAAGGATCGTGAACTCGTCACGCACGCCGTGCCGGACGGGCACGTGAGTGGCTTGCTCGACCGGTTGTCGGCCGAGCAGCACGCGCTGCAGACCGTCAAGCAGGGCGGGCGGAGGATCCACCTGGTCGTGGGCGGCGACGACGTGGGGACACTCTACGCGGCATATCGGTTTGCTGAACAACTGGGCGTTCGGTTCTACCTGCACGGCGACGTGATCCCGGACGAGCCGATGCCGCTGGCGCTTCCCGACCTGGACCAGCAGGGCAAGCCGCTGTTCGCGACGCGCGGCATCCAGCCGTTCCACGATTTTCCGGAAGGCCCCGATTGGTGGAATGCGGACGCGTACCAGGCGGTGCTCGGACAGCTGCCGAAGCTGCGCATGAATTTCTTCGGGTTGCACACCTATCCGGAAGGTGATGTGGGGCCGGAACCCACGGTCTGGATCGGCCCGCCGGACGAGATCGGTCCGGACGGACAGGTCCTGGCCAGCTACCCGGCGCGGCACTTCGCGACGAGCAATGTCACGGGCGCCTGGGGATATCAGCCGCGGAGGACGGGCGACTACGCGTTCGGCGCGGGTGCGATGTTCGACCGCGACGACTACGGGCCGGAATACATGCAGGACATGCCCTCCTGGACCACGATGGACCCGGAGCAGTCAAATGCCCTGTTCAACCGATTTGGGGCGCTGCTGCACGATGTGTTCCATTTTGCGCGGCGGTTGGGCATCAAGACGTGCGTCGGCACGGAGACGCCGTTGGTGATTCCCCGGCCGGTGCGCGAGCGGCTGGAGGCGGCCGGCGCATCGCCGACCGATCCGGCCACCGTGCAACGGGTGTATGAGGGGATCTTTCGGCGCATCATGGCAGCGTATCCGATCGACTACTACTGGCTCTGGACGCCGGAGGGCTGGACGTGGGAGCCGGTGACGCTGGCCCAGATCGAGGCGACGCGCGCGGATTTCCAGGCGGTTGAGCGTGCGGCGGACGCTGTCGGAGCACCGTTCCAGTTGGCCACCTGTGGCTGGGTCCTGGGTCCGCCTCAGCAGCCTTCGCTGTTTGATGGGATGTTGCCGAAGTCGTGGCCGTTGAGTTGCATCAACCGGAACGTAGGGCATGATCCGGTGGAGCCAGGGTTCGTCGCGGTGTCGGGTCGTCCGAAGTGGGCGATCCCCTGGTTGGAAGATGATCCGGCGCTGATCATTCCGCAGTTATGGGTCGGCCGCCTGCGCAAGGATGCGGCCGATGCGCTGCGTTACGGCTGTGACGGTCTGTTGGGGATCCACTGGCGGACGCGGGTGCTGGGGCCGAACGTGTCGGCGCTGGCCCAGGCGGCCTGGTCCCAGGCGCCGTGGAAGTCGCCCGAGACGGATGCGGCTCCTCCCGCGCTGGCTGGTTCGTTCGACCAGCGGCGGCAGGACTATCCTGCGTGGCGGATGGCGCCGGTCGACGATTTCTTCGCCGATTGGGCGGCGGCCGAATTCGGGCCGCGCGCCGCGCCGCGGATTGCCCCGATCTTCGCCCGGCTGGACTGTCGGCTGCCGCGCCCGTCCGACTGGGTGCACGGGCCGGGCGGTGTCGTGCCGGATTCGCGGCCTTGGAGCGAGGTGTCGAGCGCGTATGCGTTTGTCGACGAGTTGACGGAGTTGCGGCCGTCGATCCGGGGCCTGGGGCACCTGGAGCGGTTCGATTACTGGCTGGCCAGTTTCAAGTATCTGCGAGCGGTGGCCCGGGCCAACTGCACGTGGGCCGAGTTGAATGCGGCGGTGGAGGCGCTCAACAGCGCGCCGGACGCCGCCGCGCGCAGGGAGATCGCCGTGCGCCAGGCCATCCCGCTCCGCACGCGGTTGGTGCGTGAACTGGGCTACGTGCAGCAGTACTTGTTGGAAACGGTCGGCACGCCCGGGGAGCTGGGCACCGTCGCCAACTGGCAGCAGCACGTCTTTCCCCTGATGCTGGACCCTTCCGAAAAAGCGATCACGGAAGCGACCGGCGAGCCGCTCACGCTGAAGGCCACATTGCCGCGCGAGTACCCGGGCCATGTCCGGCTGTTCGTGCCGGTCGTGCGGACCCTGCTGCGCGCCGGCGAACCGCTGCGGCTGGACGCCGTGGTCCTGGGGGCGGAAGCCCCGGTGGTCATCTGCCACTGGCGTCCGCTGGGGGACCAGCGCTTCCGGTCGGTGCCGCTGGCGCCCGTGGGGCGGGGCGTGCGGCGGGTCGTGTTGCCGGCTCGTGAACTGCAGCAGGATTTCGAATACTATGTGGAAGCCACGACGGATCGGAAGGTGTTGCGGTTTCCTCCGACGGCACCGGAGCTGAACCAGACCGTCGTGCTGATCGCCGAGGCGGAATAACCGAGAACATGCACAAATGGAGCACTGGCAGTATGATCCCTCGCGAACGATTACAGACCACGCTGGCGCACCAGCAGCCGGATCGCGTCTGCGTGGATTTCGGGGCGACATCGGTCACGGGCATCCATGTGTCGGCCGTCACCCGCTTGCGGCAGGCCGTGCTGGGCGACCCCAGCTACCGGGTGAAAGTGACCGAGCCCTACCAGATGCTGGGTGAGGTCGATGACTCACTGCGGGAAGCGCTTGGGATCGATGTGATCGGCGTCCCAGGGCGGTGCAGCATGTTCGGCACGCAGGCGACCGAGTGGAAGCCGTTCACGATGAACGACGGCACGGAAGTGCTGGTGACGGAGGATTTCAACTACACGCGAAATGAGGCCGGCGATACGTTCGTCTATCCGGAAGGCGACGCGTCGGTGCCCCCGAGCGGTCACATGCCCAGGACAGGTTACTTCTTCGACGCGATCATTCGCCAGGACCCGATCGAGGAAGCCAAGCTGGATCCGGCCGACAACATGGAGGAATTCCAGCTGCTCGGGCCGGCGGACATGGCCTACTACGCCCGCATGCGCGACTGGCTCGACGAACGCAAAGAGTACGGCGTGGTCCTCTCGATCCCGGGCGCCGCGTTCGGGGACATCGCGCTGGTGCCCGCCACCGCCCTGAAGCATCCCAAGGGGATTCGGGACGTCGAGGAATGGTACGTCTCGACCGCCATCCGCAAGGACTACGTGCTGGCGGTGTTCGAGCACCAGTGCCGGATCGCCGAACAGAACATCGTGACGCTGATCGACTTCTTCGGCGATCGCGTGGACGTGGCGTTCGTGACCGGCACCGACTTCGGGACCCAACGCGGCCAATTCATCTCGAACGCGGCCTATCGTGAACTCTACAAGCCGTTTCACGTCCGCGTGAACTCGCTGATCCACGCCCGGTCCAACTGGAAGACGTTCATTCACTCCTGCGGCTCCGTGTTCAACCTGATTCCCGAGTTCATCGAGGCGGGGTTCGATATCCTCAATCCCGTCCAGTGTTCGGCCGCCTGCATGGACCCGGCCGAGCTGAAGAAGAAATACGGGGACAACATCGTGTTCTGGGGCGGTGGGGTCGATACGCAGAAGACGATCGCGTTTGGCACGCCGGACGAAGTGCGGCGGGAGGTCCGGCAGCGGATCGAGGTGCTCAATCGGGGCGGCGGCCTGGTCTTCAACTCGATCCACAACGTCCAGGGTCCGACGCCGACGCAGAACATGCTGGCGATGTTCGAGGCGATCCGGGATAGCGGGGCGGTGGCCGGGCCGGCAGCAGGCCGGTAAGGGTACTCGCGACGACAGGTCGTACACGCAAGGAACTCGAGCGGGGTCTGGACGGGCGATTCGGGCGTGCGGTGGTGGATCTGGAGTGGGCCTTGGAGAAGGAGCACGACAATGCCTCGGGCAGGGAGTCTTTGGCTGGCCGGTCTCATGTGGCTGGTTCCGGCTTTGACGATCGATGCGCAGGTCTACAATTCGGCGGACTTCGTCCGCAGCCTCTACCAGCGATACCTGCAGCGCGAGCCGTCGTCGAATGAACTGACGCAGTGGGTCTGGGCCTTCCAGAAAGGGACGAGCTTGACCGACGCCCAGGTCACTTTCCTGTCGTCCGAGGATTACTTTGTCCGTCAGGGGCGCAATCCGAGCGCGCTGATCACGGGCCTGTACACGGAAGTGTTGAACCGCGCGCCGTCCCAGGCGGAGGTGACGGCCTGGGTCAACCGTCTGAACACCTACCGGGGCGACCGCGAGCGGTTGGTGCGCGAGTTCCTGACGGCGGCCCAGCAGGAGACGGCTCAGCGCGCGCCGTTGCCCCAGAGCGGCGCAGGAGAACGGGTCGTGCCGGCTCAGGAAGGTCAGCTGTCAGCCACCGCCCGGCTGCTGCGCGACGCGCTGGAGAACGAGCTGGGCGGCACTCAGCAAGGCCGGCAGCTGTCGCTGATCAGCCGCAACCTTGTCAATGCGAGCCTCAGCCTCGAGCAGACCCCGCGGGGTTCCTCCGACCTGTTCGCGCAGGCCTACCGCAACGTCCATCAGACGTTGTCGGCGCTGGAAGACGAGTTTCAGAGCGTGCGGTTCTCGGCGCCCAATTCGAGCGCCTACTTGAGCCGGTTCCTGAGCGTTTTCGAATCGCTCGAAGGCGCGCCGCCCCCCATCGTGGCGCCCGCGCACCCGGCCGGATCCGGCGGCGTGCCGGGCATGGATGTCGCGCTGTACAACGAGGTCCTGCGCCTGAACACGGCGCTGTCGAGTGACGCACAGCAGCTGCTGTACGTGCTGCGCAGCATCCTCACGATGGACGAGCTCTACAAGCAACTGCTGCGGGACGTCGAGTTCTTCTATTCGTTGATCGACGCGTTCCACCATGCGCTGAGCACCCGCACTACGGTGCCCGACGTACGCGCCTATGTCACGCGCCTCAAAGCGGCGGCCGTCGGCATCTCCCAGACGATGCGGGCGGCCGTCCCGGCCGGCGGCGTCGTCCAGCGATGGGATGTCGTGAACTGGGACCTGCAGCAGATCGGCGAACTGGTCGGCATGTCGGCCGGCTCGGTGATCGACCCGGGCCTGCCCGTGCTGTTCAACTCGCCGACCTACAGCCAGCTCCCGTACCAGGTGCACCGGCCGATGCCGACGCGTATCCCGCAACGGATGGTTCAAGCCATCGACCAGGCGGTGGCTCACGTGAACGCCTTCGTCGTCGGGTTCAACCGGTTTCTGCCCTATTACCCCCAAGTGCCCGCCTTGCAGACGCAGGCGCGCACGCTGCGCCTGGCGCTGATCCAGCTGCGGCAGGAAGCGGCCGGCGAAGCCGGCGCGCGACAGCAACAGACGCGCCTGAACGAGGTCAACCAGCTGCTGGAGTCGCTCAACAGGAACTGGACGCAGATCATCAACGCGTCCCGGCTCGGCAATGCGCCGGACCTGAGCGAAGTGAACCTGGCCGTGCAGCGCTTGAACCAGGTGTTCTTGTCCGGCTACGCGGTCCAGTGACCGCATGCCGCCCCGGGCACGCGGGGCGGCGCGAGTCGTAATACGTTGGTGTTGCGGAGATGGATGTGATCTGAACCGATGTGAAAGGAGACCGATCGATGTGCCAATACGTGACATGCTGGGCTGTGATGCTCACCTGCCTGATCGTCGACGACTCGCTGGCCCAGAACCAGGCCAAGCCGTCGGCACTCCTCGCGCCGGCCGTGAAGCTCAGCGAGGCGGAGAAGCAATTCGACGAGATTGTCCGGGGGTTCGAAAAACGCCTGACCGATTCCGGCGCCTTCACGGCCGATGTGGTCAGCCAATGGCAGGCGACCGGCAGCGGCAAGGACGTGCAGGGGACCAATGTCTTCCACGTCGCGGTGCAGGCCGGCGGCAAGCTGCGGCTCGAGGCGGGCTCCCATGAAGCGGGTGTGGCGCAGTTCATCTGCGTCAGCGACGGGCGGTCCATCACCCGGCTGCTCAAGTCCGCCAATCTCTACAGCCAACATGACGCCGGCTCCACCCTGGATGAACTCCAGCATGACGCCATGACCCTCCAGACCGTCAACGGCTCGGGAGTCGATTTCCTGGTGCGGCCCCAGTTCCGCGCGCAACTGATCGCGCAGATCACCGGCGTCGTCGATGTCGGCCCCGAAAAACTCGGTAACGTCAATACGCGGCACTTCCGGTTGAACATGGTCGACAAGCGCGTGTTCGATCTATGGTTCACCGTCGGCAACGAGCCGGTGCTGACCAAGCTCGTCACGACCACGACCATCCCGATCGACGACCAGAAGACCTTCCAGCTGACCACCTCGGGCACGTTCCAGTGGAAGATCGGCGTCTCGCATCCGGAAGGGACCTTCACGCTGGCCATCCCCGCCGGCGCACGACGCGTCAATGACCTGCTGGCCGCACTCCAGGAAGGCGACATCGAGCAGCTCCTGGGCCAGCCGGCGCCGCCGCTGGAACTGGCCAGCCTGCAGGGAACGCCGCTGAAGCTGGCTGACTTGCTGGGCAAAAAGGTCGTGGTGTTGATCTTCTGGGCCAGTTGGTGCGCGCCGAGCACCGAGGTGATGCCGACGCTCAACGAGTTCGTGGCGACCGTCGAGAAACGCGGTGTGGCGGTCCTGGCCGTCAACCTGGGGGAGGATCAGAACACGGTCCAGAGCGCCATCGCGGAGAAGGGCTATCGAGGAACCGTCCTGCTCGATCCGACCGCCGACTCGCTGAAAGCCTATCGGATCAACGCCATCCCCGTCACCATCCTGATCGGGAAAGACGGCACCGTGCAGGCGTACCACAGCGGGAGCGGCCCGGAGGTGCGGCAGCGGATCCGCGCACAGTTGGAGGCCCTCATTGCTGGGCAGCCGCTCCCGCCCAGCGGGCCGTAAATCGTCCGGTTTCACGATGTTCCATCGCGGGAATCCTTGGTAGGATAGTACGCGCGTTTGGGGCGGGCTCGAGCCGTGCACCCATCCGATGTGCTACGGCGAAGCACCGTCAGCGGTGATTACCTACCCGCGCGCAGCCGTCTGGGATCGGCTGCCGGGTGGTTTGTGATAGGCGACGCGAGCGGCGACAGCTTGCTCGTCGCGGTCGAACCGACACCCACCTGAAACCTGTGGAGCCCTCCCGTGAGCACGAAGAACCAATCTGATCCGCAGCCTTCCCCTGCCCGCCCCCAGACTTCTACGGCGAAAGAGCAGGCGCCACGTCCCGCCGGGGCGCCCCCGTCGGGACAGCCTCAGCGGCCGGTGTCGCCGCAGGTGGTGCATCGTCCGCGGAGTCTACCGCCGACCACGGCGCGTCCGGCCGCCACGGCGGACCAGGCGCCGAAAGACCGCCTCTTCTCGCTCGACGCCTACCGCGGCTTCGTCATGATCGTCCTGGTGGCCATGGGATTCGGACTCTTGGAGCTCTCGAAGCTGCCCGAGAACGCACCGGTATGGCAATACATCGACTATGGCACCTGGCAACCGCGGCTTGAGCACAACTTCCAGAATACGACCTGGGAGAGCAGTTTCGATTGGATCGGCGTGTCCTTCTGGGACCTGATCCAGCCGGCGTTCCTGTTCATCGTCGGGGTGGCGATGCCGCTCTCGTATGCCCGCCGCGCCGCGGCCGGCGAAGGCGTCTGCCAGCGGACGATCCACGCGTTGTTTCGGGCGCTGGTCCTGGTCTTGCTAGGTGTGTTCCTGGCGTCGACTACGTCGCAGATGACGAACTGGACATTCACTGAAGCGCTCTCGCAGATCGGTCTCGGCTATTTCTTCGCGTATCTCATCATGACCATCTGTCGCCGGTTCTGGATCCAGGCGGTGGTCTTCATCCTGATCCTGGCGGGCTATTGGGGCTGGTTCTACAGTTATACGCCGCCTCCGGGCTACGACTACAAGGCCGTCGGCGCCGCCGGTGACGAGGTCCTGGAGGGCCGTTTCGTCCACTGGTCCAAGAACGCGAATGCGGCTCACAACTTCGATGTCTGGTTCTTGAACAAATTCCCCCGTCCGGTCAACAAGGAATTCAAGTACAGCGAGACGGGCGAACAGACGCTCAACTTCATCCCGGCCATCGGGACGATCTTGCTGGGCGTGTTCTGCGGCCAATTGATGATCAGCGACCGGCGGTGGTGGCAGAAGTTCTTCGGGCTCGTCGTGGGCGGCGGTGTCTGCCTGGGGTTGGGGGTGGTGGCCGGCATGTATGCCTGCCCGATCGTGAAGCGCCTCTGGACGCCTTCCTGGGTCCTCTTCAGCGGCGCCTGGGTGATCTGGGGGCTGGCGCTGTTCTACCTGCTGTTCGACCTGTGCCGGCTGCGTTGGATTGGGTGGCCGCTGGTCGTGGTCGGCCTGAATTCGCTGGTCTTCTACTTCATGTACAAGTTGATCCAGCCGTGGGCCGTACAGCAGATGCAGACCCACTTCGACGTGCTGTGGGCCTTGGCCGTCGACGCCAAGTGGCTGGCCCGGGACATGTTCGGCTGGCTGGTCGGGCCGGTCAGCGCCTTGATCATGTTCTGGCTCATCGGCCTGGTCTTGTACTGCAAGAAGGCTTTCGTGCGAGTGTGAGTCGATCCGCGGTAGACCGGCACGGAGGCACCCGACGCGAGAGGCCCCGGATGCCGATCCCGGGGATCCTCCAGCCGGTCGACTTGCCCTGTTTCAAGACGGTGTTCGACCCGGGCCTCGTGGAGCCGCGCGGCGGTGCCCACCGCTGCGCTTAGCGAGCCAGTCGCTCCACACCCGCGATCGCGCCGTCGGCGATGCACTTGCCGAGCCCCGCGCCGTAGAAGCTGACGCTCGCCTCGTATCCGCCCCGCTCGTATTGCTCGGCCGACAAGATGTAGCTGACCCACTCGTTGGCCAGGCCGCCGATGGTGATGAAACGCGCGCCGGTCGCCTGGGCAGCTCGCTGCTTGAGATCCAAGCCCAACCCGGCCGCCATCTCTCCGGGCACACCGACGATCACCAGGTCCCCCAGTCGCAAGCTGCCGCTGGCGGTTGCCGCGGGGCACATCAGCGGGAGCAGCATGTCGAGCAGCCCCGGGCTCAAGCCGTATTCCGCGCCGCCTGTCTTCATGAAGTCGGGGTGTCCGCACCGTCGCGGCAGTTGGATCGGCTCGAGTTGGAAGTCGAATGGGACGTCGCGCCGAGTGGCCGTGTTCGCCCACACGTCCTGAGCCTCGGCGGCCAGGCTCAGGCCGTACTGCTCCGCCACTTGATAGCGATCGGTTGGCGCGTCCGGGCGAGCGATAGGCGCCTGATCACCTTCGGCGCCGTTATAGAACATGACGTTCACGTCGTGCCCGATCACGCGTTCCAGCCCGCGCTGAAGGTAGCCGGGCCAGCCGCCCGAGAACAGCATGTGCTGGGCGTCCAGGAACGTGGGGTGAGCCGTGAAGTTGACGAGCACCGCGAGCGGCCGGGCATCGGTGGTGTCGATCCTCGTCACGGTCAGCCTGTTGTCGGTGGGGCCGCCCGATTCGCGGCGGTTGCGGTTCCAGCCCGCCACGTCTTTGGCGGACGTGCCGACCACGACCGGCACCAACTCGCGCGCCGCGTTGCGGATGGCCAGCACACACTGTTGCATGGTCCATTCGGCCAGCCGCTGATCGTAGATGCCGACCTGCTTGAGGCCGAACACATTGACCGGGTTGATGGCGTTCATGTCGATGCTGGTGTGGGAGTGGCTGGGCAGCAGCAGGATCTGGTTCGCGGTCCAGCCGTCGCCGGCCAGTTGCGCGAGGAGCGCCGGCTTGAAGGCGGGTGGGAAGCCCAGGATGTCGGCGGTCACCACCGCGTAGAGGCGCTGGCCGTCGGAGATGACCAGGGCTTTGGCGAACACAGGGTCATGAACACCTTCGGCCGGGCGGCTCATGCGCGCCCCGTACCCGCCCAGCGTGGCGTGCAGCGCGGCGGGTGGAGTCAGATCCACGCGGGCCGTACCGGCCCGCAATTCCGCGCCGCGGCATGGCACAACCAGGATCACGTGCGCCACCAGCAGTGTCCCCAGCCAGACGTATCGAGACATGGTTCGTCTCCGTTGAAAACGTTCGATGATTCGTCGCTCGAGCCTCGGCGGATGCGGCCTTCCGCGCATCGGCCGGGTTCAAGAGTCCATCCGACTGGCACCCGACTCAGGTGCCGTCGGCCTGGGCGCCCCAGGGTTCGATCTGGCGCAGCTGCTTTCGTTCGCGGAGTGCGTCATAGCAGTCGGGCAAATCGAAATGCGCGAGCACATTGGGCAGCAGCGTGGAGAGCGGCCAACGGTAGGTCTCCGACTCGGCCACTTCCGCGTAGGAGGTCAAGGCGTGCTTGAGCGTAACCTGCTGCACGCCCTCCGACAACAGCGCCGCGAAGGTTGCGGGCAGCGCGCCCCAGCCGACGGCCACCAGGTGCACATTGTCGTAGCCGTGCGCGGCCAGCCAATCCAGCACACGCAGCACGTCCCATGTCTTCTGGCCCACGTACGGCCGATCCAGCATCAGGCTGTGGATCGCGTAGAAATAATCGCAGCCATACGGGTCGTCAAACGTATGGCTGCCGCACGTGTCGGGCATCGATTCGCCGATGCCGCGCACATCACAGGTGAACAGGGGCACACCCGGCTCCTCCTGCATGATGTCGCGGATCAGCGGTTCGTTCCGCAGCTCCATGTCGCTCGAACGGTGCGCCACATACAGGATGGCCCGCCCTTGCCCATCCGGCCCGCTCCGGGGCGGCCGCGATTCCCAGTTCTCCTTGGTCAGCCAGTACACGAGGGCCATGATCCCCGGTTCCGTGACCACCGCATAGGTGCAGGCATAGCGGAGCGGATAGCCGTTTTCGCGCGTCGAACGTAGGATGCGGAACTCCGGCACAGGGCGGGACGGCCGCCGGTCGTCCGAGGCGTAATCGGCGGGCAGCTTCAGCACGGACGCGACCGTGCGCGGCAGCGTCTGGGGCGCCGTCTCCCGGCCCGCGGCCAGCCGCTGCGACTTTTCCCGCGTATACGAGAACACCGTACGCGTATCTTTGAGTGCTGCGACTTGCCCTTGCGGCGTGCACCACAGCGTCTGGGGATCCTCCAACGTGATCGCGGGTTCCCCGCCGTCGGTGAGCAGGCGGATGCCCATCTGAGGATCGTCCAGCGTGATCGTGCGCTCCGCCGCGCCGGCTGGAATGTCGGTCGCCTTGCCGAACCATGCGTACATGAATCGACGGTTCTCCACCGAAAAGCCGTGTGTCTTCTGACCTGCATAGAGGACAGCCTGCCCGGGGTGACCCAGCAGATCGTATAAACGCCGGAGTCGCGATACGGCGTCCAGGCTGCCGCGCACGTCGAAGAAATCGCGTTCCTGCGTCAGGACGGCAACCGGCTTGGGCGCCATCGCGGCGAGGAAGTCGATGTGATCGAGATCCAGCGCCAGCGCGCAGGGCGGGCACTGCTCGGTATCCGACGGCAGTTCGTTCTCCATGTTGCACCGGAACGTGGTCACGAAACAGCTCGGCGCAGCCATCGTCAGGCGGCTCTCCAGACCGCACAGCCAGGTGGTCAACGTGCCCCCGCCGGAATTGCCGGTCACGCCCACGTGCCGCGGGTCCACTTCGGGACGCGTCAGCAAGTAGTCCAGCGCGCGCATGCCATCCCAGGCGCGCCACATGCCGAGGAACTCGCCCACCAGGAACTGCTGGTTTCCCGCGTACAGATGCTCGGGCACGCCCACACCGATCCGTGATGACAGATCCTCCTTCACATACTGCAGCCGCTCGCCTTGACTGATCGGATCGTAGATCAGGCAGACGTAGCCCAGCCGGGCCAGGCCTTGCGCGAACGACTGATACGCAGGCTCCGCCTTCCCCACGGCGGAGTGCCCGCAACATCCCAGCACGCCCGGCCGCGGCTGCGCCGCGTTGGACGGCAGGTACAGATTCGCCGTCACCGGGAACCCCGGTCGGCTGTCGAAGATCACCTTCTCCACGCGGTATGTGTCGCGTTCCAGGATCCCCGTCACGCGCGGATTGAGCGGTGTCCGGTCCGGGTCCGGCCCGAAACACCGGCGGATCTTCTCGCGCACGGCGGCGACGTACTGCTCGGCATCGGCGCGTGTCTTCAGCCGGGCATAGGCCTCGACATGGCGCTCGTACGCACGTTGCACCTCCTGTACGAAGTATTCCTGCACCATACGCGAGAACCGGTTCCTGGGCGGTCGGGAGTCCGCGGAGGTCGGCGGGTCGGCCGGCGCCGGGGCCGGCGCCGGCGAAGGCGGTGGTCCCGCCCGTGAGACTGTGAGCACGGGCAGAGCCAGTGGCACGAGCGGAGACCCCAGGGCTTTCAACGCTTCACGTCGTCGCATGGCAAGGCTCCTCAGAGTGTGGGGCCGATTGTCCAGGGCATGAACTCCTCGTCCCCCAGCCCCTGTTGTTCGCTCTTGGTCTGTTGGCCGCTGGCCACGGCCAGGATCTCCTCGAAGATCCGCCGGCCCACCTCCTGGACCGGAACCCCATCGAGGATCACGCCCGCATCCAGGTCCATATCACCGAGCATGCGCCGGTACATGGGCGTGTTGGTGGCGACCTTGATTGTGGGGACGGGCTTGCACGCGAAGCAACTGCCGCGCCCGGTCGTGAAGACGACCAGGTTGGCGCCGCCGGCGATCAGACCCGTCACGCTGGCCGGGTCGTACCCCGGCGTGTCCATCACCAACAGGCCCCGCGCCCGCACGGGCTCGGCGTATTGCAGCACGTCGACCAGCGCGGTGGATCCGCCCTTGGCCACGGCGCCCAACGATTTCTCCGCGATCGTCGTCAGGCCGCCCGCCTTGTTGCCCACCGACGGATTGTTGTCGATGTCGACGCCGAAGATGCTCGTGTACCACTTCCACCACTCGATGCGTTCGAGCAGTTTCTGGGCCACCTCCACGCTTCTGGCGCGGCGGGTCAGCAGATGTTCCGCGCCGTAGATCTCCGGCGTCTCGGCCAGCAGCACGGTACCGCCACAGGCGACGAGCATGTCGGAGGCCACGCCCAGCGCGGGGTTCGCGGTGATCCCCGAGTTCCCGTCCGATCCTCCACAATTCGTGGCCAACACGATCTCGCTGGCCGGGACCGCTTCGCGACGTGCGGCATCGACCCTCGGCAGCAGTTCGCTCACCTTGCGAACGCCCGCCTCGATCGTCTGCGTGGTGCCTCCCAGCTCCTGCATGACGAACGCGGGCGGCATGCGCTCGTCGGACGTGGCGCCGTCGATCTGGACCAGTTGTTGGTCATGCACGAGGTGCGAAATCTCCGCCTGCTCGCATCCCAGCCCGACCAGCAGGTAGCCGCCGATGTTGGGGTGGCGTGCGATGCCGGCCAACACGCGGTTGAGCATGGCGTGCGCCGTGCCGCCAAACTGGATGCCGCAGCCGCTGTCGTGCGTGAACGCCACGACGCCGTCCACGTGTGGGAAGTCGCGGAGCTCGGCCGGGCCGAAGCGGCGTGCAATGCGCCGGCTCACCGCCGCCGAACAATTGACTGTCGAGATGACGGCGATGTAGTTGCGTGTGCCAACGCGCCCGTCCGCCCGGCGATAGCCCTGGAAAGTGCGTCCCTCGAGCGGCGTCGGGGCCGGCGGGATGCACGTGGTGCTGGCATGGTCGCGGTGGAACTCCTGCATCGCGAGGTTGTGCGTATGGACCCACTCGCCCGCCGCCACGGGTTGCGTCGCGTGCCCGATGATCTGGCCGTACTTCCGCACCGGCTCGCCGCCGCCGATCGGGCGGATCGCGATCTTGTGCCCCATCGGTACGTCCGAGGATGCGCGGATCAGGGCGCCGTCGAGCTCGATCCGGCTGCCGGCCACCAGGTCGGTGACCACCATACCGACGTTGTCCGTACTCTGAAGCTGAATGATCCGCGGCTTACCGCTCTCGGCCATCGGCGTATCCCCCGAGGCTCCATTGTAGCGGAAGGGCCTGCCGGCGCTGACGGCCCCTGTCGCACCTTGCCCGCCGTGGCTACCATCACTGCGAGTTGGTAGGTAGCTGTTTTTGCATGTGGGTGTCAACCCGAGGGGGGGTGTTGTGGCCGCGTTAGCGCTCCTGTTCCTATCCGTTGTTCCATCTCCACCGAGTGACACATCGTTTACGATATGGCCCGCGGGCGTCGACAGCGTGGTGCGGAAGAACGTCGGCTGCGCCAACCGGCCTCTGGGCTACACGGCCCAGGAGATGGCGAGTTATCCGGGCTATACGCATCGTCTGGGCTATGTCCGGAACCTGTTCCGTGACGCGACCCAGGTGCCTGCCGAGACGGACCGCCTGGCGTGTCGCATGTTGGACGCCAGTTACGAGGGGGCAGTGTACCAGGCGTTGGCCATCTTGGGATCCAAGATCTCGCTGGAGCTGGTCCGGGACAAGCCGCCGGTCACGATCCGACCGTCGGACGAGCCGTCGCAAGCGGCGTGGGACGCATTGCCGGAGAAGGTGCGGGGGGCCATCGAGGAGATCGTGCGGGGCGCGGCCGGCGCGGCGCCGTTCGTGCACCAGGCGTTTGATTGGGACGCGATCGGCCGGCTGACCGGTGACATGAAGGCGATCAATCTGCGGAGCGCGTCCGTCTACCGCTACGCGGCCGGCCCGTGGCTGGGCACCAACCCCTATGGCGGCAGCTCGTTTGCAGCGCTGGGCAGTTTCCGCGCGACGCCGTTGGGCAACGCGACTGCCATGGTATTGTCATCCGTGAGCCAGGCGATCAAAGACTTGCGAGCCAGCAGTGAGGAGGGAACGATCCCGGCATTCGACTCCTTGCTACTCCACACGAGCGCGGGGCGCGTGCGTGTGCTGGGGCCCGGCAATAACCGGCATGTGGGGGCGGAGCCGATCATCATCGACCTGGGCGGTGACGACCAATACAGCGGGTACTTGGCGGTGCCGGCATCCAAGGCGGTGCCTGTCGGTCTCTTGATCGACGTGGCGGGCAACGACACCTATGATGGTCGCGGCGCGGAAGCGGCGATCGCGTGCGGCCTGTTCGGCATCGGCGCGCTGTTCGATCTGGGGGGGCGGGACAAATACTACTGCGGCGACTCGGGCCTCGGTTGCGCGTGGCATGGCGTCGGCCTGCTGGTGGATACGGACGGGGACGACCGGTACGTGGGGCACCAGTGGAGCGAAGGGGCGGCGCATGCCGGAGTGGGCCTGTTGATTGATGAAGCGGGCAATGACCAGTACTACTGCCAGCTCGAGTCCCAGGGGCTGGGCTCCACGCTGGGCGTCGGCATGCTGATCGACAAGGCGGGCAACGACCGGTATCACGCGTATGACGACGAGAACGGCCGCCGGATCACGTTCCCCTCGTCGCAGACCCGGCTGCACGAGACGTCGTTGTCGCAGGGATGCGGCTACGGGCGACGCGCCGACGACTCAGACGGACGCAGCCTGGCCGGGGGCGTCGGTGCGCTGCTGGACGGCGGCGGCGACGATGTGTACTACGGTGGGGTCTTCAGCCAGGCCACCGGCTTCTGGTGGGGGATCGGGATGCTGGTCGATCGGGGCGGGAACGACACCTATCGCGGCGTCTACTTCGCACAAGGGGCCGCTGCCCATTTCGCCATCGGTTCGTTGATCGATCACGCGGGCGACGATCGCTATAACGACGCGCGCGTGCTGGGCATGGCGCTGGGGGCGGGCCGCGACGGTGCGATCGGCACCTTCGTGGACGTCGCGGGTCAGGACGAGTATTACATCCCGAAGAAATCGGCGGGTGGCGGCGACGAGAACTCGATCGGGCTGTTCTGCGACCAAGGGGGGAAGGACAAGTACCGCCCGACGGGCTACTCGTACCTGGGTACTGCATCGGCCGCCAATCCGCGCGGCGATTATTTCCGTTCGGCCATGCCGACCATCGGCGTGTTCGTGGACCTCAGCGGCACGGACCAGTATCCCGACGACGGGAGTGTCCGGAACAATGCCCGGTGGCACCACGCGGCTCGGGGCGCGGTCTGGGGATTCGGTTACGACACCGAACCGCAGAAGACGGCCGCCCAATGAGCAGCGCGGCGCCCCGTCCGGGATGAGTGCGACTACTTCGGGCGAACCCGCTCTGCGCCCCCGCTCAATCGTTTTTCGGCTCCACGCCCGTGTCGACCAGCATGTAACCGCTCCAGAAGAACGGATGATCCGCCTTCAGGATCGTGTCGGTCGGTCGTGATTTGACGCGCGGTTCGCAGGTGAAGTCCAAGTCCGACTGTCTGGCCAGCTGGACGCTTCGATGCCAGGCTTCGCTGGCGGTGCGGTGGGGCAACTCACGGACGAACTCGCGCATCAAGTCGTAGCTGGTGCGCCCGCCGTCGCGCCAGCGGCTCAGCAGGATGGTCCGCGTGCCGGTGGACATGAGCCCGCAGATGGTCAGGTACATCTCGGCGCCGGTGCCGCCGCGCTTCAGCGCCATTTCCGCCGGCGTGTGGAACCCGGGCAGCACGATCTGATCGGGACCGCCCCAAGGCGAGAGCATCCACTGTCCCAGGCTGGCCGAAGCCTTGCTCTTGTCAGCCGCCACGGGGGCCCAATCGTAGGGGGCCTTCGGGTCGTTATCCAAGTCGTTCAGGACCACGAGCCGGTCCACGGTCTTGGACAGCCGCATCGCGGGCGGTTCGGGAATCAGCGGCACGGCGAACACGTTGGGGTCGTTCTCCTGCAGCGAGGCCGCCACCTCCGCGGAGGCCGTCTCATTGCTCTTGGCGAACAGCATGCCGGTCACCACCGCCGTCCGGGCGTCGCGCCTGCGCGGCGTCTTGTCGGGGACGGCGAGCGAGATGGTCGGCGCGTATCGGATCCGCACCTTGTCCAGCAGCGAGATCTTCTCCGCACCTTTCTGGATCTGCAGCGCTTCGAACGGCACATACCACAACGGGCCGTCAGGTACGATGACCAGCTCATCGAACTCATCCCACGCGTCGGCCGGCGCGTTGCCTGTCAGCTGCTGAAGAACCGTGACCGCCGTGTCCTGCCACGCCGCGCTGCCGAGCTCCTTGCTGCCCAGCGGCTGGTTGCGGTCGTACAGGCCGAGCTCCCGCAGCAACTGCTGGACGTTGGGGCTGATCTTGGTCCAGGGCTCCAACTGCCAGGTTGTATAGGCCTCTTTCTCGAGCATGTAGGCACAAGTGGTGCCGCCGGCCGCCACGAACACCAGCACTCGCTGCCGGGGCTGCAACTGCTGTTGCACGGCCGTCACGTCGGTGGTGGGCGGGAACACGAACTCGCCCCGCTCGCGGCCCAGGCCGATGGACCACAGGACTCTCTCCTGGCGCTGCCCGATCTCGGCTAGGCGCGTCTGCAGCGCCGCCTGACGCTGCTGCTGCTCACCGCCCGCCGCGGTCGGCAGCGCGGCCAGGTCGGCCCGCACTTGCTGCGATTCCTGCAACAGCTGCGCGTATTCGGGGTAGCGGTTCAGCAACTCCTGACGGTGCAGGATCGCCGTCGGCGTCAGCGACTCGGCCGGCGCCTCCAGCACCCAGCGCAAGTTCAACACGCGACCGCCCGCCGGCAACGACGTGTAGAAGTGGTGCCGGCGCAACGCCTCGCTGATCCGCAACGCCACGTCTTTCTCCTTGCGATCCAGCGCCACCGCCATCCAATGCTCGTAGGGGAGGGCGTGGGGGATCGACAGCACCGCCAGCGACTCGAGCGGATCGGTGGCCCAGTCCAGCGGCGTCGGATCGCGCAACACGTTGGCGAACAACGCGTCGGCTTGCCGCGACGTGATGCTGTTGGCCCGGAAGAGCCCGTCCACGAGCGCGATCTGGAACAGGCGGCGGGACGCACCCGCCTTCTGGAACGTCAGCGCGGTCGTCAGCGCCGCCGAACCGCGCTTCATGTCGCCTTGCAAGTAGAATGTGTGGGCCGTGACGTACTGGAAGCGCGCGCCCAATTCGCCCCGCAGACAATCGCGGTTCCGCATCGCCGCCGCGGCCAGCTTCAGCAGGTTGCCGCTCTGGGCCGCATCGCCGATCGACGCGTTGTTCTCGGCGGCCGCCAACAGCACGGACGCCTCGAGCGAGCGTACACGCGACCGCCGCGCCCAATCGGCCGCCATCGTCAACGGCGCGAAATACTCCCGCTTGCCGGTCACCAGGTGCGTCACCATGGCCCAGCGCAGCGACTCCGCAATGATATCGTATTGCGTGTAGTCTTCGTCCGCTTGCATCGCGGCCGCGTAGGACGCCTCCAGGAAATGCACGCCCGCCGCCGCAAAATCGCCGGCTTGAAACGCCAACTTGCCCAACTCCAGCAACACCGTCGACGTCAACGGATGATCCATCCCGTTCATCAACAAGGAGTTGTTGAGTTCGCTGACCGCCTCTTGATTCTTCCCCTTGGCCACCAAAGCCAACCCCAACTCCAGGCTGATCCAGACCTGCGCATAGTGGTTGGGCGGCGCCAGACGCCGCTGGAGGGTCGTCACCAACTGATTGGTCAGCGAGTTATGCTCACCGGTCGGTCCCAAGATCTCCGCCCGGCGGCGCAGCGCCAGAACCGTACAACGCACGATCTCGTTGGCATTGAACATCACGATTTCCGGCGACTGAATCAGCCCACCTTGCTGCAACGCCAACGCGTTCTGAGCCTCCGAACCGACCCGCAGGCCCACGCGACTCGGAAGCGACGCGACGCGGATCGCACGCGTGGGAACACCCCAGGTCGGCGGAGCGCGCATGACGCGCGTCGCGGGCGTCACCGGCCGCGTCAGATCCAAGAGCATGAGCCAGTCCGGATACGCGAGCGCCACCTGCAGGGCCGCCGTGTACTGATCCAAAGCGCCGGCCAGGTCCCCCATCTGATACTTGCATTCGCCGATCATCGCGTGATAGGGAATCGAATCGATCCATACGCCGGTCGTGCTCTTGATCCGCGGTGTGGACGAGAACAGACGGCCGGCGGTCAGGTAATCGCCGTCCAGATAGGACGCGAACGATGAGAAATGCGCGTCGTTGGGAATCCCCCGCACTACCTGGGCCCGCGCCGGGACGCACGCGGCCCAGGCCACCACTGCTAGCAGGGCCCATCGCCCAACCTGCCTCGCCTCCGCCGCCCCAGGCCGGCTGTCGGCCGACTCGCGGCTCGCACGATACCTACCCCACATCATGACCTGCCTCCTCTCCGGGCGGCACGCGGCCGGTTCCCTTGCCCACTCCATGATAGCGGACCAGGCCGCGTGCCGGAGAGTTTTTTTGGCAAATCAGCCAAAGTGGCCGGGCTCTGCGGCCGATATTGGACTTGACGGTTATGCCGGTTGTACGAAGTAGTTGTGGCGTCCGTGCTGGTCACGCCCGAGACTGGGAGAACAGGTTCATGAAGTCGAAGCTCGCCCAAGGCTGGATGCGCGGTTTGATGTGCGGAGTCGCGTTGGCGGCCGCCGTGACGACAACCGGCTGCCAGGTCAGCATGAACGGGCAGACGCTGCCCAGTCCGTACTATGTGCATGACGATGTCCAGTACTTTCCGCCGGGGCCGGAATTCAAGCTGACGGAAGAGGCGACCTTGATGAAGGCCTACAGCTCGGGCCAGATTCAGGGCCGGACACCAACCCAGTAACCGCGCGCGGCGCCGCCACCGGGCGCTCGGACGGAACCGGGCGAGCGGCAGGTGGAACAGCCGTGGCCAAGCCACGTCGAGATACTTGATTTGGGTGTGCAGACCCGTGCAGACCGTCGTCGGTTCTTCAGCCACCGTGTCGGGTTCCGGCACGGTGGTTGCATTTCTTGATCATCACAGCAGGCGGCGCAAGTGGAAGTGGTGTTTTCCCAGCTGACCACCGTAGTTGCCCGCTGAAATGGCCACCACGCCCTCGCCTGCCGCGGCACGGATCGCCGCCCCCATCGCCTGCGCCACAACCGCCTCGCTCTGGCCATCGATCACGATCTCGTACACGCAGTGGGCTGCCGGGTCGACCTGGCTCTCGACACGGCCCCGCAACGTCGGGCAGTACGCGTGGGAGGTGGACGCCTTGAGCGCCTTGTAGCGCGATCCGACCTTGCTGCCGCTCCGCACCACACCGCCGGGGAACGGCGTGATCACGCCGGGCAGCTCACGCACCGCCGCGACGCCCCGCCGGGCCGCGGAGAGGGTCGTCGGCAGGTCGCGACCCATCACCAGGATGTTGCCCCCCGCCACCCCTTTGGCGACCCCCAACGATTCCACCACCACGAACTCGCCGTCCATCACCGGGATCCGCCAATACCGGACGCCCGCCACCAGCTTGCTCTTCTGGTAGCCGTCGCCGAAGAAGCGCAGGTGCTTGCCCAGCGGGATCCGCGGCTCGCCCTCCGGCAGCCCGTCATACACGGCCGTCGTCGGGCAGGTCATCAGGCATTGACCCGTCCGGTTGGCAACCGCCTCGGCCAGCCTGTCCGGCGAGAAGCCGAAGGCCATCACCGAGGCGCCCGGCCGGCCGTCGGGCGTCCGGTCGGCCCCCAGCATCTGTTCCACGCCCGTTTCGGCGTCGCAGGCGATCACCGACGCCGAATAACCGGTAAACTCGCGCAACGCGGCATCCAGCCAGTAGTCATCCAGCGCCGTGACAATCAACCGGCAAAACCGCATGCCGAACCCCTCGGCAAACGTGTCGACGATATGAGTCGGCCCGATGTTCAATGTTCCACTCCCCGTTCGGATTGTAGACCAGTCTCCATGATGACGGCCGCACAGACCGCTGCCAAGTCGACGCGACGCGGCGGGTGCCGCCCGGCGCCCCGTCACGCGGGGCGCGACCCGCACATCCGCTGCGGTCCTCCTCCCGCCCGAAATCCGCTTTTTGACCCAGCCATGGTTCTGACCTATAGCAATGGTAGCAACTTATGCGCAGCAACGCCCTGCGGCGCGCAGTCCGCCTATGGACCTGGCCCCCCGAGCGTTGGTGCTTCCATCTCGCGCTGCCTGCTGTGCCCGAACTGATCCGACATGGAAGACCACCTCCCCACGACCGGTGAGACCGCCCAATGGAGCGAACGATTCGCACGTTCGCTGGAAGAACAGCGCCAACATGCGCGGCAGTTGCTGCAGGCCGAGCGGGACCGGATCCAACGAATTGAACGGTCGCTGGCCGAACAGCTGCGCAAGATCACCGACGAACTGCAGCAGGACATCTCGGACGTCGAGCGTCGCGACCTGGAACTGACGCACCAGGCCACAGAGCTGGAAGAGAAAGCCGAGCAGCTGGCGCGGCAGCACGAAGAGCTGGACCAGCAGCAACGGCAATGGGAAGAACACCAGGCGGCGGCCCAAACCGAGCAGGAAGTGCTGCTTCAGGACCTGCGCGAACGGACGCAGGAGCTTGATCGCTGCCGGACCGAGCTGGCCGAACAAGAGTGCCAACTGGCCGACCGGCAGCAGGAATGCGAGCGCCGCGAGGCCGCGCTCGACCAGCGCCAGGCCCAGCTGACGACTCGCGAGCGCGAGTTCGAGCAGCACACCACGCAGTCGGCGACCCGGGCCAGGCAACTCGACCAGCAACTGGCGGAAGTGGAATCGCTGCGCGCCGCGCTCGAGAGCCGCGATGCGCAACATGCCACCGACGTCGCAGCGCTGGCTCAGGAACGGGAGGCTGTCGCAGCCCGGGAGGCGGCCGTGCGCGAGCAGGAAGCGGCGCAGGCCGACCTGCAACACGACCTGGACCAGCGTGTCAACGCACTCGAGAAACAAGCGGAAGAACTCACCGCACAGGCGGCGACGCTGCAGCAGGAAGCGGCCCGGCAGGCCGAGCGGCAGAGTGCCCTCGACCAGCGCGACGGCCAGCTCCAGGACCAGGCACAACAGCTCGCCGACCAGGCGGCGACGCTGCAGCAGGAAGCGGCCCGGCAGGCCGAACGGCAGAGTGCCCTCGACCAGCGCGACGGCCAGCTCACCGACCAGGCGGCGACGCTGCAGCAGGAAGCGGCCCGGCAAGCCGAGCGGCAGAGTGCCCTCGACCAGCGCGACGAAGCGCTCCAGGAGCAAGCGCAGCGGCTGGCCGACCAGGTCGCGACGCTGCAGCAGGAAGCCGCACGCCTGGCCGAAGCCCGTGCCGGTGTGAATCAGCAGCGCGGCGAATGCCAACGTCTGCAGGCTACGCTGGAACAGGAACGCCACACACTCACCGCGGACCAGCACGAGTTCGACCAGCAGAAACAAGAGTTGCGGCGGCAGGCGGAAGCGGTGGCGGCGCAAGAACAGGAACTGCGCCAACAGACCGCGCAACTCGACGCGCAACGCAAGGCGCTGGACGACGAACAGCAACGCCACGGCGAGGCGGTCGCGGCCTTAGAGCAGCAGCGCACCGAGCAGGCCGCGCACGAACAACAGCTTCGCCAGGACCAGGAACAACTGACCCGGCTCCGCGCCGAGCTTGCCGATCAGCAGCGCGAACTGGCCGCCCAGCGCAGAGAGTGCGAGCAGCGTGCCGAGCAGTTGGAACTCCGACAGTCCGCCTTGGCCGACCAGGAGGCCGCGCAACGCCAGAAGGACTGTGACATCGATCTGCGCCGCCAGGAGCACCTGCAGAAACTCCTGGACGATGCCCTGGAACAATGCCAGGTAGTTCAGGAGACGGCCGACGCGCTCGAACGTCAACGCGACGAGCTGGCCCAGCAGCGGGACCAGGCCCAGCACAACCTGGCGCAACAGCAGGCCCAGGCGAAAGAACGCGAGACGCACTGGGAACAGCGGGTCGAACAGCTCCAAGCCAACGATCAGACGGCACGCTTCCAGACAGAACTCGCCGAGGCGCGACGCGCACTGGCCGCCGCCGAAGAGACCGCCGCGCGGCTGGCTGACGAACTGGCCGGCGCTCAGGCCGCCGCCGAGGAACGTGATTTCGCCGCCCACCAGGCCCTGGCGCTCGCCCGCCAGGAGGTCGAGGAACTGGAACAGCGCTTGGTGGACCGCGACCAGCAACTCGCCGCCGCCCAAGCTGAACCTCGCGTCGATCCGGGCCTCGAGCAACAGCATGCCGAAGAGCTCGATCGGTTGCGCGCCGAACACGAACAGCTCCTCAAGCAACTCCGCGACCAACACGATCTCGAAATGCGGCAGCTGCAACAGGAACTGGCCGCCACGCCGTCAGGCACCAGCGCCGAACTGGACGACCTGCAGAAACGCTACAACATGGCCGTCCAGGACGTGCGGGAACTCCGCGCTGAAAAGGACCGGCTCGCCAAGCAGTTGGCCGACGCACAGCATCACCAAGGCGCCGCCGGAACCTCGATGTCCGGCTGGGATTGGGAAGCTCAGAAACAACGACTGCTGGCTCAGCTGGAAGACGACTCGATCCAGGACGACAGCCCGGACCGGGCCAAAGAGCGCCTGACGATCGAAGGCACGATCCGCGTCACCGACGAGGTCGTGGCCAACAAGGACCGGGAAATCGCGGAACTGAGGGAACTCCTCCAGCAGCAGGCGGAGAACATCGGCAACTTCGCGGTCGGAGCGTCCGCCATTGCCGAAGTCCTCGACCAGGACGAACTGATCCGCGAGGAGCGGGAGAACTTGGCGCGCATGCAGGAGGAACTGCGTGAGAAACTGCGGCAAGCGGAAATCGAAGCCTCGCTCGAACGGGCGAGGCTGGCCCGGGAACGCGCGGCACTGGACGAGAAGCTGCGCCTCCTCGAACAGGAGAAGGCCCGACCCGAAGCGCCGGAACACACCCCCGGTTCCGACAAGTCCAAAACCTCCCGCCGCTGGCTTACCCGCCTGGGACTGAAGGACGAATAGCCCCAGGCCGCCGCTTCGTGCCTCGAGCGCGCCGGCCCTTTCATCTCCTCCCCGCCGCCTGAACGGAACGGCGCACCAGAGGGAACGAGGTTGCAGAACGTGGTTGCTGGTTGCCGAGGTCGAGGTTGCAGACACTCTGGTCGATTACATGGAGCTGTCGGGCTGGCGACCCAGCGGCTCGGGGCCGCGCATATGCGTTCGGTACCAAGGTCGGCTGGAGAATCAGCTCCCGTTACTTCGAGTCGGCGAAAGCCGGCGAGCCTGTTCATCCCGTGCCGACGTGTTCACCACGACGGGTCAAAGGCAGTGTCGCGACCGGTGATGGCTTTGAAGTATGTGGAATAGTCACTCGCGATGGACCGTTCGCGCCGAGGAACATATTCGAAGATGCTGACGCCCAAGTCCTGAAGTCGCAAGTTTTCTGGATCGTTCCATGCTTTGTTGCGCTCATAGTCAGCAGAGGGCCGGGTGCCTGCTGCTGAAACCGCTAGAAATCCATTGTCAACCATATACTGATAGACCTCAATGCGCCAACCGCAATGCGCGCTGATGTTGTCATCTGCAACTGTTGCCGGTGGCAATCGACCATGCTGTTGGTCGTAGTACCGCAATGCGTTACCCATGTTTGTCAGTGACGCGAAGACCCGATATTGGTCGTGATGTGGTCCAGGAAGGCCCTGCACCCATAGTACGAGGAGGAATACGGTCACTCCTACAACAACAACTCCCAGAAGAAGCGCAAGATCCCGTCTGCGAGTCCAACCTGCCACAGCGCGTATCGCAAGTTACTGGAGGACACCGGAGCCAACATGCAATTCTGTTGAGCGCACCTGATCCGCGATGTGAAATACCTCACCACCCTGACGGATCGTGCCACGCGCGGTTGTGGCCAGCGGTTGCTGGCGGCAATCCAACGACTCTTTCGGGTCTGGCACCAGCGGGACATCATGCGACCGGATCGCTGGAGACAGTTGGCGAACCGCGCCCCATGCGACGTGCTCGCGGTGGCCAAGCGGCCGCCCAGCCGCCGCGAAGCGCAGGACATCGCCAAGCGTTTCCGCAAGTACAGCGCCCATTATTTCCGCTTTTTGGGCACGCTGGGGGTCGAGCCCACGAACAACGCCATGGAGCAACGGTTCCGCTTCGTTGTGATCGATCGGAAGATCACCCAGGGGACGCGCGGCCCAGCCGGTCGCTCCTGGTGCGAACGCATCTGGACGGTGCTGGCGACGTGTGCCCAACGCGGCCGCTCCGCGTTTCTATTCCTCGAAGAGACGATGCACGCATTCTTCGCGGGACGCGCACTTCCCACTTTGGATCTAGACTCCTTCCCACTTTGGAGCCAGACTCCTTCCCGCTTTGGAGCCAGACTCCTTCCCGCTTTGGAGCTAGACTCCTTCCCGCTTTGGAGCTAGACTCCTCGTAGCCCAGACCAGGGCGCCCCTGCGCGTCACCCATATCGCGACAACGAACGCTTGTCTTCTTCTAGCCCTTTGACCGTTGTGATCTCATCAAAACGCCCCGGGCCTCCCTGCGCGCTCACGATAACCGTGAACGGCGACCGTCAATGCGTTTCGCGCACAAAGACACGCGGATTTCCTTTCCGCAACAGAAACGATTAACATTCTTCGTTCAGCTTTTGCTCTGCAGAAGCTGAACTGCTCCCTTGGGGGGCGAGTGAGGATAAGTGGTTGTTTCTTCTCTGGTCGCGCGGTAGTATGGTTTCGTTGTAGACTGCGGAATGGATGGTGAATCCGTCAGTGCGGTCTGTTGTGCGGTGTTCGGTGGGTCGTTTGTTGCGTAATGGTGAGAGGAGGTGTGCAACTGAGGCGGCGTCGGGGTCCCCGACAAAGGGCAGCCTTGACGACGCGTGTACGACACAGGGATACGTTTCCGGGCAATCGTCTTTCTTATCCCACTTTGTGCTGTGGAGGTAGTCTCATGTCCAGGAAAAGGCGGCGTGGTTTCACGCTCGTAGAACTGTTGGTCGTGATCGCTATCATCGGCATTCTGGTGGCGCTTCTTCTGCCTGCGGTCCAGGCGGCACGCGAGGCCGCACGCCGTATGCAGTGTTCTAACAATGCCAAACAGATTGGTCTGGCGATGCACAACTATCACGACGTGCATCGCGCGTTCCCCAAGATCATTTGGGGTTGTCCGGACGTGCCTCAGTATGAGAACGGCGGTGTGTTGCCGTTGCCTTACCATCACACTTGGGTCACGGCTCTGCTGCCCTACTTGGAGCAAACGGCGGTCTATGACCGGATCGACTTCCGGTTGCGGGCCTTTAATCAGCCCCACACGGGCACGCTGCTGCCGGCACTCAGGTGCCCGTCGGACAGGGGTTTCAGCAACGTGACGGAGACGCACGGCATCGCCTGGACGAACTATGCGGGCGCCGAAGGCTTCCACTATTGGCCGTACGAGATGCAGCAGCTTGGTCCCTGGTCGCCGTGGCTGGAGTTGGGCTGGCTTCGTGATGGCAACGTGGCAGGGTTGTTCGCGCCCGGCAAGATGTGGCGGTCGCTGGCCAGCATCAAAGACGGCACGTCCAACACGGTGATCATCAGCGAGACGGACGTCTATAACCACTACGGGGGCCTATTACGCACCAATGGAACGGGGGTCCGGCGTCCTGTGGCCCGGGCCATCTTCCGCGCGGCTTTCGTCGCGTTCGTCGCCAACGGCTGGGGCTCGAATGAGTTGGGCTCCACGCGTGCGGCGGCTCATTTTAACTGACCGGAATGAGCGGCATTTGTCTCGAAGTATTTGACCAAGAAAAGCCCGCCCCAAGCCCGCCCCAAGCCCGCCGTCTGGCATCTTTTCTAGAAGCCCGCCTCTGT
>JBPOJB010000040.1:0-121162 GCA_052034005.1 Planctomycetota bacterium | reverse complement strand
AGGCGGACGGCGTGAGCGCGCGCTGGACACCGGCGGCCGGCACCTGAGCCCGCGGCGGACGGCGGCCCGCGCGCGTACGTCCCCACCGCTGCACTTCGGAGGCGGCGCGGGGATGCGCTGGCAGCCGCCTCGTGCACAGCGCGCGGCCCGTTGGGCCTGCGGTTAGACAGCCGGGCAAGGAGGCAGACACTGTAGAGCCGCAGGCGGCGCTGCCACTTGTGAGTTGCGGCACTAGCCGTCGGCGCGGCGGTACTGGATGATCAGCGAACCGGGTTGAGAATTGATCAGCGCCCGATACCGTTGTAGTTGCTCACCCTTCATCGTGCGCGGCGCAGCAGGCTGATAGTCAGGCCGTTCGATCACTTCATAGTCGGCCGTCTCGTCGATGTCGCGCAGCGCGCAGTCGAAACCGGCGTAAGGCGACCGGTCGCGCCGGAAGCAGAGGACAATTCCATCCGACTCTGCGGGGCGGTGGTATTGCATGACGCACCAGGCCGTTGGATCGAGCGTGGGCGTGGAGAGCGGGTAGAAGTCGCCGAGCCAGTACGGGCGGAGCTCGCGGCCTTCGGCGATTGCACGGCGCAATTGATCGCGCGGGAACTCGGCCCCGCGGCAATCCTCGGCGAACGCGATCCCGCCGTTGAAGCCGCTGCGGAACAGATAGGGCGTCGTGCCCATCTGCCCGACGGTGCTCAGCGGCACGTACCGATTGAGACCCAGGCTCATCAGCTGGTTCTTGACCGCCGCGTCGGCGATCCGGCCGGGATCGTCTCCGATCATATCGCACGTGTTGTCGCTGCGCCACAGCGGGATCGCGCGCGAGCAGGTCTCCAGGTCGATCCGCCGCCCGCCGCTGGCGCAATTGTCGATCAGCAGGTGCGGGTACTGGGTGCGCAGATCGTCCCACATGCGGTACAAGCCTTCGACATATCGGATCTCGGCGATGCCCACACGCGCCGGATCCTGCTGGTTCAGGAACTGCCAGAAGGGCAGGGGGTCGATGTTGAAGTCGATGCGCAGCCAGTCGAGGCCGTATTCCTGGATGACGGTCTTCAGATATCGCGTCATGTACTCGCGCGCCTCCGGCAGGCCGAGATTCAACAGTCCGCCGCCGTCGCTGGCCGGCGAGATCACGAACTCCGCATGCTCCCGCGCAAGCGCGGTGCCCGGGTACACCCGTTCCGGTTCGAACCACATCAGGTACTGGAGGCCCGCCGCGTGCACCGCGTCGCGGATCGGCGCAAGGCCGCGCGGGAACCGGTCACGCGGCTCGGCCCGTTCGATCGGGAACCCGTAGTGCCCCATGCCGGCGGGAAACCCGTCGCGCGTCCAATAGGCGTCCAGCCAGAGCGTATCGAAGCCGGCCGCCCGGGCGGCCTCCAAATGCGACAGTACGTTGGCTTCGGTGGAGTTGTTCAGTTCGTAGAACGACGTGCTCAAATGCGCGATTGGCGGCATCGCCGTGCGGCCGTCGAGCCGGGGGACCACATGGGCGAACATCGTCCGGCGGAAGAGGTTGTACGCGCGATACTGATCGCCGCCCGACCAGTACAGTTGGAGGATGCGCGGCGATCGGATCGATTCACCGGGGCGCAGCGACAGGTGCAGATGCTCCATGCCGGCCCGGATGCTCAGATTGCTGCCGGCCTCGAGTTCCACGCTCCCGCGCCATTGGCCCGACCAGCCGACCGCTGTCACCACGCCGCCGCTCCCCCAGTCGACCGTGAAGAAGGGCGACTCGGCCGAGGAGCGCCCGCCGACCGCTCCGAATTCCACCGGGCTGCCGGGCGCCAACGGCAGGTCCCGCGGCATCCAGTCGTCGGGCGCACAGGTGCTGCCGCGCAGAGTGCGCAGGACGGCGTGCCCGCCCAGGCCGAGCGCGATGCGTGTGTCGACGGCACGCACCTGTTCCAGCACCGGCGCGTCCTGGCTGCCTCGGTTCGTGAAGTACAAAGTCCAGTCCACGCCCGGCGTGTCCTGGTAGACCGTGGCGACCGCCCGCACCTCCAGACCGGTGTCAGGGTCCGTGAATGTCACGATGCGCTGCGCGCGGGTGGCGTCCACCTGCCGGTCGGACAGCTCGCACGGCCAGTGCGGCAGGAGCTCGGCAGACGCGTGCCCGCCGTAGACGAACGAGAAGGGCAGGGCGTGTGCCGGTTCGGCTTGCGTAGCCAGGTCGTCCAGCCACAGTTGCGTGCCGTCTTGGAGGATCACGCGCGCGTCGGCCCAATCGGCCTGGTCCCAACCGCGTCCATCACCGCCGTCCTGGACGACCAGATCGAAGCTCTCGGCGCCGTCCAGCGGCACGTCGATCGACTGCACGGAGCCGTCAGGGCGCAGCACGGGCGTCCGGAACCGCTCCTGACCGGCGACGATGACATGCATCGTCACGGAGCCTCGCGTGCCGTCCACGTTGCGGTCCAGCCCGATGTCGGCCGCAAACCGAGCCGCCGGCCGGGCCGTCAGCACGCGCAGCACGGACCGCGAGTTGACGCCGATCCCGCGCGTGTAGGTCTTGTCGCCCAGGCGCAACGGCGTGCCGAACGCGCAACGCCCGACCTTGGTATCGCCCGCCCCCTCTTCCTCGACCAGGACCAGCCGCTCCCGCGCCGCGGCGGCGTCCGGGGACGCTGCGTGTTGGCTGAACGCGGCCGCCGCCCAGCGGGCGTTGGCGCGGACGTGTGTCGCCATGGCCGGGTCCGCCGCGCGTGGCAGATCGGGCTCTGCCGCCTCAGCGGTCGCGCGCAGGCCGGACAGGATCCAAAGGAAGAGCACCGCGCGGAGCACGTGCGTGTAGGCCCGAGATGCGGCCATGGTGATGCCTCGTGGGGGATCAACAAAAAAACCCCTCGCAGCCACCCGGGAGTGGGCGAGGGGTTAAGCGAATGGATTGGAAACTCGAACCGTCCCGGTGCCCGCAGTCCGCCCACGCTCGTGACCGGATCCACCCGCTTGCCCCTGAGGGTCTGACGGGCCGCGAGGCGACCAGGCTGAGCTGTGCATCGCATGCCGCCGTCCTTTATCTGCGTGAACCGATCGTCGTAGCCGGACTCCTCGTGGCGGGCCACGAGTCTGCCCGCAGAGCACCCCGATCAAACCGCTGAAACGAGACTCACAAAGGGAAATGAAAGGTCTGGAAGCAACCCACGAGAGTGCTGTTGAGCAGCGACGGCGCGGTGGTCGCTGCTCAGAATACCATGCCCGGTGGAATATGCATGGTCGCCCCTCCTGTGACACGAGACATGATTCGGGCGTTGTCCGCTGCCAGGAAGCAGCCGGTTGACGTTACATTCTAGTCTAACCGCACTCGGCGGAGAAGGCGAGAAAAATGCGTGAAAATCAGGCAAGAATCGGGTCGCCGTTTCAGCGCGCGCCGTTGGCGGGACCTGTGCGCTTTGACGAAACGTTGACGTCGGGCCGGTCCACGCGCGGCCCGCAGCCGGGACGGGGCAGGCGCTGTGCCGGGCGTGCGGGTCCGGGATTTCCGGTTTTTCTCCGACGTCGGCTGTACGGCCCGTCGTGGTTAGAGACAATGGTAGGCTTGCGGCGCGCGTGGGGGCCGGAGCGCGCAGGCTGGTCCCCGCGGCGCTTCACTCCATGCTGCCGAGTGCAGTGACATCTATTCGGCACTATCATGCACGAAGGACGCTCATGACGACGCACGAGAACGGCCCTGCGGCGGCGGTTGCCGACCCCGCGATGCCCATCGCTCCGACCTTGAGCCTCTGGGATGCCGCGAGCATCATCGTCGGGATCGTGGTGGGGACGGCGATCTTCAAGTCACCTCCGATCGTGTTCGCCAACACATCCGGACCGTGGGCGGCGTTGGGCGTGTGGTTGCTGGGAGGGTGCCTGTCGTTCAACGGCGCGCTCTGTTACGCCGAGCTGGCGACGGCCTATCCGCGGTCGGGCGGCGACTATCACTACCTGACGAAGGCGTTCGGGCGCTGGATGGGGTTCCTGTTCGGCTGGGCGCAGCTGGCTGTCATCCTCACCGGCAGCATCGGCGCGATGGCGTACGCCTTCGCCGACTATGGCGTGCAACTCTGGGGCGCCAGGCCGGGCGAGAGTGCCGCCACGCTCTGGTTCGCGGCCGGGTCGATCGTCGTGTTGTCCGTGATGAACCTGTTGGGGGTCGTCGTGGGCAAGTCGGTGCAGAACATCCTGAGCGTCGTCAAGATCCTGGGGCTGGTGGGCGTCTTCCTGGCCGCGCTGCTGTGTTCCGAGCGGGGTGCGTGGGAGCCGACGAGCGTGAGCAGCCATGCCAGCTTCGGATTGGCGCTGGTGTTTGTGTTGTACGCCTACGGCGGCTGGAATGATGCGGCCTTCGTGGCGGCCGAGGTGCGTGGTCAGCGGCGGAACCTGCCCTGGGCGCTGTTTCTGGGCATCGGGCTGATCACCGCCGTCTACCTGTTGGTCGTGACGGCCTACCTGATCGTGTTGGGGTATGACGGCGCGCGGGCGTATGAGGCGCCGGCAGCGGAAGTGATGCAGCGGGTCGTGGGCGATTGGGGCCGTTCCACGATCTGTGCGCTGGTCATGATCTCGGCCTTGGGCGCGATCAACGGCTTGACGCTCACTGGCTCGCGCATCTACGCCTCCCTGGGCGCCGACCACCCGATATTCGCGCGGCTGTCACGGTGGGATCAGCGGCGCGGCGCGCCGGCGGCCGCCCTGGTCACGCAAGGCGCCATCGCGCTGCTCCTGGTGCTCGCCGTGGGCACCGCGCCGGGGCGCGAGTCGATCGACGCGGCGCTGCAACTGGTCGGCCTGCAAGGGCTGCCGTGGGAGAAGTACGGTGGCGGATTCGACACGCTCGTGGCGGGCACCGCGCCCGTCTTCTGGTTGTTCTTCCTGCTGACGGGCATCGCGCTGTTCGTGCTGCGCGTGTGCGACGGCCGGCGGCTACGCCCGTTCCGGACACCGCTGTTCCCTCTCCCGCCGATCATCTTCTGCTGCACGTGCGCCTACATGCTGCACTCCAGCCTGGCGTATGCCGAGGGCCTGGCGATCATCGGCCTGCTGCCGCTGGCCGTGGGCGTGCCGCTCTACGCGATCAGTCAGCGGCGCGGCCGCCGGCCGGTTGCTTAACCGCTCGGTGGGCGGCCGCCACCTTCCGGCGTCGGGCCGGCGGGCGGCACGGCACCCAGGGAAACGAATGGCCTTGCCAGGCCGCCACGATATCCAGCGTGTCGAACACGCGGGCGTCGGCGCGCTCGAACCCCCGCTCGCTGACCGCGATAGTCTGCTCGAGTTGCCAGCCACGCGCTTCGGCGATCTGCACATGCTCCAAGGGAGACTGAGCCTCGATCGTCGCCTGTCGATCGCACGACCACTGGAACGCCGCAATTGCCGCCTGCCGGGCTGTGCGCGCCTGGAACACCAGCTTCACATCACCGGATTGAACATAGTACTTGGCCATCGCTGCTCTCCTGGTCCTGGGGCCCGCCGCATGGACCGGCGGGCCTGCGATTGGTTCACCTTGCCGAGCGCCGCCGCCGTCACCATCCGGCGTCCGCGACCTCGCTATGGAGAGATATCGCCGGGGCCGTGACACATCCGGTCACAGCGGGAGAAATTCCCGCGCGTCGCGGCGCTGACGACGCCAGCCGGGTGTACGCGCGTCGTCGTGCGAGAGGCCGCCGCAAGCCGCGAACTGAGCTTTCACGAGAACGCGGCGCTCGTTCGCCGACGCGGCTTCCATTGCATCGAAGGCGTTACGCAACAAAACGCATAAACGCTCGTCCCCAATGCTGGGGCAAGATACCCGACTTCAGGTCAGGCCCAACGCCCGCCGCTGATGATCACGGTTCACCGGCGACGAAGCCAGCCGCATCCGAGGGCGGCCAGCGCCACCGACCACAGCAGAAGTGTCGAAGGTTCGGGAACCGGATTGCCCGCAACGTTCTCCAACTGGATGCCGTCACCGATCCCTCCGCCGCGGACCACGATGTCCCACTGCACGGCGTACGGGAGCGCCTGCGTGGCCTTGGTGAAGTCGATTTTTCCCGGCCAGTTGCCCTGGCTGACGGCGATCTTCTTGATCGTGCTCAGGCCGGGAAACAACGCGTCGAGGTCGATCAGGTTGCCGTCGGCCAACAAGTCGAAATGGTCACCGATGCCCACGGACGCGAAGATCAGGGAGGTCAGACGGAACGCTTGAGGGAACTCCAACCGCAAGTACTCGCCACCGTGTCGGCCATCGATCAATACCTGGCCCAACACGCCCGTGTCCTTGCCCACGGTCGGGTTGAATACCCCCAGGCCCCACTTGTCCATGTAGGCGCGCGCACTGGACGGATCAGCACTCGGTGCCTGTCCATCGAGCGCGCCGCTCAATTGGACCTTGAAACTCGACGGGCCGAACTCCGGAGCGACTTGAGCGAACTGCGCGAAGCCGACCGACTGACCCTGTACTCCCGGCATGAAATGATACTGGATTTCGGCTGATACTTTGCCGGCACAGCCCCAGGCGGCACAGATCCATAACGCCAGAGTGAACGGAGCGCGCATCGCAGTGATCCTCCCGGTGTTATGCGGTCCGGTCGAACACACGCGCGCGCTACAATGCGACTGACAGCTGCCCCTGTTATCGGCACAATCCCAAGATCTCTCCTCGTCCGATCATCTCGCCGGTCTTGCGCGGTGTGTGCACGTAGTATACACCGCCCAGACGGCCTGTGAAGAGCCCGAGTAGCTCTTACCACAAATATTCGAAACCGACGAAGCCGCCGTGATAGAAGATGCCGCCGCTATTGTCCAGTGTGGCGATGTCATTTGAGGGATCGGAATTGTCCAGTTGCTCAGGCGCCAACGCCACGCCCTCCAACCACATCGCCATGTAACTCAAACGCGCAGAGAGACGATTGGTGATCTGGCGACGGAGCGCCATGCCCACCTCGCCGGAAAACGCCACGTTGGAGTCGCGCGCCGAGATGTATGTCGTCACACCCCCAGCGCTGGTGAAGTCCTCGTATGTCGCCTGATCCGCTGCATTGCCGTAGACGCCGGCCTTGAGCCACGAGTCGACCGTCCACGGCCCGCGGTCAACGAGATTGGCGAGCGCACCTAATTGGAAGCCGTAGAGATGATTATTCGTGTCGATCCAGTAGTTGGGCGCCGTGCCACCCGTCTCAAAAACCGTCCCAAAGTCCTCGCTCAGCTCCATCCAACGGAAACCGGCCAACAACGTCAACCAATTGACGCTGCCTGCACGGCGCAAGTAATTGACCTCCGCGCTGTACAAATCTGAGACATAGTGAAATGTCGCGACGCCATATCCCGAGTTCGGGTCTGTTGGATCGGTTAATTCAGGCAGATAAGGGAAGCTGGGAAATTGCACGCTGATGTTGCCAAACGTCTGGCCACCGGCCGACCAGCCGTCGAATCCGAAGAATTCGACGCTGACGCTGCGGCAGGGGTCCAGGCACCGGGTGACGCCCAAGCGTGGTCCCCAGCCGTAGGCGAAATCCAGGTCATTGGCTTCGTAGATTTCCGGCCCTTTGGGGTCTTCGTACACCAGTGAGGTGTTCCGCGCGCTACTACGCGACCAGAACTGGGCATCGGCCCAGATTTTCCAGCAGCAGCAACACGCGCGGGTTCCGCATGTGGGGCAGGTGTCGAGTCGTACCGGGTTATCGGCCGGGTCCAGGTCTCGGATGGTCTGTCGTTCCAGGTAGCCGACCAGGGGCGTTGGCGGCACATCGCCTGCGAATTCGAAGTCGTATGGCATCGCCGCCCTGGCGGTTCCTGGCACGAGGCAGCAGCAGGCACCGAACAACAGGGAAGCCAACAACCGTGTAGAAGTCTTCATCCGAGCTACTCCATTCTGGATGGCGCTTGACGGCCCGGCACGCGCTGATTGGGTCGTTATGCGGGTATACGACGGCCGTACGTTCGCATGGCTACGCATTGGGCAACATGGGGCTACTTCGGGTGGCCGCGTGGGTGCTGTTGAATGAACACGGACTGCTGTGCATGACCGGCGCAACTGTCGAGGTTTATCTTCCAGGCACGGATTGCCTGGCCGGATCATTCTCCGTCGGGTCCGATTCCGGCGCAGGCCCGTCGCACCCGGTGGGGAAGGCGGGCCGGGATGCCGTCAAAAAAGCGCCACTGGGTGTCACAATGATGGCGCGCTTGTATGCACAGCGGGGTCCGCCGGACTTCTCGGCGGCGGGCGGGATTCGGTGGTGGTGGGCGTGTTTTCCCGTGGGCGTGGCGGCCAGGTGCGGGGACCGTGCGTCTGGTTGGCCCGATTGGCACGCGCTATGCGTGTTCTCGTCCGCTGCCAGGCCACGGCGGCCGGCAGAGAAACCCGTCGAATCGCTGAACTGACTGGAGGTACGAACAATGAAGACGACACGCATTCTGGCTGTGATGACGATTCTGGCGGTGGTGTGTACGGCGGTTCCGGCGTTTGCTGGGCGGCCGCCTGCGCCACCTCGGATGGGACACGGGCATTACTGGGGGGGCTCGGTTCACGTGGTGCCGCCTCCGCCGGTCGTGTATCGGCACCGTCATTATCCGCCGGTGTATGTGCCGCCGCCGGTGGTTCGGCATTACCTGCCGCCGCGCGGGGGCTACTACGTGGTTCCCGGCCGCTACTACTATGGCCGCGATCGGGGCGTGGACATCGGTGTGTACCGTGGCGGGTTCGGTTTGCACATCGGCTTCTAGCAGTCCGTGTGGCCTCTGCTTGGCCGTGAATGTCCCCGCAGCGAGTCGCCCGGCTTCGACGCGTATCGTCGAGGCGGGCGACTCCACATTCAGTTCAGTTCGGAGGCTTCTTCCCAGTGGGCCAGCAGCTGTTCGAGTTGCTGGTGTTGCCGTTCCAGGTCGACCTTGAGTTCCTTGATACGTTGGCCGTCGCGTAATGCCGGGTCGGCCAGCGCGCCATGGATCGTGGCGATCCGCGTCTCGCACGCCTGGATGTCGGCTTCCAGGTCTTCGACCTTTCGGAAGGGGAACCTGCGTTTCCGACGCGCGGGCCGTTCGCGGTCGGGCCGCGTCGATCTTGTCTGCGGCTCATCGCGCGGGGCGGCTTGCGTGGCGGGGTTGGGGATCAGGCCTTGGGCGACCAGGTGCAGGTAGGTGTCGTAGTTGCCGGCGACGACGTAGGCCGTACCCGACTGCATCACGATCAGGTGATCGGCGACCTGGTTCAGGAAGTAGCGGTCGTGGCTGATCAGCAGCACGGTGCCGGCGAAGCTGCGCAGCGCCTGTCCCAACGCGGTACGGGCCCACAGGTCGAGGTGGTTGGTGGGTTCATCGAGGACCAGCAGGTTGGCGTCGCGTGCGGCCAGATAGGCGAGCGCGGCCCGGTTGCGTTCTCCGCCGCTGAGACTATCGACGCGCTGGAAGACCATGTCGCCGGTGATGCCGTAGCGGGCCAGCAGATCACGGCGTTGGTGCTCCACGAATTCCTTGTGCGCCGGGCGGATCGCTTCCACCACCGTCTGGGTCGAATCGATGCACCCGAGCAGTTGATCGAAGTACGCGATCTGGACGCCGGTCCCGATCACAGCGCGCCCGTTGTCCGGCGGGACGTCGCCGAGCAGGCAGCGGATCAAGGTCGTCTTGCCGCACCCATTGGGGCCGAGCACCGCCCACTTCTCACCGCGGAGGACATCGAAGGTGAGGTTCTGGAACAGCGGGCGGTCGAACGACTTGCTCAGCTGTTCGGCCCGCAGGACGATATCGCCCGAGCGCGGGGCTGCGGGGAAGAACATCGCGGGCGCTGCGATCTCGCGCGGCGCCTCCACGCGTTCGATCCGGTCGAGCTTCTTCCGCCGGTCCTCGGCCTGCGCGTGTTTCTGGCCGTAATGGTGCCGCCGCACGAAATCCTCCAGCCTGGCGATCTCCGCCCGCTGCCGCTCGTACGTGCGCCGCTGCACTTCCAGACGCTCCGCCTTCTGCCGCTGGTATGCGCTGAAATTGCCCGCGTACGAGTCCACGGTACCCCGGAACAGTTCGAGCGTACGGTTGGTGACCTGGTCCAGGAAGTACCGGTCGTGGCTGACCACCATCAAGGTCTGGCTCGTGTCGACCAGGTAGTCTTCCAGCCAGCGCGTGGCCTGCAGGTCGAGATGGTTGGAGGGCTCGTCCAGGAGCAGCAGGTCCGGGTCCTCCAGCAGCAGCTTGGCCAGAAGCAACCGGTTCTGTTGCCCGCCGCTCAACCGGACCACCTCCCGCGCATAGGTGCCCGCGTCCAAGCCCAGGCCGCCCAGGACGCGCTCGATCTTGTGGTTGACGTGATATCCGTCGCGCCGATGCAGTTCGGACTGCACGTCATCGAATCGGCGACCGAGTCGCAGTCGCTGGGCGTCGTCCACGGTGGCCGCCAGCTGCTGGGCCAGGTGTTCGGCCTCTTCCGCCAGCGCGATGAGTTCCCGCAAGGCGCTGCGCGCCACCTGCCAGACGGTCTGGCCGGGCTGGAACTCGGGTTGCTGCTCCAGGTAGCCCAGGCGGATGGAGGGATGCACCTGCACGCTCCCGCCGTCGGCCTCTTCCCGGCCCGCGAGAATCCTCAAGAGGGTCGTTTTGCCCGTCCCGTTCGGACCCACGATCGAGAGGCGTTCGCCCTTGCGCACGTCAAAGGTGACACCGTCCAGCACCGGTTCCGGCCCGTAATGTCGCGTGACGTTGTCCACGGAAAGGAGGATCATGGGGCCTATTGTAGGCCACGGACCCGACACCGACCATGCTCGGCTGACGCGGTCGCAACCGGCCGGTCCCGCCTCCTGTTCGCGGTGGCGCCGAGGCCCCCCATGCGCAAGACCGAGCGGTGCGCCGGCCTCCATGGCGCCTGTCGATCCCGTCCGTCTCGTCCATCCGTCTCCGGCTCGCCATTGACCCGGCGCGGGACCGCGCTATGATTGCGCTACAGCGGCCGGCAGGCGATGGGCTGGGAGCAAGCCGCCCGGCCGCGATGCCGACTGCCGGCAACCCCGCCGCGGCGCGCCCTGCCCGTGATGCGCGGGGATCGTTGCTTGTCTTCTCTGTGCAGACTGCGCAGCGCCCGGACGGTTGCTGCGCTCCTGGTGCCGTGTGCACCGGGAGCATCTCTGCTGCCACTGACGGCGGCCCCTACGGACCGTGGAAAGGAGTCGCCATGTTGGCCGTGAGTGTGCTGTTTCGAAGGTGGCGGTGCAGGCGGGGCGTTCTCCGCACGCTGGGGTCGTTGTGGCTGGCCGGGTGCTGGTGCGTCTGGCTGGCTCCGGCCGTCCTCGGATCATCGTTGGACGTGCGTTTCGATGCGCCGTCTCTGGTGAGTTGTCGCGACGTGACGACGGACGAGTTCAAGGAGGCCAATCCGCAGGCGCGGCTCGTGGAGGCGCGTTTCGAGATCACGGCGCTGTCGGGCGACGACCGGTCGGGTCAGGGTCTGCAGTACGTGTATCGGTTCGTGAGTCCGGCCGGGTCCGTGCAGGTCGTGGACTATGCACCGCGCACGTCGCAGGCGACGCCGTTGGCGGGCAACGTGAGCGTGGAGCGGACGGAGGAGAAGAGCCGGTCGCTGGTCGCGTCGTTGTCCGGCGGTTGGGAGCCGCTGGCCCGCGGCGGGGCCAACGCGGACCTGGCGGGCAAGAGCCTGTCGCACATTCGCTACGAACTCAAGCCGCCGGTGGAGGCGACGCTGGTGGCCGGGACTGTGGAGCGGGGCACGGGCGTCTACTTCCAGTTGCGGCCGTCGGCCCAGACTGCCTGGGAAGGGTCGCACGAGTTCATGCTGGTGCTGCAGGTATCCCGCGACTGGCGGGGCGACGTGCTGTATGTGCGTTGCGAAGCGCAGCAGGGTCGTGAGGGACGCATGACCACCTGCGGCGTGTCCCGGTTCGTGGTCGGACTGTATCGCGCCGGGGACGAGGAGGCGCGGATGGCCGCCGAGGATTTGAATCGGGCGGAGGCGGCGCTGCGCCGCAGCGTGGCGCGTCGGCAGCAGGAGATCCAGCGTCGTGCGACGCCCACCGTGATCCATCGGGTGGGCGCGCTGCTGGATATGTACGACCCGCCGATTCCCGACGCGTGGTTGGACCGCCTGGTCTACGGGCCGACGCCGATCCAGGAGTACGAGTTCCTGCGGTATCTGCCGGACGAGGTCCGGCGGCGGGCTGAGGAGTATGCACAGGTCAAGCGGCGGATGAGCCACTACGATGGCAGCCGCGTGGCGCAGCATGCGGGCCTGGCCTGCGAGGCTCGGTAGGCTGTCACTCGAAGGTGCGGCACAACACGCCGCCGTCGGCCGTCAGCGTGGTGCCGGTGATAAACGCGCCGGCATCGCTCGAGAGCAGCAGGGCGGGCCCCACCATGTCTTCGACACGGCCCCAGCGTTTGACCGCCGTGCGCTCCGCGAACAGCTGCTTCTGCTGTTCGTTCAACAGGCTCATGGGGAGATCGGTCTGGACGGGTCCGGGCGCCAGGCAGTTGACGGTGATCCCCAGCGGTCCGAGTTCCAGCGCATGGGCGCGGACCATGCCGATCAGCGCGGCTTTGCTGCCGGAGTACAGGCCGCGACCCGGGTTGGACGCCAGCGCCATCACGGAGGAGGTGTAGACGATGCGTCCCCAATGCCGCTGGATCATGCCCGGCACCAGTGCGCGGGCCAGCCGCATGCCGCTGGTGAAGTTCAGCTCGAGCACTTCGTCCCACACGTCGTCGGTGGTCTGCTCGAGCGTCTGCGGGCGATTGTCCCCGGCGTTGTTGAACAGGATGTCGATCTTGCCCATCCGCGCGAGCGCCTCGCGCGCCAGTTGATCCACGCGTGCCCGGTCCCGCATGTCGACCACGGCGTATTCCGCGCGCACCGCCAGGCCCCGGCCGATCTCCTGCACAGCCGCCTGCAGTTCCGCTTCCTGCCGGGCGCAGATCATCACGTCCGCGCCGGCCTGGGCGTACGCGCGGGCCACCGCCTTGCCAATCCCTTTGCTGCCGCCGGTGACCAGCGCCGTGCGGCCGGTCAGATCGAACAGGGACGCGAGCATTGTGGGGGACTCCCTGGAGCAATGGCGGCGCGCGCGCCGACGTCGGCGCCGGGCGCCGCCGGTTTCGTCAGGCGTCTGGAACGCTCAAGGCGTCCGCGACCAGGTCGCCGATCTCGGCCGTGCTGTAGCCCATCTTGCCGGCGCTCTGACTCTTCATCTTCGTGCCGGTGACCTGCTGGATCGCCCGCAGGACCCGCGCGCCCGCGGCGGGCAGCCCGGTGTGTTCCAGGAGCATGGCGACGGCGCTGATGGCGGCGATCGGATTGATGACCTGCAGGCCGGTGTACTTCGGCGCGCTGCCGCCCATCGGCTCGAACATGCTGCAGCCGCCCGGATCGGGGTTGATGTTGCCGCCCGCGGCGACACCCATCCCGCCCTGCAGGATCGCGCCCAGGTCGGTGATGATGTCGCCAAACATGTTGGTGGTCACGATCACATCGTAGGCTTCCGGGTTCTTGACCATCCACATGCAGCAGGCGTCGACATGGTTGTAGTCGGCCTGCACATCGTCATATTCGCGGGCCACGTCGCGGAAGGTGCGGTCCCACAGGTCGTGGCCGTAGGTCAGCACGTTGGTCTTGGCCACCAGCGTCAGCCGCTTGCCTTTCGGGTTGTTGCGCTTCCGCGTGTACTCGAACGCCCAGCGGATGCAGCGCTCGCACCCTTTGCGCGTGTAGATGGCCGTCTGCGTGGCCACTTCGTCCGGGGTCCCTTTCTTGAGGAATCCACCGACGCCGCAGTACATGTCCTCGGTGTTCTCCCGGACGACTACGAAATCGATGTCCTCGGGCCCCTTGCCGGCCAACGGCGTCTCGACCCCCGGGTAGAGCTTCACCGGCCGCAGATTGATGTACTGGTCCAGCTGGAACCGCAGCTGGAGCAGCAGGCCTTTCTCGAGAACGCCGGGCGGCACGTCCGGGTGGCCCACCGCACCGAGCAGGATGGCGTCGCACGCGCGCAGCTGCTCCAGCGCGCCCTCCGGCAGGATCTCGCCCGTCCGCAAATAGCGCGCGCCGCCGAAATCATATTCCTGCACCGTGTACGCGAACGATTCCAGCGTGGAGACGGCCTGGAGCACCTTCAGCGCTTCGGCCACGACTTCCGGCCCGGTGCCGTCACCGGGAATCACGGCGATGTTGAGCTTCTTCATGGTGGGAGATCTCGAGCCGCAGCGCGCGGGCGCGTCTGGGCATCCTCAGTTCTGGCTGAACCCGAACTGCGCGCGCGCGTCGTGCCCGAGCGGGTCCTTGATGAAACGGCGGTAGCATTCCGCACAGAGATCGAAACGCCGCCGCTGGTACAGGTCGTCGCTGACCAACTCGCTGCCGGAGTCCTCCAGCCGCTCGAGAATCTCCTGCACTTCGGTCAGGTGATCGCGGTCGTCGTCGAACTCGTCGACTTCCAGCGGTTCCATGGCGGCTTCGACTTCCAGCCTGACAACATAGCGGAGGTCTTCTTCGGGGTTGATGACCCGCCGACAGCGGTCGCACGAGTAATGAATCATCACTCGAAATCCTTGTGTAAAACACAGAAGATGACGGGCGAAGTCCGTTGTCCGCCCCAATGAATGATTCCACGTTACTCGCCATCCTAATAGGCGAGCGCGCCGCGAGGCAAGCCGTATCCCGGGATTTTTCCCGATCCTGCGCCTCCACCACCCGCCCCGGCGCAGCGGACAGTGTGCGGCCTGCGCCGATCGAGTGCAGCGGCGCGTGTGCGCGGCCCGCAGCGATGATGCGTCCCGATGCATCTGTGCCAGGTGGCGAAAGATGCACGCCATGCCGGGGCAGGGCGGCGCAGGGCGGGGCAGGGCGGGGCGCACCACCCCCGCCCACGCCGCTAGCGGCAGCACCGGCAGGCGACGTCCGGCGCGTGGCCGGCTGCGGCGGACCAGCCGCCGCTACCGCGCGTTTAGCAGGCCGTTCGAGCCCCTTGCCGGATCCCCACAGGCATCCCGCGTAGGACGCACCGTGCCGATGCGCAGGGCCGGTTGCCGAGCGGCACCGGGCCGCTCAGCGGGTCGCGTCCGCGAACCGGCGCGCGACTTCGTCCCAGTTGATGACATTCCAGAACGCGGAGATGTAGTCGGGACGCCGATTCTGATACTTCAGGTAGTAGGCGTGCTCCCACACGTCGAGCCCGAGGATAGGCGTGCGCCCTTCGGAGAGCGGGCTATCCTGGTTCGCCGTGCTCTCGACCACCAGCTGGCCGCCCGCCACGCTCAGCCACGCCCACCCGCTGCCGAACCGCGTGGCGGCCGCCTGGGAGAACTGTTCTTTCAACCGGTCGAAACTACCGAACGCCGCGTCGACCGCCTTGGCCAGCGCGCCCGAGGGACTGCCGCCGGCGCCGGGCGCCATCACGGTCCAGAACAGCGTGTGATTGGCGTGACCGCCTCCATGGTTGCGCACCGCCGTGCGGATGTTCTCAGGCACCGCCGCCAGATCGGTGAGGAGCTGTTCGGCCGACTTCGTCTCGAGCGCGGTCCCGGCAATCGCTTCATTGACCTTGGTGATGTAGGCCTGGTGGTGTTTCGTGTGGTGGATCTCCATGGTGCGCGCGTCGATGTGCGGCTCCAGCGCGTCGTACGCGTAGGGCAGGTCGGGAAGAGTATAAGCCATGATCGTCAACGTCCTTTCAGCGGGGATAGAAACCAACTTTCCCGCTTTGTAGCGCGCCGGCCGGAGTTGACAAGGGCGTGCGGGCCGGGGCGCCGGCGATCGGCCTTGCGCCGGCGATCGGCCGAGTTACTGGCCCATGTGCAGCCAGGCGCGCAGGCGTGCGATCGGCGTGGGAGTGGGCTTGCGCTCGGTGGGATTGAACGAGCCGTCGTAGGTCTGGGCCATGAAGTAGGACTTCAGGCTGGCGAACACCTGGCGTGCCCCCTGTTCGGCATTCGCCCGGCGGCGGTCCCGGCTGCTGGCCAGGCGGACCACCACATGGACCATCGTGCCCGAGGCGACCGGCACGCTGCGACCGGTCTCTTCGGTCCGCCGCTCCGCGAACTGCAGGTCCACCAGCAGGGACACGGGCCGGCCGGTCTTCCGGCGTGCGGAGACCGTCTGGGTGGTGATCTGCAGTGCCAGTTTTCCATCCTCGGTGGCCACGATCCGCGCATGGTGGTCCGACACGAAGCCGCGCAGCTTCTCCAGGGTCACGGCCAGCGGCACGGCCGTGACGAGCGTTTCCTCGAGCAGTTGCGTGGAGGGACGCGGCTGGAACCAGCGCCGCCACGCGTGGCGGCGTCGTTCCTTCTCGTCGCCCGGGATGCCGGTTCCCAGCTGGACGACCCGGTTGCGGCCGCTCTCCTTGGCCCGCAGCAGGGCACGGTCGGCTCGGCGCAGCATGGTCTCGGGCGTGTCGCCGGCCTGGATCTCCGTGACGCCGAAACTGGCAGTGATGGGCCGGTTGTCCAGGCAGGGGTGCGGCAGCGTCTCCAGTTCACGGCGGATCGTCTCGGCCCGCGCCGTCACGGTGGCGTTGTCGCAATCGGTGCACAGCATCACGAACTCCTCGCCGCCGTAGCGCGCCACCAGATCGCCGTCGCGGCAGTGCCGGTCGAGGAGCGCGCTGAACTGGACGAGCACTTCGTCGCCCGCTTGATGGCCGTACTTGTCATTGACGTTCTTGAAGCTGTCAATGTCGCACATGAGCAGGGCACAGGGTCGGCCGCGGGCCTGGTGGGATTCGACATACTCCGCATGGGCGCGGTCGAACTCGGCGCGGTTGGCCAGCTGGGTGAGCGGGTCGCGCGTGGCCTTCATGTGCAGCGTCTGCACGCGCTCCTCCAGGTTGATCTGCGAGGATGCATCATGCAACAGCAGGGTCGCGCCGTGCATGATGCCGTCGTGCCCGATCACCGGCACCGCGTGCACGTCCACACTCACGCGCTCCTTGTTGCGGCCGTGGAGGGTCACGCGGTGGAATACCTGGCTGCGGGTATTCAAGGCGCGATGCACGGGCGAGTTCCGCGGGTCGATGGCCAGGTTGTTCTCGTCGCGCATGCCGATCGCTTCCGGCGACCAGCGGCGATGCAACATCTCCGGGGCCGCCAGGCCCGTCAACTTCTCCGCCGCGCGGTTCCACAGCAGCACGTTCAACTGCGTGTCCACGAAGATCACGCTGTCGTGCATGCTGTCCAACAGCTTCTCGTGGAACAGGCTGTCGATCACCGCCATGCCCAACGTGTCCTCAGGATGCGCCTGGGACCATTGCCACATCTTGTTGGAACGCTCGAAAGTCAACTCCTGCAGCCAACGCCGCGCCACTTCCGGATTCAATGAGATCTGGTTGGTCGAGATCGCGTCGCAGAACTGCTCCACCAGCACCGGGTCGAACTGCGTGCCCGCGCACGCGAACAGTTCCGCGACCGCCCACTCCCGCGACATCGCCCGGCGGTACACCTGCGGCGTCGTCATCGCGTCGTACGCGTCGAGAATCGCCACGATCCGTGCGCCCACCGGCAAGTGCGGACCACGCCGGTCGAAGCCCGCCCGGCTCCCGTCGTACCACGCCGGCGCGTACTTGATGATGCTCAAGACCTCCTGCGACGCACAACAACTCAAGAGGATCTGCTCGCCAATCGCGCGGCGCTGGTCCAACGTCGCACGCTCCTCACGCGTCAGCCGATCGGGCTTGAGCAGCACGCTGTCGGGGATCCCGATCTTGCCGATGTCATGCAGCAGCGCGGCGACCTCCAACTCGTCCCGCTGGTGGTCCTCCAGGTGCAGCAGCGGCCCCCAGGTCGAACAGCCCAGCGCGACACGCAGGCAGTGCGAGGCCGTCGCCGCGTCGCGCGCCCGCAAAGCCGCAAAGAGACTGCCGGCCAGCCCCAACCGGACCTGCACCAGCTGGTCCTGGTACTGCAACTCCACAGCCGTCATCGGCGGCGCGTCGCGCGGCGCCACTTCCGCCCCACCCACCAACGAAATGGGCGTCGTGCTGGCACATACACGCCGATCCTCGCCCGCGATGACCGGCGGCGCGGGTGATGCTTCAGCGGTCGTGGGTGGCGGACGGTCCATGGAAGCGCCCAACGTGATCTGCGTACGCGACCCCCCCTAAAAAGTGGAGACATCGGCTTGGAGTCACAGCCGAGCCAACGGAAACGGAGAGATACCGCGCGAACGCCCTGTGCCACTGGAAACCTAGGTTGCGGCGGGGGTATGGTCAAACAGCTAGTGAGGAACTTGGTGAATTGACGGCGGCCTGTTGCGGAAGTTGGGAGGGGTGTGACGATCGGAGCAGATCTGTCGGCGCGACCGGCTGGCAAAGCCGGCGGCGACGGTTCAGGTTTTGGAAGGGCGATGCCGATTTCCAAACAGGGACTGAAGGGAGTCGTCCGACACGTCGAGCCGGCGGGGAGCCATGGAGTATCGCAGGAGTAGTCACAGCGGCGAGCGTCGCCGACGCGTGCTGATCGAAGAGGCTGAGCTGCCGTTGTCGACCGCGCCATCCAACCCGCAGTCCGTCGACAGCGGCCCGAATCACGGTTCGGCCGAGCCGGCGCGGTCGTATGTTGAGACGGCCTTGTCGCGGCATCAGCGGCGCGTGATCGATCTGATCCCCCGACGGCGCTGGACCGTGCTGCTGCTCACGTTGCTGGCGGTCACGGTTGCGGCAGGACTCGAAGCGCTGCACGGTTATCTGGCACTGGGGCACACTCCGCTGCAGATCACACAAGTGCCGGCCGTCGACCTGACGGCTCCCGGCAATCTGGCGGATTGGTTTTCCAGCAGCCTACTGCTGGCCGCGGCCGGTCTGGGCGTTCTGACCTATCTGATCCGGCGCCATCGCGTCGACGATTACCGCGGCCGGTATCGGATGTGGTGCTGGGTGGTGCCTTTGCTGGTCGTGGCGAGTATGGACCAGGTCTGCGACCTGCAGGGGTCGCTCCGTACGGTTCTGCTGGTCGTGGCTGGGATCCCGGACTATGCAGACGCGGCCTGGATCTGGGCGGCGGTTGTGAGCGTGTTGACGGTGGCGGTGGTGGTTCGGCTGGCCATTGAGATGCGTGCCTGCCGGCTGGCGGTGGCCGCCCTCTGCGTGGTGCTGGCCTGTTTTGTCGCGCGGCAGGCCGCCGCGCTGGATTGGGTGCTGCCGGCGCGCGGCGTATTGCGAGACATGGTGGTGGCCGCGTTCGTGTTGTGCGGCAACATCCACCTGTTGTTGGCCCTGTGCCTCAATGCCCGGCACGTGTACCGTGACGCGAGTGGCCAGATCGTGCCCAGGACGCGGTCGGCCCGGCCGCGCGTCCGCGCGCGCCGCGCCGGCCGTGCGGCGGATCCCGCAGCGCCCGACGCGACGTCGCCAACGGTGGCGACCAAAGCGTCCCGCAAGGCGACGGTCCCGCAATCCCCGGTGCGCATCGACGCGCCGCACGTGACCGCGGCGAGCGGCACCAGCGCCCAGGAGGACCGGGCGCGCGCTTCGAGGGAACCGGCGCGCGGCACATCGGCCTCACGTGCTGCCCAGGCGGCGGTCGCCCGGCCCGCGGCGGCGAGCGAGTCGGAGCCGGATGACGACGCGGCCGGCCCCGCGCTGTCCAAGGCCGAGCGGCGCCGGCAGCGCAAGCTGCAGCGCCGGGCGCAGCGCAGCGCCTGAGCGGGTACCGGGCCTCCGCTGCGCGGCCGGCGGTGGGCCCCTTTGACGCGCCGGCCTGAAGCTCTATTCTGGCTCTTTTCGCACGCGCTGTGCGCGCGGAGGCCCGACCATGGTTCGCACGCGGTTCGCACCGAGTCCGACCGGATACCTGCATATCGGCGGAGTCCGCACGGCGTTGTTCAACTGGCTGTTCGCTCGACAGCAGGGCGGCCAGTTCATTTTGCGCATCGACGACACCGACCAGCAGCGGAACGTGACGGAATCGCTGCAGCCGATCCTCGACGGGTTCCGGTGGCTGGGCATCGACTGGGACGAGGGGCCGGAGGTCGGCGGCCCGTGCGGCCCGTACTTTCAATCGCAGCGGCAGGACCGGCACCAGGCGGCGGTGCGCCGGTTGCTCGAGACGGGTCATGCGTACCGCGACTACGCGCGGCCGGAAGAGCTGCAGGCGGAGCGGGCGGCGGCGGAAGCGGAGAAGCGCCCGTTCACCTACAGCCGTCGGTGGATGGCCGAATCCGCGGCGGACGCCGCACGGTGGGAAGCCCAGGGCCGCACGGCCGTGGTGCGGCTCAAAATGCCCCGCGCGGGATCCTGCCGGTTCCACGACTGGATCCGGGGGGATGTCGAGTTCCAATGGGACCAGGAACAGGATCACGTCATCCAGCGGGCGGACGGGTCCTGTCTGTACCACCTGGCCAGCGTCGTGGACGACCAGGACTTCGCCATCACGCATGTGATCCGCGCCGTGGAACACCTGTCCAATACGCCGCGCCAGGTGTTCATCGCGCAGAGCCTGGGCTACCCGCTGCCCGAGTACGCCCATCTGCCCTACGTGGCCGAGCCGGGCAGCAGCCAGAAGCTCAGCAAACGGAAGCTCGACAAGTACCTCAAACAGGCCGACTTCCGGAAGCTCTATGACCATGGCCTGCGGATCGCCCGACTGATCGGCCACGAGGCGCGGAGCGAGACGTTCAACCCGGTGATTGTCGACTTCTACCAGACGGTCGGGTACCTGCCGGCGGCGGTGGTCAACTACCTGCTGCTGCTCGGGTGGTCGTTGGACGACAAGACCGAGCAGTTCACGCGCGCGGAGATGATCCGGGACTTCTCGCTCGCGCGCGTCAACAAGTCGCCGGCCAGTTTCGACCCGCAGAAGCTGTGGGCGTTCCAGCAGCGCGACATGCTGGCCCTGCCGTTGGAGGACCGCGTCCGGCGGATGATGCCGTTCGTGCGCCGGGCCGGCTGGGCGGGCGCGCTGAGCGACCTGGAGACCGAGTCGCTGGTGCGGCAGATCGGCCAGGCGGCCGGCGACCGGATCAAGACGGCGGGCGATATCTTGGATTACGCCGAGTTCTTCTGTGCGGACGAGCAGCTGGCGATCGATGCGAAGGATTTCGAGAAACGGGTGCGCGCGCCGGGGGCGGGCGCGTTGCTGGGCCGTGTCCGGGCGCAGCTGGCGCAGGTGGAGCCGTTCGACGCGGCGGCCACGGAAGCGGCACTGCGCACGATGCTCGCCCGGGAGGGGCTCCGGATGAGCGACATCATCCATGCGCTGCGGGTGGCCGTCACCGGCAAGTCCGTGGGGCTGGGCATGTTCGACGCGCTGGCCATCCTCGGGCGGGCGCGCGTGCTCCGTCGCATCGACCGCGCCCTGGCCATGCTCTAAGATAGGCACCCAGACGTGTGTGCCTGGCGAGTTTGTTTCGACGGAGAGGTGAAGCGATGAATGCCCGGGAGAACCAAGCGGGATCCAGCGAGCAGGGGGAACCTCGGCCGGCCGGCGCGGGCGACGCGGACGCGGCCGCCGGACGCTCCCGGAACTTCATCGAGACGATCATCGAGGACGATCTGCGGACCGGCAAGTGGCAGGGACGCGTCCACACGCGGTTCCCACCTGAGCCGAACGGCTACCTGCATATCGGGCACGCCAAGAGCATCTGCCTGAACTTCGGGCTGGCCGCCCGGTACGGCGGGTTGTGCAACCTCCGCTTCGACGACACCAACCCGACCAAGGAGGAGGACGAGTATGTCGAGTCGATCCAGGAGGATGTCCGCTGGCTCGGGTTCGACTGGGCGGACCGCCTCTATTACGCGTCGGATTATTTCCCGCAGCTCTACGAATGGGCCGTCCAGCTGATCCGGCAGGGCCAGGCCTACGTGTGCGATCTGACGGCGGAGGAGACGCGCCAGTACCGCGGTACGTTGACCGAGCCGGGACGCGACAGCCCCTACCGCAACCGCAGCGTCGAAGAGAACCTGGATCTGTTCCGGCGGATGCGGGAGGGCGAATTCCCGGACGGCACGCGCACGCTCCGGGCCAAGATCGACATGGCCTCGCCCAACCTGAACCTGCGGGACCCGGTCATGTACCGCATCCTGCACGCCACCCACCATCGCAGCGGCGACCAGTGGTGCATCTACCCCACGTACGATTTCACCCACGGCCAGTCGGACTCGCTCGAGCGGATCACGCACTCCATCTGCACGCTCGAGTTCGAAAACCACCGGCCCCTCTACGACTGGTACTGCAAACAGCTGGGCATCTACCACCCGCAACAGATCGAATTCGCCCGGCTCAATCTGACGTATACCGTCATGAGCAAGCGGAAACTGCTCACGCTCGTCAAGGAAGGCCGCGTCTCCGGCTGGGATGACCCGCGCATGCCCACCATCTGCGGACTGCGCAGGCGGGGCTATACTCCCGAGGCGATCCGCAGCTTCTGCGACAAGATCGGCGTCGCCAAGTTCAACAGCACGATCGACGTGGCCGTGTTGGAGAACGCGCTGCGCGAAGACCTCAACCGCCGTGCGCCACGCGCCCTGGCCGTGCTCCGGCCGCTGAAGGTCGTGCTGGACAACTACCCGGCCGACCGCGTCGAACAGATGGAAGCGGTCAACAACCCGGAAGATCCGTCCGCCGGCACGCGCCAGGTGCCCTTCTCCCGCGAACTCTACATCGAACAGGATGATTTCCGCGAAGACCCGCCGGGAAAATTCTTCCGACTCGCGCCGGGCCGCGAAGTGCGGCTGCGGTCCGCCTACATCATCAAGTGCGTCCGCGCCGTCAAGGATGAGCACGGCCGGATCGTCCGGCTGCACTGCACCTACGACCCGGAATCCCGCAGCGGCACCCCGGCCGCCAACCGACGCGTGAAAGGAACCCTCCACTGGGTCTCCGCCCCCCATTGCCTGCGCGCGGAAGTCCGACTGTTCGACCACCTGTTCAACGTGCCCGAACCCGATGACGTGCCCGAAGGACACGATTGGCACGCCCACCTGAACCCGAACTCGCGCCAAGTCCTCCACGACTGCTGCCTGGAACCCAGCCTGGCCAACGCCAGGCCCGGCGATCACTTCCAGTTCGAACGGCTTGGCTACTTCACCGTCGACTGTGTCGATTCCCGGCCCGGCCAGCCTGTGTTCAACCGCAGCGTCGCCCTTCGCGATACGTGGGCCAAGATCGAGAAGGGAAGCGGCAAGCCGTAGTGTGGGCCGAGGACGATCGCTCACTCGGGGGGTCGTGCTACTGACCCGCCCACAGGCAACTCAGCTGGCGCCGCGCGTGAACCCCGTCAATAATGTGTGAATGCAGGATCTGGATAAAATGGCGATATTGGGGAGAAAAAGAATGAATTGGTACTTCCCTGGTCAGCGGTTCCGGTTACGATAGGGGGTGCTGGGTGGGGGCCATTTGGAGCCTCACTCTTGTCAGCAACGGCCGTTCGGCGGGGAATAGACATTGGCGATCTGTGATTTTGCATCAGCCGAGGGAAAGACCGATGAAAGCCGCGTTGTGGGTTACCGCTCTTCTGACCAGCGCACTGATCCTAGCCGACTCCGCTCGTGCGGAGGTTGTCAAGACGATTGATTTCGACGTTCCTCAAGGGGCCATTCCGTCGGGCTACCCGAATGACCCGAACATCACGGCGGCTTTTGGCGTCCACGACGACACCGGATACTTGCGCAAATTGCAGGTGTGGGATGCCAGGGATTTTTATCAAAACTATGATCCACCACCTCCCGATCATGGTGTCGCGATGGATGATTTCCAGGAGAAATCCACCAACTGGGGCGAGGTCACGCTGAAGCTGGAGGACCCTGACCGTTATGACATCAGGCTCGACTCGTTTCTGCTGTGCCAGTATGACGATCCGTTGAAAGAAGAGCTTATCCTGCAGGAAGACGACTACCCGGACCTGTTCGTGAAAATCTGGTACGACGACACGGCCGACACGTACAGCTACTGGGAGTTGTTTGATGGCGAGAATCCGCTGACGCTTGTCACGCCGGGCCCGACGCTTGCCAAGTCGATCACGATCCAGTGGAGCTTTCCGTTCTACCTCGCCATTGACAACATCACGTACGCGGTTATTCCGGAGCCGGCGACGGTGGTGCCGTGGGTATTGGGGTTGGCGCTCGGGTTGATCGGTTATCGGCGTTATCGGCGCGGGCGGGTTTGAGCGCCGCAAATGGCCAGTGCGCGCGTGGGGATCCAGCGCCGGCGACATTCGACGAGTCGCCGGCGTTGTGCATTTCTTGAGGTGGCCGGTGTGATTTGCAGCGGGCGTCGGATACCCGATAATAGGGCGCGTGGTGGGTGAGGGGCGTCGCGCACACGGATAAGGATGCAAGCCATGCCGCTACTGGTCGTCGGGACGGTGGCCCTGGACACGGTGGAGACGCCGGCGCTCGTGCGTGAGCGGCTATTGGGCGGCTCGGCGGTCTATTTCGCGTATGGGGCCAGTTATTTCACGTCGGTGCGGCTGGCCGGCGTAGTGGGGGACGACTGGCCGGCGGAGCACACGCAGTTGCTCGAATCGCGGCGGATCGACCTGTCCGGCCTGGTCGTGATCCCCGGCACGAAGACGTTTCATTGGCGCGCCCGGTATGCGCCGAACATGGACGATCGGGACACGCTGGATCTCCAGTTGAACGTATACGGCACGCACCGCCCCCGGCTCTCGGAGGAATCCCGCCGCTGCCCGTTCGTGTTCCTGGGCAACGGATCACCGCGTCAGCAGTTGGAGGTCCTGGGCCAGATGACCGGTCCGCGGCTGGTTGTGGCCGACACGATCGACCTGTGGATTCGCGAGGAGCGGGGGGTGCTGCTCGAGCTGCTGGGCCGGGTGGAAGGCCTGATCCTCAACGACCGTGAGGCCCGGCAGTTGACGGGCTGTGAGAATGTCGTGCGGGCCGGCTTGCAGGCGTTGGAGATGGGCCCGAGCTTCGTGGTGGTCAAGAAGGGCGAGCACGGGGCGATGTTTTTCTCGCGGCACGAGACCTACGTCTTGCCGGCCTTCCCCACGCCGGATGTCGTGGACCCGACCGGCGCCGGGGACAGTTTCGCCGGCGCCATGATGGGGTACCTGGCCGCGCAAGGGAACTTCGAACCGAAGACGCTCAAGGAAGCCATGGCGTACGGAACGCTCGTGGCCAGCTTCACGGTCGAGGATTTCGCGCTGGACCGCCTGCGCCAGATCGACCGGGAGGCGATCGAACGACGGATGGACCGCTACCGCAAGATGTTGAGCTTCTAGAGTTCCTCGATGTCCAGCACACGTACATTTGTGGCTGTGGAAGTCTCGGACGGCGTCCGGTCGCGGGCGGTGGATCTGATCGGCCGCCTGCGCCGCGCGAGCGATGCCAAGGTCAGTTGGGTTGCGCCGGCCAGCATGCACATGACGCTCAAGTTCCTCGGCGACCAGTCGGACGAGGACGTGGCAGTCATCTGCCAGGCAGTGCGGGAGGGCGCCGCGCGGGTCGAGCCCTTTGAGTTCTACTGCCGCGGCGCGGGCGCGTTCCCCGACGCGCACCGGCCACGCACGCTCTGGCTCGGGGTGACCGAGGGCCTGGACTGCTTGCGCAAGTTGCACGCGGCGATCGACGCGGCGCTGGTCGCACGTCGCTTTTCCAAGGACCGGCAGTCGTATCGGCCCCACCTGACCATCGGCCGCGTGCGATCGGCAGGTCCGCAGGTGCAGTTGCTTGCCGAGGCCCTGCGGAGCTGCCAGGACTTCGACGCGGGGCCGACCGCCGTGGACGAGGTGACGGTATTTGCCAGCACGCTGACGCCGTCGGGTCCGAAGTACGACGTGCTGGCGCTCGCGCCGCTGGCGGAGTAGGCGGCCGGCCGGTCGGTCGGGTCACGCCGGGCCGGCCCGGGCACGCGGGAATCAGGGAAAAAAATCCGCGCGTGTGACCAGACGTGTCCGGGCGTTTGCGATCATAGGGTCAGCCGGGTACGTCGCCCACCTTGACGCGTTTGCCGGTGTATGATATTCATTTGTACACTATCTGGAATCGTGGCGGCGCGGGCGGCGGCGGGGCGGGACAACCGGGAATTGTCCGGGGCACAAGTTGCGCCGGACGCGGGATCGCAGTATAAAGGAGTCGGACGACATGGTCACCACGATGGAAATGACGAGCGAAGCGATGGGGAAGAAGGACAAGGACAAGGCGGCCCGTTCGGCGCGGGCCGGCGCGTCGGACGAGGCCGGCGGCGGGGCGGCCAGCAAGGTGCTGGCCGGCCATCCGCAACTGAAGACCACGCTGCAGCAGATCGAGAAGCAGTTTGGGGAAGGGTCGATCATGGCCCTGGGCAGTGCGCAGACGGCGCAGATCGAGGGGATCCCGACGGGCAGTCTGTCGCTGGACATGGCCCTGGGTGGCCAAGGCGTGCCCCGCGGGCGGATCGTCGAGGTGTTCGGCCCGGAATCGAGCGGCAAGACGACGCTGGCGCTGCACGTGGCGGCCCAGGCGCAGCACCACGGCGGGATCGCCGCGATCATCGACGCGGAACACGCGTTTGATCCGAGTTGGGCCAAGAAACTCGGGGTGGAGTTGGAGACGTTGCTGGTCAGTCAGCCGACGTCGGGCGAAGAGGCGATGCAGATCACCGAGATGTTGATCAAGTCGAATGCCGTGGACGTGATCATCGTCGACTCGGTGGCCGCGCTCGTGCCCCGGCAGGAGTTGGAGGGGGAGATTGGCGATTCGCACGTGGGGCTGCAGGCGCGGCTGATGAGCCAGTCGATGCGGAAGCTTACCGGGGCCATCGCCAAGAGCAAGACCGCGGTGATCTTCATCAACCAGATCCGCGAGAAGATCGGCGTCATGTTCGGCAGTCCGGAGACGACGCCGGGTGGCCGGGCGCTGAAGTTCTACAGTTCCTGCCGCATCGACGTGCGGCGCATCGGGCAGATCAAGGACGGGGAGCAGGTGATCGGGCAGCGGGTCCGGTGCAAGGTGGTCAAGAACAAGGTTGCGCCGCCGTTCCGAGTGGCCGAGTTCGACATGATGCACACCAACGGCATCAGCTACGAAGGCGACCTGCTCGATCTGGGCGTGGCCCAGCGGATCGTGCTCCGCAGCGGATCGTGGTTCAAGTACGGCGAGACGCATTTGGGACAGGGCAAGGAGAAGGCCCGTCAATTCCTGGTCGACAACCCGCAGATCGCCGAAGAGATCAAGGAGAAGGTGCTCGCCGCAGGCGGCTACGGCATGGCCACGTCGGAAGATGAGCTGTCGCCGACGGCGGAGGCCGAGTGATCCATGATCATCCTGCTGAGCCTGCCGGAAGGGCGCGACCGGGGAGTATCGATCGATGTATGAGTTCGTCGCACGCACGCCGCGGGCAGGCCGCGTCCGGCGGCCACGCTGCGGGCGGCTGGCCCCGGCGGTCCTTGTCGCTCTGGCCGCGCTGGCCGGCCCCGCAGCCGGGTCGGGGCAGGAGCCGTCGGGGCCGCAGGCGCTGGCGGCGCTGCAGGACCTGATGGTGACCGCCATCGAGAAAGCCGAGCGGTCGGTGGTGGCGATCGCCCGGGTCCGGAAGGCGGAGCGCGGTCTGCGCGCGCCGGAGGATTTCGCGGGCCCACTGCGGTTGGACCATTCGTCGTTGGGGTTCCTGTCCGAGGCGAACCCCACGAGTCCCGACTTCGTGCCCAATGAATTCGCCACGGGGGTTGTGTTGGATCGGGACGGCCACATCGTCACGACCTATCACGCGCTGGGCGACCCTCTGCTCAACGACTACTACGTGTGGACGCGTCAGCGGCCGTTCAAGGTGGCCCAGGTGGAGGTGCCCCAGGAGGTGAAGGCCGGCGACCCTTGGACGGATCTGGCGGTCTTGAAGGTCGCCGCGTCCGACCTGGAACCGATGCCCTTGGGCGACGCATCACGCCTGCGCAAAGGTATGATCGTCGTCGCGCTGGGCAATCCGTACGGTATCGCACGCGATGGAGAAGTCAGTGCGAGCTGGGGGATCATCTCCAATCTCCGACGCGCTCCGGCCCCTGACCCGCGCAACGCCAGTACCGGGTCGGAACGCGGTACACTCGATCAATACGGGACTCTGATCCAGACCGATGCGCGTCTGGACTTGGGCACCAGTGGCGGCGCGCTGGTCAATCTGCAGGGGGAGATGATCGGGCTGACCACCTCGCTGGCCGCCATGGCGGGCTACGAGCAGCCGGCTGGATTCGCGATCCCTGTCGACGATGCGTTCCGCCGCGTGGTCGAGACGCTCAAACGCGGGCGTCTCCCGTCGTATGGCTTCCTGGGCGTGCAGCCCGAGCACCTGCCGCTGGCCGACCGGCAGGCGGGCCGGTTCGGCGCGCGCGTGCTGCGCGTCGTGCCCGGTACGCCGGCCCAGGCCGCCGGGCTCCAGATTGACGATGTGATTACGCATGTCAACAACACGCAGGTGTACGATCGGAACTCGTTGTTCCGCGAGCTGAGCCGCTTGCCGGCGGGTCAGGAGGTGCTGTTGACTTATGAGCGAAACGAGTCGTGGCGGGGCCAGCCGAAGGTGGCGACGACGCACGCGGTGTTGGCCAAGAAGTATATCGCCGCGCCGGGCCGGCCGTTCGCCCAGCTCCAGGAGCCGTGGTGGCGCGGGCTGCGTGTCGAGTACCCGTCCGCGCTGCCGCTCCAACTCAGTACGCTCGGGCTCCACGCGGCCGATGCCCAGGCGTGTGTCGCCGTCTTGGAAGTCCAACGCGACTCGCCGGCCTGGAAAGCCGGCTTGCGCAACGGCCAGTGCATCAGCCATGTCAATGGGCGACCGGTGACGACCCCCGACGAGTTCCACGACGCTGTCGCCGGGCTGACCGGCGACGTGCGCCTGCACATGCCGGCCGGGGACCGGGACCCTGTCATCCGCATCGTGCCCGCGGAGTGAGCACTGTCCGGAGGGCGGTGCGCCTCATCTGGTGGCTCGCCGACCGACCCGATATTATGTCGGCTTTGTCCAGGGCACTTACGCCACCTCGGGTGTTGCGAGCTGAACCGCCATGAAGACGGACGAATTGCGAGAGAAGTACCTGAGCTTCTTCGAATCGAAGGGGCATGCGCGGCGGGCCAGCGACGTGTTGGTCCCCACCTGGGATCCGTCCGTGCTGTTCACGCCGGCCGGCATGAACCAGTTCAAAGATCACTTCCTGGGAAAAGTCAAGCTGGAATTCACGCGTGCCACGACCTGCCAGAAATGCCTGCGGACGGGCGACATCGAGAACGTGGGGCGAACGGCCTACCACCACACGTTTTTCGAGATGCTGGGCAACTTCAGCTTCGGCGACTATTTCAAGCGCGAGGCGATCCAATGGGCGTGGGAGTTCTGCACCGACAAGAAATGGCTGGGGATCGACCCCGCGCGCCTGAGCGTTTCCGTGTACCTGGACGACGACGAAGCGGCCGGCGTCTGGACCGACAGGATCGGGTTGCCGGCCAGCCGCGTGGAGCGGATGGGGGAGGGCGACAATTTCTGGCCGGCCAACGCGCCGAGTGAAGGCCCGGACGGCGTCTGCGGCCCGTGCAGCGAGATCTTCTACCGCGACGACTTCGGCGAGACGGTCGAGATCTGGAACCTGGTGTTCACACAGTTCAACCGGGTCGGCGATCCGCCCGACAACTTGCGGCCCTTGCCGAGCCGGAACATCGACACCGGGATGGGTCTGGAGCGGACGGCGGCGACCCTCCAGGGGGTGCCGACCAACTACCATATCGACATCCTCCGCCCGCTGGTGGAGGCGGCCGCCGAGGCCTGCGCGACCAGGTACGACCCCCGGGCCGAGAGCGGGCGGCGGTTCCGCCGCATCGCCGACCACATCCGGGCCTGCACGTTCGCCGTGCATGAGAACGTCTATCCGGGCGCCAAGGCCGAGAAGTACGTCATCCGCCGACTGCTGCGCCGCGCCGTGCTGGATGGGCACCAGCTGGGCGTGACCGAGCCGTTCCTGTACCAGCTCGTGCCGATCGTCGTGGAGCTGATGGCGCGCCCTTATCCGGAACTGCGCGATACGGCCGAGCGCGTGGCCCAGGTCATCCGGCAGGAGGAGCAGTCGTTCTTCGCGACGATTGACGACGGCTTGGCGCGGGTCGAGGGGATCTTCGCCGGCATGGCGCGCGCGGGACGCGTCGTGGTCGACGGCAACGACGCGGCCGAGTTGTACTCCACCTATGGTATCCCTCCCGAGTTGGTCGAATCCCTGGCGGCCGAACGGAACTACACGTTCGACACGGAAGGTTTCCGCCAGGCCATGATCAAGCACGGACTCGATTCCGGGAAGCAGCAGATCGAGCTGTTCAAGACCGGGCCGATCGAGGCGCTCAAGAGAGTCCTCCACCTGACGCGTTTCGTCGGCTACGACACCGACACGGCGCAGGCGGAGTTGAAAGGGATCATTGCCCAGCGCCAGCTGTGCGACCGGATGAGCGAGGTGGGGCATGAGCAACCGATCACCGTGGTGCTCGACCAGACCCCGTTCTACGGCGAGTCGGGCGGCCAGGTCGGCGACACGGGCGAAATCGTGGGCCAGGGGTTCACGTTCCGCGTGTCGGACACGCGGAAGGATGGTGACCTGATCCTGCACGTCGGGCATCTGATCTCGGGCGAATTGCGCGCGGGCGCGACGGTGACCGCGCGCGTCGATCCGGCTCACCGCGCGGCCGTGCGCCGAGCCCACTCGGCCACCCACATCCTCCATTATGCGCTCCAGAAGAACCTGGGGCGGCACGCGCAACAGCAGGGATCGAAGGTCGACCGTGATTGGCTGCGTTTCGACTTCACCCACCTGTCCGCCGTGGGGGACGAGCAGTTGCTGCAGATCGAGCAGGACGTGCAGGAACGCATCGCGGCCGCCGAGCCGGTGCAGGCGGCCTACGTGCCGCTGGCCGAGGCCCGCGAAAAAGGCGCCATGATGCTCTTCGGCGAGAAGTATCCGGACCCGGTCCGCCTGGTCACGATGGGCGCGTTCAGCCGTGAGTTGTGCGGGGGGACGCATGTGTCCAATACGCGCGATGTGGCGGCATTCGAGATCATCTCGGAAGAAAGCGTGTCGACCGGAACCCGCCGTCTGGTCGCCCTGACCGGCGACCGGGCCAAGGAGCAAGCCCAACAGACGCGGGCCACCCTGGAAGAAACGGCCCGGTTGTTGGGCGTCGCCTGGGACCAGGTCCCCGACGCGCTGCGGGCCCAGACTCGCCTGGTCCGCGACCTGCATAAGCAGCTCACCACCGGCGCCGAGCCCGGGCCGGTGTCGACCGGCCGCCGCGCCACGGCGGCGGGGGTCGGCGAGGCGACCTATGTGGGCCAGCGCGGCTGCCTGCGCGAAGCGGCTCGGATCCTGAACGTGGCAGCGCTGGACGTTCCCGCGCGCACTGCCGCGCTGTTGGCCGAGGTGGAGCAGTTGAAGGCGCAGGTCGCGCAGCTGAGCAGTAACGGGCTGCTCTCCGCCGATGCGCTCATGCAGCGCGGCGAGCTCGTCGACGGAGTGCACGTCATCGTGTGCGAAACGCCCGGTGCGAACCCCAGCTTGATGCGGCAGTGGATCGATCAGGTGCGCAAGAGGACCGACCGGGCGGCGATTCTGCTGGCTGCCGTCCAAGGAGCAGACAAAGTCCTGCTGGTCGCCGGCCTGAGTCGGACCCTGGTGGAACGCGGATTGAGCGCGGGTGATTGGGTGAGGCAGGTGGCCGCGGTGGTCGGCGGCGGCGGCGGTGGTCGCCCCGACCTGGCGCAAGCCGGCGGCAAGCACCCCGATCAGCTCCCGCAGGCGCTGGACAAAGCCAAAGCGCTCATCCGCGACGCGCTGGGCAGCAGGGACGATTGAGCGCAAGGCGCAGGAGCCGGCGCTCTGCGGGTCCGTCGCACAGCGTCCCGGGGCACTCCGGTCTCATGAACGACCTGGTTCTATTTCCAGTTCACCTCGAGCTGATTGTCGATCAGCGCAACTCCATCGACGCGCCGGATGGCTTCCTGAGCCATCTGCTTCTCGAAGTAGCTGCTGACGACCCCTTTGAGCACGACGGTGCCCTCCTCCGCCTCCAGCCCGAGCTTGCGGCCGAACAGATGCGGATTGGTGGACAGAGCTTCGCCGAGACGGTCGAGCAGACAGCAGGGTGTTTCGCTCATGGATCATGCCCCTGTAGGTCAGGCGTCCGGGACCGGGTGGGTGGGAGATCAGGAGTGACCTGGTGCGCGGCGCGCCGCGATGCCGGAACGGCTCGGGCATCCGGGCTGCCGCAGTGCAGCGCGGAGGGGAGCGACCGGCCGATTCCGAGGTCGTTGCATCACGCTGCCAATAGACTCGGCGTGCAGGTCGCGGGAGTTGGAATGTAACTGTTGAGAAAACGCGCGAGTTCTCTCAAACGGGGTCGGCGGTGACGGATATGCGGGTCGCATCGAAACCCGGCCCGGGTCCGGGCCGGCGTCAAGCGAGCGCGGCAGCCAGCGGCGTGACGAGCCAGGCGAGCGTCAACAGGCGGTTCACCAGCCGCACACGCCGGCGGAACGACCGAGCCACCCGCGGATCCCCCAGCGCGCGCTGCAGCAGGTGCACACGTGCCATGGTACTCGGGTGGAGCCAGGTTGCGCGCCGGTGCCGATCGTGACACAGATGGGACAGCCGATCGATGGTCGCAATGAATGTCTCCGCCTGCCCCGCATCCAGCACGCACAGGTCGGCGTCATGCTCCAGGAGTCGCGAGTACCAACCCAACGCGAACACGGCCAGGGCGAACGCCACGCATCCGATCAACAGGTGCGCGGTGACTCCGGGATCGACGGCGGACTCTGACGCCCAGATCCGGGCCAGGTCCGCTCCGCCGGGCGAGAAGGCCTGGAGGTTGGCGGCGATCCACAAGGGCAGGCCCAGCAGCAGGATCCGCAGCAGCAAGTGGCGGCGGCGCACATGGCCCAGCTCGTGCGCCACAACCGCTTCCATTTCGTCATCCCGCAGGTACAGCAGCAGCGCATCGGTCAGGTAGATGTAGCGGGCCGACGGTATCAGTCCCGCCACGGCCGCATTGAAGACCTGGCGATCGGTCCGCCAGATCATGAAGTCCCGGCAGCCCACGCCCATGCGGTGTGTCAAGCCGGTCAGGCGCGCGCGCAGCGGGCTGTCCGGCAGCCGCGACGTGCTCCAGATCCAACTCAACATGTGCGGGAACCCGACCATCAGGACCGCCACCGGCACCAGGAGCACGAGCCAGGCGACTTCCGATTCCTTCCAGGTCGGGACCAGGAGCCACAGCAGGTCCTGGAAGACCATCAGCAGCAGGACCGGCAGGACGCACAGGCCGAGGTAGTGGCGTGCGTGCAGCCAGACGAACTGGCCGCGCGACGCGATTTCCGATGACTCCGGTGAGCCCGCCCGCCCGTCACCGTGACTGGTGGCCCGGTAGATCGCCAGGTCCACCTCGTAGAAGGCCGCCCACGAACAGAGCAACGGCGCCCAGATCGGCAACAACAACACCAGGTCCTTGAGAAGGATGACCTGGTCCAAGTGCCAGTTGCAGCGGACGATCTGGGGCCAGCCCACCGTATGGAACGTGACGCCGACGGCCAGCAGCCACGCGATCAGGTGAGCCTGTCTGATGCGGGCGAACCAGCCGAGCCATGTCGCGCGGCGCTGTGCGTCGCGCGCGACCGCGCGCGATACGGCGACCGATCCGACGACCGCCCACAGAACGACGGCCAGGCCGGCGCCCGCGGCCAGGGCCAGTCGCCAAGCGAGGGCCGAGACGGGCTCTACGGGTGAATGCTCGGAGATAATGATCGCGGCCACGAGGGCGAGGAGCAGGCCCAGCTGCATAGCGCGTCCGATGTGAGAGAGCAGATTGGGAAGAGGAGCCTGCAGTCCAGCCTAAATGCCCGTGCGCGATTCGGCAAGGCTCTCTTGCGGAATGACGAAGCACGAAATACCCAAGCACGAAGGAATGACGAAGCCCGAAGCTCGAAGCTCGAAAAGCTCATGCGGTCAACCGAAAATAACGCTCGTACGCACGTCCGGCTCGTCATTCGGGCTTCCTCATTCGAGCTTCCTTCGTGCTTGGGTATTTCGTGCTTCGTCATTCTCATCCATGATGGCCGAATCGCGCACGGTCATTCGACGCGCTCCCCGGGCACGCGTCACGATCCCTACAACCCTCACTTTGGCTTGTCCGCGCCGGTGGGCGGCGGGGCGGCGCGTGGCGCCGCGTCGTAGGTCTTCGCGACCAGATCCAGATACTCCGCCAAGGGCGGCATGCCGGCCTCCCGGCGGAGCTTCTCGACGCGGTCCGGTTCGGCCAGAGGCAGTGGTTCCCAGGTCCCGTCTTCCCGGCGGCGCACCTGGGTCCCGTAGAGCTGCGTGCCGGTGTCCTTGATCATCACGCGGTCGGTCAGATAGGCCAGGTCGGTCTGGGCGACTTCCCCGGGGGCCGCCTTGCGCAGCAACTCGAGGCATCGTCTCTGGAAGTCGGGCGCCTCGTCGGCGTGTTGGACCAGCAGCCACGCGGCGTGTGCACCGTCGGTCCCGACCTGGCTCGCCCCCGGCCACCCGGACTTCTCGATGATCCCCTGGAGCCACTCGCGGTTCTCCCGGTCGACCCGGCGCAGCGCACGGAGCCGCGGATCGTCGTCCGGGCCCGGCTGCGGCGGCTGGCCGTGCGGGTGGTCCCGCATCGCTTGGATCAGCTGCTGGCGCGCTGCCTGATCCCGCTCCATGCGCGCCAGCAGCTCGCGGCGCAAGTCGGGGTTCGCCACCGTCTCGGTCTGGGCAGCTGCCGGCGGATCGCCCGGTTGCTGCGCGCGCGCCTGCGGGGAGTTGCCCAGCAACGCGGTCAGCCCGACGGTGGTCACGGCTGCCAGGACGAACGGCGTGCGCGACACGGCTCTTCTCCTGCGGGGGCGGCTTCTCAAGAGAGTCCCTGCAGCCAGGCGGGCAACTCGCCGGCCGGCGGCAACTGGACCAGATGCACGGACTGGATGGAGGGCGTCCTCAGCACCTCGTCGATGGCCGCCTGGGGTGGGACGGCGTCGAGGTTGAGCGCGCCGATAGCCGTGCCGCCGGGCATCGAGCCCTCGCGCCCCACCGACATCTGCGCGATGTTGATGTCGTGTGCCCCGAACACCGAACCGACCCTGCCGATGATGCCCGGCACGTCCTGGTGCATGAAGATGCACAGCACGCCGTCGAGATACGCTTCCAGCCGGTACTGGCCCAGCCGGATCAGGCGGGGCATCTTCTTGCCGAACAGCGTGCCGGCGGCGCTGGAGGTGATCCCGTTGCTGGCCACATCCGCGGTGATCGACGAGCTGAAATCGCCCATCTCGGTTTCTCGCTGTTCCGTCAACTGGATGCCTCGCTCTTTCATGAGCATTTCGGAGTTGACGATGTTGACATATTCGTCCAGCGCCTGTTCCAGCAGCCCGGCGCAGAAGGACGCGGTCAACAGCTTCGTGTCCTGGCCGGCGACTTCGCCCTGATAGTGCAGCTGGCAGGTCGCGGCGGAGCCGCCATGCCACTGGGCCAGCAGGAGTCCGAGCCGATAGGCGACATCCAGGGCGCCGATCATGCTCCTGAGCGTTTTCGGATCGACGGCCGCCATGTTGACCGCGTGCCGGATCTCGCCGAACGACAGGAAGCGGATGAGCAGTTGGACGGCCTCCACGGCGACCAGCGTCTGGGCCTCTTCCGTACTGGCGCCCAAGTGCGGCGTGCACAGCACGTTGGGCATGCCGAACAGGGGGCTGTCCGTGCAGGGTTCCGTCTCGAACACGTCCAGGGCGACGCCGGCCAGGTGGCCGCTCCGCAGGCCCTGAACCAGCGCCGCTTCGTCATAGATCCCGCCCCGCGCGGCATTGATCAGGCGTGCGCCCGGCTTGAGCAGCTCGATCTCGCGCTTGCCGATCAGGTGCCTGGTTTCCGGGGTCAACGGCGTGTGGACGGTCAGGTAGTCGACGCGCGGCAGCATCTCCGCCACGCTGTCCAGCTTGTCGATACCCAACTTGCCGGCCTGCTCCGGGGAGAGGAACGGATCGTAGCCCAGCACCTGCATGCCGAACGCCACGGCACGCCGCGCCACCTCCTGCCCGACGCGGCCCAGCCCCACCACGCCCAGCGTCTTGTCTGCCAGCTGGGTGCCCATGTACTGGCTGCGATTCCACCGGCCAGCCTGCAGGCTCTGGAACGCCGGGGCGATGTTCCGTGACAACCCCAGCATCAGCGCGAACGTGTGCTCGGCCGTGCTCAGCGTGTTGCCGGCCGGCGTGTTCATCACCACGATGCCCTGCCGGGTCGCCGCCGCCTTGTCGATGTTGTCGGTCCCGACCCCGGCGCGCACGATCGCCTTGAGTTGGCGAGTGCCCTCGAGCACATCGGCCGTGATCTTCACGCCGCTGCGACACACCGCGCCGTCCGCATCGGCCAGCGCCTGGCGCAGCGCGTCGCCCTTCAACCCGGTGCGGATCTCGTATTCGATACCCTCCGCGGCGTCCAGCAATTCCAGGCCCTCACGGGCCACCTCGTCCAGGATGATGACTCGGTACATGGTGTGTGCGTCCCCTATCCGCTTACCCGCGCCGCCGCGCGAAATCGAGCATGTGATCGCGCAGTCTCTCGACGCCCGCCAGCGGCATCGCATTGTAGATCGAAGCCCGGATGCCGCCCACGCTGCGGTGGCCCTTGAGCGTGACCAGGCCCTGTTGGGCCGCCTCGGCCAGGAAATCCGCTTCCAGCTCCGGCGTGGTCAGCCGGAAAGTGACGTTCATGATGGAACGGCAGTCCGGCCGCGCGTGGCCCCGATAGAACCCGTTGCTGCCGTCAATCACGTCGTACAGGATGGCCGCCTTCTGCTTGTTCAACGCGTACATTCGGGCCAGCCCCCCGATCTCCTCCTGCAGCCACCGGGCGACCAGTCCGACCATGTAGACCGCGAACGACGGCGGCGTGTTCCACAGCGAATTGTGCTCCGCGTGCGTCCGGAGATTAAGATAGCCGGGCAGGGTATCCTGGCTGCGCGCCAGAAGGTCCTCCCGAATCACCACCAGCGTCACGCCGGCCGGGCCCACGTTCTTCTGCGCACAGGCGTAAACGATGCCGTACCGATTGATCGGGATCGGTCGGGACAGGAGGTCCGACGACGCGTCGCACACCAGCGGCGCGTCGCCGACGTCCGGCTCGGTCGCGAACTGCACCCCTTCAATCGTCTCGTTCGATGTGATGTGCACCATCGCCGCGTCCGGGCTGAGCCGCAGTTCCGCGTTGGTCGGCACGTGGTCGTAGTTCGAGTCCTTGCCGTCCCAGGCGATCCGGACTTCGCCCTCGCGCTGGCCCTCCATGCAGGCGCTTCGGCCCCAGGAGCCGGTCAGGATGTAGTCCGCCGGCTTGCCTGTCCCGCGCACGATGTTCATCGGGATCATGGAGAACAGCAGGCGCGCGCCACCCTGGAGAAACAGGATGCGATAGGTGTCCGGGATCTGCAGCAGCGCCCGCAGGCGGACCTGGGCGTCCTCGAGAATGGCCTCGAACGGCTTGCTGCGATGGCTGATCTCCAGGACCGAGATGCCGATGCCCGGCAGCGCGAGCATCTCACGTTGCGCCTGCTCGAGCACCGGTACCGGCAGGACGGCCGGACCCGCTGAAAAATTGTACACCCGATTGACCGCGGTATTGGCACCCATCGTCTGCTACCTCGAGAATGTGAAAACCGGCAACCTGGACACGGATTCTAAGCTCTCCGTGCCGATGTGAGAAGGACGCCCAGACCCCGGCCCCGCGGCCCGGGGCGTCAGTAGCGGGGCGGCGGAGAGGCCGCGTCCACCGTACGGGTCGCACCGTCCGTGGACCACACGCCCGGAGTGCCGGTCGCCGACTTGTTGAGCGCCGCGATCCGATGAGCGATCGTCGGGTCGTAGCCGTTGAGCGCATACGCCCTCTGGTAATTGGCCAGCGCCTGCGACAAGTCGCCATTCGACTCGCGCAGATACGCCATGGCCGTCCAGGCACGCTTGTTCGTCTGGTCCAACTGCAGAGCCTGCTGCAACTGCAACTCCGCCGTCTTGGAGTCCCCGAACTCCTCGTGCAGACGGGCCAACTCCACGCGCGCGTCGGCGTTCTGGGGGCTGCGAATGGCCCAGTTCTTGAGCAACGTGAAGGCGCGGTCCGGACGCTGCGTCTGGACCAGCAAGACGGCCAACGCCCGATAGCACTCCGCATGGTTGGGGTTGCGGTCCAGACACTGGTTGTAGAGCGCTTCGGCCTGCGTCAACATGTTCTCGTCTTTGCTCGTCTCGCCCAACTGGTGAAGCGTACGCGCCATGTTGTAGTACGCGTTGGCGTCGTTCGGGTCGCTCGCCATCGCCGACTGGAACTTCTCCATCGCCGTGTAGTATTGGCCCTTCTCATACAGGCGAGCACCCTGCATGTTCTGACCCGTGGCCACCATGTTGCAGCCGGACCCGGCCGCCATCACGACCGGAATCAAGAGGCCGATCCAGCGGCAAGCATACGGCGCGCACTGCACTCGAAAGACAAACCCCACCACCTTGGCACCTCGTTCTGCAGGCGACAAGAATCGACCGGATCGGAATCGGCTGCCGGCGACAAGTGGCGGGAGAGTAACACGCATCGCCGTGATCGACAAGGTCGGATTTGAGAGTAGACTGGGAAGGTCGTGGAAAATGAATGGCGTGGATGGAATGCGCAGGATCGACGGGGCCCGCCGGGCGGCTGTCAAGCGGTTGTCACGAGTCTCGTCTGAATCCCGTCAACCCCGTCTCCGTTTTTCACACGGCCGTCGGGTGGTCGTGAGACAATCACCCGCCGGACCTGGGGCAATCAAAGGCCGTCAGTCTCCGGTTGTGCACCGTCGACCTCCCCGGCGGTTGCTGCGGGTGTCTGGGCATTTGCGGGCATGCGCACATAACCCATGTCGCGGATCACCTCGAGGATCTCGCTGCAGGTAGGGAACATCCGGCCGCTGGCCCGCTTGTAAGCGTCCAACGCATGCATGAACTCAATCTCGTCCGCCGTGTAGTCGCGTTCACAGGTGGTCGGATCGATCTGGCGACGCCGCTGCACTTTTCGCCGCTCGCCCCTGCGGCGCTCGACCGCCACCGCCTGTTCTTTCTTCCGGCGATCATTGCTTTTGCGGCGGTCCTGGCCGACTCGGCGATTCGTTGCGATTTCGGTGTGCTTTGAACTGGCCACGTTCCAGATCTCCCAGAGTTCACGATTGGCCGGCAGGCCGCCCTGTACGGCGACCACGTTTCACACGGAAGATCCATCGGATAGACAAGCAGGGAAATCTGAGAAGCTGGGATAATTGTATGGATATTCGAAAATGATCGGTCGGGGCGGATATTTCTATCGGTCGAAGCGTGACGGATGGGAGGACAAATGGCTCACATGTGGGGTTCCACGCAGGCGATGCGGTGCGGCTGGAGGGTGGCTTGGGTGGCGGGGGCTGGCACACGGGCGCGTCGGCAGAACCCGTGGCGCCGCGCGATGGGCGCTGGCGGTCTTGGATGGTCCATTGACCGGATGTCAGGCTTGGGAGGATGCGCGGGGGGGCCCGATCGGGGCGGAGGCGCTTGGCGGCGTCTTGCCGGGTGGTCGGTTGACCGGGATGGTGCGTCGGATGGCGGTCAGCGCGGCGTTGAAGGGGCTGGCGATGGGTCGCAGATCTTCGGCGAATTCGGAGACTTGTTGTCGATGCCGCGCCCGCGTTTCTTCGGTGTAGAGTCCCAGGATCGAGTTGCCGTAGCGTGTCCACGGTGATTGGTCGAAGGTGGAGGAGGGGGCGCGTGCGCTGGGGGCGTGCGGGTGAGCGGCGGCCGCTTGACCCAGCTCGGTGGATCTGGCCACCTGTTCGTCGACGGTCGGGCGGCGCGAGCGCCTCGCGGACTTCCAGGCTGGCAGGACACCGATGAGCAAGGTGGCGGCGGCGGCCAGGGCCAATGGGAGCCATCGTGCAGGTCGCGTCCGGGCCGCGGGGATGACTCTCTGCGCGGTGACCTGCTGGACGACGCGTTGTGCGAAGTCGTCGGCCAGGGGTGGGGCTTCCCACAATTCGAGTCCCTCGAGCAGGCGTGCGCAGGCGCGCAGCTGCCGAGCACAGCGTGCGCAGGTCGCGGCGTGTCGGCGCAGGCGCGGGTCGCGCTGAGGGTTGCGGCGAAGGTCCAGCAACTTCTGCCATCGCACGTCGAACTCGTCACACTGCATGGCGAGGCTCCACCACTTCACGGGCTTGGAGGGCGCGGATCAATTCGCGTCGAGCGCGATGGATCCAGGTTCGCACCGTACCGATCGGGCACTGCAGCGACTGAGCGATCTCGGCGTAGCTCAGTTCATGCTGGTGGAACAGCAGGAACGCTTGCCGATACTGCTTGCGCAACATGCTCAGGGCCAATGCAACTTCCTCGGCCAGTTGCTGGGCGGCCTGCCCATCGGCCTCCCGCGCCGGCAGCGGCTCGGTGAGCGATCGAGCAGGCGGTTTCCGCATCCTGCGAGTCAGCGCCGTGCGGCAACGGTTCCCCGCGATCGCCAGCAACCACGGCTCGAAATCCCGGTTGGGGTCCCAACTCCGCAGGTTGCGCAGCGCCCGCACGAACGTCTCTTGGGCGGCGTCCTCTGCATCTTGTCGATGTCCGAGCATCCGGTAGCAGAGCCCGAACACCTGGCCGCGAAATTGATCGACCAGATCGATCATGGCCTTCTGGTCACCGGCCAGACAGCGGCGAATCAGCTGGCGGAGGTTGTCAGTCAACTGGGCACCCTCGACCTGAAAGGCCTGGACAGTGGTCAATACTCGCCGGCGGACCCGTGAGTTTCAGCACGCGCCGGGAAAACGTCCGGCATCGGGTGGTAGTTGCCGCCGACCGGGGTAATTCACCGTCGAGCCGCAAATCTTGATCCCTGTCGCGCAAAATAGGGCAGACTCACACACTCGCAATCCCGTGACGGTCGGCCGACGGAGCCTAAGCAGGCGGCCCCGGTCGGATGGATCGACGGTACCCGATCAGCTGCGGTTGAAGAACCGCTTGAGCATGTCGGCGGCCGCTTCGCGCGAGTCCTTGCACTGGTGCTGGGGTCGCGGCGGGAGCTTCCCCTTCGGGGTCTTCTTCCAGCGCCCTCTCTTGCCGCCCTTTTCGTCCTCCTCCATCTCGTCCACCGCATCCTCTTGGCCGTCGGCCACCTCGTCCCCGATCGGCTGGCCCGCTTGCGTCTCCATAGTCGCCACATTGGCCGTGTCGTCGATCCGGTATTGCCGGGTCTCGGGCGCGGCGACGGCCCGCGACGTGTCCGTGTCGTCGTCCTCTTCCAGCCAGCGGGCGATATCGAGGTCTTGTGACGGCGCCGCAGCCGTACGGGCGGCCACCTCTTTCACATCGCGCGCCGCCGGTCGCTTAGCACCGCCCAGCGTATGCTCGATGACCAGCTCGAACTGCAAGGGACCCACGTGCAGTTGATCGCCGGGTTGCAGCACGCATGTTCCGTCAACTCGTTGACCGTTGACGTAGGAACCGTTCTTGCTGCCGAGGTCGCGGAGCACCACCTGCTTGTCGTTGACCACGATTACGCAGTGCCGACGGCTGATCGCATCGCTGCGCGGCCGGAGATGACATTCCTCACCCCGGCCGATCAGGAACTCCGCCACCGGAATCGGGACTTCTCGGCCAGCTTGTGACCCCTGAAGCACTCTCAGTTTGACTAGCATTGCCAGTGGTTCCTTTGAAGCGTCGTTTCCGCAATCGGAAAATGACAAACTAGCGGATCGCGAACCAGATGATGACGGTCACTGAATCAGGGATCGCAATTGCGAAACGATCACTTGCACTTCCGCCGCTGGCACCGAATCGAGATCGCGAAAGCAGAGCGAAATAAAGAAATGGATGAGGCAAATGTGCTTTCGTAACCCGTGTTCCACGCCCACACGCGGCTCAGAACTCTTCGTTGACAACCTCCTCGTAGGATCACTTCGTCCGTATCTATTATGGCCAGCTATGCGCAACGCATGCAAGCTCTTAGCACCCACGCGGTGGTGTGAGAATACCACAACTGGGCCACACGGTCAAATCACAAAATCGGCGGAATCCTGGTCATCTCCGCCCGGTCCAGGCCCGATGGGCGAACTTCGCCTGTTCCAGCCATGCGGCCCGCTCCTCCTCCTGGTCGGTCAATCCGGACGGCGCCCACGAGACATTCAGGTTGCGGCCCATCAAGTCAATCCACCCGTCAAGCCATGCCTGACCGGTCAAGTCCCGCCCCGTCAGCTCCCAGATCCCCGGTAATTCGGGCGCGGCCTGAGACCGCCGTAGCAGCAGGCTCCCGTGCTGGAGAGCCGCGTCCGCATGCCGGCGCTGGGCACTACCCCCGATCTTCGCCGACCCGCACAGCAGGTCCCCGGTCGACCGACGCTGGAAGCAGAGGAACTCCCGCTCTTTTCGGGGGTCTGTTTCCGGGCAGCGCTGCGCTTCGATCCCCCAGGATTCCAGCGCGGTCACCCATGCCAGGTGCACGAGGTCATACCATTGATTCAGCTGCTGATCGGCCCGGCCGCGGACGGGCGCCGTCAGGCTATAGGTGATTTCCTGATCGTGTACGATCGCGCCGCCGCCGCTGGCGCGCCGCACGGCGGCGCACTGCCGGCTGGGCGCGTGCATCTCCCGTGCCCGGTACGGTTGGAAATAGCCCAGCGAGAGAGTCGGTTCGGACCAGCGGTACACGCGCAGGGTGATGGTGCGGGCGTCGCCGGCGGTGCGGAGCAGCGCCTCGTCCACCGCCATGTTCCAGGATCCGCGTGCCGGACCATCGAGGATGAGGCGGGCGGTGTTCATGGGGCCGGGGAGTCCGGGTTCCACTTCAGGATGGGCTGCCGGGCGGCCATCACCTCGTCGGGGCGGCTGATGACCGTGCTGTGCGGCGCCTCGTGCAGCAGTTCGGTCGACTCGCCGCTCACATGGAACAGCGCTTCGGCCAGCGCATCGAGCGTGTCTTTGCTTTCCGATTCCGTCGGTTCAATCATCAGGGCTTCGGGGACGGTCAATGGGAAGTAGACGGTCGGCGCGTGGAAGCCGAAGTCCAACAGCCGTTTAGCCAGGTCCATGGCCGGCTGCTTCATGCCCCGCTCATGTTTGAGCTTCTCGGCTGACGCCACGAACTCGTGCATGCAGCGGTCGCCGTGCGGGACGGGCAGGAAGTGCTTGATGCGGCTGAGCAAGTAGTTGGCGTTGAGCACGGCCTGTTGGGCGACCTGCCGCAGTCCGTCGGGGCCGAGTGTGCGGATGTAGCAGTACGCCCGCAGCAGCACGCCGATGTTGCCGTAGAACGTTCGCACGCGCCCGATCGACCGTGGCCGGTCATCGTCCCAGAAGAAGCGGTTGTGTTGCGCATCGCGGGCGACCACGGGCGCAGGCAGATAGGGCGCCAGTTGCTCGGTGACGCAGATGGGTCCAGCGCCCGGTCCGCCGCCGCCATGGGGTCCGGAAAACGTCTTGTGCGGGTTGAAGTGCATCATATCGGCGCCGAAGTCGCCGGGCCGCGCGACTCCCAGGATCGCGTTCATGTTGGCGCCATCCAGATAGATCAAGCCGCCCCGGGCGTGCACCAGCTCGGCGATCTCGGCCACTTGTGCGTCGAACAGGCCCAGCGTGTTGGGGTTGGTGATCATGAACACGGCAACGCGTTCGTCGAGCTTGGCGCGCAAGGCAGCCAGGTCCACGTAGCCCTGGGCCGTGCTGCCGATGCTGACCGTCCGGAAGCCGGCCATGTGGGCGCTGGCCGGGTTCGTCCCATGGGCGCTGTCGGGGGTGAGCACGATCGTGCGCTGCTGGCCCAGGTGGCGGAAGTGGGCGGCCGCCACCATCAGGGCCGTCAGCTCACCATGCGCGCCGGCCGCCGGCTGGAGCGACACGCCCGGCAGGCCGCTGATCTCCGCCAGGAAGCCCTGCAGTTCGTAAAGCATCTGCAGCACACCCTGCACGGTAGATTCCGGCTGATACGGGTGCACGTCCAGGAAGCCGGGCAGCGCCCCGAGCCGCTCGTTCCGTTTCGGGTTGTACTTCATGGTGCACGACCCGAGCGGATAGCAGTTCGCGTCGACCGACATGTTCATCGTCGACAGGTTGGTGAAATGCCGCACGATGTCGGGTTCGGCCACTTCCGGCAACGGCGGCGGCGCATCGGCGAGGCACTCGGCCGGCAGCAACGCGCGCACGGGCGGCGCCTCCACGTCGCAGGCGGGCAGCTGCGAACTGCGTCGGCCGGGCTTGGACAGTTCGAATATCAACCGGGAGGCTTGGGTATTACGCATGGTTCGTCGCTGAAGTCTCGACCGTGCCGGCCAATGTCTCGGCCAGGCGTTCAATTTCCGCGCGTGTCCGTTTCTCGGTGACGGTCACCAGGAAGCAGTCGTCCAGTTCCGGATACCAGCGTCCGAGCGGGATTCCGGCCAGGATGCCGGCCGCCTGGGCGTCGGCCAGCAGCGTGGGAACCTGGGCCTGCCCATCCCGCACGACGAACTCCTTGAACACGGGCGCTGGGAATCGGCGTTGGAATCGCCGGTTCGCCGTCAGGCAGGCGGCGCAGAAATGGGCCTTCCGCGCACACAGCTCGCCCACCTCCCGCACGCCGTGCGGCCCCATGAAGCTCAGGTAGATCGCCGCGCGCAGCGCGAACAGTCCCTGGTTCGTGCAGATATTGCTCGTCGCCTTCTCGCGACGGATGTGCTGTTCCCGCGTCTGGAGCGTCAGCACCCAGCAGCGCCTGCCGCGGCGATCGACCGTCTGGCCGACAATCCGGCCGGGCAGTCGCCGCAAGAACGTCTCGCGGCACGCCATGATCCCCAGATACGGTCCGCCAAACTGCAGGGGGCTGCCCAGCGACTGGCCTTCCGCGACCGCCAGATCGGCCCCCAACGCAGCCGGGTTCTTGAGGATCCCCAGGCTCAACGGGTCGAAGACGATGACCAACAGCGCCCCGGCCGCGTGCGTCAGTTCGGCCACCGCCTGCACTTCTTCCAGGCAGCCGAAGAAGTTCGGGTGCTGCAGGACCACGCACGCCACGGATTCGTCCAGCGCGGCGGCCAGCGCCGCCGGATCCAGCCGCCCGGCCGGCGCGGCCAGGGTCACGAGCTGCGTGTCGAGGTTTGCCAGGTAGGTCCGCAGAATCTGCCGATATTCGGGATGCAGGCTCTCGACGGTCACGATCTTGCCCGTCCGGCGCGTCGCGCTCATGCACAACAGGGCCGCCTCGATCGTGGCGCTCCCGCCGTCGTATAGGCTGGCATTGGACACGTCCATGCCGGTCAACTGGCAGATCAAGGTCTGGTACTCAAACATGGCCTGCAAGTTGCCCTGGCTCACTTCCGGCTGGTAGGGCGTGTACGACGTGTAGAATTCGCCCCGCGCCGCCAACGCGTCCACGACCGCCGGGACGAAGTGGTCGTAGCTGCCGCCGCCCAGGAAACACACGGCGCGGCCCGCATGCACGTTGCGCGCGGCGAGCGACCCGAGGTGCTGGGTCAGCTCCAGCTCGCTCATCGCGGGAGGCAGGTTCAGCGGTCGCCCCAGTCGCAGCCGCTCGGGAACGCTCGCCATCAGCTCCTCGAGCGAGCCGGCGCCGATCGCCTTGAGCATGGCCTGCTGGTCCTGGGCGTTGTTCAATAGATAGGACATGGCGGGTCCGGAGGGTCCGTGTTGCGAGGATGTGACAGGCTGGAAGCCCGCCCCCCTAGGGTTCGTCGGCGGAATCACATTGTTTCTGGTAGGCTGCATGGTCCAGCAGATTGGCCAGGCAGGCCTCATCGGTCAGGCGGATCTTCGCGATCCAACCCTGTTCATACGGGCTGGCGCTGAGCGTTTCCAAGTGGTCGGGCAACTCGGTGTTCACGGCAATGACTTGCCCGTCCACGGGGCTGAACAGGGGGCTGACGGCCTTGACCGACTCCACTTCGCCGAACTCGTCGCCGGCAGCCACCGTCGCGCCGACTTCGGGCAGCTCCATGTAGACCAGGTCGGTCAGCTGTTCGAGTGCGAACGCCGAAATGCCGACCGTGGCCACTTTGCCGCCATCCTCGTCGGTGATGTGCGCCCATTCGTGGGTTTTGGCAAACAGGAGGTCTTCGGGTTTCACGTGCCATTCCTTTGTGAGGAGTCGCGGGAATAGAAGGGTAGTTGGACGACTTGGGCCACCGCGGCGCGGCCGCGGATATCGACCTGCAACATCTGACCCGCCGTCGCGGCCGGCGGGTCCACGTACGCCATCGCGATCGGTTGATTCAAGGTCGGCGAGAAGGTGCCGCTGGTGATCTCGCCGACGACCTGTGCCTCGCGCAGCACCGGGTAGTGTTCGCGCGGCACGCGCCGGTCCTGGAGCCGCAGGCCGATCCGGCGGCGGCAGGTCGCGTCCGATTGGGCCCGTACCAGGGCGTCCCGGCCCGGGAAATCGCGCTGGTCCAGTTGCACGGCGAAATGCAAGCCGGCCTGCAGCGGATGGATCTGCTCCGACAGCTCGTGCCCGTACAGCGGCATGCCGGCTTCCAGACGCAGCGTATCGCGCGCGGCCAGGCCGACCGGGCGCGCCCCCCGCGACCGGCCCTCGTCCAGGATCCGCTGCCAGACCTCCAGCGCCGCGTCGGCCGGCACCATCAACTCGCAGCCGTCCTCGCCGGTATAGCCGGTCCGGCTGACCACCACCTCGACCGCGCCCAGTTGCGCCATCGCCCCGTGGTAGTACTTCATCGCCGGCAGATCGACGTTCACCATGGGCGCTACGAGTGCCACGGCCGCCGGGCCTTGCACGGCGATCATCGCGGTCTCGAACGTCACGTCGCGGATCGTCACCTGGTCGTCCGGCCGCTGGTGCGCGGCAAGCCAGGCCACGATCTTCTCGCGGTTCGATGCGTTGACGACCATCATGATCCGCGAGGCGCCGTCGGGGCGCCGCAGGTGATACACCAGGATGTCGTCCAGGATCCCCCCGTGCTCATTGGTGACCAGCGCATAACGGATCTGGCCCGGTCTGATGTTCACCACGCGGCGCGTGAGGAGCCGATCCAGGAAGGCCAGCGCGCGGTCGCCATCGAACTCGAGGCGGCCCATGTGTGAGATGTCGAACACGCCGACCGCCGTGCGCGTGGCCACGTGCTCGTCGACAATCGAACCGTATTGCACGGGCATCTCCCACTGGGCGAACTCGACCAGTCGGCCCCCGTGTGTGCGGTGCCATGGGTGGAGGGGCGTTTTCTTGAGCGATGCGTCTGCCATGATCTTGACGCGCCGGTGCGCAGCCTCCGCGTGTTGCCACGCCCTCGCCGGCGCGCCGGGGACGGCCGACCGACCGGCAGACGGCGGCGGCGGCGAGCGTTGTCATTCCAGAAAGCCCACGAACAACCACGGTTCAGCCGCGTCACCTGGGGCCGGATGCCGTGCGAGCGCGACGGGCTGTGCGGGCATTGTAGCCGATTGGTAGGCCGTTTCCAGGGCGCTGGCCCTCGAACCACACATGGCACGGATCGTACGCATCGGGTTTGCCGGCGCGGCGGCCGGCCGGCGCGGCGATGACCTTCCCGCCCGCCGCGCGGTGTGCCGCGGGCGCTACCGGTTGCGTTTCCCGCGTTTGGGTTGTCGGCCGCGTGGGGCGCGGCGGTCGGCCCGGGCGGCGGGACGGGCTTGCGCGGCCCGGGCGGCGGGCGGGACCTGCGTGCCGGCCGGACCGATCAGGTGGAAATCCAGTTCCCGGCGGTCCAGGTCCACGCGCGCGACTTCGACGCGGACCGGGTCGCCCAGCCGGTACTGGTGGCCCGAGCGGTAGCCGACCAGGCTGTGCGAGGCGGGATCGAGCCGGTAATAGTCGTCCTCCAGCGAGCTGACCTGCACCAGGCCTTCGGCCGGCCATTGGACGCCCTGGACGAACAGGCCGAAATCCTCCACGCCCGTGATCACGGCATCCATGCTGAGCCCGATCTGGCGGCTCAGGTAGTTGAGCAGTTTGACCTTGATCAGCTCGCGTTCCGCGTCCTCCGCCCGCTGCTCCCGTTGCGAGCAGTGTTCTCCCAGCTGGACCAGTCGCGGCAGGTCGTTGCGCGGCCGCCGGCCGTCGGCCAGCTCGTCCAGCAGCCGGTGCACGGTCAGGTCCGGGTAGCGGCGGATGGGCGAGGTGAAGTGACAGTAGTTGGTCATATTCAGCGCATAGTGGCGTTCGGTCGCCGGGGAGTACTCGGCCTTCTGCATGCTGCGCAGCACGGCGTAGTTCACGGCCTGTTCTTCCGGCCGGCCGGCGACCTGTTCGAGCACGCGCTGGATCTCGAACCGGCTCTCCAGGTTGTCGCACGGGATTCCCAGTTGCCGGACGAAGGAGGTGAGGTCGCGGAGTTTCGTGGTGGAGGGCGGCGCATGAGTGCGGCGCAGGAACAGGGCCTTGCGCTCGGTCAGGTGTTCCGCCACGGCCTCGTTGGCCGCCAGCATGAATTCCTCGATGATCTGGTGGCTCTCGTTATGCTCGACGACCCGCGCGCCGCGGACCTGGCCTTCGTCGTCCAGTTCGAGTGCGACTTCCGGCAGCCGCAATTCCAAGGCGCCGCGCTCCAGCCGCCGCTGGCGCAACAGCATGGCCAGTTCGTGCATGCGGCCCAGCAGGGCGAACACCTCGGCGCTCAGCTTTCTCTTCCAGCGCGCCGGCTGGCGGAGGAAGCTCTGCACCTCGTCGTAGTTGAAGCGGCGGGCGCTCTGGATGGCGGAGCGGGCGATTTCCGTGTGGACGCGGACCCCCTCGGACGTGAACTCAAGGAAGGCCGTCTTCGTGAAGCGGACGCGCTGCGGCTGCAGGCTGGCCAGGTGATTGGAGATCACTTCGGGCAGCATCGGGATCACGCGGTCCGGCAGGTACACGCTCGTGCCCCGCGCCCGGGCCTCCCGGTCCAGCGGCGACCGGGGCGGCACGAAGTGCGCGACGTCCGCGATATGGACCCCCAGCTTCCAGTGTCCGTTGTCGAGTCTCTCGAGCGAGATCGCGTCGTCGAAGTCGCGCGCGTCGGCCGGGTCGATCGTGATCACCGTCAGCGCGGTCAAGTCGGCGCGTCCCTCCAGGTGCGCGGGGTCAAACGACTCGGCCTGGCGCCGCGCGGCGCTCAGCACCTCCTCGGGAAACGCTTCGGGCAAGCCGTATTCGCGGATGATCGACAGGGTGTCCACGCCCGGCGCGCCGCGCGGCCCGAGCACCTCGATGATCACGGCCTCGCCGTCGTGCGCGTACGACGGGAACCGGACCATCTCGATCACGACGATGTCGTCCGGCCGCACGCTCTTGGCGCCGGGGTCGCCGACCGGGATCGGCTCGGCGAACAGCTTGCCGTCCACTTGGACCAGGGGCTGGCCGCGGTATGGCCGGTATCGGCCGACGAACTGGTGTGTCTCGCGTTCCAGCACTTCCACGATCTGGCCTTCCCACCGTTGGGCCGCCCCGCGTCCTTTCGGTTTGAGCAGCCGCACGCGGACCCGATCGCCGGTGGCCGCGTCGGCGGCGCGTTTGGCCGGGATGTAGATGTCCGCCCGGCCGGCTCGATCCGTGTCGGATGCGCGCGGTTTGACGAACCCGAATCCGCCGGCCGCGCGCTGGAAGGTGCCCACGATCCCGGCCGCCTGGACGGCCGGGGCCGCCGCCTGCGGTCCGGCCTCGACCACATGGTTGGTGCCGTACACGATCAACCCGCGCTCGGCCAACCGCTTGACCGCCCTGCGCACGTCCGGCCTGCGCGATTCCGGCAGCCCGAGTCGCCTGGTGATGACGCGCGGCTTGGCCGGTCGATAGCGCGCGGAGTGGACATGCTTGAGCAACAGCCGTTCGAGGTCGCTCAGGTTCATCCGGGTTGTGCTCCGGGGCGCCGCAACGCGACCTGCTCAGCTCTCGTCCGGCGAACTCTCGACGGACGTGGCCTTGTAGAGCTTGCGGCCGAGATTCGGGTGATAGGTCGTCCAGTTGCTCTCGGTGTTGGCATCGCTGCGGATCAGCAGATTATACAACTGGAGCTTCGCGTCGAGATTGTCGAGGAAGTGGAGCGCCACGGCCTCCCGCGTCATGGGCAGCTTCGGGCTGCCGAACTCGTACTCGCCGTGGTGGCTCAGGATCATGTGCTTCAAGAGCAGCCGCAACTGGTCGGGAAACGGCTCGTTGCTGAGCGTCTGCGATTCCTGGATCTTCTGGTCCAGTATCTCCACGGCGATCACCAGGTGGCCGATCAGCTGCCCCTCGTCGCTGTAGCCCAGCTCCCGGTCGTAGGTCAGTTCCCGGACTTTGCCGATGTCGTGCAGGAACGCGCCCAGCAGCAGGAGGTCCGCATCGATGTCCGGGTAGAGCGGCGCGACGGCAGCCGAGACCTCCATCAAGCTGACCACATGCTCGACCAGTCCGCCGTGGTAGGCGTGGTGGTTCTTCACGCCGGCCGGCGCGCGCAGGAACCGCTCCATGAACGGCTCGTCCATCAGGAAGCATTCGGCCAGCGACCGGAGGTGATGGTTCCGCACCCCGCGCAGCAGGACGGCCAGCCGCGCCGCCAGCCGGTCGATTTCCGTGGTCGCCAGCGTCTGGAATTCCGCCTCGTCGACGGTCCTGGCGTCCGCCCGCTCCAGGCGCTGCACGATCATCTGCAAGACGCCGTTGTAGAACTGCGTGGTGGCTTGCACGCGGACATACTCGCCGTTGTCGAAACTGTTGCAGATCTGGTCGTTGACGTTCCACAGCATGGCGGTCACCGAGCCGCTGCGATCAGCCAGCCGGAGCTGCAGGTACAGGTTCCCATTGCGGTTCGTACGAAGCTGCTTGTCGGAGACCAGGAAGATCTCATCCACCGACTCATGTTCGCCCAGTTGGTTGATGAAGCGACGTGCCATGGGGTATCCGAAGCGAGCGGTCAGAAGTGTCGAGGCCACGCCGGCCCCGGTCGTGCGTACGTGGAGATTCTAGTGGCGGCGCGCAGCGGTGCCTACCCCCGCCCGGCTGCCACAGGCCGTTCGCGGTGATCGGTCGCCCCCGGTTTGCAGGCCGGTGTCCAATGCCCGGCGTGGAAGACGCGCCGGGCGAACCGGCGCCGCCGCCGCCGTATTGCCCGCGGCGCGGCGGTTCACCTACAATGCCGCCTGACACGCACGCCCGCCACCAGGGCCGGCCGGCCGGCGCGCGTGGATGGAAAGGACGATGATGGCCAAGAACAGTCATGCGATCAGCCCCACGCGCGCCGAAGACTATCCGCAATGGTATCAGCAGGTGATCAAGGCGGCTGACCTGGCCGAAGTGTCGCCGGTCCGCGGCTGCATGGTCATCAAGCCGTGGGGCTACGCGCTCTGGGAGAACATGCAGCGCGTGCTGGACCGGATGTTCAAGGACACCGGCCACCAGAACGCCTACTTTCCGCTGTTCATCCCGATCAGCTTCCTGGAGAAGGAGGCGGAGCACGTGGAGGGGTTCGCCAAGGAGTGCGCCGTGGTGACCCACTATCGGCTGGAACATGGCCGGGACGGGCGGCTGGTGCCCGCCGGGCCGCTCGAGGAACCGCTGATCGTGCGCCCCACCAGCGAGACGATCGTGGGCGCCATGTACGCCAAGTGGATCCAGTCGTATCGCGACCTGCCGATCCTGATCAACCAGTGGGCCAACGTGGTCCGGTGGGAGATGCGCACGCGGATGTTCCTGCGCACCGCCGAGTTCCTCTGGCAGGAGGGGCACACGGCCCACGCCACCGAACAGGAGGCGCGGGAAGAGACCCGGCGGATGCTCGACCTGTACGCACAGTTCGCCGAACAATACATGGCGATGCCGGTCGTGCAAGGCGAAAAGACGGCGAACGAACGGTTCCCCGGCGCGGTGCGCACGTTGTGCATCGAGGCGATGATGCAGGATCGCAAGGCCCTGCAAGCCGGCACCTCCCACTTCCTGGGCCAGAACTTCGCCCGCGCACAGGAGATCAAGTTCCAGGACCAGCACGGCCAGGAGGTCTATGCCTGGACCACCTCCTGGGGCGTGTCCACGCGCCTGGTCGGCGCGCTGCTGATGACCCACAGCGACGACGATGGGTTGGTCCTGCCGCCGCGGCTCGCGCCGCGGCAGGTCGTGATCCTGCCGATCTACCGCAACGATCAGCAACGCTCGGCGGTCCTGGCCTACTGCCGGGCGCTGCACCAGGAACTGGGGGCCGTGCCGTACGCCGACGGGACGGTGCAGGTGGCCATCGACGACCGCGACCTGCGCGGCGGCGAGAAGAACTGGCACCACATCAAACGCGGCGTGCCGCTCCGCGTCGAGATCGGCCCCAAGGACCTGGAGAAGCAGGCGGTCTTCGTGGCGCGCCGCGACACCGGGCAGAAGGCGAGCGTGGATCGCCGACAGTTCGTCGCCACCGTGGCGGAGACTCTGGATGACATCCAGCGGACGCTGTTCGATCGGGCGCTGGCCTTGCGGCAGGAGCACACTCGTACGATCGACAGCCTCGACGATTTTCGCGCCTTCTTCACGCCCCGGAACGCCGAGCAGCCGGAGATCCACGGCGGCTTCGCGCTGTGCCATTGGGCCGATGACCCGTCGACCGAAACGCTGCTGAACGATCTGAAGGTTACCATCCGCTGCATTCCATTCGAACCTGACCCTCAGCCGGGCAAGTGCCTGTTCACCGGCAAGCCAAGCCCGCAACGAGTTGTGTTTGCTAAGGCGTATTAGGACACGGGCGGAGCCGGTGGCGCGGGCGTCACGGGAGCGGGTGACATGGGCGAGCCGAGCGAGCATCGTCGCGTTCTGTGCGTGGTGGCGGCCTTGAGCCGATACCCGGCGGCGCTCCAGTGGGCCCGGCAACGGCTGGAATCGCAGTGGGGGCCCATCGCCCTGGAGAGCGATCGCTTCCAGTTCCGCGAGACGGACTACTACGCCGCCACCATGGGCACGGAACTGACGAAAGTGCTGTGGGCCTTCCAGACGCTGATGGATCCGACGTTGCTCCCGGAGCGCAAGCTGCTGACCAACCAATGGGAGCAGGAGTATGCGCGGTGCCGGACGGGGCCGGAGCCGCGGCCGCTGAATCTGGATCCCGGCTACCTGACCGAAGCGAAACTCATCCTGGCCTCGACCAAGGATCGGGACCATCGGATCTACTTGGCGCGGGGGATCTTCGCGGAGAATACGCTCTATTTCCATGCCGGCGGCTGGCATAAGCGTCCCTGGACCTATCCCGACTATCAGCGGGCCGATTATCATCAGTTCCTGCTGCGCTGCCGCGAGTACTATCGGGCTCGCAAGCATGAAAGCTGACCATGAACACGCGCGATTTGCTGTGGTTCGTCTGCGGAGCCACACTGCCGAGCTTCGTCATTTCTCTGTTGGCGGTCCGCTACGTGCGGCGCCTGGCGCTGCGGTGGCAACTGGTCGATCGGCCCGATGCGCGCAAGGTGCACACGGCGCCGACCCCGATGGGCGGCGGCCTGGCGATCTGGCTGGGCGTGGTTCTGCCCTTGGCGGCCGGGCAACTCCTCGTGGGGTTTCTCCGGTCGGGTGACCTGGGCCACGAATGGGCCGCGCGGTGGATACCCGCCTTCGCGCGGCCGCACCTGGCCGGGCTGGCCCATCAGGCCCCTGCGCTCTGGGCGCTGCTGGGTGGCGGCACGGTCCTGATGCTGGTGGGCCTGCTGGACGACCGCTACGGGCTGGGGTGGCGGCTGCGTTTGGGGCTGCAGGGTACAGTGGCCACGATTTGTGTACTGTGGCAGGGCTGGCGGCTCACCGCGTTTATCGACCTGCCCTGGGTTACCTGCTGCTTGTCGGTGATCTGGATCGTGGGGCTGATCAATTCGTTCAACATGCTGGACAACATGGACGGGCTCTCGGGCGGTGTGGCGGCCATTGCGGCCGCCATGCTGGCGGCTGTGCTGCTCACGATTCCCCAATCGCAAGCGCATCAGCCGCAGCTGTTCGTGGCCGGTTTCCTGCTGGTGGTCGTCGGGGCGCTGATCGGTTTTCTGTGGCACAACCGTCCCCCGGCACGGATCTTCATGGGTGACGCGGGGAGCTATTTCGTCGGGTTCTGCGTGGCGGTCGCCACGCTGCTGGCCACCTACACCGAGTACAGGGGGAGCCGGCCGTACGCGGTGCTCGCGCCGCTGTGCGTGATGGCCGTGCCGCTCTACGACATGACCAGCGTGATCTGGATTCGGATTCGCGAGGGGCGTAGTCCGTTCCAGGCGGACAAGAGCCATTTTTCCCACCGCCTGGTGGATCTGGGGTTGAGCAAAGGGCAAGCCGTGCTGACCATATACTTGACCACGGCCACCTGTGGCTTCGGCGCGCTGTTGCTGCGGCAGGTCGACCTGTCGGGCGCGCTGATCGTCCTGCTCATGATCGTCTGCATTCTCGGTTTGATTGCCATCCTGGAGACCACCTCGCGCCGGAAACAGCGTCCGTGAACATGACAGGTTCCCAGACCCGCGATGCCGCCCAGACCCGCCCGCCCTGGCGGGGGCGGTCTCAGCCGCTGTTGGCTGCCGCCGCCGTCGTCCTGCTGGTCGCTGCGGTGTTGATTCCGAGCGAATCGGCCGTCCGGCTCGGTACGCATGTGGTGCTGATCATGGCCTGGTTCCTGCTGGCAGCCCTCACGCTGCTGGGCCGTCTCACCACACCGCGGCCGCGGTGCCCGGTGGGTGCGACGGAGCCGGCCCTCGCGCTGTTCCTGCTCGGCTACGGCGCCAGTGCCCTCGTGATGCTCCGCACCGGCCACGCGCGCCCGACACTCAACGCGATCTGGATGTGGATGGCGTTCGGCATGCTGTTCCTGTCGGTGCGGCAGTTGTTCCGACACCCGCTCGAACAACGCGCGCTGGTCAGCGCTGTGATCGCGCTGGCCACCGGGCTGTCGGTGTTCGGGTTGTACCAGGTCGGCTACAGCAATCCTCGGATGCAGGCGGAGTATGAGCGGGATCCGGAAGCGGCGCTGCGCGCGGCCGGAGTCGACGCGCCACACGGTTCACCGGAACGCCAGCACTTCAAGGATCGGCTGTACAGCAAGGAACCGATCGGTCCCTTTGAGCTGACCAATTCGCTGGCTGGGCTGTTGGCGCCCGGCCTGGTGCTCTTGTTGTCCGTCGCCACATCGTTCCGGCCGGGGTCGCCGCGCGGCGGTTGGCCGCTTCGGTTCGCTTTGATCCTGTCCGGCGTGCTCGTGACCAGTTGCCTGCTGTTGACCAAGAGCCGCAGCGCCTACGGCGCTGTGCTGGTCGGCATGACGCTGTTGGCGTTCTCCCGCGCGATACCGCGCCGGTGGATCCGCAAGTCCGTTCTGCTGAGCGTCCTGGGCGCCTTGATCGTGTTGACGGCCGCCGCGGCCGGCTTGGGCGGCCTCGACCGCGAGGTGATCACCGAGGCGCCCAAATCGCTGGCCGTGCGTCTCGAGTACTGGCGCGCGACCGGCGCGATGATTGCCGACCATCCCTGGTTCGGTTGCGGTCCCGGTAATTTCCAGTCCTGCTACACGCGCTACAAGGTGCCGGCGGCCAGTGAAGAGGTCGCCGATCCCCACAACCTCCTCATGGAGGTCGCGGCCACGGCCGGCGTGCCGGTGCTGGTTCTGTTCCTGCTCATCCCCGTCGCGCTGGCGAGGGACCTCGGATCACGGCGTCGCCACGGGACACGCGCCGGCAACGCATCGACCCAAGCCGCGCCGGGACCGGTGCCGGCCGGCCACGCGGCCGGTCCGGGCGCGGTCTACGCGGGTGTCGTGGCAGGGTTCGTGTTGGCGTACCCGGCCGGTTGGGCAGGCGGGTTCCCGCCGCGATGGGACCTGTTCTGGGTGGGATGTCCGGCGACGGTCGGCATGCTATGGGTCCTGCATCGGTGGGTGACTCACGGCACCCTCCACTCGGGTCCGTTGGTCGTGGCGGGCATCACGCTGTGTGTGAACCTGCTGGCGGCGGGTGGAATCGGGTTCCCCGGCGTGGGCCAATCCGCGTGGCTGTTGGCCGCGTTGGCGCTCAACGTTCGCGACAGCGGCGACCAGCGCATCCCGGCGGAATCTGAGAGTCGGCGCGATGCCTGGTGGACGTTCGCGGCGCTGCTGGCAGTCGTCGGTTTGGCCGGCGCGTGTTTTCTGACCATGTACCGGCCGATCCTGGCGGCCCGCCAAGAGCTGGACAAGGCTCACGAGGCCGTCTCCAAAGCGGTCGCGGACCGCGCCTTGGAGCGGGCGGCGGCGGCGGACCCGTGGTGGGCCGATCCGTGGGAGATGCGTGCTGAATTGGAGTCTGAGCTCTGGATTGCAAACGGCTCGGACAGCCAACTGGCGTTGTTCTTTGCGGCGCGCGACGGACTGCTGGAGCGGAACCCGAGTTCCAGCCAGGTCTATCGGCGGTGCGGCAACTGGCTCCTGGAGATGTACGCCGTGTCCGGCCGAGCCGACCTGGGCGAGCAGGCGGTGGAGGCCTACGGGACGGCCGTGCGGCTCTATCCGTGCAGCGGGATCTTGCGCGCCCAGTTGGCGTGGGCGTGCCACGTGACCGGCGCGGACCAGTTGGCCAGGGAGCAGGCCGAGGAGGCCCTGCGGCTGGACGCGCTGAACCCACACCTGGAACTCAAGCTCGCCCGGCAACGTGTGGTCGGCGATTATTTGGACGCTTCCGGCCCGGCCGACGGCGGGGAGCGACCGATGGAGACGGCCGAACAATTGATGCAGCGTGTGCGTAGCGCCACGAGCCGCTAGAGATTAGGTAGAATAGGCGTTCAGTGAAATATCCGGTCCAGATCGGTCCGCGCCGCCGAATGGGCCGGCTGGCCAGTGCGTGCGAGGGTGATCTGGATGAGAAGTTTGCTCGGTGTCCTGGCGGTGGTTGTCGCAGGAGCGGGTATTGGGATCGGGTCGACCTACGTGGAGCGGCACCGCGGCGCCGACCGGTTCTTCTCGGAGGACTTCTGGGCCCAGGAGCACGCGAAGGAGGAGCAGCGCCTCGAGGAGCGCCGGGCTGCTGGGGCGACTCCGCCCCGAGTCGTCGTCGAGGGCGGCGAAGTCTTTGATTTCGGCAGCATGGAACGCTTCTCCAAGATGCAACACACATTCCGACTCACGAACGTCGGGCAGGAGGACCTGAGGCTGACCGAACGCCGCAGCACGTGCAAGTGCACCGTGAGCGAAATCACCAAGCGGAATGCCAGGCCGGGCGAGAGCATCGACATAACCATCGAATGGACCGGCCAGACCATGATGGATTCGCCGGACTTCGCGCAGACGGTCGAGGTGGGAACCAACGATCCGGACGCACCCGTCGTGCGGCTGCGGATCAAGGGCTACGTGACGGAGACGGTCCGGGCGTTGCCGAGCGAAGTGGCGATGGGCATGGTGTCTTCCAACACCGGCTCGGAGGCACAGTTCCAGCTGTTCGGCTTCCGCAGCGACCATCTCGACATCCTGGAAACGAGCTGGGAAGACCCTTACACGGCCCCGTTCTTCGACGTGGCCTTCGAGCCTCTTCCCCAGGAGGTGGTGGAGCAGGAAAAAGGCGCCAGCTGTGGACTCCTGGTCCGACTAATCGCCAAACCTGGGTTGCCACTGGGGCCGATAAACCAGACAATCCACATCAAGGCGCACGCAGACAAGGAAGCGCTCCTGCATATCCCCGTCAAAGGGCGGGTGATGTCCGATATTCGGATCGCCTCTTCGGCTGTGTTCAACGCCGACCTGGGCCTGCTCAAATTCGGCACCCTCAAGCGGTCCGAAGGCGCGCAGGCGGTTCTACAACTGTACGTGACCGGCGATCACCGCCACGAAACGCAATTGACGGTCGGCGAAGTGGACCCGGCCGAGTACCTGCAGGTGACCATCAGCCCTCGCAAGGAATTGAACCAGGGCAAGACGATCCAGTACTTGGTGACTATCGAAGTCCCATCCGGCGGCGAGCCGATCAACCGCATGGGAGGAAATCGTGCCGGGTTGGGACGCATAGTCTTGAAAACGACCCATCCTCAGACGAAGGAAGTCCTGATTCGCGTCAAGTTCGCCGTCCAGTAACATGTGCGACTGGGCGGGTTCCTGCCGTACACGCATCCCCCCTTGATGCGGCATACATAACTGGGCGAGAGAACGGAGTCCGTGAAATGATCCGATGTGAATCCTGGCGCTCATGGTCGCACCTGATCGTCTTCGTGACGGCCATCGTCGCCGTCGGCGGATGTGAGCAACAGCCGGCTCAGCCAACTACGGCCGGGCCGCCCGTGGATGGGCCGCGTCCGGGCGCGCTGGTAGAGGCTTTCCCGTCGACTGCGGGGGGCGATGCGGAGTCCCCGAGGGTGGGTGACACAGCGCGGGTATCTTACGAGCAGCCGGTGCCGACGGCATGGGGCCAGGCGGATCCGATCGCCCCGTTTGCAGGGGGCGAGTTGACCGACATGGCGGCGTCAGCGGATTGGGTGGATGGTTACTTGTCGGACGCCACCGAGTCGGCGATGGGGTTGGAGGAGCCGGGGCAGCTGGTGTTGAGCGATGCGGTTTTGCTGGCCCAGAGTCCAAAGCGGGGGGCGGCGATCGAGAGCACTCAAACCGCGCGGTCATTGAGCGACGACCGGGACCTGTTTGTCGGCTGGCCGAAGCCTCGGGTGGCGCTGGTCTTTACCGGGCAGCAATGGGGATTCTTGGAACCGTGTGGCTGCTCGGGGCTGGAGAACCAGAAGGGCGGCCTGATCCGTCGCAGCTCGCTGTTGAGGCAGCTCAAGGCGGGCGGCTGGTCCGTCCTGCCGATCGACGCGGGCAACCAGGTGCGGCGTTTCGGCAAGCAGTCGGAGATCAAATTCTCCGTGACGGTCGATGGCTTGACGCAGATGGGGTACCGCGCAATCGGGTTTGGGCCGGATGATTTGCGGCTTCCGGCGCCTGAGTTGGTGGTGGTTGTGGCGCCGAAAGACGGCCAGCCCAGTCCGTTTGTCTGTGCCAACGTCACGGTGTTGGATCCGTCTTTCACATCTCCTTATCTGGTGCTCGAGCAAGGCGGCAAGAAAATCGGCCTCACCGCCGTGCTTGGGGATCGCAGCCTGCAGACGATCAACAACAGCGACCTGACGGTGTGCGCGGCAGCGGAGGGTATCAAGCAGGTCTGGCCTGGACTGCAGCGCGCGCGGTGCGATCTGTACGTGTTGATCGCGCAGGCGACGAGCGAGGAATCGGTGGCGTTGGCCAGGCAGTTCCCGCAGTTCTCCCTGGTGGTTTCGGCGGGCGGCATTGATGAGCCGACGTTGCAGCCGGACCCGATCCCGGGGACGAAGTCGCAGATGATCCAGGTCGGGGTCAAGGGCATGTATGCGTGTGTGGTGGGGTTGTACGACGACGCGGCCCAGCCGCTGCGCTATCAGCGGGTCCCGTTGGACGAGCGTTTCCCGGACACCGAGGAGATGCTGAAGTTGCTCGAAGCCTACCAGCTGCAGCTCCAGGAAGAGGGGTTTCAAGGGCTGGGCTTGCGGCCGCAGCCGCAGCCGACCGGCGGGAAGTATGTCGGGTCGGAGGCCTGCAAAGACTGCCACGGGAAGGCGTGGAGGGTGTGGAAGAACGGGCTGGACAAGGACAGCCCCCCCAAGCATGCGCACGCCTATGCGACGTTGGAGCGTCCGCCGAAGCGCAGCAAGATCCCGCGGAACTTCGATCCCGAGTGCATCAGCTGCCATGTCGTGGGTTGGAATCCGCAGAAGCATTACCCGTATGAGTCGGGCTTCTTGAGTCCGGATAGCACGCCGCACCTGAAGGGTGTCGGGTGCGAGAGCTGTCACGGGCCCGGCAAGGCGCACGTGGACGCGGAGAACGGCAACGTGGCGCTGAGTGACGACCAGATCGACGCGTTGCGGCAGGGGATGGTGTTGACCCTGGACGATGCCGAACAGACCTGCTTTGAGTGTCACGACCTGGACAACAGCCCCGCCTTCTCGGAGCCCGGTGCGTTCGAGCGGTACTGGGCCAAGATCAAGCACTGACCGGACATCGATCAGGCATCCGATACGGGCGGCTCGTCGGCGAACCATCTCGCGAGCGATCCTTCGGCGTAGACCACGCGGTCGGCGATGCGCACGCGGAACCCGCGCAGGGTCAACCACGGCCAGACGCGGATCTCGACCAGTCCGCGCACCGGGCCCTCGTCGGTCGGCAGCGTGAAGGGCAGCTGCGGCGTGATCCGCCACCACGAGATCCGGCGCGCCACCACCCGTTCGTTGACCAGCACGCGATCGGTCAGGCTTCGGCCGTGGAATTCCAGCGTAATCTCCAGGGGTGCGGTGATGGCCAGTCGCCGATACAGCAGGCCGCGTGCGACGAGCCAGGCCCGGGCGCCCGGCCGCAGGGCGCCGACCGAACCGCCCGCCAGCTGCTGCGGGGCGCGGTAGGGGTTCGTCCCGGACCTGTCCGACGGGTCGTAGCGGGTCAACTGCTGGAAGCCTCGATTGCGGCCATGACCTCGTCCGAGACGCTGAAGTTGGAGGACACGTTCTGGACGTCGTCGTGATCGTCCAGCGCCTCGAGCAGCTTGATGACCTTGCGCGCGTCTTCCAGCTGCAGGTCGACGGTGTTCTGCGGGACGCGGGTGAGCATCTTCGCGGCCACGGTCACGCCGGCCTGCTCCACCGCCTCGCTCACCGCCCCGTACTGGTCGGGGTGGCAGGTGACCTCGAAGTTCTCGCCCACCTGCTTGACGTCATCGGCGCCCGCCTCGAGCGCGATCTCCATCAACTGCTCTTCGGTCGTCCCGGCCGCGGGGATGACGAACAGGCCTTTCCGCTCGAACATCCAGGCGACGCAATTGGTGCTGCCGAGTTTTCCGTTGTGGAGATCGAAGATCTTGCGGATTTCCGGTGCCGTGCGGTTGCGGTTGTCCGTCATGATTTCGCACATGACCGCCACGCCGCCCGCGCCGTAGCCCTCGTACAGGACCTCCTCGATGTTGCCGCCTTCCAACTCGCCGGTGCCCTTCTTGATGGCGCGTTCGATGGTGTCCTTCGGCATGCTGCTGGACTTCGCATCCAGGATGGCCGTCCGGAGGCGAATGTTGGCGGCAGGGTCCCCGCCGCCCAACTTCGCCGCGATGATGATCGCCTTGGATAGCTTGCTCCAAAGCTTCCCGCGCTTGTTGTCCACCAGCGCTTTCTTGTGCTTGATCCCAGCCCAATGAGAATGGCCTGCCATGGTGTTTCGTCTTTCCCGATCGATCGACACGTGACGCGGCGCGTTACGGCGCCGCGTGCTGTCCAAGCTTGTCCTGCACCCGGGCGAGCCGCTTCACGTCGTCCTGCTGTTGGAAGGCGGCGGCCGCCTTCCGCCACGCGTCGATCGCGGCAGGCACCTGGCCCAATTGCAGGTGCGCGTCGCCGAGGTGATCGAAAATGACGCCGTCCGCGTCGTCCGCGGCCGCCGCACGCTGCAGCTCCTCCAATGCTTCAGTATAGCGACCGAGCCGGTACAGCGCCCAACCGAGGCTGTCCCGGTACGCCGTGTTCGCCGGCTCGGCCTGGACGGCGGTGCGCACCATGGCCAGCGATCGCTCCAGATGCTGGCCCTGGTCGCACCACAGGTAGCCCAGGTCGTTCAGCGCCCCAATGTCCTCGGGGTACTCGTCGAGCACCTGGCGCAGCCATTCCTCGGCCTCGGCCAGGCGGTCCTGTTCGGCCTGGATGGCGGACAGCACGAACCGGATATCGTGCAGTACCTGGCGCGTCTCTTCCGAGCCATAGTCCGCGCCGAACCGGTCGATGATGGCCCGGTACGCCTGATCCGCCTCGTCCAGCCGCTTGGCCTGGTACAGCACCCACGGTGCGCGCGCCGCCATGCGTGCCGAGTGCGGCTCCAGCTTGGCCGCCGCGCGCGCGGCGGCCAGGGCCTTGGTGTACTCCTTGCCCAACGACCAGGCTCCGGCCAGGTAGAAATGCAGCTCGGCGTCCCGGTCGGGCAGCAGTTTCTCGTCCAGCACGTGCTCCAACGCGGCCGCCGCACGCAGCCCCTCGCCGCGTTCCAACAAGTACAGCGCATAGTTGACGGCGAACTGGCCGGCGGCCGGGGCGGGGTGCCGCAACGCCTCGTGCCAGTACGACTCCGCACGCTCCACGGTGCCCCCCTTCGCCTCCAGCAGCGCCATGGCCATGACCGCGCCCGGCGACGCCCCCGCCGCGTCGTCGGCCAGCCTCGCCTGCATCACGCCCGAGAGCCGCTCGAGCAGGGCCCGGTCAGTGGCCAGCGGGTCAATGCTCGCGCCCAGCGGCAAGAGCGATCCGGTCTGATCCACCACTTCGCCCAGCTGATCCAACAGCGGCGCGAGTTGCTGCTGCCGGATGAAGATCTCCACCAGGCCTTGGTGCCCATCCGCGGCCGGTTCCACGGCGAGCATGGCGCGGTATTGCGCAATCGCCTCCTCCCAACGCATCGCGGCGCGCAGCCGGTCGGCCAGGAAATAGCCGAGGAACGCATTGTGCGGGTCGTGCTCGGCCAGCCGCTTGAGTTGGGTGAGCACCTCCTCGCTCGGCGGCGCCGGCGCGGCGGCGGGGCCGGCCGCGTCCACGCCGGACAGGGCCCATTCGAGCACTTGGTAGGGCGCCATGCCGCCCGACGTGGTCTTGGCCGAGAAGTACGGTTCCAGCTCCTGCAGCGCTCGGTCGCGGTTCCCTCGCGCCTTCTCAATCAATGCCAGGCGCAATCCGAGCATCGCCGCGTTGGGCTTCGCCTCCTCCGCCCGGCGGAACATGGCTTCCGCCTCATCCAGTCGGTTGGCCCGCAGGAAACTCTCGCCCATCAGCGCGTACGTGATCTCCGGACTACGCAGGAGCGCGGCCCGGTCGTCGGGGGCCAGCGTCGTGCCCTCGGGATTGTCCAGCGCGTCGCGGACCGTCGCGAACGCGGCCGCCGCGTCGTCGAACTTGCCCAGCAGCAACGACAAGCGGCCGATCTCGAATGCGACGGCCACGTCGGGCGGATCGCCGCGCTGCGACGCGAGCTGCTGGTACTTCGCGTACAGGGTCAGGGAGTCCTCGAAGCTGTTGCGCCGGGCCAGGTCCATGGCCATGCCCTTGAACAGTTCGGGGACGACTTCCCTGAGCCGCTCGGGCGCGGCGTCCGGCTGGCGGGCCGCGATCACGCAGTAGCGGACCGCTTCGCCGCCATGCTTGAGCGCATACGCCAGGGGGAGAATGTCCTCGGTGATGGACGCCAGGTCGTGATCGAGCCACCAGGCCCGCTGGATGCAGCGGAGCGCCTCGGAGAGCGCCTGCGTGCGCGCGTCACCTTCCAGCTGGCTGCCGCGCTGCACCAGCACGCGGCCGTGCGCATAGAGCGCCACGGCGTCCGCGTGGTCCTGCTGGGACTCGGTCAGGGGCGGCACTGCGTAGCCGACATCGGACGGGTCCTCCGACGCGTGGCTCGGGCCGGTCAGGACCAGGCCGGCCCACAACACCAGGGCGCCGGCCAGAGAGCTCCACTGCGCAGCATTGGGATGCATCACCGTTCTCTCCGAGGGGAATGGGCCGGCGCGCCGCGGCCGTGCGTCGATCGGGTGCGGGACTCGGCCGCAACCGGTCCCGCCGCGCGCCGCCTGCGGCCGCCGGTCCGACTACCGGGGTTTACGCTTCGAGAGTCGCTTGGTGGCCGATTTCTTCGTGTCCTCCGGCGGCGGCTTCTTGCCTGCTGAAGACTTGGGTGCCGCCTTTTTCGGCGTGCTTTTTTTCGGCTTGACATCGGGCGTCTTGCTGTCGTCTCTCTTGGCGGGTGTCGTGCCGCCAGTCGCCGCGGCCTGGGGCTCGCCGGCCGGCGCTTGCGCCTCGCCCTCGGCGACCGCTCTCTTGGCGGTCCGCTTGGGGAACCGGTCCTTGGCGTCCGGGGCGATCTCCAGCATGATGGCCCGCACGCGCGGCGAGAAGGGCGACGCGCCGTAGTCGGTTCCCAGCTGGTGCAAGAGCGATCCGAATTCCACGCCCCGACTCTTGGCAATCGCCCGTTCCAGGCCGGGCACCTTCTGCTGTTCCGCTTCACTGTCGCTGATGATCCCGATCACGCGCAGCATCTCGAGCGTCCCGGCGCTGATCGGGATGGCGTGACCGCTGAGCCCGGCCTGGATCACATACGCGACGGCGAACGGGGTGACGCCGTTGAGCTGTTCCAGCTGCTTGACGGACTTCCCGATGTTCTCTTTTCTGAGGCCGTCGAGGTCGAACGAGTAGAAGGCTTCGAAGACCGACTGCAGTGTCCGTTTGAGCCGCGACGCGGTCTCCGACGCCTTGGGCAGGCAGTTCATCACTTCGGCCAGCTCGGAGATGGTGGTCACCCGGACCTCGTTCCAGTCGTAGTAGGCCTGCTGCAGCTTTGCAAACGCCTCGTCCGCCGCCTCGTGCATGGCCGACTCCAAGCAGCAGGCGTAGAGCAGGTGTTCGAGGACTGGCCGGTCGGCCACCGTGTAGGGCCGGTAGTGCTTCTTGAGGATCTTGTGCGCCTTGGCGATTTTCGATGCGCGATTCGGGATGCTCATACTCAGCGACTCTCGTCAGCGTCGTGTCCGGGTGGATCCGCACGGTCGCAGGCCTCGTCCGGCGCCATGTCCAGATCGCCCCCCTCCAGTTCGGAATCGAATGCCTCGTCCTCTTCGTCTTCGTCGGCCTGGTCCGGCCGAGGCAATACCTGGTCCAGGATGCGACTCACCTCGATCGACCGTTTGACGCCTTGATCGAGCACGAAGCGGAGTCGCGGCGTATAGCGCGTATCGATGCGGCGGGCGATCTTCTGTTGCAGGAACCCCGAGGCGTTCTGGAGACCGCGCAAGGTCAGGCGCTGCTTCGCGTCGTCGCCCATGACCGAGACATGGATCTTGGCGTGCCGCATGTCCGGCGAGACCTCGACCAGGGTCACCGTGACGTCGGAAATCCGCGGATCGCGCAGTTCCGTCAGGATGGTCATGCTGACCACCTCGCGGATCGCCTCGGCAGCTTTGAGCACGCGTCGTAATGTCATGGATGCATCGGTGGGGAGGTGAGAGTCGCCGGGGATCCCTGGTGGGGATGAGGGAGGTTCACATTCCTCGCGGGCCCGCTCACAACGTTCTGGCAACTTCTTCGATCTTGTACGCTTCCAGCACGTCGTCCTTTTTCACGTCATTGAAACCGGCCAGTTTCAGGCCGCACTCCAGGCCCCGCGCGACCTCCTTGACATCGTCCTTCTCGCGACGCAGCGATTCCAGCGGGTAGTCGCCGATCGTGCGGCCGTCGCGGTTGACCCGGATGCGGCAGCCCCGCTCGATCGAACCGCGCACGACATAGCAGCCGGCGATCGCTCCGACCCGGCTGATGGCGAACACCTGCTTGACCACCGCCTGGCCCAGCTCGACCACCTTCTCCTCGGGCTTGAGTCGGCCTTCCAGCAGCGCTTTGAGGTCGTCGGTCACCTTGTAGATGATGTCGTACCGGCGGATCTCCACCTGCCGCTCCTCGGCCAGCGTGCGAGCCGTGTCGTCCGGGATCACATTGAACCCGATGATCACGGCCTCCGAGGCGTCCGCGAGCGTCACATCGGCGGACGTGATGCCGCCGACCGACGCCTGCAGCGTCTTGATCTGCACCTCGGGGTGCTCGAGCTTGCTCAGCTCTTTCTGGATGGCCTCGATCGAACCCCGCACGTCGGCGCGGATGATCAGGTTCAGCACGACGCGTTCGGCCGTGTCCGCCAGGCGTCCGGCGGCCAGACGCCGCTGGAACTCGTCGAACGAGACCTTGACGGAGGTGCCCGCCAGGGTCTTCTGGCGCGACTGCGAATGGCGCCGATCGGCGATGGCACGCGCCTGGGCGATGTCCGGCAGCACGTAGAACGGGTCGCCCGCCTCCGGGGCCGTGTCGAACCCGGTGACGTTGACCGGCATGGACGGTCCGGCCGTCTTGAGGCGCGTGCCCGGCCGGAGCGTGTCGTACATCGCCTTGACGCGTCCGAACGCCGAGCCGCACAGGACGACATCGCCGACGTGCAAGGTCCCGTTCTTGACAATCAACTTGGCGATCACGCCGCGCGTGCCCTCCTGCTCGGCCTCCAGGCAGGACCCCAGCGCGGGGCGGTTCGGGTTGGCCTGGTATTCCTGCATGTCCGCGATCGTGAGGATCGTCTCGAGCAGCTCGTCCATGCCCTGTCCCGTCAACGCGCTGGTCTGGACGACCTCCGTTTCGCCGCCCCACTGGCTCGGCGTGAGCCCGTGTTCGGTCATCTGAGTCAGGGTGCGGTTGGGGTCGATGCCCGGGAGGTCGATCTTGTTGAGCGCCACGACGATCGGGACGCCGGCGGCTTTCGCATGGCTGATCGCCTCTTCCGTCTGGGGCATGATGCCGTCGTCCGCGGCGATGACCAGCACGGCGATGTCGGTCACCTGCGCGCCGCGCGACCGCATTTCCGTGAACGCTTCGTGGCCGGGCGTGTCGACGAACGCGATCGCGCGGTTCCCTTTCTTGATCTGGTAGGCGCGAATGTGCTGCGTGATGCCGCCCGCTTCGCCCGCCACCACATTCGTGCCGATCAAGTAGTCGAGCAACGAAGTCTTGCCGTGGTCGACGTGGCCGAGGAACGTGACGACGGGCGGGCGCGGCTGCAGGTCCTCCAGCGCATCGGCCGCGTCCCGGACCTTCGTGATCAGCGCGTCTTCGAGCGTCTCGTGGGTCTTGAATTCGAGCTCGACGCCCAGTTCGGCCGCGAGCATCTCGACATATTCGTCGTCGATGACCGAGTTGATGGTGAGCATGAGCCCCATGCCCAGCAGCGCCTTCTGGACCTGCATGGCGCTGACACCGGCGGCCTCCGAAAAACTGCGGACGGTGCAGGGGAGTTCCAGAGCGACCTTTCCTTTCCGGGGTGCGGCGGTATTGGTACCTTTGTGGATCAGTGTCTTGCGCTTGCGCGGCGCCTGCGTCTCCCCGTCCCGCAGGTTGGCCGTGCCGGTTGGCTTGGCCTTGCGCGTGGCCCGCCGCGCTTTGCGATCGGCCCGCGCGCTGGCCATGCCGACCATGCCGGCGTCCGGCGGCTCGAGCACCTTCACGCCGCGCCGGCCGGCCGCGCCACCGCGTCGCGGGCCGCCCTCGCCTCCCTCGTCGTCAAACACGTCGGCGTGCGGTGCGCGCTTCGATTCTTTCTTGGGCTTCTTCTCCGTCAGATGCTCCAGCGGCGGGCGCCGTTGGCCTTTGCGCGGCGTGAGCGCCTCCTTGGGAAGCCGGATTTCCGGTTTCTGCGTCTTCGGCTCGTCCACCTTCGGCGTCATCGAGGGCTGCTTCGCCTCGGGCATCGGCGCCGGCGCCACGTTGATCACGGGCGCACGCCGCTTGGGCCGACGTTCACCCGGTTCGGTCCGTTTCTTGGGTCCGCCGATGATCTTGATCGCGTTGGCGTCGGCGTGTCCGAACGGGCGGTGGAACGGCGACTCGGGTTCGGGCGTCTCGCTCACCGGCGGCGCGACCGGCAGGTCGCCGACCGGGGCCGCCGAGGCGGCTGGCGCGGCGGGCAGGGGCTCCGGCGGGCCGGTCGGCGCGGCCGGGGCCGGCGGGGCTGGTTCCGTGGGCGGCGGCGTGACCGCCGGCGGCGGCTTGGGGGTCGGGCTGCGGCGCGTTTCGATGACCTTGATCTTGCCGCCCAGACCGCTGGGAGGGATGTAGTCTTCGCGGGTAATGGGTGCGGGAGGCGGCGCCACCGGACGCGTTTCGCCGGGCCGGCGCCGGCCGAGCAGTCCGGTGCCGCGTCCGAGCTTGATCCCGGCCCCGCCGCGCGCGGGCTCCCCGGCACTGCCGGCCCCGAGCGTCATCCCGGCGTTGGCCAGAAAATTCTTGACCTTGGTGACCTCGTCGTCGCTGAGGCTGGCCAGCGCAGAACCCTTGCCCGGGATCCCTGCTTTCGTGCAGATATCCACCAGCTCCTTGCTGTCGATTTGCAGATCTTTCGCTAACGCGTAGATACGAATGGGCACGTGCGCCCTCCTGTGATGAGCGAGCGATCCCGGGCGTTGGCCGACCATCGCTCGCACGACCCTTGCCACCGCATTATCTCATGTCCGCGTTCTCCTATCTCCCGCCCCGCCCGCAGGTCGTCCTATGCGGGCACCTCGCCCGCGCTCGGACCGTCCTCGGGTTGTGCGCCATCGTCCGGCGGCGAGGCCCCCGGATCCTCCGCCGCGTCCGCAGCGGTCGCGTCCGTCGCCGCGTCCGTTTCGGCCGGCGGTGCCTCCGACGCCACACCGCCCTCCGCGTGCGGCTCCGCAGGGGCCGGCCCCGCCCCTTCTTCGGGCAGATCCGTGGCCGGGCCGGCATCGCCCTCTTCGGTCATCTGCTGTTCGCGCTGGCGCCGCCGTTCGATGATGGCCGCCTGTTCGGCCTCCTCCGCACGCTGTTCCGCCTGCTCCACAATCTGGTCGACCTGTTCGGCCGTCAGACCGCCCATTTCCATCAGCGCGTCGGGCTCGATGACAGACAAGTCATCGTAAGACAAATAGCCCTGTTCTACCAGGGCTTGCGCCAATTCCGGGCTGACCCCGGCCAGCTGGCTGAAGCCGGCCACCGCCCGTTCGATCTGCTCCTCCAGCTCCTCGCCCGTCATGATCTCGATGTCCCAGCCGCAGAGTTTGCTGGCCAGCCGCACGTTCTGGCCGCGCCGCCCGATGGCCAGCGAGAGCTGGTCCTCTCGCACCAGCACGATCGCCCGGCCGATCATGTCGCACAACAGCACCTGGTCCACCTCGGCCGGCTGCAGGGCGTTGGGGATGAGGACCTCCGCGTCGTCGCTCCACCGGACAATGTCGATCCGCTCCCCGGCCAACTCGTCCACGATGTTCTTGATCCGGTTGCCCCGGACTCCGACGCACGCCCCCACGCAGTCCACGCGCGGGTCGTTGCTGCTGACGGCCACCTTGCTGCGGTAGCCCGGCTCGCGGGCCATCGCGTTGATCGTGATCACACCCTCGGCGATCTCCGGGATCTCCTGCTCAAAGAGCCGTTGAACCAACTGCGGCCGCGTCCGGCTCAGGACCACCTTGACGCGGCTCCCCTGCGGCCGGACCTCGAAGACCACCGCCCGGATCCGTTCATTCGGATGATGCGACTCGCCCGGGATCTGCTCGCTGCGTGGCAGAATCGCTTCCACACTGCCCAACGAGACGGTGGCGGCGCCGCCCTCTGAACGCTGGACCACACCCGATACCATCTGCCCGATCTGCTCCTGGTATTCGTCGATCAGCGCGTCGCGCTCCGCCTCGCGGATCTTCTGAATGATCACCTGCTTGGCCGTCTGTGCGCCGATCCGCCCGATCATCTCTTCCGGATCCAGGGCCGCGCCATTGCAGCTGGCGTTGATCGCGCCGTTCTCCCGGGCGATCCGCACCTCGATGTTCGATTCCTCGCCGTGCTGGCGTTTGGCCGCCGTGACCAGCGCCGCTTCGATGGCTTGGAACACGATCTCCGGGTCAATGTTCTTGTCCCGGTGCAGTGAGTCGACAATGCGCAACAACTCGTTTGGATTCATGGTACCTGGTTTTTCTCTCCGGGGTTCGTCCCCCCACCGTGGTCCGCCACCCGCGCAGTCCGCCGCCGGAACGCGTGGCACTCGGATCTCGATTGCTACCGCCCTATTTTTTTCTTCTCACCGGTCCGTGCATCAAAAAAACGGATCCACGCGGGGTCCCATCCCACCGTGACCTCCTGTCCCACTTCGGCGGCCTGACCGGACGGCACGGCGACCACCCATTCAGCCGACCGCCGCGGGTCCGTGCCGGGCCCCGCCCAGCACTCCCCGCCCGCGCCGACCGGGCCCATCGCCACCGTCACGACCACAGTCGGCCCGGTCAGCTCAGTCAGCACAACGCGCCCGGAGCCCACCACGTGCGGGTCGGCCCGACCCTCGTCGGTCCGCCCGCCATCGCGATTTCGTTCTGTTGCCCGCCCACGCAACCAGAGATGTTCCGGTCGGATTCCCAGGATGATCTCCGCGTCGTCGTCATCGTCGCCCCCGTGTGCGGGTACGACGGCCGCTGGCAGCGCCGCCCGGGCGCCGGCGGAGACGAACTGCGCGCCGCCGGCAAAACGCCGCAAGCGGCCGGGAATCAAGTTCATGCCGGGCGTGCCTAGGAATCCGGCCACAAACGTGTTGGCTGGTTGCTCGTACACCTCCCGCGGCGGTCCAGATTGCTGGATCCGCCCGCTCTGCATCACCACGATTCGCTCGCCCAGCGCCAGCGCTTCCGCCTGGTCGTGCGTGACGTAGACCAGCGTGGTGCGCAAGCGCTGATGCAAACGCTTGATCTCGCGTCGCAAGTCGGTCCGCATCTGGGCGTCGACGTGCGATAACGGTTCATCAAACAAAAACGCCGCCGGTTGGCGGACGATGGCTCTTCCCAAAGCAACTCGTTGGCACTCGCCCCCGGACAATTGCCGGGGCAGCCGGTCCAACAGGTGCTCAATCCCCAGGAGCCGGGATACCGCCTGCACTTGCGCGGCGATCGTCCGCCGACGATCCGCCTGCGCGTGCGCCTCCGCCGGATGACGCCTGTGCCTCCAGTATCTCCGGATCCCACCTCCGCCGCAGCGCCACGAGAGTCCCACCGCCATGTTCTGGTACACCGTCATGTGCGGATACAAGACGCTGTACTGAAACACCATGGCGATGTTTCGGTCCCGCGGCGCCACGCGATTGACCTGCCGGCCGCCAATCCAGATCGCGCCGCGATCCGGATCTTCCAAGCCGGCGATCAGCCGCAACGTCGTCGTCTTGCCGCAACCACTGGGCCCGACCAGCACGACCAGTTCCTGGTCGCGAATCTCGAGATCCAGGTCTTGGACCGCAGTGACCGGCCCGGCGTACACCTTGGACACGCCCTTCAACGCCAACATGGCCATGTCCGCAGTCCCGCGCGGTGCGTCAACAAAACGACCCGCTCCGGCCGGGAGCAGGTGCTGCGGCAAAATCGCTCGAACACCTTCTAAGATCACAACTTAGTGTGATTTAGTCCCGCTAGGATACAGGCATCCCTCGGAAGTGTCAAGCTGCGGCGTCAGACGAATCGGCGCACCGCCACCGCGCTGGCCTGCCCGGTAGGCGTCAGACTGAGGGCCACGAACAGGTCGCCGGCCGGTTCTCCGAACGAGCGGACCACCTGCACGGGGCATTGCGGGTCCGGGGTCTGATAGTTCAGCACGGGCGGCAACAGCCCCTGTTCCAAAGCCAGGACACTGGCGATCAACTCCAGTATCCCGCCGGCGGCACCCACATTGCCGAGATAACTCTTGACGGCCGTCACCGGGACCGGCCGCGCGCCAAACACCTCCTGGATCGCCTGGGCTTCGGCCGCGTCCGATCGGCGCGTCGCCAGGCCATGGGCATGGACGTGATCGACCGCCGCGGGCGCAATGCCGGCGCTCTGCAACGTCTGCCGCAGGGCGACACGGGCGGCCGCCTGCAAATGTCCCACGCCGCGAGAGTCCTGCACAGCTGACGAGCCGCTGCCGATCACTTCACCCCGGATCTTGGCGCCGCGGGCGATCGCCGTGTCGAGCGCCTCTAAGACCACCGCCCCCGCGCCCTCCCCTAAGACCATGCCCGACCGGTGCAAATCGAACGGGCGGCAGGCCCGTGCGGGATCGTCCCCGTCGCGCGCGATCTCCTCTTGCATCACCGCGTGCAGCGTCCGCAGCGGATGGATCCGCGTGCCGGTCGCACCGGCCACAATCGTGTCGGCCGTCCCGCGCGCGATCAGCTGAGTCGCCTCGCCGACCGCCAGATGCGCCGACGCCTCACGCATCGTCAACGAGTTGCTCGGGCCGCGCAAATCGTTGTAGATCGCGATGTGGCTGGCCGGCATGTTGGGCAGGTACTTGAGCAGCCACAAGGGGGTGATCTTGGGGATCCCCTGGTCGGCCCACAGCCCGAAATCGAAGTTCCGATCGCCGTCCAGGCATCCTGACATGGCGTCGACAAACTCATCGGGGCCCGACAGGATATAGTCGCTGCCGTACACCACGCCCGTACGCTCCACGTCATAGCTGCCCGCTGGTAGTCGGGCGTCGACCAGTGCCCGCTGCGCGGCCGCCACCCCCATCTGGATCTCGCGGGACATCACTTTGACGCCCTTGCGGATCGACCGCTTCAGCTCTTTGTCCAGGGGCCCGAAATCGTCGATGTCGCCCGTGAACTGGCTCGCTTCCGCCGCCCAGGGCATGTGCAGCAGCTGCCCGGGCAGCGTCTGGACGGCCCGGACACCGGAGCGCCCGGCCATCAAGGCGTCCCAGAGCGACTCGGTGGTATGGCCCAGCGGACTGATCAGGCCGAGTCCCGTGATCACGACGCGGCGCGGAGTGGCGAGCGGCATAGGTGGCATCTGGTCAACACGGTAAGCAACGCGGTGGGAAGTCAGCCAGGCACGCACCTGGCCGGCGGGATCCGCATGCCCGAGCCGCCCATTGTAGAGAGGCGGAAGGGGTTCGTCGAGGCGCACGCGGGTTCTCAGTAACGGGCGCCCGGCTGGGTCGCTGCGCTGCCCAGCGTGGTGGTCGACCCGGTGATCAGCGCCTGGCTGGCCTTGCCCAGACTCTCCACGAACAGCAGGGCGTCCGCCCGGCTGCCCCCGCGCGCAAAGGGGTTGGGGATGCCGAGCGACGTCTGGCGATCGGGCCCGGGCGAGGCGATCACGCCGCAGCTGAGCAACAGCACTTGATTGGCGGGCCAGCGGAACCGTTCATGCAGGCGCCAGCTGACCAGTTGCGGCACTTGGATCTCCGCCCGCTGCGATCCGCCTGTCAGGCCCGGCAGCTCAATCGTCACCGGCACCATCTTCTCCACCTGATCCACGTGGCACTTGAGCACGGTGTCGATCGTGCGCTCGTCCTGTGACAACAGCGGGCTGACCTGCAACGTGAACCCCTCCTGGATCTGGCCCCGCTGCACGTCGTAGCCCACCCAGACGTTGTCTTGCATCCGCGTCTGATACCCCCGAATGTAGACACGCGGCCGCAGGTTCGAGATGTTCTGCGACTGCCCGTTGTAGTACACCAGGTTCGGCGCCGAGTGTTCGCGGAAGTCGGCGCGGCGACGCAACTCCGAGAGCAGCAGCGCGGCGTCCTCTTTCGAAAGCAGCCAGGCGTCGATCCCCGGCGACTGGACCGCGATCGGCCGCAGCCGGTTCAGGAACGCCACGCGCCAGTTGGGGTTGTCCACGGCCGCCACGCGCAAGCCCAGCACGTGCGGGTCTTGCGTCCCGTTGACGAACCGCCCCACCACGTCCGCAACCACCTGCTGCATCTCCGGCGTGTGATAGACGCTCAGCGTCGTCGCGTTGACGTTCAGGAGCCCCAGGGGCGGCTTGAACCAGACCTCGGTGCCCGTCTCACGCAGGATCCAGTCGATCAGCGCCTGCTCCGGATGCTCCACCCCCTTGACCCGTGACGTGTACAGGCTGATGTCGTACTGCTGCCAGACCTGGCCTTCGTTGTTGGGCAGCATGTCCTTCCCGCCGGAGCGGACCGGCACGGCCGGCGTCGCCGGCTGGACCCGATGAGCATCCAACGATGTGTCGGATGACGAGAGACTGACCATCGCCCGCTGGGGGCCGGCCGCGCTCGACGCCCGCCAATCGCCGGCCGTCGCGGCACGGTCCGTGTCGGGTGACTGCGTTGCGGGTGCGGCGGCCCCGGATACCGGGACGGAACCCGCACTCGGAACGGCCTGGGCCGCCGCGGCCTGGACCAGGGCCAGCGCGACCACCACACCACTGCATGTTCTCGCCATCACAGCCCGCCTCCCTGCCAGTCATGGCTCCCGGCGCAGAATTCGTCGCGGGAGTATAGGGGATCGGGCCACGACGTCACAAGACGGGTTTTTCGGCCCTACAGGTAGCGGTTGATCAGGTTTTCGAGCATTTCCTGCCGGCCGCTGGCGTTGGGACTGATATCGCCCTTCTCGAGCATGTAGCGTTCCAGGGCCGGGAAATCGGCCGTGCCCTGCTCGATGGCCGCGCCGATGCCCTGGTCCCAGCTGGCATACCGCTGTTGGAGGAACGAGGCCAGTTGTCCGTCGGCGCGGATCGCCGCCGCGATCTTCAGCCCGCGGGCGAACGCGTCCATGCCGCCGATGTGTGCATGGAAGAGGTCGACCGGTTCGAAGCTCTCGCGGCGGACCTTCGCGTCGAAGTTCACGCCGCCGGGCGCGAGCCCGCCGTACTTCAGAATGGACAGCATGCACTGGGTGGTCAGGTAGTAATCGGTCGGGAACTGGTCGGTATCCCAGCCCAGGAGCAGGTCGCCCGTGTTGGCGTCGATCGAGCCGAGTGCGCCCTGCAGGCCGGCGTATTCCAGCTCGTGCATCATGGTGTGCCCGGCCAAGGTGGCATGGTTCGTCTCGATGTTCAGTTTGAAATGGTCCATCAGATCGTAGGCGCGCAGGAAGTTGATGCAGGCCGCGGCATCCGCGTCGTACTGATGCTTGGTCGGCTCCTTGGGTTTCGGCTCGATCAGGAACTGGCCGTGGAACCCGATCGACTTGGCGTAATCCAAGGCCAGGTGCATGAATCGGGCCATGTGGTCCAGCTCGCGGCGCATGTCGGTGTTGTACAGGTTCTGATACCCTTCGCGACCGCCCCAGAACACGTAGTTCGAGCCGCCCAGCTCTTTGGTCACTTCCAGGCATTTCTTGACCTGGGCCGCGGCAAAGGCGAATGCATCCGCATTGCAGCTGGTCGACGCGCCGTGCATATAGCGCGGGTTGCTGAACAGGTTGGCGGTACCCCAGAGCAGTTGGATGCCCGTACGTTGCTGCTCCTCCTTGAGCACGCGGACGACGGCGTCGAGGTTCTTGTTGGTGTCCGCCAGGGTCTTGCCCTCCGGCGCCACATCGCGGTCGTGGAACGCGTAGAACGGCGCGCCGAGTTTCTCCATGAACTCGAACGCCACATGCACGCGACGGATCGCATTCTCGAGGCTGTCGCTGCCATCCTCCCAAGGACGCGCCATCGTGCCGGGACCGAATGGGTCCGCGCCCGTCCCGCGGAACGTGTGCCAGTACGCCACGCTGAACCGGAAATGGTCCTTCATGGTCTTGCCTTCGACCACCTCGCGCTCGTCGTACCACCGGAACGCCAGCGGGTTCCTCGAATCGGGACCTTCAAACGGGATCTTGGGGATGTCGGGAAAGGCGGTCATAGCGGCAGGTGTCCTTCACGAAGACAGGTGAATTTCCGGCTATATGGTGCCACATTCACCGCCGGCTGGCAACGGGCGTCCGGGCGGCAGACGTGGTGGCGGGACGGTCCGGCCGGATTCTACCGCGTCATATGGGCAATGATGCGGTCTCCCAGCGTCGGCCACAACTGGAGCAGCGCGGCCAGCACGCGCGCCGTGCCGGGAATCACCAGCTCCGGCCGGCGGAGCTCACAGGCGCGCATTATGCGCCGCGCCAACACATCGGGGTCCAGCCCCTTGAGATGGACACCACCACCCGGCCGCTGGGCCGCCGGCGCAAGATGGGCCGACTCGTCCTGGTAACGCAGGCCGGCGTCCGGCCGGGCGATCGGCCCGGGGCAGACCAGCAGCACGTGCAGCCCCTGCGGGCCCAGCTCCAATCGCAACTGGTGCGAATAGGCGGCCACCGCGAACTTGCTCACCGGGTAGGCGGCCAGGTGCGGCGACGCCATCTTGGCGGACAAGGAACCGATGTTGACCAGGTGCCCCCGCGCCGCGATCAGCCGGGGCGCCGCGGCGCGCGCACAACGCACCGTGCCCAAAAAGTTGAGGTCCAGCAACGCCTGGAACCGCTCGGGCGTTGTATCCAGCACCGCCCCGCGCCCCGATCGCCCGGCACAGTTGATCAGCGCATCGAGCCGCCCGAACTGGTCGTCCACCGCCTGAAACAGCTGGTCGACCGGCTCGTCGCGCGTGATGTCCGCCACGACGCTCACCACCGCCGTGCCGGACGACGCCAGGGTCTCCCGCATCCGATCCAACGCGGCCGCGTCGATGTCCGCCAGCAGCAGCCGGGCGCCCGCCGCGGCAAAACGGGTCGCCAGGTGTGCGCCCAGTCCGGCACCGCCGCCGGTGATCAGTACCACTTTGTCCTGCCAGTAACCCATCGGGCGCCCCGTGCGATCAACCAACGCGGACAGGATAACGCCTTGCCCGAATGGCTGGAAGCCTGGCCCACGGTCTGCTAGACTGCCGGGCGACGCGGCGCGGGCGTACCCGGGATGTGCTCTGCACCTGGGATGGCAGGGCAGGGGGGCGTCGCGTGTCTGCGCATTCTTCCGCCGGCGTGTTGCCGGGCGAGCATCCGCTCGTGGGCGTGCTGGGTTTCGCGTGTCTGGGTGTGGCGTGCGACCGCCAGTTGGCCATTGCGCCCTGGGTCTGGTGTGCCGGCCTGCTCGGTGCGATGGCGCTGTGGTGTGTGGTCCGGCGGCGGCACGAGCGTGGTGCGGCGATCCTGGTCTTGTTGTGCGTCGCGGCTTTGGCGGGCCTGTGGCACCACGACCGTTGGCGGCTGTTCGCGGCGGACGAGATCGGGCGCTATGCGGCAGACGAGCCGGCGCCGGTGTGTGTACGGGTCGTGGCGTTGGAACCGCCTCGCTGGCGGCCGGCCGAGCAGCCGGGGGCGCTGAGCACGATGGTGCGGGGCGAGATGACGCGCATGGCCGTGCGACTGGTGGCCATGCGGCAAGGAGCCTGTTGGCAGCCGGTTTCCGGGCGCGTGACCTTGCTGGCCGACGGGTCGCTGACCGGCCTGTTGCGCGGCGACCTGTTGGAGGTGGCCGGGACACTGGTCCGGGTCCGGGCGGCGGCCAACCCGGGCGAGCCGAACGTGGCGGCGATCGGGCGTCGGAGCCGGCAATTGGCGACGCTCCATTGCGGCCATGCGGCGTGCGTGAAACGGTTGGCACAGGGCGGGCCGTGGAGCGTCTTGCGGCAGCTGGGCCGGCTGCGGGTCTGGGCCGAGCGCGTGTTGGATCGGCATATTGCGCCGCCCCAGGCTGCACTGGCGGCGGCCCTGCTGCTGGGCTGCCGCGAACGGCTGGATCGCGAGACGGTCGACGAGTTCTTCGTCAGCGGGACAGTCCACTTGTTGTCGATCTCCGGTTCGCACGTGGCCATCCTGGCGTCGGTCATGTGGGTGATCATCCGCCTGGATTGGTTCCCGCGGCGTCGCATGCTCCTGCTCACGTGCGGCCTGGCGATCGCCTACGCGCTGCTGACCGGCGCGCAGCCGCCGGTGGTGCGCGCGACGGTCCTGATCGTCGTGTATTGCCTGGCGCGCTGGACGAACCGGCGCGCGGTGGCGTGGAACTCGTTGTCGGCCGCCGGGCTGATCACCTTGGGGCTGAGCCCGGGCGGGATGTACGACGTGGGGACCCAGTTGTCGTACCTGGCGGTGGCTGTCCTGATCGCGCACCGTCCGTTGCGGCGTGCGCCGCGCGGCACGGACCCGTTGCGGCGGCTCGTGGAGGAGAGCCGCCCGGGGTGGCTGCGCGCCGCGCGCCGGTTCGGGGGCGGGGTCTGGCAGGTGGCGGTCGCTTCGACGTGGATCTGGCTGGTGAGCATGCCGCTGGTGGCCAACCGGTTCCACCTGGTGCCGCTCCTGGGCGTTCCGGCCAACCTGCTCCTGTGGCTCCCGATCCCCATGGCGCTGCTCTCCGGCCTGGCGGTCCTGATCCTCTCGCCCGTGCCGGTGTTGGCGGCCGCGGCGGGGTGGTTCTGTGGGCAGTCGTTGGTGGTGACGCGATGGTTGATGTCGATATCGGCGGCGCCGACTTGGGGGCATTGCTGGATGGCCGGGCCGCCCGGGTGGCTGGTGGGGGTGTTCTACCTGTTCCTGGCCGTCTATCAGTTTCGGGTAGTGCGTTTGCCGGCGCGGTGGTGGCTGGCGCTGCTGGCCGCGTGGCTGACCGTCAACATCGGCTGCAGTGCGACTGCCGCGCGCGTCGGTCGTATGCTGTGGGGGCAGCCGCTGCGGTACTCGTTTGTCGCGGTCGGTCATGGCACGAGCGTGCTGGTGGAGCTGCCGGACGGGGCGGCGATCCTGTACGACGCCGGGCGGCTGGGGGACTCGCACAGCGCGGTGCTGCCCATCTCGTCGGTGTTGTGGTCGCGGCGCATCACCCATCTCGACGCGTTGGTGCTGTCGCATGCCGACGTGGACCACTTCAACGCGGTGCCGGAGCTGTTGGATCGGTTCTCGGTCGGCGTGGTGTACGTATCGCCGGTCATGCTGGCCCGGCCGTCGGCGGCGGTCCGGGTTCTGGAAGCGGCGCTCGACGCCTCGAGAGTCCCGGTCCGGTACCTGTCCGAGGGCGATCAGTGTGCGGGTCGTGGTTGTGTGGAGGTGGACGTGTTGCATCCGCCGCCGGGCGGCTGTGGGGGCGGCGACAACAGCAACAGCCTGGTGCTGGGCATCGCGGTGGGGAGCCAGCGGGCCCTGCTGACGGGCGACCTGGAGGCGGAAGGCCTGGAGGAGTTGCTGGCCGAACCGCCGCAGCAATACGACCTGCTGTTGGCGCCGCATCATGGCAGCCGTCGCAGCCGGCCGCGGGAGATGGCCCGCTGGGCGGCTCCCCGGGTGGTGGTCGTCAGCGAAGGCGCGGCGCGCGACGGGGCATCGTTCCTGGCGGATTGGGAGGCCACGGGCGCAAGCGTGTACTGGACGCACCAGCATGGCATGGTGGAGGTGCTGGTGGCGGGCCGGGAGCTGCGCGTGCGGACATGGCGGCCGTCCGGACCGAAGGAGTCGGCTCAGGTGGCTCGGGAGCTGTCCCGGTGATGCCGTAGCTGTTGGCGCATGAGCGATCGGGCGCGGTGGAGTCGGCTGCGGACGGTGCCGACCGAGACGTTCAGGATCCGCGCGATGGACTGGTAATCGAACCCGTCCATGTCGCGCAGGATGAGCACCAGCCGAAACTCTTCGGAGAGAGTGCCCAGCGCGCGTTGGATCTCGGCCACGCGCTCGGCCCGGATCAGCCGCTCGGCCGGGTCGTCTCCGGGGTCCATCGGCTCGCTGCCGGTCAGGACCCGCGCGGCGTCCACGGACGAGGTCTGGCGGTGGCGGCGTTGCCGGTGCAGCGCCGCATTGACGGCGATGCGGTAGAGCCAGGTGTAGAAGGCGCTGTCGCGGCGGAAGGAGTGGAGCTTGAGCATGGCCTGAACAAACGTATCCTGCACGATGTCTTCGGCCTCTTGCCAACTGGAGACCACGTGGACAAGGCTCGTGAACAGCCGGTCCTGGTATCGGCGCACGAGCTGGCCGAACGCGGCCGGATCGCCTCGCAATGCCTGATCGATCAACTGTTGGTCGTCGCTCACCAATGGCACCAGTCGAGGGGGAAGGGAAACCACCGCCGGGTGCCTCCGGGGCGCCCCGCGCATTCGAGACAAGAGGGGGCTCCGCGCGGCCAGACGCGCAGCGGAAGCCCTTCCATCTTCCCGTGGGGTAGTCGGGTTGTCAAATCGGGTCAATTTGCGGTTGCAAAACGCCGCGGCGTCGCTACATTGATCTACTTAAGTTGTTAGTAGTGTTGTATGTACGGACAGTCCTGCTGGACACCGGGTCAAGGAGTATTGGTTTTTTCAGGCGGTTGACAGGTTGAGTGAAGGCCAGCCGAACGCAGCAGAGGAACGACGGTAGCACATGACGATCACGAAAGAGCGGAAGCAAGAGATCATTCGGGACTTCAGGCACAACGACCAGGATACGGGTTCGCCGGAGGTGCAGATTGCGATTCTCACCACGCGGATCAATAGCCTGACGGAGCATCTGCGCTCGCACTCGAAGGATTATGCGAGTCGGCGGGGGCTCCTGGCGTTGGTCAGCCGTCGCCGCCGCCTTTTGGACTACTTACGCCGCGTGGAACCGAAACGGTACTTGTTGGTGATCGAGCGGCTGGGCATCCGGAAGTAGCCGTAGCATCAGCCTGTCTGCCAGGTGGCTGAGTCGTCGGCACGCGTCATGCGTCTCGGCGCGCCGCGTGCTCTCTTACAGCCGCTGCGGGCGGCGCACGCGGGTTCGTGTTGCGCTGAGGAGGCTCCCTGTTTGACCCCGTGTCCGGGTTAGGGCGCAAGTGAATGTTAGGAAGAAGCTAGTGAAGGTACGTGTAGAAAAGCAGATTGGGAAACACATTCTATCTCTCGAAACGGGCCAATTGGCGCGCCAGGCGGCGGCCGCGGTCCTCATTCAGTATGGCGGGACGGTCGTGCTCAACGCCGTCACTTCCGGACCACCTCGACCGGGCATCGATTTCTTCCCGTTGATGTGCGATTACCGCGAGCGGTTCGCGGCGGCCGGCAAGTTCCCCGGCGGGTTCCTCAAACGGGAAGGTCGGCCCAGCACCAAAGAGACGCTCACGGCCCGGTTGATCGACCGGCCGATCCGGCCGCTGTTCCCCGAGGGGTACATGGACGAGGTGCAGTGCCAGAGCGTGGTGTTGTCGAGCGATCGGCAGAACGACGCCGACGTGCTGGCGATGAACGGTACGGCCACGGCCCTGCTGATCTCGCCCATCCCGTTCCTCGGCCCGATCGCCTCGGTGCGTGTGGGCCGGATCGACGGCCAGTTCGTGCCGTTCCCGACGCACGAGGAACTCGAGTCGAGCGAACTGGACCTGGTGGTCTCGGGGACCGAGCAGGCGGTGGCGATGATCGAGGGGTTTGCGCGCGAGCTGCCGGAAGACACGATGGCGGAGGCCATTGAGTACGCGCACGCTCTGGTGAAGGAGGTGATTGCGTTACAGCGCGAGTTGGCGGCGCAGGTGGAGGTCCGGAAGGTGGAGTTCGTGCCGCCGCCGGACGACGGGCTCTACGAGCGGCTCCGCGAGCGTTTCTATGATGAGTTCAAGGGGGTGAAGCAGACCGAGGGCAAGCAGGCGCGGGCCGAGGCCGTGCGCGCCCTGCACGACCGCGTGGTGGCCGAGTTGATTCCGGACCCGGAAGCGGAGGGCGCCGTGAGCCTGCTGGCGTTCGAGTCCGCATGGCAGCGGCTGGAAGCCGCCGTGGTCCGCGAGCTGATCCTGGCCGGCACGCGCCCCGACGGCCGCGGGTACCGAGAGCTGCGCGAGATCCAGTGCTCGGTGGATGTCCTGCCACGGACCCACGGGTCGGCCGTGTTCCAGCGTGGCGAGACCCAGGCGCTGGTCACCGTGACGCTCGGCACGGCGCGCGACGAGCAGCGGGTCGACGGGCTGGTCGACGAGTACTCCAAGAAGTTCATGCTCGACTACAACTTCCCGCCCTTTTCGGTTGGGGAGTGCCGGCCCATTCGCGGCCCCGGCCGGCGCGAGATCGGCCACGGCGCGCTGGCCGAACGCAGCGTCAATCCGGTGCTGCCGGACCCGGAGGAGTTCCCGTACACGGTGCGCGTGATCTCCGACATCCTGGAATCCAACGGGTCATCCTCGATGGCCTCCGTGTGCGGCGCCACGCTCGGACTGATGTCGGCCGGGGTACCGATCAGCAACCCGGTGGCCGGGATCTCCGTGGGCCTGGTCCACGAGGCGGCCGACAAGTGGGTGCTGCTGACCGACATCATCGGCGACGAGGACCACTACGGCGACATGGACTTCAAGATCGCGGGCACCCAGAACGGCATCACGGGCATCCAGTTGGACCTGAAGATCGGGGGCATCAGCCAGGACATTATCCGGGCCACGATGGCCCAGTCGCGGGAAGCGCGGATCGACATCCTGCGGAAGATGCTCAGCACGATCTCGCGGCCGAAGGACAACATTTCGCCCTGGGCCCCGCGGCTGGTCCGGACCAAGATCGACGTAGACAAGATCGGCGCGCTGATCGGCCCGGGCGGCAAGAACATCCGCATGATCCAGGAGACGACCGGCACCGTGATCGAAGTGGACGACGACGGAACGGTCACCGTGGCCGGCAACAGCAAGGAGTATGTCGAGCAGGCGTTGGCGCAGATCGAGGCCTGCACGGCCACCGTGCAGATCGGCAAGATCTATACGGGGCGGGTGACCAGCATCAAGGACTTCGGCGCGTTCGTCGAGATCCTGCCGGGCCGCGACGGGCTCTGCCACATCAGCGAGCTGTCGGACGGCTACGTCAGCAGCGTCGCCGACGTGTGCAGCGAAGGCGATGAGATGAAGGTCATGGTCATCGGCGTGGACGATCACGACCGAGTCAAGTTGAGCCGTCGCCGAGCCCTGGAGGAACTCGGCCTGAAAGATGAACTGGCCTCGGGTGAGGGCGGCGAGCGCGCGGAGCGTGGCGACCGGCCGCGCCGGTCGCGCAGCGGCGACCGGGGTGACCGGGGTGACCGAGGCGATCGGGGTGACCGGGGCGATCGCGATCGTGACCGCGATCGTGACCGCGGACGACGGCGGGACTGAGGCGGTGGCTGGTGGAAGGAAGGGGTTTTTCCAGGCCTGCGAATCCATGATTCCTGATTCGAGAAGCGAGCCGCTGCGCGGCGCCGGCTCCGCACTTCGAACAGCGTGAATCATGGACTGGGCAATCGAGAACCCCTCCCGCCTAACCTCAGGAGGTCTTGCCCGATGGGTGCGATGCCGGACCGTGATGCCGACCGTGATGCGGCTGTCGATCACGAGCATTTGGTGTTGCACTACCACGAGTTGGCCGAGTTGGCGGGTTCGCTGGCCCACGAGATCAAGAACCCGCTCTCGGTCATTCGGATGAACATGGATCTGTTGGCGGAGGATCTGGCGGACGCCCAGACGCAGCGCGAGCGGCGGGCGCGGGCGACGATCGCCGTGGTGCACGACCAGTGCACGCGACTGGAGAACCTGCTGAACGACTTCCTGAAGTTCGCTCGAGTCCGCAGGCTGGACCTGGCGCCGGGCAATCTGAACGACCATCTCCTATCGGTGCTGCGCCTGTTCGAGGTCCAGGCGCGCGAATCCGAGATCCGCATCCTCCCGCATCTGGACAACGACCTGCCCAGCGTGCTGCTGGACGGGGAGACGATTCGCGCGGCGTTGATCAACCTGATCAAGAACGCGTTGGAGGCGATGCCCGGGGGCGGTTCGCTGACGGTGATCACGCGGATCACGCGCAACGGCGTGGCGCTGGACCTGATCGACACCGGGATGGGTGTGGACGAGCAGACCGCGTCGCACATGTTCGAGGCGTTCTATTCCACGAAGTCGGGCGGATCCGGCTTGGGACTGCCCACGGCCCGGAAGATCATCGAGGCCCACGGCGGCCGGATCAGCATCCAGAGCGACGTCGGGCGCGGCACGAAATTCACGCTCGAGTTCCTCACGCCGCGGCGGATCTGAACGGTGCGGCCCGACGGCTTCCAGGGCCTGGTCGGCGGCAATGGACCTGCGGCGGGGCCTTCGGTATCATCGGGGGCATGTCTGAATCCTCGCTTGCCGCCGCGAAGACGATTCGCGTCCTGATTGTCGACAACGATCCGGCCCTGGCCCAGGCGATGGCCGAGAGCCTGAAGCGGGTCGGGTATCCGTGCGATATCGCCACCTCCGGGCCGGAAGGCGTGCGGCACGTCGCCCAGGACACGTACGATGTGATCGTGACCGACCTGGTCATGAACGATGTCGACGGCATGGAGGTGCTGAGCCGGGCCAAGCAGTACCTGCCCGACGCCGAAGTGATCATGGTCACCGGGCATGCGAGCGTGCCGAAGGCGGTCGAGGCGATGCAGCTGGGCGCGTTCAACTTCCTGGAGAAGCCGATCACGCCCGACCGGCTGCGGGCGGTGACCCAGCGGGCGGCGGACGCCGTGCGGCTGCGACGGGACAATCTGGAGCTCAACAAGCGGCTGGACGAACGCTTCGGATTCGAAGGGATCATCTACACCAGCGATCGGATGAAGCAGGTGATCGAGCGGGTCAAGCGGGTTGCGCCGACCGACGCGACGGTGCTGATCACCGGGGACAGCGGCACGGGCAAGGAGCTGATCGCCCAGGCCATTCACCAGAACAGTCCGCGGAAATCCAAACGCCTGTTCCCGCTCAACTGCGCCGCGGTCGTGGAGAACCTGGTGGAGAGCGAGTTGTTCGGGCATGTGCGCGGCGCGTACACCGACGCGCGGACCGACCGGGTAGGCGCGTTCGAGTGTGCCAACGGCGGCACGCTGTTCCTGGACGAGATCGGCGACATGCCGCGGGCCACCCAGACCAAGCTGCTGCGCGTGTTGGAGGAGAGTCGGATCACGCGCGTGGGGGACAACAAGCCGATCGAAGTGAACGTGCGCGTGCTGTCGGCGACCAACCGCAGCCTGGAGGAGGCGATTGCCAAGGGCGAGTTCCGCGAGGACTTGTACTATCGGCTGAAGGTGGTGACGATCGAGCTGCCGTCGCTGGCCGAACGCCGCGAGGACGTGGCGCCGCTGATGGAGCACTTCCGCCGCCAGTTCGCCAGACACCACCGCAAGAGCGTCGAACGGTTCTCGCTCGAGGTGCGACGCCGGTTCTTCGACTTCCACTGGCCGGGCAACGTCCGGCAGGTCCGCAACGCGGTCGAGACGATGGTGGTCCAGGACGTGGACGGGATCCTGGATGTCGACGACCTGCCGCCCGAGTTGACGGGGCCCCGGCCGGCCGGGCCGTCGGCGGCGCAGGGCCTGGACCATCTGGTCGGCCAGCCGCTGGATGCCTACGAGAAACACGCCATCCAGGTGACTTTGAAGCTGACCCATGGGAACCGGGAAGAGGCCGCGCGGATCCTGTGCATGGGCGCGCGGACCCTGTACCGGAAACTCGAGAAGTACGGCATTAGCTGAACGGAGTGGCCTGTCGATGCGAAGCGCTGCTACGCCTCCCGAAATCCGCACGTTGTCGCCGAGCGTCGTCAACAAGATTGCGGCGGGTGAAGTGATCGAGCGGCCGGCCAGCGTCGTTAAGGAGCTGCTGGAAAACGCGGTGGATGCCGGCGCCACCCAGGTGGACGTGTCGGTCGAGCAGGGCGGGAGCGAACTGGTGCGCGTGACCGACAACGGGTGCGGCATCCGGGCGGACCAGTTGCCGCTGGCCGTCGCCAGCCATGCGACCAGCAAGATCAGCGCGGCGGACGACCTGTTCCAGGTCCGCTCGCTGGGGTTCCGCGGCGAAGCGCTCGCGTCGATGGCCGAAGTGAGCCGGCTGCTCATCCGCAGCCGCCCGGCCGACGCCGCGGCCGGCGCGGAGTTGGAGGTGGACGGCGGCCGCCTCGGCCCGGTGCGCCCCTGCGGCTGCCCGGCCGGCACGACCGTCGAGGTCCGCCAGCTGTTCTTCAACACGCCGGTGCGCCGCAAGTTCCTGCGCACCACGCAGACGGAGATCGGGCATACGATCGAGGCTTTCACCCGCATTGCGCTAGCGCGCCACGACGCCCACCTGACGCTGCGGCACAACGACCGAGTCCTGTACGACCTGCCGGTGGTCGACCGCTGGCGCGACCGGATCGCCGCCTTCTTCGGCGACGAGCTGGGCGACGGATTGATCTGGGTCGAAAGCCGCGTCGACGATATCCACCTGAGCGGCTACGTGGCCGAACCGAGCATCAGTCGGGGGAGCAACCGGATGCAGTACCTGCTGCTCAACGGGCGGCACATCCGGGACCGCTCGCTGCAGCACGCGTTGGGCGAGGCGTATCGGGGCCTGCTCCTGACCGGCCGGTTCCCGGTCGCGTTCTTGCGCCTGGAGATGCCGCCGGAACTGGTTGACGTCAATGTGCACCCGGCGAAGCTGGAAGTCCGCTTCGCCGACTCCCGGCAGATCTACAGCCAGCTGCTCGGCACGCTCCGCAGCAAGTTCCTGACGACGGACTTGACCGCCCGCGCTCCGTTGAGCGCCGCCGGCGGCCCGGCGGCCGACCACGGCCACGATGCTCAGGCGGCCGAGCGACACCGGGAGGACACGATGCGTTGGGCGCGCGGCGGCCCGGCGCTGCCCCTGCCCTGGTCCGCACCCGCCGGCGCGGTGCCCGAGTTCCGACCGTTTGGCGCGGGCGAGCCGCGCGGAGGCGGGCTGGCTGCCGCCGCTGCCGGCCAGGCCGGCCAGAGCGCCCCGGCCACGCGCGCCGACCCGCCCCAGCCCGCGCTGCCGCGCCCCGTCGGGGACGGCCTGCAGATCCACGACCGCTATCTGATCGCCGAGAGCGAGGAGGGGCTGGTGATCATCGACCAGCACGCGTTGCACGAGCGGATCCTGTACGAGCAGTTGCGCGCGCGCGTTCTGTCCAGCACCTTGGAATCGCAACGCCTGCTGGTTCCCGAGCCGGTGTCGATGACCTCCCCGGAAGTGTCGGCCGTGCTGGAAGCGCGCGACCTGCTGGCCCGCCTGGGGATGGATGTCGAGCCGTTCGGCGGGGACACGGTCCTGGTGTCCTCCTACCCGGCCATGCTGGCCGGTTTCAATCCGGGGGAGGTGCTGCGGCAGGTCGTCGAGCAGTTGCTGGACTCGGACAAGCCGCTGGACCGCCGGGACCTGCTCGACGAGCTCTTGCACATGATCGCCTGCAAGGCGGCCATCAAGGCCGGTGACCGGCTCTCGCGCGAGGAAATCCGATCGCTGCTCGAGCAGCGGCAGCACTATCAGGATACGCATCACTGCCCGCACGGGCGCCCCACGGCGCTGGTCCTGACCAGCGCGGAGTTGGACAAGCGTTTCCAGCGAATTTGATGGCTGCACACGTTGCGGGTTGGAAGTAGAATGAAGGCAAAGTCGCAGCGGCACCGTTACTGGATCCTCCGATGATTTGCGTGAGCATTGCGCGTGGCCGTCACCGGCACGTGATGGCGGAACACCGGCACCTGGTGGAACAGGGCGCTCAGCTGGTCGAAATCCGCCTGGACTACATCCGTCGGCAGATCAATCTGAAGCGGTTGTTTCGCGAACGCGGGTGCCCGGTGATCGTCACCTGCCGCCGGCTGGAGGACCAGGGTAAGTGGGAGGGGAGCGAGGAATCGCGGCTGATGTTGCTGCGGGCCGCCATCGCGGAAGGTGTGGAGTATGTCGATCTGGAAGCGGACGTCGCCGACAAGATCCCGCTCTACGGCAAGACGAAGCGGATCATCAGCCTGCACAACTTCCGGGAAACGCCGGAGAACCTGGAGGAGATCCATGCGCGGCTCGCGCGGCTCGACGCGGACGTGGTCAAGATCTCCACGATGGCCAACGAGCCGCACGACAACGTGCGGATGCTGCGGCTGATCCGCAACAGCACCGTCCCGACCGTGGGGATCTGCATGGGCGAGATCGGGATCCCGTCGCGGATCCTGGCCGGCAAGTTCGGTGCGCCGTTCACCTACGCGACGTTCCACCATGAGCGGGCCCTGGCGCCGGGACAGCTGAGCTTCGGGCAGATGAAGGACATCTACCACTACGACGACATCCGAGCGGACACGCGGGTGTACGGATACATGGCCGACCCGATCGGTCAGAGCATCGTGCCGCTGCTGCATAACGCCGCCTTCCGCGCGTTGGGGATCAACAGCGTCTGCGTGCCGTTCCGCGTGCCGCGCGAGTATTTGTCGAGCTTCCTGCACGATAGCCAGGAATGGGACCTGCACGGCTTGTCGGTCGGGCCGCCGCACCGCGATGCGATGCTCAAGAACCTCCACAAGCTGGACAAGGCGGCCGACCAAATCGGGGCGGTCAACACGGTGGCGTTCCACGACGATCGGTCGACGTTCGGCTACAACACCGACCACCGCGCGGCCATGGCCGGGCTGCTGCGGGCGGCGGGCGTGAAATCCGAGAACCCGCTCAGCAGCCGGCGCGGCCTGGTGCTCGGCGCCGGCAGCGTCGCCAAGGCCGTGGTATATGGGCTGCGCCAGCTGGGCGTCGATGTGGTGATCGCGTCGCGGACGTTCGAGCGCGCCAGAGAGCTGGCCGAAGCGACCGACAGCCGAGCGGTGGAATGGGAGAGCCGCTACAGCGTGAAGACCGACATGCTGCTCAACTGCACACCGGTCGGCATGCATCCCAACGTCGACGAGACGCCCTACGCCACAGCGCAGCTGCGCCGCGCCTGGCTGGTGCTCGATGCGGTCTACAACCCCGAGCAGACGCTGCTGGTGAAAGAAGCACGCCTCAAGGGCTGTCACGTGGTCACCGGCGTGGATATGCTGGTCCGGCAAATCGCGTTGCAGTTCAAGGTGTTCACGAATCAAGAACCGCCGATGGAAGTCATGCGACTGGCGCTCAAGCGGGCGATCGGCGCAGCGAAGTTCTGACCTTCCGGTCCCGAGGGCCATGAGCGGGCGGGCGCAGTAACCGAGAAAGGGAGTGTCGAGTGGCTGCCATTGTTGACCTGCCGATCGAGGTCCGCCTGGCGGTGCTGTTCGTGGCCGGCGCACTGGTTGGCAGATGGCTCAACCGAGGCATCTACCGCCTGGCCTGTTTCCCGCGTGCGCTGGGCCCCTGGGCGCCGCCGCCGGCGGGGGCGCCGGGCCGGCACAGGCTGGATTGCCTGCCGGTCTTGGGTTGGTGGCGCCTGCGCCGTGAAGCGGCGTGGCACGGCGCCGGCTATTGGATCCGTCCGCTGCTGATCGAACTGGCCACGGGGATCGGCTTCGCCCTGTTGTATTGGGGCGAGGTGGACCGGCGCTGGCTCTGGCCGGCGGGGTCCGGCATCGGGATACCGGACCCCCTGACGCTGCACGCCCAGTGCCTGAGCCACCTGATCCTCGTGTCGCTGATGATCGTGGCGACCTGCATTGACTTTGATGAGCAGACGATTCCGGACGAGATCACGGTATCGGGGACGATGGTCGCGCTGGTCCTGTCCGCCCTGTTGCCGGTCGTGGCCCTGCCGACGATCTACGAATCGTTGCTGGGCGAGGTCGAGGTGCACCACCTGGTCTTGAGTTCCTCCACGACGGCCTGGCAGTGGCGTGATGGTCTCGGCGGGCCGTTGTCCTGGCCGCCGGCCTTGGACGGACCGGCCGGGCTCGCGATCGGGCTGGCCGGGATCTGGGCCTGGTGTTTTGCCATCCTCCATAAGACGTGGACCATGCGCCGCGGGGTGTGGAAGGCGTTGATCTACATGGTGGTCAGTGTGGTGCGGCACCGGACGTGGCGGGTCCCCGCGGTGCTCGGCGCCGCCGCGTCGCTGCTGGTCGCGGCCACGTGGCGGTGGGGTGGCACGCATTGGGAGAGCCTGCTGTCATCGATCGTTGGCATGTGTTTCGGCGGCGGTTTGATCTGGGCCGTGCGGATCGTCGGTGGCCACGCGCTGCAAGTGGAAGCCATGGGGTTCGGGGATGTGACGTTGATGGCCATGATCGGTGCGTTCGTCGGCTGGCAGGCTGCGTTCCTGATCTTCTTCTGTGCCCCGTTCACGGCGCTGCTGATCGCCGCCGCGCAGCGGATCATCACTGGTCAACGGCACATTGCGTTCGGGCCGTACCTCTGCCTGGCCACGCTGATCGTCGTGTTGGGATGGGATGCCATCTGGAACCACTGGGCTCGACTCATGTTCTCGCTCGGCTGGTTCATCCCCGCCCTGTTGGCCGGCTGCCTGGTGCTCATGGGGATCATGCTCTGGCTCTGGCGACTCGTGCGCGACGTGGTGTTTGGCTGTTGACATCGTCCGATCCCGACCAATCGCGGCCGCAGTGGGTTGACCGAAAATGGAAATACCGAGCGCTGGACAGTGAGCGTTGAACAGGGAGCGTTGAGCCCATGCGTCTCTTCCACACAGTCCACGACCTTCGCGCGGAGGCGGACGCGCTGCGTCGTCACCCGTACGGCGTGATCGTGGTCGAGCAGGGTGTGCTGGTGGGCGTCCGGCTGCGTCCATGGCCGCGGGTGTTCGCACCGACCGATCTGTGGCCGGCCTGCTGCCGGTCAGGCCGGCGCGGCGGCGGCGACTTCTGCTGGCTGTACTACAACCAGCCCTGTCGGCATCGGCGGTTCTTGGCGCTTAAGTACATCGTGTCCAGTCACGGCGCGACGTTCCGCACGTTCCGCTCGTCGCTGGTGATCCTCGACGAGATCGCGCGCCTCAAAGGCACCGACGCGATGGTCGCGGAGGTGCGCAACCTACGGATCTCCGACCGGCTGCTGCACCGCTGGGGCTGGGAATCGCATCTGCCCGGGAGCCGGCGCCGTCACTTCATCAAGCGGTTCTACGGGACCTACCCGGACCCCCACGCGGCGTGGCGGATGATGGGCCCGCACAGGCTGCCCTGAGCCTGCCGCCCGGCGTCGCCGTGGTCAACCCCGCGGTTTTCGCTCTTGCTCTGGTAGGCCGAGGGTGGTACGATCCGCGCCGCAATTGGAGGGGTCACGGTGCGCACCCGGGCGGTCGTGCGCACGGTGTCCGAGGAACTCGCGCAAGGAGAGCCATGCCGTGCGATGCCCAACGCGTCACGCGTGGTTGCTGGTCTTGGCCGGGCTGGTGCTAGGCGGCTGCAATCAGAACCCTTTCCTGACGCCGCAGCAGCAGGCGGCGTTCCAGACGCCGCAGAGCGCTGCGTATCAGTCCCAAGTCCAGGAGTTGCAGCGGCGTGTGAGCGAGTTGGACGTCAGCAATCGCGACCTGCATACCCGATTGGCCCAATCCGAGCAGCAGCAGCAGGTTTTCCGGGACCAGACTCAGCTGTTGCAGCAGCAGCTGCGCGAGACGGCCAACCAGCTGCGCGAGACGCAGCTGGCTCGGCAGGACGCCGAGAAGAGCGTCCAGATGCTCCAGGCTTCCACGCGCAAGCAGGGCGGCGCCACGATCACAGCCAACAATAGTGTCCGCGAGGCGTTGGCGACTATCGATATCCCGGGGACGGAGGTCCGGCAGGAGCAGGACGTGATTCGGATCGAGATGCCGGCGGACGAGCTGTTCCAGGCGGGGACCGTCCAACTGGTCCCGAACGCCTACGCCTATCTGGACAAAGTGGCGGAGGCGGTGACACGGAACTACCCGCGGCAGCGGATCGCGATCGAAGGCCATACGGACAGCGCGCCGACCTTCAGCGGGGCAACGACCAATCACCAGCTGTCCTCCATGCAGGCGCTGGCCGTCTTCGACATCCTCACGCGTCGCAACCACCTGCCGGCCCGGCAGTTGTTCATCATGGGGCTGGGCGCCAACCATCCGCGAGCTTCTAATGCGACGGATGCCGGTCGCGCTAAGAACCGGCGCATCGAACTGGTGATCTACCCGCAGTCGCTCGATTAGCGAGCTGTGGGCGATTCGCGAGCGACAGGGGGGACGTGGCGATGCGGCTCACGGTGCACGCGGCGGTGACGACCGGGGTGTTGGCATGGTCTTGCATGGCGGCGGCGGCCGGAGAGTCGCCGCGGTTGGACCGGTTCCGGTTGCTGGAGTTCCTCGATGCACGAGGCGTCGTGCAGCCGATCACGACTGCCGACCAATGGTTGATTCGACGGGCGGCCATCGTCGCCGGCATGCAGGAGGTGATGGGGCGGTTGCCGAGCCGCGATCAGCTCGTGCCGCTCGACATGCAGGTCGTGGAGGAGGTGGATGTCGGCAGCTACGTGCGGCGACTGATCACCTACCAATCCGAGTCCGGTTCGCGGACTCCGGCGTACCTGTGCATCCCGCACGGCGTCCTGGCCGGGCAGCGCCGAGCGCCGGCCGTCTTGTGTCTGCATCCGACGGACAACGAAATCGGGCACGGTGTGGTCGTCGGGCTGGGCGGTCGCGCCAACCGGCAATATGCCGCGGAGCTTGCGGAGCGCGGTTTCGTTACGATCTCGCCGTCCTATCCGCATCTGGCCGACTACTGGCCGAACCTCGATCGATTGGGCTACACGAGCGGCACGATGAAGGCCATCTGGGACAACTTGCGGGCCGTCGACGTGCTGGCCGCGTTGCCCGGCGTGGAGATGTCGCGTGGGGTGGCGGCGATCGGCCACTCGCTGGGCGGCCACAACGCGATCTTCACGGCCGTATTCGACCAGCGCATTGCGATCGTGGTGACCAGTTGCGGGTTCGATTCGTTTTTCGACTATTACGCGGGCGACACGCGGAACTGGTATTTCGGACAAGGCTGGTGCCAGATCCGCTACATGCCTCGGTTGTCGGACTACCGCGGCGAACTGGACCGGATCCCGTTCGACTTCTCGGAATTGCTCGGAGCCCTTGCCCCCCGCACCGTCATGATCAACGCACCCCAGCACGACGACAACTTCCAGGCCGCCAGCGTCGACCGGTGCGTGGCGGCGGCCGAGCCGGTCTATGCCCTGCTCGGTGCCGCCGGGCGCCTGGTCGTGCGGCATCCCGATTGCGGGCACGACTTCCCGAACGATGTGCGGCAGGAAGCTTACCGGCTGATCGAAGAGGCGATCGGCGACCGGCGGTAGGCGGCCGGGCGATGTGTGTTCGGATGCGCGCGGCGGACTCGAGGTGCGCCCATACGCGATTTCAGATTCCTGGAGGGTCGAGGGGGTCGGACTGTTCGAGGATGAGCCGGGCGGGCGGCCCAAAGGGCGGTTGGTGCCGCGCCCTTCGTTCGGGGAACGGGCCTGCGAACGAGTCGGCGGACGCCCATCTGCCGGGCCTTGTCAAGCGGGCGCTCGTGTGGCATATTGCCGGTTTTCGTCAATCCTGCTGCGGCAATGACAGGGTGTCCTCCTGATGCAGATTTGGCCGGCCATCGACTTGCGCGGCGGCAAGTGTGTCCGCTTGCGGCAGGGGGACTACCGCCAAGAGACCGTTTACGGTGAGGACCCGGCGGCGATGGCGCGCCGGTGGGTGGACGCCGGCGCGCGGCAGTTGCACCTGGTCGACCTGGATGGCGCGCGTGGCGGGGGCGTGGCGAACCGCGCGGCCGTGGCGGCCGTTATCCATGCGGTCCCGGTACCATGTCAGCTCGGCGGTGGGATTCGCGACGAGGCCACGGTGGCCGATCTGCTGGGGCTAGGCCTGCAGCGTCTGGTGGTGGGAACGCAGGTGCTGAAGGACCCGGCCTGGTTCCGGGCCATGTGCCGGAAGTATCCCGACCGGCTGGTGGTTGGAATTGATGCCCGCGACGGGCGTGTGGCGACCGACGGCTGGCTGGAGACGAGCCAGGTCGAGGCGACGGCGCTGGCCCGGCAGTGGGTCGGCGAGCCGGTGGCGGGGATCGTGTATACGGACATTGCGAAGGACGGGATGCTGGCCGGCCCGAATCTCGGGGCGATGGCGGCGATGGTGGCGGCCGCGGGTGCCGTGCCGGTGATCGCGTCGGGCGGAGTGACCACGGCCGAGGATGTCCGGCGTCTGGCGGGGACGGGCGTGGCAGGGTGCATTATCGGGCGGTCGCTCTACGAGGGCAGCCTGGCGCTGGGCGACGCGCTCTCCGCGGCGGAAGGGTCTTAGCAACAACTCAACGACTCCATTGGCGGCAAGCGAAGCAAGGGATTCCGGTCATGGCGAAAGCGAGCATTCAGGACATTCGCAACTTCGTGATCTGTGGGCATGGTGGATGTGGCAAGACGACGCTCGTCGATCACCTGCTTACGAAGACCGGTGCGGTCAACGCGCACCCGAGCGTGGACGACGGGACGAGCATCTGCGATTTCGATCCGGAAGAGCGACACCACAAGTACACGATCGAGGCGAAGGTGGTCCATTTCGAGCACGCTGGAAAGTACTTCCAGGTGCTCGACACGCCCGGCTACCCCGACTTCATTGGCCAGGCGATCGGCGCGATGCACGGCGTGGACACGGCGCTGATCGTGGTCAATGCCCAAGCGGGGATCGAAGTCAACACGCGACGCGTCTTTGCCGAGGCGGGCAAGGCGGGGCTGGGACGCATGATCGTGCTCAACAAGATGGACGGGGAGAACGTCGACTTCCCGAAGCTGGTCGATGCGATCCGCGAGCTGTGGGGCCAGGCCTGCGTGCTGCTGAACGTCCCGATCGGTCACGGGGCGACGTTCAAAGGCGTCGTCAGCACGCTGCACGTGCCCGATGATGCGGCCGGCGCGCTGGTCGACCCGCACGAGATCCACGATCCGCTGGTCGAGTCGATCATCGAGGTGGATGAAGGCGTGATGGAGCGGTACCTGGAGGGTACGCCGCCGAGCGAACAAGAGCTCTCCGGCCTGATCGTCCGGGCGATTGCGGAAGGGACCCTGGTGCCGATCGTCTGCTGCTCGGGCAAGACCGGCGTGGGGCTGGCCGAACTGCTCGACGTGATGGCTTCCTGCGGCCTGCCGCCCGACGCCCGGCCGCGCACCGTGACCAAGGGCGAGTCGCAGATGCAGGTGCAGGCGGACCCCAACGGGCCGCTGGTGGCGCGCGTGTTCAAGACCCGCATCGACCCGTTTGTGCAGAAGCTGAGCTTCATCCGGATCTACTCCGGCACGCTCAAGCGGGACGACATGGTGCCGCTCAGCACGGCGCGCAAGCCGGTCAAGCTGGGCCAGCCCTTGCGCGTGCAGGCGGCAGACACGCAGCCGATCGATCAGGCGGGGCCCGGCGAGATCCTGGCAGTCGCCAAGATGGAGGAACTGTCCACCGGCGCGGTATTAGGGGATTGGCGGTTCCCCCCGATCGAGTTCCCGACGCCGATGGTGGGCCTGGCCGTGACGCCCAAGAGCCGCGGCGACGAAACCAGGCTCTCCGGCGCGCTGCACAAAGTCGTGGAGGAAGACCCCACGTTCCGGCTCGATCGCGATACCCAGACCAAGGAACTGGTGATCACCGGCATGAGCGAACTGCACCTGACGGTCATCCGCGAACGACTCGCACGCCGCGATAAACTCGAAGTCGACACCAAGGAGCCCAAGATCCCGTTCCGCGAGACGATCCAGGTCAAGGCCGAAGGCAGCTACCGGCACAAGAAGCAGACGGGCGGCCGCGGCCAGTTCGGGGAAGTGCATATCCGGATGTTCCCCTTGCCGCGCGGCACGAACATCGAGGAATACGCCACGAAAGCCAACTTCCCGCAACTGAAGGAATACCATTACGACGAGGCCAACAACTTCCTGTGGATCGACTCCGTCGTTGGCGGAGTGATCCCCGGCAACTTTATGCCGGCCATCGAAAAGGGGTTCAAAGACCGGCTCAGTCGGGGCGTCATCGCCGGCTACCAGGTGCAGGATGTGGGCGTGGAAGTCCACTTCGGCAAGCATCATCCGGTGGACAGCTCGGAAGCCGCGTTCAAAACGGCCGCCTCCATGGTGTTCCGGAACGTGTTCCAGCAGGCCAAGCCGGTGCTGCTCGAGCCGGTCGTCAAGCTCGATATCACGATCCCCGAAGCCAACGTCGGCGACGTGTACAGCGACATGTCGGGCCGCGGCGGACGCGTCTCGGGCAGCGATTCCGCCGGCGGCGGCATGCAGACCGTGCATGCCGAAGTCCCCCTGCGCAGCGTGACCACCTACGCCCGCACGCTCTCGAGCATGACGGGCGGGCAGGGGAGCTTCACGATGGATTTCAGCCGCTACGATGTCATGCCGCCGAATGTCCAGCAGGATATCATCGCCAAGGCCAAACTCGAAGAAGAAGAGGACGATTGACCACCCGGAGGCTGCGGTGCCCGGCGCCTCACTCCCGCAGAATCCGCCAAAGATCCTCAACCTGCCGCGGAACACTGTCCGAATAGACCAACGGTGCCTTGATCGCCGGGCGCCCGCCGCGTACGATCTAGCCGGTAAAAATTACCCCGTTTGAAGACTCGGTCCGGACCCATGCGCGACCTGCGACCCTTCCTTCCCACCCACGCCCGGTGCCGCTGTCCGGTGTGACCGGACACCTGCCTGCACAACCATCGAGCGTCCGTCCTGTTCCATCGTCCCCGTAGGCGTCCGGCCCGCGCGGCCGGGCCGATGACCCCACTTGGAGTCGTATCCAGGGATCCCCGCCATGGCGTCCGATTTCCGCTTGAAAGAACAACTGCCCAACCTCACCAATCGGATCGTCGACACCTATTCGGAGGTCGGCTCGATCAACCACATCGGGCACTGCCCGCTGCCCCAGTACGAAGCGGTGGTCGAGATCCTCAACGATCTGAAAGAGGTGCTCTATCCGGGGTATCGGCGGCGAGTCGGGCTCCACAGCGGCAACGTCCTCTACTATGCCGGCGACCTGATCGACGGACTGCACGACAAGCTGACCATGCAGATCGGCCGCGCGTTGCAGCACGAGGCGCGGAGAAAACATGGCGCTGAATGCCGGCCGGGCCAGGGCGATTTCGAGGCGAAGGGCCAGGCGATCGCGATCGAGTTCCTGGAACGCATCCCGGACCTGCGACGCGTGCTGGCCACCGACGTGCAGGCCGCGTACGACGGCGACCCCGCCTGCCAGAGCCTGGATGAGGTGATTTTCTGCTATCCGGGCCTCGAAGCCGTCACCGTCTATCGACTGGCCCACCTGCTGTGGAACCTGGACGTGCCGCTCATCCCGCGCATGATGACCGAATGGGCACACAAGGAGACGGGGATCGACATCCACCCGGGCGCCCGGATCGGCAACCACTTCTTCATCGACCACGGCACCGGCGTGGTCATCGGCGAAACGACGGAAATCGGCGAACATGTCAAGCTCTACCAGGGCGTCACGCTCGGCGCGCTGAGTTTCCCGACCGATGCGGAAGGCCACTTGATCCGGGGCAAGAAACGACACCCCACGATCGAAGACCGCGTCGTGATCTATGCCAGCGCCACAATCCTCGGCGGCACGACCGTCATCGGCCACGATTCGGTCATCGGGTCCAGCGTCTGGCTCACCAGCAGCGTGGAGCCGTACGCGACCGTGCTGATGGAACACCCTCGGCTTCGCATCCGCGCAGTCAACGAACGCGAGACGCAGGTCGACTTCCAGATCTAGCGCGAACCGTCCAACCCCGGACGCTCCAGCCCGACGCTCCGCCGGGCTCGGATGCACATCCCCAGCAGCACCAGCAGCCAGCCGGCAAGGCTCACGCCGCCGGCCCAGTACAGGTCCCGAGGCACGTACCGAAACTCCAATTCATGGGTCCCAGCCGGTAGAAACACCCCCTGCATGACCCGGTTGGTACGCACAACCCGCCCGTGCGCGCGGGAACCCTCCGGCGAGCAGATATCGACCTGCCAACGCGGATCGTAATACTGGTTGACCACCAACAAGCCGGGCGTGGCCAGCGTGACCGATAGGTCCAGACGTGTTGTGCCTGAGCACTGCACATGGACCGTCTCGGCGGCGACCGGATCGACCGGGTGCGACAGACCCGCAGGCTTCGGAGCCCTCGCCGCCGACTGGTCCGACTCGACGACCGCCGTCGTGCGGAAATCCCGGAGCCGGCCGTCCGGGAACAGCAGCGCATCGTAATATGCGCGGATCGCTCGCGGATCGGTGGATGTCCACGGTGGCCGCGACTCGACTTCGTGTACGATCCATGCGCGTGGCAGAGGCTGAGCATTGCGCCATAGGTTGACGCCCGGCAGCTGCCGTAGAGCCGGCAGCTCCGTCCAGCCGGGCCCCGGCGGCGGGCAATCGTCAGGCGCGATCAGGTACTCGGCGCCCAGCAGGTCGAGTACGGCGGGATGCGGCAGGCCGCGGCTGCGCGTACCGAGCAGCGCACGCAGGTCGAACGGAGCCATCGAACTCTGCGAACGCAGCGAACGGTGTGGACCCAGCAGATGGAGTCTGGCATACAACGTGGCCACGTCCCATCGCACGCTCTCTTCCGCCCGCGCTGCGGATGTGGTCTCGCGCCATGCACGGGGAACCCACAGTCGCGATGGCCAACGGTATACCGTGGCCGGTGACGACACGCCCGGCGCGATGTCCATCACCGTCTCTTCGCCCATCGCGGATGCGGGCGCCGTCAGTATCATCCAGCCCTGGGCCCACGCAAGATCGCACGCCGTCACGAGCAACAGCAGCGGGGCCAGCAGGCCGGGCGCAAGATGTCGGCTTCGGACCAGCCACCACAGCACTCCGCTCACGCAGGCCGCGTGTACGCAACCGGTCAACGCGTCCAGCCACGCCGCGCCCGCATCCAGCGGACCGAACAACTCGTCCGGCGAAGCGTCCGCCAGGCCCGTGATCCACCAGCGTCGCGTCGCCAACACGAGGACCGCACCCAGCAGACTCGCGATCCCGACGTTCCGCAACGCGCGCGCCCCGCGGTCCCGGTTCCCGTCGAGCAGTTGATCCAGGCCAATCCCGCCCAACATGGCCAGCGCGAGGCTGGCGATGACCATCAGCTTCGCCGGGTAGCGGAAATGGGCGTAACCGGGCAGGCACACGACCATGAACCAGTACAAACCGCCGACCGGCTCGGCGACCGTCACCGGCGGATCGTCCCCGACGATCGCACCGTGCAACGACCGGACCATCAGGCCCACTCCGTACCAGCCGAAGCTGCCCAGCACGGCCAACAGCCCGGCCCACGACCACCACTGCACGCGCACATCCGCTCGCCGCACACGCCATGCCCCCAGGGCCAGAACCAGCGGCAGGAGGCCCAGGTACAGCGAGGGGGTCCAGACGCGGTCCTCGCCGCCGATTGCCGCGAGCCACCGATGGTTCTCGGGGAACGTCCGCCCGGAGACGTTCGGCCATAACAGCTCGAGCAATCGCCACGGCGCCACGCTGAATCCGTACGTGTGTTGTGCATGCTCCGGTTCATGCCACCGACCCCACAACCCGCGCGCGACGCCCGACCAGCCGCCCGGATCGGCCGGGCGCCCGGACTGATCGGCCATCGGCTCCTCGCGATGCAGGTAGGATGGGATCTCGTAGATGCTTCGCGGGTATGTGAACACTGCGCGGTCGCTGGTGGCGAGCCACGACAGGGCCGGCACGATCTGCACGGCGGAAAGCGACAGGCCGCTGATACCGGCGATAGCCAGCAGGCAGAGCGCGCGGCCCAGCTCGCGCGGGACGGCCCAGCGCGGCAGCTGCCGCCCCGCGGCGGCGGCCGACGCCCGCGGTCGGCCGGCCCACACCCCCAGCCCGGCACACAGGGCGGCCAACAGCCCGGCGTGGTACGCCGACTGTGGATCGCCGCCCAGGACCATCAGGGCCAGGCAGACGCCCAACGCCAAAGACCACCGGACGCTGCGCTGGATCAGCATCCGATACGCGGCCCACAGGGCCCAGGGGAGCCAGGCCGCGCCCACCAGGAACACGACGTTGCAGTACTGGAACAGTACCGGCCCGCTCAGCGCGTAGGCCATGGCACAGAGGCCCGCCGCGGGCCGGCTCAGCCCGTGTTCCGGCCCGCTCAAGCCCCGCCACCCGACGCCCCGGGCCAGACGGTACGCGCCGGCCGTCGCCAGCAGCACATGCAGGACGATGTACCACGCATAACGCGAAGCGAACGTCAAAGGCAGGCCCATGACAAGCTTGCCCGGGTAGAAGACGGCCGAGGTGGCATCCGCCACCACCGGCATGCCGGTTCCGTCCTGAGGGTTCCACAGCGGACACTGCCCGCGGGACCAACACGCAGAGATCCAGGACTCGATTGGATAATAGAAACACGCCGCGTCCCGATAGGCAAATACGCGACCGCCGGTCCAGGACGTGCCGAAACACCACGCGAGCGGGGTCAAGACGGCGAGCAGTACGGCCAGACTAAGCCAAAACGTACGCATCCGCGACGGTTCTTACGGCGACATCACCGCCAGCAATCGTTGGATCAGGCAGCGCAGTTCGTGTTCCAGGTCGGACCTCAACTGCGGCAGGTTGGCGTGTAACACGGTCACCGACTCCACCGCGCTGTAGGTCTCGCAACTCTCCAACACGATATCGTCCACCAACAGCTCGTCGGGCGATAGCCCGCATCCCCTGCGCAGGCGCGCCAGGGTCGCCCCGAGCGTCTCATCTCGGCGGTCTTCCACCCGGGGATCCGCGTCCATCGCGATGATCCCGATGAGTTGACGTGACTGGGGCATGTGAACAGGTCCCTCTGCGCTAGACGCGTCGCCGACGGATCGGCTCCGTGAGCCGCGTTGGGGTCGTGGAAAGGGTGCCGGACGACGGTCTGCAGCCGGGGGACCGCGATACGCTGGTGGCCAGCGACAGCACTTGCCGCTCGCCCGCCGGCCACGTGACTTGCACCACGAAGGAGAAACAGCCAATGTCGATCCGGTCCTGGTCCTCCAGTTGTGCGATCTCGACGATCTGGCGGTTGACGCGCACCTCGGGCGGCTCGCCCAAATGCCTCAAGCGGGCACCGTGCGCGGTTATCAGCACGTAGGAGTGCACGGCCGGGACCAAGGCGTCGCCCAGGATCAAATCGCAGTCCATCGACGACCCGATGAGGAACACCGGGCCGACGACTCGGCGGATCCGTTTCCGCGCCCGGCCGGACGTGATGATCAACTCCACGCTCGGCTCGTCCAGTAAACCGTGCGGCCGGCGTGAAGTCTGTCGGTTGTCGAGAAAGTGCGGTTGGTGCATCGGTCGTCTGGCGAAATCGTTGGCGAAACGTACCGGCTGCGTGCGGTCGTGCCGGAAACCGCCGAAGCTTCGGCCACCTGCGCGGCGGCGTTGTGCTCCTGGATTACTGTTCGGCAGGCCGCGCGCGCAAAATGCAGACCTCTCCGCACGCAATGGACGTGTCCCGTCGCGTCCTGTGCGGGTCGAACGCTCTGGCAAAGATGGGTAGGGGCTGGAACGCCAACGGCGGCACTCGAAGTGCCCACGCATGACGCCGCGGCGTCAACTCGGCGGCTGCCGCATGCCGGCGCGGCGGGCCACGCGCAGCTGGGCACTGGCTTGTGCCAGCAGGCGGTCGCGGGCCGCCTCCTGCTCCTGAGTTGCGATCGGCAGCCGTCGTGCCTCGTCCCGCTGCTGTTGAGCGGACAGGGTGTCCAGGTCCTCGGCCGGCACGGCCCGGTTGGTCAGAACCGACACGACATCGTGGGCCGCCTCGACAAAGCCCCCGTCGACGTAGTAACGCGTGACCTTGCCACTCGACTTGATCCGCAGCTCGCCGAACCCCAGCCGTCCGATCAGCGGTGCGCGGCGGGGCGCCACGCCGATCTCGCCGTCGTAGAGCGGCAGTACGACGAAATCCGCTCGCGTCTCGACGGCCGTCTCTTCCGGGGTCACGACGATGCAGGTCAGTTGCGACATGGTTCGGCCCTGCTGCTGCTACTGTTGCTCGAGTTTCTTGGCTTGTTCCGCCGCTTGTTCGATCGCCCCGACATACATGAACGCCTGTTCGGGCAGATGGTCCCATTTCCCATCGCAGATTTCCTCGAAGCTGCGGATCGTGTCCTCCAACGGCGTGAGTTCGCCCGGTTTGCCCGTGAACACCTCGGCGACCAGGAACGGCTGGGACAGGAACCGCTCGATCCGACGGGCCCGATGCACGATCAGCTTGTCGTTCTCGCTCAACTCATCGATACCCAGGATCGCGATGATGTCCTGCAGTTCCCGATAGCGTTGCAGTGTGGTCTGCACGCGCCGCGCGATGGCGTAATGACGCTCGCCGACATACTGCGGGTCGAGGATGCGGCTTGAGGACGCCAGCGGATCGATGGCGGGATAGATGCCCTTCTCGGTGATGGACCGCGCCAGGTAGACGAACGCATCCAACTGGCCGAAGGCCGTGGCCGGTGCCGGATCGGTCGGGTCGTCGGCCGGCACATAGACGGCCTGGACCGACGTGATGGCCCCTTTGCTGGTCGACGCGATCCGTTCCTGCAGCGCGCCCATCTCGGTGGCCAGCGTGGGCTGGTAGCCGACGGCCGACGGCATGCGGCCGAGCAGGGCGGACACTTCGCTGCCAGCCTGGGAGAAGCGGAAGATGTTGTCGATAAACAGCAGGGTGTCTTTGCCGGTCGTGTCGCGGAAGTATTCGGCGATGGTCAATGCCGAGAGGGCGACGCGCAGGCGGGCCCCTGGCGGCTCGTTCATCTGGCCGAACACCATGCAGGTCTGATCGATCACATGGCGGCCCGTATCGCCGATCTTGGCCTCCTGCATTTCCAGCCACAGGTCCGTCCCTTCCCGGGTCCGTTCCCCGACGCCGGCGAACACCGAGTAGCCGCCGTGTGCCGACGCGATGCGGGCGATCAGCTCGGTGAGGATCACGGTCTTGCCCAATCCCGCACCGCCGAACAGGCCGGCCTTGCCGCCGCGCACGAACGGGGTGAGCAGGTCGATCACCTTGATGCCGGTCTCGAACAACTCGGTGGTGGTCGACAGGTCCTTGACCGCCGGCGTTTCGGCATGGATGGGCCGGCGCTGGGTTGTCTTCACGGGCCCGCGGCCGTCGATCGGGTCGCCGAGCAGGTTGAACACGCGGCCGAGCGTTGCTTCACCGACGGGCACGGACACCGGCCCTCCGGTGTCGATGCACTCCTGGCCGCGGATCAGTCCGTCGGTGCCGCCGAGGGCCACGCAGCGTACCCGGCCGCCGCCCAGATGCTGCTGGATTTCGCCGGTCAGGTTGACCTCGACGCCCTTGTGTTGGGAGACGACCTTCACGGCGTTGTAGAGCGCCGGCAGCCGGTCTTCGCTGAACTGCGCGTCGAATGTTGAGCCGATGATCTGCGTGATGCGGCCGATGTTCTGCGTGCTGGTTGCCATGTCCTCTCAAACCTCGTGCTCCGATCACGTCAACGTCGGAGTCCCCTGCTTGCGTGTGGTCTCGTGGAAGTCGTCGCGCCGGTGCCGCGCGCGTCACTGCTGCAGCGCCTCGACGCCACCAATAATCTCCATGATCTCGTTGGTAATCTGCGCCTGGCGAGCCCGGTTGTAGGTCATCGACAGGTGGCGGATGATCTCGTCGGCGTTCTCGGTCGCGGCCTTCATGGCCACCATCCGTGCGATGTGCTCGCTGACCGCGGCGTCCAGGAAGCACTTGAACAGCCTCACTCGGAAGCTGGTCGGCACGACCTCCTGCAGGATGCTCTCGGCCGACGGCAGGAATTCGTACTGCGTCGCGGCCGGTGCGTCGTGCGCCGCGTCGGATGGCCCCGCGACCGAACCGAGCGGCAGCAACGTCTCGACGACCGCCTCCTGCTTCGAGCTGGACAGGAACCGCGTGTAGACGATGTCCAGCCGATCGAACGTCCCGGCCGTGTACTGGTCCAGGTAGCGGTTGGCCAGCTGTTCGACATCCTGGTAGGCCGGCCGATCCTCGAAGTGCGTGAACGTCTGGTCGGGCATGATGTGGCGGTACTTGAGCACGCTGATCCCGCGTTTGCCGGACACTTCCGCGCTGACTGCGGGCACGGACCGCGCCAGCCGGTCGTAGGCCTCGAAGGCCAGCCGCAGGACGCTGGAGTTGAACCCGCCGCACATACCGCGGTTGGCGGTCAGGACCAGCAGCACCGCACGGCGCGGCTCCGGCCGCTCGGCCAGCAGCGGGTGCTGGGCCTGCAGGCCGGCGTGGGCCAGGTGCGTGACCAGCTGCGTGATCCGCCGGGTATAGGCGGTGGCGGAATTCGCGCGGTCCATGGCCTTCTTGAATCGCGCATTGGCGATCAACTCCATCGTCCGCGTGATCTTGCGGATGTTGCGGACCGATGCGCGTCGCTTGTCGAGAGTGCGGGCTTTGGCCATGGGCGTACCGTGATCCGATTAGGTCGTCGTCGCCGCCGCCGCGCCGGCGGCCGGCTTGTAGGTGGCGTTGAACTCCCGGATGGCGGCCGTGAGCTTGGCGGCGATCGCGTCGTTCATGTCCTGGGTCTTGTTGAGTTCCTCCACGATCTCGCCTCGCCGGTCGTGCATGAACGCGAGGAATGCCGCCTCCCAGTCGCGGACTGCGTTGACCGGGATATGGTCCAGGTGGCCGCGCGTCCCGGCAAAAATGCTCATCACCTGGTCCGTGACGTGCATCGGCTGGTACTGGGGCTGCTTGAGCAGTTCGACCATGCGGTAGCCGCGATCCAGGCGGGACTGGGTGGCCTTGTCCAGTTCGGTGCCCATCTGGGCGAACGCCTCGAGTTCCCGGAAGGCGGCCAAATCGAGCCGCAGGCCGCCGGCGACCTTCTTCATCGCCTTCACCTGCGCCGCGCCGCCCACGCGGGACACCGAGATGCCGGCGTTCATCGCCGGGCGGACGCCCGCGAAGAACAGGTCGGGTTGCAGGTAGATCTGGCCGTCGGTGATCGAGATCACGTTGGTGGGGATGTAGGCGGAGACTTCGCCTTCGAGCGTCTCGATGACCGGCAGCGAAGTCAGCGAGCCGCCGCCCAGCGCGTCGCTGAGCTTGGCCGACCGTTCCAGCAACCGGCTGTGGCAGTAGAACACGTCGCCCGGATAGGCTTCCCGGCCGGGCGGGCGCCGCATCAACAGCGACAGCTGCCGGTAGGCCACCGCCTGCTTGGACAGGTCGTCGTAGATGATCAGCGCATGCTGGCCCTGGAACATGAAGTGCTCGGCCATCGCCGTGCCGGCGTAGGGCGCGATGTACTGCATCGGCGCCGGGCTGGCCGCGCCCGAGACGATGACGGTCGTGTAGTCCATCGCCCCGTGATCGGTCAGGGTCTTGATGACGCCGGCGACCGACGAGTCCTTCTGGCCGATCGCCACGTAGAAGCACTTCACGCCCGAGTGTCGCTGGTTGAGGATCGTGTCCAGGGCGATGGCCGTCTTGCCCGTCTTGCGGTCGCCGATGATCAGTTCGCGCTGGCCGCGCCCGATGGGGGTCATCGCATCGATGGCTTTGATGCCCGTCTGCAGCGGCTCGCACACCGGCTGCCGCTCGGCCACGCCCGGCGCCAGGAACTCGACCGGTCGGCGGTCGCTCGTGGCGACCGGGCCTTTGCCGTCGAGCGGGTTGCCCAGCGAGTCGAGCACGCGGCCCACCACGGCGTCGCCCACCGGGACCGACAGCAGCTTGCCCAACGCCCGGACTTCATCCCCTTCGTTGATGTCCAGGTAATTGCCCAGGATGATGATGCCGACGCTGTTCTCCTCCAGGTTGAACGCCAGGCCGTTCACGCCGCTGGGAAACTCCACCATCTCGCCGGACATGACGTTCGACAGCCCGTACACGTGGGCGATCCCGTCGCCGACGTCCAGGACCGTGCCCACCTCGCGCACGTCCAGCTCACTCTCATACTGCTCGATTTCCGCTTGGATGACCGAGGCGATTTCGTCAGCATTGAATTTCATCGAGGCCCTCTCCGGGGTCGCTACTCTGTAATCAGGAACCGTTCGAGCGATTCACGAATCAATTGCGCGGTGCGGCCGATCGTCTCCGCGCGCATCTTGTCCAGCCGGTTGGTCAGGCTGCCGTCGTACACCGTATCGCCCACGCGCAGCTGCAGGCCGCCCAGCAGCTGCGGGTCGACCACGCATTGCAGCTCGACCGGCCGGCCCAGCGCGGCCACCAGCCGCTGCTCGATCTGCCGGCGCATCGGCAGGCTCAGCGGCAGGGCGGACCGGACGGTCACCTCGACGCGGCCGAGCAGCGCAGTGTATTGCCGTTGGGCCGCCGACCGGATCTGGCGCAGGCAGTCGAGCCGGCCGTGCCGGGCGACGACCTTCAAGAAGTTCAGCAGCAGGGGCGTCATCCGGGCCGCGAACGCGCGGTCCAGCAGCTGAGTCTTCTCCGGCAGCCCGATGCGCGGGGACGCCAGGAACTGCTCGAACTTCTCCAGCCGGTTGAGCACATCGTCGATCAGCGAGTCGAGTTCCGCCAGCACCTGCACGGTCACGCGCTGACGCTCGGCGGCGCCCAGGAGCCCCTGGGCGTAGATCGCCCCCAGACGCTCGCGGGGACTGTCAAACGATCTGGATCCGGACGGCTCGGCCATGGCGGTCAGTTCTCGCTGGGGAACTGGTCGAGAGATTCACGAATGAGCACGGAGTGGTCTTCCGGGCGGAGTTCCTTGTGGATCAGCTTGCGGGCCAGCGTGAATGCCAGCTGAGCGCTCTGGTCCGCGATCGCCTGGACCGCCGCGTTCTTGGCGGCCTCGATCTCCGCCAAGGTCCGCTGCCGCTCCTTGTCCGCCGCCGCGCGCGCTTCGCCGATCAGCTGTTCGCCCGCTGCCGTCGCCTCGCGCCGCGCGTGGCTCACGATGCCCTGCGCTTCGGCGGCGGCCTCCGCAAGCTTCCGTTCGTAGGCCTGCAGCTTCTGCTCGGCCTCCGCCTGATTCCGCTTCGCCTCGTCGATCATGTGCGCGATCGTCTGCTCGCGCCGCTCCAGACCGGAGAGCAAGGGCTTCCAGGCGAATTTGGTGAGCACGAACAGCAGCAGCACGAACACGACCAGTGTGAACCACGCCAGGTCGGGATCGAACACCAAGGGGTTGGTCGCGTTGGATGGCGCCCCCGCGGCTCCCTCCGCCCACGCCGACACCGCGCCGGCCTGCCAGGCCCCCAGGACGAGGATCACACGCGATAAGGTGGTCATGATCTTCATAGCAGTACGCCGCCGTGCAGGACGTCGAATCAAGATGGAAAAACCCCCGCTCCCGGGCCACGTCAGTTGTTGAACAGCATGCAGATCACCAGCGCGAAGAAGGTGGCACCTTCAATCAGGGCCGCCGAGATCAGCATCGCCGTCTGAATGTTGCCCGCCACCTCCGGCTGGCGCGCCATGCTCTCCACCGCCTTCGTCCCGATGCTGCCGATCCCATAGGCGGCCCCGAGAATCACCATGCCGGCCCCGAACGCGCCGCCCAGATACACCACCGAATTCACTTTCGCCTGGTCGGCCACGGTCATCACCTGCGCAGCTTGCGCCGGCCCCTGCGCGGCTTGATCCGGCGCCTGGGCCATGACGGGCGTCGCGGCCAGCATCAACGCGATGAGCAGCGTGAAGATCTTCACCCACTTGAACATGTCATCAGTCTCCATTGAAAGAAAATCGGCCTACGTAAGTAACAGTCGGTTCCCATTCCCATTGCGGAAGCGTCAGTGGGGATGGACCGCCATCCCGATGAACAACCCCGACAGAAACGCGAAAATGTACGCCTGCAAAAAGGCCACGAACAACTCCAGCAGGTTGAGCGCGACCGAACCGAAAAGGCTGGCGGGCACCACGCCCAGAAAGGCCATCGTGCCGGCCGACGCGCTGATGAACGCGATCAACACCGCCAAGACCACATGCCCGGCCATCATGTTGGCCAGCAAACGCATCGCTAATACGATGTGCTTGATCAACAACCCCAGGACTTCCAGGACGAAGATCAAGAGGAACATCGGGATGTGGATGAGCAGGGGCAGGTCCATGCGCGGCACCTGGCCGATCCAGAAGCCGAGCGGACCCGACTTGAGCGAACCCGCCACGACCACCGCCAGGAACGTGATCGCCGCCAGCGACCCGGTCGTCGCGAGCGCCGCCGTGGGCGAGCCGGCCCAGGGCACCAACCCCAGCAGGTTGCACAACAGCACGAAGAAGAAGATCGTCAGCAAGAACGGCGCGAAGCGGTCCCCGTCCTGCGAACCGATCGTCGGCCGCGCCACCTGGTTCCGAATGAACATCACCATCGCTTCGAGCAGGTTCGTGATCCGCCCGCGCGGCGCCTGACCGGACCGGAGACGCCGCGCCAACGGGACAAACACCACCACCAGGATCAGGGCCGCGACCACCTCCAACACCATGAACTTGGTGATCTTCAGGTCGAACGGCTCGATCAGGTTGTTCAGCGGCGCGAACGGCGTCTTGATCACCAGGATCGGTTCCTGTGATTTGCGCAGCTGGGGGATGTATATCTTCCCGTCCGTCTGCCGGCTCAGCGCGCGCGGCACGTGGAAGTAGTCCGAGTCCTTCACATGATGCATCAGCGTCTCGGCCGCCAAGGGATCGTGCGACTCGTGCGACGCCTGGTCCCCAGCCGTCCGGGCTGTGTCCGGCGCGCGGGCCGTCACCTGCGCGGCCGTGCCCAACGGTGCTTCCAACAACGGGTGCGGTGCGTCGTGACCAGCCATGCTCTACACCGTGCGCCTTTCCGTTACCTGCGGCTGCTCAGCACGCGCCAGCAGAATTGTCTCGCTGATCAGCGTCACGAAATAAAAGGCCAACAGGTAGTACACGAACCCGGCCTGCGCCATGGGACCACCCTGGACGTACACCGCCATGCAGATCAGCAACGGTATGCCCATCCGTGCGAACATCCCCAGAAGCACCTGGGGCACGACATTCTGGGGACCGCGAAACAGGTGGACCAGCCAGAGGGCCAACAGCCCGCCCAGCAGGCAGGTCGCCCAGGCCAGCGACGCGCTGATCGCACCCCAACGCGCCTGCGCCGCGTAGCCGCACGGGACCACGACCGCCGCGGAAAGCAGCAGCGATCCGATCACCCACAGCGCACGAACGGTCTGACTTGTGCCCTTCGCCTGCACCATGCGCGTCACCCCCCCGTCCTTCGCGATGCCCCCCGCTCCTGAATGCTCCGCTCACAAGCCTACGTCGTGCCCGCCCACCTGTCCCGGCTATTCACCCTTGTCAGTGGAAGACGCCGTCCAGCGCAGCAACTGCCAGATCCCCAATGACATACCCAGCCCAAAGCCGAGGAGTGTGAACAACACACGCGTTCCGAGGTAGCTGTCCAGGAGGTATCCCAGGAATCCCGGCAAGACCATCCCGATGGCCACGGTGATGGCACGGGTCGCTCGATCATACGCCCGCGCCAGCGGAACTCGATCGTCGGAGGGCGGTTTCACGTCTGGACGCCGGATGCCAGGGGCGTCTTCCCAATTCGATGTAACATCCAACTGGGCAATAACTTAGGCGGATCGGAAGCGGCACGCAGACTGCTCTCGCGGCTTCGTCCCTTACCAAAACCCACAACTCTATCCCACCGAATCCATGCGGTCAACCGACGTACACGCGTTGGCGGCGCGCAATATTCCACCCGCGCGACGGGTCGCCATAAGTACTTGATTTCAAGGCTGTTGTAGCCATCCAGCCGGACCAGCTCACCGCCTTATTGGGTGGCGTGCGTTGCGTTATTGCGCATTTCGGTTACACTCGGAATAACTGGAGCTTCGAGAGCCCACCTACCTGGGGAGATCGCCCCCGAAGGGTGTTCAACGAGGATGCCCGCCGTGCGTTGACGCCGCAATCAACGCGAAAAAGCGACGGGGCAATCGGAAGACTGACCCGGCTTCGATCGTCCTTTGGCCCCCACGGCAGTTTGGTGGGACGTGGCCATTGGCCGGCTCACGGATGACGCATGGCTTGACTGACACGACGTGATGCATGCTGGAATCCCGTTGAGAAAAGGTGAAACCGTTGATCACCATTGCCGACCTCCGATCGCAGACCGTCAAAGATCTTACGTCGTTGGCCCGGAAGATGGGACTTACGGGCATCCATTCGATGACCAAGGACCAGCTTGTGCGAGCGCTGGTTAAGGCCTCCAAGGCGCAGGCGAGGGCCGCGGCCCGATCGGCGTGCTCCAAGCCGCTGGCCAAGCGCAAGCGTGCAGACGAAACGGGCAGGGCTGCGGTGGCGAATCGTCCGGCGGTGCGCAAGGAATCCGAGAAAACTCGTCCCGCTCTCCCGGCGGCCAAGGAGTCGGACTCGCGCGTGTTGCGCAAGGTCCAGAAGATCAATGAGATCCGGGAGCAGCGCAAAGACCTGTCACATGCTTCCATGCAGTCGTTGCCCAACGGCCGCAAGCCCAAGAAGTCGCGCCGTCCCATGCCGGTGCCGGTACCGGGGCGGGACCGGGTCGTCCTGCTGGTGCGCGACCCGTACTGGCTCCAGGCCTGCTGGGATGTGACGCGCCAGAGTGTCGCACGGGCACGTGCGGCCTTGGCCGAGCACTGGCACACGTGCGAACCCACGTTGCGGCTGATGCAGGTTGAGGCCGGCGCGACCACCTCGGCGGCCGAATCCCTGGTCCGCGACATCCCGATCCACGGGGGCGTGAAGAACTGGTACATCGATATCCGGGAATCGCCCAACAGCTATCGGGTCGACCTGGGCTACCTGGCCGACAACGGCCGGTTCTACGCCCTGGCGCGCAGCAACGTGGTCACCACCCCGCGGCCGGGCAGCAGCGATGCGATCGACGAGAACTGGACGGACATTGCCGAAAACTACGAGAAGATCTACGCGCTCAGCGGCGGCTACGAAGAGACGTCTGCCGGCGGTGATCTGCAGGAGCTGTTCGAAGAGCGGCTGCGCCGCCCGATGGGCTCGCCCCTGGTGGCCCACCGGGGCGATGGCAGCGAACAGATCCTGCGCCGCGACAAGGACTTCGACTTCACCGTGGACGCAGAGATGATCATCTACGGCAAGACGAAAGCCGGGTCCCATGTCACGCTGGCCGGCGAACCGATCAAACTCCGCTCCGACGGGACGTTCACGGTGCGGATGAGCATGCCCGATCGCCGCCAACTGCTGCCCGTGGTCGCCAACAGCCGCGACGGGGCCGAACAGCGCACCATCGTCCTGGCCGTCGAACGGAACACCAAGGTCATGGAACCGATGATCCGCGAACAGCACTCGTAACGGGCCGTGGGCGAATCGGCCGCCGTGTATCGCTCGGAGTGTTGTGCGCGGGGTTGTGAGACCGCCCACAACGGCGTGAGCACCCTCTTCCGAGGCATAAGCGGCTCGGCCCGCGCCGGGCCCGCGCAACGTTGCACGATCGCGTCGAGTTGTATAGGATGCGCATGCGATCTCATCCGGGATCGCTGGTAAACTGCTCTGCCATGCGCGTGTTGACGGTGACGATTTTTTGGGGAGCCGATAAGAGGTCCGCGGGGAACTAAATACAGCCTTGGCCGCGTGTACAGCCGCTGTGGAGGGCCCCTTGGGCTTGCCGCAGCTTGGATCACACAACCCGAGGCTCAGGTTCCCACGTTAGTACTGCGGGCTCTCACAGAACGCATCGCCACGGCATTGCGGTGGAGCGTTTACCTTTTTTTGTCGGCGGGGTCGGCCAGGTTGGAGGGAACACGCGGGCGATGTCAGGCGATCCGATACCGGAATTGGCCGCCCAACGGGCTCAGTTGCTCGATGTGATGCGCTCGCTGGGCAGTTGTGCGGTGGCCTTTTCAGCGGGCGTGGACAGCAGCGTGCTGGCCAAAGCGGCAGCCCTCGCGCTGGGCGATCGGGCGGTCGCCGTGACGGGCGTAAGTCCCAGTCTGGCCAAGGGGGAACTCGACCAGGCGCGGGACATGGCCCGCTTGATCGGCATCCGGCACGTGGAGATCTCGACCAACGAACTGGCGCGGCCCCAGTACGCGGGCAACGCGCCCGACCGCTGCTACCACTGCCGGACCGAACTCTACCTGAACATCAAGGATCTCCAACAGTCGCTCGACGTGGCGGTCATCGTCAACGGCGCGAATGCCGACGACCTGTCCGACTACCGGCCGGGTATGCGCGCGGCCACCGAGCAGGCCGTGCGCAGTCCGCTGGCCGAATGCGGCATCACGAAGCAGGTTGTGCGCGCGCTGGCCAAAGACTGGGGCCTGCCGATCTGGGACAAACCGGCCACGCCCTGCCTCTCCAGCCGGATCGCCTACGGCGAGTCGGTGACGGTCGAACGCCTGGCGATGATCGATCGGGCCGAGCAGTTCCTGCGTGCGGCAGGGTTCCCGACCGTCCGTGTCCGGTACCACAAGAACGACATGGCTCGGATCGAAGTCCCCCAAGCCGATCTTCCACGGCTGGTCCAGGACGACCTGCGGACCCGACTGACGCAGTACCTGCAGGAATTGGGATTCAAATTCGTCACGCTCGACCTGCAAGGGTTCCGCTCCGGCAGCTTGAATGTGCTGGTTCAGATCGACTAGTGGCCCGCCCGGACTAAATCTTGGGGTTGGTGCTTCGCGGCTGCATTGCCACAAGTGCCCGTACCGTACATACTTGATGGCGGGCATTTTCCTTCCGAGACACCCGCAGATGTCCGAAACACCGTCGCCGAGAGAGCCGGCTGGTTCCGATCCCGACCTGTCGGGCGTGCGGCTGGGCGACTACCAGTTGTTGCGGCGCTTGGGGCGTGGCGGCATGGCGGACGTCTACCTGGCCGAGCAGCTTTCGCTGCGCCGTCAGGTGGCGTTCAAGGTCCTCAAACGCAGCCTGGCGGCCGACGAGGCATATATTCGCCGGTTCCACAACGAAGCTCAGGCGGCCGCGTCGCTGGTCCACGCCAACATCGTGCAGATCCACGAGGTCGGCTGTATCGACGGGATCCACTTCATCGCCCAGGAATACGTGGCGGGACAGAACCTCAAGCAGTGGCTGGGCCGCCACCGGACGGCCGATACGCGGACGGCCGTGCACATCATGCGTCAGGTGGTTGCGGCGCTGGCCCGCGCGTCCCAGCAAGGAACCATTCATCGGGATATCAAGCCCGAAAACATCATGCTCGCGCGGACCGGCGAAGTCAAAGTCGCCGACTTCGGCCTGGCACGCGTCACGTCCGACGGCCAGGCGGTGAACCTGACCCAGGTGGGTGTGACCATGGGCACGCCGCTGTACATGAGCCCCGAGCAGGTGGAGGGGCGGGCGGTCGATCCGCGAAGCGATCTCTATTCGTTCGGTGTGACCAGCTACGAAATGCTCGCCGGACGGCCGCCGTTTGAAGGCGAGACGCCGTTGAGCGTGGCAGTGCAGCACCTGCGCACGGAACCCGAGCGGCTGGAGAACCTGCGCCCCGACCTGCCGGACGGGCTGTGCCGCATCGTCCACCGCCTGCTGGTCAAGAACCCGGCCGACCGGTACCAGACGCCCAATGAAGTGATGCGCGACCTGCGCGCGCTGAACGTCGAAGGCTTGGACCAGTGGCCGAGCGGTGACGACCAGTGGGACGTGCCCGAGCTGCTGGCCTTCGCCCAAGCCCGCTCGGAAGCCACGATGCGACTCGACGCGATCATGAAATCCCAGACGGCGGCCATTCGCCGGCGACTGGCCGGCGTCGGACTCGCCGCCGCGGTCGTGGTCGCCGTCCTGGCGGGCGCCGCGGGTGCCTGGCTCAACCGACCCGACTATTACCTGGATGTCCAGGCCCCGGCCGTGGAGCGCAAAGAGTCAGCCGAACTGCAGTATTGGCACGCCATCATGCTCAACACCAAGGAAGCCTGGGAGGCGGTCATCCGGTACTTCCCCGAGTCCACGCCGATCAACCAGTTCTACGCGCACCTGGCCACACATCGGCTCGCCAACTGGTACCGCAACAACGGCCAGCCGGGTAAGGCGATGCTGCTCTACCGCGAACTCACGGCCTGCGAACAGCCCCAGTTGGCCGCCTACGGGTTCATTGGCAAAGCGAACCTGCTGGCCGAACAGGGCAAGACGGAACAAGCGACCGGGGAACTGGTCGAGGCGATCACGCTTCTCGCCAAGCTCAAACAGCCCCAGGAGATCCAGAACACCGTCCAATGGGTGGATCCCGAGCTCCGCGAGACGTTCGCGAATATCGCCGGACGCGTCAAAGGACTCGAAGACCTCCCGATCCGACTGTGGCTCGGATTGCTTCCCGAGGAATTTGACCTGCCCGCCGCCGACCCGTCGTTCGGCCGCGCACCGCACCACAGGATCAGCCTGGGAGCCGTGGGATAGACTGCAAGCCTGCCCCTTGTTCGATCCGAAACGAACGGGATAGGCTTCGAGCCTATCCCTTCGATCCGGAATGAATGCTCACTCGCAGCACCCGGCGACCAACGGCACGCATGGCGCACAGCACGCCCGCACGGCACGCCGCAGGCAGCGGCGCAGCTGCTGCACACACACCGTATCTTCACAGCAGTCCTGGCAGGCGGGCACCGAGATGACCTTCTGAACCATGCGGCATACGCACACGTCCACTTCCCGCTGCACCTCGTGCGGCACGCACACCATGTAGGTGATCTGTTTCTGGTAGGGCACCAGCTTGCACTCGTACACCGGGCGCGTGCAGGTGACCATTTTGGGTACGCAGACCGTGTACGGGACCTGCCGAGTCACCTCTTGCGGGACCATCGTGCATTCCTGATAGGTCCGGGTTCGCATCTCCGTTCGGTACTCACAGACCCGCACCATCCGCGTCCTGGTCTCCGTCTTGTAGTCGCACACGCGGACCTGGCATGTCCTGGTCTCCGGGTGGCACACCGTCACAGTGTATTCGTACGGCTCCTCCACCTCCACCTGGTCGCACACGGTCACCGGGACCTGCTTCGTCACCAGCTTCGGTACCCAGACCAGGCGACACACCGTGGTCGTCTGGGGGCCGCACTCGCTGCCGCACGAGTCGCCGCAACCGCCACAGGCGCTGGCACACGACCCGCACCCCCAGCAGCGGTGCAGGCGGCACCGAGGCAGGAAACCTACGCAGCAGACCGTCGAGCACGGCACCTCGATCGTCTCCGTCACGTACTGGCCCTCATCTACCGTGACCGTACGCATCTCCTGCCGCGGCACGATCTTGCAGACCTTGCGAACGCCCGTCCGCCGCTCAGTCGTCGGAACCATCACCGTGTACGTCTTGTCGACCAGCCGATACTCGGGCACACAACACGTGTACGTCTGCGGCACCTCACGGTAGACCGGAACACAGACGGGAGACTGACACGTCTTCGTCTGAATCACCGGCTTGCAGACCGTGCACGTGACCGTCCGCATTCGCACCTCCGGCACCATCTTGCAGACCTGCTCCGTGACGTACTTCGTCTCGATCACTTGCTTGCAGCACGTAACCGTCTGCGTGCGAGGCTCCTGCCGATACTCGGTCGTCGTGATCAGGCGCTTCTCAGTCACCCACTGCGGCACGCAGACGACCTTCTGGACCATCACCGGCTGCGCTTCGCAACCGGACTCGACAGCCACCCCACAATCTGAGCCCTGGGCAGACGCCGAGGCGACCGTCAGGGCGGCGACCATCAGTGCCTGGAAAAAGCGGCCATATGTCATTGCTTTCGTCCTTTCGTCAGATGATCGCACGCAGAGAACCGGACCAACCGAAGCGGGGAGCTGCCCCGCGGGCCCGCTTCCGCAAACTCGCGCAAGGCTTATCCAATTTATGAGCATGCGCAGACGCCGTCAACCGGCCATTTTGTGTAGTCTAAGATGTTTCTCTTGTAGACAAGGACAGTGCAATCGGTGCAGATTGACATGGAAGCGGCATGCGGTGGTGAGAGGCGTGACCCTTGTGAGCAGGCGCGGTTCTGCTAAAATATCGCCCAGTGACACGGTGACGCGTGCCCCCTTCGTCTAGAGGCCCAGGACATTGGATTCTCAGTCCAAAGACAGGGGTTCGACTCCCCTAGGGGGTACTGAGCGGTAGGCCGGCGGTGCGCCCATTACAGCATTTTCGCTCATAAGTCCCGGTGTGATCGGGACTTGGTTGCCCGCTCGTCGAAATTGAGAGCGCGGACTTCACGTGGCCGTTGCGGCAGCGGCTCGCAATCAACTCACAGTCCCGCGTGGCCGCCGCCTTGGACGAACGCCCATCCGGAGCGTCGTGACAGCGCCCCTGCTCGGTTCTTTGACCGCGTGCTGCTGGTGATATACTGTCGTTGCCAGTGGACGCCGGCCATCTGCGGCACATTTGTTGCGCACGAACGCAGGCATAAGAAGGGGGATGGCTCGCCATGATTACCGCCCGACTACTCCTGATCGCAATCCCTGCATTGGCGGCCGCGGACGAGCCTGTGCGTTTGGAGAGTCCACAACTGGTGGTGGAAATCGACGTGCAGAGCGGCCGGTGGTCGCTGCTGGACCGAGCCTCCCAGGTGCGCTGGCCGACCGAGGGTCAGGCCGGTCCCGGGACGGCGCCGGGCCTGGGCGGGGAGTTCGCGGGCTGCGAGCAGGCGCCGAGCGGGGTGTGTTTGCGTCAGTCCAACGGCGCGGCTGTCACTTTCACGTTGCGGGACGATGGCAGCACACTGGAAATCGGCTACGAGGGAGAGGCGGTCGGCGACGTCCGCGTGCTTGATGACGCGTTGACCCTCACGCGCCAGGAAGCGGGCGCGGTGATCGTACCGTGTCGGGAAGGGCTGTTGATTCCGGCAGACAGCGGTGTGGCGTTCCAGCGCACGTTTGGCGCGTCGGAATACGAGGGCTGCCACATGAACATGCTGGGGTTCCTCAAGTCCGGCGCCGTCCTGGCGGTCACCTGGGACGACGCGTATCTCTGGCCGGAGATCCAGAGCGCGGTGGACAGCACGGCGGAAGGCGGGACGGCCCAGCGGATTACGACAGGCTTTTCATTGCGGCGCTCGGCGCGCACGATCCGGCTCACGCCGATGGGCAAGGGGGATTGGAACGCGCTGGCCGCGGGTTATCGGCGGATGGCGGAGCGGGCCGGTTATGCCGTGACGGTGCGGGACCGCATTGGCCGCAATCCGCACGCCGAGTTGCTGGTGGGTGCGGCGAACGTGAAATTGTGGACCTGTCTGGAGCGGCGGATGAGCGAGGACAGCACGCAGGAGGAGGTTGTCCGCGTGCACTGGACGTTCGACGAGGCGGCTGCGGTGGCCGAGCACCTGGCCAAGGACATCGGCCTGTCCCGCTGCCTGTTCATCATCGGCGGGTGGACGGAGGGCGGCTATGACTGCCGCCACCCGGATAACCTGCCGGCGAACCCCGAGTGCGGCGGCAACGAGGCGCTGGCCGATGCGATCCGGCGCATCCAGGCGCTGGGCTATGTCGCCAGCCTGCACGACAACTATCAGGACATGTACCGCGACGCGAAGAGCTGGGATCCGGCACACATCGAGAAGCGGCCGGACGGATCGTTGATCACCGGCGGCCGCTGGCTGGGCGGGCGCGCGTACATGGTGTGCGCACCGCGCCAGTTCGAGCTGGCCATGCGGCCGCAGAACCTCCCGGCCATCCAGCAGTTGTTTGCCCCCTGGAGCTACTTCATCGACACGACGTATGCGGTCGGGCCCCGCGAATGTGCAGACCCGCATCATCCGTTGTCGCGTAACGACGACATCGTCTGGAAGAGCCGGCTCAGCGACGAGGCGCGGAGACTCTTCGGGCTGTTCGGCAGCGAGTGCGGTCGCGAATGGGCCTTGCCGCACAGCGATTTCTTCGAAGGATTGGTGGGCGTGTCCGGCCGGTACTTCCATAACCTGAAGCCGGAGGAATTGGGTGCCCAGGTCATCCCGTTCTGGGAAATGGTGTACCACGACTGCCAGATCTGCTATGGCAAGTACGGGTATCGCGCGGATCAGGCCGGTCCGTACGTCGCCCATCACGTCCTGACCGCCCGGCCGCTCCACTACCACTCGATACCCGACCACCGTTACTGGCTCGAAGACGCACGGGCTGCCGCCACCACGCCGACGGACGATGCCGCGTGTTTTGCGCGTACCGACGGCGGCTGGGCCGCGGACCTGCACCCGACGGATGCGTTTCTGAAGACCACCCACGAGGTGCTCGGCCCGCTCCATCAGGCGACTGCGCACCAACGACTCGCCCGCTTCGACTATCTTACTGCCGACCGGTCGCTCCGCCGCGCGCGCTACGGCGACGGGCCCGAGGCCACGACGGTGGTGGTGAACTTCGGCGCGGCGGACGCCGCGGCGCAGTCGGCGCTGTGGGGTGACGTGCGGTTGCCGCCGTGGGGTTTTGTGATTGACGGGCCCGGCTATGCGGCCTGCTACGCGAAGCAGGCCGCGGGCCGGGACTACCCGGATGGCACGTTGTTCACACTGCGGGCGCTGGACGGGTCCGACCTGGCTCACGCGACGCGGGTGCGCGTCTTCCACGGTTTTGGTGACGGGCAGCTGTCATGGCGCGGCCAGGTGTATCACGTTTCGCGTGAAGAGGTGATTACGCCGTGAGCCTGCGCGGTGTTCGCGTTCATAAGTCCCGGCCCGATCAGGACTTGTTCGTTTGATCTTCCAAGCTGCGGGTGTGTCCGCCGAGAGGCCTGAAACCGGGGGGAAGGCCCATACTTCCGGCGGTCCGGACTGGATTTCGGGGCTGGGGGCCGGGATAATTCGCTGTGGGATGGCAGGGTCGCGGGTGTGGCCACCGTCGCGCGACCCGATCTGCCGCGTCCTCCCGTCGAAGTCGCAGTGCGGTGAATTGGTGGTCACGGCAGCCGGTCCAGCATGTCGAAGCCCAGGAATCCATCGCCGTTCAACAGTTGGGAGACCGTACGTTGCGAGTTGCTGCACACGCGCATCTGCGATCTGAAGCTGGCGATTGAGGGTTCCCCGCTCGAGGGGCTGACCGAGCGGCTGATACACGAGCTATCGGCCAAGAAGCTGGCCTTTCGGCCCGTGTTCTACCTGACCGACAGTTGGGGTTGTCCGGACCGCGTGCCGGCCATTGGGATCCCGTTCTATTTGGCGGACCGGCGTTTGGCGCGGATCGAAGAGGAGCAGACGGGCGAGATCGAAGACGACCTGATGTTGATGATGTTGCTGCGTCACGAGGCGGGGCACGCGATCAACTATGCGTATCGGTTGTGGAAGGAGCCGGAGTGGCGGGAGGTCTTCGGCCCGTTTTCGGCGCCCTACCGGGAGACGTTTCATCCGGACCCGACCAGTCGCGACTTCGTGCGGCACATTCATGCGAGCCAATACGGCCGCACGTATGCTCAGAAGCATCCGGACGAGGACTTCGCCGAGACCTTCGCGGTGTGGCTCACGCCCCGCTCGGCGTGGCGGCGCCGCTATCGGTTCTGGCCGGCGCTCCGGAAGCTCAAGTATGTCGACCGCCTGATGCGCCAGTTGCGTGGCCGGCCGACTCCGCGCCAGCGTGGCAAGCTGATTCGCCCTGTGAAGGAGCTGGACATGCTGGTAGCCGAGCATTATGGGCAGCGTGCGGAGCGGTTCCGCGCGGCGGCGCAGGGCTATGTCGACGACAAGCTGCGGGCGATCTTCCCGCCGGTGCGGGCCCGGACGCCGGTGTCGGCCAGGGAGTTGCTGCACGCGCATCATGGGGAGCTGTTGGAACGCATGATCCGCTGGTCGGCCTTGGACAATGGGGACGCCAAGAACATCCTGTTGAAGCTCGAGGACCGTGCCGCGGCGCTGGGCCTCCAGACCTCACGCGCGCGCCAGACCCAATCGCTGCTGGACGTGGTGGCCATGGCCACGGGGCTGGCCGTCGAATTCGCCTACTGCGGCCGCTTGATGAGCTGATCGGGCGGTCGCGCTCAGGCGCTCAGACCATCGGGACATCCAGGTCATGCGGCGGGCCTTCGAAGGCCGCCTTGACGACCATCTGCAGCAGGCGCGGGTAGGCGATCCCCGCGCGCTCGGCTTGCCGAGCCAGTCCGTGGCCTTCCTCCAGGCAGGCGTTGCAGTTGACTTCCAGCACGCAGGGCCGCTGCTCGTCGTCCAGCCGGATATCGACGCGTCCGTAGCCCCAGGTGCCGACCGCCCGGAAGGCCCGCAGGGCGGTCGATACGATCTGCCGGGCCAGCTCCGGCTCGACGACCGCCGGGCAGATGACCGACGTCTTGCGGTACTCCTCAGACGTCTCGATCCACTTCGCGGCGTAGCACATGATGGGCGGGATCTCGGGCGGCAGCTGCGAGTAATCGACCTCCGCCAGCGGCATCACGCGCGGCTGGCGCCCGCCCACGATCCCCACATTGAACTCGCGCCCGCTCAGAAACGCCTGCACCAGCGCCGGCTGGCTGTACTCGTTGAGGATCTGCCGCAGCTTGTTGCGCAGCGCGCGTTTCGAATGGACCACGCTCTCGCGGTCCAACCCCATGCCCGCATGCTCGTGGCACGGCTGGATGATCAGCGGGAAGTGCCAATGACGCCGATCCACGTCGGTCAGCCGTTCCAGCAGCTGCGTGTAAGGCGGGATCGCGATCCCAACACCCTGCAGCAAGCTGGCCGTCATGTGCTTGTAACGCGTCAGGCCGATCGCCAAGGCGGGCGAGCCGGTGATGGGGTAACCCATCATCCGGACCAGGGCCGGCAGGCGCATCTCGTGCAACGCGCCGTGCACGACGTCGTCGTACTGGTTGAACACGACGTCCGGCTTGAGACGCCGCAAACGCCGCTGGAATGCCGAGAGATCCCGCGCAAGCGGCACCACGGTCACGCGATAGCCCACCGATCGCAACGCGCGAGCCATCCGCCGAATCATCAAACGCAGATCCGCACAGCTGGCGCGATCCTCCGGACGCTCCGGCGCCGTCTCCCGATCCCCGTTGTAGACCAGCGCCACATGCTGCGACCGCCGGACACGATGAACTCGCTCCGTCATCGTTCCCCACTTCTTCGAGTTGATCATTCGTCCAGTGGACCTGTGGAGCACCCAACATACCGGGAATGGCAGCTCCTCGCAAGTTGTGCGGGACCGGATCCGTCGCCTCCGACAACCGCGGAATGCTTCCCATCCATGGCCCGGTTCCGTTATCCTCTAATTCGATTGACCCGCCGGTGGTGCGGGCCAGCGAGCCAAACCCGCGACCTGACCATGATGCGCCGATTCCTCTCCGAGTTCGTGTTCCATCCCGTTACGACCGGCGCGATCGCGCCTAGCAGTCGGCGGTTGGCGCGCGAGATGGTCAGCTGGGTGGATTGGGACCGCGTCGACGTGTGTGTCGAGTTCGGGCCCGGGACCGGCGCGTTTACCGGCAGCATTCTCGAGTCGCTGCGTCCAGGGGCGCGGTTCCTGGCCGTCGAATTGAACCCGCAGTTTGCAGCGCTGATGGCTCGCAGGTTTCCGCGGGTCGAGACGGTCTGCCGGTCGGTCGCGGACATCGAGCCGATCTGTACGGAGCGGGGGATCGGCCGGATCGACTGCATCATCTGCGGGCTGCCGTGGGCGTCGTTTGCCGCGGATCTGCAGCGTTGCCTGATGAACGCCGTGCTGTCGCGTCTTGCGCCGGGCGGGTGTTTCGCCACGTTCGCCTATCTGCAAGGCACGTGGCTCCCGGCCGGCATGCGTTTCAAGGAGCTGTTGCAGGACGCGTTCCCCGACGTGCAGCGCAGCCGCATCGTGTGGCGCAACCTGCCGCCCGCGTTCGTCTATCGCTGCCGCGCCCCTTCGTCGCCTCCGCCCCGTTCGTGGTAGAATACCCGCGCCATCCAAGATCATCCATCCGGGACGTTGCCATGCCACACCAACTCACCGATACCTTTCGCAGCGCCGATCGGTTCGACGGAAACCGCGTGCATGCCATGGTGGTCTACTGCAGCGACGGCCGGTTCGCCGACCAGTGTGACGATTTCCTGCACCACGGGCTGCAGCTGCCGCGCTACGACCGGCTGGCGCTGCCGGGCGGGCCGGCCTGCCTGTCGGGCTCGTTCGCGGGGCTGCGCGACGAGCAGACGCTGCTCGAGCAGCTCCGGTTCCTGGTCGCCTCGCACGGCCTCCAGCAGGTCGTGCTCATCGCCCACGACGACTGCGGGTTCTACGCCAGGCATCTGCATCTTTCAGCCGAGCAGGTCGCCCTGCAGCAGCGTGACGACCTGCGCAAGGCCGGGCGTCGCGTCGCGTCGCTCTTCGAAGGCCTCCAGGTCGACCTGTATTTCGCGCACCAGACGCCGGACGGTCAGATTGAAATGGAGCCGCTGAGCCCCTGAGCCGGAAGTGTCCGCCGCGCCGCGAGTGTCGGGGGGCCGCCGGGGGGCCCCCATAACCGCCGGCTACGGCGGGCGGCCCGCCCGGGGCAGCGTTGGGCCGTGTGGCCC
>JBPOJB010000030.1:0-61812 GCA_052034005.1 Planctomycetota bacterium | reverse complement strand
CCTCGATGTTCAGGACATCGACACCCGGACGGACATCTATTCTCTTGGGGTGATCCTCTACGAGCTGCTGACCGGTCGGACGCCGCTGGACGATTCGGGGATCAAGCCGCAGGCCATTTTGAAGCTGCTGGAATTCATCCGTGAGGTCGAGCCGGCCAAGCCGAGCAGCTGTCTTTCGAGCACTTCGCACGACGAGCTCTCTTCGATCACCGCGGTCCGGCAAACCGATCGTTCTCGCCTGCGACGGATCCTGATGGGGGATCTGGACTGGGTGGTGATGCGGGCCGTGGAGAAGGATCGGGCTCGGCGTTACGAATCGGCTTCCGGCCTGGCGGCCGACGTTCGCCGCTACCTTAACGGCGAACCAGTCATCGCCCGTCCCCCGTCGGCTCGGTATCGGCTGCGTAAGTTCGTCCGCAAGCATCGGGTGGGGGTGGTTGCCGCCTCGCTGGTGGCGGTCAGTCTGGTCGGCGGGATCATCGGGACCACCGGCATGATGTTGCGGGCCCGAGCTGCGGAGCAGGCAGCTTTGATTTCCCGAAACCAGGCGCAAGCCGCTGAGCAAGCGGCTCTGGCTGCAAAGCAGTTGGCGACCGAGCGGCTCGAGGAGGCCAATGCAGCGCGTGCCAATGAGGCGGCGCAGCGGGCGAAGGCCGAGCAGGCTCTGGCCAGCGAAACGGAGGCTCGCGAACAGGCCGAGGCGATCGCCGACTTCGTCGAACGGGACTTTCTGGCGCTGACCAGTGTGCGTGGTCAGCTGCTCTACGGCACTGAAGGGGACACGCTGGATCGGAATACCACTCTCCACGAACTGCTCGATCGCGCTGCCGAGAAGCTGGCCGCGCGAACCGACCTGGCCCCTCTGATCGAAGCCCGGTTGAACTCTGTTGTCGGCAACAGTTATCGCCACTCTGGTGACGCAGCCAGGGGAATTCCATTTCTGCAACGCGCAGTTGCACTCAGCGAAAGCAATCTCGGCACGGATCACCAGGAAACCCTTACGCGCATGAGTGATTTGGCGCGTGGGTACCTCCATGCCGGTCAGTCTACCAAGGCCCTGCCACTACTCGACGAGACTCTCGAGTTGAGCAAGGCGCAGTTGGGTCCAGAGCATCCAGATACTCTCGACAGCATGCACAACCTGGCCGACTGCTACCGACACATGGGGGACTATGCCAAGGCCCTGCCACTATTCGAAGAGACTCTTGAGTTGATGAAATCGAAGTTGGGACCGGAGCATCCGCATACCTTCATCAGCATGAACAACCTGGCCCTCTGCTACCACAGCATGGGGGACTATCCTAAGGCCCTGCTACTATTCGAAGAGACTCTCGAGTTCAACACATCGAGGCTGGGACCGGAGCATCCAGATACTCTCATCAACATGGACAACCTAGCCCTCTGCTACGCAAGCATAGGGGAGTATTCCAAGGCCCTGCCACTATTCGAAGAAACCTTCGAATTGAGGAAATCGAAGTTGGAACCGGATCACCCGGAGACGCTCACCAGCATGAACAACCTGGCCAGTTGTTACCGCGAGATGGGCCAGCATGCCAAGGCCCTGCCACTATTCGAAGAAACCTTCGAGTTGATGAAATCGACGTTGGGTCCGGAGCATCCGGACACCCTCGGCAGCATGAACAACCTGGCCAGTTGCTACCGCGAGATGGGCCAGTATGCCAAGGCTCTGCCACTGTTCGAAGAGACCGTCGAATTGAGGAAATCGACGCTGGGTTCCGATCATCCGGATACTCTCACCAGCATGAACAACCTGGCCCTCTGCTACCACAGCATGGGGGATTATCCTAAGGCCCTGTCACTGTTCGAAGAGACTCTCGAGTTGAGAAAGGCAAAGCTGGGTCCAAATCATCTAGATACCCTCCTAAACATGAACAGCCTAGCCACCTGCTACCACAACATGGGGGAGAATACCAAGGCCCTGCCACTATTCGAAGAGACTCTTGAGTTGATGAAAGCGAAGTTGGGTTCGGATCATCCGGATACCCTCATCAGCATGAGCAACCTAGCCTTCTGCTACAGCGATATGGGCCAGTATGCCAAGGCCCTGCCACTATTCGAAGAAACCCTCGAGTTGACGAAATCGAAGTTGGGGTCGGATCATCCGGATACGCTCACCAGCATGAACAACCTGGCCGATTGCTACGACAGCGTGGGTGAGCATGCCAAGGCCCTGTCACTATTCGAACAGACCCTCGAATTGAGGAGAGCGAAGTTGGGTCCGGAGCATCCATCTACTCTCACCAGCATGAACAACCTGGCCCACTGCTACCGAGACATGGGCCAGTATGCCAAGGCCCTGCCACTATTCGAAGAGACTCTCAAGTTGATGAAAGCGAAGTTGGGTCCGGATCATCCATATACGCTCAGCACCATGAACAGCCTGGCCCTCTGCTACCGAAGCATAGGGGAGTATGCCAAGGCCCTGCCACTATTCGAAGAGACCCTCGAGTTGAGGAAAGCGAGGCTGGGTCCGACCCATCCAGATACCCTCATGAGCATGGGCGATCTGGCCAATTGCCTGGAACGTGCTGGACAACTGGCGCAGGCGATTGCACTACATGAAGAGGCAGTCACGGGTCTTGAAGAACGAAAGTTCGAACATAGATATGCAGAAGATATGGTCGAGGATGCGATCAATGCGTTTGTGGCCGCGAAGCAGTTTGATCGGGCGGACTACTGGCGCGCAAAATGGATGGACTTCACCAAGGATTCATATGGTGAAGAATCGTTCGAATACCTGCGCGAACTCGACTCCTGCGGTTCCGGGCTGTTGCAACGGTCAGACTATACCAGGGCCGAAGAAGTGCTGCGGTCGGCGATCGTCATCCGGGAGAAGATAGACCCTGACTCTTGGCTTTTGTTTAATGTCCAATCCATGCTGGGCGAGGCCCTGCTGGGGCAAGAGAAATACGCCGAGGCCGAACCGCTGCTGGTCGCCGGATACGAGGGGATGAAGGAACGGGAGGCGACGATTCCGCCCCAGGGCGCTGTGCGGATCCCGGAAGCCCTCGACCGGTTGATCAGGCTTTATACCGCCCTGGATCGTCCCGACGACGCCCAGCGCTACCGCGACCTCCGCGCCGCCTGGCCCCCCGCTGACCCCGGTGGTGCAGGTTCGGATAAAGCCGCCGCACCGGAGGATGGTGAGGATGATGTCGCAGGAGAGGATGGCGATGGTGCAGGCCGTTCCGATCCCGGCGAGTGAGTTGCCACCGTGGAAGGTGGTGATGGCAGTGGTGCCGATCTCGCCAATGGCGGTGGCAAGCTCACAGATGGCCAGGATGATGGGGATGGTGTCTGCAACCTCTGGCCAGGGACTGTGCCTGGCACACTACGAAAAAGAGGCCCGGGGCTTCCGCCCAGGGCCTCCCGGCAAGGTCGAACACCGCTGTCATGACCCCTCACCGCCCATTTCGCTCAGCGGAAATCCGGAGCTTGAATCGTTCGACGGTGAAACTTGAACTGCCTCACCTCGTGACGCAATACCTCGGTGGCGTGCGGGACGCCGATGATCCGCTGGTAACTGTGCCGCAGGATGCTTCGCGGGTGCATCCACAGAACGACCAGATCGGTACGATATCGCTTCATAGTGTCCTCCATGAACTAGGAAGTCCGATCACATATCCGTTGTCGGTGCTAGCAGCAAAGCGTGTGCCGCTGCAGAGCGATTTCCGCGACCGTCAACCGAACGTCCTGCCGTTGCGGCTTTTGCGCAGCTGATGCCACTCCCAGCTGTCGCAGCCACAGCACTGGGCTTTGTAAGAGTTGCATGCGCGTGGATAAGACACGGATTTCTCCAGGCGCCTGCCGGCCCGCAGCCGAGTGAGCTTGTCGCGGTGGTCCAGGGGGGCAATCCTGAGCGGGACCGCGGATACGGCAGTGAACCAATAGGAAATGACTGTCTCTCGGCCTGCATTGACTCCGGCTCCCAGTTTAGCTACAAGACCGTGCCGACTGCGGGGGGGGATTGCGTTTTGAACGGGCCGGGCCACGAAGGCGACGAATCGAGGACTGGGCGTGATGGGACTGGTGGGGCGCGGAGCCGCGAAGAGACTGCCGGCGACACCCTGGGGGTACCTGCCTCCGCAGATGCGGATCCTGTTCATTACGGGCCGGCGGCGTATGGGCGGTTCATTAGCGGAGGCGCTGGCGTCGGACAGTGCAAGTGACGTCCGGGTGGAGGAGGCGGTCGGGGTGGCCGCCGGCCTGTCGCGTTTGCGTGAGGAGTTGTTCGACGCGGTGCTCGTGAGTCACGAATCGGGTTCGCTCGACGCGTTGGAGGTCCTGGATGCGATCCGTGCTGGGACGAGTGAGGATCAGCCGATTGTGGTGCTGGGCGACCAGAGCGAGCAGGAGATGGCGGCCTACTGTTTTGAAGCGGGCGGGGACGCTTATCTGTGCGTGCACACTGCCACCACCCGGGCGCTGATCTGGCTCATCGCCCGGGCGATCGAGCGTCACGCGTTGATTGTCGAGAATCGCCGTTTCCAGCAATCGCAGCGCAACCGATTGCGGCTCGAGCACGCCGAAGCACATCGCCTGCTGCAGCAGCAACGGGCGATGATCGCGGACCTGGTCGAGATGAGCTGCGGCGAGTGCGGCGAATCGGGCATCGATGTCGACGCGCCCGGCGAAGTGTCCGCGGGCCCGCCGGCGGGGCTGTCGCAGGAACTGGCCCAGCATTACCGCGAGCTGTTGCAGGCGTACGTGATCATGGGGTCGGGCAATCTGGCGGCCGAGATGGATCGCCTGGCGGAGCTGCTGGTCCGGATGGCCGTCACGCCTCAGCAAGCCATGCGGCTGCACCTGCAGGTGCTCGAGGGCATGCTATCGGGCCTGGGGTGTCGCAGCGCCCGGCACGTGATGAACCGCGCGGACATGCTGGTGCTGGAAGTGATGATCCACCTTGCCGAACAGTATCGCACGCGATACCTGGCCGTCACCGCCGAGCTGTCGATCGATGCGGGCGCCGCCTTGTGCCGCCACGCAGCCTGACCCGTCTCCGCGTCACTTCCTGTCCGCCAAATCGACTGCCATGTCGGCCACGCGATCCTTGGCGGGGCTGCCCGGTCCGATCGAGAGGCCAATCCACCCGTCGCGCACGACGCACTGCGTCACGCGGAGATCGTGGAGCCGTTCGTCGCGGACCAGCACGTTGCCGAGCAGGTCGATGGGCGGGTGCTGGGCCAGCACCTTGCTGAACACGCCGCGCAGCGCCACCTGGTCGCCAATCGAGCGGCGTCCTTTGATCCGCACGTAGTCGTCGCGCACCAATCGGACATGGAGCCCTTGGATATCCGGCCGATAGGACGCCCGCACCTCGAAGTCGCGGAACACGTTATGGTCGCCGCCTTCGAGTCGGGCGATCCGCAGGGTCACCTCAATGCGATCGTCCGAGCACCTCAAGCTGATGGGGTCCGAGTCCGCCAACCGCAGCTTGACGTCGGTCGGCACGTCCTCGGGCACCTCGTAGTCCGTGCGTCGAAAGCGGTGCGCGACTTCCCGAAACAGGCTGGGCAGGTCGGTCTCACCCTGGTTGAGCTGGAGGCTGGAAACGACGTTGTTGAGCGCGGATTCGTGGACCTGGATGCTCAACAGGCTGTCGTTCGGCGCCTGCGGCCGCGGCGTGAAGGCGGCGACCTGCTCATAGCCGGCCAGCCGATACCGCGCGATCAAACGGGTCTCGGTCGTCTGCAGCTCGACTGTCTCGGGGCGCAGCCCCAGCGATTCCAGTGGCTCGAGGATTTGCGTGCGGAACTTGTCCGTCGCCTGCGACAACTGCTTGTCCACCTCCTCATCCAGCCGCTGCTGAGCTCGTCCCGCCAACAGGCCTTCCGCCTCCCATTGGGCCGCGGTCGACTTGCTGTCGTATTGCTGGCGCGCGATCGCGCGGACCAGCAGGTTCACGAGCGGCACGCCGTCGAGGTCGGTTTCGAGCCCGGTCAGGTTGGCCCGCGAGATCGCCGCCGCCTCCGCCTCCTCGGTCCGCACCCCACGGTGGTCCATCAACAACAGCTTGCGGGCCAGATACCGCGCGCGACCCGCATTGTGAAACACGGCCGGGCCCCGCTTCGTCTCCGTGTGGGAATCCACGTTGCCCTGGGCCTGCAAACCCATCTTCCATTGCTCCCGATCCGGAAACAACACCAGGCTCAAACGGGTCGACACGCGACTGCGCCCCAGAACCCGACCGCCCGCCAGTATGTCATTGACCGGCTCGTCCACCGTCGTGGGGTGCGGCAGGAGGCGATTGACCAGCGCGGCGGAAATCGCGATCCGCACGTTCGCGTTGCGGTAGTGCGTGTTGAGGCACTCGCCCAGCTCCGCCACCAATGGCAAGGCCGACCAGCGCATCTGTTGATAGTGCGCGGCCACCGACCGGGCCGCCTCTTCCGAACCAGTCTCTTCCAGCCATTCCAGATCGTCCAGCAACTGCTCGTAGTCAACCGGCTCGACGACCCATCTGCACAGCTCGGCGTGGAATGCCTGCCAAGCAGGCTCCGCGAAGAACTGGCGTTGGTCGGGCGTCCTGTCGACCGCGTTCAAACGCGTCAGAATGGCACGGGCCAGCTGACTGCGCTCCGCGGCGCACGCCGACCAACGCTGGGATTCCATCGCGCACAGGTGGTCCAACAAGAGGTATCGTCGCCATTCGTCGGCGTTGTCCAGCCGGGCGAGCGACCGGTCGGCCGCCTGCAGACACTGGCCCATCGCCACGGCACCCGAACCGGTGCTGCTCAGCGAGGCCGGCTCTGCCACAGGCCGGGATAACAGGTGTACCCCATGCCAGATCGCCAGACGACGCTCCAAGGCCATCGCCGTCAGCGGCAACAACGACCCGTCCGTGCCGTCCCGCGATTCGGACGCGTCCCCTTTGGCCGCTTCGACCAACGTCGAGAGTTCGTCCAGGAAGGTCCCGGCGCGTGGGTCCGCCAGACTGTCCAGCTGATGCAGCGCACGCAGGAGCGCCGCGGTGCGGCCCGCCCACTCCGATGACGCCGCCTGCTCCTGGAGTTGGCCCAGGCGAGACATGACCACGGTCGGCAACGGCCAGGCCGCGGCGATGCCCGGCGTCGCCTCCACCGGACGCCGCGCAAGAGTGCCCGACGACGACGCCCTCGGACGGCCGCCCGACACCGCCGAGACAGGAACAACCGCAGCCGTCACGGCCGGCCGGGCGGCCGGGCCGATCGTCGGCCACGGCGTCACTGCGGCACATGCCGGCTCCAGCACCGCACGGTCGGCCACCGGCGGCAACGGCTGAGCATCGCGCCAGGATAGCTCGACTGCGGGAAGACTCCCGACCTGATCCGCCTCGGCACAGTCCATTCGCCGCCGTGCGTCGACCCGCCGCAGGTCCGCGCGAGTCGCGTAACCCGCAGCAACCGGCGAAGTACGCGTCCTGGACGGGGCCATGACCCCAAAACCGGTCCCCCGGTGCCACGACCAGGACGCCATCAGCCCAAGGGCGACCATCGCCGTTGTGATTCCGGCCATCGACCCTTTCGGGTGCCGAGGTACGCGCATCCCTTTCCCCTCCGCACGCGCAGATGATGAACGTCCATGCCCGCCATAGTCACCATCGGTAATCGGCCGCCAGTGAATCGAATCCTATTGGCAATTCAAGGCGCAGTTGGCCCCGCGGATTTCCCCGACGTGCGGGGGCCCGAACACGAGCTTGACGAACAGCCAGCAACGGCCAAATGGCTCGACTTGTGAACTTGCGACAAACAACCAAATTGTGACGGCCGATTTTGCAAGGAAAGGACCCTGGCGACCGCTCATGGCTGGGTGGACTCAAAGGGGCGGCGTGGAGGGGCAGTCGGGCGCGTAGCGCTGGCCGACGGCGAGGACGGCGGGCGGGTAGTTGCGAATATCCCAGCCGAACAGCGTGGGTAGGTCACCCGGATCGAAACGGTCGTCGGCCTCGACGATGATGAGGCTCGACGGAGGCGCGTTGCCCGCCAACCTGAGGAGCAACTCGCGCATCGCCTGCCGTTGGCTGACGTACAGGTCGTATGGCGGCGAACAGAAGACCAGCCAAGGCATCACGCCCAGGTCGAATGACTGGCCCAACTCCAAACGCACGCTCCAGGCGAACGTGTCGCCCGGCACCAGATCAATCCGGTCGGCCAGGCCGAGCGTCCGGGCATTCTCGCGGATCAGGCGGGCGGTCGGGAAATGGCGCTCGATCAGCGTAGCGCGACTCGCGCCGCGGCTGAGCGCTTCCCAGGTCAGCGCCCCGGTGCCGGCAAACAGGTCGATCACGTGCGTCCCGACCACTCGGGGGCCCACCAGGTTGAACGCCGCCTCTCGAACACGCTGCTTCATGGGCCGCGTGAGCAGATCCCCCGAATAGGCGATCGGCCGTCCCCGGAGCCGGCCGCCTATGATGCGCAGCGTACCGGTCACCGCGACCTTTCGGGCGGTGCGTGCCGGTGGTTGTGTGGGCCTTCGTTTTGCCATGGAGTCGATTGTGGCAGCGCGGGTGGCCGCCGTCGATATGCAGCGGCCGTTTGCGGGCGCGGGGAAAAAAGCGCCGAACCGCTCGCCGGGTGGGATTCGTAATAGCTCCAGGCCTCCGACTGGACCGGAACCCGGGGCGTGGATCGGGCCGCATTTTCGATCCCGTGGGGCGCACCGCCGTCTTCGGCCGGGACTGGGCCTCGGTTGGCGGCTTCACACGGCTGTGATAGTCTTGTTAATGTTGGGGGGCGGGGCAAAAGACGAGTCACCGCACTGGACGAGTATCGAGCAAGTGGGAGAGATCTTCATGACGCGTCGTTTCTGGCTGCCCGTGGGGGCTTTGGCGTCGTTTTTGAGTGTCGTGCTTTACCTCCATCCGCTGTCCGCCCAGGAGACCCCACCTCCGGACGCTCCCGCGCCGTCAGTTCCCGCCCAGGAGACCCCGCCTCCGGACGCTTCCGCGCCGTCAGTTCCGGCCCAGGAGCCCTCGGAGCAGGCCGCGCCGGAGCCGGCGGCGACCGATGAGGCGCCAGCCGCTCAAGGCGCGGTCGATGCCCAGCAGGCACGGGCCGCCTTTGAGGAGAAATTTACCGAGTGGAAAGAGCTTCTCAAGACACTGCGGACGCTCAAGCACGACTATCAACTGGCCGATGAGGCGGGCCGAGAGGCACTCGAGCAACGGTGGACCGAGACGATCGCGCAGGCCCACAACCTGCTGCCGGCGCTGGGTGAGGCGGGCGTGACGGCCTTCCGGGCGGCGCCGAACGAAGATCGTGAACTCTCCTCCTTCCTCGTGAAGTTGCTACAGGACCTCGTGGCCAACGATCGCTACGAAGCGGCTGCGAAGCTGGGCAACGCGCTGGTGGACGCCAAGTGCGACATGCCGCAGATCTACCGCGAGGCCGGCATGGCCAATTTCGCGATCTGCGACCTGGAGCAGGCGGAGAAAGTCCTCAAACAGGCCGAGGCGACGAACTCCCTGAGCGGAGACGCACGGCAACTGCGCAAGGAGCTGGAGAGCTACAAGCAGTACTGGAAGGAAGAGCAGGAACTGCGTCAGAAAGAGGCGGCGGCCGACGACCTGCCGCGCGTCAAGCTGACGACCACGAAAGGCGATATCGTCATCGAGCTCTTTGAGAACGAAGCGCCCAATACGGTCGGGAATTTCATCAGCCTGGTGAAGAAGGGGTTCTACGACAACCTGACGTTCCACCGCGTGATCTCGGCGTTCATGGCCCAGGGCGGCTGTCCGGAGGGCGATGGGACGGGCGGACCGGGGTATTCGATTCGCGACGAGTTCGCCAAGCCGGGGGCGCGCAAGCACTTCCGCGGTTCGGTGAGCATGGCCAACACCGGCGCGCCCAACTCCGGCGGCTCCCAGTTCTTCATCTGCTTCCGCCCCGCGCCGAATCTCAACGGCAAACACACCGTGTTCGGCCGCGTCATCGAAGGGCTCGACGTGTTGGAGAAACTCCAGCGCCGCAACCCCGAGGACAAGCCCCCACTGCCCGAACCCGACAAGATCCTCAAGGCCGAAGTCCTCCGCGATCGCGGCCACGAGTACCTGCCGGACAAGGCCGACTGAGTCGCGCGGCTCGGGGCATCGGACGTCGGCGAGACGATGCAGCGACGGCGGAGTCCTCGGCGGACCGCAGGCAGCCTGAAGAAAGAAGGGGGCGTCCCACGCCGGCGGCCCGTCGTGCCCGCTGGTCGACGCGGACGGCGGCCATCGGTCATTCCTCCGCCTCACAGACCACGCGGAAGCCCACATTGAACACGCCCTGGTACGGGCGATACGACCAGCGCGCGCCGGACACGGCCCGCGCGGGCAAGTCCCGCCACGAGCCGCCGCGCACGACACGCTTCTCCGTCCCGAGACGCGGGTCGTTGCGGCCGTCGCCCTCCTGGTAGGGATACGGCCAGTGCGCCGACAAGGTCCACTCCGCGACGTTACCGTGCATGTCATAGAGTCCCCAGGCGTTGGGGCGGTATTGGCCGGTCGCATCCGACAGGAAGCCGCGATCGTTGAAGCGATCCACCTTGGGGATCCAATCGTCGTATCGACTGCGATCGGGCAACGGCTCCCGCTCCTTCTTGTACGGATGGCAGACGAACTCGCTGAGCGTTGCGTCCGCCAAGTTCGCAAACGGCGAGAAATCCGCATCGACATCGCCGAAGAAGAACGGCGTGGCAGTGCCGGCTCGACACGCGTACTCCCACTCTGCTTCCGTCGGCAGGCGGAACTGCTTCCCGGTCTGTTCCGTGAGCCACGCGCAGAACGCCTGGGCCCGCTCCCAACTCACCCGCACCACCGGCTGGTCCCCGCCGTTGACATAGAAACCCCGCACGCCAAACTGCATGCCGAACCGGGATTCGACGCGGCTGTCGTGACTGGGATCGAAGGCGGCGAACTGGCGGTTGGTGACTTCATACCGGCCGATCCAGAACGGGCCCTCGATGCGCTGGCGGTGCAGCGGCTGTTCGTCCGGCACGCCGGCCGGGTTGCCCATCACGAACTCGCCTGCGGGAATCCTCACCAGTTCCATGCTGAGGCCGCCCGGCAGTGCAACCGACAGTTGGTGGACGCCCAGCGACTGCTGGCGCGCACGCGCTTCCGATTCGTCGCACGGCCAGCCCGGCGCCGTGGGGGGCGCGGCGGCCGCCGGCGGGAGCGGGTCCGGCAGGATCGGCTGGAGGATCGAACCTGCGGGGGCTGTGGGGATCGCCTCCGGGTCGTCGTGGAGGTCATTGAACCGCATGCGGAATTCGCGCCGGCGGGCGGCATGCGGCGCCACACGCTCGCGACCGGCGATCTCGGTCCAGGTGCCATGGAACGGGGCGTTGAGGTCGATCCAGGTGATCAGCCGGTCCCAGGCTTCCGCGTCCAGCTCCACGCGATAGTGGCCGCGCGCAAGCAGCTGGACGAGGTCCGTCGTATCCGCGTGGAACTCCAGCGGCATGAGGACATGATAGTCGCTTTCCAGGCCGGGGCGTCGCACGAACCGGTGCAGCGCCGCGTAGGATGTCGTGAAGTGACCGGCATCCACGCCGCCGTGGTGGTAGGCGCTGGTGTAGTCCGTGATCCATCTGCCGCCCCGCAGGTCCACGACTGTCCGACCCTGCGGGTCCACGTGTCCGTCATGGCATGCCACGCAGAAGCGGTCCAGCACCGGCTGCACTTCCCGTTCGAAGCTGAAGCCGCGTGGGGGCCCGTGCCAGGGCGTGATGTCGCGCGGCGCTTGGAGGCCGGCAAGTGTCAATGTGTTGGCAGGGCTGCTGTTGCGGTTCTCGTGGCAGCCGGCGCACGACACATACTCGCCCGGCATGCCCGTGAACCAGCTGCGCATGAGCTGGACCGCTTTGCCCTCCGCATCCAGCGGTTGCACGGCGACCGGCGTGTTGGCCGGTATGCGGAAGAGGGCCGAGCCATCCTCTTCGACCGGGACGGTACCCAGAATCCGCTTGATGTCCCAGGGCCCCTCCATCCCCACCACTCCTTGTGGGCCGCCCATCTCGGGGTACAGGAAATGATAGCTGATGATCCGCAGGCGCTTCACGGTCCCGCGCGGGATGTCGGCCATCGCGTCACCGGCGTAGACGTCCGACAGGTACACCACGGCGTCGCGGCGCCTGGGATCGACCTGGTCCGGGAGGATCGGCGGGCGCGCGGTGGGGCGCAACGGGATCGGCTCGAACAGGGCATAATCGTCCGACTCGGCCAGCAGCACCAGGTTGTCGAATACGTCGGCCAGGTAGATGCCCCACCGGCTGTGGACAGTCGGCTGGGCGGCGACCAGGAAGTACTTGTCATTGAGCGGGTAAGGGTGCAGGAATTTGGGCCACGAGTTGTCGACCAACTGGTCTTCGATCAGCGGTTCCACGGGCAATCCGCGGCCGGGGATGCGCTGGATCGCACCGTCTGCTTCGTGATGGCCCCGCGCCGCATCGAACAGCACGAGTTCACCCATGCGGCGCACACCATGGTGGCCGCTGACAATGCCCACGAACATCGTGGGGTGGTCGGGGACCGGCCGCGCGTAGAACAAGGAATTGGGCCAGTACGAATTCGCGCCGTAGAACTCCATTTGACCGGTCCCGTCCGGTTTCATCAGGAACAGCAGGCGGTCATGGCTGTGCGGCGTGTCGGCGTATTCCCAGCGCAGGTACAGCACACGACCGTCATCCATCACGGTCGGACACCAGTTGTGTTCCTGATCGAAACAGAGTTGCCGGATGTTCCCGCCGGCGGCATCCATGCGATACAGATTGGCGACCAGGCTGCTGCCGTTGACGCAGGGGACCGCCGCGATCGAAGCGGTCGACGAGAAGATGATCCCGCCGTCCGGCAGATAGCACGCATCGTAGTTGTTGATGCCTTCCAGGGCGGGCGTGAGTTGACGGAACCCGCTCCCATCGATACGGACCTCGAACACTTGCCAGCGTCCTTGGGCGTCGAGCGATGAGAACAGGAGTCGCTCCGCGCCGAAATCCAGGTCGACATCACCGACAAACTGGGTGCCGGGCGGCCGGTACAGCGTCGTCATGGACTCGGCGCCGGCCGCCAGGTCGAGGACCGCAATCTCGTTGTCCCAGACGTCGCCACGAATGCTGGAATTGCTCTGCCAGTTGCAGGGCAGCCCGTACGGGTCATCGGCGTCGCCGTGCTCGGTCGACGCCCAACGCCGCTTGACCAGCAGCAGGCGCGAGAAGTCCAGCAGCGGGTTGCGGAGCGAGATGGCGTGCTCCAATTGGGACAGGCGGACGTACGCGGCGGCAAGTTGCTGCCACATGGCATCCGCCTCCGGCAGCGCCCGCGCACCGGCCACCCAAGCCTCGAGCTGCGCCAACCGCGCTTCTTCGTCGGCCAGGTACTGCCTGCCGGTCGTCGGCAGCGATCGGTAGTCCTGGAGCAGCATGCGGGACTGCTCGATCATCTTCTGAAGACGTGCGGCCGAGACTGTGATGTCCACCTGCTTGACGACGCCGTCGGGCATCCGGACGGTCATACGCATCCGCCGCCCACTCGCGCCCGGCTGATCGATGTCCGGATCGTCAACCAACTCGTTGTTGGCCGTCGGGCCGAGTCCCGTGTCGATCGGCTCGGCCGCCGGTTCGGTCTGTTCCACCGACACCGGCTCGAGGCCGATCTCGGGTATCGCCGGGACGAGGTGCGGCTGAGCCGGCGGCCGGCGCTGGGCGGCGCGCTTGCGCTGGGCCGCCGCGCGGGCCAGGCGCCAATCCTGTGGGAACGGCACAGGGGACTCGAACCGCAGTGCACACACGTGGCACATGCAGGGGCCCGGGCAGGACAGCTTGATCGTGTGGCGTCCCTGGGCGATGGGCATCGTGCACTGGACCTCCCAGCGGGCGCTGCCGGTCTGCCAGCTGCCCGTGGTGCCGGCGAACCCGCGGTGCACCATCCGGCCGTCCAAATAGATGTCGATCGGTCGGGAATCCTGGGCGGCATAGAGCGCGCAGAGCGTGTACTGGGCCGTCACGGGGAAATCCAGGTCGTACTCGGCTTCGTTCGGCACGAGGCCTGCATTCCAGATGCACGGGAACTGGTCCGCGTACTCCATGCCCGGCTCGCTGACGCGCACATTCCCGCGATCAAACCAATCGGCGCGGATCGTGAACTGGGCCGGTGCGGCGGCGACCGGGCCGGCGCCGATCAGCAGGCCTGCCAGAGTCGCAGCTGCCAGGCCCCACAAGTGGACGGTGCATCTCATGACGTGCCTCGCGTGGAAGCCTCCTGGAAGAACACGCCGGCCCAGGGCAGCGCGCCGGTCACGCCACCCGGCCTCGTGTGCGGCACTCGACGGCGTGGCAGGCATCTATCATGCGGCCTGGACTTCCTGCCTGCAAGCTGCATGTGCCGAACGGGGTGAGCCGGACGTGAGAGTGCGGGACTGGAGGGGGAGGGGGAGGGGTCGCCGGGCGCGCGTCTCTACCGCCGGCTGCCGCCCGCGGGCGGCGGCAGCAGCTGGATGTCGTCCAGGTCGACCACCGGCCGCATGCCGCTCGGGAGCACGACCGAATCGTCCGGCCTGTTGCCGGCTTCGGCGAATCCGTAGTCGTTGCGCCACGGGTCGTCCGGCACGGCGCGCACATCGGTCACGAACGCGTAGTGGCCATCCTCAAAGTAGATGTTCTGCCCGCGGCCACCATGATTCGCGCTGCGGCGGCCGGGCAGGTAGTAGCTCGGCGCATCCGACACCAACGCGAAGTTCGATCGGTTCAGGTTCCTGACTGCTCGCAGCCGGGTGCCGTCGAGGTAGCCGACCGAATAGCCGTAGCTGCCGCCGGCACGCTCCTGAAGGCGCTCCAGGACGGACGGTCGTTCGGCCCGATCGATCTCCTCCAGCGTCGGCACCGACCAGCTGGGCTCACTGGCCGCCAGGTCCGATCCCGGGCAGATCACCTGCGCCCACTCCGGCTCGATCATCTTGTACTCGACCAGGATCGGCGCGAACACGCCGGCGAACGAGCGGCTGCCGGAGATGGGGACGAGCGGAAAGCGTTGCTCGGGGTCGCGCATGCTGTAGGTGATCAGTCCTTCGCCCAGCACGCGCAGGTTCTGCTGGCAGGCCGTCTTGCGGGCCTGATAGCGGCTGTTGGCCAACGCGGGCAGGATCAGGCTGAACGCCACCAACACCACCAACGACAAGACGATCGTGTCCGATGCGGAATAGCGTTCCAGGCGGACGCCGTTCTCGAAGCATGTCGCAGCCAGGCGGCGTGGGGTCGGTCGGCACTGCTCCGCCTGTGCATCGATCGCGGCGCACACACGTTCCGCCAGGCCGGCCGGCGGATCCACGTCGATCACTTCGGGCACTACGTCAAGCGGTCCGAGTCGGCTGCGGAGGCGTTCAAGTTTCGCTCGCAGCCGTGCGTCCCGCGCCAGCGCTTCCTCGACGCGGGACTGTTCTTCCGCATCCAACGCACCCAGCAGATAGCCCAGCAAGTCTTCGTGCATGTGCCCACGTCACTTAGGTTGCACGCGTGCTTCTGTCCAGAACTCGTTGAGTTTCGCAATGGCGGCATGCAGGCGACTCTTGACCGTCCCCACGGGAATCTCCAGCACGTCCGCCGCCTCGCGGTACTTCATGCCTTCGTAGTACACCAACTGCACGACGCTCCGCATCTGGTCCGACAATTCATCCAACGCCTCGCGCACCCACTGGCCACGCTCGTAGTGCGTCACCTGGTCCAGCGGTTCCCGGTCCGTGCTCACCAGCAGGTCCACCAGCTTGCCGACCTCCTCACCCTCGCTGCCGCTGCCCACCCGATCCAGGCTGACCATGCGGTGCCGCCTGTTGCGCCGCTGCGCGTCGATCGCCTGATTCGTGGCGATGGTGTACAACCAGGGTCGGAAGCGGCGTCCTTCCTCGAACTGGTCGCACTTCAGGTGCACCTGCAGGAACGTGGCCTGGAACGCGTCCTCGGCCATGCCCGTGTCACCCAGGTACCGGCGCAGGTAGTTGAACAGCTCGCGTTCATACCGCCGTAACAGGTCTGCGAACAGGTCGCGCCGGCCCGTCCGCCGGTACTCCACCAGCAGCTGCTCGTCGCTCGGGGCGTCGCCCAGCTGCGGGGCCCTCTCCATACTCGTCTGGATGCTTTCCGTCATTGTGTACGTGACTCGAAGGGAAAAGTTCGAAGAGACCCGGCTCGGAACGGATCACCTTCGCCGCGCGGCGACCGGCTACGGTTCCCACCATGGTACCATGAGCGGCCGGTTTTGGCGAAGGCTTTGTCAGGATTCGGGGCGGGTGATCGGGCTGGGATTTGACAGTCAGCCGCGCCCGTCCTACACTCACGGTCGCTCTCCAACGCAAAACCCATGCCGACGGGTCTATTGTGTCCAGAAAACAGCTTTCCTGGGCCGCTCCGGGCGACGTAAATGCCTTTTTCGGCTTGATGTTAGATAACATCGCCGGCCTGCTGATGACGGTCGGGCTGCTGGCCGCCGTCTTTGACTTTCCTACAACCTTTGCCCTTCAGTACATGGTCCCGGGCACCGCCATCGGTGTGCTTCTGGGCGACCTGATGTTCTTCGCCATGGCCCTGGCGATGGCTCGTCGGACCGGCCGGTCCGACGTGACGGCCATGCCGCTGGGGCTGGACACCCCCAGCACGATCGCCATGGTCCTGTTCGTCCTGGGCCCGAGCTACCGGCACGCTCTGGAGGACCTGGCGTACACCGAAACCCAAGCCGCCACTTACACTTGGCACATCGGGATCTGCGCCATCTTCATCTCGGGCGTCTTCAAACTGGCGTGTACATTCGTGTCGGGCGCCGTGCGACGACTGGTGCCGCGCGCCGGCCTGCTCGGCTCACTCTCAGCGGTCGCGCTGACGATGATCAGCTTCCTGCCGCTGTTGGATATCCTGAGTGCGCCACTGGTCGGCCTGGTTGCGCTGGCCATCGTCCTGACGACGCTCATCGCCCGGGTTCCACTGCCTTGGCGCGTGCCGGGGGCGCTGGGCGCCCTGTTGGTGGCCGGGGCGATCCACTACCTCGTCTCGCTCTGGACAGATCTGCTCAAAACGGGACCGGTCACGGTCGGCGTGGCATTCGACCCGGCCGACGGCCTGCTGCCCGTGGGATGGCTGGACGCGTTTCGCTGGGAGTGGTGTGATGCTTTCGGCGCGTCGTTCCAGTACCTGCCGATCATCATTCCGTTTGCGCTGGCGACCGTGGTGGGCGGGATCGACTGCACCGAGAGCGCGGCGGCGGCGGGCGACGAGTATGACACGCGGAAGGTGATCGGCGTGGAGGGCGTGGCGACGTTGTTGGCGGCCATGTGCGGCGGCGTCGTGCAGACGACGCCGTATATCGGCCATCCTGCATACAAGGCGATGGGCGGCCGCTCGGCGTACACGCTGGCCACGGCGCTGTTCGTCGGCGGAGCCGGACTGCTCGGCTATTTCGGGTACCTCTATCTCGTGATCCCCAAGGCGGCCATCTTTCCGATCTTGATCTTCATCGGGCTGGAGATCACCGCTCAGAGTTTCCAGGCGACACCCGTGCGGCATTTCGCGGCCCTGGCTTTCGCGTGTGTGCCGGCCCTGGCCAAACTTGTGATCACGTTCGTCCACCAGGTGCTGGACCAGGCGCAGCGCACGATCGATAGCCTGCAAGGCTCGCTACCGGACCAGTTGCAGACGATCCAGATCCTGGCCAGCGGGTTCATTGTGACGAGTCTCTTATGGGGCGCCGCGCTGTCGGCGATCATCGATCGGCGCCTGCGCGTCGCCGGCAATTACTTCGCGGTGGCGGCTCTCTGCACGCTCTTCGGCATCATCCATTCGCCGTTCCGGGACGAGCGGTTATTCCTGCCGTGGGCCTTGGGCGATGCGCTGCCCCAGAGCGCCGCCGGGCAGACACCGCTCGTCATGGCGGCGGCCTACCTGTTGGTGGCCGGCATGTTGTGGCTGTGGGGCGCCCTGTGCCGGACGGATCCATGCGAGGGGTGCTGAATGGATCACCCCTCCTCGCCCAACTGCCCGGCGCGTCGGTTGTGAGCGGGTTTCCCGGCCCGCCCACCTGCCCGCCCGGGTTCCCGGCCGCCGGGGAACTTTCCCGCCGTGCCGGCCGTCTAATTCGTCACAATTCATGCGTCGCCTGTTTTCGTTCAGGTATTCCGCGGCGTAGGATTTCCCAGGTGGCGGCCGCTCTTGGGGGTACGGCCGCGCGCGGGATGACGTGCAAGAGGGGGACGGTGGTGATGCGCAGCAGGTTCTGGCGGGTGTGGGTGGCGGTGTGGTTGGGGGTATCGGTCGTGTGGCCGGGCGGGGCGCCGGGCGAGGAGATCGGATACATCGAGGATTTCGCCTTGGCCTCCGATCGCGCCGTTGCGCTGGAGCAACTGATCCCCGGCACCGAGGACTTCTACTATTATCACTGCCTGCACTACCAGAACCTCGAGCAGTACGACCGCGTGGAGCAGCTCCTGCAGGCCTGGATCGGGCGTTTCAACTATACGCCGCGCGTGCACGAGATCCAGTATCGCCAGGCGCTGCTGACCTACGCGCGGCATCCCAAGGAGTCGCTCGCGTTCCTGGAGCGTACGTTGAACTTGCAGTTCAACCATCAGCGTCAATCGCTCGACGCGCGGCCGGACCTTCCCACCTCGTTGGACGAGGCGCTGCTGGACCGCACGCGGCTGATGCAGGACGCGCTCCAGAACTTCCAGAACCTCGACGGCTTCGAGGACGCGGCGCTCGACTCGCTGGTCGAGTCCCCGCTGCCGCCCGACCGTCGGCGCCACCTGCTCGGGCGATTGACGCGTCCGGACCATCCGGGTTTGGCGCAGATCGTGGTGGAGGATCTGGCGCAACCGGGCAGCGGCGGGTTCGGCTCACTGCCGATTCACCGCCAGTTGCTGCTGGCGCAGCTGGACGAATGCCTCCAATTGCAGCCGGACCTGTTGAACCAGACGGAGTTCGTGCGCGTCTATTTGCCGCGACTGCGTCCAGCCGACGACGTGGATCTGGCGCGTGACGTGGAAGCCCGGCAGGCGTACCTGGAGCGGCTGTGGAATTTCGTCCAGCGGCTGGCGCCCGCCCACAACTCGCTCAAGCTGCACGTGCTGCACCACCGGCTACTGCTGGACCGACAGCGCGGTGTCTACGATTCGTCACGGTTCCTGGCTTACATCGCCCTGCCTCGCGCGGCCGGCTACGTGAACCCGAAGTACATCCAGCAGGAGTCGGTGGCGCGGTTCGCGGCCGATTGCCAGGCGGATTTCGCGGATCTGACGGCCCTGCCGCCCGTGGGAGACGACGAGCCGCTGGTGCGCAGCTACCTGCAGCACTTCTTCCTCACCGAGACCACCTACAAGCCGTACCAGGAGTACCTGGACGACACATACCTGAAGCACACGTTCGCCGAAACCAAGCTGGTCTGCGGGCTGGGCGACGCCGAACAGTGGTCGGCCATGCTGCCGCCCGAGAAGTACCAGGAGCTCCAACAGCGCGTGGACCTGGACTTCGCCTTCACCAACAGCCGCTACTTCACCCTCGATGGCCCCCTGCGCATGGACCTGTACGTGAAGAACGTGCCCACGCTGATCGTGAAGGTGTACGAGATCAACACGTTCAATTACTACCAGCAGAACCAGCACGAGGTGAACACCGACATCAACCTGGACGGGCTGATGGCCAATGCCGAGCAGACCTATTCCTACCAGGAGGCGCCGATCCGCCGCGTGGCGCGGCACTTCGAGTTCCCCGAGCTGACCCGGCCCGGCGTGTACGTGATCGACTTCATCGGCAACGGGAAGAACAGCCGCGCGGTCGTGCGCAAGGGCCAGTTGCGGCACCTGGTGCGCGCCGGCACGGCGGGCCACGTCTTCACGGTGCTCAACGAGCGGGACGAGCCGCTCCCGGACGCGTCGTTGTGGTTGGCCGGGCACGAATACCGCGCAGGCGAGGACGGCTCGATCGTCGTGCCCTACAGCACACAGCCGGGCCGGCAGCCGGTGATCCTGACCCACCAGGGGCTGTCCAGCCTGGCCTGGTTCGAACACCAGGCGGAAGACTACCAGCTGGCGGCCGGCATGTATGTGGAGCGCGAAGCGCTGCTGGCGCGCAAGACGGCCCAGCTCTTGGTCCGCCCCCAGCTGCGCGTCAATGGCACGCCGGTCACCCTGTCGGTGCTGGAAGATGTCCGCCTGACCATCACCTCGACCGACCAGGACGGCGTGGCCGTCAAGAAGGAGGTCCGGGACTTCCCGGTGGCTGAAGACCGCGAGGCCGTTTACGAGTTCCAGGTCCCGCCGCGGTTGAACACGATTCAGTTCCTGCTCACGGCAAAAGTGCAGAGCCTGAGCTTGAACAAGAAGGTGGATCTGGCTGCCAGCCAGCAATTCCAACTCAACGGCACCGACCGGACCGAGGAGATCCGGGACCTGCACCTGACGAACTTCGCGGGCCAATATGTGCTGGAGCTGCTGGGCAAGAACGGCGAGCCGCGGCCGCACCAGGCCGTGCACGTGACGCTCAAGCACCGCGACTTCCGCCGCCCGATCGAAGCGGACCTGCGGACCAGCGACGCCGGCCAGGTGCGACTCGGCCCGCTGGCGGACATCGAATCGCTCACGGCGGCCGGGCCGGTCTCCTCGCCCCGCACCTGGGTCCTGCGCAGCGACCAGCATTCGCTGCCCGCCGAGCTGCATGCCGCGGCCGGCACGACGGTCGAAGTGCCCTACGTGGGCAGCGCGGCGGAGCCGCTGCGCACCGAACTATCACTGCTGGAGCTGCGCGCCGGAGCACCGGTCGCCGACCGCTTCGAGTCGCTGAAGCTGTCCGATGGGCTCCTGTCGATCACCGACCTGCCGGCGGGCGACTACGATCTGTGGTTCAAGCGGACGGGCCGGCAGGTGCGCATCCGGATCGCGGCGGGCCGGGAGCAGGGTGGCTACGTGCTGGGCGGTCGCCGTCAGTTGGAGCTGCGCCACGTCAGGCCGCTGCAGATCAAGAACGTCACGCTGGACGACACAGCGCTCTCGATCGCGCTGGTCAACGTCAACGACTTCGCGCGCGTCCATGTGTTCGCCTCCCGGTACGAGCCGGCCTACGGGGTCTACGACTACCTGGGCCGGATAGGCGACCAGGAGCCGTGGAGCGGCCTGGTGGGCCTCGATGAGTCGTTTTACGCGGCAGCGCGCAAACTGGGCGATGAGTACCGGTATATCATCGACCGCCGGTACGCCAAGAAGTATCCGGGCAACATGCTGGAGCGGCCGAGCCTGCTGCTGAACCCCTGGGCCATCCGCGGCACGGAGACCGGACGGCAGATGGCCGAGGAAGGCGAGGCGTTCGGCGCCGAAGCGCCGACCAGTGAAACGGAACGGGCCGCCGCGCGGCCGGGCGCGCCCGCGCCCGGCGAGCAGGCCCAATCGGCGACGTTGGACTTCCTGGCGCACAGCGCGGCGGTGCTGGTGAACCTCGCGCCCGACCAGGCCGGTCTGATCACGATCGACCGGCAGAAGCTGGCGCCGTACCAGCGGGTGTGGGTGGTGGCCGTGGATCCGCAAAGCACCACCTGCCGTTCGGTCGCGTTGCCCGAGAGCCCGCGCCAGTGCATCGACCTGCGGCTGGCCAACGGGCTCGACCCCGCACAACACTACACCCAGCAGAAACAGATCAGCGCCATCGACCAGGGCGAGACGTTCCGCGTCGAAGACATCACGACCGCCCGCTTCGAACTCTACGACAGCCTGGCCAAAGTGCACGCCTTGCTGGTGACGCTGAGCAACAATTCGCAGCTGGTCGAGTTCGGGTTCATCGTGAACTGGGACCAGCTGAAGCCGGAAGAGAAGCGCGAGAAGTACTCGAAATACGCCTGCCACGAACTGAACTACTTCCTGATGCGGAAAGACCCGACGTTCTTCGAGTCGGTGGTGCTGCCCTTCGTGCGGAACAAGAAAGACAAGACGTTCCTGGACCGGTTCCTGATCGGCGCGGACCTGCAGAGCTACCTCGAGCCCTGGAAGTACGCGCAGCTGAACATGGTGGAACGGATCCTCTTGGCGCAGCGGATCGCGGGCGAACAGCCGCGGACGGCCCGGGCCATCGCCGACCTGTACGACCTGTTGCCCCCCGACCTGGACCGCTTCAACTTCCTGTTCAACACGGCGGTCCAAGGCAGCAGCCTGGAGGTCGGTCAGCCGCTGCGCGAAGCGACGGCCCGGCAGGATGAGATGATCGTTATGGGAAGGGCCGCCCCCGCGGCCGCGCAGGGCCGGACGGCCTCCACCTTCGACGCGCTCGACGACGCAGCCCCCGCGAACGAGCCGGCGGAAGAACCCGCGCCCGCGCCTAATGGCGACGCCGACAAGCTGGCACAACTGGCCGTGGAGAAGGATGGCTCGCACGCCATGCGCCGCAACGGCCGCGCCGGGGGACAGCGGTATTTCGCCCAGGATCGTAGGCGGGAGCTTGCCGTCCGGCAACTCTACCGCCAACTCGACAAGACCCAGGAATGGGCGGAGAACAACTACTACCAACTGCCGATCGCCGCGCAAAACGGGACGCTCGTCCCAGTCAATGCCTTCTGGCGCGACTACGCGGCCCAGGACCCGCAGCTCCCGTTCCGCTCGACCCACATCGCCGAAGCGTCCACCAACTTCACCGAGATGATGTTCGCCCTGAGCGTCCTCGACCTGCCCTTCCGCTCGGCCGACCATGCGGTCACGTTCCACAACGCCCAGCTGGTGCTGGCCGCCAAGAGCCCGCTGATCGTGTTCCACGAGGAGATCCGCGCCGCCGAGCCCGCGGCGGGCGAGACGCCGATCCTGGTGAGCCAGAACTTCTTCCGGCTCGACGACCGCTATCGCGTCGTGAACAACCAGCAGGTCGACAAGTATGTGACCGACGAGTTCCTGGTCCAGACCGTCTACGGCTGCCAGGTCGTCGTGACCAACCCCACCTCCGCCCCGCAGAAACTGACCCTGCTGCTGCAGGTCCCCCAGGGGGCCATCCCCGCGCTCAACGGTCAGCCCACGCGCGGCGTCCCCGTGGATTTGAAACCGTTCGATACCTCCACGATCGAGTACTTCTTCTACTTCCCGCTGCCCGGCACGTTCCACCACTTCCCGGTCCATGTGGCCAAGAACGAACTGCTGCTGACCGCCGCCCCGGCGGTGGAGTTGCAGGCGGTCGAGCAGCTGACGAAGATCGACCGGAAGGCCTGGCCGTTCGTGTCCCAGAACGGCACGGACGAGGAGGTGCTGGACTTCCTGAAGACCGAGAACCTGCAGCGGATCGACCTGGAGATGATCGCCTTCCGCATGCAGGACCCGGCCTACTTCCGCGCCGTCACCAGCCTGCTGGCCGCCCGGCATGTCTACCACCCGACCCTCTGGTCGTACGCCATCCGGCACAACCTGCCGGATGCGATCGGGGTGTACCTGGCCCACGCGAACGAGTTCGTGGCCCAGTGCGGCGCACAGCTCGACAGCCCGCTCTTGAAGATCGATCCGGTGGCGCGCGGCACCTATCAACAGCTCGATTACCGGCCGCTGGTCAACGCCCGCGCGCACCGGCTGGGCCAGCGCCGCGAGATCGTCAACGACCGCCTGCTGCAACAGTACCGCAGTCTGCTGACGATCCTGTCCTACCAGCGCGAACTGAATGACGACCAGCTGATGGCCGTCACCTATTACCTGCTGCTGCAGGACCGTGTGGAAGAGGCGCTCCGGTTCTTCCAGCGCGTGAACCCGGACCGGCTGCCAACCCGGCTGCAGTACGATTACTTCACCGCCTACCTGGACTTCTTCACGCCCGACCCTCGGCAGGCCGGGGCGATCGTCCAGCGCTACGCCGACTATCCAGTCGACCGCTGGCGGGAGGCGTTCGCGGCCATGGGTCGGCAGTTGGCGGAGATCCAGGGCCAGCCCCACGCCGTGGTGAACCCTGAAGACCCGCAGCAGGTGCAGGCCGGCCTGGCGGCGACCGAAGCGAGCTTCGAGTTCCAGGTGGAGGCCCGCAAGATCACCATCCGCTACCAGAACCTCACCGCGGTTCGCGTCAGCTACTACGTGATGGACATCGAGCTGCTGTTCAGCCGCAACCCGTTCGTCCAACAGCACACGGGGCAGTTCTCGACCATCCGGCCGAACCTGACGGCAACGGTGGACTTGCCGGCCGACGCCAGGTCGATGGAAGTGGAGTTGCCCGCGCAGCTGCTCAACAGCAACGTGCTGGTGGAAATCACCGGCGGCGGCGTGACACATTCACAGGCCTACTATGCCAACTCGCTGGACGTGCAGGTGATCGAGAACTACGGGCAGGTCCAAGTGCGGCACCAAACCACGAAGCAGCCGCTGGGCCAGGTGTACGTGAAGGTCTACGCGCGCTTGAAGGACGGCCAGGTGGTGTTCTACAAGGACGGCTACACCGACCTGCGCGGCCGGTTCGACTACGCGTCGCTGAGTACGGACCAGTTGGACTCGGTAGACCGCTTCTCATTGCTCATCCTCAGCGACGACCTGGGCGCAGTGATCCGGGAGGCCGAACCGCCCAAGCGGTAAAAGCGGCCTGATCCTCTGCGCTGGTGCGTCCCACCCGCGCCGGGACGCGTGGGTCAACCGGTCAGGAGAAAGAGCCTGGCAATGGAGAAATAGATGATGATCCCGGTCACATCCACGAACGTGGCCACAAACGGACTCGATGCATAACCGGGATCGACGCCGACGCTCTTGAAGAACAGCGGCAGCATCGACCCCACCAGAGTCCCCCACAAGCAAATCAGGGCCACGGATTGAGCGATGACACAGGCCAGCACCCAGCGGTCGGCAATTCCCAACACGGAAGCCGGCGTCATCGAGGCGCGCACGAAGGCGATGGCTCCCAGCGTGAGCCCCAGGGCGCACCCCATCAGCAGCTCGTGTTGCAGCACGCGCCGCCACGCGCGGACGTCGACATGCCCCAGGGCGAGCGCGCGTGTGATCAGCGTGGCCGCCTGCGATCCGGAGTTGCCGCCTGTCGAAAGGCACAGCGGCACGAACAGGCTGAGCGCGATCACGGCCTGGATGGAATCCTCGAAGGACGCCAGGGCCGTGAACGTGAACAACTCGGCCACGAACAGCGCCGACAGCCAGAGCGCGCGCCTGCGCCACACCGTGGAGAACCTGGCGTCCAAATAGTTCTCGGCCAGCGGCGTGAGGCCGCCCATGTGGTGGGCGTCCTCTGTCGCTTCGGCGGCCATCACGTCAATCACGTCGTCGTGCGTGATGATGCCCACCAGTCGGTTCAACGTGTCAACCACCGGAATCGCCAGGAAGTCGTAGCGCGCCAGCAGTTTGGCCGCCTCCTCCCGGTGCTGGTCCACGCGCACCGACACGACATCGCGCTGCATGATCTCGCTGACGCGCGCCGTAGATCGGGCAAGCATCAGGTCTCGCAGCGAGAGGAAGCCGATCAAGTGCCGCGCGTCGTCGACGACGTAGATGTAATAGACCGTCTCGCGCGACAGGGCCTGCTGACGAATCAGGCCGATGGCCTCCATGACCGTCACATCCGCCGGGAGCGTCGCGTACTCGGTCGTCATCACCGAACCGGCACTGCTCTCCGAGTAGGACAGGAGCAGGCGAATGTCCTGCCGTTCGGCCTTTGCCAGCAGCGGCATGATGTCTTCCACGATCTTCGCGTCCAGCCGCTTCAGCAGGTCCACGCGGTCGTCGGGCGACATGACTTCAATCAGCGCCGACATGCGCTCCCGCCCCACTCCGCTCACCAGCTGCACTTGCTTGTCGATAGGGTAGAACGAGATGATGTCGGCCTGCCGGTCGATGGGTGCGCAGTTGAGCAACTGCCAGGTCTGTTCCACCGACAGCCCTTCCGAGAACTCGGCAATGCTGGCGGAGTGCATGCTCTGCAGAACGTCCAGCAGCGTGGCCTCGTCCCGCTCCGCCAACAGTTCCTGTAATTCGGGCAGCATCAATGTGTTGATCATAGATCACCTGGAGGCAATTCCGAGCACCACGGCGGACACCACAAGCTGCCCCCCGGGCATGCCGTCGAGCAGCACTTGGGCGGCGTATTGGGCGGGATCGACGCCTGGTCGCAGCACCGGATCGCCTCGATCCGCCGCCAGGTCCAAGGATAGCGGGAAAACGATTTGCCCGAAATGGTCCCGGCCGCGCCGCGGCGGGCACGGCGGGCCTTCGCGGTTCACAGCCGGAACTCGAACCACTCGACCTGATGGCGTTCCTCGGACCGGTAGCGTGAGAGCGCCTGGCGCGCCAGCGGCGATGGGCAGGTGACGGCGGGCGCGGCCATGCCGCCGAGGCGTCGGAACAGGCCTTGGGCGCGTTGCGACAGGGAGATCGCCACCGCGCGCGTGTACCCTTGTTCTCGGAGCCGGGCGAACACCTCGGTCAGGAGCAACTGGCCCTGCTGTGAATCCTGGTGGTTCTCGGCGATCACGAACCCGCCGATCTGCAGCGTCCGCGGCTCGTCTGGCACCGGCGTCGTGTGCAGTTTGCCGATGATCACGTCGCGGTGTCGCAGCAGGAGCGTCCAGGGCAGGAGCCGGGCCAATTCCGCGCGCGGGAGTGGAACCACGTAGGGCGTGCCGTAGGCGCTGCGGGACTGCTGTGATTCGGCATGCAGCCGCTCGATCTCGTCGAGGTCCGCCGGGCGCGCGTAATCCACGTGGTGGGTCTGCCGGTACTCGATCATCGTCCCGACGCCGGTCCGCGTGAGGATCTCGTCCAGCAGGCGCAGGTACGACACCAAGTGCACCTGGTTCACACCGCCGGCCACCGCCCGGATGCTTGCATGGACCTTCGGGAGCACCGTGCCCGAGAGCACGAACCGGCCCTGCCCGTCTTGCCGCTGCAGCAGGCAGAGCAGCGTTTCGAGATCGGCGAAGCTCAGCGGCCGCCCGCCTTTCTTGGGGTGCCATACGCAAATGCCGTCCGCCTGCATCAGGAACAGCAGCTTCTGAGCATGCAAGGCGACCGCCAGATCGGCCGCCAGCGCGACCGAGGCCACGTGCAGGAACCGACCGTCGCCGTCTTCACCCCCGACACCGACGATCGCGATCTGCTCACACTCCAATGCCGATCGGATCTCCGGCAGGTCGAAGCTGACAGGAACACCCGTACTGCCGTGGCCAATCCGCCGTTCGACGCGGACGGCCGACGCGGGGATGACACGGATCGGAATCGCCTGGGCTCGGCAGATCTCCTGCGTCGCGTGGACGATCCGCGCCCGCTCCTGCTCGATGCGCGGCAGGGCCGACTGCGGGACGATCCAGCGATTGGTTTCCGGGTGCGGCACGACAGCGAAGTCGCGTCGCAGTTCCTCGCCGCACCGGGACCCCGTGCCGAGCACGAAGAGCACACGGATCCCGTGCCGGCGCAGCTGCTCCATGCCGCACAGGATCTCGCGCAGGGCTTCCGCATGCTCGACCGCTTCGTCCTCCGCCTGGATGACAAACGTCTTGCCCGCGAACTGAGCGTAATAGGGTCCGTACATCTAGTCGGGCAGCCGCTTGATCTGGATATTGCGGAACTCGACCGGATCGCTATGGCCCGCGAAGCCGAAATGGCCCTGGGGTGTGTGCAGGCCCGGGTGCGCGGTGTTGCCCATGAACTCTTTCACCTGCGACAGATCGGCATCCAGGATCACCGTGCCGTTGAGTTCGACTTGGATCTTCATCCCGCGGACCGTCACTTCCTGGTAATTCCACACTCCGGCGGGGCGCAGGTACCCGGTCTGAGCGGCCACCATGCCGTAGGCGGAGCCATGGACCTGGCGGGGATCCAGCTGGCCCGGATAGCCGGCGTCGAGGACCTGCACTTCGCACATGCCGGCGTAGGCGGGGTCACCCTGGCCGGGGTAGCGGATCGCCAGCCCGTTGTTGCCGCCCGGGGGCAGCCGGATTTCCACGCGCGCCACGAAGTCCTTGTACTGGTCCTGCGTGTACAGCGTACCGCCCTTGTTCTTCCGGCAGCGGATGGCGCCGTCCACCACTTCATAATTGTCCACGGCGCCTTGCCAGCCCGTCAGGTCTCGCCCGTTGAACACCGACTCGAACCCTTCCGCGTCCTGCTGCAACAGCCGATTGGCCTCCTCGGCCGGGATCTCGCGCACGAAGATGTTGCGCCAGCGGATCTCGCCGCCGTGCGTCTGTAGTTGAATATTGCCGCGCGGGAACAATGGCCGCTGGCGGTCCCAGTAGTTCTCCATGATCGCGTTGTCCACCACGAGCTGGCCGTTGAGATACACGGTGGTCCGGGCGCCGATCTGGCGGATGAAGAACCGGTTCCATTGGCCGAACGGCTTGTCCGCGCGCACCAGCGGATCCTTGCCGGGCGCGCCGGCCGAATTGTTCCAGAGCCCGCCGGAGCCTTTGTCGGCGCCGATGCCGAACTTCTCCTGCTCCGTGTAGTCCCAGATCTGCACCTGGGGCGTGCCGCGCAGGTAGATCCCACTATCCGCCTTCGGGACCGTGCGGTAATCGACCATCAGTTCGTAGTCGCCGAATTCCTTCTCGGTCGCCAGGAACGCGCCGTACCCGTCGTTGACCAGCTCGCCATTCTCGACGCGCCAGTGTTGGAGCGCATCGGCGGTGTCCCGCGCGATTTTCGCCTCGCGGTCCTTGTCGGACAGCGCGGCAATGTCCGCCGGGCTGACCGACTCCATGCCGTACCAGCCGGACAGATCTCGACCGTTGAAGAGGGCGGTGAAGCCGGCGGGCGGCTGGTTCAACTGGTCCTGCTGCGCCGCGGCGCCGGCCGCCGGCGCCAGGGCCATGACGAGGCATAGAGCGGGGATGTGGGTACGCACGGTCGTGCTCCTTAAACAAGGTGTCGGATGCAGTGGGTCACTTTACCGCCGCCACGGCCCGCGTGCCAGTAGTGGACCGCGCCGGGGGCTATTGGCCGATGATCTTGATCAACACGCGTTTGGGTCGCCGGCCATCGAATTCGCCGTAGAAAATCTGCTCCCAGGGCCCGAAATCGAGTTTCCCCCGGGTGACCGCCACCACCACCTCCCGGCCCATGATCTGCCGCTTGTGGTGCGCATCCGCGTTGTCTTCGCCGGTGCGGTTGTGGTGGTACCGCTCGGGCGACGGATCGAACGGCGCGAGCTGCTCCAGCCACTTCTTGTAGTCCCGATGCAGCCCCGGCTCATCGTCGTTAATGAAGACGCTGGCCGTGATGTGCATCGCATTGCACAGGCACAGCCCTTCCTGGATGCCGCTCTCGCGCACCGCCTCCTCCACAGTCGGAGTGATGTTCACGAAATCCATGCGGGCGGGCACCTGCATGGTGATCTGCTTGGTGAAAGACTTCATGATGTCCGTCCTGCGGGAAGGAAGTGAATGAAGGTATACCGTCCAGCCGCCGGCTCATTCGCCGATCACGGTCACGACGACTTCGCGATGGCGCGGCTTGTTGTCGCATTCCAGGTGGAAGACCTGCTGCCAGGTTCCAAGCACCGGGCGCCCGTGGGCGATCGGCACGCAGAGGGACGATCCCACAAGCGACGATTGGATGTGCGAATGGCCGTTGCCATCGTGCCACGTCTGCTCATGAGCATAGTCCCGGCCGGGCGGGATCAGGCGGTCCAGCATGGCGGGAAAATCAGCCTGCAAGCCCGGCTCGAACTCGATCGTGCCCAGCGCCGCCGTGCTTCCAATGTTGAACAAATGCACGACCCCGGTCGTCACGCCGCTGCGCATCACGATCTCGGTCACCGCCTGCGTGATGTCCTGCATGTGGCGGTAGCCCTGCGTGGACAACGGTAGGCGTGTCTGGTGGATCATACGGCCGTTCGCTTTCTGGGAGTCCCGGGAAACCGCAACCACTCCATTACTACTTCACGAATCGCGCGCCCGTCAAGAACCCGACGCGGGCGCGGCGGCAGGGGCGCTTCTCGTCCGGCCGCGTCTGCCGCGCCGGCAGAGCCCGTAGCCGATGGGTGCGGCCCCATTCGGGATGGCTCACAGCCAGCCGTGACCGCGGTACCAGTCGGCCGTGTCGCGCAGCTGTTCCAGGAGCGTCCGGCGGGGCGTGAAGCCCAGCTCGCGCCGCGCGGCTTCGCCGGAGCAGGCCCAGGACTCGGCCACCGCTTCCCGGATCTTGTCGATGTTCAAGCTCAGCGACCTGCCGCGCATCCGGCCCAGGCATTCGCCCACACAGCCGGCGATCCAGGCGCACGGCTCCGGGAGGTGGACGAAGGCCGTGTGGCGGTTCCCCAGCGCCTGGTGCAGCATGCGCCCGAACTCGAAGTAGTTCGGGTGCTCGTCACGGCAAGCGAAATAGTAGCCACGCGCGTCCCCACACCGGGGCGGCGACGCGAGCCGCATGCCGCGCTCCGCGGCGCGGATCAACAGTTCCACCAGGTCGGACACATGGATCACCGACAGGGGCGGAGACGACAGCCCGGCCACCACATGGATCCGCAGGCGGGCCACGCAGCGGAACATCGGGAGCAGTTCGCGACCGCCGGCCCCGAACACGATCCCGGGCCGCACCACGGTGGTCGGGACCGCGTGGGCATAGCGGGCGACCGCCAACTCCCCGGCCCGCTTGCTCCGCCCGTAATCCGACACGGGGTTGGGCACCGTGCACTCCGTCTTGATCTGCCCGCGCCCCGTCGGCCCGGCGGCGGCGATCGACGAGACGAGGACCAGCACGGGCGGCTGCGGCTGCGCCGCGCAGGCCTCCGCCATCCGCGCACAGCCGCCTTCGTTGACTTCCATGAAAACGGCCCGCCGCAACGCGCTCGTCACGGCCGCCAGGTGGAATACCCAATCCATGCCGCGCGCGACGCGCCGCAATCCGTCGCGGTCCAGCAGGTCGGCCTGCACCAGCTCGACGTCCAACCCCTGGAGCGAGTCCAGCCGCGAGGTCGGGCGCACAACGCAGCGGACCCGGTGGCCACGCTCGACCAACGCACGGGTCAGATGGCCTCCAATGAAGCCTGTCGCGCCTGTCACTAGCACCGTCGCCATAGCCATGGCACGTCGAGCGCAGTTGAGCGTGGCCCGCACGCCTCCTGCGCGGACACGCGATTCTTACACGTAGCCGTACTCCTGGAACCACCGCCAGGCATCGCGGATGGATTCCTCGAGCGGCCGTGTCCGGTACTCGAGCTCCCTTCGTGCACGAGCGCTGCTGAAGTAGTGGAACTGGCTGGAGAGCCGCACCGCGGCCGAATTCACATCCGGCTCGCGCCCCGTGAGGCGGCCCCACAGATCGCCCATGCGGCCGGCCACGATCCCCATGAGCGGCCCGCTCCGACAGAGCGGGCGGCTGCCACCCGCTATATCGGCGAAGCGCTGCCACAAGTTCAAATAAGTGACGTTATGACCGGCTAATACGAACGTACGGCCTGCCGGGGCGGTCGCCAGCGCGGTCACAATGGCCTGCGCTACGTCGCGAACGTCACAGACCGAAATGCCGCCCGCCGGCGCCACCGGCGTGAAACGCCGGACCACCTCCAACAGCATGCGGCCCGAGGACGGCTTCCAATCCCACGGCCCGAACATCAGCCCGGGATGCACAATGCGGGCGTCCAGACCCAGCTCGATCTGCTCGCGGACGCTCCGGTCCGCCGCCTGCTTGCTCCGCACGTACGGACAGGGCACCGTCGGACCCGCCACGCGCTCTTCGTCCGCCGGCTGGTCCGGCGCGCCGACGCCCAACGCATTAATGGTCGACACATAGACCATCCGCGCCGCGGCCCGCCGCGCGGCCTCCGCCACGTGCTGGGTCCCCATGTGGTTGACCGACTCGTGCAGCGCTTCGCTGCGCCAGCCCATCAAGACGCACCCGGCGGCGTGCACGACCCCCCAGACACCTTTCATCGCCGCCTGCAACGACGCCGAGTCCGTGACATCGCCCGTGGCCATCTCCACGTTCAACCCCTCGAACGGACGGGCATCGCGCGGGTTGCGCACCAGCACCCGCACCGGGATGCCCCGGGCAACCAGCAGCCGCGTGACGTTGTTGCCCACCAGCCCCGTGGCACCCGTGACCAGTACGCGCTGATCGTCCCGCAGCATGGCGCGACTGCTGGACATGTCGATCCTGCCTTTCAGCGCATCGCGCGAGCGATGACGTACCCTGCTCCACACCCACGCGGCCCATCTGGTTGACGCGTAGGGAACTCTCACCATAGAGTAACCGCTTTCACCACCTGGGGGAATCCGTTCATGTCCGACCTCACCATCAGACCGGTGACCACGCGCCGCGAGCAGAAGGAGTTCGTGCAGCTGGCCTGGACGCTCTACCGCGGCGACGCGAATTGGATCCCGCCGCTGCGGCGGAACCTGGAGGAGCTGGTCGGGTTCCGCTCCCACCCGTTTCACGAGGTCGCAGAGGTGCGCACCTGGTTGGCCTGGCGCGGCGGGCAGGTGTGTGGCCGCATCGCCGGGATCGTGAACCACGTGCACAACAGGAAATACCACGAGCAGCGCGGCTTCTTCGGCTTCTTCGAATCGATTGACGACGCCGAGGTGGCCCATGGGCTGTTCGACGCGGTGCGCGCGTGGTTGGCGGAGCGGGGGATCGAGCAGTTGCGCGGGCCGGTCAATCCGTCGCTGAACTACGAAGTCGGCCTCCTGATCGAGGGCTTCGACTCGCCGCCCACCTTCATGATGACCTACAACCTGCCGTACTACGCGCGGCTGATCGAGAGCTACGGGTTCGGCAAGATCCAGGACCTGTATGCGTTCTGGGGTCACGTCGACATGCTCTCGACGCTGGACAAGAAGCTCGAGTTCGTGGTGCGCGAGGCGACGCGCCGATTCGACATCAAACTGCGGTGCATGGATCGCCGCCGCTTCAAGCAAGAGATCGACACGTTCCTGCACATCTACAACGCCTCACTCGAAGGAACGTGGGGGTTCACGCCGCTCTCGCCGGGCGAGATCCGGCACATGAGCGCATCGCTGCGGCGGTTGATCGTGCCCGAATTGACCACGGCCGCCGAAGTGGACGGCCGAGTGGTGGCCGCCGCGTTCGGCCTGTTGGACTACAACCCGCGGATCAAGCAGATCGACGGCCGCCTGTTCCCGTTCGGCTTCCTGCGGCTGCTGGGCCGGCGCAAAGAGATCAAGCGGATCCGGCTGATCAGTACGAACGTGCTGCCCGAATATCAGCGGTGGGGCCTGGGGGTGGTCATCCTCTCCCGGCTCGTTCCGACCGCCTTGGAATGGGGCATCCAGGAAGGGGAGTTCTCGTGGGTCCTGGAATCCAACCACCTGTCGTTCAAATCGCTCAAGCGCGGCGGCGCGAAGCTCACCAAGACCTATCGTGTCTACGACTACCCGGCGCCCCGGGCGCAGGATTAACCTGGACCTTGCAGGGGGGGCGTGGGCGGGCTATCATCGCTCCCGAATCGCCGGTCGCGGCCGCGCGCCCGCACCGCGGCGTGACCCCAATCGATCCGTTCCATCTGCCTGCCGCAGTTGACTAGCCCATGGAATCCAGACCGAGCGTCGTGATCACGGGAGTCGGCGTCGTGAGCCCTCTCGGGGTCGGTCCTGAGCGTTATTGGGAGTCACTCGCCCACCAACGCAGCGGCGTCGCCGTCCTGCCGGCCGTCGCCACGCTGGATCTGCCCCTGCGGATCGGGGCCGCCGTCCGCGACTTCGACGCGAAGCAGTACGTGGTGCCGCGCAAGGCGATGAAGGTGATGTCCCGCGAGATCCAGATGGGGTTCGCGGCCGCGAGCATGGCGGTGGAACATGCCGCACTCCCGCCCGGCCGGATCCCTCCGGAACGGATGGGCGTGCTGTTCGGCTGCGACATGCTCTACGGCGAACCCACGGAAACGGTCTCGGCCTACGCCCACTGCATTGAACAGGGCACATTCCACGCGGAGACGTGGGGGCGGGTCTTCATGTCGGAGCTGTACCCGCTGTGGATGCTGATGTATTTGCCCAATATGGCGGCCTGCCATATCGGGATCGCACATGACGCCCGAGGGCCCAACAATACGATCTGCCTGGGAGAAGTGTCCAGCCTGTTGGCGCTGATCGAGGCCTGCATGATCCTCCAGCGCGGACAGGCCGACCTGATGATCACGGGCGGCAGCAGCTCACGAGTCATCGCCACGTCGGTGTTGTATCGCGGCATGGATCAGCTCTCCCGGCGGATCGACACGCCCGAGAGCGCTTGCCGCCCGTTCGACGCGACGCGCGACGGATCCGTCAATGGAGAAGGCGCCGCGGCCTTCGTGCTGGAACGGGAAGAATCGGCGGTGGCACGCGGCGCCCCGATTCTGGCCCGCATCACCGGCTGGGGCAGCGCGTTCGCCGCACCGGCTGCCCGCGCGTTCACACACGGTCAGGCCATCGAACGCTCGATCGCCAAGATGCTGGCCGCAGCCGGTTGGTCGGCCGACGACGTCGGCCATGTGAATGCCCACGCCGGCGGGTCCATCCGCGGCGACGCGGTCGAAGCCCAGGCCATTCGCGCCGTCCTGGATGGCACGCCGGTCACCGCCCCCAAGAGCTTCTTCGGCCACCTCGGCGCCGCCGAAGGCGCCATGGAAATGCTGGCCAGCGTGCTGGCCTTCGCCCATGGCCAGGTGCCGGTCACGCTCAACTACCACCAGCCGGACCCGGCCTGCCCGGTGAACGTGGTCGCCGGGGAACCCCTGCCGGCTCGCCAGGCGACCGCCGCCGTCCTGAGCCAATCAAGCCAAGGCCAGGCGGTGTGCGTAGGGCTCTCCGGCCAGCGCTAAACAGACGCCGGCCCCTCCGGTCTCCGCAGCCCCCGGATACGCCCCACACCCGCCCCGGGCATCACCCACCCCGCGGACTGGCCATCACCAAGGCGCCCGCGACGTCGCCGGCCGCCAAACGCCTCACGAGTGTGACCCATCGCGGCGTATCATCGTGGCGCCGCGCCCTTCCCGCGGCGGGTTGTGCATCGTCGCGACGGACGTGCCCAGGACCGATTCCGCCGGTCGCGGCGGCGGGAGCGATTCCTCGACCGGCGCCACGCGGCGATCGCGCGTCGGCGCGGCGAGCGGGTGCGGGCACAGGTACCGGCCCAGCGGCCCGGCCAACAGCGCCGGCAGCAGGAGCACGTTGGCGGCCAGCGCGGCGGTCAGGAGGGCGAGCATCGTGATGCCGAATCGCTGGATCGGCACGAACGTGCCCAGCGCGAACAGCGCCAAGCCGAGTCCGGCGACCACCGTGATCTGCAGGATGGTCCCCGACCCGCGGCTGAACGCCACCTTGATGGCCGCCGTGCGATCGAACCCGTCCCGGATCGCGCGCCAGAAGCAGGTCAGAAACTGATAGGCGCCGACGGCCGTCACACCCATCGCGGCGCCGGCGGTCATCAGGGTCCCGATATCCACCAGGAAGCTCCGGCGGCTGATCTCGCCCAGCACCACGACGACCGGGAACATGACGGGGATCATGACCGCCAGCCCGCCGCGGACGTTGAGCACCTGCAGGCGGCGCGTGCGGAGGACGACCATCATGACCAGCGCGATCGCGGGCAGGCTCCAACCCACGCAATCGATCAGGCTCTGCACCATGGTCTGCTGGGCGCGATACAGGATCGGCACCGTGCCCGTGTAGGTGACGCAGAGCGGCTTGTGGAGTTGCCGGGCCGTCTGGTCGTGAGCCGGATCGAACGTGTGCGACCGGGCATCCACGACGCACTTGGCATGCCGGCTGATGAACTCCAGGTCGTAATCGGGGTGGTCGCGTAACACGACCACGCAGTCGAAGGCCGCGAAATACTTGGCCCGGGCCTCCGGCGGTGCATCTTTCAACTGGTTCGTCCGCGGGTCCTGCCAGTCGACGAACTGGCGCGGGATCTGCCTGCCCTTGCGGGCCCGGAAACCCTTGGCTCGCAGCAAGTCGCTCAACACCCGGGCGAACTCGCGATGCACGCCGAGCATCCGGTTCTCGTTTTCGAGCGCCCGGCGCTGCTCGTCCCCGCGGCCGCCTCGGTCGATCACCGGTAGTTCGACCGTCGTCGTGATGTCGTCCGCCGCGCTGGCCGGGTCGGGGGCCCCCAGGATCACGATCTTCGCGTCCTGCCACGCGGCGTTCGGATCCGCGGCGTCGGTCTGCGGTTGGGCGACCTGCCGGAGGATTTCGTCCCGGTACTTGTACGCCTGGAGCACCGGCTCGACCACCTGTTTCAGCTGCGTGACGAACCGCCCGTAGTCGATATCGCCCAGCGCGCTGAGCCACACGTTGATGCGCCACAGCTCCGTGCCGTCGTCGCTCACGGCGAGGTAGCCCGCGCGACGCAGCGTGTCGTAGAGCCGTTCCTGGCTCACCTGGACCGGCTCGGGGCCGGCCTCCGGCGAGTCGACCCACGGCGGCGTGAATGTCACGGCTGACAGCGCCGGACCCAACAGGTCCTGGCCCTGGGCGCCGAATACGCGGTCGATCGCGTGCTGGACATGCCCCACCAATTGGATCCGCTCCGGAAGACTGTACTGATAACCGCGGTGGTCCCCGGCGGCCGAATCCGCCGGCGCGGCCGCATCCGGCGCCTCGGCGTTCGGGAGCTGATACCGCTGGTCGACGCCGATGACCAGTTCCATCGGCACCGGCTTGCCCACATGCGCCTCGAGCCAGGCGTAGTCGCGAATGAGCTGGGTGTCCTGGCGAAACAGGCTCCGCGGCTTGACGGACATCTGCAAGGAACCGAGGTTGAGCCCCAGGCCGATCATGAGCCCGATGGCCGAGGCGGCGACCCACCAGTTGTGTTCCGCCGCCTGATCGCCGATCAACTGCCAGACCCACCGGACCGCGCGCGACGGCCGGCCGGCGGCAGCCTGCGTGCGAGCACGCTCCCAGGTGAGCGGCCAGAGTTGGAGGGCGGCGGGCAGGAACGTGAGCAGCACGATCAGTGTGGCCAGGACGCCCAGTGCGGCGAAGAAGCCGAACTGGCGGATGGGATGGTTGTCGCTCGTGCCCAGCGCGAACAGCCCGGCCGCGATCGTGACGGCAGCCAGGATGCAGGGCGCGGCGGCCTGGGCCAATGCGCGCGCAGGCGCCCCCTGGACGCCCTGTGTGCGCGACGTGTGGCGGTAACAGTTGATCACGTGGAAGGCCCCGGTCATCGCCAACACGAAGATCAGCGGCGGCATCATCCACAGCATCGCGTCGACATGACTGCCGCTCCACCAGACGATCGACAGGCTGGCCAACGCGCTGACAACGCTGACGGTCAAGATCATCAGTCCCGCCGTCAGGCGCTGGAAAGCAAGATAGCTCAGCACGATGCTCAGCACCGCCAGGGAGGCGGCCAAACGCACCAACGTGATCTGCCCCTCCTCGTTAAACGCCACGTCGTCCGCCACCGGGCCGCCCATGCGGAGCACCCGGCCCGAGTCCGCCTGGTGCCCGAACCACGAAAACAGGGGCGGGGCCGCCGGCGCCGAGACGCCCGATTCGACCGCCAGATTCAAGAGCTTCCCACGCGGCTGGCCGAAGAGCCCGCGCCCCAGCACGCGGCCCAGATCCTTCCTGCCCGGGTCACTCAACGTCACCAGGATGCAGGTCTGCAGGCCGGGCGGCTCCACCGCCAGAGCGGCGAACATCGCGTTCCAATGCTCTTCCTTCTTCGACAAGGACTCGGCCACCAGCTCGGAACGCTGGCCCTCATACTCGCGGCCCAACAGGTCGCCGATGAACTGGTCCACCCGCCTGTGCCAGTCTCGAGGCAGTTGTCGAACCGTCGCCTCCCGTAACACACGCGGCAAGTCGTCCGCCGTCCAGGCGAACTCCCCGTACGGCTCCGGCCCAAAAAAGGTGCCATTGAGCCGATCCAGTGCGGCGCGGCGCGCTTGCTGAGCACGCTCCGCCTCCGACGCCTCGCCCGCCGGCCATGTCGCCCCCCCCGGCGCCGATAGCTCGGCTAAAACCTCCGGACCGGTCGTCACACTCCGCAGGACCCGAGCCACCAGCCGCTGCGGATCGTCATGGAAAGCGTTGGTCGCAACACCTGTCGGCGGCTGGCCCAACCGCGCGACCAACGTGCCATCCAGAGCCGTGTCGCCCAGCACCGTGCGGCGAAACCAGCGCGACAGCGCGCCCAGCACGTGCGAACTCCCGTTCCAGCGGTACAGCTCACCCTGCGGAGTGATGTAGTACCAGGACTGCCCCGTGCCGCGGAGCCACTTCTCGTGCAAACCACCCCAATTGGCGTGGTAGTCGCCCGTGTCGTACAGGCCCAGTTCGTCGCCCAGTTGACGTGCCAGAGCGGACTCGCGGACACGCTGGGCCACTCGGTCCGCTGTCGCCTCGCCACCCGACTCCGATCCGCCGAGCGACGTCGACTCCTCATCTGCCACCCCCTCGTCCGCCGGCTTGATCTCGTTTCGCAGCTTCTGGACAAACAGCCGGAAACTCTCATCCTTCTCCGAACAGCCATCCCAGGTGAGCACCACCGACGCCTGCTCGTTGACGAAATACCGGTCGAACCAGGCCAGGTCCTGCGTCTCCTCGAGCGTGGCCGGCAACCAGTCCTTGACGCGGTTCTCCGTCCGCTCCCAGGACATGCGTGCACCACGCATCGCAAACGGGACCAGGAAAAACAGCACACAGAGAATGAGTAACGCGCGACGGGCAATGAAGTCCGATTTCATGAGGTCCACCGAACGCCCCCAGACCAGGCGTCATGCCGTGAGAATATGCTGTCGGCCAGTTTTCCTTAGGTTATCGGCCCTCACCATTCGAGTCTATGGCAAACCGGACCGCCCAGGCAGGGCGTAAACCCATTTCGCGGGCCTCTTTCAGCATCCGGGCCCGACAATACTGACACAAACCCAATGGTTTGGCTATTCTTCCCCCTTCGCCCAATCCTCCCGCCGCTGTCTTCTATCGCGTGGGAAAGGCTTCCAGCCGGTCGCGTGGGAAAGGCTTCCAGCCGGTCGCGTGGGATAGGCCTCCAGCCGGTCGCGTGGGATAGGCCTCCAGCCGGTCATCCCCGCCTCATCCCCGCCTGCCGGACGCTGCGGTGCCCGGCCGACCCTGGCTGACGAAAAGCGGGTCTGGTAGGATGCCCGGTTCAGGTCGTTTGGCGACCTCAGCTATCCTGCTCGTCACCTGGGACGCCGTTTCTCTGGGAGTGTGAGGCCTGGGCGCGAGTGGCGTCATGTCGCGATGCGGCAATCCGAGCATCAACTCCGGAAGGTCCGATTCATGGTACTGGACAAAAACGCCTACTGTCTCGGCGGGACGGGGAAGAAGATCAAGCATTGTGCGTGCCAGGACATCACTGGCGAGTTGGACAAGATTGTCACGTCGATTCAAGGGGATCAGCGGGTTGCGGCGTTGAACCGCATCAATCACACGTTGGCGACCAAGGCGAACCGGCCGTGTCTCCTGGCACTCAAGATCAGGGTCCTGCTGCAGATGAACGATTTGCAGGCCTTGGAAGACACGGTGACCACCTTTTTGAAAGTGGCGCCTGAGAACTTGTTGGCGCACACGTTTGCCGCGCAATTGGAGTTGCGCAAGAACCGCTTGCGGGTGGCGATTGACGAAGTCCAGACAGCCTGGTCGCTCGCGGGCGAATCCGTACCGTACGAGCTGGTGGACACGTGTGCCAGCCTGGCTCAAGCGTTGCTGAACCATGGCGATTACCTGGCCGCGCATGCCCACATGATAATCAGCCTGACGTTGGACCCGAAGAACGAGGAGTTTCATGGTTTCCTGGCGGACATGCTTGGCGCGGGGCACATTCCGCCGATCTTGAAGCGCAACCCGGCATTTGCGGATTGTCCTGCCGGCGCGACGTGGAAGGGGCGTTTTGACGCTGCTTATCGGGCCTGCGTGACAAGTTCCTGGAAGAACGGGTTGGAGAAGTTCGAGCGGCTGAACCAGGATTTCCCCGACCAGCCTGCGATCTTGTACAACATCGCACTGGCCCGCTCATGCCTCGGCTTGCCGCGCCAGCCCGAGGCGTGGCACGCCTACGCGAGGTGCCCAGGGGTTGAATACTCGCAGGCGGTGGAGGCGGAGGCCATCGCGCAGCTCCTCGCCCTTGACGCCGACACTCCCAGTGTGACGTTGGTCAAATGGACGATCAACATCCAGGACGCCAACGCGCTGAATGAGAGACTGTTATCCTGCAAGCGGGCCGTGCCGCTCACCAAGGACCTGTCTGCGTTTCGGACCGGCGATGAGCCGCCTCCCAAGAGCGTGTTCACGCTCTTGGACCAGCCCAAACCCGCCGCCGACGCCCCGATGACTGCCGACAACCTTGCGCGCGTGTTGACGAACCTGGCGTTGTTCGGCCGGCAGACGGACCGCCCGGCCCGTGTCGAGATGGTCGTCCCCAAGACGGAGGTGGCCGAACAGGTGCGGTCCCTGTTGGTCGAGGTGGCCGGCGAGCTGCTCACCTCGGAGGAGTCCGAGGAGATTGTGGATACGGTCCCGCAGGTGCTCAGCCTGATCAACCTGGTCTGCATCGCCCCGGAGGAAGCACCCTACCCGGCCCGTCGGCGCGCCATGGCAGAACTGACTCAACGCATCATGGCGCGGCACTGGCCGGACATCCCCCTGGCCTCGCTGGACGGTAAGACGCCGCGGCAGGTTCAAGCGGACCCGGCGTACCGGGTGCCATTGGCCGGCGCGCTGGTCGCCCTGGACCAGCTGGCTGAAACGGGCAACTGGCTGATCGACGTCGATGCGCTGCGCGAGCAGCTGGGGGTGCCCATCCCGGAGCCGATCGAGCTGGGACCTGAAGCCCTTTACCAGCTTTCACCCGCCGACCTGGCGCGTGTCCGTACGGAGCATCTTACCGACGATCTCCTGCTGGAGCTCTTCGAGCTGACCACGGTCTACCATCTGCGCAGGGCGATGGCGCGGTTCGGCGAAGAAATCCTGCGGCGTGAGAGCCTGATCGACAAGGTGAATCGCGCGGCGGTCTACAAACGGGTGGCCGAGCTGGCGCCGTTCTCGGACCAGGCCCTCGATTACATACGGGAAGCCCAGCAGATTGCGGTCGCCGACAAGGACTCGCCCGCCAGGTATCTGATCGCGGAGCTTACGTTGCGACTGGTTCGCAGGGAGTTGGAGGAGGCCTCCAAGGTGCTGCAGAAGGTCCAGAAACGTCACCTGCATGAGCCCGGCGTCGCGGATACGCTGCTCCGCGTCCTTCACCGATTCGGCGTCCTCCGGTCGGACGATCTGGCGGGTGAGGCATCCCCGGCGCAGCCCGAGCCGGCCGCCGCGACATCGCGGATTTGGACGCCCGACAGCCAGGCGGCCGCGGCGGACCGGGGCAAGCCATCCGGGCTCTGGCGTCCTGATTAGCGGGGCGAGCACCCATGTGCACCGATGATCAACACATGTCGCGTGCCATCGAGTTGGCCACACGCGGAGAAGGGCTCGTCGAGCCGAACCCGATGGTGGGCTGCGTGATCGTCAAGGACGGGATTCGGATCGGCGAAGGCTGGCATCGCCAGTTTGGCAGGCCGCATGCCGAGATCGAGGCGTTGCAGGAGTGCGGCGGCGGCAGCGCGGCTGCCGGCGCCACGATGTATGTGACCCTCGAACCCTGCTGCCATGCCGGCAAGACCGGGCCGTGCACCGAAGCAATCCTGCGCGCCAAGCTCGGCCGCGTCGTCGTGGCCCAGGTGGATCCATTTCCCGCGGTGGCCGGCCAGGGCATCGCCCGACTGCGCAATGCCGGAGTGCGTGTCGAGGTCGGCGTCCTGGAGCAGGCGGCCCGCCGGCTCAACGCCCCCTACCGGATGCTCACGCAGCAGGGGCGGCCGTGGATCATCGCCAAGTGGGCGATGACGCTCGACGGCAAGATCGCCAGCCACACCGGCCACAGTCGCTGGATCACCAACGAGCAGTCGCGCGCGGTCGTCCACCGCTTGCGCGGCCGGATGGATGCGATCATGGTTGGCAGGCGCACGGCGATGGCCGACGACCCGCTGCTGATCGCTCAGCCTGCTGGGCCGCGCGTGGCGCTGCGAATCGTCGCCGACACGCACGCGGCGTTGCCGCCGCAGAGCCGGCTGGTCCAATCGGCGCGTACCGCCCCGGTGCTCATCGCGGCCGGCCAGACGGTGGATCGCCTGCGCCGAGCGGCGTTGGAGGAGGCGGGCTGCGAGGTCCTCGCATGCCCGGGCGCGGACGCGGCAGAGCGGCTCGAGTTCCTGGTTCGCGAATTGGGCCGCCGCCGGCTGACCAATCTGCTGGTGGAGGGCGGCGGCCAGCTGTTGGGGAGCCTCTTCGACCAGCATCTGGTGGACGAGGCTCATGTGTTCGTGGCAGCCAAGATCGTCGGAGGCCAAGCGGCGCCCGGTCCCGTGGCCGGGCGCGGCGCCGAGTTGATCCCGGCGCTGCCCAGCCTGTCCGAGGTGCGGCTTGAGACCCTGGACCAGGACGCCTATTTCTCAGGGCGTCTGCATCACGCCAGGCACGGCGAGGGAGACTGAGATGACGCAGATCATGCGCGGGATCGTCCTGGCCGCCTGCACTTGCGCGGCGGCCGGCGGCTGGGCGGCCGAACACCTGCTGATCGAGGCGGAGAGCTTTTCGGACCACGGCGGCTGGGTGCTTGACACGCAGTTCATCACGACGATGGGTTCGCCGTACTTGCTGGCGCACGGCCTGGGCCGGCCCGTGGCCGACGCGGCCACGCGCGTGACGCTGCCGGGGCCGGGCCTCTATCGCGTGTTCGTGCGCACCAAAGACTGGGTCGCGCCCTGGAACGCGCCCGGTCAACCGGGCCGCTTCCAGGTCTTGGTCAACGGCACCCCACTGCCCGAGACGCTGGGGACCAACGGCCCTGCCTGGTCCTGGCAACTGGCCGGCACGTTCCAGGCGGACAGTCCGGAAATCCAGCTCGCCTTGCACGACCTGACCGGCTTCGACGGGCGCTGTGACGCGCTCCTCTTCACGCGGGACATGGACTACCGGCCCCGGGACGGGCGCACGGAGGAGGGCCCGTGGCTGGGCGCGGAGCAAGGCGTCTACGACCTGGTGGTGATCGGGGGCGGCTACGCGGGCATGGCCTCGGCGTTGTCGGCTGCGCGGCTGGGCTGCCGCGTCGCGCTCCTGCAGGACCGTCCCGTGCTGGGCGGCAACGGCTCAAGTGAGGTGCGCGTCTGGGCCAACGGGCTCATCCGCCGCGGCGAGTTCCCGCGGATCGGCGAGATTGTCGAGGAGTTCGCGGATCGGGCGACGAAGTCACCCGGCCGTGCCGAGGAGTTCGGTGACGAATTGAAGGAGCGCATCGTACGCGCGGAACCGAATCTCGACCTCTTTCTCAACTGCCATGCCCATCAGGTGGAGCTGGACGGCCGGCGCATCGCGGCGGTCCTCGCGTTTGACACGCGCAGCGGCGCGCGGTTCCGCTTTGCCGGGCGGCTGTTTGCCGACTGTACCGGACACGGCACGATCGGCTACCTGGCCGGCGCGGACTGGGAGATGCAGCCGGCGCAGCGCATGGGGATGAGCAACATGTGGCGGTGGGAGGAAGCGGACCAGGAGGTGGACTTCCCCGACACGCCATGGGCGCTGGACCTGGAGATGGAGGACTTCCCCTACCCGCGCGATTTCCACGGCGAATGGTTCTGGGAGAGCGGGTTTGACCGGGATCCGATCGCGGATGCGGAAGCGATCCGCGACTGGAATCTGCGCGCCGTCTACGGGGCTTTCAACGCGATGAAGAACCGTGGCGGGCGCGACCAGCATCGGCGCGCCCGGCTGACCTGGATCGCGTTCGTCGGCGGGCCGCGCGAATCACGCCGGCTCCTGGGCGATCTGGTGCTGTCGAAAGACGACGTCATGAGCAAGCGCCAGTTCCCCGACGGGATCGTCCCCTCCACCTGGTCCATCGACCTGCATTACGCCGAACCGAAGTATGCGCAGAAGTATCCCGACAACGCCTTCATCGCGAAGGCCGAGATGGACCATCGCGTGGACCGCACGTACGGCTACCCGATCCCCTACCGCTGTTTCTACTCGCGCACCATCGACAATTTGTTCATGGCCGGCCGCTGCATCAGCGTCACGCATGAAGCGCTGGGGACGACGCGGGTCATGAAGACGTGCGGCATGATGGGCGAGGTGGTCGGCAAAGCCGCCTCGCTGTGCGTGCAGTGGGACTGCACGCCCCGCGACATATTCGCGCAGCACCTGGAAGAACTCAAGGCGTTCTGCCGGCTGCCGGGAAAGACGCGACGAGCCACCGTGACCAGCCCGCTGGAGATCCCGGCGGACGCGCCGGAAGCGCGTCCGGAGGGGCCCCCGGACGACCGGTTTCGGTGAAATGGATAGCCTGCAGATATGCCGATTTCGGATGTCATTATCAAAGGTGCGCGCGAGCACAATTTGCAGAACGTCGACGTCCTGCTGCCGCGCAACCAGCTGATCTGCCTGACCGGGGTGAGCGGTTCCGGCAAGAGTTCGCTGGCGTTCGACACGGTCTACGCCGAGGGCCAGCGCCGGTACGTGGAGAGCCTGTCCAGCTATGCCCGGCAGTTCCTGGGCCAGATGCCCAAGCCGGAAGTGGACTACATCGCGGGCCTCAGCCCATCCATTTCGATTTCGCAGAAATCCGGCGGCAGCAATCCGCGTTCCACCGTGGGAACCATCACCGAGATCTATGACTTCCTGCGCGTCCTCTACGCGCGCGTCGGCCAGGGGTTCTGTCCGCGGTGCGGGCGCGCCATCACGGCCCAATCGCGCGAACAGATCTTGGCCGGCATCCTGGCCCTGCCCGAGGGCACCCGCTTTGCCGTGCTGGCGCCGCTGATCCGGCAACAGAAGGGCGAATACCGCGACCTGCTGGTGGACTTGGGCAAGCAGGGGTTTTCGCGCGCGCGTGTGGACGGCCGCGTCGTGCGGCTGAGCGACACGCTGCAACTGGACCGCCACATGCGGCATGACATCGAAGTCGTGATCGACCGGTTGGTGGCGCGGCCCAGCGTGCGGCCGCGGCTGGCCGAAGCGGTGGAGCAGGCCCTGAAGCTCGGACACGGCACGCTGATCGTAGCGGTCGAGCCGGGCGGGGAGGAGGGCGTTCGTCGCACGACCCAGGCGGGTGGCGCGCCCGATCCGCCGGCGGTCCGCGACATCACCTACTCGGCTGACTACGCGTGCACCGCGTGCGGACTGAGCTTCGAGCCGCCGAGCCCGCAGCTGTTCAGCTTCAACAGCCCGCAGGGCATGTGCCCCACGTGCGATGGCCTCGGCCAGCTGTACACATTCGACCCGGCGCTGCTTGTCCCGGACGACCGGCTGTCGTTCAAGCAGGGCGCCGTGCCCCTGGTGGGCCGCTGGGACGAGCTGGGCCGCTGGCGGCGCCACATCTACCGGGGCGTGGCCAGCACCATCCAGCGCGTGCACGGACTCCCGGAAGGCACAATCCTGGAAACGCCCTGGCGCGACCTGGACCCTCCCTGGCAGCGCCTGCTGCTGTGGGGGACCGGCGATCAGCACATCACGTTCACTTGGCGCGGCGGTTCGACGCCGATCATGCATGGCGGCACCTATGAGGGGATCATCCCGGAGCTGCTGGACAAGTATCGCACCAGCAAGAGCCGGCTGCAGATCCGCCAGCTCGAGAAGTACATGCGCACCTTGCCCTGTCCGGAATGCGACGGCGAACGGCTGACCACGCAAGCGCGCGCGGTGTGCGTGACCACGGCCGGCGCCGCCTTTCAGGACGCGCCGCGCAAGTCGTTGCCCGCCGTGTGCCGCCTGTCGGTGCGCGCGGCGGCCGATTTCTTCGCCCAGTTGCAGTTGGACGCCACGGGTCAGGCGATCGCGGCGGAGGTGCTCAAGGAACTCCGCAACCGGCTGGGGTTCCTGGTCAACGTCGGGTTGGATTACCTGACGCTCGATCGCACCGCCCCCACGCTCTCGGGCGGTGAGTCACAGCGCATTCGGCTGGCCAGCCAGATCGGCTCGGGGCTGGTCGGCGTGCTGTACATCCTGGACGAGCCGTCGATCGGCCTGCATGCGCGCGACAATCACCGGCTGCTCAATACGCTGCATCGGCTGCGCGACATGGGCAACACGGTGGTCGTGGTGGAGCATGACGAAGACACGATGCGGGCGGCCGACCACTTGATCGATTTCGGTCCCGGTCCGGGCGTGCACGGCGGCCGGGTCGTCGCGGCCGGCTCGCTGCGCGACGTGGTCCGCGCGCCGGAGAGCGTGACCGGCAAGTACCTGTCGGGCAAGCTGCGGATCGAGACGCCGCGGCGGCGCCGTCCGGTGGGCCCGAACCGCCTGCGGGTGCTCGGGGTAGCGCATAACAACCTCAAACAGATCGACGTCGAAATCCCGCTCGGCCTGTTCGTGTGCGTGACCGGCGTGTCCGGTTCGGGCAAGAGTTCACTGGTCAACGACATCCTGGTCGAGGCGCTCCGCCGCGATCTGAACGGCGGCCTGGGAGATCCGGGCGCCCACGCCGGCATGACCGGCCTGGAGCACCTGGATAAACTGATCGCGATCGATCAATCGCCGATCGGGCGGACGCCGCGTTCGAATCCGGGCACCTACATCAAGGTCTTCGACGACATCCGCCACCTGTTCGCCCAGCTGCCGGAGTCGAAGCTGCGCGGCTACGCGCCGGGCCGGTTCAGCTTCAACACCGCGCGCGGCCGCTGCGAGGCGTGCGACGGGAACGGGTCGAACCGCCTCGAGATGGACTTCCTCGCCGACGTCTGGGTCACCTGCCCGGTCTGTGAAGGGCACCGGTACAATCATGAGACGCGGCAGGTCAAATTCAAGGGCAAGTCCATCGCCGATGTGCTCGAGATGGATGTCCAGCAGGCGTTGCAGCTGTTCGAGAACATCCCCCGCATCTGCCACAAGCTGCAGACGCTCCACGACGTCGGCCTGGACTACCTGAAGATCGGCCAGCCCTCGCCCACCCTCTCGGGCGGCGAAGCCCAGCGCATCAAGCTGGCGCGGGAGCTGGTCAAGCGCAGCACGGGCAAGACCCTGTATCTGCTCGACGAGCCGACCACGGGGCTCCACTTCGCGGACATCAAACTGCTGCTCAAAGTGCTCCACAACTTCGTGGATCACGGCAACACCGTGCTGGTCGTCGAGCACAACCTGGACGTGATCAAGACGGCCGACTGGGTCATCGATCTGGGTCCGGAGGGAGGCGAGCAGGGCGGCCGGATCGTCGCCGCCGGCACGCCGGAGCAGGTGGCCCAATGCGCGGAGTCCTACACCGGCCAGGCCCTGGCCCGGGTCCTCTCGAACGGCGCGCAGCGCAGCCAGCCGTCGCCGTCGCGCGCCGCGCCGACCGAGCGCCGCCCGGCTGCGCCGATCACGACGCTGCGCGTGCAGGGCGCTGCGCAACACAACTTGAAGTCGGTCAGCGCGGACATCGCGCGCAACGAGATGACCGTCTTCTGCGGCCCCAGCGGGTCGGGCAAGACGTCGTTGGCAATGGACACGATCTACGCCGAAGGGCAGCGGCGTTACGTCGAGAGCCTCAGCGCTTACGCGCGGCAGTTCGTGAGCCAGATGCAGAAGCCGCGCGTCGACCACATCGACGGCCTCTCGCCCGCCATCGCCATCGAACAGAAGAACCTGGGACACACCCCGCGCTCAACGGTCGGGACCGTCACCGAAGTGTACGATTACCTGCGCATCCTGCTGGCGCGGCTGGGAGTCCCCCATTGCCCGCAGTGCGACGTGCCGGTCGGCACCCAGACGCCCGACGAGATCACGGCGAAGATCATGCGGGCGCCCGCGGGCACGCGGCTCTACCTGATGGCGCCGGTCGACCTCCCGGTCGGCCAGGACTACGCCGCGCTCTGGAGCGAGATCAAGGCCAGCGGCTACTTGCGGATGCGCGTGGACGGCGCGCTGCACCAGGTCGACCAGCCACCGACTATCGATCGGCGGCGGAAGCACCGCATCGAAGTGGTGGTGGACCGCGTGGTCGCCGGGCCTGCCGCCCGCGCGCGGATTGCCGAGGCTGTGGAGAGCTGCCTGGCCCTGGGCAAAGGCGTGATGCATGTCGCGCATGAGCAGCCGGACGTTGCCGCGCCGCTGTGGGAGGTGACCCGGCACAGCCAGCACCTGGCGTGCGACCGCTGCGGACACAGCCTCACACCGCTCACGCCGCACAGCTTCTCGTTCAACAGCCCGCTGGGCTGGTGCCACGCCTGCCAAGGGCTCGGCACTCAGATCGGCACCAATTCGGCCGCGCTGCTGCGGGACGCCAGGCTCTCGCTCCGCCAGGGCGCCGCGGCCCTCTGGCCCGACGTGCAACACCCGGTGTCGCAGCGGATGCTCGAGACGCTGTCGGCGTCGACCGGCGTGCCGATCGACGAGCCGTTCGAACGGTTGAGCCCGCGCCACCGCCGGATCATCATGCACGGGTGCGATGACCAGTGGTTCGACGTCGGCGCGCCGGGCGCGCACGCCGGCCGGCCGGTCTTCCGGTTCCAGTTCAAGGGCCTCTACCCGGCGTTGGAAGAGGCCTCCCGCCTGTCCCCGTTCTTGCGCACGCGGTTAGAGCACCTGATCGACGAAGTCGAGTGCACCGTGTGCGGCGGCAGCCGGCTGCGCGAGGATGCGGCAGCCGTCCGGTTCCAAGGCCGCACGATCGACCAGTTGTGCCGACTGCCGCTCGGGCAACTGCAGCAGGAGATTGCGCGTTGGCGCCTGTCGGCACGCGATCGGCAGATCGCCGGTGAACTCGTGCGCGAAGTGGCGAATCGCACCCAGTTCCTCAACGACGTGGGCCTGCACTACCTCACCCTGGCGCGCGGCGCCGCCACGCTCTCCAACGGAGAAGCCCAGCGCATTCGGTTGGCCAGCCAGTTGGGCAGCGGACTGTGCGGCGTGCTGTACGTGCTGGATGAACCGACCATCGGCCTGCACCCGCGCGACAGCCGACTCCTGCTGGCTGCCCTGCACAGACTCCGTGACCTGGGCAATACGCTGATCGTGGTCGAGCACGACCGGGACGTGATTGCCGGCAGCGACCGCATCTGCGACTTCGGACCCGCCGCCGGCAAGCAGGGCGGAGAAATCGTGGCCCAGGGGACCCCGCGCGCCATCGCCCGGTGCCGGGCGTCGTTGACCGGGCAGTACCTGAGCGGCGCGAAGGCCATCGCGATCCCGGCCAATCGGCGCATGCGCGACGTCCGGCCGACGCCCCCGGCAGGCGACAAGCCGGCGCGGCGCAAGGGCCAGCCCGAAGCGCGGGGCCTGCACGCGACTCCCGCGCCCACGCGCGACGCGCCGTCCGGCGAATGGCTCGAAATCCTCGGCGCGCGGCACAACAACCTCCGCGATGTGCACGTGCGCATCCCGCTGGCGACGCTGACGGTCGTGACGGGCCCCAGCGGCAGCGGCAAGAGCTCCCTGATCGACGACGTGCTGTACCAGGCGCTGGCCCGCCGATTGCACCGCGCCAGCGTGGTCCCGGGCGCGCACGACGAGCTGCGAGGCATCGAATTCATCAACAAAGTGATCCGCGTCGACCAGCAGGCGCTGGGCAATTCCCCGGCTTCGAACCCGGCCACCTACACGGGCGTGTTCGAGCTGATCCGCATGTTGTTCGCCGAGCTGCCGGAAGCGAAAGTGCGGGGCTACTCGCCGCGCCGATTCAGCTTCAACGTGCCGGGCGGCCGGTGCGATCGCTGCGAGGGCAACGGCCAGCTGTGCATCGAAATGCATTTCCTGCCGGACGTCTGGGTGGAGTGCGACACCTGCCGCGGACGGCGCTACAACCCGGAGACGCTGGCCGTCACCTACCACGGCCGGTCCATCAGCGATGTGCTGGACATGACCTGCGGCGAGGCGGTCGAGCTGTTCGGCAACATCCCGAAGATCCGCCGCATCATCCAGACGCTGTGCGATGTGGGGCTGGATTACCTGACACTCGGTCAGCCGGCTCCCACCCTCTCGGGCGGCGAAGCGCAGCGCGTGAAACTCGCCGCCGAACTGGCGCGGCCCGACACCGGCCGAACGCTCTACCTGCTGGACGAGCCGACGACCGGGCTGCACTTCGAAGACCTGGCCAAGCTGCTCGACGTGCTGCATCGGCTCGTGGACCTGGGCAATACGGTCGTGTTGATCGAGCACAACCTGGACGTCATCAAGTCGGCCGACTGGGTGATCGACCTGGGGCCGGACGCCGGTGACGACGGCGGGCGGATCGTGACCTGCGGCACACCCGAGGACCTGGCGGCCTATGCCCGGACCTGGCAGGCGCCGGACGATCCGACCGACCCGGACGCACCGCAACGATCGCATACCGCGGAAGCTTTGGCGCCGGTGCTCGAGGCCGGGCCCTACGTCACGCGCGCACGGTACGACCCGGCGTCGGCGCTGGAAGCGCGGCCGGGAGATCGCGACATCACGGACGTGGGCCGCGACACGAAGATGCCTTGGGAAGTGGACGGGCGCCGCTGGCATACCCAGGACCGGGTGGACCGCATGGGCGAACCCTGCCGCTGGGACAGCCGCATCCTGGCGACAGTCGTCGATCGCATCCAGGATGGCGGCGCGTTCAGCGACACCGATTGGAACAGCCGCAGCGTCGTGGAAATCGCCGCCGAAAAGAAATCGGCCGGCTGGTTCTTCCACGCGATCACCGGCGAAACCTGGTTCTTGAAAATGAAGTTCCGGGTCGCCAAGAACACGTTCCAGCGACAGGACCTGCTCAAGCGCCTGCCCCTCAAGACGCTCAACCAACTGGATGACGTGCCGATCTACGGCAACGAGCCGCGCGTCAAGTGCCGCGCTCTGCGCGGCCCGTGGCAGGAAGTGCAGATCGCCGCGCACGCCTGGGATGAAATCGACACCCCCGAGTTCTGGGCGTTCCTGGATGAAGCGATTGCCGGATTCCAGAAATACACACGGCTGACCGAACTCAAGCTCGAAGACCACATGCCCTGGAAGAAGCTCGGCCAGCGATGGCACTTCCTGCGCAAGGGGTTCTCGGCCGGCCGGCGGATCCTGTGGGATATCGAAGTCTGGGAGGAACTCCACGAGATCCTGCAGCACGTGGCGCCCGACGGGCAGTTCCTGTGGAACAACCAGGTTCTGGTGCACCTGGTCCTCAAGTCGCAGCGGGAACCATGGATCACGGTCTGCACCAAACGCTGCGAATCGCTCGACATGAACCTGAACGGACCCAAAGGCTGCGTCACGCTGGGACGCATCGCCGACCTCGCCCGCGAACGGGAATTGGACGCCACCGCCGAGGACCGCGACGTCGTCAAACTCCGGTTCCGCACCCTGGAAGACCTCCACAAAGGCGACCTCGTGAAGTTCCTGGAAGAACATAAAGCGTGCAGGTTGAACGAGTGAGTGCGCAAGTGGGTGAGTGAGTGGGTGGGTGAGTGAGTAAGTGAGTGAGTGAGTGAGTGAGTGAGTGAGTGAGTGAACGGCGAGTGCATGACATGTCCGATCCACTGATGGCGCCGACGTTCCTGTTCCGTTTCGCGGTGCCGTGCCATTATCGGCGTGTGGTGTGGGGCGAGAACGGGATTGTGCTCGAGCCGCGGTTCCGCATCCCCTGCTTCGGCGAGCTGGAGGGTAAGGCACTGTTTGCCGAATTGCGCGCGGCGTGGAACCACACGGGGCTGTCCTTCACCGTGCGTGTGGCCGGCAAGAAGCAGGCGCTCTGGTGCCGTGGGGAGCGTGCGGAGGACAGCGACGGGCTGCACCTGTGGATCGACACGCGCGACACGCACAACATCCATCGCGCCAGCCGGTACTGCCATCGCTTCGCGTTCCTGCCGCTGGGCCGCGGCACGCAACTCCGCCAGCCGCTCGCGTTGTGGCTGCCGATCAACCGGGCCAAAGACCACCCCAAGCAGATCCCGTCGGGCGCCCTGTCCGTCCACAGCCAACTGCAGGCCGATGGCTACCAGCTGGCGGCGCATGTGCCCGCCCGCGCCCTGACCGGGTTCGAGCCGGCCGAACACCCGCAGCTCGGATTCTTCTACGCCGTGCTCGATCGCGAGCTGGGCTGGCAGACGTTGAGCGTCGGACCCGAATTCCCAGTGGCTGAAGACCCCAGCCTCTGGGGTACGCTGGAATTGACCGCCGAGTAACCAACCAGGAACGGCGTGTGAAGAAGCGCCGCCGCCGTCCGCACCGAGCGGCGGCCGTACGCGCTGATGTACGAATGCAGCGCGTCATCCGCGACCACCCGGCTGATGCTCAGACGCTCCTCGCCGTGCGCGTGGTCGACGAAAGGAAGACCCGGGTTCGCTCGATTCACTGATCGCGTTGGGTGGCTCGACCCATCCAGAGGGGCGTGACGACGAACCAGGCGATGGTCGCCAGGAGCATGCCCCACTTGCAGCAGTCCAGCGTGATCAGGCCGAGCAGGAACAGCAGGGCCGGGAGGATCACGCCCAGCAAGACGATCCACGACACGCACTGCAGCAGAGTCCTCATGGGTCATCCGGTCTCCGCGACCGCTCCCTGCCGGAACTTCTTCTGGTACAGTCGGCTGAGCAGGACATAGAGCACGGCGGCGACGAACCAGCCAGGCAGCCCGACGAAGAAGACCTCCATCCGGGCGAAGTATGTCAGGCACAGGCACGCGCTGAGCGTCAGGAGCCAGGTCAGGCCGGCCGCCCAGTTGAAACTTCGGTGGGTGCGTTCCGCGTAGTTGTTCAGCAACCCGAACCGCCGGATCAGCCAGAAGTCGACGAAAATCACGGCCCCCATGGGCATCAGGATCAGCCCATAGATGGCGACGAAGTCGAGCAGTCTCATGGTGATCCCCGGGAACATGCCGGCGATGGTGGCGATGCACCCGGTGATCAGGGTGACGCGGAACCGCGAGCTGCGCGGCACGAGCGACTGGAACGCGAGGCCGGCCCGGTAGATCGTCGGGTTGGCAGTCGTCCAGCCCGCGAAGATCACGCACAACAGCCCGGCGATGCCGCAGGCCCCATACGCCAGGTCGCCGGGGATGGGCGTGGGCAGGTTGATCCGCTTCTCCTGGGCGGGGAGCCGGCCCTGGGCGACCAGCTGCTCTTCGATCTGCATGGCATCCCGCAGCAGTTCCGTCGAGAACGGCAGCGCGCGGATCTGCTCCGGGCTCATGGCCGCGTACTTCGCCGATCGGTCGCGGAGGAGGGTGACCATGTAGTCGTCCGGATGCGTCTCATGCAGTTGATATGCAAACAACATGGAGGCGCAGATCCAGGCCAGGAAGTGCCCGATGAACATGCCCGCCGCCGAGGCGCTGGCGTAGCGCGATTTGCGCGCGAACCGGAAGACGCTCAGGTCCGACATCCCGATATGCATCGCCATGTTGCAGAACCAGGCGAAGAACACCACGTGCCAGATCGTGAATTTCGAGAGGCCGGGCAGGGGATCGCCACCCTTCCAGATGACCGTGTCGGCCAGCTGCCACAGGTCGCGAGCCGACTTGATCTCGGTGCCGGTGGCGTCCAGGAACTGCCGGGCGGCGACGAGGCCGAAGGCGAGGAACACGAGCACCATCCAGGGCGCCGCCACGTTGGCGAACTTCGCCACGCTCCGGTACCCCAGCGCGGCAACGATCGCGATCGCGCCGCCCACGGCCGCCGCCGCCGCCACCCACTGCCAGCTGCTGGGAAGATTGTCGGTCAGGCTGGGCATCGGCACGTTGAACAGCGGGCCGAGCGCGGTGGCGGATACGGTGATCATGGCCCCGGCCAGGAAACAAAACATGACGCCGTTGGCCAGGTTGTACAGCGTGACCAGGTGCCGGCCGCAGATCTTCTCCAGCTGGTAGTACAGCGTGAGGCGGGCCCGCGTGGCGATGGGTGCCGTGAGCGTCATCCAGCTCAGCACGGCCAGCAGGTTGCCCAGGAGCAGGCCCGCGATCAGATCGAACGCGCTCACGCCGCGAGTCACGAACAGCGGGCCGATCATCAGTTCCGTGCCCGCCACATGCTCGCCGGCATACATGCCGAGGAAACTCTTGAATCCGAGCAGCGCGCGCTGCGGAACAGGCTCGCGTTCGAACTCCCCAGCGGTCGTTGATTGCTCTTGCGTCACGGCATCATGTCTCGGATAGGACCGGGGTGACCTGCGCCACGTCCAGCGCCTTCGCCTCGTCGGCACCGCGCTTGTTGCCGTAGCCGACGACGACCGTGGAGGCGATCAACATGGCCAGCCCGACGGCGATCAGCACGTGCGTCCGTCGGCTCGTGCCTCGCCATTCCCGCAGCACGATGCCCCACAACGTGCTGAAGATGATGATGCTGGCCATGTGCAGCGTCCAGCTCGAGAACGCGTAGTCGCCCATCTGCGTCTCGCCCATGCTGTAGAAGAAGAACTGCATGTACCAGGTGATCCCGGCGATGGCGGACAGCAGATAGTTCCAGCAGATGGGGACCGGCTCGCGTCGCACAGGCGGCGCCGATGTTCCGCGCGGGCTGCTCGCCGCCGCTCCCGCCGTGGCGTTCGCCTCAGCCACTACGGTGCTCCGCCACGCCAGGTACTCGCGGCCGCTGCGGTTCTTGATGTTCAACAGCACGCACCAGATGAAGTTCGTCGTGAAGCCGCCCCACAGCACGACGACGAGGACGGGCAGATTCTTCCACAGAACCTGGCCGCCGTGTTCCTGGAGACTCGCCAAGGCGATATCGCCAATCGGTGATCCGACTCGCAAACCATACGCGAACGAGGCACTCATGATGCCCGAAAACGTCGCCACCAGAATGCCTTTGAAGAAGCTGAACTCCCGGATCGTTGCCTGCTTCTGCTCCGCCGTCAGCTCCCGTTCCTTGGACATGCCCGCCGCCCCGCTCACCACGATCCCGGACAGACAGACCGCCACGCCCCAGAGGATCCAGTGGCCGGAGGACGTCGCCAGCAACTCGGGGAACCGGCCTTCAAAAAGCGGCGGTATCAACGTGCCGAACGCGGTGCAGTAGCCCAAGGCGACCGCCATCCCGAGCGCGATACCCAGGTAGCGCATGGTGAGCCCGAACGTCAGTCCGCCCAGCCCCCACATGGCGCCGAAGAGATACGCCCAGAACATGACGGTGCCGGGATGGTCCTGCAGCCAGGGGCCCAGGACCCGGATCTCGAGGATGTGGGACGGGATCTCCGGAACGATGCCGGCGCCCTGGCTCAGCGCCGCGCCCAGGTTGGGGACCAGCCACCACGCGATAAGCGCCGGCGCGATGATCCAGCTGAAGCAGCCGCCCACCAGCCAGTAGGTCTCCCACGACCACTTGCGCACGCCGCGATACGGAATGTAGAAACTGGCGGCGGCCAGACCACCGAGCCAATGGAAGAAGACGCCTAGGAATGGGTTGGGAGTCATGCGGTTCGCGTTCGCGCGCCCTTAGGTGCTGTCCAGGAATACGACGCCCGCATCGTCACCCTCGGCTCCGCAAGACGGCGATGCGCAGCGCGCTGCGGAGCCTCAGCGGCGTTGTGCCAGTACCGTCGATTCGTAGTGGCGGACCTGATCCAACCAGGCCAGGCCGACCGGCACGTCCCGGCTCAGGCAGTAGTGATCCCACACGGCGCCCAGCGGCAGCGTCTTGATCTCCTCCAACAGCGCCAGCCGACCCGTGTAGTCCCCGCTTTGTTCCAGTTGCCGCAGGCGATCCAGCGGCTCGAGCAACGCGGCCAGCAAGGCCTTGAGCATGGCGCGTGTGCCGACGACCCAGGCCGCCACCCGGTTGATGCTGGCGTCGAAGTAGTCCAGACCGATGTGCACCCGCCGGAGGTGCTCGCCACGCACAACCTCCTCGGCAATGGCCCGCAGGTCGTCGCTCAGGATCACCACGTGGTCGCTGTCCCAGCGGATGCCGCGACTCACATGCAGCAGGATCTCGTCCAGATACAAGAGCACGGAGGAGATCTTGTCCGCGATGGTCTCGGTCGGGTGGAAGTGGCCGGCATCCAGGCAGATCAGCTTCTGGTTCTGTATCGCGTAGCCCAGATAGAACTCGTGGGAACCCGGCACGTAGGTCTCCGAGCCGATCCCGAACAGCTTGGCCTCGACCGCGTCCAAGTTGTGAGCCGGATCGATCGACTCGGCGAAGATGTCGTCCAGCGCCTGCTTGAGCCGCTCGCGCGGACGCATGCGATCCACGGTCACATCCTTCATCCCGTCCGGGATCCAGACGTTCGTGACACAGGCCGAACCGAGCGCGCGGCCCATGGCGGCGCCGATCCGCCGGCAGGTGATGCCATGTTCGATCCAGAATTGGCGAATGCCCCGATCCGGGTGGGTCAGCGTGAAGCCGTCGGCGGCCTTCGGGTGGGCAAAGTAGGTGGGATTGAAATCCATGCCCAGTCCCTGTTCCCGGGCCCAGTCGATCCAGCTCTGGAAGTGGGCCGGTGTCAGCTCGTTGCGCTCCACACGCGGGCCGGAATAGTCGGCATAGCAGGCGTGCAGGTTGATCCGATGCCGGCCCGGGATCAGCGAGAGGGCCAACTCGAAATCGGACCGCAATTCGGCGGGGGTGCGGGCCTTGCCGGGGTAGTTCCCGGTCACGGCCAACCCGCCGCCGAGTTCGTCCGCCACCTTCTCGAAACCGCCCACGTCGTCGCCCTGCCAGCAGTGCAGCGAGATGGGTACCGCCGCCAATCGTTCGATCGCCTGGGAGACATCGACTCCCAACTCGCCGTACTTCTCGATCGCCCGCGCATACGCCTGTTCGATTTGTTGTTGGTCAGTGGTGGCCATCGCTCTCCCATTTCGCTCGAAGATAGCGCTCGGGGACTGCCCCGCCACGACGGGCGGGACGGAACCCGGGCTGCCCGGTGTCTAAAGGTCGTCTAGAGCGAACGTAACAACTACGGCCGAGAAATCAACGGGGCATCCGGGCTGCTGCGCGCTCGGATCGCGGAGTTGGAGGCTCGGCTGGCGGCGGCGAAGAAGGACTCGTCGACCTCGTCCAAGCCCCCCTCTCAGACGCAATTCATGCGTCCCTATCCCGCCGGTACAGCCACACGGGCTGGTTCATCAATGTCCCAATGACCGTGAGCGATTCGACCATCATGGATGAGAATGACGAAGCCCGAAATACCCAAGCACGAAGGAATGACGAAGCCCGAAACTCGAAGAGCTCAGGCGGTCAACCGAAGATAACGCTCGTACGAACGTCCGGCGCGTCATTCGTGCTTCCTCATTCGAGCTTCATGGCGGTGCCGCTCAGCTCTGCCCTGGGCTGCGATCGAACTGCCGCTACGGGGCGAAGAACGGGGAGCGGAAAAGGGGGAGCGGAGAAGGGGGAAGGAAGAAGTGCAGACGATGAGTGCAGAGTGCAGAACAAGGAGTGCATAGTGCAGAAGGGAAGAAGTGAAGAAGGGAGAGGAGTGCAATGGTTCGAACTGCAACAGATATCTTCCCCCCTTGCACAAGGGGGGACCGAGGGGGGTGAGAAGTGAAATCACGAGCGGGATTTACAATCGACGTGAACTCAAATTGGCGACGTGAACGAACCAAAGCATTCTACCGGTCAACGTTTGTCGTTGGTGCTCCGCGTCCCATCTAACCTGCTTTGCGCCTGCTCTGGTCCCCTACGACTTGTACCGTGCCAAGCAGCAACACGAAGACGGCCTCTTCCGTCCCGAAGGGACAGCACTATCACAGCCCAGGGCGCAGGCCCGGCGAGCCGTGCGAGCCGGGCCGCAGCCCTGGGTCGCGTCCACCCACCAGACCCGAGTCCCAACGGGACGGCCCTAAGCTCAGACGTAGTCATGCGTCCCTATCCCGCCGGTACGGCCACACGGGCTGGCTCATCGACGTCCAGAAACGATCACCAATGGAACAAATCTTCCCAAAACAGGACAGGCGAAGTCTTCCCCGATTTTTACCACCCCAGTGCGCACGGTCGGCCCAACTGAGTGCCCGATCTGCTCCAACGCCCCTTTGATCATCACGTAGGCCCTCACTCTTCGGGCCACCCACAGCGCGAACGACGCTGTCTCCTTCGTCCCACAGCCGGCGGCAGCCGCGTGTCGAACCCGCCTCAGTCTCTGCCGTCGCGCATTTGCAGCCGGTTCTGCGCTCGCGTAAAATCGGGTTCGATCCCGCGCATATGCCCACCTTGCCCCACACACCCTCATATGACTGGAGAACCCATGCGCATCGCTTTCCTCTGGGCTGCCCCGCTGTTGTTGTGTGGCGTCACCACCGCGTACGCCGCCGAACCAAACACACCGGCTGTCAATCCGCCACCGGTACCCATGTCCACCGTCGCAAGTACGCCGTTACCGGTCGGCGACCACGTCAACGCGCGGGACTTCGGCGCTGTCGGGGACGGGCGCACTGATGACACGGCGGCGATCCAGGCTGCGTTGGACGCGGCGGTCAAACAAGGGCCGATCTGCTTCCTGCCGGCCGGGCACTATCGACTCAACGGGGCTTTGACCGTGCCGCCCGGGGTGACGCTGCTCGGCGCATCTGGCGGTACGCCGCACTCCGAGCATCCGATCGGCACCGTGCTCTTGGCCTTTGGTGGGAAGGGCGACGCGGATGGACCGCCCCTGGTCACGCTCAAACCCAACGCGGTGATCCGGAACCTCATCATCCACTACCCGGAACAGACGCTGCCCGACGTAGTCCCCTACCCCTGGTCGATTCGCGGTGACGGGGAGCTCTGCCAGGTGCTCGACATCACGCTGACCAACCCGTATCAGGCGCTCGATTTCGGCACCTGCTGGAACGAACTGCACACGATTCGCAACGTCTTTGCCTGTCCCTTGAAGATTGGCCTCTACATCGACCAGTGCACCGACATCGGCCGCGTGGAGAACGTCCACTTCAACCCCAACTTCTGGACGCGCATGCGTCTGGCGCCGGGTTTCCCGAAGGCCCAAATCAAGCCCTACCTGGAGCAGAATCTGGAGGGCTTCAAGATCGGCAAGACAGACTGGGAGTACATCTCAAACTGCTTCGTCATTTTCCCGCTCATCGGCTTCCACTTCGACGACTTCGGACACGGCCCGGGCAATGCCGTGATCACGCAGTCCGGCGCCGACATCTGCACGGAGGCGGTGCGGGTGGACCGCACGCAAGGCCATGCGGGTGTCCAGTTCGTCAACGGACAGTTCATGTCGACCATCCGAGTGGGGCCCGACAATCGCGGGCCGGTGAAACTCACGAACTGCGGGTTCTGGCCGGTGCCGGAAACGCCGGAACAGTTGGTGAAGCTCGGCCCGAGCACGTTACTGGTGACTGCCTGTCACTTCGCAGGCTGGGACAGCCGCGGGCAGGGGCTGCCCTGCATCCGCGCCGCCGGCGGCCGGATCAGCGTGAACGGCTGCGAATTCATGGCAGAGGGCAAGCAACCCATCCTACTGGAAGAGGGATTAACTGCGGCAACTATCATCGGCAACCTGTTTCGCGGTGAGCAGCCGATCGCGGACAGCTCGGGCGGCGAGGTACAGGTGGGGCTCAACACGGTGCACTGACATGATGATGCGCGCACTCCGTTTTGTCTTGTTGCTCGGAGTTGTCAGTGGGGCGGCCCGGGCAGCGGTTGCCGCCGATCCGGTGCCTGACCTGATCACAGACAAGACGCTGGTCGTCTGGGTGCAGCCGGCCGACCTGGAGCAACAGGGGTCGGGTGTCGTGTCGCTGATGGAGGGAGAGCTGTTTGACGCCATCGTGCTGGGAGAGGCGCTGCGCGGCCGCTGGATGCCGGGCAGCGACTTTTTTCGGCGCACCCAGCGCGATCAATCCGAGTGGCCGGCCGAAACCGCGGGCCCGGACCAGCTGATTCAGATCGCCATCGTCTACCAGGGACGGCGGATCACACTCTACCGCAATGGTCGGCTGTATGCGAGCTACGAAGTGGACGGGCAACAGGCGTTTCCGCGGCGCGGAGATGTGCTGATCGGGGCGCGCTACCGTGCCGGGATGGGGACGGAAACGGGTTTCTTTGTCGGCGATATCGACGAGGTCCGGGTCTACGCATGTGCCCTGGACGCCGATCAGGTGGCCGCGCTTGCCCCTGGCCAACCGGGAGCGGAGCAGCCGCTGGGGATGTGGACGTTCGAGGAAGGGTCGGTCGCGGACCTGATGGGGAACTATCCGCCCGGCCGCCTGCAGAACGGGGCGACGATCGTCGACGGCAGGCTGCATCTGGACGGCCACGCTCAGTATCTGCTTGTCACCGACCACGCGCCCTGGGAGCCGGAAACGGTGCAGGCCGGGTTCTTCACGCCCCGGCGCGTGGGGCTGATGTGGGACACGTGGGTCTATTACCACGACGGCAGATTCTATCAGTACTGTCTGGCCGGCGCCCCAATGTCTTTTGATGGTCACGAACTGGCGGTCTCCGAGGACGGCGTGCACTGGACCGAGCAGGGAGTGATGATCAAACCGCGCGCCGGCGTCACCTGGATGGGCACCGGCCACATCTGGGAAGCGTCGGATGCGGCGGCCGGTCACAAGTGGATCATGAACTACTCCGAGTGGTTCGGCGACAAGCAGGACATCATGTTCGCCACCTCCTTGGACCTGTTGACCTGGACCAAGGTCGATCCGCGGTACCGCTTTGTCCAAGACCAGCGCTGGTACCAGGAGCTCGGTCGCTGGGACTGCATCGACACGTTGCGCAGACCGGACGGGAGCCTGTACGGGTACTTCACGGCTGACCCGGACCGCGCGAAGGTCCCGTACGAGTGCTGCGGATTCGGCATGGCCGAAAGCCGGGACGGCATTTCCTGGACCGCGCTGCCGCCTCCGCCGGGTGACATGTCAGGCGAATTCGGCGGCATCCAGCGCATCGGCGACCGCTATTACATTCTGATCAGCGAGGGTCGGGTCGCGGTGAGCGAGACGCCGGTGGGGCCGTTCCTGGGTCAGCGGGAGAACCACAACGTGTTCGGTGCGGGGTGTGACATTTACTTCCCGCGTTTCTTCCACAACGCACCGGGAGGTCCGCTGGTCAACCATTTCTACACCGCCGGAGCCGTCTTTGCCGCGCCGCTGAAAGACATCGAAGTCGACAAGGCAGGCACCCTGCGGCTGAAGTGGTGGAGCGCGAACGAGCTGCTCAAGGCCCAGCGGGTCGAGACAGCGCTCACCGCAGCCGGCGCGGGCTATTCTCCGTCGATTCGCCTGTTCGACCAGCCGCTGCCACCGCACAAAGCGCATGTGATCGAAGGCACGTTCACCATCACAGACGCGCACCGGTCCGAAGCGGACGAGCCGGACCGTATCCAGTGCGGCATTTTCTTCGACCACGGGAATGGATATGGCCAGTATCTGGAAATCGCCCGTACCCGCACGTCGTTCGGCGATGTCCGGGCTGCCGGCAGCGAAGTTCACGTGCACCAGACCATCGACCGCGGGCTCGATTTCGGCCCGACGGCGACGTTCCGTCTGGTGACCAAGTTCGACATGGCCGAGCTGTACGTCAACGACTACTTGATGAACCTCAAGCGGGTAAAGGGGGTTCAGCGCATCGGCCTGATCGGCAACGACCCGACGGCGCTGCGGGACGTCGCGGTCTGGCAGAGCAATTGACACGGTTGGCCGCACCCCGCTACCGCTGCCACGCTGAACGGACTCAGGCCCCAGCCACAGAACCTGGAGTGCGCGCACCAGGCCCCAGGCCCGCGCCCGAGCGCGCACGCACGTGACACCTACCGTCCCAGAAGCAGACACTCTGGTTTCAGAACCAGACACTCTGGTTTCGGCTGGTTTCGGCCGGGCTGCTGGTTGACTCAGCTCACAGCGTGCACTGCTAGCATCTGTGCCCGGGCGTCATCTGCCGGCCGGGAGGATGCCACACCGGACTTAGCGGTTGCCGCGTCCCGAATTATTTGTCCGTGATAGTCTCGGTTTGACTGTCCGGAGAATGGATCGTCCAGGGAGGGTGAGGAGCGCATGAAAAACGGGCGACAGAGGCCGCCCGTGGGAGATGTGG
>JBPOJB010000062.1:0-10495 GCA_052034005.1 Planctomycetota bacterium | reverse complement strand
TGCACTCGTCCCCCGCTCTGCACTCTGCACTCCTTGTTCTGCACTCTGCACTCGTCCCCCGCTCTGCACTCTGCACTCCTTGTTCTGCACTCTGCACTCGTCCCCCTTCTGCACTCTGCACTCCTTGTTCTGCACTCTGCACTCGATGCTGCTCCTGGTTTCACCCCCCTCGGTCCCCCCTTTTGCAAGGGGGGAAGAAAGCGGTTGGTTCTTTCACGTCGCCACGTCTTCCCCTCGCAGCTCTGAAATGATGCATTCGGAAAATTCGAATTCGTCTGTGCGACCGGGTCCGAGTCCGGTGCTGGGCAGCGACAATTGACTCGTTTGCCGGCCAAAAAACGGGCCCCGGTGCGGACTCCGCGCGTGGCGGCAGGTCATAACGGATCGGGTCGTCCGGGCGGCAACGGCCGGGGTGCTCGCAAGTTGCCTGCAGCCGGAGCGCTGGAAGCAGCCGACCCGGGCATCAGCGACGATCAGGCGCTGGTGGACCGGTGTTGTGCCGGGGACGAGGCGGCGTGGGCTGAGGTCCATGCGCGGTGCCAATCGCATCTCGTCAAGCAGATCCGCTACACGCTGGGCGATCGGGCCCGCGATGCGAACCTAGTCGAGGAGATCGCGGCCCGCGTCTGGTACGGGCTGGTGGCCGACGACGGGTATCTGCTGGCCCGGTTCCAGCCGGAGAAAGGGGCCGGGTTAGGCAAGTACCTAGCTGCAATCGCGCGCTTCGAGGTGCTCAGGCACCAGCGGGGCGAGTTCCGACGCCGGCGGCGGGAACAGGCGACTCAGGCCGCCCGCCAGAGCGCCCGGGACGACCGACCGCTGGCCGATATGGCCATCGATGTCCAGGAGTTCGTGCCCCAGCTCACGCCGCGGGAGAAGGAGTTCTTCCACTACGTGCTGCTGGGTAAGGATGAGTCCCGAATGCAGATCTCGGCGCCCAACGCCTGGCAACTGAGGCACCGGATACGCAGGAAGCTGTTGTCCTTTTTAGAGTTACGGTGAGAACCCGGATGGTTTTCCGAGGTTTCAGGCCGCCGGATTCGAGGTCTTGGAAGGGCTCGGCGGGGCACGGACCGGACGGGATCGGGCTGTGGCGGTGGGGGTTCGGGCGAGCCGAGGGGGAGGCAGAGAACAGAACAGGGAAAAAATCCGGCAGAAAAACCGCAAAGGGTATTGCTTTCGCGGAAAATGCGGATAAAACAGGACAGTGTTCCATGCTAGCCGAAATCGAACTGTGGAGGCGTGTTCACGGCGGATAGGCCGCTGGCTGTCAAGTGCGACCAAAAATCTATGGATTTTCCAGATCAAATACTTGACGGCGGGCGTGGGCATGGGTATGGTGGTAACAAGTATTCCGAAATTGTTGGGTACTGGCGTCGTTTTCAACCTGTGATTTGTTGGTGTGGTTTCGAGTGTCAGGCGGATCCGGTCAGCGGGTAAGTAAGGATTAGTACAGCATCGTTTGTCTGTGCGCCGAGAACATTCGGAACATGAGGTACTTGATAGGGAGCTTTGAGGTCATGCGAAAAGTCATCTTGTCATTGCTGGTCGTTTTGTTAGCGCTGCCGTCCGCGGCGTTCGCGGGGATTACCGGCGCGTTTGATACCACGGGACTGATCAATAAGATCAAGTTCACTAACTACGAGTCGTTCATCGTTGAGAGTCCGGACGGCGGGTACCTCGTAGTGGATCCGGAGAAGATTGGCGAGTACGGGAGTGTGCAGCTGCTGAGCATTTTCAGCGCTACGGAACTCACGATCCAGGATCCGTCGAACCCCGGCGTGTTCGGCCCGGCACCGGCATGGCAGAAAGGAAGCGATTACTTCTTGGGTTACTCCGTAGTTGATGTCTCCGGCAGCGCCGGCGGGCCGTTGACCTACAGCAATCCAACGTTTGACCCGTTTGGCCATTTGAACTTGGCTGCTGGCGAGGCCCTGATTCTCAAGGAAAGCTCGACGGACTGGAAGGTCACTGGGGTTATCGGGACCGACGTCGCGAGCATTTTCGCGGATCCCACCCCGGCATGGGGCACGTTCGGGTTCCAGACCGCAACGAACGGTGGCGGGTTCACGCCGCTGCCGCCGGCTTTCGGGACGCTCATCGGCGTCTCGTGGTTTGGGCTGGATGCCGTGAGTGGGCCGGGCGCGCCGTTCTTTGATAAGGACAAGGCGTTCGGGAACGACATTTTCGGCGGTGCGAACATCTACGTCCCGGGCGAAGGCCAGTGGTCGGCACGTAGCGAAGACCCGTTGACCTTCGCTGCGGTTCCGGAACCGGCGACGGTCGCGCTGTGGGGCGGCTTCCTGGCGATCGGTGCGGTGCTTGCACTCCGCCGTCGGCAGAAGTAGTGCCCGCTGAGCACAGAATGAATTGAGTTAGCTCCCGAGGCGGCAACCAATTGGTTGCCGCCTTTTTTGTTGCGTCAGAGGAAAGGAACGAATGGGGAAGAGGAAGGGGGAGGGGAGGAGGAGGAAGAGGAGGAAGAAGAGGAGTGCAGAGTGCAGAACAAGGAGTGCAGAGTGCAGAAGGGAAGAAGGGAGAGGAGTGCAGAGTGCAGAACAAGGAGTGCAGAGTGCAGAACAAGGAGTGCAGAGTGCAGAAGGGGGAGAAGGGAGGAGGAGTGCAGAGTGCAGAACAAGGAGTGCAGAGGGCAGAAGGGAGGAAGGAAGAGGAGTGCAGAGTGCAGAACGGGAAGCAACAGGCACCTTCCCCCCTTGTACAAGGGGGGACCGAGGGGGGTGGAACCACGAGCAGCAGCGAGGGCAGAGTGCAGAGTGCAGAACAAGGAGTGCAGAGTGCAGAAGGGAAGAGGAAAGAGGACGGCAGAGCGACGAGCTAGGCAACGTCGGTCGGCTTAGTGGACGGAACGCCGGGGTATCGATATCTTTGAAAAGTCAGGTATCAACTGGAGCGTCCCGATGGCAACTGCAGAAGACGACCTCCGACATTTCAACGAATTCGTGCATCAGCGACTTGAGCGCGGCGATTCGTCCAAGGTCACCCTGGGGGAGCTTATGGATGAATGGCAGCTTCTCTACCCCACGAGCGCCCAGTACATCGAGAATGTCGATGCGGTGAATGCCGCCATCGACGATTTCAAGAATGGTGATCGTGGAAGGCCGGCCGGCGAACTGACTCAAGAGCTGCGGGAATTGCTCCGGAACTCGACGGGATGACGAATCGCGTTCATGAACTGGAGCTGGCCCAGGCCGATATTCGCAGCATCGTCGACTGGATGCGAAAGAGATCACCGCAAGGCGTCCACGCGTGGCTTGATGCGTATGAGGAGATGATCGGCGGGCTGGCTCGTTTTGCCGGGCATGGTTTCGCTCCGGAGAACAAGGACGTGGACTTCGAGGTCCGACAAGTCTTTATCGGGTCCGGGAGTGCGGGACCGCATGAATGCGGTCACTACGAGCCACGCCCATCGACGTGAAGCAAGAACTGGCCGCTTGACTCGCGGCGAATGTGCGCCTGGTCAACTTGATTACGTATGAAGAGGACCCCAGGTGCTTCGGACTCTTGGGCGCGTTGAAAGAGGCCATGCACAGGACGCTGCCGAGCCGAAGACCGTACGACTTCCCCACCACAGGCTGTGGCACCACCAACTGGAAATCCTTGGGCCGTGCTAATCGGCGACACGAAGACGGGCTCTTGCGTCCCGAAGGGACAGCACTAACACAGCCCAGGGCGAAGGCCCGGCGAGCCGTGCGAGCCGGGCCGCAGCCCTGGGTCGCGTACACTCACCAGACCCGAGTCCCAACGGGACGGCCCTCATCTCAGGCGTATTCATGCGTCCATATCCCGTCCGTGCGGCCACGCGGGCTTGCTCATCGACGTCCAGGAACGACGCCGTCTCACAGCGGCGGTTCGCCAGGCCAGCCACAGCCGCTGGGCGGCGGAGTGGCCTGGATTTCTCCAGGGCGATCCTCACCACCGACAAAGGGGCCACAGCAACAGACACCTTCCCCCCTTGTACAAGGGGGGACCGAGGGGGGTGAAACCACGAGCAGCTGGGAGGGCAGAGTGCAGAGTGCAGAACAAGGAGTGCAGAGTGCAGAAGGGGAAGACGAGTGCAGAGTGCAGAACAAGGAGTGCAGAGTGCAGAAGGGAAGGCGCTATAGCCTGATCGCTGCGTCCTCCGGCGGGGAGTGAAGGAACGGCGCGAGGGCGTCGGCCGATTGGATGCCGAGCCGGTAGGGGAAATAGCCAGCATTGGCCAACGACTCGAAGGCCTGCTTGTAGCAGTCGGCCGCTCTCTGCGGCTCGCCCGGCTCCTGGTGGTCGAAGCAGACCGTCAGCACGGCCACACCCGCACGCTCGGTGATTGCCGTGATCGTGACCAGCAGCGAGAAGCCGTGCTCGCGCCAGATCGGCTCACAGATCTCCAGCACGCGGCGCGCGTGCGACCCTTCCAGCGGGATCACCGGCGAGAGCCAGATGCTGCCCGAGTTGATCGGGTCGGTCTTGTCGACTACCGTCCCCGGCCGCGTGCGCCAGAACACGCCATTCAGATGCTCCGGAGTCGGGTTGCCCACCAGCAGCTTATAGACCGACTCGGCGCTGTCGACCATCTTCCCGAGGCTCCGGCCGTACTGAGTCATGCTCAGCATCCCCACGAGCCGACGAGCCCAGCGGATCTTCTCTTGGCCGAAGAAGTGGACGTGGGTCAGACGCCCCAGACGGCGGCGGACGGCCGCGCGCGCGGCGGCCACCTGGCGGCGCGTCCCGTACAGGCCACCCATGGCGTTCCAGGCGCCGATCCCCGCCGCGCGGCGCAGCGCCTGCCGCACCGGGTCGGGCAGCGGCGTGCGGCCACCCGTGAGTTCCCACGGGTAATGCCGCTGGGCGGAGATCACCCGCAGGTCGTTCGCCACGTGCACCGTGCTCTGGACCACACCCCCCAGCCGCAGCTCGCGCACGGCGTCCAACACCTCCGACAGGTGCTCGTCACGCGGCACCTTGAACGCAAACCCCTGGATCGTCTCAGGGGTGGGCAGCAGCCAGACGCCCAGCTGCGTGACGATTCCCAGATCCGACTGCGTGAACAGACCCGCGCTATAGGGGCCCAGGCCCCAGGGGAACACGCGGGTCGCCTGCGCGCCGCGCAGGGCCCCGAACCCGGTATGGACCACGCGCGCGTCGCGCAGCAGCACCACCTCCATCCCCGAGATGTGCGTGAAATGGTTCCCGTACGGCGTGTGGCCGAACCCGCGCGCCAGCGTGTTGCCCACCACGCTGGCATCCGGCCCGGCGCCCGATGCGTCCATGATCAGCGGGATGGCCCGGTCGGTCAGGTACTCGTACAGTTGGCCCTGGGTCACGCCCGGCTCGATCACCGCGTAGGCCAGCGGCGTGTTCACCTCGACGATCCGGTCCATGCGTCCCAGGTCGACGATCACCTGGCCGTCCGTCACAGCGCACGCGTCGCCGTAGCCCCAGTTCTTCCCGCGGCTGATCGGGTGCAGCCGCACCCGGTACTGGTTCGCGATCTGGACCACGCGCTGCACCTGGCGCGTGGATTCGGGGCGCACGACAGCCGCCGGCGTCGTGCCGCGCGGCAGCGTGGTGCGCGCGTAGCGTGCGATCGTCCCCGCATCGCTGTGGACATACGAGTCGCCCAACACCTCCGACCAGCCGGCCAGCGCGCGGCGCAAATCGTCGGGCGAGTATGGGAGCTGGGTGGACATGGCTTTCCGCCTTCCTTCGTTGGTTGAAGCCGGGGATCCAGGTTCAGGATCTAAGACGGCTCGATTCCCGATTCTCTCACCTCTCACCTCTCACCTCTCACCTCGTCTCTCACCGCACGTCCGCCGCGTGGATGGTAACATCCACGCGCAGGCCGAGGACCAGGCCGTCGGCCGAATCGAGATCGATCCAGACTTCGCGCGTCTTGGTATCGAACTGCTCGTCCGGCCGGTCGGTCCAATGTTGTTTGCGATCCATGCGCGGGCTCAGTTCGCTGACGGTCCCGCGAAAGCTCCTGTCCGGGATCCCGTCGGCGGTGATATCGGCCATCATGCCGGTCCGCACGCGCGGCGCGTCGTACTCTTCGACAAACGCGCGCACGCGGTACCGGCCGGTGTCGGCCATCACGACGGCCGGGCTGGGCGTGTCCGGCCCGACCAGTTCTCCCAGGCGTGTATTGACGGCCAGGATCTGCCCGGCGACGGGCGACGTGAGTTGCGTGCGGGACAGTTGCAGTTGAGCCATCTCCAGTTTCGCCCGGGCGGCGTCCACCGCCGCCTGGTCCATCGCCACTTCGTCCGGGCGCGCGGCCGCCTCCAGCAGCTCGAAGCGCGCCCGCGCGGCGTCCACCGCCGCCTCCAACGCGCTGACCTCCATCCGCTGGTTGTCCGCCTCCTGTTCGGTCACCGCCTTCTGCTCGCGCAACTGCCGCACCCGGTTCCACTGTAAGCGGGCGCGCTCCAGCTCGGCCGCCTTCGCCGTCCACAACGCCTCCGCCTCCTTCCGCTCCTCGGATCGAGCGCCGTTGATGAGTCGCTGGAGCCTGGCCTCGGCCATCTGCAGCTCGGCCTGGGCCAGCGCCACCTGGTGCCGGTATTCGCGATCGTCGATCCGGAGCAGCACGTCACCCTCCGCCACGGTCGACGATTCGGCAAACGCCAGGTCGGCGACGCGCCCCTGCAGCTGCGGGCGCAGGTTGATCTCCTCCGTCGCGCCCTCCACGCGCCCGGACGCGAAAATGTCGAGCGCCCCGTCCGTCGCCTCGTGGCGCACCGGCGGCGAATGCGACTGCAAATCGATCGACAGGCCCAATAGCAGGATGACGCCGAGCGTGGGGATGATGATCAGGAGTCTGGGCATGGTCTCTCCCTCAAGCGTCCGTCTTCCAGGTGATAGATCCGATCCGCGTATTTGAAGATACGTTGATCGTGCGTGACGACGATCGCGGTTTTCTTGTACTGGGTAGTCAGGTTGCGGAGCACTTGCATCACTTCATCGCCCGTGACCGCGTCGAGCGACGCGGTGGGCTCGTCGGCCAGGATGATCAGCGGGTTGTTGGCCAGCGCCCGTGCGAACGCGACGCGCTGGCACTGCCCGGCGCTCAGGCGCTTCGGGATCGCCTGGGCCCAGGCGGCCAACCCGACGGCGTCGAGCAACTCCATCGCGCGCCGGCGGGCCTCCGGGAGCGGCTTGCCCTGCAGGCGCAGCGGGACGAGTACGTTGTCCAGCACCGTCAGGCCGCGGATCAGTTGGAAACGCTGGAACACGAACCCCAATACGTCGCGGCGCAAGAGCGTCCGGACGCGATCGTCCACGTGCCCGATGTCCCGGCCCAGGATGCGCAGCCGGCCGCCGTCCGGCGTCAGGATGCAGCCGAGGATCGACAGCAACGTCGACTTGCCGCTCCCCGACGGGCCGACCAGGAACACGCACTCGCCACGCCGCACCACCAGGTCCACGCCGCCCAGCACATGGGTCACTGTCCCGCCCCGCGCGTACGCCTTGCGCACGTCGTGGATCTCCAGCACGGAAGTTGGAACGGGGGTGTACACGGCCTTCAGCTCTCACGTCCTGAAATCATGTCGCCTCGGATCTTCTTCTTCCTCCTCCTCTTCCTCTTCCTCCTCACCCTTGCACCACCATCACCGGGTCCACCTTGCGGACACGCAGGTAGGGGAGCAGGGCGGATACCAGGCAGATGACCAACACCAGCGCACAGCTGCCGAGCGACAGCCACCAGGGGACGACGATCGGCGCTTTCGGGGTGCTGAACCGGTGCTGCATCAGCGCGACGGCCAGCAACCCGAGCACGGACCCGAGCGTGGCCATCACCACCGCCTGGGTCACCAGCAGCGAGAAGACCTGGCGTTCGGTCGCGCCGATCGCTTTGAGCGTGCCGTATTCCGGCAGCCGGTCGAGCACCAGCGCGTAGAGCGTCTGGGCGACCATCACCAGGCCGACGAACAGGCCGAGCAGCGTGGCGGCTCCGAAGCTGATCCCCAGCCCGGTGCGCGTCAGCCAGAAGTTGACCGAGATGCGGCTGTAGGCGCGCTTCGGAAACGCCTCGACCTCCGGCAGCCGCTGCTTGATCCCCGCACAGACCGCGCGCGCGTCGGCGCCCGGCTGCAACTGGACCAGGATGTACGAACAGCGGTCCGCCGGGCGCTTCAGGTACTGGAGCGCCCGGTCGTACGTCGTGAAGATGTAGGGTGTCACCAGGAAGTTCATGATGCCTTGCGTGCGCGCGACCACGCGGGCACGTCTCCGACCCACCTCACGCAGCTCGCCCACCGCCGGGTCGTCCAGCTTGTCCGCTTCGCACACGTCAACCACAATCCCGTCGTTCTCGAGGATCGAGTGCCGGTTGCCGTCCAGGAAGTTCCAGGCGTCGCCCAGCCGGCTGGCGCGCTCGACGCCCACGACCAACACGGTCTCGAACCCGCCACGCGGCAACGTCATCTCGGTGAAGCCCAACAGGTAGGGCTGGGCGCTCTTCACGCCCGGCACCGCACGCACCCGGTGCACCCAGCGACGCGGAATGTCGCGTGGGAAGTCCACGTTGTGGATCCGACGATGGCCGACCCAGATGTCCGCCTCGCCGTAGTCGACCAGCATGCCGGCCTTCTGGAGCAGGCCCAGGAACAGGCCGCCCTGCACGTTGACCAACACGATCGAGAACACGACGCCCACCAGCGCCGTGAACAGCTTGCCTCGATCGGCAACCAGTGTCTTGACGGCCACGGACCACATGGCTCGATGCCCCGGATCGTGTCGAATCGGTCGAACCGGCGATGTGCGCGCGCGGAACGAGTACGAGTACGCGAAAGTCTAGGTCACGCCCAGGCCGCAATGCCGAGACCGGATAGGCCAGATCATCGATGCCGACATGCCACTCCGCGCATCCCGTCCATGTCGCCCATCCCATCCCACCCCATCCGGTCCGGTCCCGGCTGCCCTTACAGAACCGCCAGCTCCGCGTCGGGCGTGGCAGCGGGGTCCGGCGCCCAGAAGGGCGGGCGCACGGCCTGGTCGAATGTGTGGTCGACCATCTGCCGGAGCATTTCGATTTCGGCCGGCTCCAGGCGGCTCGGCTGGAGCTGCTCCTCCGGCAGCCACTGGCCGAAGAACCGCGTATAGCAGGCGGGCGGGTAGTGGTCGACGTATTCGAAGTCCAGGCACAAGGGCACGGCCGGCTTGTTCTGGACGTGCGGGCATTCGGCCACGGCGCCGATCGTCTGGAAGCCGAGGTAGCGGCGATAGAAGGCTGCGTGCCGGGGGTGGCAGACGACCAGCAACTGATGGTAGCCCTGCCGCCGCGCGAACTGGGCCAGCACCCGGCTGAGGCCCACGAACATGGTCAGGAAGTCGCGGCGGTCGGTACGGGAGTCGGCCAGGCAGGACACCTCGCTCAGCCGCTGGCCCAGCGCACGCCGCTCCGCCACCTCCGCGCCGTAGATCGACTCCATGGGCAGACCCAGCTCGCCGTCGCCCACTAGCGTCATCGTCGCGACGATCTCACTATCCTGATACGCCACGAACACGTGCGTCGTGGGAAGCAGATGGTAGGGCGTTACGCGAACGCGATACGCGTTGGGGACCGCCAGGCCGGTCCGCAAATACTGGTTGTAAACAAGCTCGAATGCGTCTCTCCGTTCCGCGGGGGAGTCGGCAACCTTGAATACAACAGATGAGTTCCGTCGCTCTCGGCCGCGCCTCCTGAGAGTCGCTACGCTCATTTCGTCAACCTCGAAATGTCGTACGGCGTGCTAGCGCACCTTCATCGACCTCCTGTGACAGAAGAGTTTGCTTCGCACTGCGACTGCACAACGCGGATCGCAACCCGCAACAGCCGCCCGCACCAAGTCAGATGAGATGTAGGAAAACCAGGGCGAACGCCCATCGGATCAAACGCGTGAATGAGACAATTGAACAATACCTCATAGACTCACTGGGTCAAATCTCAGCGAGTAGGGCGAGTTTACCAAGGACGGAGGTGCGTGACAGTAGGGATTGGGCGGTTTTTCGGAAAAATTTGCCTTTCTTGACCACACTGTCTGTGCCGTGAATTCTGCGTGCCGGCTGGCGAGACGGACGAAATACTTAGCACCTATGAGGCGGATCGAATCCTCCTCAAGGCCTGCAAACGGCCTACAGACGGCCCTGCGGACGAAAAAACGGGCTCTGGTTCATCGTTCTAACTTGTCAGGAAGCCAAGGGTTGTGGTCAAATAAGTGCAAATAGATGGGATGTGCCGGCGATGTTGGGAACACGGCGGCGCGTCAGGTGTTCAGTCGGTCTCACGCGCACCGAAGACCACTGGGAGCGAAACCAACGGCAAATGGATACCATCTGGCCGTGCGGAGGGGTTTCGGACCCAGTGGGTTTTTGTTGACGGACGTTGCGGTTGCCGCGTCCCGAATTATTTGTCCGTGATAGTCTCGGTTTGACTGTCCGGAGAATGGATCGTCCAGGGAGGGTGAGGAGCGCATGAAAAACGGGCGACAGAGGCCGCCCGTGGGAGATGTGG